>CAWFYC010000032.1:0-76878 GCA_963819855.1 uncultured Alphaproteobacteria bacterium
AGCCAGGTTCCGTCGGATGAACCCGAACCGTCTACGATACTGCGCGGGCGTAAGCCCCACTTTGCGGTGGAACAGGCGGTTGAAGAAGCTCGCATCCTCATAGCCGACCTCGAGCGCGATCGCTTCGATCGGGTTATCGCCGGTCTCCAACATCTGCTTGGCTTCCTCAAGCCGCAGCGCATGCACATATTCCAGTGGCGACAGTCCAGTCGCCTTGGCGAACCGCCGAATGAAGGTGCGCTCCGGCAGGCCCGAGAGCTTCGTCATCGCGGCGACCGGTGACGCATCGTCATAATGCTCCGCCACCCAGGTCTGGCACTTCGCAATCAGCGCGTCATTGGCCTGCCGGCCGACCAGCAGCGACGCGAACGGCTGCTGACCGGCATCGTGCCAGTCGATGAGATAGGCTTTCGCGACCTCGAGCGCAGCTTGCAGACCGACGAACCGGCCGATCAAATAAAGCACCAGATCAAGATGGCTGGTGCCGCCGCCGGCCATCACGATGCGCTGCCCGACACCGGTGACGACAAGAGCACGGTTCGGATGTACACGGATCGTCGGGTAATGCCGTGTCAAAGATTCGGCGTAGGCCCAGTGGATCGTGGCATCGAGACCGTCCAGCAGACCGGTCTCGGCCATCAGCATGGCGCTGGTGCATACCGAAGTCAGCGTTGCGCCGCCCGTGTGACATCGACGGAGCCAGGCGACTTCCGGTTCGAAGCGGCCGGCGCAGTTTTCGCCCGGCATATGCGAGAAGTCGGGGATGCAGACGATCGCCGGCTCCGGGCAGTCGTCGATCGTGTAGTCCGGTGTGATCGAGATACCGTTGGCTGAAAGGACGGGAGCGTTGTCGCGGGCAACGACGTAGGGCTGCATGCGCTGCTCGCCCGGCACGCCGGTCGTGATGAAGGCCCAGTCCCTGCCCGCGGCAGCAAACAGGTCGTACATGGCATAGACCGCCGAGGCAGTGACCTCGGGCACTGCCAAAATCGCGATTTTCACCTTCGATTCAGCATCGGTCATGGCAGAAATGAACGGAAAGTTGCAATTCAGACTTTAGTTCCGTACGCCGAACACCGCTAGCCTCACCGTGATGAGAAAGCAGTTTCGGGAGGAAGGTCATGAACGCGGATGCACAGGAGATCGCGGACTTCAAAGCATCGCTACGGGGCACGGCGCTGCAGCCTTCGGACGAAGCATATGAGGCGGTGCGGGTGGTCTGGAACGGCATGATCGATCGCCGCCCGCGTCTCATCGCGCGCTGTCATGGCGTCGCGGATGTCGTCGCTGCAGTCAACTTCGCGCGCAGGCATGGGTTACTCGTCGCGGTACGTGGCGGCGGCCATAATGTCGCCGGTTACGCCACGTGCGACGGCGGCCTGATGATCGATCTATCGATGATGCGCGCGGTTCGTGTCGACCCCGCGCAATGCACCGCGCAGGTCGAGGGCGGCGCGACCTGGCGCGACGTTGACTGGGAGACCACCGCGTTCGGGCTTGCCACGCCCGGCGGCCTCATCTCCACGACGGGTGTCGCCGGCCTGACGTTGTCCGGTGGCATCGGTTGGTTGCGCGGCAGTCATGGTCTGTGCATCGACAATCTGTTGTCGGTCGATGTCGTGACCGCCGATGGTCGCCTGCTGCGGGCCAGCGAAACCAACAACAGCGATCTGTTCTGGGCGGTGCGGGGCGGCGGCGGAAACTTCGGCATTGTCACATCGTTCGAGTTCCGCCTGCATCCGATCGAGCCGGTGTTGATGGCCTGTCTGATCGCCTATCCGGAATCCCGCGCACGCGATGTCATTGCCGCATGGCGCGACTTCATGGCCACGGCCCCGGAGCAGATCAGCAGTCTGCTCGAGTTCTCGACCTTGCCGGATGACGCGAGCCTGCCGCAGGAGGCGCGTGGCAAGCGGGTCATCTCGGTGGGCGCCGTGTATGACGGCCCAGCCGATCAGGGGGAGGCGCTGCTGCGGCCGATGCGAGAACTCGGCACGCCAGTCATCGATTTCAGCGACAAGATGCCGTACCGCGTCCTTCAAAGCATCTACGACGAATTGTTTCCGAAGGGTCGTGACCGCAGCTATTTCAAATCGCTATACCTTACGGGGCTTGATGATACGGTGATCCGGGATATCGTCACCCCGCTGGACGCCCGGCCATCCGAGATGACATTCGCGTCGATCTGGCATTTCGGCGGCACTGTTGCCCGCGTCGCGTCTGAAGCGACCGCTTTCGGTGATCGCAACATGCCGTACATGCTCAGCATCGATGCGGTGTGGTCGAAGGCCGAGGACGATGCTGCGAACATCGGATGGTCGCGCAGCTTCTGGTCCGAAATGCAGCACCATTCGGACGGCCGGCTGTATCTCAATTTCGCCGGTCACGGCGAGGATCCGGGGCTGGTGCGGGCGGCGGCGGGCGCCAAGGGCTATGCTCGGCTGGTCGCGATCAAGCGGAAATACGATCCGACCAACTTCTTCCGCGTGAACCAGAACATTCCGCCCGGATAGCGTGTGCGGTTGTCCTGCCTCGCGATCAGCCATTCACCTGCCGGATCAGCTTCGCCCAGCGGTCCAGCACCGGCAGCGTCGCGTCCGCCTTCGCCGCCGGCAGACCGACACCGACCCGCGCCACGCCGAGATCGCGATAGCGCTTCAGCAGATCCGCGTCTTCCTGCACGCTGAACAGCGTCACCGGACAGGACGCCTCGTCGCGTCCGGCCTCTTTCAGCATGGTGCGGAATTTCGGCACGAAGTCGAACACGTCGCCGTACTGGTCGGGCCGCCCGGCCAGCGGAATCCAGCCGTCGCCGTAGCGCACCGCACGTCGCGCCGCCTGCGGATAGGCGCCGCCGACGATCACCGGCGGATGCGGCTGCTGCACCGGCTTGGGCCACGCCATCATCTCGGGGAAGTCGACCAGCTCGCCGTGGTACTCGGCCTTCGATTTGGTCCAGATCAGCTTCATCGCCTCGATGCGTTCACGTACCAGCCTGGCCCGCGTGGCGAACGCCGTGCCGTGATCCTCCATCTCCTCGGCGTTCCAGCCGATGCCGATGCCGAACAGGAACCGCCCGCCCGACACCTGATCGATCGAGGCCACCAACTTCGCCGTCTGGATCGTGTCGCGCTGGTTCACCAGACAGACGCCGGTGCCGAGCTTGAGCGTCTTGGTCGCTACCGCCGCCGCGGTCAGCGTCACGAACGGGTCCATCACGTCGTAGTACCTGCTTCGGCAGCTCACCGCCGCCACCCCAGGGCGATCGCCGCGAGGTCGGGATGTGCGAGTGCTCGGCCGCCCAGATGGATTCGAAGCCCTGCGCTTCCAGCGCCTGCGCGAGTTCGGCGGAGGTCATCGAGTAGTCAGTGAAGAACATCGACGCGCCGAATTGCATGTCCGTGCTCCCAGTGCCGGGGATGTCGGCGGCGAGCCTAGCGGATGTTCAGCCCCTGGGCGACCGCGTGCGCTGTGCTCCGCGCCCAAGCCCGGTCACGCCGAGCACGGCCAACATTAGCAGTGCCAACGAATCCGGTTCTGACGCCGTGGCGGTGAACACGGAGACATTGCTCGGGGGAGCAATGTTGTCGAAGCAGGCCCCATCGCGGGTTTCGGCGAAGATGATCGTGTTGCTGGTACCATCGGCGATGGTCGATACCCGCGCGCTGCTGGTGCAGAGATCGAAGCTGGCGCCATCGCCCACGTGGATCCCGGGTGCTTCGTTGGTTGGATCCCCGGCCGTCTCGCCAATTCCCGTTATGCCGCCCAGGCAAGGCGTCTCCCCAAGCATCAGGGTGTTCGATTGCCCGTCCAGCACGCTCCGCACCGGATCCTGGCCGAGAGGGAATCCGGATGGACTGGACAGAAAGCTTGGCGCGACGCTCAGCCCCACGTTCTCGCCCAGGAATATCGTATTGCTGGTGCCGTCGACTATCGTCGCATTGTGGAAACAAAACGATGCTTGCGTCCCGCCACCGACGGAAATGAGGCGAACCGAGCCGTCGCCGGGAACGGTCCGCACCGAGCCGTCGCCGGCCACGTAGGTGTAGCCGTCGTCGAGGGCGATGCCGATCTGCTTCAGGTCGTTCGTACCATCTGAGTTCATGGCGACCCCGATCTGGGTCAGGTCGTTGATCGCTGCAAACGTGGGTGCAAGGGCTGTTAGAGCGGTCACCAGGGTAGCCACAAAAGTGAGACGTCCGAACGGCCCCATTGGATCGTATCCCCTCGTGGAGTTTCTAGTCACTGGCGGACCCCGGCCGGAGCGCGGCTTCGACCGCCGTCGCCAGCCGCGTCAAGTCAAGGCTTTTCTTGCCAAGATGCTTACCGATTGTCAACGAAGTGCGCTGAAGTGCGCTCTCAAGCGCCTGCGCCAACGCGTCGACACACCGGAATGCATGATCGTTTTTGCAACCACAGATGCACACAGATGAACACGGATAAGGAGAACCTATCCGTGTTCATCTGTGTGCATCTGTGGTTGCAAATTCTTCTTTCCCTCAGCCGTTGACCTGACGGATCAGTCCCGCCCAGCGATCGAGGATCGGCAGCACGGCATCGCCCTTGGCTGCCGGCAGGCTGACGCAGGCCCGCACGACGCCCAGGTCGCGGTAGCGCTTCAGCGTGTCGGCGTCATCGGCGCAGCCGAACAGCGTGATCGGACACGACGCTGCGTCGCGACCCGCCTCCTTCAGCATGTCGCGGAACTTTGCCATCGCGGTGAGGATGTCGCCACGGCCGGCCAACGGAATCCAGCCGTCGCCGTAACGCACCGCGCGCCGCGCCGCCTGCGGGAACGCGCCGCCGACGATCACCGGCGCATGCGGCTGCTGCACGCATTTCGGCCAGGCCATCATCTCGGGGAAGTTGACGAATTCGCCGTGGTACTCGGCCTTGCTCTTGGTCCAGATCGCCTTCATCGCCTCGACCCGCTCGCGTACCAGCTTGGCGCGGCTGGCGAACGCCGTGCCGTGGTCTTCCATCTCCTCGGCGTTCCAGCCCACGCCGATGCCGAACAGGAACCGGCCGCCGGAGACCTGATCGATCGAGGCCACCAGCTTCGCGGTCTGGATCGGATCGCGCTGGTTCACCAGGCAGACGCCGGTACCAACCTTCAGCGTTTTGGTTGCCATCGCCGCCGCGGTCAGCGTCACGAACGGGTCCATCGCGTCGTAATACTGCTTCGGCAGATCGCCACCACCGGGGAACGGCGAGCGGCGCGAGGTGGGAATGTGCGAGTGCTCGGGTGCCCAGACCAATTCGAAGCCGCGTGCCTCGAGCGCGGGCGAGTTCCCGAGGTCATGGATAGTCGGTGAAAACATCGACGCGCCGAATCGGCGGCGAGCGCCTGGGCGAGTTCCACCGAGGTCATGGAATAGTCGGTGAAGAACATCGACGCGCCGAAATCCATGGCTGTGCTCCTTGATGAGGTGACCGTTGGTGTGGCGTGGAGCTTAGGTGATCGGGGAGCGGCGGGCGAGGGAGTACTCGAGCGGTTTCAGGCAAAGTGGAATCGCGACGGGATGATGGGTTTCGCGGCGCTCTACCCATCCTACGGCAATGAAGCGCACAGCAACTGGTAGGATGGGTAGAGCGCCGCGAAACCCATCGAGCAAAGTGACCGCAAGAATTTCCGGTCAGGTCGAAAATGCATCTGGCAGATCTCCGATCTGTACCATCTCGGCGTGCAATGCCGTTGACTGAGAGGCACAACAGGGTTAGTATTCGACAATACTCGAAGTATCGGAAAATCTCCGTGGACCTCCCGCAGACCGTCCAGGCGCTCGCCGCTCTCGCCCACGAGACCCGCCTTGCGCTCTACCGCATGCTGGTCGAGCGCGGGCCCGACGGCCTGCCGGCCGGCGTCATCGCGGATCGTCTGAAGGTGCCGCCGTCATCGCTCACCTTCCACGTGCAGCACCTGCATCGCGCCGGCCTGATCACGCAGCGCCGGGTCGGCCGCCAGCTCATCTATGCGGCGGACTACGCGGCCATGAACGGCCTGATCGCCACCCTCACCGAGAACTGCTGCGGCCGCGGCGCCGCGCAGCAGTGCAGCGTGCCTGCCGAACCGCTTCTCGGCACCCGCAAATCCGCCTGACGCAGGAGCACCCGATGGACAGCGCCGACATCAAGCAAATGGTCCGCGACCGCTACGGCTCGATTGCCGCCGCAAGTTCGTCGTGCTGCGCTCCCGCCACCTCCTGCTGCAGCCGCGAGGGGGAAAAATCCGCCCGCATGGGCTACACTGAGGCGGAGCTGAACGCGGTGCCCGACGGCGCCAATCTCGGTCTTGGCTGTGGCAACCCGCAGACGATCGCGTCGCTGCGCCCCGGCGAGGTGCTGATAGATCTCGGAAGCGGCGCCGGCTTCGACTGCCTGCTCGCTGCGAAGCAGGTCGGGCCGGAGGGTCGCGTCATCGGCGTCGATATGACGCACGAAATGCTGGCCAAGGCACGCGACAACGCTGCCCGCATCGGGGCCGCGAATGTCGAGTTCCGCCTGGGCGAGATCGAGCACCTGCCGATCGCCGATGCCACCGGCGA
This sequence comes from uncultured Alphaproteobacteria bacterium, assembly GCA_963819855.1. Taxonomy (GTDB): domain Bacteria; phylum Pseudomonadota; class Alphaproteobacteria; order Acetobacterales; family Acetobacteraceae; genus JAMXLO01. Next base: position 6,546 of record CAWFYC010000032.1, read on the forward strand.
CGTGATCATCTCCAACTGCGTCATCAACCTGGTACCGGACAAGGCGCAGGCGTTCCGCGAGGCGTTCCGCGTGCTGAAGCCGGGCGGACGGCTCGCCATCGCCGATGTGGTGAACGTCAATCCGTTGCCGGCCGAGCTTGCCACCGACATGGCACTGCTGTGCGGTTGCGTCGCCGGTGCCGCTTCCATCGCCGCGATCCAGGACTGGCTGACCGCGGCCGGTTTCACCGACATCGACATCCAGGTGAGGCCGGAGAGCCGCGACTATATCGCCACCTGGGCGTCCGGCCGCGGCATCGAGAACTATGTCGCTTCGGCCACCATCGAGGCGCGCAAGCCGGCGGCAGGGTGCTGTTCGAGTGACTGCTGCACCTGATCCACGCCGGCGCTTCGTCGTCATCGCATCGATCGGTATCGGTCAGATCCTCGCATGGGGATCGTCCTTCTACCTGCTCGCCGTGCTGGCCGGTCCGGTGGTCCGTGCGACCGGCTGGTCGAAAGACTGGATCATCGGTGCGCTGTCGCTGGGACTGCTGATTTCGGGCGTGGTGTCGCCGCGTGTCGGCCGTCTGATCGAGCGCTTCGGCGGCCGCCCGGTACTCGCCGCCAGCGCCGTCCTGCTGGCCATCGGTCTGCTCATCCAGGCTGCTGCGCCAAACCTCGCGATCTTCGTTGGCGCCTGGCTTGTGATCGGGCTTGGCATGGGGGCCGGCCTGTACGATCCGGCCTTCGCCACCGTGGGTCGGCTCTATGGCGAGCACGCCCGCAGTGCGATCACGAATCTGACGTTGTTCGGCGGCTTCGCCAGCACCGTTTGTTGGCCGCTGAGCGCGCTGTTCGTCGAGCATTTCGGCTGGCGAGGCGCGTGTCTTGCTTACGCCGCCATCAACCTCTGCGTGGTGCTGCCACTGTATCTGTTCGGAGTCCCGCGCGAGGAGCAGCGCCCGCCGCCAGTCAGGCCTGCGGGTGAACCGCGCGTGCCGGCGCGATGGCAGCGCGCCGGAGATCGATCAGCCTTCGTCACGCTGGCGATCGGACTTACCTTGACCGCAGTCATCTCGACTGTGATCTCGGTGCACGTGCTGGCGCTGTTGCAGGCCCGTGGCTTGACGCTCGCCGCTGCGGTCAGCCTCGGTGCGTTGATCGGCCCGTCCCAGGTTGGCGCACGCGTGCTGGAGGCGGCATTCGGACGCCGGAATCACCCGATCTGGAGTCTGCTGATCGCCACGATCGTGGTCGCCATCGGGATCTGCATGTTGCTCGGTCCGGCCAGTATCGTTGGCGCCGGCCTCGTACTCTACGGCGCGGGCGGCGGCATCCGCTCGATCGCGCGGGGCACCGTGCCCCTCGCGCTGTTCGGCCGCGACGGCTATGCCGTCCTGATCGGCCGGTTGGCGATGCCGATCCTCGTTGCGCAGTCGGCATCGCCATCGCTCGGCGCCCTGTTGGTGGGCCATCTTGGAGCGGACATGACGATCGCCGTGCTGGCCGGAGCGGCGGTATTCAACATCCTGCTGGTGCTGCCGCTGGTACCGCTGGCCCTGCGCCGACCGATGGCCGCGTAGGAACAGGAAGCATCCCGATGAACATTTTCGAGCGCTACCTCACACTCTGGGTCGCGCTCTGCATCATCGTTGGCATCATTCTGGGCCAGGCCGCGCCCGGCGTGTTCCAGGCGATCGGCGATGCGACCGTGGCACAGGTCAACCTACCGGTCGCCATCCTGGTGTGGCTGATGATCGTGCCGATGCTGCTGAAGATCGACCCGCACGCACTGGTCGAGGTCGGCCGGCATTGGCGAGGCATCGCCGCCACCGTGGGGGTGAACTGGCTGGTCAAGCCGTTCTCGATGGCGCTGCTCGGCTGGCTGTTCATCGGCCATCTGTTCCGCCCGCTGCTGCCGGCGGACCAGATCGATTTCTACATCGCCGGGCTGATCCTGCTGGCGGCGGCGCCCTGCACCGCGATGGTGTTCGTCTGGTCGAACCTGGTCGATGGTGAGCCGCATTTCACCCTGAGCCAGGTCGCGCTGAACGATGCCATCATGGTGGTGGCGTTCGCGCCGATCGTCGGACTGCTGCTTGGTCTGTCATCGATCAGCGTGCCATGGGACACGCTGGTGCTGTCGGTCGTGCTCTACATCGTGGTGCCGGTGATCGTGGCACAGCTATGGCGGCAGGCCAGCCTTGCCGCAGGTGGCGCCGCTGGCCTGTCACGCACCTTGCGGCGCCTCGGCCCACTGTCGCTGACGGCGCTGCTGCTAACGCTGGTGCTGCTGTTCGGCCTGCAAGGCGGGCAGATCGTGCACCAGCCGCTGGTGATCCTGCTGCTGGCGATCCCGATCACCGTGCAGGTCTACTTCAACGCCGGCCTCGCCTACTGGCTGAACCGACGTCTTGGTGTCGAGTGGTGCGTCGCCGGACCGTCGGCGCTGATCGGCGCATCCAACTTCTTCGAGCTTGCGGTGGCGACGGCGATCGCGCTGTTCGGCTTCCAGTCGGGCGCCGCGCTCGCAACCGTGGTCGGCGTGCTGGTCGAGGTGCCGGTGATGCTCTCGGTGGTCCGTCTGGTGCGCGCCAGCCGGCCCTGGTACGAGCGCGGCGGAATCAGGAGCGCGATCAAGCGACCGACAGCCTGATTCAGTGCTTGTTCATCGCGGGCAGGCAGCTTCGGCGGAACTGATCCGCCGGAGCGCAACCGATGTCCGATGAAGCCGCCGCCTACGGGCTGCACATTCCGAGTCTGTTCTGGGGCCTGCAACAGAGCCCTGAAAGCCTGGCGGCCTTGCGCGCCCTGGTGGCCAGCGCGGCTGGCATCGGCGATCCGCGGGGACCGTGGTTCATTGCCGACAATCTCATCACCTTCGGCCATACCCACGGCTTCCTGAGCGATCCCCGCCTGGTCGCGGCGGTGACCGCGGAGCAGCCGTCGCATGCCGAGCTGACCCTCGCCTGGCGCACGCATACGCTGTGCTGGGCGGCGGAGAGCTGTCTCTCCGTGCCCGGCGATTATGTCGAATGCGGCAGCTACCAGGGTTACTCGATGGCGGTGGTGCTCCGCTACCTCTCCGGACTGCAAGGCAGGCAGTGCTATCTTTACGACCTGTTCGATCCACCCGGCGGCGAGGGCGAAGGCAGGCGGCTGCCGGCGCATTCGCCGGAGCTGTTCGAGCGGGTACGTGCGCGGTTCGCCGCCTGGCCGAACGTGCTGGTCACTCGCGGCAAGGTGCCCGACGTGCTTGCCGAGGTCGCGCCGCCGCGCATCGCGTTCCTGCATGTCGATATGAACAACGCCCAGGCGGAACGCGGCGCGCTGGAGGTGCTGTTCGATCGGATCAGCCCGGGCGGAATCATCGTGTTCGACGACTACGGCTGGACCGGCTACCGCGACCAGAAACACGCGGCTGATGAATTCATGCGGGAGCGCGGGCTTGCCGTGCTAGAACTGCCGACCGGGCAGGGGTTGGTGGTGAAGCGGTGACTTGAGCGCGGCGCCTGCTGCCGGCACAGTTGCGGCATGTATCGCATCGGCTTCGACGTCGGCGGCACGTTCACCGACTTCACTCTGCACGACACCACCACGGGTACGCTGCAGCACTTCAAGCTGCCGTCCACGCCGGCCGATCCATCCGAGGCGATCGAGACCGGGCTTCGCACGCTGTTGGAAACGCTGCGCATCGCGCCCGCCGCGATCACCTTCATCGGCCACGGCACCACGGTGGCCACCAATATGGTGATCGAGCGGCGCGGCGTCGCCACCGGCCTGATCACCACCCGCGGCTTCCGCGACGTGCTGGAGATCGGCCGGCAGGTGCGCCCGCATCTCTACGATTACACCGTGCGTACGCCAGTGCCGCTGGTGCCGCGCGAGCACCGGCTGGAGGTGTCCGAGCGCATCGACGCCGCCGGCGTGGTGCTGCAACCGCTGGACGAGGTCGAGGTGGCCGCGGCCGTGGATGCGCTGACCGTGCAGGGCGTGCAGGCGATCGCCATCTGCTTTCTGCACAGCTATCTCAACGACGTGCACGAACGCCGTGCCGCCGAGATCGTCCGCGCGCGTTTGCCTGATGTCTATCTGTCGACGTCGTCCGGCGTGCTGCCGGAATTCCGCGAGTTCGAACGCTTCTCCACCGCAGCGATGAACAGCTATATCGGCCCACGGATGGAGCGTTATCTCGACCGCTTGCTCGGCCGACTGTCCGGACTTGGACTGACCGCGAAGCCCTATACCATCCATTCCAACGGCGGATTGCTGCCGGTGGACACAGTGCGTGCATTCCCGGTGCGCTGCTGTCTGTCGGGACCGGCCGCCGGCGTGGTCGGTGCGGCGGAGGTCGCGCGCGAGGCTGGCCACACCAACCTGATCACCTTCGATGCCGGCGGCACCTCCACCGACGTGTCACTGATCGAGAACGGCGTGCCTGCCTTTGCCTCCAGCCGGACGATCGCGGATTATCCGGTGCGCTCACCGATGGTCGATGTGCATGTGATCGGCGCCGGCGGTGGCTCGATCGCGTGGGTGGACGACGCCGGCGCGCTAAAGGTCGGACCACACAGCGCCGGTGCCCAACCGGGGCCGGCCGCCTATGCGAAGGGCGGCACCGAGCCGACACTGACCGATGCCAACGTCGTGCTGCACCGGCTCGATCCCACGGTACTGCTCGGCGGCCGCATGCGGTTGGATGAAGACGCGGCGCGGCGCGCGATCGCCGAGCGCATCGCCGTCCCGATGGGACTGTCCGTCGAGCAGGCCGCGCTCGGCATCATCCGCATCGCCGTCGCCAACATGAGCCGCGCGATCCGTTCGGTGTCCACCGAAAGGGGCCACGACGTGCGCGAGTTCGCGCTGTTCCCGTACGGTGGCGCCGGTCCGTTGCACGCCGCGGCGGTGGCAGCGGAATGCGGCATCGGCCGGGTGCTGGTGCCGGTCGAGCCGGGCACCATGTGCGCGCGCGGGATACTGCTGTCGGATGTCAGTCTCGACCTGGTGCGCAGCGCGATCACTGAGGCGGACGCGCAGAACTGGCCGCGCATCGTGGAACGCTTTGCCGTGATGCAGGCGAGCGGTCGCACCTGGCTGGAGAGCGAACACATCCCACCGGATCGGCGCCGCTTCGCCCACGTGATCGAGGCGCGCTACAAGGGGCAAAATCACGAGGTGCAGGTACGCCTCGGCGACGGCGAGCCGCAGCTTGGCGAATTCGTCGCCGGTTTTGCGGACGCGCATCGTCGTGAATACGGTTACGCCATCCCGGAACGTGCGATCGAGGCGGTGAACTGCCGCCTCAAGGCGATCGGCCTGATCGACCGGCCGGCCACGCAGTTCGTCAGCGCCTCAGGTGCGCCGCAAGCAAAGACCACCCGACATGTGCACTTCGATCCCGGCTGGGCCGCAACACCGATATTCGACCGCGCCGCGCTCGCCATTGGCACGCGGCTCTCCGGCCCCGCCGTCATCGACGAAATGAGCGCCACCACGCTGGTGCCGCCCGGCTCCGCGCTCAGCGTCGATCGCTCCGGCAATCTGCTGCTGGAGATCGCCGCATGACCGATCCGATCGCCATGGAGGTGTTCAGCAACCGTCTGCTCTCCATCACCGAGGACATGGGCAGCACGCTGATCCGCTCGTCGTTCTCGACCAACATCAAGGAACGGAAGGACTGCTCGGTCGGGTTATTCGACGCCTCCGGCAGGCTGATCGCGCAGGCCTCGCATATCCCGCTGCATCTGGGCTCGCTGCTCGGCAGTGTGCAGGCGGTGCTGGCACGTCATGACATCAGCCAAATGCGCGACGGCGATGCCTTCGTGCTGAACGATCCGTATCTTGCCGGCGGCACGCACATGCCGGACATCTCGATCGTCACGCCGGTGTTCATCGACGGCGCGGTGTGCGCCTTCGCTGCCAATGTCGGCCATCACTCCGATGTCGGCGGTCCGGTCCCGGGTTCTATCTCCGGCCGCGCGCGATCGGTCTTCGAGGAGGGCCTGCGCCTGCCGGTGATCCGCCTGGTACGCGGCGGCGAACTGGACGAGGATTTGTTGGCGCTGATTGCACAAAACTCGCGCGATCCGGACGAACGGTCGCTCGACCTCAAGGTGCAGGTCGCCGCCAATGCGCGCGGCGTGTCGCTGACGCGTGACCTGGTCGGCCGCATGGGCCTCGTCGCCGTCGCCGAGGCGGTGGACGATCTGCTGGCCTACACCACGCGCCGGCTGCGCAACCGCATCCGCGACCTGGCTGACGGCGAGGCGGGCTTCACCGCGTATCTGGACGATGACGGGATCGGTGGCGATCCGGTGCCGATCCGCGCCAGCGTGATGGTGCGTGGCGATACGCTGACAGTGGATTTCGCCGGCACTGCGGCCGAGACGCGCGGCGCCTTCAACGTGCCGGAAAGCGCGTTGCGCGCCACCGTATACTACGCCGTGAAGACGCTGCTCGATCCCGACCTGCTGCCGAACAGCGGCATGTTCGAGTGCATCGACATCCGCGCGGAAGCCGGCACGCTGGTCAACCCGCGGTTTCCCGCGGCGGTCGGCGCGCGCAGCATCACCTGCAACAAGATCGCTCGTGCGCTGTTCGGCGCTTTCGCCCAACTGCTGCCGGCCGACCGCGCCATGGCCTCGTCGCACGACAGCGTGCCGGCGATCATCTTCTCCGGCCCGCGCCGCACCGGCGACGGCAGCTTCGTCTATCTGGAAACCATCGGCGGCGGCATGGGGGCGCGGTGCGATGCCGACGGCATGGAGGCGATCCACGTGCACCTCACCAACACCTCCAATCTGCCGGCCGAGGCGCTGGAGAACGAATATGCGCTGTTGGTCGACGAATACGCGTTGGTGCCGGATTCGGGCGGCGCCGGCCGCCATCGCGGCGGGCTTGGCATCGCGCGGCAGATCCGAGCCATGCGTGACGGCATCGTGTTCTCGGTGCGCTCGGACGGCCACGTTCTCGGCGCGCCCGGTCTTGCCGGCGGCGAGTTGGGCGGCACCGCGCGGCTGGTGCGCGACATCGGCACGCCGCGTGAGGAGGAACTGTCCTCCAAGACGGCCAGCATCGTGCTCGCTGCCGGCGAGACGGTCAGGATCGAGACCGGCGGCGGTGGCGGTTATGGCGATCCGGTGGAGCGCGATCCGGCGGCGCTGGCAGCGGACCTGCGCAGCGGCAAGCTCTCGCGGGACCGGTCGGGAAAGGCATAAACCGTTGACGCACTTCACAGATTTTGCGTCCGCCGCGCAGGTAGTCTAGGTTGCGACTGAACCCAGGAAACTCCCGCGGAGTGGCCGATGCAGGCAGAGCGCGAAGTCGTTCGGTTCCTGTCCGCCTATCAGACGATCTGGCATGCCCATTTCCCCAGCCTGTTCCGGCGGGCGCAGTGGCACATCGTCACGCATCTCTGCGCCAGCGGCCGCGAGGGCGCCGCGGTCGGCGAACTGTACGGCCTGGTCAAGCAGGTGTTCCTGCTCGACGATTCAACCGTCAAGGAGCGCATCCTCGAGATCAAGGAGGAACAGCTCTGTGTGGTCGATCCAGCGAACGCGGCGCTGTCGGCACGCTCCGTCATCGTGCCGACGCCGGCGCTGCTCGACCTGTTCGATCGCCATCTGCTGGCGCTGGCGAAGGAGCTGTGCGCCACCGCCGCCGCGCTTGATCCGGCGACGCGCGTCGCGCTGCCGCGCAGGATCGACGCCGAGACGCAGCGGAACATCATCCTGCAATCGCTCACCCGCTGTCGCGAGACGTGGCGCCACGCGCTGGATCGTATCTTTGACGCGATCAACCTGTCGCGCGCACGCCGCGTCGAGGCAATCCGGCATCTCAGCTCGCTGTCGCACTGGACGCTGCTGCACATGGCGGTCGAGCTGCACTATGGCACGTCCGCCTTCGGCAGTGGCGAGCCTGGCATCCTGGCCGACCAGATGGCGGCGAGCCTGCTCAACCTGACCGGGCAGAATTTCCAGACCACGCGCGATCACATCGCCTATCTGATCGCGCTCGGCCTGCTGGAACGCCAGCACGGCAAGTCGCTGCGCGTCGCGCTGTCGGAGCAGGCGGTGGCGGAGTTCCATCAGGCGCTCGGTGAAGCGGCCGCTGCCTTGCCGGAGGTCGCCCGCCAACTTGCTGCCGCCTCGCCGGAGCCCGCCGAGGATCTGTCTCCCGAGGCGACGCTGAATATTCGTTCGGCGCAGGCGAGGGAGTTGCTGTCGGCCACGGAGCCGCAGCATCATCTGGTGATTTTGCAGCCGGAATCGGCGGTGCGCCGGGTGGCGCTGCCACCGGGTTCGCTCACCATCGGTCGCGCGCCTCCGAGTACGCTGCTGCTCGAGGCGGCCGAGGTGTCGCGCGCGCATTGCCGGATCGATGTCGCCGGCGACGAGGTCAGTGTCACCGATCTCAATTCCACCAACGGCACATTCGTGGACAACAAGCGCCTGTCCGGCACCGTATCGCTCCCGCATGGCACGCTGCTGCGGATCGGCGGCTATGTGATGACCTGCGAGTACCAAACCGTGTTGCAGGCCGAGGAGGCTGACAGCACGCAGAAGGGTTCGTTTGCCGGTGTGACGGTCCTGCGGCCGCGGCGCGGCAGGGCGTCATAGGGAACAAACCAGAAAAGTCAGGGTAAAGCGCCCGACAATTTTCCCGAGCAATACCGGTCACGCGCCGCCGACTTTCAGACTGATTTTCCGCCGAAACAGGCGGGGTATCCTTGCCATTTCGCGATCGAACGCACGTGCATACATACCCTGTGCGGCACGAGAAACTGTCGGCCGCAAACGCCACAATGGCTCGTGGCATTACTGCTGACGCCACCAGTGCCGATCAGAATCCGTGATACGTCCTCCCCGAATTCGTATCATCGGTCCCCACTGGTCTGCACGGCGCCGGTAGGAGCAGGCATGCAGGTTACCCCGACCTCGCATGCCTGCTCTTTTTATCTTCGCCACCGAGACGCTGAAACACCGCGCGGACGGGCGCATCAGATCGGCGTTCCCTCGGTCTCCTTGGTGAACCGTGCAAGCAAGGGCACGAATACAATGATGAAGGCAGTGAAGGCAGCCGACACCACGATCAGCGGTGCCAGCACCTGGTGGAACAAATGCTGATACAGGAATGCGCCGATGGTGTCGGAGAGTGGCGTCGAGAGGTTGATCACCGACATTAGCGCGGCGAATGCGAAGCCCTCTGAACGCTCCGGGCAGTGGTTGGCGGCGAGCGACAGCGTGGCGATTACCGCGATCATGCCGGCGACGCCGTTGATGAAGTACACCGCGATCGCGGTGGTTGCATCGACCATGCCGAGAAACGCCAGGGTCGCCAGCGTGCCCGCCACGATGCTGAGGTTGAGCAGCGCACGCGTTGTCATGCTGCGCAGGACATAGCGGTAGAGCAGCCCCCCGACGATCCAGCCGACCGCGCTCACCGATGACAGCACGCCGATCAGACCCTGCGAGAAGCGCAGATGGTCGGTCATATAGAAATACAACGGTGTGCCGAAGCCCGGGCTGAAATAGTAGCAGAACAGGAAGGCGGCGATCAGCCACAGCGTGCGCGATCGGAATGCGGCGAGAAAGCCGCGCAGCGCACGTCGCAGTTCCGCAAGGTTGATCGGGGCGTGCTGCTCATCGACCAGCGTAATGCTGCTTGCGACCACCGCGAGGGGTGCGACCGCGGCGATCGCGGCCGCGGCATGGAAGGCTCCTGCGGGCGACAGGAACTCGATCAGCTGGCCACCGCCGAGCGAGGCCACCATCACCGCGACATTGAACCACAGCCACTGCTGACTGATGAACGCCGCGCTCGCGCTGTGTCGCTGGCCGTTCTCCACCAGCAGCGCGCCGCACACGGTGCTGGAGACGGCCATCGCGATCGCGGTCAGCAGCAGGGCGAACACGATCGCTGCCGGCGCCAGCACCTGTGTCGTCCACAGGAAGGCGGCGACCGCGGCGACGTTCGCCAGCAGCAGGTAGGAGCGGCGGCGGTAGCCGAACAGCGGCAGGAAGTCCGAGATCATGCCGTAGAGCGGCTTCACCACCCACGGCACATCCAGAACTGCGAGCGACGCGGCGATCTGCACCGCGTCCCAGCCCTGGGTCTGCTTCAGGTAGTGCGTGAGCGGCTGCCAGACGATGCCGATCTTGGCCTGGCAGAAGCCTTCCACCGTATAGACGATGGCGAAGAACAGCATCAGTCGAGAGGTAGGGCTGGGCTCGCGGCGCATGGGGGACATACGGAGCTTTATAGCGAAGCGCCGGTTGCTTGCTTACTGCGTAAGTAAAATACCGCGACCGAGCTTATCGCCAGAGATGGGTTTCGCTGCGCTCTACCCATCCTACGGCAACTCGTGCGCGCCAGCTCGTAGGATGGGTAGAGCGCAGCGAAACCCATCATTCCGCCAGGATTCCACCTTCCCTGAAACCGCTCTAGATCCGTCGCGACCGATGCTGCCGCTTCCCGCGTGAGGTTGTACCGGGCGGCGTGTGCTTCTCGACGAGGTCCTCGAGCAGAGCCGGGAGGTGCGTCAAGGGCTCGCCCGAGCCGAGGCTCTGAGCCGCAACGCGGGCGCCTTCGCATACCAGGAACGCCTGGCTGGCGACCGCTTCAGGATCGCGCAAACCGGCATCACGGCACAATCTGGCAAGCCGCTCGCGGATCGCGGACTTGTGCTCTCTGATGACCTGACGCGCGGGATGGTTCTGATCCGGCAGTTCGACCGCGGCATTCGCAAGCGCACACCCCCGACCGGCTTCGCGGATGAACCATTGGCCAATATGCTGCAACCACGCCGTCAGCTCACCTTTCGGGTCGCCAGGGTGCGCGGCGGCAATCGCGTCCCATTCCGCGTCGATCTCGGCCGCGACTCCCCGCAGGCATGCCGCCACCAGTTCGTCCTTGGAGGCGAAGTGCCGGTAGAGCGTCATCTTGTTGGTGCCTGCCGCCTCGGCGATCGCGTCAACGCCGACAGCGTGGATGCCGCGGTGGTAGAACAACTCGCGCGCGACCGCGAGGATGCGCTCGCGTGGCGGCACTGGGGCGTGCGAAGCGGCGGCGGACGCGGCGCTTGGCGCGACCATGGCGACGGGCTCCCGATTATGTTACTGACCGGTCACACCTAAACGGGGTGTTACTGGTCAGTCCCGCCCATATAGGGCCAAGCCAAACTGATTGCCACCCCGTTCGCAAGGCACACCCAAATGGTGAACTTCTTCATTCACCGGCCGATTTTCGCGGCTTCCATCGCCATCCTCATGGTGCTTGCCGGGGTGGTCGCGTACCGGTTCCTGCCGGTCGCGCAGCTTCCCGAGGTTACGCCGCCGCAGGTGGTGGTGACCACGACCTATCCGGGCGCCAGCGCCGAGGTGGTCGCCAACACCGTCACGACGCCGCTGGAACAGCAGATCAACGGTGTCGAGGGTATGGCCTACATGTCGTCGGTCAGCGCCGATGATGGCAGCTCCAACATCACCATCACGTTCAATGTCGGCTATCCGATCGATATCGCCGCGGTGGACGTGCAGAACCGCGTCGCCCAGGCGCAGGGCTCCCTACCGGCGATCGTCAATCAGGCGGGCGTCACCGTCAGCAAGAAGAACCCGAACATCCTGCTGGGCGTGACGCTGTATTCGCCGGACAATTCTATCGATCTCGTCGATATCAGCAACTATGCGTACCTGCAGCTCGTGGACCCGCTCAAGCGGTTGCCCGGTGTGGGCGACGTGAACATCTTCGGCGAGCGCCGGTATTCGATGCGAGTCTGGCTCGACCCCGACAAGCTGGCCAAGCTAGGGATCACCGCGACCGACGTGCAGAGCGCCATTGCCGAGCAGAACGTGCAGGTCGTTGCGGGCAAGCTTGGGCAGTCGCCCGCGCCGGCCGGCACCATGTTCGAATATCAGGTGAACGCGACCGGCCGGCTGAGCGATCCCGCACAGTTCGACGACATCGTCGTCCGCGCCGGGACCGGAAGCGAAGCCGTGGTCCACCTGCGGGACGTCGCGCGCGTCGAGCTCGGGGCTTTGCAGTACACGTCGGGCGCGCGCCTGAATGATAAGCCCACCGTGTTCATCGCCGTTTATCAGACGCCTGGATCGAACTCCCTGCAAGTCGAGCGCGAGGTGAAGGCCGAGATGGCGCAGCTCGGCCAGCGCTTCCCCGCGGGCCTCGCCTGGCGGATCCCCTATGACACGACGATGTTCGTCTCTGCCTCGATGCACGACGTAATGGTGACGCTAGCCGAGGCGCTCGCGCTGGTTATCGCGGTGGTGTTTCTGTTCCTGCAAAGCTGGCGCACCACGGTTATTCCCGCGATCGCCATCCCGGTCTCGCTGATCTTCACGCTGGCCGTCATGCTGGCCGCGGGTTTTTCGCTCAACATAGTGAGCATGCTCGGCATGGTGCTGGCAATCGGGCTCGTCGTCGACGATGCGATCGTCGTGGTCGAGAACGTGGAACGTCAGCTCGAACGTGGGCTTTCGCCGGTGCAGGCAGCAACGGCCGCCATGAAGGAGGTCACCGGTCCGATCATCGCGACGATGGCCGTGCTGATGGCGGTCTTTGTCCCGGTTGCGTTTCTGCCGGGCGTCACCGGCCGGCTCTACAACCAGTTTGCCCTGACGATTGCGATCTCCGTCGGCATTTCCGCCTTCAATTCGCTGACGCTCAGCCCGGCCCTCTCCGCGGTGCTCCTGCGCCATCGTCCAGCCGCGCGCTTCTTCCTGTTCCGCGGCTTCAATTCCGGCTTCACGCGCGCCGCAGAGGCTTATGCGCGGGGCGTCCGGTGGGTGATCGCAGCGCGGTGGGGTGCGCTTGCCCTGTTCGCCGGCGCGCTGGTGATCAGCTATGGCCTCTACTCGCGCATCCCGGCCGGATTCCTGCCGGTCGAGGACCAGGGCTACTTCTTCGCGGTGATCCAACTTCCCGACGGCGCGTCGCTGCAGCGGACAGAGCAGGTGGCGGAGCAGGTGCGGAAGATCCTGGCCGCGCAACCTGGGGTGCAGGATGTGGTGCCGGTCACCGGAACGAATTTTTTGACTGGCGCCAGTCAGTCGAACGCCGGGGTGGAATTCGCCATTCTGAAGCCGTGGAGTGAGCGCGGCGCCAAACTCGGCGCTGCACACATTCTCGAAGCCGTGCGCCCGAAACTGCTGGCGATCTCCGATGCGATCAGCCTCAGCTTCGACCCGCCGTCGATCCCCGGCATTTCCACCACCGGCGGCTTCGAATTCGAAGTTGAGGACCTGACGGGGCACGGCCCGCAGGCGTTGAACGATGCGACCCAGGCGCTGCTGGCAAAAGCGCGCCAACAGCCCGAGCTCGACCCGCATCAGCTCTTCACCACCTTCGGCACCTCGACGCCCGAGTACAAGTACGACCTCGATCGGACCAAGGTGAAGCTTCTCGGGCTCAATCTATCGGACGTCTTCAACACGCTGCAGATCTATCTGGGCTCGCTCTACGTGAACGACTTCAATCTGTTCGGCCGGACCTTCAGGGTGACGATGCAGGCCGAACGGGATGCGCGCGCCAGCACCACGGATCTGTCGCGTCTTTATGTGCGCAACGCGGGCGGGCAGATGATCCCGCTCAATACCCTCGGCACGCTGCATCCGACGGTCGGGCCGGAATACGTGTCGCATTACAACGTCTATGGGTCTGCCCTGATCAATGGCGCACCCGCGCCGGGGTATAGTTCGGCACAGGCGATCGCCGCCATGCAGCGGGCGGCAGCCGAGGCGCTGCCGGCTGATTTCGGTTACGAGTGGACCGGCATCGCGTACCAGGAGCTCAAAGCGGGCTCGACCGCGGCGATCGTGTTCGGCCTCGCTTTGGTGTTCGTGTTCCTGGTGCTGGCGGCGCAGTACGAAAGCTGGTCGATGCCGTTCATGGTGATCCTGTCGGTGCCGCTCGCGCTGTTCGGCGCGGTGCTGGCGCTGTGGCTCCGCGGCATGCAGCTCGACGTATATTCGGAAATCGGTCTCGTCATGCTGATCGGGCTGGCCGCGAAGAATGCGATCCTGATCGTGGAGTTCGCCAAGCAGCTGCGCGAGGGCGGCAAGGGTATTGTGGAGGCGGCGATGGAGGCAGGGCGGCTGCGGCTGCGGCCGATTCTGATGACGGCCTTCGCCTTCATTCTCGGCACCGTGCCGCTGATGGTGGCCTCCGGTGCCGGGGCGGGCAGCCGGCAGTCGATCGGCACCACGGTCGTGGGCGGCATGTTGGCGGCGACGATTTTGGGGCTTGCCCTCGTGCCGGTGTTCTACGCGGTCATCGAACGGCTGCGCGAAGGCGGGACCTTGAAGCATGAACAGTCCGTCGGTCAGCGCCGTCTCGAAGGCGCTACCAGTGATTGACCCCTGGAGGACGAAGTCATGAGCTTTTCCCTGAAGAATATCGGACTGGGGACCGGCGCCCTCGCTCTCGTCGCCATCGGGGTCGCACTGCTGGCCAGCTCCAACCACGGCGTCGCACGAGCCCCGGCGATGGTGAGCCCGCCTCCGATGCCAGTACCGGTGGCCGCGGTGGACCAGCGGACGGTGCCTGTCTATCTCGACTTCGTGGCCACGACGGAGGCGATCCGCAACGTCACGCTTGAGGCGAAAGTCACGGGGTACCTCGACTCCCGGCCGGTCGGCGACGGGGTGGACGTGCCACCAGGCCAACTTCTGTATCAGATCGACCCGCGCGATTATCAGGCGGCACTTGATCAGGCGAGCGCGCAGTCACGCCGCGACGCTGCCGCCTACGATTATTCGCGCGTCTCGCAACACCGCACCGCAGAGCTGAGCAGGGACGGATGGGCGACGCAGGACGCGTTCGACCAGACGACAAGTACGCTCAATCAATCGCAGGCGACACTCGCCGCCGATGCGGCGGCGGTTGAGGCGGCGAAGCTCAATCTGGGGTACACCGAGATTACGGCGCCGTTCGCGGGTCGCCTCGGGCGGAGCCTCGTGCACGAGGGCACACTGATCAATGCCGCGGGCACCCAGCTCAATACGCTGGTGCAGCTCGATCCGATCTACGTCACGTTCAATCCGAGCGAGACCGACCTCGATCGCCTCGGCGATTACCGGGCCAAGTCGATCCCGGCGGAGGTGACGATTCCGGACCAGGACGGGAAGCGCTACGAGGGGACCCTGACCTTCCTCGACAACACGGTGGACCGGAACACCGGCACCATCGTGGCACGGGCCACCATCGCCAATCCGGACCACAGCCTGCTGCCCGGCGAGTTCGTGCATGTGCGTCTGCACGTGGCTGATCGGCCGGACACGCTGCTGGTGCCGCAGGTGGCCCTGGGTTCGAGCCAGCTCGGCAAGTACGTCTACATCGCGGATAACGGCAAGGCAGAGCAGCGGATGGTTTCGATCGGCGCGACCTATGGCGATCGCATTGTTGTCACCAAGGGCGTCGCGGGGGGCGACGCGGTGATTGTCGGCAATCTGCAAAAGATCGCTCCCGGCGCCCCGGTACGGCCCATCGCCGAACCACGGCAGGCGTTCAATGGAACTTCGGCTCAACCCGGCCTCTGACTGAGGGTGGAACGGCCTGAAGGGGTGGAAACCGATCGTTCGCCCTTGCAAGTTATGGTTTGCGCGGCAGCCGTATCGTGAACTCGCTGTAGTCGCCGACCTTGCTGTCCACAGCGATGCTGCCGCCATGCTGCTGCGTCACAATGTCGTAGGTGATTGACAAGCCCAAGCCGGTGCCCTCGCCGGTCGGCTTGGTGGTGAAGAACGGCTGGAACAGCTTGTCCCTGATGTCGGCCGGAATGCCGGTGCCATTGTCCCGCACACGAATTTCGACCGCGTCGCCCGTGCCGCGGGTGGTGACCTTCAGCATCGGCACGAACCTGGCGTCCCCGTCGCTACGCGCCCGCCTCGTGACCGCGTAGAAGCCATTGGCGAAGATGTTCAGAAACACCCGTGTCATGTCCTGAGGGTTGACCTCAATCGCGGCGATACCTTCGCCGAAGTCCCGTTCCAGCGTAATGTTGAAACTCTGATCCTGCGCACGGGCGCCGTGATAGGCGAGGTTCAGCGCCTCTTCGATCAGCGCGTTTAGATCGACCATGCGTCGTTCGCCCGAGGACCCGCGCGAGTGTTCCAGCATCGCCTTCACGATGCCGTCGGCACGTTTGCCGTGCTCGGTGATTTTGTCCAGGTTGCTGGTCAGCATGGCGGACACGTCATCGATCTCTCCGCGCTGCTCTTCGGTCAGCACGGCGAAACCCGGCGCGGCGGTCTCCTTCAGTTCCGCCAACAGATCCACCGACAGAGCGGCGAAGTTGTTGACGAAGTTGAGCGGGTTCTTGATCTCGTGCGCGATGCCAGCCGTGAGCTGGCCGAGCGAGGCCATCTTTTCCGCCTGGATCAGGTTGGCCTGCGCCGCCTTCAGGTCACGCAGGGCCGCCTCTGCCGCGTCGCGTGCGGCACGGATCTCCGCCTCGCTGCGCTTGCGCTCTGTGATGTCGGAGAACATCAGCACAAAGCCGCCGTCCGGCACAGGGTTGCGGCGGATTTCCAGCATGCGCCCGTCGGGGCGCATGCGCTCATAAACGCTGGGCTTGTCTGTGCTAGTAACCAGCACCCGAAGCTGCTCTTCCGCTTCGCGCCCCGAACCGAAGTCGCCGCGCGCGGCGAGGAAGCTGAGATGTTCCTCGTAAGTGTGGTGCTGTTCGAGCAGATCATCGGGGAGGTCGAACATTTCCTGGAAGTGGCGGTTCCAAGCCACCAAGCGGGGCGTCTCGTTGAACAGGGCGACGCCATCTCCCATATTCTCGAAGGTGATGCGGAGTTCTTCCTGGCGCTGGCGGATTTCGTTCAACAGCCGGGCATTCTCCATGGCGATCACTGCTTGGGCGGCGAAGTTCTGCAATAGCACTATCTGCTTGTCGGAAAACTGGCGGACTTCCCGCCGGTAAATGACAAAGTGGCCGAGATACACATTGTCTTTGCGCAGCGGGACCGCGAGCAGCGTGCGGGCGCGGCCCAACTCAACGAGAGCGCGACGGAGCGGGTTGCTAGACCGATAGGCCCGATCCTTTGCAGCATCCGCGATATGTACCATGGGCTCGCCACTAAGTAGACGATCGTACACGCCGCCCGGGTCCACCGGATGCGGCGCCCGCATCAAATACTCGGCAAATGCCGGCGCCACCCCACGGAGCGCGACCGCATGACCTCGTTTCCCATCATAGGTCCAAAGGATACCGAAAGCGGCGTTGCACAACCCCAAAGCTTTGTCGAGCATCGCCTCGAACACCGGCGCAAGATTGCCGGGGGAGGCGTTTATGACCTGCAAAACCTCGGCAGTCGCAGTCTGCTGTTCAAGCGCCTCCCGTTGCTCGTCGATCAACCGCGCGTTCTCGATCGCGATCACGGCCTGGGCCGCGAAGCTCTGCAACAACGAGACCAGATTGGGCTCAAATGGGCGCACGTGACCGCGATATGCGGCAATGATGCCCAGCAATCGTTGGTCCTTGCGCAGGGCGACCACGGCATAGCTATGTGCCCCGCCGAGATCAACCAGAGCACGAATGCGCGGGTCGCCCTTGCGGTAAAGATCGGTATCGGCAAGGTCGTCGAAGAGGATCAGGTCCTCGCCGCGCTCGATGCGGCCGAGTGCGCTCTCTGGGTCAGGGTGCGGCGGAGCGCGCAGAAACTCGATCAAGTCGGGACCGACGCCATGCGTCGCCACAACATCGTATTGCTCGCCAACATACGCGGCCATGAGGCCGAACGCGGCATCGCATAGCCGCGTTGCCTTCCCCAACATCGCATCGAACACCGGCACGAGATCGCCGGGAGAGGCGTTGATGACTGCCAGCACTTCGGCAGTCGCGGTTTGCTGCTCCAACGCCTCGCGCGTCTCGGTGATCAGCCGCGCGTTCTCCATCGCGATCACCGCCTGGGCCGCGAAGTTCTGAACCAACTCGACTTCTTTCTCCGTGAAGGCCCGCACCTCTCGGCGGAAGATAGTCAGAAATCCGAGAAGCTCTCTGTCCTTGCGCAACGCAACCCACATCACGGTGCGGGCACCCACCTGATCAACAAAGAACAGCGTGGGACGAAATCCGACGCGGTATCCATCCTGTTGCTTGGCGTCTAGCAGATGGATAACATCCTCACCACTCGCGATCCGTCCGGTCGGTTGACCTACCGCCGGAGGTCTATCAACAAGTAGCACCTCTTGCTCTGCCGTCAGCCCGTGCGTCGCGACAGCGCGCATGATCTGTCCATCATACGTGTGAAGGGTGCCGAAGGCGGAGCCGCACAGTCGGACCGCCTTCTCTAGAAGCGCATCGAACACCGGTGCCAGATTGCCAGGGTTGGCATTGATGACCCCCAATACCTCGGCTGTCGCTGTCTGCTGCTCCAATGCCTCGCGCTGCTCAGTGATCAGCCGCGTGTTCTCAATCGCAATTACCGCCTGATCGGCGAAGGTGCTGACGAGTTCGATTTGCCGGTCGGTGAACGGCTCTACTCGTTGTCGAGCGAGGAGAATGACGCCGATCACTTCGTTGTCACGTAGCAGAGGAACGCCAAGGGATGTACGCTGCTTGCCTACCCAGATCGCATCTTCCGGGTAATTTGGTTCGGACGCTGCATCCTGGACATGGATGACGCGGCCTTCGTGGGCGGCCCTACCGGTGACACCGTTTCGATCGATATTCATCGCTCCGCGCGATTGTCTGTCTGCCACGAAATCCGGCGGGAACCCAAGTTGCGCCACCGCTCGGAACAGATCGCCCTCACGGCGGGCGATTGCTGCCATTTCGGCGCCGCAGAGCCGCGCTGCCGTCTCGACCACCGTATCCAGCACCGGCTGCAAATCGAACGCCGAGCGGCTGATGACCTTCAACACGTCGCTGGTGGCAGTCTGGTATTCCAGCGTTTCCTGAAGATCGCTTGTGCGGGTTTGCAGCGCGCGATACGTCTCGGCGCTGGTGATAGCGATCACCGCCTGCTCGGCAAATGTCTGGAGCAGCGCGACCTGTGTGTCGCTGAAGCCTCCAGGCTCCAATGCATTGAGCGCGATTGAACCGATGGCCGCACCGTCACGCAGCAGCGGAAGCGCCAACAGAGATCTCAAACCACTGTCTCGCACGACCTGAAGCAACTCGGGTTCATCATGGGCGTCACGGATATGGATGATTTGAGCGTCGATAATGGCGCGGCAAGCGATCGATGCGCGTGACGGCGCCATTGGAAACAGCGACGAATATGCGCGGATGTCGGTTGGATCTTGACCATACCAAGCCCGGGAGTGGATCAGTTCCCCATCGAACTCCAATAGTCCTGCGCCCTCTCCATTACAAAGCTCGCGAGCGCGCCGGACAATGAGGTTGAAGACCGGCTGAGCGTCGCCTGGCGAAGCCGACATAACCTTTAGCACGTCGATGGTCGCCGACTGGTGTTCGATCCGCTCGCCGTATTCGCTGTTGCGCTGCGCCAGCTCCTCGGTGCGTTCCTGCAAAGCGCGATACGTCGCCGCGCTGGTGATCGCGATCACCGCCTGCTCGGCGAAAGTCTTCAGTAACTCGATCTGGCTGTCGGAGAAGCCGCCGCGCTCGCGACCCCCGAGGGCGAGCGCACCGAGTGCCACCTCCCCACGCATCAATGGCATCGCCACCACCGATTTATGCGTGAGGTTCCGTAAAGCAGGGTCAACGTTCGGTTCTGCCTCCAAATCGTCCACGATGATTAGCCTGCGCTCCAAGACCGCGAGGTCTATAGGCCAGCTTCGCACTGGTGCTTTGGGGTATGCCGCGATGAGCGCGTCACGGATCGCCGGGTCGTCGTCGATGCCCGTCGAAGCGCGATGGAGCAGAAGCCTACCGTCAAATTCAAGGACGGTCGCGCCATAGCCTTCGCAGAGGTCGCGTGCGCGTTCAACGATCAAATCGAATACCGGTTGAGGATCGCCGGGTGAGGCGGACATTGCTCTCAGCACGTCAAGGGTAGCAGCCTGATACTCGATCCGCTCGCCGAACTCGCTGTTGCGCGTGGTCAATGCCTCGGCCAGCGCGGCCTTCTCTGACAGTGCCGCGTCGAGCCTCTGTTGTAACGCTGCGATGATGCTCTGAGGATCAGTTGTCGCGCCGGTTTGTGGCACCGTCATGCGTCCCTCCGCATCGCCTCGGCCTGCACGGCCATGATGTCCCGTCTCAACTTAGGGAAATCCACCGGCTTGGTGAGGAACTGGTCAGCCCCGCGCTCCCGCGCCGTGCTCACCCTATCCGCGTCGTCATAGGCTGAGATCACTAATACCGGCAGTCCTGGTCTGAGCGCCTTCGCCTTGGGCAGCAGATCGCGCCCGCCGCGCATACCCGGCATGTCGATGTCCAAAAGCAGCAGGATGATCTCCTCGCCGGCACAGCCATCGAGCATGTTCGAGGCCGTTTTGCCGGAGCGGGCAAAGTCCAGCCGATAGAGACCCTCGCGCACTTGCCGACGAAGCTGCTGCCGGAACAGCGCCTCGACATCCGGCTCATCATCGACAACCAACCCCCGCACGGTCATGGCAGTGTCCCGTCCACGATTTGGCGCAATGCTCGGGCATTCGGCTTCAAGCCATGTTTCCCCCTGACTGGCCAGGACCGGTTACTAGCGGTTCGGATGCTAAGCCCAGCCAGGGCCTCGATCCAAACCTCCGGGGGACCAGCGCGGCTGACCGCCACCGACGGTCCACAACGTTGAATGGCCGCAAAGCGTCGAATCCTGCCATTCTGGCATCTCGAGGGACAGGTCCTCATATCAGCGGGCGTTGTCTTCACCGTGATGGCCGGCCACTGTGCCGGCCATCTGTTGCGGGGCACATGAACGATGGCGTGGCGTATCGGTATCGACATCGGCGGCACCTTTACCGACGTCGCCTTGGTGGAGGAGGACACCGGCCGCATCGCCATCGCCAAGCTGCCGACCACGCCGCGGGATTTTGGTCAGGCGGTGATCGACGGCATCCGCCAGGGTCTGGACGCCAACCGCATCGATCCTGCCGGCGTCTCGCTGCTGTCGCACGCCACAACGGTGGTGACCAACGCGCTGCTGGAGAACAAGGGCGCACGCGCCGGGTTCGTCGCGACCCGAGGCATGCGCGACATCCTGGAGCTGCGCCGATCGTCGCGCGCCGATCTCTACGATCTGCTTCAGGACGCGCCGGCGGTGCTGGTGCCACGACGATGGCGGTTCGAGATCACCGAACGGATCGATGCGCAGGGCGAGGTGGTGACTCCGCTGGCCGAGGACGAACTGCCGGGGCTGATCGAGGCGATCCGCGACGCTGGGTTGCAGACGGTTGCTGTGTCGTTCCTGTTTTCGTTCCTTAACGACGCGCATGAGAAGCGGGTCGGCGCGGCGTTGCGGACTGCGCTGCCCGGGATCGCGATTTATCTGTCGTCGGAAGTGCTGCCGGAGATTCGCGAGTTCGAGCGTGCCAGCACGACCGCCGTGTGCGCCGTGGTCGGGCCGGTGCTGGCGTCCTATCTCGATCGGCTGCAGAGCGCGATCTCGCAACTCGGTCTTCCGAAATTGTTTGTCATGGGCTCGTCGGGCGGCGTGTTCGACATCGCGGAAGGCCTGCGCATGCCGGCGATGGCGGTGGAGTCCGGCCCGGCAGCCGGCGTGATCGCGGCCTCGCTTGCCGGACGACAATTGCGGCGGCCCAACCTGATCTCGTTCGACATGGGCGGCACCACCGCGAAGGCCAGTGTGATCGCTGGTGGCGAGGTGTCGGTCACCGCCGAATACGAGGTCGGCGGCGCCGGCCACGCCAATCGCTGGATGCATGGCACCGGCCATCCCATCCGCGTTCCGGTGATCGACCTGGCCGAGGTGAGCGCCGGCGGCGGCTCGATCGCCTGGGTCGATCCGGGCGGCGCGCTGAAGGTGGGACCGCGGAGTGCGGGCGCCGCACCCGGTCCGGCAGCCTATGGTGCCGGCGGAACGCTACCCACGGTGACCGATGCCGATGTGGTGCTGGGTTATCTCGATCCTCAGGCATTGTTGGGTGGCGCATTGCGCATCGACCTCGAAGCGGCGGAGCGCGCGATCGAGACCGCGATCGCCCGGCCGCTCGGGCTGACCGCGCCAGAGGCTGCGGCGCGCATCGTCGAAGTGGTCAACAGCAACATGGCGCAGGCACTGCGGATCGTTTCGATCGAGCGCGGTCACGATCCGCAGGAGTTCAGCCTGATCGCGTTCGGCGGCGCCGGACCGGTGCACGCGGTGGCGCTGGCCGAGGAACTGCAGATCCCCGAGGTGATCGTGCCGCCGGCACCTGGCGCGTTCTCGGCGCTCGGACTGGTGGCGAGCGATCTGAAGCGCGACTATTCACGCACGCTGTATGCCGACCTTGGCGACATCGATCCGCGACGCGTGGCAGATGTGATCACGGGAATGGAGCAGGCCGGACGTGAGATGCTCTATACGGCGCGCGTGCCGCCGGAACGGCAGGTGCTATTGCGCCAGGCGGACGTGCGTTATCGCCGGCAGGCGTACGAACTGACGGTGCCGATCGGCGATGGTGAGATCACCCGCGCGACGCTGGATGCTCTGGCCGAAGCGTTCCATGCGCGGCATGAGCAGACCTACGGGCACGCCAACCGCTCGGAGCATGTGCAACTGGTCAATCTGCGTCTGACCGCGCTCGGCCGGCTGCCGGATCTCGTGCTCGCACAGCGCGCCGATCCAGCGAGCGCACGGCTGCGCAGCCGCGACGTGTGGTTCGCCGAGACAGGCTTCACGCCAACACCGGTGCATTGGCGGGACGGGCTGACATCCGGCACACAAGTGAGCGGCCCGGCGATCATCGAAGCGATGGATTCGACGACTGTCGTACCGCCCGGTTGGCACGCGCGGATCGATGAGCTTGGATATGTTCGCATCCAGCGGTGATTCCACCGGTCATTGCGAGTTCCTACCGGTGCGATCCCCATCGTCATTCCCGCGCAAGCGGGAACCCAGGGCGAGGTCCGTGCGGTCGCCCTGGGTCCCCGCTTTCGCGGGGATGACGACGGGGGGCAGTTTCTTGTTCGGAGTGAAGCGACTCGGCAATGACAAGGTACGAAAATGCAACGTCTAAAGACCGACCCGGCCCGCTTCGAGGTGGTGAAGAACGCGCTGACCTGCGCAGCCGAGGAGATGAAGATCGTCCTGGCCAAGACCGCGTACTCGCCGCTGCTCAAAGTCGCGGGCGACTACTCCTGCGGCATCTTCGACACGCACGGCAACATGGTCGCGCAAGGTCCCGACCTGCCGATCCATCTCGGCTCGATGCCGGACGCGGTGCGCGCGGTGGTGCGAGCCTTCCCCGACGTCGCACCGGGCGATGTGTTCATCCATAACGATCCATATCAGGGCGGCTCGCATCTGCCCGACGTGAACGTTGTCGCGCCGGCGTTCCACGAAGGCCGACTGCTCGGCTTCGGCTGCGTGCGCGCGCACTGGCCCGACATCGGCAGTGCCACGCCAGGCAGCTACGGCGCGGTAACCGAGATCTACGGCGAGGGCCTGAGGCTGCCGCCGATCCGGCTGTATCGCGACGGCAAGCCCGATCCCGCGATCGAGGCGATCATCTTCGCCAATGTCCGCACGCCCACCGAACGCCTCGGCGATCTGCGCGCACAGGTGGCGGCGAACTGGCGCGCGGCTGCACGCTTGCAGGTGCTGGCAGCGAAGTATGGCACTGACACGCTGCTCGACATCATGCAGGAGGTGTTGGACTACTCGGAGACCATGATGCGCGCCGCGCTGCGCGCGTTGCCCGATGGCGAGGCAGAATTTTCCGATGTTTTCGACGGCGACGGCGTCATCGCCCCCGGCGAGATCGACGACGAGACGTTCACCGTGAAGCTGCGCATTACCAAGCGTGGCGACACGATCACCGCCGACTTCACCGGTTCCGATCCGCAGGTGGCCGGCCCGATGAACGCGCCGCTGACTGTCACCGCATCCGGCGTGTTCTGCGCGCTGAAGATGATCGCCGACCCGAAAAGCCTGATCCCGCCGAACTCCGGCTGCTGGCGTCCGGTGACGGTGACCGCGCCGCCTGGTTCGGTGGTGAACGCGCAGCTTCCGGCGCCGGTGGTCTACGCCAACCACGAGATATCGCACCGTGTCGCCGACATGGTGATGGCGGCGATGTTCGCCTTCACCCCGCGCACGGTGATGGCGGGATCGCAGGGTACCTCGGCGGTGGTGACGTTCGGCGGCACCGACTATCGCAGCAACGAACGTTATGTCAGCTACGAATCGGTGAAGGGCGGCTTCGGCGCGCGGCCGGTGAAGGACGGCATTAACGCCGTCGCCTCCACTGTCTCCAATATGATGAACACGCCGATCGAGATCCTCGAGATGAGCTTTCCGCTGCGTGTGCAGGAATACGCGCTCGTGCCCGACAGCGGCGGCGCCGGGACCTGGCGTGGCGGCCTCGGTGTGCGCCGCGTTTGGCGCGTGCTGGAGCGGCAGGCCCATGCCGCGGTCTGCTGCGAGCGGACCGTCACGCCGCCGTTCGGTCTCGCCGGCGGCAAGGCAGGCGCCGCGGCGCTGCTGGAGCTGATCCCGCCGAACGGCAACGCGCGCAAACTCAACAGCAAGGGCGGCTTCATCGCTCCCGCGGATTCGCTGGTGGTGATCGAGGCACCAGGTTCCGGTGGCTACGGCCCGCCGTCAGGGCGAGATCCTGCGCGGCTTTCCGAAGACCTGCTGGACGGTTACGTTACCCCGATGGCCGCACGACGCGACTACGGCGAGGAGCCGATCTGAGGGAGAAAGTCAGGATGACCTACGTAGCCCCGAATTCCATTCAGGCGCGCGACATCGCCTCGATCGTGCATCCGCAGACCAATCTGGTCCAACATCTGGAAGAAGGGCCGGTGGTGATCTCGCGCGGCCAGGGCATCTATGTGTGGGATGACTCGGGCCAGAAATTCCTCGATGGCGCAGCGGGGCTGTGGTGCGCCTCGCTCGGCTATGCATCGGAACGGCTGGCGCGCGTCGCGTACGAGCAGATGAAGAAGCTCGGCTATGCGCATCTGTATCGCCACACCACCAACGAGCCCGGCGTGGACCTGGCGGAGAAGCTGCTGCAGATCGCGCCGGTACCGATGAGCAAAGTGCTGTTCCAGTGCTCCGGTTCGGAGGCCAATGACACAGCGATCAAGCTGGTCTGGTACTATCACGCCGCGATCGGCAAGCCGAACAAGCGCAAGATCATCGGGCGCAAGATGGGCTATCACGGCAGCACGTCGGCCGCGATCAGCGCGTCGGGCAAGCCAGACATGCATGCCGACTTCGGCCTGCCGTTCCCGGACTTCCGTCACACCGAATATCCGCACTACTACCGCCTGCGGAATGTTGGCGAGAGCGAAGAGCAGTTCGCGACGCGCATGGCGGATGCGCTGGAGGCGATGATCATCGAGGAGGGTCCCGAGACGGTCGGCGGCTTCATCGGCGAACCGGTGATGGGAGCCGGCGGCGGGCTGGTTCCGCCGCGCACCTATTGGGAGAAGATGCAGGCGGTGCTGCGCAAATACGACGTGCTGTTCATCGCGGACGAGGTGATCTGCGGGTTCGGCCGCACCGGCAACATGTGGGGCAGCATCACCTACGATCTGAAACCCGACATGATCACCAGCGCCAAGGCGCTGTCGGCGGCGATGCAGCCGATCTCTGCGCTGCTGATCAACGAGCGGGTGTTTCAGGCGATGCTGGACGAGAGCCGCAAGCTGGGCGATTTCGCGCATGGCTTCACCTATGCCGGCCATCCGGTGACCACCGCGGTGGCGATGGAGACGCTGCGCATCTACGAAGAGATGGATATGATCGGGCACGTGCAGCGGGTCGGTCCGTATATGCAGCAGGTGCTGGGGCGGTTCGCCGACCACCCGCTGATCGGCGACGTGCGCGGCGTCGGGCTGATGACCGGGATGGAGATGATGGCGGACAAAACCACCGGCAAGGCGTTCGATCCGGCGCTCGGCGTCGGGCGGATCGCCGACAGGCATGCGCGCAACAACGGGCTGATCACGCGGTTCATCGGCGACCGCGTGGCGTTCTCGCCACCACTGATCATCACCGAGGAAGAGGTGGACGACATGGCGGCGTTGCTGCAACGCACACTGGACGATACCTGGGCTGAAGTCAGAACCAATTGAACAGGAGAACGGACATGTCAGACATTCAACCGGTGATCGCGCAGAAGAGTCCGTATCGGATGGAGGTGGAGGCCGGGAAGTCGTACTGGTGGTGTGCCTGCGGCAAGAGCGCGAACCAGCCGTTCTGCGACGGCTCGCACAAGGGCAGCGGTTTTTCCCCCGTCGAGTTCAAGGCGGAGGAGGCCGGCACGATCGCGTTCTGCGGCTGCAAGAACACCGGCAACCAGCCGCGCTGCGACGGGACGCACCGGAGTCTGTAACGGCTTCGTTCGAGGAAGTGCACTTTCGTCATTCCCGCGAAAGCGGGAACCCAGTGACGGCGCACGCGAGCCCTGGGTCCCCGCTTTCGCGGGGATGACGTTTTTGGAGAGATCCGGCGCATGAAAATCGACGACGTATCGCTGACCATCTTCACCTGGGACAACATTCCGGCGACGCGCTACCACCTCGGCTCGCTGGCATCATCCAGCAGCAGTCTCGGCCTGCTGCGCATCCACACCGATGAGGGACTGGAAGGCCATGCCTTCCTCGGCGCGGCAACCAATCCGGCGGCGATGGACGGCCCGCAGCTCATTCGCTCGTTGAAGCCGATGCTGATGGGGCAGAACCCGCTGGAACGGGAACGCCTCCACAGCGGGATGCGCTTGGTATCGCGGGTCGTCAGTTATCGCACCATCGGTGCGGTGGACACCGCGCTGTGGGACCTCGCCGGCAAAATCGCCAAACTGCCGGTGCACGCGCTGATGGGCACCTGCCGCACCTCGATCGTCGGGTATGCGAGTTCGCAGGTGCTGCCGGACATCGCCGCCTATGTCGATCAGGCGCAGACCTTCAAGGCGAACGGCTGGCGCGCCTACAAGATCCATCCGCCGCGCGATCCCGAGCAGGACATCAAGGTGTGCCAGGCGGTGCGCAAGGCTGTCGGCGACGACTTCCGGCTGATGCTCGATTCGACCTGGAGCTACGACTACACCGAGGCGCTGCGCGTCGGCCGCGCGATCGAGGAGATGGGTTACTACTGGTACGAAGACCCGATGTCGGACGAGGACATCTACAATTACGTGAAGCTGCGCGATAAGCTGGATATCCCGATCATGGCGACGGAGTTTCCCGCCGGCGGGCTGGAGACCTATCCGATCTGGCTGACCGAGCGCGCCACCGACTATCTGCGCGGCGACATTCCGAACAAGGGCGGTCTCACCACCATGCTGAAGACCGCGCATCTGGCCGAGGCGTTCAGCCTCAAATACGAGGTGCACCATTCGGGCAATTCGTTGAACAACCTGGCGAACCTGCATCTCTGCATGGCGATCCGCAACACCACGATGTTCGAGGTGCTGCTGCCGGATGCGGCGCACAAATACGGCATGGCGAAAGAACTGGAGATCGATCGCGACGGCATGTTGCATGCGCCGACCGGGGCGGGGCTTGGAGCGGAGATCGACTTCGATCTGATCAAGCGCAAGACCGAGGCGATATTGAGCTGAACCCCATTTCCGTCATCCCCGCGAAAGCAGGGCGCTATGTCAGCAGCCCGCGTGCTGCGAGATTGCGCATCAGCGCGCCAACACCAAACGACCACGCCTCGCACTGATCGGTCGGCATCATCCGGTTCACCAGCCGCCCCAGCTTTGGTGCCGCGATCGTCACGATATCACCGGTCTTGTGCGTGAACCCCTTGCCCGGCGCGCCGCGATCCTCCACCGGCGCGAACATCGTGCCGAGGAACAGCACCGCGCCATCCGGATAGCGATGGTGCGCGTTGACCGTCTGCGCCATCAGATCGGCCGGATCACGGCTGATCTTTGCGATTGACGATGCGCCTTGCATCCGAAATCCATCTTCCCCCTCGACGCTCAGCGAGACCGTGGTCTGCCGGATGTCATCCAGCGTGAACCGCGCATCGAAGAAGCGCAGGAATGGCCCGACCGAACAGGACGCGTTGTTGTCCTTCGCCTTGCCGAGCAGCAATGCGGAGCGGCCCTCCACGTCGCGCAGGTTCACGTCGTTGCCTAGCGTCGCGGCCACGATGCGGCCCGCGGACGAAGCGGCCAGCACCACCTCCGGCTCCGGATTGTTCCACGACGAATTGGGATGGATCCCCGCATCCATGCCGGTGCCGACCGCTGCCATCGGCTGCGCTTTGGTGAAGATCTCGGCATCGGGGCCGATGCCGACTTCGAGGTACTGGCTCCAGGCTCCCTGATCGATCAGCACCTGCTTCAGATGCGCCGCCTCTGCCGATCCCGGCTTCAGCTTTGCCAGATCATCGCCGACCAGCCGGTTGACCTCGGCGCGAATCGCCGTCGCGGCACTCAGGTCGCCGCGCGCGCGTTCCTCGATCACGCGCTCGATCATCGACAGCACGAACGTCACGCCGGCGGCCTTGATCGCCTGGAGATCGATCGGCGCCAGCAGCCACGGCCGATTGCGATCGCGACCGTCGGGCGGCGTGTTGGCAAGCACATCGTCCAGCCGGCCGATGCGCTCGCCCTGCGCGGCGCGCAGGCGTTCGGCGGGCGCATCGGCCTCGCACAGATCGCGCATGGTCGGGAAGCTTGCCGATATGTCGAGCAGATCGCCGCCGCGCACCGCCACGACCGACGGACCGCCCACATCCGGTCGCCAGAGCCGCCCTGCCAGCGCCGCGTCGGCGTCGTCGTCCGGCAGCACCGGCTGCAACGCCTCGCGCAATGCGGTCATCCTGCGTCCTCCCAAAATCCGATCCGGCACCCTATACTATGCCCGACCATGGATTAAGGAGGCAGGCCCATGAGGCTGTTCGGCTCGTCGCATACCGCGGATGCGGAGACGTATCCCGTCACCCACACCGACGAAGAGTGGCGCGCGAAGCTGTCACCGGCGCAATACCAGGTGCTGCGCAAGCACGGCACCGAGCGTGCCGGCACCAGTCCGCTAAACGCGGAGAAGCGACACGGCAAATTCATTTGCGCCGGCTGCGGCCAGGAGGTGTTCGCATCTGACACCAAGTTTGAAAGCGGCACCGGCTGGCCCAGTTTCTATCAGCCGCTGGAAGGCGGCGTCGGCACCAGCGAGGACAGCAGCTTCTTCATGAAGCGCACCGAGGTGCATTGCAGCCGGTGCGGCGGCCATCTCGGCCACGTGTTCGACGACGGCCCGCGACCGACCGGGCAGCGTTATTGCATGAACGGCGCGGCGATGGATTTCAAGCCTGACTGAACCGCCGCACCGCCGCTTCGTCCAGCGTCACGCCAAGGCCCGGTCCTTTCGGCACATCCAGATGTCCGTCCGCATAACGGAGCGGTTCGACAAAGATGTCGTTCTGCAACGCATTGCGGCCGACGTCGTATTCCACCAGCGGCGGGAACGGTACGTGCTCGCCGTGTGGGTAATCAGACAGCGACGCGACGAACTGCACCGCTGCCGCGAGCCCGATGCCAGCGCCCCAGACATGCGGCGAAATCCGCAGATGTTCGGCGGCGCACAAAATGCTGACGGTACGCGCGACATCGAAGCCGCCGCATAGCGTAAGGTCGGGCTGCACGATCGACGCCAGCCGGGCGTCGATCAGGCGGCGGAAGTCGAACACGCTGTACAGCGCCTCGCCGGTGGCAAGCGATACCGGCGCGCGGGATTTCAGACTGGCATAACCGGCCCAGTCCTGTGGCGCGAGCGGTTCCTCGTACCAATGGATGTCGAACTGTGCGGTGCGGCGCATGCTCTCCAGCACGCCGTCTTCCGTGTAGTTGCCGTTGGTATCGACAGTGAGAAGCGGCGCATCGCCGATGATGCGCCGCGCCAGCGCCGCGCGCTTTGCGTCCTCCACGGGGTGCCGGCCGATCTTGATCTTGAACGCGGTGAAGCCGCGTGCGGCGTTCGGTTCAAGCTGCTGTGCCAGTGCTCTGTCCTGATCGTCCGCTTCGGTGAAATAGCCGCCCGACGCGTAGACCGGCACACGTTCGCGCTGCCGGCCACCGATCAGGTCGGCGACGGACAGGTTCAGCAGCTTGCCCATCGCATCGTGCGCGGCAATGTCGATGCCGCCCATCAGCGCGACCAACTGGTTCTGGGTGCCGAAGTGATACATCCGCGCCAGCACGATCTGGGCCGCCGCACGCTGCGCGAACACGCTGCGGCCGAGGTAGAGCGGCTTCACCATCTCCAGATAGGCGCGGCTGACCGCGGGCGGACCCCATGCCTCACCGATGCCCTGCACGCCATCCTCGGTCTCCAGGATCACCAGACCGCCACCCCGACGGTTTGTGATGCCACGCGACGAGCCGTAGCCTTCGCCTGGAGGCAGGTGGTACTCCAGCGGCAGAACGCGGATATCGCGGATGCGGGACACGGAGGAACTCCCTGACCTTTGTGGCGGCCTGGATGAGTAGCACGTAACGACTGCGGGCCCTTGAAAGGAACCCAATATGCCACGCGCCAGACTGCGTGACCTCGGCATCGCCACCGGCACGCTTCCGCCAGGGACATGGAACGCCATTACCGACGTGCCCGGCGTGCGTGTCGGCTACACCACGCTGATCCGTGACACGCCGTCGGTCGTACGCACCGGCGTCACCGCGATCTGGCCGCGTGGGCCGGAGTTGTGGACCGATGCGGTATTCGCCGGCATCCACTCGTTCAACGGCAACGGCGAGATGACCGGCTGGGCGTGGATCGCCGAACAGGGGCTGCTGGCCTCGCCGATCTGCATCACCAACACGCATTCGGTCGGCGTGGTGCGCGATGCGATCTGTGCGCTTGCCGTCCGTGACAAGGTGCCGATGCCGTGGCTGCTGCCGGTCGTGGCCGAAACCTACGATGGCTGGCTCAGCGATGCGACCAGCTTTCCGGTCACCGCTGAACATGCGCTCGCCGCGCTCGATGGCGCGGTCGCGGGACCGATCGCCGAGGGCAACGTCGGTGGCGGCACGGGCATGATCTGCCACGAGTTCAAGGGCGGGACCGGCACCGCCTCGCGCATCGTGCAGGCGGCAGGCGAAACATTCACCGTCGGTGCGCTGGTGCAGGCGAACTACGGTGCGCGTGATCTGCTGCGCATCGATGGCGTGCCGGTCGGGCGCGAGATCGGCCCCGGCATCGTTCCATCGCCGCACAGGCCACGCGATGGCTCGATCATCGTGGTGCTGGCGACCGATGCGCCGCTGCTGCCGATCCAGTGCCAACGGATGGCGCGACGCGCCACGACGGGGCTCGCCTGGGTTGGCGGCATCGGTGCCAATAGCAGCGGCGACATCTTCCTCGCCTTCGCGACCGGCAATCATGTGCGTTTGGGCGAGGCGATCAGCAACGTTCGCATGCTGTCGCCCGACAACATGACCGCGCTGTTCCAGGCCGCGGCGGAAGCGACCGAGGAGGCGATCCTCAACGCACTCACCGCGGCCGAGACAATGACCGGCGTGCACGGTCACACGGCACGGGCGCTGCCGCTCGACACGCTCACCGGGGTCATGCGCCGCTATCGTCCTACTGTTGTATGCTGAGGACAGGATTTCATCTGATGGTCGCATTGCGGCTCTTGATCGCAACCCGTCACTCAACACATGCAGATTCGACGCAGACGCCAGGAGGCCCCGACATGCCCGATCTCGGCACGCATCGCGAAACCGCAAGCGCTCTGACGCCGGACCTGCTGCGACGCATGGATGCCTGGTGGCGGGCGGCCAATTACCTTTCGGTCGGCCAGATCTATCTGATGGCGAACCCGTTGCTGCGCGAGCCGCTCCGTAAGGATCACATCAAGCCGCGGCTGCTCGGGCATTGGGGAACCACGCCCGGACTGAACTTCCTCTACGTGCACATGAACCGGCTGATCAACGAGCACGACCTGAATGCCATCTATGTCGCCGGCCCCGGACATGGCGGCCCGGGCCTGGTCGCCAACACGTACCTTGAAGGCAGCTACAGCGAGGTCTACCCGAACATCCCGCAGAACGAAGCGGGCATTGGGCGGCTGTTCACGCAGTTCTCGTTTCCCGGCGGCATTCCTAGCCATGTCGCGCCGGAGACGCCTGGTTCGATCAACGAAGGCGGCGAACTCGGCTATTCGCTGCTGCACGCCTACGGCGCGGTGTTCGACAATCCGGATCTGCTGGCATGCTGCGTGGTCGGCGACGGCGAGGCGGAGACCGGCCCGCTGGCGGCGAGCTGGCATTCCAACAAGTTCCTCAATCCGGCACGAGACGGCGCGGTGCTGCCGATCCTGCATCTGAACGGTTACAAAATCGCCGGACCGACCGTGCTGGCGCGGATACCTGAAGAGGAGCTGCGGCAGCTGCTCACCGGTTACGGCTACCAGCCGGTGTTCGTCACCGGCGACGACCCGCACGCGATGCACCAACTGATGGCGCAGCACGCTCGATGCGGTGCACGCCGACATCAAGTCGATCCAGGACCGTGCGCGATCCGACGGCTTCTCCGAACGTCCCGCGTGGCCGATGATCGTGTTGCGCACGCCGAAGGGCTGGACCGGGCCGAAGGTCGTCGACGGCCATCAGGTCGAGGGCACGTTTCGCGCGCATCAGGTGCCGCTCGAGCGAGGTGCGCACCAATCCCGATCATCTGCGCATGCTCGAAGACTGGATGAAGAGCTACCGCCGCGAGGAGCTGTTCGATGCGAACGGGCAACTGCGCGCGGAACTGGCATCGCTGGCGCCGAAAGGCGGTCGGCGCATGGGGGCCAATCCGCACGCCAACGGCGGGCTGCTGCTGCGGGACCTGGAGCTGCCCGATTTCCGCGATTACGCGGTGGATGTGCCGAAGCCCGGCGACGGTGGAGGCCGAGGCCACGCGCATCACCGGACACTTCCTGCGCGACGTGTTCCGGCTGAACGACGCGATGCAGCAACTTCCGTCTGATGGGGCCCGACGAAACCGCGTCGAACCGGCTGGGCTGCGGTGTTCGAGGTGACCGATCGCGTGTCCACCGCGCGCATCCTGCCGACGACGAGCACATCACGCCGGACGGCCGCGTGATGGAGGTGCTGAGCGAGCATCTGTGCCAGGGCTGGCTGGAGGGCTACCTGCTCACCGGGCGCCACGGGTTCTTCTCATGCTACGAGGCGTTCATCCACATCATCGATTCGATGTTCAATCAGCACGCCAAGTGGCTGAAGGTCGTGCCGGAAGATTCCCTGGCGGCGGCCGATCGCGTCGCTGAATTACCTGCTCACCAGCCACGTCTGGCGGCAGGACCACAACGGGTTCAGCCATCAGGATCCCGGCTTCATCGACCACGTGGTGAACAAGAAGGCCGACGTCGTGCGGATCTATCTGCCGCCCGATGCCAACACGCTGCTGTCGGTGGTCGATCACTGCCTGCGCAGCCGCGACTACGTCAACGTCATCGTCGCCGGCAAGCAGCCCGCGCTGCAGTGGCTCGACATGGACGCGGCGGTCCGGCAGTGCACGGTGGGCGTCGGCATCTGGACCTGGGCGAGCAACGACGAAGGCGTGGAGCCCGACGTGGTGATGGCATGCGCCGGTGACGTGCCGACGCTGGAGACGCTGGCCGCGGTCGATCTGCTGCGGACGCATCTGCCTGATCTGAAGGTGCGCGTGGTCAACGTGGTGGACCTGATGACGCTGCAGCCGGCGACCGAGCATCCGCACGGCCTGTCCGACCGGGAGTTCAATTCGATCTTCACGCCGGACGGCCGGTGATCTTCGCGTTCCACGGCTATCCGTGGCTGATCCATCGGCTGATCTATCGGCGCTCGATGTCGGATCGGTTCCACGTGCGCGGCTACAAGGAGGAAGGCACCACCACTACGCCGTTCGACATGACGGTGCTGAACGATCTCGATCGCTTCCATCTGGCCGGCGACGTGATCGACCGGGTGCCGCGGGTGCGCGGCGTCGCCGGGCATGTCAAGCAGTTCCTGCGCGACCGGCTGGTCGAGCATCACCAGTATGTGCGGACGCATGGCGAGGACATGCCGGAGGTGCGCGACTGGCGTTGGGGTGGAGGTCGGTAGGCGACGAACCGCATCCGATCCCAACGACGAGGTGATGGGTTTCGCTGCGCTCTACCCACCCTACGAGTTGTCGCGGGTAGGATGGGTAGAGCGCAGCGAAACCCATCGCATTCAGTCACCGTCGACAAAGTTGACCGCGAGAAAGTCGTCACCGGCCTGCACAAAGCGATCGACGATGGCGACCAGTGTTTCGTGATCGAGTCAGGCAAAGTACCCACCGCGTAGGTTCGCGGGCGCGGCGCGGCTTGCGCTGGTTAGTCGCGAATGGACGTCGCGACCTTGCGATGCTTGAATGACATGATAGCGTCGCTACCCGCTTTCGCCATTCCGCCGTGATGTTGGCAGTCCAGCATGGAGGCTCAAGCATGTTCGCCAATGTGGCAAGAACCCTGACGCTGGCGTCACTTGGATTGCTGGGAGCGTGTGCAACCTACGTTCCGCCGCCGCCGGCGGAGCCCGAGGCGTTCTCCCGCGATCTGCGAGGGTCGTATGACCGGACCTGGTCCGCAGTCACTTATGTGGCCGGTGCCAGCTTCTTCAAGATCAAGGCCTTCGAGAAGGCCAGCGGACTCATGACGGTCGATTTCGACTTGCGCGACATCACGCCGTATGTGGATTGTGGCACCGCCCAAAACAGCACGACCCATCAGGCGACCCCGGCTCTTCTCGCACTCGGCCTCACCAAGATCTCCCTGGAGGGAACGGCAAACATCAACATTCGGTCGCAAGGATCGAATCGGACTGCCATTCAGTTCAACAGCCAATACACACTGGACGGCTTCAGACCGGATGGATACGGGGGGCTCGCGCGGGTCGTCGAATGGAAATTCAACAGCGGATCAGCGGACACTCAGAACCTGGGCGTGCTGGTTACCTGCCGTTCATCGTACAAGATCGAGCGTGATTTTCTGAACGAGGTTTCGGCTCGACTGTGACGGCGACAGTGAATATCCACAATCAGCGACTTGCTGGCGTAGCCCGCGCCTCCGGCACCGTGAACCACACCCAGATCAGGTTGATCAGCAGCAGTGCCGCTGTCACCGCAAAGACGAATCGTATCCCCAAGGTCGCCGCAACCAGGCCGCCGGTCAGCGGACCGAGTGTATTGCCGACGAAATACGCCGACGACACCATGCCGTAGACGAAGCCGCGGCTCGACGCACTGGTCAGCCGCCCGATCAGCGAATTCGCTGCCGGCAGGATGCCGCCGACGAACAGACCGAGGCCGAAGCGCTCGGCCACGAACGCCCAGTAGCCGAACGAAAACGCCTGCGGGATGGTGAACAATGCGGCGCCGAACAGGCTGATCAGCAGCACGGTGCGATAGCCGATCACGTCGCTCTTGCGGCCGAGGAACGGTACCGCGAGCACGCCGGCGACGCCGGTGACCGAGAATGCCAGCCCGCCCAGCGTGGCGAGGTCCGGCCGCGGCCCGAGCATCTCCTGCACGAACAGCGTCACCACCGGCTGCACCGCCTGGGTGGCGAACTGCGCCATCAGCATCACCACGATCAGCGCCATCAGACCCGTGGTGCGCGTGTCGCCGGCGTCCCTCGCCCGGCGGGGTGAAGCGTTCCGGCACGAAGCGCCAGGTGCCGAGAAACGCCACCATTGAGATCACGCCGGCGAAGAAGAACGGCACGCGGAAACTGCCGGTGAGGTCCACCACCACGCCGCCGATGATCGGCCCGATCAGCGACCCCGACCAGTTGCCCGGTGCCGAGCCAGCCCAGCGAGTAGCCCAGCCGCGCCTCCGGCACCTGGGTGGACACCAGCACGGTGGCGGCGGAGTTGAAGCCGGCGAGCGCGCCCATGCCGGCGCGGAACGCCAGCATGTGCCAGGGATTGGTCGCCACACCCATCAGGATGGTGAAGACCGCGATGCCGAGGGTCGAACGCAGCACCATCAGCTTGCGGCCATAGCGGTCGGCCAGACTGCCCCAGACCGGCGCGGTGAAGATCGCGATGAACGAGGTGACCGAGGCAAGCACGCCGGCCCAGACCGACACCGCCTCGCGCGACACCACGCCGAGTTCAGGCAGGAACAGCGGCATGATCGGGCTCAGGATGCTGAACGAGATGCTCATCACGAACTGAACCCCGACCATCGTCCACAGCGTTCGCTGCCAGTGCTGCGCCTCGCAGGGCGGCGTCGCGTCCATTGGTTCGTTGCCTTCAATCGCGTGGCGCAGAATTCGGGGGATCAGCCGATGTGTAAAGCGCGGCCGACGCCGGCCCTTTGCCGTTCGCCCGCCGCGCGCTATCTGTATTTCACATCCTGCGAGGTCGTTGCATGGCAGAGGACAAGGAGCAGCAGCCGGAGAGCCTGCTCCCCTACGATGAATGGGTGGAAGCGGCGATGCGCCAGGTGGTGGTGCGCGCGCTGGCCCATGTCGCGGTCGAAGGCCTGCCCGGCGAGCACCATTTCTATCTGACCTTTCGCACCGACTATCCCGGCGTAGTGATGCCGCCGCGGCTGCGCGCGCAGTATCCGCAGGAGATGACGATCGTTCTGCAGCACCAGTTCTGGGACCTGAAGATGGACCAGGAAGCAGGGCTGATCAGCGTCGGCCTGTCGTTCGGCGGCGTGGCCGCTGCGCTGGTGATCCCGCTGGGCGCGGTGACCGGTTTCGCCGACCCGTTCGTGCGCTACGGGCTGCGGTTCCAGCCGGTTCCGGTGGCGGAGTCCGTCGACGAGGCGGCGGAACCGGAACCAAGTGACAAGCCAGCCGAGAAGCCGCAGGTGGTGAGTCTCGATGCGTTCCGCCGCCGGCCGCCGAAGAGCTAGTGGATGAAATCTGACGGATAGGTCCGGTCGAATTGTCTGAGGCAGGCAAGGAATTGAAACCACTCAGCGTCCTATCTGTGTGCATCCGTGTGCATCTGTGGTTTCAACATCTCGCTTACCTTGCGCTGGAGCAAACGAGCCGAACGCGTCCGTCCGACGACGGTTCCAAGCGTCATTCCCGCGCAAGCGGGAACCCAGGGAGTGGTCCGCGCCGTAGCGCTGGGTTCGCTGAGTTCACAAACGAAGTGCAACACCAAGCTAAGGTGTTGCAATGGACCGACATTACGCCCACCTTCGAGCTCGAAGACCGGTGCTCGATTGCCCGGCTTCATGAAGCCGGGCAATCGATCCGCCAAATCGCGGCAACTCTGGATCGCTCGCCATCGACCATCTCTCGCGAGCTGAACCGCAATTCCGGAACCAAAGCCGGCTATCAGCCGGCTTACGCCCAGCAGCAAACCAACGCCCGTCGCTGGACCGGCTCACGCCTGCAACGCGACCCAGCTTTGCGAACCCTGGTCCTCGGTTGCCTCGCACGCGGCTGGTCCCCCGAGCAAGTCGTCGGAAGGATCCGCCGGCAAGGCGCCGATACCACCATCAGTCATGAGACAATCTATCGATTCATCTACGCCCAGATCCGCCGTACCCAGGACTATGCCTGGCGTCACTATCTACCGCGCGCCAAGTTCAAACGCGGCTATCGCGGCCAAAAGGGCGGCAGTCCTGTGCAGCATATAAAACATCGTGTTCCCATCACCAAACGTCCACTCTACATCAAGGCGCGCCGGCAGCCCGGACATTGGGAAACCGACTATCTCCTGTTCAGCCGATACGGCCAGTCAGTCCTGGTTGCGCAGGAACGCACATCACGCTTCCTGCTCCTCGCCAAGCCGCCCACCCGTAAGGCAGCTCCAACCGCCGCCCGCCTGCTTCGCTGGTTCGCCTCCCTGCCGCAGCAGTTGCGCCGAACCCTCACTCAGGACAATGGTACCGAGTTCGCCGACCACCACAAACTACGCACAACACTCGGCATCCGCACATACTTCTGCAAACCCCATAGCCCTTGGGAAAAGGGCGGAATCGAGAACGCCAACGGACGCCTCCGCCGAACCCTGCCGCGTCAAGCAGACTTGCGCCGCTACTCCCCCAGCCAGATCGATGCCATCGCACTCCGCTATAACAATACCCCACGAAAGTGCCTTGGCTTCCAGACGCCCGCCGAACTATTCTCCCGTCATCTGTTGCACTTCAAATGTGACTCCACCTCCCCGCTTGCGCGGGGATGACGACGGGGGCGGTTTCTTGTCAGGAGCGAAGCGACGAAGCAATCTCGATGTAAGGGGCCACAGAGCGCTGCGCCGCTTTGGAGATTTTTGCTGGCCCGAGATTGCTTCGTCGTTTCGCTTCTCGCAATGACAGCGTGAAGAATATCAGCAAGAGAGTGATCCATGAACGCCCCAGTCTCCCGGCCGTCCGGCTTCCTTTATTCGCCGATGTTCCCGCTGGGACCGGACCGTACGGCGTGGAAGCGGTTGCCGACCGGCGGGGTGCGCACCGCGACCTGCGACGGCCAGACGGTGCTGCGCGTCGCGCCGGATGCGTTGAGCGAACTGGCGTTCCAGGCGTTCCGCGACGTGTCGCACCTGCTGCGGCCGGGGCACCTGGCGCAGTTGCGCGCGATCCTCGATGACCCAGAGGCGAGCGGCAACGACCGCTTCGTGGCGCTCGATCTGCTGAAGAATGCCAACATCGCCGCCGGCGGCGTGCTGCCGATGTGCCAGGACACCGGCACGGCGATCGTGTTCGGCAAGAAGGGACAGCGCGTGTGGGTGGACGGCGACGAGGAAGAAGCGCTGTCCTGGGGCGTGCATCGCACCTACACCGAGACCAATCTGCGCTACTCGCAGATGGCGCCGCTGTCGATGTTCGAGGAGGTGAACACCGGCAACAACCTGCCGGTGCAGTTCGACATCATGGCCGCGCCGGGCGAGCACCACGCCGACGAGTTCCATCTGATGTTCGTCGCCAAGGGCGGTGGCAGCGCCAACAAGTCGTTCCTGTTCCAGGAGACGCGGGCGATTCTGTCGCCGGAGCGGCTGCTTAAGTATCTCGACGGCAAGATGCGTTCGCTCGGCACATCGGCCTGTCCGCCATATCACCTGGCGATCGTGATCGGCGGCACCTCCGCCGAGATGACGTTGAAGACAGTGAAGCTGGCCTCGACGCGCTGGCTCGACACGCTGCCGACGGTCGGCAGCAAGGCGGGGCACGCGATCCGCGACCTGGAGATGGAACAGAAGGTGCTGGAACTGTCGCGCACGCTCGGCATAGGTGCGCAGTTCGGCGGCAAGTATTTTTGTCACGACGTGCGGGTGATCCGGCTGCCTCGCCACGGTGCGTCGCTGCCGGTGGGCATCGGCGTTTCGTGCAGCGCCGATCGGCAGATTCTGGCGAAGATCACGCCGGACGGTGTGTTCCTCGAACAGTTGGAAACCGATCCCGCGAAGTACCTGCCGGAGACGACCGACGAACATCTCGGCGACGATGCGGTCGCGGTGGATTTGAACCGGCCGATGGCGGAGATCAGGCGGCAGTTGTCGGCGTATCCAGTGAAGACGCGCCTGATGCTGACCGGCACCATGGTGGTGGCACGCGACATCGCACACGCGAAGCTGCAGGAGCGGCTGGATCGCGGCGAGGGCCTGCCTGACTACATCAGGAACCACCCGGTGTATTACGCGGGACCGGCGAAGACGCCGGCCGGTTACGCCACCGGCAGCTTCGGTCCCACCACGGCCGGCCGGATGGACAGCTACGTGCCAGCGTTCCAGGCGGCGGGCGGATCCTTGGTGATGCTGGCGAAGGGCAATCGTTCGAAGGCGGTGCGCGAGGCGTGCAAGGCGAACGGCGGATTCTACCTTGGCAGCGTTGGCGGACCGGCGGCGCGGCTGGCGCTGGACTGCATCCGCAAGGTCGAGGTGCTGGAGTATCCCGAACTGGGCATGGAAGCGGTGTGGCGGATCGAGGTGGAGAACTTCCCGGCGTTCATCGTGATCGACGACAAGGGGAACGATTTCTACGAGGGGATGGAGTAGGACACTGGTCGCAAGCGCATTGGCTTACGACCAATGATCGTGTTACCATTGGTGGGTCTTGGTAACACCACTGAGTCAAACAGGAGTGCGTCATGGACGCCGGGCACGACCATGCCGCAGTGCAGGGCAAGCGCCGCTCCCGCACTGTCGGGCCAGCAGCCAAGACCGCCCGAACACTCAAGCCCAAGCCGATCTCCCACGCGCTTCGTATTGCGCGGGACAAAGGACTGCTGGATGGCCCGAAATCCAAGCATTTCAACGTCAAAGTACCCCCGCGTCTGTTCGACGCCGCCGCCAAACGGCTCGGCACCAGCTCTCCCGTGGCAGTGATCGAGGCTGCCCTCGCGACCATCGCGACCCAGGACGATCTCGGGCCTTGGCTCGCCCGCAACTGGGGCGTGTTGTCAGATCTGGACCCGGAGCTGCTCGCCCAGCTCGATATCTGAGCCGCACGCATGCCACCCCGCGGCCGCGGCCTGGGTGAGGTGAGCGGCTATCGAGACCGCTCGCTCCTACCGCGTCTCGGTGCTACCATGCCGAGCGGGCCGGTACTGCTCGACACCAATGTCTTCATCAATGCGGTCACCGGCCGTCGGCTGGTACCGCCGCGCGCACTGGTCGGCTCCATCTCCGACGCCTTTGTCGCGGCGCCCACCCGCGCCGAACTGTCCTGGCTCATCGGACGGCTGGACCCCAACCACCCCGGCACCGCGCGTGTCGTCGCCACTATCGACGCGGCGATATCCCGCATAGATCCGGCCAAAGTACTCGTCCCGCTCGACGCGGACTGGCTGGCAGCGGGAACCTTGGCCGGACGCGCAGCCCGCGCCATCGCGGGTGGCGCAAAGGCCATCGCCACGGCCGCCGACCGGCAGGAACTGATTGCCGACGCCCTCACCGCCATCCTGGCGCGCGCCGCCGGCGTTACCGTCATCACGGAAGACGCCGACTTCGACGTCCTCGCGCGCCTGCTCCCGGGTCTATCGGTGCTGTTCTACGACCGCTCCTGAGGTCTGGCCGAAGCAACTGCAGGTTTGCCTGTTCAGAAAAATCCGCTACGTCCCGGATCGGTTCCAACCGTCAGGACCCCAATGCGCTTCACCGTCGACCGCATCGACCACATCGTGCTGAACGTGAAGGACGTGGAGATCTCCACTGCCTGGTATCTGCGCGTGCTCGGCATGGAGCGCGAGGAATTCGGCCCGAACAGCCGGACCGCGCTGAAGTTCGGCGGCCAGAAGATCAACGTTCGCCCCGCAGACGCCGATCCGGGAAGCTGGGTCACCGGAGTGACTCATGAGGCCGGCTCCGGTGACCTCTGCTTCATCACCGCCGCACCGCCGGACGAGGTGATCGGCCATCTGCACGACTGCGGCGTGGCGATCCTCGCCGGACCGGTGGAGCGTGCCGGCGCGCTTGGTCCGATCTGTTCGGTGTACTGTCGCGATCCGGATGGCAATCTGGTCGAGATCGCCTCCTACCTGCCGGGCTGATGGATACCACCCTGAGGACGCGCATCGGGCTCACCGCCTTTGCCTGTTTCCTGGCGTCGATCCCGCTTGCCAACTGGATGATTCTGCATATCGGCACGGTCTGTGTCCCGCAGGGCCCGTGCCTGGTGCCGGTCGCGCCAGGACTGCTGGCCCCGTCTGGCGTGGTGACCGTCGGCGCGGCGCTGGTACTGCGCGACGTGGTGCAGCGTTGCCTGGGCCTGACCTGGGGCGTGGCCGCGATCGTGGCCGGGACGGCGCTGTCGGCTTTGGTGGCACCGGCGGCATTGGTGCTGGCCTCCGGCGCCGCCTTCGCCCTCAGCGAGTTCGCCGACTTCGCTGTCTACACGCCGCTACAGCGGCGGCGCCTCACCTTGGCGGTGGTCGCTTCGTCGGTGGTCGGGCTGGTGGTGGACTCGGTAGCGTTCCTGGCGCTGGCGTTCGGCAGCCTGGAGTTCCTCTCCGGTCAGGTGGTTGGGAAGCTGTGGGCCGTGCTGGTCGCCATTCCGCTGCTGCGCCTGCTGCGCCGGGTGGCGCCGACGCCCGCCTGATGCGGCTGGCCGATTTCGACTTCGACCTGCCGCCCGACCGCATCGCGCAGCATCCCGCCCGCCCGCGCGACGCGGCGCGCCTGCTGCACGTGGCACGTGATGGGCTCGCGGATCGCATGGTGCGCGATCTGCCGGCTCTGCTGCGCCCGGGCGACGTGCTGGTGGTCAACGACACGCGCGTGATCCCGGCACAGCTTGCCGCGCGGCGCGGCGACGCGCGCATCGGCATCACACTGGACCAGCCACGCGCCGACGGCAGCTGGCAGGCGCTGGCACGCAATGCGCGACGGCTGCGCGTGGGCGATGAGCTTCGCTTCGACGGCAGCGCAGATCTGCGGGCCACGGTGCTGGAACGCGATGCGGACGGTGGTGTGGTGCTGGCGTTCAATCACGCCGAGCTGCCGCGGCAGGTTGGCACACTCGCATTGCCGCCATACATCGCACGACCCACCGGTTTGCTGCCCGAGGATGCAACTGACTACCAGACGATCTTCGCCGCCCGCGACGGAGCGGTCGCAGCGCCGACGGCGGGGCTGCATTTCACGCCGGCGATGCTCGATGCGCTCGAGCGGGGTGGCGTGCCGCGGGTGACGGTCACGCTGCATGTCGGCGCCGGCACGTTCCTCCCGGTACGGACCGACGACATCGAGCGACACCATATGCACGCCGAACGGGGTGAAATCACGCCGCAGGCTGCCGCCGCGATCAACGCCGCGCGCGGGGCGGGCGGACGCGTGGTCGTGGTGGGCACCACCAGCCTGCGTCTGCTCGAGACTGCGGCGGACGAGCACGGATGCCTGCGTCCGTTCGCCGGTGACACCGCGCTGTTCATCGTGCCTGGCCACCGGTTCCGTACGGTCGATCTGCTGCTGACCAACTTTCACCTGCCGCGTTCGACGCTGTTCATGCTGGCCTGCGCCTTTGCCGGCACCGAGCGGATGCGCGCGGCCTACTCACACGCGATCGCGGCCGGATATCGGTTCTATTCCTATGGCGATGCGTGTCTGCTGGAGCCGGCGTCGTGACCTTGTTCACCCATCGCATCGCTGCCACCGATGGTGCCGCGCGGGCCGGTGTGCTGCACACCGCGCACGGCGACGTGCCGACGCCGGCGTTCATGCCGGTCGGCACCGCCGGTAGCGTGAAGGCTATGACCGGCGACGCGGTGCGCGCCACCGGTGCCGCCATCGTGCTGGCCAACACCTACCACCTGATGCTGCGACCAGGCGCCGAGCGCATCGCCGATCTCGGCGGGCTCCACCGCTTCATGGACTGGCCTGGTCCGATCCTGACCGACTCCGGCGGCTTCCAGGTCATGTCGCTGGCGAAGCTGCGCAGGCTCGATACCGATGGCGTCACCTTCCAGTCACATCTCGACGGCTCGACCCATCGCCTGACGCCAGCTCGCGCAATCGAGTTCCAGCACCTGCTGGATGCCACCATCAGCATGGTGCTGGACGAGTGCACGCCTTTTCCGGCGACACCGGATGAAGCGCGCGCCTCGATGCGGTCGTCGATGCGCTGGGCGCGGCAGTCGCGCGAGGCGTTTCGGCCGCGCGACGGCTACGGCGTGTTCGGCATCGTGCAGGGCAGCGTCTATCCGGAGCTCCGCGAAGACTCGGCGGACGCGCTGCTGCGGATCGGCTTCGACGGCTACGCGATCGGCGGTCTGGCGATCGGCGAAGGCCAGGCCACCACCTTCGCCGTACTCGACGTCACCGTGCCGCATTTGCCGGCGGATGCGCCGCGCTACCTGATGGGCGTTGGCACGCC
Source organism: uncultured Alphaproteobacteria bacterium (assembly GCA_963819855.1). Classification (GTDB taxonomy): domain Bacteria; phylum Pseudomonadota; class Alphaproteobacteria; order Acetobacterales; family Acetobacteraceae; genus JAMXLO01. The sequence continues at coordinate 50,374 of CAWFYC010000032.1, forward strand.
CGCTGATATCATCGGCGCGGTGGAGCGCGGCATCGACATGTTCGATTGCGTGATCCCGACGCGCGCCGGCCGTACCGCGCGCGCGTATACCTCGCGCGGCGTGTTCAACCTGCGCAACGCGCGCTTCGCCGGCGATGCTGCGCCGCTGGACGACGCCTGTCCCTGCCCTGCCTGCCGCCGGCACAGCCGCGCCTATCTGCACCATCTGTTCAAGGCGGAGGAGATGCTCGGACCGATGCTGCTCACGTGGCACAACGTGCGATATTATCAGGACCTGATGCACGGCCTGCGCGAAGCGGTCGCCGACCACCGATTGGATGCGTTCGCCACCGCGATACGTGCCGGCTGGGCGCAAGAGGATCAGCTATGACAGACCAGGACTATGTTGGCCTGACCCAACTCGGCCACCACGTCGAGCAGCCTGCCAGCCCGGACGCTGCGACGCTGGAGCGCGTGCCGAACCCGTCGTGCGGCATGGACTATGTCGTGCGGTTCACCTGTCCCGAGTTCACCTCGCTTTGCCCGATCACCGGACAGCCGGACTTCGCCCATATCGTCATCGACTACATCCCGCGCGACTGGATCGTGGAGAGCAAGTCCCTGAAGCTGTACCTGACGGCATTCCGCAACCACGGCGCATTTCACGAGGCTTGCACCATGGGGATCGCCGAGAAGCTGTTGGCGCTGCTGGACCCGGTGTGGCTGCGCATCGGCGGCTACTGGTATCCGCGTGGCGGCATTCCGATCGACGTATTCTGGCAGTCCGGAACGCCGCCGGATGGCGCCTGGATTCCGCCGCAGGATGTGGCGCCGTACCGGGGGCGGGGGTAAGACATGCGCTATGGCACGACGCGTCAGGGAACTGTGCAATCAAGGTGACACGGAGTTACACGGAGTGCACACGGAGTTCCACAGAGCAGGCGAATGGCGCTTCGCGCGCCGCGGGCATTCACCGCAGGTGCGAACTCCCGCGCGAAGCGCCATTGAGAACCTACTCCGTGCAACTCCGTGTACACTCCGGGTAACTCCGTGTCAGTGACTTTGCGTTGCCGGGCCAGGACAGACGGAGCGTCTCTGATCCCAAGCCGCTGATCCGCGAGCGCGCGTTCACGCTCGGTTTCGACGCAATCGGCTTCTGCCGGGCGGAACTCGGTGCACAGGCACGTGAACGACTGGCCGACTTCCTTGCGGCGGGCCAGCATGGCGACATGGGTTGGCTAGCAACGCGCGCGACGGCACGCGGCGATCCGCGGCAATTGTGGCCCGACGCGCGCAGCGTGATCGCACTCGGCCTGAACTACGCACCCGATGACGATCCGCTCGCCACGCTCGCGTTCACTGATCGCGGCGCCATCTCGGTCTACGCCCGCAACCGCGACTATCACGACGTGATGAAAGGCATGCTGAAGCACCTGGCGCAGTTCATCGTGGCGCGTTTTGGTCCGGCGGTAAAAGTGTTCGTCGATACTGCCCCGGTGATGGAGAAGCCGCTGGCGGAACGCGCCGGCCTCGGCTGGCAGGGCAAGCACACCAACCTCGTTTCGCGATCGCACGGCTCCTGGCTGTTTTTGGGCGAAATCTACACCACGCTCGACATTGCGCCCGACGCGCCGCACCGCGATCGTTGCGGCACCTGTGCGCGCTGCCTCGCCGTCTGTCCGACCGATGCGTTCCCCGCACCGTATCGGCTCGATGCGACACGCTGCATCTCGTATCTCACCATCGAGCACCACGGGCCCATCCCGAACGAACTGCGCCCGTTAATCGGCAATCGCATCTATGGTTGCGACGACTGCCTCGCGGTTTGCCCGTGGAATTGGTTCGCCCATGCGACGCCACACGACAAACTGCGCGCCCGGGCCGAACTGACGGCACCGCAGCTCGCTGAACTGGTCGCCCTGGACGATGCCGGTTTCCGCATCATGTTCACGGGGTCGCCGATCAAGCGGATCGGGCGCAATCGTTTCGTGCGCAACGTGCTGATCGCGATCGGCAACTCTGGTGATCCGTCGTTGTTGCGCGTTGCGACGGACTTGCTGTCTGATCCTGATCCTGTAATTGCTGACGCGGCCTCCTGGGCATGCGGACGCCTGGCTGCCCATCGGTCGGCGCAGTAGACCGCCTCTGTCGGTCGCTCGTCGCGTTCACGCCACAGCCCGTGAGATACCGGCGACCCGACACGAAGCCCGCCGGGCACGTTGCGATACCCTTTGCAACGCTCTGCGGCAGCAGTCGATGATTTTGTTGTGGCGACCGCTCACAGGACGCAGGCTTGAACGGGCGGCCAGTCAAGGCGCTTTCGATACGCCGCGGGCAGCACACAGTTCAAATCCCCATGACTTCTACGAACGCCTGTAGTAGACAAAAAAAATGCAGCAAATCCGCAGTGCACGCCGTGCGCTCCTTCTCGCCCTCACCCTGCTGTCCTCCTGCGCAGCAGCCGATCCGTCCCCGAACCGCGCTACCGCACACGCTGGTCATGACGCGTCGTCCGGGGTGTTCGGCCAATACCTGACGGGCCGCTTCGCTATGAGCGAGGCGGATGCGCAGATGGCGGCCACGCAGTTCCTCCGCGCGCTCGCCGCCCGCCCGGATGATACTGACCTGCTCCAGCAGGCCTTCGTCGCCAGCCTGATCGCCGGCCGCTCCGAGGCGGTTCATCTTGCCCGCGAGCTGCCTGACAGCCAGGCGGCGCAGCTTTTGCTTGGTCAGGCGGAGGTGCGCGCTGGCCATTGGTCGGCAGCGGAACATCGCTTCGAGATGCTGCCACGGCAGGGCCTGTCTCAGCTTTTGCAGCCGCTGCTGATTGCCTGGTCGCAGCATGCCGACGGTCGCACCGATGCCGCGCTGGCAACGTTGCGTCCATTCATCGATGGCCGGCGATTCCGCGGCATTTATGCGCTGCATGCTGCACTGATCAACGATCAGGCCGGCCGCTCGGCGGAGGCTGCCAACCTGTATCGCCAGGCACAAAGTGAATTGGGCGGCACGAACCTCCGCCTGGCGCAGATACTGGCCAGCGCACAGGCGCGCCACGGCCATCTCGGTGGGGCGCAGCGCGTGCTGACCGACTTGGCGGCGGATGCGCCGGAAATGGAAATTGCCTTGCCGGCGCTCACCGCGGCCAGCATCGCCCCGGCAGTGCCACACGCGACCGACGGGATCGCCGAGGCCTACCTCGCGCTCGCGGCCTCCCTGCGCAACCAGGATTCCGGCGACTTCGCCATGCTGGTGCTGCGCCTCGCCCTCGATCTGCGACCCGACTTTACCGCAGCGAGATTGATGGCCTCCGACATTCTGGACGGTCAGCGCCACTTCGAGAACTCGCTGCAGATGCTTGCTTCCGTCGCCAACGATGACCCGCTGATCGCAGTGGTGCGGCTGCAGCGCGCTGCCCTGAGCGAGCGGCTGGGCCACGCCGAGGAGGCAATGCGCGAACTGCAGCGGCTCGCCCGCGACTATCCGGACAGCCCGATTCCTGCCATGCGCGAGGGCGATCTGCTGCGCGGCAAGCAGCGCTTCGCCGATGCGATCGCCGCATATGACCGTGCCATCGGGCGGATCAAGACGCCCGGGCCGACCGATTGGCTCGCCTTCTACGATCGCGGCATCTGCTACGAGCGTGTGCGTCAGTGGAGCAAGGCGGAGGCGGACTTCACACACGCCCTGGCGCTCGCCCCGGATCAGCCGTTCGTGCTGAACTATCTCGGCTATTCCTGGGCTGACATGGGCCAGAACCTGACGCGGGCACGGGCGATGATCGAGAAGGCGGTGCAGCGCCGGCCGGATGACGGCGCCATCGTCGATAGCCTGGGCTGGGTGATGCTGCGCCAGGGCGAGATCGGTGGCGCGGTGCAGACACTCGAGCGGGCGGTCGAGCTCGAACCGGAGGATGCGTCGATCAACGGGCATCTCGGTGACGCCTACTGGGCAGCCGGCCGCAAGCTGGAGGCGACCTATCAGTGGCGCCGTGCGCTGATCTTCAATCCCGAGCCGGATGACGCTGCAAAGCTGGAGGCGAAACTGCAAGGCGGCTGGCAGCCGACCGTGGTGAGCGGCCAGTAGGGTTGGTGTCGGACCAGTTGACCGAGGCGGCACCGGCGAAGGTCAATCTCTACCTGCACGTCACCGGCCGTCGTGACGACGGCTATCACCTGCTCGACAGCCTGGTCGTGTTCGCCGGGATCGGCGACCGGCTGAGTGCGGCGGCGGCGGCGACACTGTCGCTAAGTCTGGTCGGGCCGTTTGCCGAAGGGCTCGCCGCGGAACCGAACAATCTGGTGCTCCGTGCAGCGCGGGCGCTGGCGTCGGAGGCTGGCGTGACGAGCGGCGCGCATCTGGTGCTGGACAAGCACCTGCCGGTGGCATCCGGCATCGGCGGTGGTTCGGCCGATGCGGCGGCGGCGTTGCGGCTGCTGTGCCGTCTTTGGTGTCTGGCGCCCGATCCAGCGGTGTTGGCCAGGTTGGCATCGGGTCTTGGCGCGGACGTATCGGTATGTCTCGCCGGGCGCGCTGCCCGCATGGGTGGGATCGGCGAACAACTGGAACCGGCGCCGGTGCTGCCGGCGTTTGGCATGGTGCTGGTCAATCCCGGGATTACCGTGGCCACCGCCGAAGTATTCCGCATGCGGCGTGACCCGTGGTCGCAGCCGGCAACTTTGCCGGCCGGCTGGGACGACGTGGCGGCCATGGCCGCCGACCTCGGGCGATTGCGCAATGACCTGGCACCGGCCGCCATCGCGATGCGGCCGGCGATCGGCGATGTCCTGATGGAACTCGCGGCGACGCCAGGTTGCCAGCTGGCGCGGATGAGCGGCTCGGGCGCGACCTGCTTTGGTGTCTATGCCGATGCCGCTGCCGCCCGCCACGCACTTGGGCCGATACGGCGGCGCGGCTGGTGGTGCTGGGGCGGTTCGCTACGGCGCGATTGAGCAAGGCTTTACGCGGCACAGTACGCGACCTATTCACGCACTGCCGAATGGGGCGTAGCCAAGGGGTAAGGCAGCGGATTTTGGTTCCGCCACCGGAGGTTCGAATCCTCCCGCCCCAGCCAGCCGGACAGGACAAGCGGCGTGACTGTGCTTCACCGCCTTGCCGTCCCACACCGCGTCCTCGACCTCCACCTGCCGGACCACATCGAAGGGCCTCCGCGCCGGTAGCTTCCGACCCAGGATCATCGGTGGTCGCCCGACCTTGATGCCGGCAATATATTTGCCGACAATGTGACGCGTTTTGGGAGGGTGCTCGGCCGGCGGGATGCCTCCGGCTGGCGCCGGCCGGAGACGACCTGTATCCTGGGTACTCGGCAATTCGGAATGGCCTGTTGCGGCGCGATCCTGCTATGGCGCTTGAATAAGGGGGGTGCTTTTTTGATTCGTAGACGCGCCGCGAGGTGGCTTGCCGCCTGCCTGTTGCCGATATGGCTGGTTGGAACTGCAGTCGCCCAGGGGCCCGCCGTACCGTCGGCGCCGCAGCGCCCCGCAGCCCCGGCCCGATCGGCGGTTGCCCCCGCAGCCGCTCCGGTGCGAGCCGGCGGTACGATCACGGCGATCAAGGTTGAGGGCAACCAGCGAATCGAGACCGGGACAATCCTCTCTTACATGCTGGTGCAGCCTGGCGACCCGTTCGATCCCGACCGGCTGGACCGCAGTCTGAAGACGCTTTACGCCACCGGCCTGTTCCAGGACGTGCGCATCACTCGAGAAGGCGACACGGTTTTGGTACGCGTGGCAGAGAATCCGTTGGTCAACCGCGTGGCCTTCGAAGGCAACCACAAGTTGACCGATGATCAACTGCGGCCGGAAATGCAGCTGAAGCCTCGCGCGGTGTTCACGCCGGCACTGGCCGAACAGGATCGACAGCACATACTCGATTTGTACGCCAAGAAGGGCTACTACAACGCCCGCGTCGATCCGCAGGTCATCCGGCTGGATCAGAACCGTGTCGATGTCGTGTTCCAGATCAACGACGGCTCGGTGACGCTGATCAGCAAGATCGTGTTCGTCGGCAATCACGCGTTCAGCGAGGATCGTCTGTCGGAGGTGATCAACACCCGCGAGGAACGCTGGTGGCGCTTCCTTTCCACGTCGGATGAATATGATCCGGACCGGCTGAATTTCGACAAGGAGCTGCTGCGGCGCTTCTACCTGAAGAACGGCTACATCGATTTCGAAGTGCGGGCTGCGAAATCGGAGTTGGCGCCTGACCGGTCCGGCTTCTTCCTTACCTTCGCCATCAGCGAAGGTGAACGCTATCGCGTCGGCAAAATCACGATCAACTCCCAGCTTCGCAACATCAGCGGCGACGACTTGCGCGGAGCTCTCGAAATCAGCGAAGGCGACTGGTACGACGGCGACGCCGTCGGCCGGAGCGTCGACGCGATAGAACTCGAGGTGCACAATCGTGGCTTTGCGTTCGTCGAGGTCAAGCCGAAGATCACCCGCGACTTCGACAAGCGCGTAGTCGATCTCACGTTCGATGTCGGTGAAGGCCCGCGGGTCTACGTCGAGCGGATCGATATCGTCGGCAACACCCGTACCCAGGACAAGGTGATCCGGCGCGAGTTCCGTCTGGCCGAGGGCGATGCCCTTAACGCCGAGGCGGTGCGTCGCTCGCGGCAACGGCTCCAGGACCTCAACTACTTCAACGGTGTCGACATCAAGTCATCGCCAGGATCGGTGCCGGACAAGGCGGTGCTGACCACCACGATCGACGAAAAGGCCACCGGCGAACTGACACTGGGCGGCGGCTACTCGACCGACGCCGGCGCGTTGCTCGATGTCGGTCTGAGCGAACGCAATTTGGTCGGCACTGGCATCGCCGCCGGCATCAACGGCGTGTTGGCGCAGCGGCGGAGCTCGATCACCGGCTCGATCACGGATCCCTACTTCCTCGACCGGAACCTGGTCGTGGGCGGCGATATATTCTACATCGAAACCAACTACCTTGGCACCGAACCGTATGACGAAAAGCGGGTCGGCTTCGACATGCGCGCGGGCTACGATTTCAACGAGTATCTGCGTCAGGTCTGGAGCTACTCGCTGGTCGGTCTGTACTGTTTTCAACGTTGCGCCGAACGCCAGCTTCTTCATTGCGCAGGAAGCCGGCTATACTCTGCTGTCACAGGTCAGCCAGGCGATCACCTACGACCACCGCGACAGCAAGGTCGATCCGCATACCGGCTATCTTCTCTCCGTCGGCACCGATGTCGCCGGCCTGGGTGGCAACGCGCACTTCGTCCGCAGCAACGTCAACGGCCAGTATTTCATTCCACTGGACCGCTTTACGGGCAACAGCGATTGGGGCGTCTCGCTGTCGGGGAACATCGGCTATCTGTTCAACGAAGGGCAGCAGGAGCAGATCATCGACCGGTTCTTCCTGGGCGGCGACAATCTGCGCGGGTTCCAGATCGGCGGCGCGGGTCCCCACGACGCGATCACCGGCGACCCGGTAGGCGGGCGGTTCATCTGGACGGAGTTGACCGAGCTGCACTTTCCCCTGCCGATCTCGGCCGATATCGGGTTGTCCGGCCGCACTTTCATAGATGTCGGCGGCCTGAGCGAGTTGAGCTTTCAGAACCGGGGCGTCTGCGTCGAAGCGACCGGGGTGCCATGTGTGATTGTCGCCTCCGCTCAGCCGCGCGTCGGAATCGGCGTCGGTTTGTCCTGGCATACCCAGTTCGGTCTGCTAAACATTGACTTGACGCCGTTTGTGATCAAGCAACCTAAGGATCAGACGCAGATCTTCCGATTCGGCTTCGGTACGAGGTTCTAGTGATCAAATCCCGCCTTCTCGCGACCGCCGCCCTGGCGGCGGCTACGTTGTCAGTCCAGTTACTGCCGGCCACGGCGCAGCAGAGCCCGCAATGGTTCGTGCCAAATCAACCGCGTGCTGCGGCCCCGGCACGTCCGGCGCCACGCCCGCCATCGGGACCTCAGTCGGAAGTGCAGGGCGTCGCCCCCGGTCTGGCGACCGAGGGGGGGGCGATCGGCCCGGAAGGCCAGCCCCAGACGCAGGTCCAGGTGCAGCTTCCGCCACCACCCGAGGTGCCGCCGCTGCCGAAAGGTCCCACGCCGCCAGCGGCCATCGTCGGCGTTCTTTCGGTGGCCGACGTGATGCGTGCCTCGACGGCGTTTCAGCAAGCGGACAAGGAGTTTGTCGCGCGGCGGCAGAAGCTCAACGAGGACGCGCAGAAAGAGCAGGTGACGTTGCGCGACCTCGGGCAGGCGTTGGCCAATGAGCGCGCCAAGCTCACGCCTGAGCAGATCCGCAACCGCGAAAAGGACCTGCAGGACCGTATCGCCGAGTCGCGGCGTGTGTTCGGCGAGCGGAATCGCGTCATCCAGGAGGCAAGTCAGTACGTGATGGCGCAAATTGAGCGTGCCGTCGAACTGGTGACCCAACAGGTCGCGACCAGCCGCGGCATCAACCTGGTGCTGAACCGCGCCCAGATTCTCGGCGTGACCAACGAATTCGACCTGACGCCTGCGGTGGTGGACGACGTAAACAAAGTTCTGGCGGGGGTGGTGATCCCGCCCGAAGGCGTCTCGCCGGTTGCGATGCAGGCGAAGGAGGGTGCCACACCGGCGAGCGCGCAGACCGCAGCGCAGCCGGCCGCCCAGGCTGCGGCGCCCGGGAAGCCGCCCGCCACCCTGGCGCCGGCCGCGCAGCAACCGCATCGGTGAGCCGGCGTAAGGTCCGGGCAGATGGATTGGCCGCCGATTGCCGGGGACCCGCGATTTTTCCGCCGGAGCGGCCCGCATAGCCTGGCGGCGGTGACGGACGCGGCGGAGGCGCAGGCTCCGTCGCGTCGCCTGATGCTGACCGGCGTGGCGCCGTTGCAGACCGCGGAGCCGGACGATGTGAGCTTCCTTGACAACCGCAAGTATGTCCCCGTGCTGGCCGCGACGCGTGCCGGCGCGGTGATTGTGCATCCCGATGTTGCGGAACGCGTTCCGCCCACCTCGGTCGCCATCGTGGCCGCCGAGCCATATGCGGCCTGGGCTCGCGTGGCAGCGCTGTTTCACCCGCTTCCGCCGGCGCAGCCTGGGGTGCATGCGTCCGCGGTGGTAGCGCCGGATGCCGCGGTGGACGCCAGCGCCGAGATCGGACCGCTGGTCGTGATCGGCGCCGGGGCCGAGATCGGGCCACGCTGCCGGATCGGCCCCGCGGCCGTCGTCGGCGACGGTGTGGTGCTGGGTGCGGACTGCCGGATTGGCGCCCATGTATCGCTCAGTCACGCGCTGCTGGGCGACCGCGTGATTGTCTACCCCGGTGCACGCATCGGCCAGGACGGGTTTGGATTGGCGCTGAGAGGCGAGCAGTTTCTGAGCGTGCCGCAACTTGGCCGCGTGGTGCTGGAAGACGATGTGGAGATCGGCGCGAACACGACGATCGATCGCGGCTCGATGCATGATACCCGCATCGGCGCCGGGTCGCGCCTCGACAACCTGGTGCAGATCGGGCACAACGTGTGCCTTGGTCGCGGCTGCGTGATCGTTTCGCAGGTCGGTATTTCCGGATCCACGATCCTGGAAGACCACGTCATGATCGGCGGCCAGGCGGGTCTGACGGGCCATCTGCGGATCGGGCGCCGGGCACGCATCGGGGCGCAGGCTGGTGTGATGTCGGATGTGCCGTCTGGCGCCGAAGTGGTAGGCAGCCCGGCGCAACCGGTGCGCGAGTTCTTTCGTCATGTCGCCGTATTGCGGCGGCTGGTGCGGCAGGCGACCGCCAAGCGTTCAGGGGGCAAGGCGGCTGGGTCGGAGACAGATACGGACTGATCGTCATGGATTCGCCCGCGACTGAGGCACTTTCGTCAGATTCCACCATCGATGTGGTCGACGTCGCGCGCATCATGCACGCGATTCCGCACCGCTACCCGTTCCTGATGATCGACCGCGTGGTCGACGTTGTCCGTAACCGCTCCGCGGTCGGCGTCAAGAACGTTTCGGTGAACGAGTCGTTCTTTGCCGGCCACTTCCCGAACCACCCGGTGATGCCGGGCGTGCTGATCATCGAGAGCATGGCGCAGACCGCGGCGGTACTGGTGGTTGAAACGCTGGGCCCGGATGCCGCCGGCAAGGTGGTGTATTTCATGTCGATCGAGAACGCAAAGTTCCGCCGCCCGGTGGTACCGGGGGACCAGCTCCGCATCCATGTCACCAAGGATCGTAATCGCGGCAATGTTTGGAAGTTCAGCGCGGTGGCTCGGGTCGATGGGGTGTCGGTGGCCGAGGCTACCTATGCCGCGATGATCATGGACCGTGCGCCGCCGTCCTGACGGTTGCCTCAATCACGCCAAAATCTTCGGGGAAACAATCGGTTACAGGCTGATCATCGAAATATCAGGCAACAATGATTGAGTTGGTCGCCGGCCTGCCCCGCCCTAGCCTGCGCCGTCTTTCCCGCCAGTGAGTTGCGCCAGAATGGATGCCATGCCCGAGACGATTGCGCTGCGGCCGGCCGGTGCGGTCATCCATCCAACCGCCATGGTCGCGCGCGGCGCAGAGTTGGGGGTGGGGGTTCGGATCGGTCCCTACTGCACCGTCGGCGGCGACGTGGCGATCGAGGACGGCGTCGAACTGGTGTCGCATGTCGTGGTGGACGGGCATACCAGGATCGGTCAGGATGTCGTGCTGTACCCGTTCTGTACGGTCGGCCTCGCGCCGCAGGACCTGAAGTATGCCGGTCAACCGACACGTTGCGAGATCGGCGCACGCACCCAGGTACGCGAGCACTGCACAATCCATCGCGGCACGGTCACGGGCAAGGGGATCACCAGGGTGGGCGCTGACTGCCTGCTGATGGCGGTGGCGCATGTCGCGCATGACTGCACGGTGGGCGATCACGTGATCATCGCCAACAACGTGGTAATGGGCGGTCATGTCGCGATCGCCGATCATGCGGTGATCGGCGGCGCGGCAGCGATCCACCAGTACGTCCGCATCGGCCGCGCTGCGATGATCGGCGGCGTGTCCGGCGTCGAGGCAGACGTGATCCCGTTCGGCAGCGTGCTGGGCAACCGCGCGCGGCTGGCGGGACTGAATGTCATCGGCCTGAAGCGACGAGGGTTCGACAAGGCGCAGATCCAGTTGCTGCACAATGCGTTCCGCGACCTGTTCCGCCGTCAGGGCGTGTTTGCCCAGCGGCTGGCGGCCGCGCGCGCGCGATATGGCGACGAGGCGCTGGTGGCCGAGGTGCTGGCATTCATCGATGCCCCCAGCCACCGCGGTCTGATCCGCGCGGAATAGAAGGTGGCGGCGGAACGCCGAACGCTCGGCATCCTGGCGGGCGGCGGACGGTTACCGGGCCAGGTGGCGGCGGCAGCTCGCGCGGCCGGGCGGAACGTGTTTTTGGTCGGATTGGAGGGGTTCGCCGACCCTGCCGTGCTGGCCCCCTGGCCGCACGAGGTCGTGCGGATCCTCGCCGCCGGACGGATCCTTGCCGCATTGCGAGAACATGGCTGCGAGGACCTCGTGCTGGTCGGGCCGGTGCGGCGGCCATCGCTGCTCGATCTCCGTCCGGATGCCGAGGGTGCACGGATCCTGGCCCGTATCGGTCGCGCGGCGTTCGCAGGTGACGATGGGCTGTTGGCGGCCGTGGTCAGGGTGTTTGCCGAGGAGGGCTTTCGCGTGCTTGGCGCTCACGAGATCCTGAACGAGGCGCTGGGTCCCGCCGGGCTGCTGTCACATGCCGCTCCGGATGCGGTCGCGTTGGCGGACATCCGCCGCGGCATCGCCGTTGCGCGCGCTCTTGGCGCGATCGATGTCGGGCAGGGTTGCGTGGTGCAGCAGGGGATCGTGCTTGCGGTCGAGGCAGCCGAGGGCACCGACGCGATGCTGGCGCGCTGCGTGGCTTTGGCGGCGCCAGGGCGGGGCGGGGTGTTGGTGAAGCTGGTGAAGCCTGGTCAGGACCGCCGCGCCGATCTGCCGACCGTCGGACCCGAGACGTTGCGTGGTGCGGCGGGGGCCGGTCTTCGGGGGGTTGCTTTCGAGGCCGGAGGCACCATTCTGGCCGAGCGCGACGCCACGATCGTCGTGGCGGACGCGGCGGGACTGTTCCTGCTGGGTCTCGGTCCGGATGATTTGTCCGCGAGGGGAGGGAATATATGAGCCGCTATCTGCACACTATGCTGCGCGTGGGCGACCTGGATCGCAGCGTCGGCTTCTACTCGAAGGCGTTCGGCATGAAGGAGCTGCGCCGGCGCGACGTGCCGGACGGGAAATACACGCTGTCGTTCGTCGGCTACGGCGATGAGGACAGCAACACCGCGATCGAGCTGACCTACAACTACGGCGTCGAGAAATACGAGATGGGCGGTGCGTTCGGCCATCTGGCAATCGGGGTGCCCGACGTGGCGGCGGCCTGCGATGTCGCGGCCAAGGCCGGTGGCACGGTTACGCGGCCGGCGGGGCCGGTGAAGTTCGGCACCACGATCATCGCGTTCGTCAAGGATCCGGACGGCTACATGATCGAGCTGGTGCAGCGGCCGTAACGGGCAGCGCAATCGCGACGGGAATAAATCCGGCTGGCAGCGAGTCCCTGTCTGGCCCGATGGACAGGTCATCGGGCAGCAGGGGAAACGCGCGACATGCAACCAGCTGCAGACCTGGCTTGTCCCGGCAAGGCGAAATCCGGGGCGTGCCGATTGGGACCGGTGGCAATACTCGTGATGGCCCTGGCCGTTCCTGCAGCGGCGGCTCCGATCACTCGCACCTACGACGTCACGGTCAACAACATCCACGACCTGACCGGAAACAACGTGGCGGCGCCGTTCAATCCGGTCATCGGCTCGTTCACGGTTACATTCGACCCTGCCCTCGACACCATCGCGAACCAGACCAGCGGTCTTATGGTGAACAGCCTGAATGTGACCGTCGGCTCGCCGATCGCCTTCTCCTACAGCGCTGCCAACACCGATGAGGTGCAGATTGGCGGCGTCGACGAGGGGACGGGCGGGCTGACGGACGGTCTCAGCGATTTCCTGGTGGACATTTTCGACGCGTCCGGCCCACAGCCGTTCTTCGGCAATATGGACTACACAATCTTCGCGACGACGGTGGAGTCCGGCCAATTCTCGGATTTTGGGCCTTCCAGCCGCGCCGATGGCACCGTTACCGTGGTGCCGGCGGTCGCCGTTCCGGAACCTCCGATGTTCGCTCTCTTCCTGGCCGGCGGGCTGCTGTCGCTTGCGGTCCAGCACAGGGGCAAGAGACGCAACGCGTAATCTGTCCGATCAGCGGCCGGCATCCAGTGCCGCCTGCAGCATCCAGGCAGCCGCCATCCGGTCCACAGCTGCAGCTCGCTTGCGTCGGCTAAGATCGAACTCGCCAACCAAAAGCCGATTGACCGCGGCGGACGACAGCCGTTCGTCCCACAGCGCAGTCGGCAGGCCGGTGGCCTCCGACAGCGCCAAAGCCCAATCGCGCGCCGCCTGTGCCGCCGGCCCCACGGAGCCATCCATCGACAGCGGCAGGCCCACCACCAGTCCGCCGGCACCCTCCTTCAGCGCGATGGCGACGATCTCGGCGGCGTTGTCGCGCAGCTTCCCGCGCCTGATTGCGCCGTAAGGCGAGGCCAGCGACCGGCCAACATCGGACAGCGCGACGCCGATGGTGCGTGCGCCGGGGTCCAGCCCGATCAGCCGCTGCTCGCGGGCCAGCGCCGCGCGGAGGTCGTGTAGGTTGAACAGGGCCATCGGCCGTGGTTATGGTCCGGGGATCTAATCCGGAAAAGGTTCGCCGTCATGTCGCTGGAGCCCGCGACCATCCGCCGCATCGCGGCACTTGCCCGCATCCATGTCGAGGATGCCGAGTTGCCCGCGCTGGCGGCGGAGCTGAACGGTATCCTGGGCTGGATCGAGCAGCTCAACGAGGTGAACGTCGACGGCATCGAACCGCTCACCGGCGCGGCACAGATGGCGCTGAAGATGCGCGAGGACGTAGTGACCGACGGGGGTTATCCCGAGAAGGTGCTGGCCAACGCGCCTGATCGGGCGGGGGATTTCTTCGCCGTTCCCAAGGTGGTCGAGTGAGCGCCGGTTCACGGTCGGCCACGACGAGTGAGGGTCAGGCTGGATGACCCTCACCGACCTGACCATCGCCGCGGCGCGTACCGGGCTGCGGGCGCGCGAATTCAGCGCGCGTGACCTGACCGAGGTGCATCTGGCGGCGATCGCGGCGCTGAACCCCCGGCTGAACGCCTTCATCACGGTGACCGGCGAGCGCGCGCTGGCGCAGGCCGACGCGGCGGACGCTGCCCTGGCGCGCGGGGAGTTCGCGCCGTTGACCGGCATCCCGCTGGCGATCAAGGACCTGTTCTGCACCGAGGGCGTGCGCACCACCGCGGGCAGCCGCATCCTGGGGCCGTTTGCGCCGCCGTACGAAAGCACCGTCAGCGCCAACCTGCTGCGCGACGGCGCGATTTTCCTTGGCAAGTCGAACATGGACGAGTTCGCCATGGGGTCGTCCAACATGACCTCGGCCTACGGGCCGGTGGCCAACCCGTGGCAGCGGCGGCAGGACGCCGACGCCGTGCTGGTGCCAGGCGGCTCGTCGGGCGGTTCGGCGGCCGCCGTGTCGGCGCGGTTGGCGATGGGGGCCACCGGGACGGATACCGGCGGCTCGATCCGTCAGCCAGCGTCCTTCTGCGGGATTGTCGGGATGAAGCCGACCTATGGCCGCTGTTCGCGCTGGGGCGTGGTGGCGTTTGCGTCGTCGCTCGACCACCCGGGGCCGTTCGCGCGCACGGTGGAGGACTGCGCGATCCTGCTGCGGTCGATGGCAGGACATGATCCGAAGGACTCGACCAGTGCCGATCTGCCGGTGCCCGACTATGAGGCGGCGTGCCGGCGCAGCGTCAAAGGCATGCGCATCGGGGTGCCGCGCGAGTATCGCGTGGACGGCATGCAGGGCGAGATCGAGACCTTGTGGCAGCAAGGGCTGGCCTGGCTGCGGGACGCCGGAGCGGAGGTCGTCGACGTCTCGCTGCCGCACACGAAATATGCGCTGCCGGCGTATTACATCGTCGCACCGGCCGAGGCGTCATCGAACCTGGCGCGCTATGACGGCGTGCGCTTCGGCTTGCGCGAGCCGGGCGAGGACCTGCGCGACCTGTACGAGCGCACGCGTGCGTCGGGATTCGGGGCGGAGGTGCGGCGGCGCATCCTGATCGGCACGTATGTGCTGTCGGCGGGCTATTACGACGCCTACTACCTGAGGGCGCAGAAGGTGCGGGCGTTGATCCTGCGTGATTTCACTGAGGCATTTGCGAATGTGGACGCCCTGGTCGCTCCGACCGCGCCGTCGGCGGCATTCGCGCAAGGCGAGAACATGGATGACCCAGTGCAGATGTACCTGAACGATGTATTCACCGGCCCCGCCGATCTGGCCGGCGTACCGGCCATCTCGGTGCCGGCGGGGCTCGATGCCAACGGCCTGCCGCTCGGGTTGCAGGTGATCGGCAGGCCGTTCGACGAGGAAACGCTGTTCGCCGTAGGCGCCGCGCTGGAGCGTGCGGCGGGGTTCGATGCGGTGCCGCAGATCAGGGCGTGACACGCGAGCACACTCAGGGGACCCAATTCTCAACTTCCAGGCTCGGGATGTCGCGAAAATCCGCAACGTTGTTGGTTGCCAGAAAATCGAATGCGTGTACTGATCGCGTGCGCTGCGATCTCCGCCGCCGCCGCATCGAACGGCAGCACCGGGATGTGCCTGAGCAGTACGTCCGGGCGCATGCGACGGATCACTGTATCCGCCGGGGAGCGGTAGATCCCGCGTTGCAGCTCCACGAGGCTCAAGGCTGACAACAGCACCGCGCCGTCGTGTTCTACCAGCTTGTCGAGCACCGCATCTGTTCCATCCCGCGCGTGGATGGCGATGTTGGTATCGATCAAATACGCCACGCTCAGTCCCGGTCGGGTAGCTCGATCGGTTCACGATGCTGCACCGCGGATGGCTTCGGCATGGCCCGCAGTTCGCTGACCGCGGCCCGCAAGTCCTGCCGTCCGGGGAAAATCGTGATCACGTCGCCATGCCGTGTGATGGTCAATTCGACGCTGGTATCGGCATAGGCCAACTTCGCCGGGATTCGCACGGCCTGGCTGTTGCCGGATCGGAATGGGCGTGTGACAGGCATATGGGCTCCCGAGCTTCGGTCGTGATTTTCTGACCGGGTCAGCGTGACGTCAATCCGTGTACATACCTGCGAGTGCTGCCTCGAGTTGCTGTCGGGTGTTGTGGCGGCTAATAGCCGAGCAAGGACCTGGACTTCAGACTGGAACAGACCAATGACCTATTCCATTGAAGGCTCGACCGGCGCGTGGGAAGTGGTGGTCGGCCTGGAGGTGCATGCCCAAGTGATCAGCCGGGCAAAGCTGTTCTCCGGCGCCGCCACCGATTTCGGCGCACCGCCCAACGCGCAGGTGAGCTTTGTCGACGCCGCATTTCCCGGCATGCTGCCGGTGATCAACCGCGAGTGCGTGGCGCAGGCGGTGCGCACCGGGCTCGGGCTAAATGCGCGCATCCACTTGGTCAGCCGGTTCGATCGCAAGAACTATTTTTATGCCGATCTGCCGGCCGGATACCAGATCAGCCAGTATGAGCATCCTGTCGTCGGCGAGGGCAAGATAGAGATCGAGCTTGCCGATGGTTCCACGCGTGAGATCGGCATCACGCGCCTGCACCTGGAGCAGGATGCGGGGAAGTCGCTGCACGATCAGCACCCCACCAAGACCTACGTCGATCTGAACCGATCAGGCGTGGCGCTGATGGAGATCGTGTCGGAACCCGATATCCGCTCGCCCGAGGAGGCCGGCGCCTATGTGCGCAAGCTGCGCACCATCCTGCGCTATCTCGGCACCTGCGACGGCAACATGGAGGAAGGCTCCATGCGCGCCGATGTGAACGTGTCGGTGCGCAGGCATGGCGAGCCGTACCGCACGCGCTGCGAGGTGAAGAACGTCAACTCGGTGCGCTTCGTCATGCAGGCGATAGAGGCGGAGGCGAAGCGGCAGGTCGCGGTGTGGGAATCAGGTGGCACTGTCGAGCAGGAGACGCGGCTGTTCGAACGGGGAACGACGCGGTCGATGCGCAGCAAGGAGGACGCGCACGACTATCGTTATTTCCCCGATCCGGATCTGCTGCCGCTGGTGCTGGACGAGGGGTGGGTGGCGGAGCTGAAGGCGAAGCTGCCTGAGCTGCCTGACGCGAAGAAGCGCCGTTTCATGCACGACTACGGGCTGACAGCGTACGATGCCGGCGTGCTGGTGGCCGAGCAGGCGACGGCGGATTTTTTCGAGGCGGTGGCCAATCGGCGCGACGCGAAGCTTGCCGCGAACTGGGTGATGGGCGATCTGTTCGCCGCCTTGAATCGGGCCGGACGCACCATCGCCGACAGCCCGGTATCCGCGGCGGCGCTCGGCAGGCTGCTCGATCTCATGGCCGACAACACGATCAGCGGTCGCATCGCCAAGGACGTGTTCGAGGCGATGGTGGATACCGGTGGCGACCCTGCCGCCATCATCGAGGCGAAAGGTCTGCGTCAGGTCACCGACACCGGTGCGATCGATGCGACGGTCGCGAGCGTGCTGGCGGCGAATGCCGACAAGGTGGCGGAATACCGGGCCGGTCGCGAGAAGCTGTTCGGCTTCTTCGTCGGCCAGGTGATGAAGGCGATGGCCGGCAAGGGCAATCCCGGGCTGGTCAACGATGCGCTGAAGCGTGAGCTATCGAAGGAGTAAGCAATGCCGATCGAACTCTACACCTGGAACACGCCCAATGGCCGCAAGATCAGCGTGGCGCTGGAGGAGATGGGCCTACCCTACAAGGTCCATCCGGTAAACATCGGCAAGGGCGAGCAGTTCAATCCCGATTTTCTGAAGATCAGCCCGAACAACCGCATTCCCGCGATCATCGATCCCGACGGTCCGGGTGGCACGCCGATTTCCATCTTCGAGTCAGGCGCGATCCTGATCTATCTCGGCGTGAAGACCGGAAAATTCTATCCGTCCGATCTCCGCGCCCAGGTTCCGGTGCTGGAATGGCTGATGTGGCAGATGGGCGGCTTCGGGCCGATGCCCGGCCAGGTGCATCACTTCCTGCAGGTCGAGAATGAACAGGACCGTCGCTACGGCCTGGAGCGTTATTCCAAGGAGACGCGCCGCCTGTACGGCGTGCTGGACAAGCGCCTGTCGCAGGTCGAGTTCGCCGGCGGTCCGGTGTCGATCGCTGACTTCGCCATCCTCGGCTGGGCCTGGCGCCATGAGCGCCATCAGGTGGACCTCGCCGATTTCCCCAACGTCAGGCGCTGGTATGAGGCGATGATGGCGCGACCCGGCACCAAGCGCGGCTTCGAGGTCGCGCTGAGCTGACGCTCCGGCAGTCTCAGACACCCGCCGCCGACCCGGCGCTGCCCACCGGTTGCACCAGCGCAGTCGCGAAGCGAATCCCGTGCGCCGCGAACGCTGACTTGATCCGGCCGAACACGACGCGGCGCACGGCAAACTGGTGGCCGGGGCGCGTCTTGAACATCAACCCGATCTGCATACCAGTGTCGATCATCGCCTGCACGCCAAGCGACTTCAGCGGTTCAATCATCTCCGGGGCGATCGCAGGATCTTCCATCAGCTCGTCGCTCACAGTCTCCACGACGCTTTCCAGGAGATCCAGATCGGTGTCGTAGGTCATCACGACGTGGACGATTTCCACCACCCAGTCGCGCGAATAATTCGTGATCGCCTTCAGGTCGCCGAACGGCACAGTGTGCAATTGACCGTTCAGATGCCGCAGCTTGACCGATCGTAGCGAGAAGCTTTCCACCGTCCCGCGGATTCCGCCGCTTTCGATGTACTCACCGACGCGGAATGCGTCGTCGAGCAGGAAGAACACGCCGGAGAGGATGTCGCGTACCAGCGTCTGGGCGCCGAAGCCGACCGCAATGCCGACGACGCCGGCGCCGGCGAGCAGCGGGCCGATCTGCAGCCCCATGGCTGCCAGCGCGCTCAACGATGCCATCACCAGCACGATGAAGAAGGCGAAGTTGCGCAGCACCGGCAGCAGCGTGCGCAGGCGCGCCCGCCGGCGCAGCGCGTCATCGTCCAGGTTATCGATCGCCGTCGCATCCCCGGCCAGGCGGGTGTCGATCAGCACGCGCACCACCTGCCACAGCAGATCAGCGATCACCAGGATCACCAGCGCCTCGAGCAGGCCACGCGCGATGCGCGTCATCGGCGTGTCCATATTGGTCATCCTGGTAAGGTCGATCTGCCAGACATGCACCATCGCCGCCGCAGTGAGCAGCACGACAAGCGTCTGGATGGCGCGTCCGGCGATCGCCAGATGTGCGGACCGATCGTCGCCGGCGTCCTCCCACCAGCCGAGTATTACGAACGAGGCAGAGCTGCCGAGAATGTAGATTGCGGCCGGGACCGCGGCCAGGATCAGCAGCGTCCAACCCAGCGCCGTCGCGCCCATCAGGAATAAGAGCCAGTCGAGGACGAGAGCGAGCGACATCACCAGACGCGGCACCGGCCCCCGTAGGCGCTGTGCCGTTGCCCCGCTCACCGTGGGCATTGTCCAGACTATCCAGATGCCGAGACCCGCCAGCAACAGCAGCAGCAGCTGGAGCAATACATCGAGACCCGGTTGCGACATGCCGAGGGTGCGAAGCGTCAGCAGCGTCTGCCAGCCGATGGCTGCAATGCCGACCAGCCGCGCGACCCAGCGATGCCAGAACCACGCGGTCTCGGTACAGACGGGCACCAGCCGTAGGCGTTCGGCGGTGGGAGCGAGAAAGAACCGGGTGGATGTCGCGCCAAGGCGGACGACCAGGAAGGCGAGCAGGTAGCCGAGGATGATCGATCCGGTCAGCGGCGGCCAGGCGAACAGCAGAAACGCGCCCATGCTGCCGGCGGTGAACGCGAGGATGATCAGCGTGGCGAACAGCAGCCGCTCGCACACCGTGGCGGCGCGCTCGCGTGGCGTAGCGAGCGTCAGGGCACCGAAATGCTCACGCCAGGGACGCGCCAGCCGATAGAACAGCATCTGCGCACCGATGCCGCCGGCGAGAAACACCGCCAAGGAGCCGACCAGCCGGAGCAGCTCGGAACCCGGCAACTGCGACCGCAGTCTGGCCCAGACCTGTTGCAATTCGTCCGGGATATGCGCGAGCTCCGCTGCCAGGCCCCATAGCCGGGTGCGGACGCCGGTGAGCATACCGTCCATCATCTCGCCGGCCGTTGCGGTTCCGGCCTGACGCGATGCGGCCGATGCGGGGTCCTGCAGAATGGCCTCGCGAACCTCCGGATCGCCCAATAGGTCGAGGATGGCCGCGCCCTGCTCCGACGCGAGCAGCGCCCGCAATTGCGCCACCCGTGCCGACGAGTCGGGCGAGGGAGCCGGTTGTGCCGCGTGGGCTTGCGGCACGACGAGGTTGAGCACAAGAGCGAACAGCACCGGCAGGAATATGATCGAGCGCATTGCAGCGCAGTTTAGGCTGCCTGCGCGGCGCTGTTTAGCTCGCCATTTGTCCGGCTGCAGCCGTGACGGCAGCCCTGAACCAGGTGTTTGACGCTGCGAGGCAGAAGTCCTAGATACCTCACTGCAAACGCCGTGTTGGTACCCCGGCGGAGGGGTGGCCGAGTGGCTGAAGGCGGCGGTTTGCTAATGCGTGCGCCACCATCCTGACCCGTCCTGGTCGGTCCTCAGTAGTCAGGATTTCCGCCGTTTTCACCTATCTGCCGACGCCGTTCGTGACGGTCCGTCCCGGCCTGTTTCAGTGCGTCCGGTGCCAATTCGGGTGCCAATCCGCTTGCGTGCCCAGGACCGCATGGGCGCGCACTGCTGAAGGAGATGGAGAAGGCCAAGGGCGCCGAAATTCCGCGGGAAATTATTCGAGCAAGACGTAAAGGAGCCCGGCGCCATGGTGTTCATTGCATTCATCGCCGTGCCGTTGCTCTTGGTGCCTTGGTCGTTGTAGTTGGGCATCTGCGGCATGTCGCCGGTCGGTCCCGGGGACGGATGGAGCGCGGAGATCCGTCGGCGTGTCCCACCTTGAACTCCGTGAAGGCCGTGGCCTTTCACGCACCGATTGCCGACCGAAATGCAACCTTGCCAAGGTTGGGGTCGAGGGTTCGAATCCCTTCGCCCGCTCCATGTTTAAGTGCAATTTCAATGGCATACGGAACTATAACTCCCGGCGGTCCCTTCTGCCCCAATCCATGGAAGCAGGGCGGGAGCAAATGCAGTGAACGCGAGGATCCCGACGGGCGGCGAGCGCGAGGCATGTCTGAGGATGATGACGATGCGGGAGGCTGCCTCCAGACGGAATTGAGCCTCGTGCGAACTTCGCCATCGGAGCCTGCAACTCACACCGGAGATGCGTCACGATCGCTTGGCAAGTCGGACATGTATCCGGCGATGCCGGCCGGCGCCAAAGGGCTCCATCATTTCGCTGAATGGCATTCAGGAGGTCAGGGGTTCGACTCCCCTTGGCTCCACCAACAATATCAAAAGCTTACCGCCCCACGATTCCTTTGGTAAGACCTTCAGTCGGGAGCGGGGCTTCGATGGGGCTTCACCAAAGTGTGGACAGCCCGGGACGAGGCCACTCAGGGCTGCTCACTGTCTGCCGGCATGGCCGGCGCCAACGCATCTGCCCGAGGACGGCGGACCGCCATCCTCGCCAGCGCACAGCGAATGCAACTGGCCCAGCTACCCTGGCACGTCCGCGGCGACAACTTTGCGGGGGCGTCTATTGTGGCGGGCGCGATCCAATGCTCAAAATCCACAATGATTCGGACGCGCGCTGCGACCGGCCGGGGAGGAAGCCATGACTTCGCACCACCAGGATCTCCTGGGCCTCGCATCGCGTTGTGGTCGGTCTGTTCGTTGCCGTCGCGCTACCTATCCTAGTCGCCGGTCAGGCCGCCGCCCAACGCCAACTCGTGATCTATTGCGGCGTCGATGAGAAATGGTGCCGCGCAGTCTCCAATGCATATCAGAAGGAGACCGGCGTCCAAGTCGATATGACCCGCATGAGCGCCGGCGAGGTTTACGCCCGCGTGCGCGCGGAAAAGGACAATCCGCACGGAGACGTGTGGTTCGGTGGCACCGGCGATCCACATCTGCAGGCTGCGGACGAGGGGATCACGGAACCGTACCGGTCGCCGATGCTGCCGAAGCTGCGCGACTGGGCGCAGCGCCAGGCGGAGCGCTCGCACAACCGGACAGTGGGGCTTTACCTCGGAGCGCTGGGCTTCGGCTACAACACCGAGGACATGGAGAAGCGGAAGCTGACGCCGCCCGCCTGCTGGGCCGACCTGATCAAGCCGGAGTTCAAGGGCGAGGTGCAGATGGCCGATCCGAACTCGTCCGGCACCGCGTGGACGATGCTCGCCACGATCGTGCAGCTCATGGGCGAGGATAAGGGCTTCGAGTATCTCAAGGCGTTGCACAAGAACATCAACGAATACACCAAGGCCGGTGCGGCACCGGCGCTGGCTGCCGGCCAGGGCGAGACGCTTATCGGCATTGCCTTTCAGCACGACGTGATCGACGTGGCCGAGCACAACAAGCCGGTGGCGGTTGTGTCGCCCTGCGAGGGCACCGGCTACGAGATCGGCTCGCTCAGCCTGATCGCCGGCGCCAAGCACATGGACGAGGCGAAGAAGTTCTACGATTGGGCACTGACAGCCGACACACAGAAGATTGCGGCGACAACAGGAAGTTTCCAGATACCGTCCAATCCGGCGACTCCGGTGCCCCCGCAGGCGCCCGATCTCTCCAAGATCAAGCTGATCAAGTACGACTTCGGGAAGTATGGTTCATCGGCCACGCGCAAGCGGCTGCTCGGCAGGTGGACCGACGAAGTAAAGAACGCGCCAAAGTAAGGGATATATCCTCCCCCTCCCGGGAAGGGTGGGAGAGGAGGTCCAGTGCTGTTCATCCTGACGCTCATCGGCTGTATCCCACGATGACTCGTTTCCTCGTTGTCTGGCTGGCGATCGGGTGGGTAGGATTGCTGGTTTTGCCCTGGTACGGCCTCGATGCCGGGATGTCGCCGCCGGCACTGTTCGCCGGCAGTCAATGGTTGCTGCCGCATGCTCTGCCGCTGTTGTTTGGCGTGTGGGCTTCGTTTGGTCGCCCCAGACCGCGCGCACTGGTCGCCGCGGGAGCTGCTGGACTGGTCTGGCTCGCCGCCGAAAGTCTGCTGATCGGACAGCACGGCTGGGCGTTTGGCTGGCTTATCGCGATACTCGGACCCGGCCCAAGTCAGGCCGCCCTCGGCTGGGGCGCAGTGTGCTATGCGCTCGCGTGCCTGATGCTGCTTGCCTACGGCCTGGCGCGGCTTGGCGCGTGCAAGGGCGACGTGTTCGTGGTCGGCGCAATTCTGCTGGTGGTTGGCCTGATTGCGCTGTTCGTATTTTACCCGGTGCTGTGCGTCCTCTCCTCAGCGGTGCGGGACAACGACGGCAGTTTTGCGCCGTCCCTGTTTGCGGGAAAGCTGTTCAGCCGATCAATCTGGGGATTGGACTGCGTGTTCGGTGCACGCAGCTGCGGCGTGGCGTGGAATACGGTGGCCGAGGCAATGCTGGTCGGGCTGCTTACCACGCTGCTCGGGTTGGCCTTCGCGCTGGTAGCGTTGCGCACTCGGTTGCCGATGAAGCCTCTGCTGCGCTCGCTTTCCATCCTGCCGATCATCACGCCGCCGTTCGTGATCGGCCTGGCGCTGATCCTGCTATTCGGCCGTGCTGGCGTCGTCACCACCTGGCTGGAAATGTCTTCGACATTCCGCGCAGCCGATGGATCTACGGCATGCCCGGCATCACCATCGCGCAGGTCCTGGCGTTCACGCCGATCGCCATGATGGTGCTGCTTGGCGTGTTACAGGGCGTCGCGCCGAGCCTTGAAGAGGCATCACAGACGCTGCGCGCAAGCCCTTGGTACACCTTCCGCACAGTCACCTGGCCGCTGATTTCGGCCGGGGCTCGCTAACGCATTCCTGATCGGCTTCATCGAGAGCATGGCGGATTTTGCCAATCCGTTGGTGATCGGCGGCAACTTCACCGTTCTGTCAACCGACATTTTCTTCGCGGTGGTCGGTGCCTCGCACGATCAGGGGCGCGCCGCGGTGCTCGCCATCGTGCTGCTGGCGTTCACGCTGACCGCATTCCTGGCGCAGCGCCTCTGGCTCGGCCGACGCAGCTACGTCTCCGTCGGCGGCAAGGGCCATGCCGGCATTCCGGCCTCGCTACCGGCCGGTGTGCGCGCTGCGTGCTATTCCATGATCGCGCCGTGGCTGATCCTGACCATAGCGGTCTACGGCATGATCCTGGTCGGCGGTTTCGTTGTGTCGGTTGGCCGCGACAATACGCCGACACTGGATATCTTCTGGACCGCGTTCTCGATCGAGCACGGCGTCGGCGGCTGGTTCCTATCGGGGTCCGCGTGGAACTCGTTCATCGTCACCATCGAGGTCGCGCTGCTCGCCATGCCGTTCACCGCCGTCCTCGGCATCCTGACCGCCTACTTGCTGGATCGCCAAAGTTTCTCCTTCCGACGCAGCTTCGAGTTCCTGGCAATGATGAGCTTCGCGATCCCCGGCACTGTGATCGGTGTTGCCTATATCCTGGCGTTCAACGTGCCCCCGGTATCGCTGACCGGCACCGGAACAATCATTGCAATCGCCTTCGTCTTCCGCAACATGCCGGTGGGCATCCGCGCGGGGCTCGCCAACCTCAGCCAGATTGATCGCAGTCTGGATGATGCGTCGCTGACGCTGGGCGCGCATTCGTTCGGCACGCTGATTTCGAGTGATCGTGCCGATGCTGCGACCGGCCATCGTCACCGCGATGGTCTACAGCTTCGTACGCGCGATGACAGCGGTGAGCGCGGTCATCTTCCTCGTCACCGGGCGCTACAATCTCGCCACCGTCTATATCGTCGGCCGCGCCGATGTGGGGGAATACGGCGTGGCGATCGTCTATTCGGCGATGCTGGTGGTTTTCATGATGCTGATCTTGATCCTGATCCAGGCTCTGGTGGGCGAGCGCCGCATTGGCCGCCGCGTCGAAACGCCGCCGATCGAGGCGCCCGGACTGGCATTGGCCCAGGGATGAGCGGCGGCAACACATTGCCAGCGGTGGAATTCCGAGCCGTGACGAAGCGCTACGGCAATGTGACCGCGGTGCAAACCGTCAGTTTCTCGATCGCGCGCGGCACGCTGGTGACACTGCTAGGTCCGTCCGGCTGCGGCAAGACCACGATCCTGCGGTTGATCGCAGGACTGGAGCAGGCGAGTGAGGGGCAGATCCTGATCGAAGGCGTCGATGTAACGCTGCTGTCTGCGGCAGAACGCGATGTGTCGATGGTGTTCCAGTCGTACGCGCTGTTTCCGCACATGACCGTGCTGGAAAACGTGTGTTACGGCCTGCGGGCTTCGGGGATGCGCCGAGTGCAGGCGGTGGAACTGGCACAGGCGAAGCTGGCGTTGGTGGGACTGGCCGGCTACGGCGCTCGCCTGCCGAGCGAATTGTCTGGCGGGCAGCAGCAACGTGTCGCGGTGGCGCGCGCCATCGTGCTGGAACCGAAAGTGCTACTGTTCGACGAGCCTCTGTCCAACCTGGATGCCAAGCTGCGTCGGCACGTGCGCGAGGAGATCCACGAGCTGCAGCGGAGCCTGTCGCTCACCGCTATCTACGTCACGCATGACCAACTGGAGGCACTGGCGATCTCCGATCGTATTGTGGTGATGAACATGGCGCGGATTGCGCAGGACGGCACGCCGCGCAGTTTATATGAACAGCCGAGGAGCCATTTCGTTGCTGACTTCATCGGCGATGCCAACATCGTGCCGGTGGAGATTGAGGGACGTCAGGGCGAGTTCGCGTCGGTGCGGCTAGGGCGGCTGGTCATGTCGCTGCCGCATCATGGCGCCATGGACGGTTCAGCCGAGTTGTCCATCCGCCCGCAGTCGCTGCGGTTGGCACCGGGCTCCGGGAGTCCGGATGCACTGGCGGGTCGCGTGTCCAAGGCCGCATATCTCGGTAGTCAAATGGAATATTGGGTGGCGGTGGATGGTTTGAGCAAGGAGATGTTCGTGATCGCTCAAGACGTCGAGGCACCCTTCGCTGCGGGAGACGAGGTCGTTGTCACCGTTGCCCTCGGTGGCGTCGCACTGGTCCCGCAACGCTGAATGGATCCGCTCAGGCGGATTCTGTAAGCAGGCGACTGGTCATTGCTAGCAAGGGAACGCCAGCTCGGCTCAGCGTCCGCTGTCGAGCAATGGTTCTGTCCGATGAAAGCTGCCGGTTGATATATCTGCCTTAGCAATCACCACCGGGTGGTTCAGAGGGCGCTAGCGGACTGGACCGTTGAGTTTCGCTCGGATCGCACCGTGGCTTGCTCTCAGGCTGCCGGATAGGCTGCCTATTCGGAAAATCGAGGTGATCCATCAGCCCAGTCGTAGCGCTCCGGCCCCCGCCAGAATCAGAAGCCCGGCGGCCAC
>CAWFYC010000033.1:0-110676 GCA_963819855.1 uncultured Alphaproteobacteria bacterium
CAACATGTGACGAAGACTGTTATGGGTGGAAAGCGGCCGCTCCTTGCTGTCTGGATCAGGATAAATCCTGGAGGATTTAGAGCTGTAAGAACAGTTCCCTAATCTCGCTTATAGATCACTACGGGCATCTCTGTCGCGGATGTCGCGAGCCTGTTCCCGCCACCGTGGGTTACGGCGGCCTTGCAGCCTGGATGAATGACTGCAACTGCTGCGAGCCCGAGTGCCTACTTATTAAAGTCGCGATGCCGAACCGCGATCCCCGCCGCGCGGCTCTACTAGGAAAACGTATACGGGCGGTGCCCTTCACCGCAGCCGCCACTCAGCCCTTCCGGCGCCTCCTGTCTCCTGTCTCAAGCGCGCGACGCCACCGCCAAGCCGGGGAGAATCAACGATGCTCACGACGGAAATCACTGAATTTGTTGACCTCGCCGCCGCAGACTTTTTACCATCACCGCGATGGTGACAGATGAGTTTGATATGCAGCCCCCAACACTTAGAGCAGGAGAATGGTCGTGTCGGATGTAATCAGAACTTTCCGCGTCAGTATCTCCGAAGAGGCGCTGACCGATCTCCACCGACGCTTGACTGAGACACGTTTGCCCGAGAAGGAAACGGTCGGCGACTATTCGCAGGGCGTGCCGCTCAAGACCGTCCAGCAGGTTCTGCGTTATTGGCAGACCGACTACGACTGGCGCAAGGTCGAGGCACGGCTCAACGCCGTCCCGAACTTCATCACTGAAATCGACGGGCTGGACATCCACTTCATCCACGTCCGTTCCAAGCATGAAAATGCGTTGCCGCTGATTGTCACGCATGGATGGCCCGGTTCGATCATCGAACAGCTCAAGATCATCGAACCGCTTACCAGCCCGACGGCACACGGCGGCGGCGCGTCGGACGCCTTCCATGTGGTGATTTCGTCGATGCCCGGCTACGGATTCTCCGGCAAGCCGACGACGACCGGCTGGGGACCCGAGCGCATCGCGCAGGCCTGGACCACGCTGATGCGACGCCTTGGGTACACGCACTTCGTCGCGCAGGGTGGAGATTGGGGCGCAGTGGTCACCGACATGCTGGGCGTGCAGGCCCCGTCGGAACTGCTCGGCATCCACACCAACATGCCTGGTGCGATTCCTCCGGAAGTCGACGGGCCCGCGTTGGCCGGCGCGCCGGCGCCGGCCGGTCTGTCAGTCGAGGAGAAGAGCACCTACGACCAGCTCGTCTTCTTCTACAAGCATGTCTACTACGCCTTCTGGATGGCATCGCGCCCGCAAACAATGGCGGGGTTTGCGGATTTGCCTATCGGCCTCGCGACCTTCCTGCTGGACCACGATGCGCGCAGTCTGGAACTGATCGCGCGGGTGTTCGACGGGCAGAAGGAAGGCCTTTCGCGTGACGATGTCCTCGACAACGT
Source organism: uncultured Alphaproteobacteria bacterium (assembly GCA_963819855.1). Lineage (GTDB taxonomy): Bacteria > Pseudomonadota > Alphaproteobacteria > Acetobacterales > Acetobacteraceae > JAMXLO01. The sequence goes on from CAWFYC010000033.1 coordinate 1,415, forward strand.
CACGCTGTTCTGGCTGACCAACACCGGGGTCTCGTCGGCTCGCTTGGACCTGGGAGAATAAGCTCGCCTTTTTCAGTCCCAAGGGCGTCTCCGTTCCGGCTGCCGTGAGCGTGTTCCCTGACGAACTCTACCAGACGCCGCGGCATTGGGCGGAGCAGGCGTATCCCAAGCTGATGCATTACAACAAGGTCGACAAAGGCGGACACTTTGCGGCCTGGGAACAGCCGAAGCTGTTCAGCGCCGAGTTGCGCGCCGCCTTCCAATCGCTCCGCAAGTCGATTTGAGCCGCGGGCGTCGCACGTATGTTGCGTGCGACGCCACTCTCGTCCGCTGCAAAGGACCGCAGTGGGTCGAATTGGGCCGTTCGCTTGCGGTGGAACAAGCCCGCTGTGAGGAGAACACGGCCATCATGATGCCCGACGTGCCGTTGTATAGATCGGACTCGCCCGGCGTGGCGAAGGTTCCGCGCTTCAACAAGCGGCCCACCGCGGCGCCGGTGCTTTAGGCAAAGGGGAAAGGCAATGGGAGAACCCATCCAGGTCGACAACGCGAGTCTCACCGATGTGCAGCCGGCGCTGGTCGACGAACGCGCCAATTCGACCTCGCTGACGCGAACCTATCTCGCCCGCATCGCGGCCTATGACCGCGCTGGCCCTTGCCTCAATTCGGTGCGCGAAGTCAACCCGGATGCGCTCGCCATCGCCGGCTCGCGCGATGGACAGAAGCCGTCGAAGCGCCTCCCGCTCGCCGGCATCCCGATCCTCGTCAAGGATAACATCGCGACCGCGGATCGCCTGCATACCACTGCCGGTTCCCTCGCCCTCGAGTTTGCCCGGGCCAAGCAGGATGCGACCGTCGTTCGCCGGCTGTGCGCCGCCGGCGCCGTGATCCTCGGCAAGGCGAATTTGACTGAATTCGCCAATTTCATCGCGATCGACATGCCGGCCGGTTACAGCTCGCTGGGCGGGCAGATGAAGAACCCCTATGCGCCTGCGCTCGACGACAAAGGCGTGCCGATCGTGCCGCCGGGCGGGTCGAGCTCGGGCTCGGCGGTCGCGGTTGCTACCGGGCTGTGCGCGGCGGCGATTGGCACCGAAACATCGGGCTCGCTGCTCAACCCGGCGACGCAGAACGGGCTCGTCACGATCAAGCCAACTGTGGGCCTCATCAGCCGTGCCGGCATTGTCCCGATCGCGCGCAGCCAGGATACCGCCGGTCCGCTGACTCGCACCGTGCACGACGCGGCGATCCTGCTCAATGTGCTCACGGCTCGCGACCCGCTCGATCCGCCGACCCGGCGCTTGCAGCGCCCGGCGGACTACACCGCGGTCCTCGACAAGGACGGTCTAAAGGGCGCGCGGATCGGCCTACCGAGCGACCCCGCCGACCCGGCGAATGATTTCTATTACGGCAAGCTGTCGCCGCGCTCCGCACAGGTGATGAGCGAGGTGGTTGAGACGTTGAGCGCAGCCGGCGCCCAGATCGTCCACGCCAACATTCCAACCACCGGTTGGATTGGCGGCCCCGGCACCGCCATGGCCGTGCTCAACCGCAACCCGGAAAGCAGGACGAAACATGAGCCGGCCTACTGCCCGATCGTGTTCGTCTATGAGATAAAACGGGACCTCAATGCTTATCTGAGTGAGTGGGCGAGCGAGACGCCAATCCGCACGATGGCCGATGTGATCGCCTTCAACGACGCGCACGCCGACACGGCGCTGCGGTTCGGTCAGGATCTGTTTCTTGCCGCCGAGGCGACGCGCGGGGACCTTTCCGAGCCGGAATACCGCTCAGCGCGGGCGATGGACCAGCGCTCGGCATCCGTGCTCGGTCTCGACGCCTATATGGACGCGCATCGGCTTGACGCGGTGCTGTTCGCCGGCCGGAGCGGCGCGGCGATCGCGGCCAAGGCCGGCTATCCGAGCGTTCAAGTGCCGGCCGGCTTCACCGCCGGATTCAACGGCAAGGATACCCCCGATTATCCGCTCGGCGTGACGTTGACCGGCCGTGCGTGGAGCGAACCTACCCTGCTCCGTCTCGCCTACGCCTTTCGAGCAGGCGTCCTAGGCGCGCCGTCCGCCGCCGGGCTAAGTCACCTGACATTGGCCCAGCAGCCACTGGCCCGACCATTCGTCTAGAAGCGCCAGCTCGGGACGGGCTAGCTCCACCCGTAACGACTGCATTGGGTGGAAAGTGGCCGTTCGACGGACGTAGAATTCTGGCTGGCGCGACCGCGTATTGGGACGCGAGTGCTAACGCGGTCGACAGTTCCTTACCCGGTGGCGCAGGGCAGCGAGCCCTATGAGACCGCTGCCGAGCAGCAAGATCGAAGCTGGCTCTGGCACTGTAAAGTCAACGACCGTGGACCCGCCGTTTAGCATACTGATCGTAAGGGTGGGGTCGTTCGGATCCTGTTCCATTACGATCTCCGGTGGCGTCGTCGCATATGTTGTATCAATCAGTTCGATCATGTCGTGCGGCGAGACCGGGCTCACGAAGAACGCGCCATCGCTAGCCGCTGGCTGGAAGGTCTGCACAAAGTCGCCGATGCTGCGGATTCCGGAGTTTGGGGCGCCAAAGGTGAACGTCCCTGAGACCAGCGAGCCGGTGGCTAGCGTAATGTCGTCTGCCGTGCCGGTGGGGCCGGTATTGGAGAAACTGACGCCCGACAGTGTGGAACTCGCTGTTCCGTCGTTGTTACCCGGGCCCAACATCAGCTTTATCTGCCCACTCAGGTAGTTATAAGTATTCGGCGGGCCAACAAACTCTGTCTGATTCTGCATTGTCACATATAGGCCGTACGACCCTGGCGCACCGGGTGTCCATTGAGGCCGGGGGTGGTGACCGGAGCGCCGTTGAGCGTAAGGCCCGTTATTGGCTCGAAAAAGTGGACGGTGTAGATATCGGTGGAAGTGATGTTTGTCGGGGGCCACGTCGTAGAGGTAGGCGTCTGCCCTGAAGGGGCCACCCAGCGATGGGACCGCAGCCGCCGGGTCCCATGTGAAAACTGTATCGGCAAGCGCCGCGGTCGAAAGCTCGCCCCCGGCGATAATCATCCCGAGCGTGATGCAGCAGATGCGCGGGGCGCTTAACCGATTTCCCCACTTTTCATGACATGCTTCCCCGCCGTTGCTTGCGGTCGGCGACCGCCTGGACGGCTAATCGAGATACGGATCCCGTGATTTTGCTATGAGGCGTTTCCAAAATGTTCCGAAGATTTTCCGAATCTACGGTTTTTCAAAGGCTGTGGCCGAGCGGGACCGTTCGGGAATGCCGCTGCACAGCTTCAGGAAGAGTGTTACATTCGTTCAGACGGCTGGCACCGGGGGGAGCCGCAGTCATGGACGCGCTCAGTTCATCCGACGTCTTGCTCTTCGGGCCGTTCTGTTTCGACCGCCGCGACACGCTCCTGTGCCGATGCGCCGAAGATGGTCGTTACTAGCCGGTCAGCCTCGGCTCCCGTGCGTTCGCAGTGCTCAGGGTGCTCACCGAACGACCAGGCGATCTGGTGACGAAGGATGAGATCATGCGTGCCGTCTGGCCGGGGACGGTGGTCGAGGAAAGCAACCTCACGGTACAGATCTCGGCGCTTCGTCGGATCCTCGATGCCGGACGACCCGGCGGAAGCTGCATCCAGACCATGTCCGGCCGGGGGTATCGCTTCGTCGCGGTGGTCTCGAAGCCAGTTGTAGCTCCACCCAACAATGACGGCCTGGGGCTTAGAGCGACCACGCCAGAACCCGTCCACGCTACCGGTGCGGCGCGGCTCTCGCTCGTCGTGTTGCCGTTCGACGATCTGAGCGGCGATCGAAGCCGGGGCTATCTCGCTGATGCGATCACCGACGATCTGACCACCGACCTTTCGCGCCCGCCTGGACTGCTGGTGATCTCGCGCGGGCTGGCTGCGACCTACAAGGGGAAGCCCACCGACGCACGACGCCTTGGCGAGGAGCTCAGCGTGCGGTATGTGGTTGAGGGCAGCATCCGCAAGCTCGGCAGCACCGTGCGAGTGAATGTGCAGCTCATTGCCACCGAGACGGGGGCGCATCTCTGCGCGGACCGCTTCGACCAGCAACTGAAGGATCTCAGCGCCGGTCAGGAGCAGATCGTCCTACGGATCAGAGATACCTTGAATGTGGCCCTGACAGATGTTGAGAGCGTCCGCAGCAAGCGGGAGAGACCGACCAATCCGGACGCGTTCGATCTCATTCTCCGCACGCGGTCCCTGGCGCACCACCCAACGGGGCCGCGGGAAAATGCGGAACGTATAGATTTGTTGGAGCAGGCACTGCGGCTCGCACCCTACCTCAATAATCGCGATGACGGAACTTGCCCGTGGACTGATTTACGGCCTGGTGAATTTCAGGATCGGCAATCAAGGCGAACTCGATCGGGCGGCCAGGCTCATCGCCGACGCGGCGGCGATCAATCCGAACGATCCCGGTGTACTCAATTACACCGCTTTCCTGTTGCGCGCCCGAGGTCGCTTCACCGAGGCGATCGTCGCCTATCAACGTCTCCTGGACGAATATCCGAACACGCCTGGTGCCTATAAGCAGATCGGGATGCTGCTGACCTACGCAGGTCGGTCGGAGGAAGCGATTCCGATTATCGAAATGGCGATTCGGCGTGACGCGCAAGACCCAAGCCGCCGCTTCAACTACGAAAACCTTGGCTACGCTCTGTTGATGCTTGGGAGAGACGAAGAATCAATTGTCTGGACGCGGCGGGCGTTGGCCGCGACCCCGGATGGGGGGCAGCTAGAGGAGGCGCATCGAGCCGTCGCCGATGCAAACCGAATTTGGCCTTACTACACAGTGCGAATGCTCTATCCTGAGGGCCACTCCAGTCGCGTGTATGCAGCGCAGATCGAGCGCCAGTGTCGCGGGAGCGCCGCAGACAATGGCCGCTGCAATTCGGAACAGGGGGCTGATGCGTATCGGTTTCCTCCTGCGTATGCTTACGGCCTCGCTAATTCTCGCCTGCCGCCCCCGTCGGCCGCTGATGCCGCCAAGCCTCGCGGATGCGCGCAACGCGCCCGAGCGACCGCCACCTGACATCCTCCTCGTGCCGAAGCGCCTCGGCGGCTTGCGCGGCTTCCATGGCTTCACTGCGTGCCATTTCCACTACTGCCTCAGCCTGGGCAAGATCGGCCCGAAGATGATCGATCCGTTCCCGGAGCAGATCGGCGCGACTATATTCCGCCCTCCTTGCCACTTCGGCCCGGTTTGCACGTTCCCGCTCGGTTTCCGCCGCGCGCTCGGCAGCCTCCGCCCGATCACTAAGCGCAGCGACGGTTGTCTCCAGCGTTGCTATGGCTTGCATCAGGTGCTCGTCGGGTTCCAAATTTCTGCCTGCTGCGGGCTCCGTCCACTGTGGTGGAACAAGTGCACGCATAACGCCCTGGTTGTCCTGTTGCCGTCGCCAACCCCGACGCAACACCAGCCGGATCGCCGACGGCGTGGTTATCCGGCGTGCTTCAGCCAGTTCCGTGTAGCTCATCCATCGGCTGTCCGCGGACTCGTCTGCCGTCCCGTTGCCTCCTCCCTGCATACTGATCCTTCCTCTTAGCCGCCCGTGCGGCATGCCTAAGTAAAATGCGGACGCACCTGTTCGCACAGCAGCCGTAGTGACCGCATCATCTGCTGCGGCGGTATCAAGCTGCCAAAGTTCAGCTCGGCGAGAATGCCGTCGATCCCCAGTTCCTCGTGCAACTGCCGCAATCGATCGGTCACCCGCTCCGGGCATCCCACCACGACCTTGTCGCGCAGCACCTGCTCGTAGGTGATCGTACGCACCGTCTCCAGTTCCGCGCGGCGCCGGCTGTTCGGCGAACCCTCGAGCCGCGTGGTGAGTGTCTTGTAGCCCTGCATCATGCTTGGCTCGGCCTCTTCCAGCGCCTGCGCATCGGTCTCGGCAAGGTGCAGAGACAGGCGTAGATACACTTCGCCCCTGCCGGGATGGCCGGCCGCGCTGTACGCGTCGCGATAAGCCTTCAGGTCCGGCGCGAGTGCCGACAGCGAGCCGCTGCGCACCGCGACAAACAACGGATAGCCGAGTTGGCCGAGCAGCGGGAAGGTGTCCTCGCTGGCACCGGCGATACGGATCGGTGGGTGCGGTTGTTGGTATGGCCGCGGCACTGCGCGTGCCTCGTTGAAGCTGTGAAACTTGCCCGCATAGGAAAAGCTTGGCTGGGTCCAGGCGAGCTTGAGGATATCGAGTGTTTCGTAGAAGCGCTCGCGGCTCTCCGAATACGGCACGCCGTAGGCGGCATACGACCGAGGGTTGCCGCTGCGTCCGGCACCCAGCAGCAGCCGGCCGCGGCTGATCTGGTCGATGGTGGCGGTCTCCTCGGCCAGCCGAAGCGGGTGGCACAGCGGCAGCACCTGCACGGCCGTGCCGATCTTGATGCGGCTGGTGCGACCGGCGATTGCACTGGCGACCGTCAGCGGCGCGCTAAGCACCGAGCGCGTCGCCTGCTGGTGGATCTCGGCGAGCCAGATCGCATCGAGCCCCCACCGTTCCGCATCGGCAACCTGCTCGAGCGCCTGCGCGAACGCGTCCGCATCCGATTGCTGATCCACCTGACGGTGGAATTCATGGTACCAGCCGAACTCCATAACAACCACCGTCGCATTTGGAGCATGACAGCGCAACGCGTAACCTGTCACCGACAGTGACGAGAGGCCTGCACCATGCGGTTCGGACTATTCGGCAGCGCCGCGGCGCGCCGTGGCGGCGGCGAGTTCGACAGCGCCGAGGGGTTTCGCGACTTCATCGACTATAACGTCGAAGCCGAGGCGCTGGGCTTTCATGGCACGTTCGTCGTGGAACATCATTTCACCGGCTTCGGCCAGGTATCGGCGACACTGAACCTGCTGACCTGGCTCGGCGCGCGCACGCATAGGTTGCGACTTGGTCACTGCGGTGATCGTGCTGCCCTGGCACAATCCGGTGCTGCTCGCCGAACAGGCAGCGACGCTGGACCTGCTGTCGGGAGGAAGGCTGGATTTCGGCATCGGCAAAGGCTACCGCTACAACGAATTCGCTGGCTTCGATGTGCCGATGGAAGAGGCCGATGCGCGGTTCGAAGAGTCGATCGAGGTCCTGCTGAAGGCGTGGACCTCGGAGGAACGGTTCTCGCATCACGGCAAGTACTGGCGGTTCAACGATATCGTCGTCGAGCCGCCCTCGGCGCGGAAGCCGCACCCGCAGATCTGGATGGGCGCCGGCAGCGAGCGATCGATCCGCAACGTTGCCGAGCGCGGCTTCAATCTGCTGCTCGGGCAATATGCCTCGCCGGACGATGTGGCGCAGAGCATCGCGTGGTTCAGGGCCGCGGTCGAGGCGAGCGGCCGGCGTTACGATCCGATGCAGGTCGGCGTCACTCGTGCGTTCTTTGTCACCGACAGTGCGGCGGAACGCGACGCGGCGCTGGACCGCAGACTGCAGAACCGGATGCGGCAGTTGAAGCTTGCGACGCGCCCCGATGGCACGGTGCATGGCGGACCCGACCGAGCCACCGGCGATCCGCACGCGGTCAACGTCAACAGCGCGATCTACGGCAATCCGGACGAGATCGCCGGCAGACTTGAGGCGCTGCGGCGCGTTGGGGTCGGCTACGTGCTGATCAACGGCGGCGGCTCGGGCGGCGGCGAACGGGGACGACAGAGCATGCGTCGATTTGCCCGCGAGGTGATGCCGTTGTACTCCGATCAGGCTGCGGCGCAGGCGGCTGAATGACGGACCGGATCAGGCGCGGCCGCGCTGTCGCGGGTCGAGCACCAGACTCAGCCGGTCGCCGACCAGATTCACCGCCATGACTGTGAGGAACAGCGCGAGCCCGGGGAAGATCATCGTCCACGGCGCGTAGCGGACATATTCGCGGCCGGCATTCAGCATAGCACCCCATTCCGGTGTCGGTGGTTGCGCCCCAAGACCGAGGAACGACAGCGTCGCGGTGAACAGCACCGCGCCGCCGAGGTCGAGCGTCGTGAGCACGATCAGGATCGGAGCAAGGTTCGGCAGCAGGTGGCGCAGCACGATGCGCATACGGCCGGCGCCGACCGATCGCGCGGCTTCGACGAAGTCGCGTGCGGCTAACGCCAATGTGGCGGCCCGCGTGATGCGGGCGAAGCGCGGAATGCCCGAGATGCCGACCGCCAGCGCCGCGTTCCACAGTCCGACACCAAGTACCGCCACGATGAGGATGGCGAGGATGATCGGTGGGAAGCACAGCATGGCATCGATCAGCCGCGCTCCGATCGCATCAACCCGGCCGCCGCCATAAGCGATGGTGACACCCAGCAATGCACCGAACACCAAGCTGATCGCGACCGTCGAGATGCCCATGGCGAGCGAGAAGCGTGCGCCATACATCACGCGACTCAGAATATCCCGTCCGAACAGATCGCAGCCGAACCAGTGCTCGGCCGACATCGGTGCGAGGCGCCGGCACTGGCTGGTGGCGTTCCAGTCATACGGAGCCAATAGCGGTGCCAACGCCGCAAAAGTCAGGACGGCAGTCAGCACCAGGCTGCCTGCGACGGCACCTGGTGCTCCGAGCAGCCGCGCGACGCGGGTCACCCATGCACCCGCGGATCGATGATGCCGTAGGCGATGTCGATCACCAGGTTGATCAGCACGTAGGCAGCGGTGGTGAGCACGACGACTCCCTGAACGACCGGAAAGTCCTTCTCCAGCACCGCAAGCACGAGCAGCCGCCCGATGCCGGGACGCGCGAACACGGTTTCGGTCACGACCGCACCGCCGATCAGCAGCGCGAACTGGATACCGAGTAGCGTCAGCGGCGGAATGATCGCGTTGCGCATCGCGTGCTTGGCGACGACACGCACGGCGGTGAGACCCTTGGCGTAGGCAGTGCGGATATAATCCTGTGCCATCACCTCGATGATGCTGTTGCGTACCAGGCGCGCGAGGCCTCCGGCGAGAAACAGACCCAGCGTGATGCTCGGCAAAATCAGCGCTTCCAGACCGGTGCCGAGTACCGGCACCCAGCCAAGTTCGGTGGCAAATATCTGGATCAGGATCATCCCGATCCAGAAACTCGGCAGTGACAGCCCCGCCAAAGCGAGCGTCATGCAGACGGCGTCGACCCAGCCGTTGGGCCGCAGGCCGGCAACAATGCCGAGCGTCGCGCCCAGCAGCACGCCGATCAGGAAGCCTCCGACGGCGAGCTGCAACGTATAGGGGAACTCGGCGGCGATCAGCTGTGTCACCGGCTGGCGGCTGCGGAAGCTGTCGCCGAAATCGCCGCTTGCGGCACTGGCGAGGAAGCTGAGGTATTGCACGATGAACGGCCGGTCGAGGCCGAGCTTCGCGCGCGCCGCATCCATCGCCTGATCGCTGATCGGCGTTCCCTGCAGCATCAGCAGCACCGGATCGCCGGGGGCGAGCCGCATGGCGCCGAACACGACGGTCCAGGTGATCAGCAGTGTCGCGATGGCGCTGAGCAGGCGGCCTGGAATGCTCTGCATCGGCGAACAATAGGGATGCCGGATGACCGCACAAGCGCTGTCGTGGCGATTGCGCGATACCCGCCGGCACCGCACAGTGCGCGACAGTCGGACACATGTGGAGGCGGCAATGGCCGGACGCGGAGCTTCGGGCGTGACACGTCGCGCGGTTGTCGGCGGCATGCTTGCCGCGCCGATGATCGCCCGCAACGCCGCCGCGCAATCCGACGGCGGGCTATCGGTGACCTGGGGCGAGGACGATGCGACGCCGCGCACCTACGATCCGCGTGTCACCAGTTCACGTCACGAATATCAGGTGATCGCGCAGGTGTTCGACACGCTGATCGCGAGTGACGGGTCGAACAAGCTGTTTCCTGGCTTGGCGACGGCGTGGGATGTGGCGCCGGACGGCAGGAGCGTGACGCTCAAGCTGCGCAGCGATGTCGGCTTCCACGACGGCACGCCGTTCGATGCCGAGGCAGTGAAGTTCACCTTCGACACCATCGCCGATCCGAAGACCGCGAGCGAAGGGGCGGTGACCCAGCTCGGCCCGTATGCCGGCACCGAGGTGATCGATCCGCATACCGCGCGGGTGACCTATTCGCAGCCCTTCGGGGCCGCGCTCGCCAGCTACGCCGAAGGCACGCTTGCGCCGGTGTCACCCAGCGCGGTGAAGCGTCTGGGCAACCAGGCCTTCGCCCGCGCCCCGGTGGGCGCCGGGCCGTTCCGGTTCGTCTCCTGGGAGGAGGGGCGGCAGGTAGTGCTGGAACGGTTCGATCGATACAACTGGGCGCCGTCCTACAATGCGAACACCGGGCCGTCCCGCGTCCAGCGTGTGATTACCAGGTTCATTCCGGATGCCTCGACACGCGTGGCCGCACTCGAGGCGGGCGAGATCGACATTTCCGATGCAACGCCGATCCTGGACATCAAGCGGTTCAACGATGCGCGCGGCTATCACACCATGATCGGCAACGCAGCCGGCATTCCGTTCGGTTTGGAACTCAACGGCAGCCGTGGGATCTTCGCCGATGTCCGGGTTCGTCGTGCGCTCGCCATGGCGGTGGACCGCAAGGCGCTCAGCGAAAATCTGTTCTTCGGCCTGATCGATCCGGCCTATGGGCCGCTGTCGAAGGACACACCGGGCTATTGGGCGGGGACGGAGGAGCTGTACCAGCCGGACCCGAAGGGTGCGATGGCGCTGCTGGATCGGGCTGGCTGGAAGCCCGGACCGGACGGCGTGCGGTTGAAGGACGGCCAGCGGTTGAGCGGCTTCTATGGTGCGCCGCCGCCGCTCGAACCTGACACGGCGGTTGAACTCCAGGCGGTTGCCCGGCGCGTTGGCTTCGACCTCAAGGTCGAGACCATTACGTTCGCACGGAATCAGGCGCTGGTGTTCGACAACGCGTTCGACATGCTGCCGGTGCGCTGGATCCAGGCCGATCCGATGTGCCTGGAGAACCTTTTTTCCAGTGCCAACATCCCGAGCCCCGGCCATTACCGCTACAACTGGATGCAGCTCAACGATCCCAAGCTGGACGCGCTGTTCGTGGCGGGTCGTGCGGTGCCGGACCCCGATAAGCGCGCCGCGGTCTATGCCGAGGCGCAGAAGATCATCATGGACAGCGCGCTGTGGTTCCCGGTGCACAACCAGGTGCAGACCATCGCCTATCGCGCGGAGAAGCAGGGCTATCACTTCGCCCGCGCCAGTTGGGTTGCGCTGTTCTACGACGTGACGAAGACCTGATCGCGATGCACGCACTGACCGGATACGCCGATCGCTGGAGTGTCAAACAAGGCGAGACCATTCGTTTCATGGTCTCGAGCGCCGGCGATCGGGATTTCTCACTCCGCTTTGTCCGCCATGTCGGTGCGGATCCCAATCCTTCCGGACCGGGTTATAGCGAGGTCCCGATGCCGAGCGCGATCGACGGCACGTGTGCGGGCAAGGAACAGCCTGCCTGGCTCGGCAGCTATGGCCACGTTGTGTCGCTGCCGGTCGATCTGCGTGGCGGCGTGTGCCTGTCGGCGACGATCTGGCCGACCACGCCGGACAAGGGCCGGCAGGGTCTGATAGCGCTGCGCATCGACGGCTGGACGTTCGCCCTCGGCATTGGCCCGGGCGGGGGCGCAATGGCGGAAGTCACCGGTCCCGACGGCGCAAGCCTGCGCGCGGAAGTTCCGCGCCGACTGCTGGAACGGCGATGGTACGATGTGACGGCCTCGCTCGACAGCGACGGCACGCTCAGGGTGAAGCAGACGCCGCACGCGCCGCTCGGCGACGCCGGCGAGGCCACCACGAAGGGCGCACGGCTACCTGCCGGTGCGCCGGAGATCTTCCTCGCCGCATTGCCGTCTGATGGCATCGGCCCGGCCAGCTCGCATTACAACGGCAAGCTCGAACGCTCAGCCATCCATCGCCCGGTGCCGTCGAATGCCACGCTCGCGGTGTGGGATTTCTCGATCGGTATGCAGACCCAGTCCGCCACCGATATCGGGCCGCACTCAGCCCATGCGCGCCTCATCAACCTGCCCACACGCGCCATGACGGGATCGAACTGGACCGGCGCGGCGCATGATTGGAAGTCCGCACCGGACCAGTACGGTGCCATCCATTTCCACGATGACGACCAGGGTCCGCTCGGCTGGGCTGAAAGTGCGTGCTTGACCGTGCCGTCGGACTGGCCGAGCGGCTTCTACGCCGCCCACATCGCCAACGACGCAGGCGAGGACTACATCCCTTTCATCGTGCGGCCGCGACAGCCGCAGGCGGACGTCGCGCTGCTGGTGCCGACGTTCAGCTATCAGGTCTACGGCTGCTATGTCCGTCCCGGGCGTGGCGCTGAAATCGCCGAACGCGCAGCGGCGTGGGGAGCGCTCTGCGAGACACCGGACATGAACCCGCAATTCGGCCTGTCCTGCTACAACCATCACAGCGACGGATCCGGCGTGTCGCTGGTCACGCAATTCCGCCCGATGCTGGACACGCGACCGCGGCAGTTCGCGTTGATGGATCCGATCGAAGGCGGATCAGGCACGGCACGCTGGGTGGCCGACAGCTATATCGACCAGTTCCTGTCCACCATCGATGTGGCGCACGACGTCATCACCGATCACGACCTGCATGGCGAAGGTATCGCCGCGTTGGCGCCGTATCGCGTCGTCATCGCGGCGCAGCATCCGGAGTATCATTCCGAGCGCATGATGCAGGCGTTCGAGGATTTTCTCGGTCGGGGCGGACGGCTGATGTATCTCGGTGGCAACGGCTTCTACTGGCGCGCCGAACCGTCCGAGGATCAACCGGACACGCTGGAGGTGCGCCGAGCCGAGGGCGGCATCCGGGTTTGGGAGACGATGCCCGGTGAGAGCTACCATGCGTTCGGTGGCGGTTACGGTGGGCTGTGGCGGCGCATCGGCCGCTCGGGCCACCGTCTCGTCGGCATCAGCTTCTCGACTCAGGGACGCCATCTCGGATTCCCTTATCGTTTCGTCGCCGGGATCGACGACCCGCGTGTGGCGTTCATGACAACGGGCCTCGACGCGCGCGCCGGCACGGAGTTCGGCGATGCCGGTTACATGGGCGGCGGCGCGGCCGGTTTCGAACTCGACAGCGTAAATCCCAAATATGGCACTCCGCCGCACGCATTGGTGGTTGCGAAGGGTGTCGTTATTCATCCCGACTATGGCTGGGTCAACGAGGACATGCTGGTGCATCGCCATCCGCTGCCGCAAAAGGATTGGTCGTGCGCCGACATGACATTCTTCGAGACTGCCGCCGGCGGCGCGGTGTTTTCGGTCGGCTCGATGACCTACGCGGGCAGCCTGATGATCGACGGCGGCAATAGCCCGCTTGGCCGCCTCACGGCCAACGTTGTCCGCCGCTTCGCCGATCCCACACCGTTCGAGCTGCCGGCCGCACTGACGCAATGATGGTTGGTCGCGCTTTCGTGTCGTATCGACCTCTGCCATGCTTGGCCCAGCAACCAACGAACCGGGAGGACTGCTGAATGCCGCCATCCAAAGAGGGACAGCCCCTCTCCGTGCAGCGCCGCGCGCTCATGCTGGGGAGCGCCGCCGGCATCATGCTGCCGACCTGGCGCGCACGCGCGCAGTCCGCCAGCGTGTTGAACATCGCGACCAGCGGAGATCCGGGACCGCTCGACCCCACGCCGGTCACGTCCGATCTGCTGTCGGAGATCACCCAGCTGTTCTACGAGACGCTGTACATCTTCGGGCCCGACTTCGGTATCGCACCGCTGCTTGCGGCCGAGCTGCCCGAGATCAGCGATGGGGGCAAACGCTATGTAATCAAGTTGCGCAGCGGCGTCCCGTACCACGACGGCACCACCATGACCGCGGACGATGTGGTTGCCTCCCTGCAACGATGGGGACGGCTGTCGCCGCGCGGACGAACGCCCTGGGCGTTTCTGGATTCGATTTCGGCGAAGGATCCGGCGACCGTCGAGATCGTGCTGAAGCAGCCGTATTCGCCGCTGCTCAATCTGTTGGCGTTCCCCAACGGCTCGCCGCAGATCATGCCGAAACGCGTTGCCACCGCGCCCGATCCGCTGAAGGATTTCACCGGCACCGGGCCGTTCAAGCTGATCGAATACAAGCCTGACACCTGGGTGCGTGTCGGCAAGTTTCCACAGTATGTCTCGCCGCCGGGAACGGCGAACGGCTACGTCGGCCGTCGCGAGGCACTGGTCGACGAAATTCGATTCCTCCCCTCGCCGAACCCGACCACGCGCGCGGATGGCCTGCTGGCGGGACAATATCACTGGGCGGACAACCTGACGCCGGAGAGCTACGCCCGTATCCACAGCAACCCGGACGTGACACCCGGCGTCCTGACGGCGGCGCTCTGGGTGCTGTTCATCATGAACACCAAGAAGGGCGCGATGAGCAATGTTCTGCTGCGCCGCGCCGCGCAGACGGCGATCAACTGCTCGGACGCGCTGGCGGCGGCGTTCGGCGACAAGGCGTTGTGGACTCTGCAAGGGTCGATCTATCCCGAGGGTACCGCATGGTTCGACGCCGAGGCGCCGGGCTACAATCAGGGCAATCCGGAAAAGGCGGCAGCGCTGCTGAAGCAGGCCGGCTACAACCGCGAGCCGATCCGGGTGCTGACCAGCGTGCAGTACGACTACCAGTACAAGACCGCGCAGGTGATCGAGGCCAACCTGACCGAGGCCGGGTTCAAGATCGACCTCGTGGTCACCGACTGGGCGACGATCCTGCAGCGCCGGCAGAATCCCGACCAGTGGGAGGCCTTCGTGACCGGGCACGGCGTGGTGCCGGAACCATCCTCGATCACGATCTTCAACCCGAGCTATCCGGGCTGGTGGGATACGCCGGAGAAGCACGCTCTGCTGGACGCGTTCACCACCGAAAGCGACCCGGCAAAGCGCGTGCCGCTATGGCACAAGCTGCAGGCGCAGTTCTACGTCGACGCACCCACCGTGAAGATCGGCGCCGGATACACGACGTTCGGCGCCAGCAAGAAGATGACCGGCTACTATCCCGGCATCTGGCCGGCATTCTGGAACACCAGGCTGTCCGCCTGAGACGCTAGCCGGAGCCGGCGCATGACGCGTTATCTGTTGCGCCGGCTTGCCGGGATGGTCGTCGTGATGTTCCTGGTCGCGACGATCGTGTTCGTGATCGCCCATGTCATTCCGGGTGACCCCGCGGCGGTGATGCTGGGGCCGTCGGCAACCGCCGACGATATCGCGGCGCTGCGTACTCGCCTTGGCCTCGATGCATCGCTGCCGGTGCAGTACGTGCAGTTCCTGCATTCGGTGATCCGGCTGCGACTGGGCGAGTCGATCTTCCTCGGTCGCAGCGTGACGCAGGCGCTGGCCGAACGGGCGCCGCTGACGCTGCAGCTTACCGTGCTGGCCGCGGCACTTGCGACGCTGATCGGCATCCCGATCGGCGTGTTGTCGGCAGTGAAGCGCGGCAGCATGGCGGACCAGGTGCTGACCGCTGCCGCCATGGCCGGTGCCAGCCTGCCGAGCTTCTGGATCGGCCTGACGCTGATCGAATACCTGGCGGTGCGTCTGCACCTGCTGCCGGTCGCCGGCTACGGGCCTCCCGATGCCGGAATGCTGGAGCGGCTGACCTACCTGATCATGCCGGCGATCGCGCTTGGTATTCCGAATTCCGCACTGATCATGCGCTTCACCCGCACTAGCATGCTGGACGTGCTGCAAGAGGATTACGTGCGCACGGCGCGCGCCAAGGGGCTGGCGCCGGCAACAGTGATCTTCAAGCACGCATTTCGTAACGCGCGCACCGCGGTGCTGACCGTGATCGGGCTGACCGTCGCCGGGCTGCTCGGCGGCGCCATCGTCACCGAGACCGTGTTCGCACTGCCCGGGGTCGGCAATCTTGTCGTTTCCGCGGTGCTGCGGCGGGACTATCCGGTGATTCAGGGCGCGCTGCTGGTGATCTCCGGCGTCTATGTGCTGATCAATCTCGGCATCGACATCCTGTATGCGGTGCTCGATCCGCGGGTGCGGTACTGAATGTCCGACATCGCGCTGCCCGCCGCCCGCGCTCGATCGGCCTCGCCGGCGCTGTTGTTGCTGCGACGGCTGGTGCGGCGGCGGCTGGTGCTGATCAGCCTGTTCATACTGCTGATCATGCTGGTGGCCGCGTTGGGCGCGCCGTGGCTGGCGCCCTATTCGCCGCGCAAAATGGACATCGCGCACCGGTTGGCGGCGCCCTCGGCCGCGCACTGGTTCGGCACCGACGAGTTCGGCCGCGACGTGCTGACGCGCTGCATGTACGGCGCCCAGCTGTCGCTGACCGTCGGGTTCCTGGTGGTGCTTGCCTCGCTGACCTGCGGAACTGTGCTGGGCGTGGTATCCGGCTATGTGCGCCAGCTCGACGGGCTGCTGATGCGCATCACCGACGCGTTGATGGCATTCCCCGACATCCTGCTGGCAATCGCACTGATGGCGGCGCTGGGTGCTTCGCTGACCGACGTGGTGATCGCGCTTGGCACCGTCTATACACCGCGCGTCGCCCGCGTCGCCCGCGGCGCGACCCTGGTGCTGCGTGAGTTGCAGTTCATCGAGGCAGCGGAGGCGCTGGGCGCCAGCGACAAGCGCGTCATCGTCGTGCACCTGCTGCCGAACCTGCTGTCGCCGCTGCTGGTGCAGGGCACGTTCGTGTTCGCTTTCTCCATCCTGACCGAGGCGGCACTGTCGTTCCTCGGCGCCGGTGTGCCGCCGACCAGCCCGACCTGGGGCAACATGATCGCCGCCGCGCAGGAGTACATGCAGGATGCCGCGTGGCTGATCCTGGCGCCTGGGCTCTGCATTGTCCTGACGGTGCTGGCGCTGCAGGCGGTGGGTGACGGATTGCGCGATGCGCTCGATCCGCGGCTGCGGCGGCTGACATGAACCGCCAGGCGTCTGTCAAGTCCGTCCCGCCTGTCATTCCCGCGCAAGCGGGAACCCAGGCGGATCAGCACCGGTGAGTGGATCCCTGGGTTCCCGCGTTCGCGGGAATGACGGCGGGCGGACGAGTGCACCGCCGCTGCTCGAGGTTACGGACCTGCAGACGTTGTTCCGCGTCGACGACACGGTTGCGCGGGCGGTGGACGGCGTCAGCTTCACCGTTGGTGGTGGCGAGACGCTGGCGATCGTCGGCGAGTCCGGCAGCGGTAAGTCGGTGACCGCGCTGTCCATCATGCGGCTGGTGCAAACGCCGCCGGGCGAGATCGCCGGTGGACGTGTTCTGTTCCGTGGCCGGGACCTGTTGTCGCTGTCCGAGCCGGAGATGCGACATGTCCGCGGCAACGAGATCGGCATGATCTTCCAGGAGCCGATGAGCAGCCTCAATCCACTGCTGACCGTCGGCGAACAGATCGCCGAAGTGGTGCGTCTGCATCAGGGTCTGGCAAGAACAGCGGCGCGGCGTCATGCGATGGATATGCTGGCGCGGGTGAACATTCCCAATCCGGAACTGCGCGCCGGCGAATACCCGCACCGGCTTTCCGGTGGCATGCGGCAGCGCGTGATGATCGCGATGGCGCTGGCGTGTCGCCCCACACTGCTGATCGCTGATGAACCCACGACGGCGCTGGATGTCACGATCCAGGCGCAGATCCTGCATCTGATCCGCGCGCTGCAGGTCGAGATGCACATGAGCGTGCTGTTCATCACGCACAATCTCGGCGTGGTGGCGCAGATCGCCGACCGCGTGGCGGTGATGTATGCCGGACGCATCGTCGAGCAGGGCGATGTGTCTACTGTGTTTGCATCACCCTTGCACCCCTACACGCGCGCTCTGCTGCGCAGCATCCCGCATGTGCAGGGCGGCGGCCGTGATCCGGCGCGCCGTCTGCTGTCGATTCCGGGACAGGTGCCAAGCCCCAATGCCTTGCCGCCCGGCTGCAGTTTCGCGCCACGCTGCCCGCTCGCCGATGACCTGTGTCGTGCCGAGATGCCGCCGATCGCCGAGGTACTGCCGAAACACGACGTGCGCTGCCATCACTGGGCGTCGCGCGCATGAACCGGGCGCTGGTGGAGGCGACCGATGTCACCGTGAGCTTCCCCGCCGGCGGTGGAATGCTGCGCGGCGGCCGCATCGCGCTGCGTGCGGTGGACCGGCTGAACCTGTCGATCGCGGCCGGGGAGGTGGTGGGGCTGGTGGGCGAGTCAGGCAGCGGCAAAACCACCGCGGGGCGTGCCGTGCTGCGCCTGCTTGAGCCGTCGGCAGGGGTGATCCGCTTCGAGGGCGCCGACATCACGCATCTGGACAAGCCGGCGCTGCGCCCGCTGCGCCGGCGCATGCAGATGATCTTCCAGGATCCCTATTCCAGCCTGAACCCGCGCCTGAAGGTGCGCGACATCGTCGAGGAAGCCTTCGTCATCCACGGCATCGGCACCAGGCGCGATCGTCCGGAGCGGGTGGCCGAGCTGCTTGGCCGCGTCGGGCTGCCGGCGGACGCGATGGAGCGCTACCCGCACGAGTTCTCCGGAGGACAGCGTCAGCGGATTGGTATCGCGCGCGCATTGGCGGTCGAGCCGGTATTCGTGGTGGCCGATGAACCGGTGTCCGCGCTGGATGTGTCGGTGCAGGCGCAGGTGTTGAATTTGCTTCTGGATCTGCAGCGCTCGTTGGGCCTGGCGATGCTGTTCATCGCGCACGACCTGGCGGTGGTTCAGTATGTCAGTGACCGGGTGGTTGTGATGTATCTCGGCCGGATCATGGAGGTGGCGCCGGCCGAGACCATCTATCGCCGGCCGATGCATCCCTACACGGTGGCGCTGCTGGAAGCGGTGCCGGAACCGGATCCAGTGATGCGCCGGCCGTTGGCCGAGTTGCCGGGCGATATGCCGAGCCCGTTCGCGCCACCCTCCGGCTGCGTGTTTCGCACCCGATGCCGTTACGCGGTGGCCGCATGCGAACAGATCGAACCGGCGCTGGTCGAGGTCGCGCCGGGACACAGCAAGGCGTGCATTCGCGATGATATTTTGTGAGGCGCGGTCGATATCATACCAACTGCCCGGTCCGATGACTCGCTTCGAGTGGCAGGGGCCGGGTCTGGCGGTAGTTCCGCGGCAGTTCGCGACCCTGAACAGTACCTCCCGTCATCCAGCCGCACCGACGATACGTGATTACTCGTCGACCGCGTACGCAACGTTTTCCCTACGAGAACGCAACAGAGCAAAGTGAAGTGGATGCCGTCTCCACCACTTTGAAGGAAGTGCTTGTCGTATTGCTACGGACGTGAGATGGTTGTAAACTGCATCTCTCTGGCGGCCACTCAGATTTCTGTCGCGAAGTAGGAAGGGCAAACTTATGCGGAAACCAATCCTCTCGGTTCTGGGAATATTAGGCACGATGTCGGTGGCCAGTGCCCAGACGATCACGGATCCCAATGAAATTGCCTCGCATCTTCACTTTTGGTCGCAGGAAGCCGGTGACCCGGTCTACTACGGGGAAGTCAAAAACGTAGACCCACGAAGCGGGCAAGTATTGGGGCATTACCAGTGTCTGGTCCTTGCATTTATCAAATACGAGGGTGGGGTAATTTATTACGCTCACAAGATGTGGGGAAAATCGCCGGATGGGTCCTGCCACTATGACGACGTGACTTCACGTAAAGTCGGCAACCATGGTGCTTGCGTAAAAGACACTGAAGCGGGGTTCGGCTTCGCAATCGGCACCGCGCGCATGACCAAGGACAATATTGATTACATGCACAGCATTTTCAGAACCGTTGATACCAATACCCGGCGTGTCGGCGAGACGGCTGCCTGCGTGCCGCCCAACGGGGTCGTTGCCGGTCTTTACTCCATGAAGATCGAAAATGGCCGCCTTAAGATCATCACCACTCGGCCTTTGGACTACGAAGTGAACATTGAGGTGCAAGACCCACAGCATCCCCCGACTGTTCCGGTCTTCTGAGTGTCTACCCGCGAACCGGCTGGCTACGACCGCCGGGTTCGCGGCCCATCCGGCGCTGCTCGAGCAATAACAAGACTACGTGATCATGAGGACTGTTGTGTATCGACAACCGACGATACAAAGCAACGGTCCTTGATGGGAAGGTTGGAAAGATGAGCTTTCTCGATACGCTCGACAGCATCACCGATCCGGCTGCCCGCACTGGGCTCTTTTTCGATGCGCTGCGTGCGGACTGGCGCTCCCTGTTTGCCGAACTGCGCGAGACACGGCCTATCCTCGATTTGCCGGTAATGTCGGTCGTCTCGCGTTGGGCGGACGTGGTGGACCTGTTATCCCGCAACGAGACCTTCCGCGTGACCTACGCCCCGCACATGGATCCGTCAGTAGGGCCGTTCATGCTGGCGCGGGACGGCGCGGTGCAGAACTGGCGGGACAAGGCGGCCATGCGCACGCTGTTGCGTTGGGACGACCTGCCGGCGATCCGGGCCACGGCGGCCAAGACGGCGTCCACCGCCCTGAGCGCCGCCACGCAAGGTGCCGGCGGCGTGTTCGACGTCGCCGCGACCGTCTCGCGGCTTGTCCCGCTGAAGATCGTGCAAGACTGCTTCGGCTTCCCCGGTCCGGACGACGCAACCATGCTCGCCTGGTCACGCGCGACACAGGCGGACATGTTCCACAATCTCATCAACGATCCCGCCGTGCTGCAGGCGGACATCGCGGCCGGGCAGGCGATGCAGGCCTGGGTGGCGAATTTCGTCGATGCGCGCCAGCCCTGGGCCGATGCGGTGGGTGAGGACACGGTCTCGCGGCTGCTGCGGCTGACCGGGCAGGGGCTCTCCGGACTCGACCGACAGGGTGTGATCAGCAACATCTGCGGCCTCCTGGTAGGCGCGATCGAGACGGCATCGCAGGCGATCGTGAACGCGACGGAGCAGATCCTGCTGAACCCGGCGCAAGCGGACCTTGCGACCCGGGCCGCACAGAAAGGCGATAACGCCGCGCTGGATGCCATCGTTTGGGAGGCGCTGCGCTTCGCCCCGATGGCAACCTTCGTCCTGAGGGTGGCGGCGCAGCCGGCGGTGATTGCGCCGGGCTCCAGCTACCAGGTCACGGTGCCGGCAGGGCGGGTGGTGGCCGCAGCAATCGGCTCGGCCATGTTCGACCCGGCGGTGTTCCCGGCGCCCGACGATTTTCAAACCCGCCCGCGGAACCTCTACATGCACGTGGGATTTGGGGCGCATATCTGCCTGGGCCAGTACGTCGCCTACGAGATCATCCCGGAGGCGATTCGGCAGATTCTGCTGGTACCCGGCGTGCACCTGCTGCCGCAGGGCGGGAGCGCCGTGGACAACGCAGGCGGGCCGTTTGCCGAGTCGTTCAAGCTCGGCTTTCGAGCATCCTGATGCCGGCGTCGGGCCAACAGCGGGACACCAGCCGCGATGGCTTGCGCAACAAGGTCGAGGCGGCGCTGCTCTCCGGTTTCCAGCCATTGTGGGGGTTCGTCAACAAGACGCCCTGGTTGGCCCGTATCGCCAACCGGCTGATCGTCAACAATGCCGTGCTGAAGGCGCCATTCCGGCCGTTGGCGCTGAGCACGCAGGCGTCCTATACGAATTGGGCGACACTGACCGATAGGACCTGGTTCAGCCGCTATCTGCCGCCAGCGCCGCAGGACAAGCTGCCACCGGTGGCGGAGGTGGCCAGCCTGTTCAAGCTGCGCACGGACCGACCGCCGGTGCTCTCCGACCGCTCCACCCTGCTGTTCCCGAGTTTCGCGCAGTGGTTCACCGACGGCTTCCTGATGACCGACAACGACCGCCGGCGCACCCGCAGCAACCATCAGATCGACCTGTCCCAGCTCTACGGGCTGGACCCGACCGTCACGGCGGTGCTGCGGCGACGCGGCGAGCAGCCGGGCGACAAGGGCAAGCTCAAGTCCGTCACCTCGGGCAAGGGCGAGTGGGCGCCACCGCTCTACGATGCTGGTGGCGCGAGGGATCCGACATTCGCGCTCGTGCCGGAGCCGACGCACCTGCCTGGCGATTGGCCAATCGAAAAACGCGCGGCGCTGTTTGCGTTCGGAGGAGAGCGCGCCAATTCCACGGCATTTACCGCGGCAATCAACACGCTGTTCCTGCGCGAGCACAACAGCCTGTGCACCATGCTCGAACGGGACCATCCCGGCTGGGACGACGAGCGCGTGTTCCAGACGGCGCGCAACATCAACATCGTGCTGCTGATCAAGTTGGTGGTCGAGGAATACATCAATCACATCTCGCCATACTGGATGAGGCTGCTGGCCGACCCGACGCCCGCTTACGCGGCAAGGTGGAATCGGGAGAACTGGATTCCGGTCGAGTTCAACCTGCTCTACCGCTGGCACAGTCTGGTGCCGACCAGCGCGGTGTGGGGCGGGGCGTCGGTCGACCTGGCTGGGTTGCGCTTCGACAATCGGATGCTTCTGGAAGATGGGCTGGTCGCGGCCCTTGCGGGAGCCAGCCAAACCCGCGCCTGGCGGATCGGACTGTTCAACACGGCGCCGATGCTGGACATGGTGGAGGTGGCGTCGATACAGCAGGGTCGGGACAACCGTCTAGCCTGCTACAACGAGTACCGGGCGCAAATGAAGTATCCGAAGGTGACACGGTTTGAGCAGATCAACAGCGATCCGCTGGTGGTGAGCGAGCTTCGCCGGATCTACTCCGACGTGGACCGGATCGAATATTTTGTCGGGCTATTTGCCGAGGAGTTGCCGCCACGCTCGGCTCTGCCGCCGCTGATTGGTCGGATGGTAGCTGCGGACGCGTTCTCCCACGCGTTGACCAACCCGCTGCTTTCCCCGCACGTTTATCATGCCGGGACGTTCACGACTGCCGGTATGGAAGTGATCGAAAGAACTGCCTCGCTCGCCGACCTTTTGGCACGCAACGACATTGTCCCCGCTGGAACGCGCGTTTCGATGGAGGCCGACGGCTATCGATCGGTGGCGTAGGCGACGCGTCCTGTGGTTGAACGGCCATCAGTCTGGGCGGTCGATATCACACCAGCGTCTCGAACGCGCCCTTCATCAGCGCTATGGGATCGAGGTGCGGCCGCTTCACATCGATCTTCTCGACATTCAGGTCCAGCCCGCCCTTCTCCGACCACTGCAGCGGGATCGCGGCACTAAGCTGCATATCGGGGCCAAACTCGCCAAGTTTTTTCTCCCACGGGCCAAATTCATGATCGATGTCGAACAGGCCCAGATCGACCCCGACCGTGAACGAGGCGTTGACGCCAAGCTCGAACTTCGGTTGCGCACTGACCTTGGCGCAGCCGCCGACCGCGAAGCCATCGGCATTGTTCCAGCTCACCGCGACATCGAGCCTGGCCTCGGCCGCGATGCCCAGAGTGCCGTCCAGCCCGACGCGTCCCTTGGCGTAGGCGACTGCGACCTGCGCCTTCAGCCCACCGCCCAGATCGAGGGTGAAACCGGCAAACGCCGGCACATGGAACTGCGCGGTGCCGACAACCGTTGCCTCTTCCGGCCGATCGAGATCGATCGTCGCGTGCACCTTGGTGTTGCGCAGCATGCCCTTGCCGACACAGGCGTTGAACGAGACATCGGCATCGGCGAAAGCGAAGATGCCGACGCCAACCGGGCCGACCTTGACACCCCAGATCGGAAAATCAGGCGTCGCGAGATGCAGCAGCGACTTGTGGTAGGCGAGCTGCGGAAACAGCTCGAAGTCCGGCGGCAGTGCAACCTCGCCATCGAGAATGACGCGGCCGTCCGGTGTGTACTTGATGCCGGCAGTGCCTTGCAGGATCTTGCCGAACCGGACGGTGGCCTGACCATCGCCCCAGATCTTCAGCGGACCGACCGGGCCACCCTCGATCGGATTGCCGGCTTCGTCCACGGCACGATTGGTCGCGGTGACCTGTAGCCAGCCGCTGGCCGGTCCCTTCCGCACATCGGCTCGGCCCTTGAACAACACGCCCACGCCATCGACCATAATCTCGAGCGTGCCGCCCGCACCGGCGACGCCAAGCGTCGCCTTGCCGCCGCCGCTGATGCTCCAGACACCGGTCTCGGGGTTGCGCACCGCACGTACCGTCGCTGTGGCGCCCGACACGCCAGGCAGCTTGTCCACCGGCAGCGGCAGGTCCTTGCCCTCGAGCAACAGTCCGGTCTGCGGCGTATAGCCGGCCGTGATTGTGCCGCCCGCCAGCAGGCCGCCCAGTTGCAGCGATCCTGTCAGTCCGAAGCTGTCCCGGCTGACGGTGACCGAGACACTGCCGGATTCGACACCAGGCAGTGCGTTCTTCTTCACGTGGAATTCGCCGGAGCCGGTGAACGTATCGGTCGCAAGATCGTAGTTCACCTTGATCTGCGTCTGGTCGAGGAAGGCGAAATCGAGGTCGAACACGCCGCCGAGTGTGACGTTATCGTTCTCGCCGCGCGCGACGACGGTGCCTTTGCCCACCTTGTCGACGGCGATGTCGGCACTGCCCTGGACGAAGAAGCCGCTGGCGCCGACGCCGAGGTCGATGGCAGCCGCGGTGACGTGCAACGGGCCGAAGTTCAGTTTTTCGACGGGCAAGGGGAAGCGGAGCATGATATCGGTGCCCTGCAGCACGATCGGGATGCGCAGGCCCGGCAACAGCGCCTTCGACGACAGGACGTCGCCGGCGCCTTGCAACTCGCCATCCGGCGTGATTTCGATCCTGGAGAAGCTGATCGGACTCGCCGGACCGAAATCGCTCTCCTTGAACATGCCGGTGATGCTCTCGCGCGTCACGAAGCCGCCAAAGAACAGGTTCGGCGCGTGCATGACCGTGACAACATCATCAGCCTTGATCAGGTCCGTCTTCTTCGTTCCCGGGAACTTCTTCTTCTTGTATTCGACGTGCAGCTTGGTGATGACGTTGTTCTGCTTGTCCGGTTTCGGTGGGTTGAACTCCTCGATCTTGAGGATATCGATGCCGCGGAAGAGATACCCGGGATTGACCAGCGACTTGCCGTCTGGCGTCAGCCTGAACCGCGTCGGTCTGCCGCCCTCCGGTGTCGGGAAGATGTTGATGTGGGTCGGTCTCGTGTGGCCGGTCTCGTCGAACTTGAAGCCCTGTTGGAACAGCTCCGGCTCGCTGAGCGCACGGTAGTACTTAAGATGCTTTCCGGTGCCGACATCAGCCCTGGTCCAGTAATCCTTCGGCCGGCCGCTGAACGGGCCTTCGGCTACCGTGCCGAATTCGACCAGCCAATTTTCGCGGACCTCCGACACGCCGGCGGGCAGCCTGCCGTCGAGTTCGATCCCTTGATCCTTCTGAACCTTCTTCTCAGCCTGAGCCTTGGTCAGCACACTCTCAATCTGCTTGCCCCACTGATGCTCGATCTGTGTGCCGATCGATCGATTGTAGCTACGATCGAGCAGCCACATGTTGTCGATCGTATTGCTCCCGCCGAGTTGGTCCTCCAGAACATGGTCGGCGTCCACTTCCATCTCGGCGCCGTTCTTTGCCACCATCGGGCGTACGACACTGTCATTGCTGGCCAGTTGCGTCACATTGCCGACGATGAGGAATTCCGAACTGGTCGCCTTGAGATCGCCCGTGGTGCCTGCGCGGCGCATTACGTAGACGCTGTCAGACCCGGTGGTCGTCAGACTGGCGGCATTTTTTTGTCCGCCGATCTCGGCCTTGAGCAGCGGGGCAAGACCGGCGGAGTAGGTCTTGCGCACGTAGTCAACCCAGACGTCCCGTGCAGCCTCGAGGCCACGTTCCTTGCGCGAAGGCTGTGGCAGGCGCTGGTAAGGCTTGCCTTCCTCCGGCAGCGCGCCATGTGCCGCGGCAGCCGGTGCATCTGTTCCACCGGTGCCCTTGAGTGTCTTGCCGATGCGCGGCAGCAGTAGTTCAGGGACCTTGATGCGACCGCCCGCGCCCTTTGTCTGCGTCGTCAGATCGACTTCCCATTCCGGCTTGGCGCGTCCATCGGTCAACTGCTTGGTCTTTGCCGTCGGAGCGGCGGGCGGTGTCTGTGTCGGCACCGGCGTTTTGCCCTGCACGAGCCGGAGCTTGTTCACCTCGCACGGGTTCGCCGCGCGCATCGCACGGCAATCCTCGATCGTCTGTGCCACCGTGTCGCGGCGTGCCATCGCAATGCCTGCCGCGCGGTCGTGCTGCACGACATGCGTCGCCTCGTGCGCCATCAGGTGGGTATCGTGTTCGCTCTGACCCGGACCGAGCACGATATTGGAGCCGAGTGCATAGGCACGCGCGCCGAGCGCCGCGGCGGACGCGCCCGCCGTCGGTCCATCGTGAACCCGCACATGATCGAGCGGCGCCCCCATGCGGGTTTCCAGTTTGCCACGCATGCCTGGCGCGATCGGCCGTCCGGGCTGGCTAAGTGTCGCATGCACCAACTCGGTCGGATCGTTCGCAGCCTGCGATGCCGCGTCGGCCGGCGCCCGCCGCAGCGCACCGGTATCGCGGACCTGGTGTGTTGCATCGGTGCAGCCGCTGCACGCGCGATGGATGGTATCCATCGGCGCGTTGGGATGCGGCGCGCCGGCGTCCAGCACCTGATGCGCGTCCTGGCCCGATGCCACCTTCGCGGCGACGCGTTCGGCGTGGTGTTCCTCGGGATCGTGCTCGCCACCGACCACGAGGCGGGCTCGCAGATAGCGGGGCACCGCGGGCGCCGCCGCCGCCGCGGGCTTCGGCATGTCCTTGGCCGGCGCGCGATTAAGTCGCGTCGCACCCGGCTTCACCGCGACCGCTGCCGCGTTCATCCGTTTGCCGCGCGGGCCGGGACCAGCGCCAGATCGGGCGGCAGCCGGCGGCCAAGCTTGCGGTACTCGCGCGCCAGCGCTGCGGCCAGCGCGACCGCACCGATCGGCACACCGGCGGGCACTGTGGCGGCGGCCGACAGCACGGCGTTGCGGATGCCGCCGCCGGCGAGATCGCAGTAGCTGGCCAGATGGTGCAGCACGTGCTCATCGGGCGCGCGCGTCCCGAGATGGCTTTGCCAAAGTCGCAGCCGCTCCTCGTAGCCTGGCAGCGGGAAGTCCATCACCACGTCGAGGCGCCGCCAGAACGCCGGATCGATCCGTGCCTTGTTGTTGGCGGTCAGGATGACGATGCCGTTGTGGTTCTCGATCCGCGTGAGCAGGAAATTGGTGAGCATGTTGGCGTAGCGTTCACCGGTCTCCGAGGCGTCGCTGCGCCGGCCAAACAGTGCGTCGGCCTCGTCGAACAGCAGCACGACGTCGGCCGCTTCGGCGTGATCCAGCAACTGGCCCAGGTTCTTCTCGGACTCGCCGATGTACTTGTTCATCACCGCGCCAAGGTCGCAGCGGAACAGCGGCGCGCCAAGCGCGGTGGCGACGTAGCTGGCGGCGAGCGTCTTGCCGGTGCCGCTCTCGCCGGCGAAGAACGCGCGTACGCCACGCGTCGCGCCGCTCGCCAGCGACGGTCCGGTGCCGTGCCAGACCGTCTCGCGCTGCCGGCAACGCGAGATCAGCAATGTAAGATCGCGTTCCAGCGCTTCGGGCAGCACCAGCGCATCGCGCCCGACGCGGCGCGGCACCGGTTGTGCCAGCGTGCGCAACGCATCCGGCGCGAGGCGGCGGCGCGCCTCGGCCACATCGGCCGCAGTGACAGATGCTTCGCCGGCAAGGCCATGCGCGGCGCGTGCCACGCGTTCGATCCCACCTGGGAACAGTACCGCACCGGGCGCCAGCAGCGCGGCGAGATCGGCGTTCCCCAGCGTCTCGCACCATAGCCGCGTGCGCGTCGCCACATCGGGTGGTTCGAGCGTTGCGTCGAGCCATTGCTGGCCCTCGATTGCACCGTGCCCGCCAGCGAGCACGATGGCCGGAAGCGGCGCCCCATCGGGACGTGTCAGCGCGAGGCTTTCGCCTGCGCTGAGCGGCGCGCGCACCACAGGCAGCCAGCCAGCCGCGCGGCAGGCGGCCCCGAATGCAAGGTCGCCCTGGTAGGTCGCGGCCTGCGTTTCCAGCGGCACACAGCCGAGACGCCTCGCGATTGCCGCAGCCAATGTGGCGCGTCCCGAACCGGGTGGCCCGCGCAGCACCAGCCCATCGGCACCTGATCCCGTCAGCAGCGCGGCGAGGCGCACTGCATCCGGCGTGTCCGCCGACGGTTCCAGTCGCCGGCCGCCAGGCCAGTCGGCCTCACCGCCGCGCAACGCGCGCCAGAGCTCTGGTCGCACCCGGAGCTGACGCTGCGGCAACAGGCCGCTGCCATCGGCGATCAGCAGACCGGTTGCGCACAATCGCCCGGCGACAAGATCGAGCGCATCGACGCCCGTCACCCCAAACAATTGCTGCCACAGGTCCAGCGCGAGGTGGATGCCGGGCCGCCCCGCCGGCTCCGGCGCCTGGAAAGCCGCGACCACCAGACCGATCAGGTGGCTGCTCTCCGTGCCACCCGCGAGCCCGAGCAGGAACAGCTCATGCTGCCCGAGATGAAGCTGCGCGGTCAGCCTCGGAAATGGCCCGGCAGCGCGCTGCCAGGCGGCATCGAGCGCGGCGAGACGCTCAGACCAGGTGAGCGTTGCCAGCTCGGGCGCACGAGCCTGCGCGGTGCGGCGCAGCAGGCCGAATACCGGCACGTCCTCGGTCGGAGCGACGAGGTTGGCGTACTCCAGCAGCCCCTGCTCGACCAGCAACTCCAGCAGCAGCGACGCAGGCGGCTCGCGCGGCATCAGTGCAGCCGCGGATAGTGGAAGCGCACGACCCGCCCAAGCCACGGCACCCACGCAGGGTCGAGGTCGAGGCCGGCACGGCGGATACGGATGTCGATCGTGGTCGCGTGCAGGTCGAGATCGACATGGCTTGCCGTCACCCGCAGCAGGCCAGGCTGGCGCAGGAACCCGGGCCAGATCTCGCCGAATTCGTAGAGCTCCGCAGCCGTGGCGGCCAGCTCTGCGATAAATCCAGCCGCCGGCACCGGTTGTTCCATCTGTTCGGCGAGGAACGCCATCAGTTCGTCATCCTCCAGCGCGCCAGCCACGCGCGCCAAATCGTGCAGCACCTGCCAACCACTCGGCGGCTCGCCGTCCGACCATTCCAGTAATCGCTGCATCAGATCGAGCCGGTTGAGGGTATTGATCAGGAACAACACGCCGCCGAAATCGGTTGGAATTCCGCGCGCGAGTGATGGGTGGGGGGTCTGCGGCGGTTCAGTTGTGACTGGGCGCACTGTGTCCGCCGCTTTTCGTGATGCAGCTGATTTAGCTGCGCCAATCGTCATCCCCGCGAAAGCGGGGACCCAGGCGGCAACTGGGTCCCCGCTTGCGCGGGGATGACGATTGGAGGCATCGCTCGCTGCGCCTACAGCAGCAGGCCGCCATGCCTGCGCGAGCGCCGCCAGTGCCGCTGCCGCGTTTGGCCCAGTGGCCAACGCGATCGGGTCCCAGCGCAACAATGACAGGACCGCGGCGGCGTGGACCGCGACACGCGGCGCGGCTGCCTGGCCAAGGGCCTCGCGCCAGAACCTCACCGCCGGTTGCAGCCGTATCGGCGGCGGCGGCACCTCGACGTCTTCGATTCTATCGGGCAGCGTCGCCCGTGTTGCCCAGCCGATCGCGCCGAGCAGTACGGCCGCCGCGTCCGGCGTGAGCTGGCGCCAGATCGGGACGAGCAACCCCTCGTCATGCCACTGGTCGAGCACCGCCCATGTCTCCAGGGGCCGTTCCGCCAGCAGGCCAATCGCCGCCGCCGCGCCGGACCACCGATTCAACACCCCAAGCCGGCGCCAGTACCAACGGGTCGCCGCGACACCGCCCAGCAGATCGCGCGCGAAGCTGCTGGCGACCGCGGTGAAATCCGGGAACACCACGACATCCGGATCGGCGCCCACCGTCGCCAGCCGGGCCAGCGCCCGCGCGAACTCCGGCGCTACCGATCCGCCGCGCGTCGCGATCGTCATCCGACGCACGAACACCCAGGGCCGTACCGACGGTGTCGGGCAGGCGGCAAGCTGCCCCCGGACCGACGCCGCGCTGCCTGGCCCACGCAGCGCCACCCGCCCGATCGCGACCATGTCGCCTGCCAGGACCGCGGGGATCGCCATCAGGTCGCCACGGCCGCCAGCGTGAACCCGCTGACATCGGTGATGTCGGTACGGAAACTCGCCACCAGCCGGGCCGCGGTGCCATTGGCGTCGTTGTCCTCGACACTCACCGTCCCGATCAACGTCCGCGTGGCGTCGAACAGGTGCAGCAGCGTGCCGATCGCCGGCGGGCGGTTCAGCACCGCGCGCACCGGATCGCCGATGCGAAAGCCCGGTGTGGTGGCGGTGACGCTGCCCGACAGCACCTGCTGGGGATCGCCATGCGCTGCCGCGATCACCAGCGCGCGCATCAGATTGCTTAGCGCCGGCACCGCGGCGGCACTGGGCGCCTTGGCCAACTGACCGCCCAGCCACGCCACCAGCGTTGCGATTCCGCGATGCGCGGCGAACGCGTCGGCGGCGTCGACACCGATCAGCGGCCATTGCTCCGGTGCGAGTGCCGGCAGTGTGCCGGTGCGCGCCTGCTCGTACAACGCGAAGCGGGTGGAGGGCGGCAAAGCATTCAGCTTCTCCGCCACGCAGCCGCATGCCGCTTCCATCCGGCGGCGGAACGCCTCGATCGCCAGCCGCAGCGGATTGGCCGGCAGCGGCAGGATGTCGGGTAGAGCGAAGATCCGTGCCGCGGCGCGCTGCGTCTCGGCGAGCGAATCAGACATGGTCAGGGAGAGCGGGCGAAGCTGCGAGGTGAACAGGCCCTGGTTCGCCTGGTGCAGTGCCAACAGGTCCGGCGCAGCCGGCCCGCTGCCGAACGCGGTGGCATCCAGCAGCGATGGCGAACGGTCGGCCAGCCGAGCCGCGCGGCTGCTGACCAGCCGGGACAACCCGTTGCGATCCGGCAGGTAGGGCCAGAGCGGTCGCACCGGACGGAAATCCCACAACGGCAGTTCAAGTACCCAGTCGAGGAACGGCTGTACCACCGGCGGCGGCCCGTCATGGTCGGTGGCGCAACCGGGTACGAGGTCGCCGGGATCGGCGGCAATCAGCGGACGCGGTGCCGGCAGGTCGGTGAGCACCGGCGTCTGACGGCTGCGGATGTAGAACAGCCCCACCGCGTCGCCCAGCACATTGCTGCGCTTCGCCGTTGCCGCCGCGATGCGATCGACTTCCTCCTGCACCAGCCGCTGCGCGGCGGCATAGTCGCCGGCGGGTATCGCGGCGGCACGTATCGCGTCGATCACGGCCTGTCTGCCGTCATCGACGTCGCGCTGCGCCGCATCGATTGCCGCGGCGAGCGCGGTCAGCCGGTCGCGGTAGATCCGATACCGAGCCTCGATGATCTGGCTGTTGCGCTCCGCGGCATCGATCTGCGCGAGCAGGTCGCGTCCGACGATCAGCATGTTGGAGTAGGCGACATGTTCGGCGTCCATGCCCGTGGGCGGGGGCGGGAACACCGTCGCTGCCGGCACGGTCAGGTTGATCTGCTTGGCCAGCTCGATGAGGTTGTCCCGGCCCTTCTGGAGCACCTGCAAGGCGCTGTCGGCTGGCGTGATGTGAGCCGCAGCGCCGTAGTTCTGCGGCTGGAACTGGAACTGCGGATCGGTGCTGATGGCACCGAGTTGATCGGCGACATTGGCTGCCGCGTCCTGGCTTCGGCCCAACAGCGAGCCGGCGGCGCTGCCGGTGACGTTGACCGGCACTCTGGTTCGGCCAGGACCCGGCGGCGCCGTGCCGTTTATACGGATGCCTCCGGCAGTCGCTCGTTCGGTCGCCGTCGTACTGACACCACGCGGTGCCATGCGTGGCGGGAGAGCCGCCAGTGCCGGAGCAAGCGAAGGGCTGCCGCTGGCCGCCGGAGTAGGGGTCAGCCTGATGAACGGCAGCATGCGCGCAACCTGCATGCCCTTGCCATCAGCAGGAACGCCGCCGGCAAGTGCGGACCCGAAGCTCGACAACGTATCCAGGTGGGCGCGCTGCAACGCAATCAGCCGGTCGTGGCCATCCAGCAGGATTTCCAGCCGCCGCGCCGCCAGCGCCAGGACCGCCTGTATCGTGTGCAGCAGGATCAGGCGCAGCAGCGCGCCTTCGCTCGCCGGATTGCTGTCGTCTGTCGGGTCGGTGGTGCCGGTGGCGTGCAGCCAGTCCTGGTAGGCGGAATGGCCGGGCAGGGCAGGGACCAGCGGCCGCAGCACCGGGTCCGGGGCGACCGTTGCGGCCGGCTCGCTGTCGAGGATGCGATAGCCGTTGGCGGCAAGCTGCGCAGTGAGCGTGGTCGCGTCGGGCGGATCGGGCGTCACAATCGCCTGCTGCGTCAGCCAGGCGGTGATGCCGTCGATCGTTCCGGCCGTGTCGAGCAATGCGAGGAAGGGCACATCGGGCTGCAGCAGCAGGACGGTCAGTGTATTGGGATCGTTCACCGCCAGCCGCAGGAAGTTCAGCGTGCGCCGGTTCGCATCGCTGGCGTGGGCGCCGAGGCCGCCATACAGCGCGCTCCATGCGTGGTGCGCGGCGATGAAGCCGGTCTGCGTCGCGACATAGGCCTGGAACAGATCCACCGGCAGCAGCGGATCGGCGCGCGGACTGTCGAGCAGGTCCGGCTGCCACTCCTGATCCGGCACCGCGAGCAGCAGCAGCACGCCATCCTCGGTCGGCGATTGCAGGTCGATCGGCGCCCGCACCAGTTCACGGGCGATGACACCGCGCGCCTCGCTCGCCCGGATCGTCGCCAGGTCGACATCCATCCCGGCCGGCCAGAACGGGCAGGAGACAGCGGTGGTGTCCGGTTGCAGCAGGAAACCGAGCGGCAGTTCCCCGGCGGCGGGCACAAAGCGCACCTGGCCACGGATCGTGGCCAGCTCGGCCGAGGTGAACGGCGCCGCGCCATGTGCCGCGACGGCGAGCGCCAGTGCCTCGCGGACCTGCGCCAGCAACAGTCCTTGCAGACCGGCTGGTGCGGCGGGCAGCCGGCCGGCAGCGGCGCTGATCACGACCGGCGCGCCGCCGAGCACGAGGACCAATCCAATCGGCAGCGTGCCCCCGGCGATGCCGGCGAGTTGCGTCAAGGTCAGCCCCGCGGCGACGCGGTTGAGATAGAGCGTGATGTCGGCCGCGCCGGCCGCAGCCGAGGGTGGCGGCACGGGCGCCGGCACCGGTGCCGACAGCAGCACCTCGAGGAAGCTGTCGCGCCGCTCGTCCAGCGTGGGGTCGATCGTGCCGCGGTCGCGCGGGTCCGGCGGGGGACCGTGCACCGTTTCGAACGCGATCGGCTGCACGGTGAGCAGGTAGGCGCCGTCGGCCAGATTTGCCGGCGCAGCCGGAACGCGTGCGCGGACCGCGACCAGATCGGCCCAGGCGACAGTGACCGAAGCGGTCAGGCGCACGGCACGGCCATCCAGTGTCACGCCGGTGCCCGGCTGCACTGTGATCGGCGGCAGCGTTGTTCCACCGGTCGCGGCCCAATGTGCCGGCTGCAACGCGAAGCCGTCCAACACGCCCGCACCCTGCGCCGCGCCAAGCTCTAGCAGGCGATGATCCAGGTACTGGCCTTGCAGCAGAAACTCGGCGCTGCCCAGGTTGCGGCGGGGAAAGTAGTGGATGCGTGTGCCGTCCGGCTCGACCTGGATCGGCTCATGCAGATGGATCGGCTGGCCTTGCGGCCGGAACAGCAGGGCGGTCATCCGGCCAGCCCAAGCGCGGTAAGTGCAGCGACGTTGATGCCCAGCGGGGTAAGTTGCGCCAGGTGCGGATTGAGCTGCGCCTTGGACCCGGTCTGCATGTTGGTGATCTGCTGGCGCGCCGCGGTGAGCTGATTGTTCGCCGTGGTGAGCTGACCGGTCACGGCGGTGAGCTGCGCGTTGGCGGCGGACAGCTGCTGGGTGGCATTCTGGTTCACTCGAGTCCAGTCGGCGATGATCGCGTCCGTCCTGGTCGGATCGGCGATGCCGCTCCCGGAGGCAACCCCGGCGGCGGTCAGTTGCGTCGCCACCTTCGCCAGCACGCCTTGCAACGCGGCCACCTGCGTCTGCGCTGCCTGTCGCTGCGTGTCCGCGGTGGCGGCGCGCGCATTGGCCGCGGCCAGCGCATCCTGTGCATCCTTCACCTGCTGGCGAAGCTGTACCAGCGCCGGATCATCCGGCGGCAGCCCGCTCGGCGGCTCGGTGAACCCGGCGGCCAGGCGCGCGACGGAGAGCCCGCCGATGCTGACATCGGGCTGCCGCAGCAGATAGCGCAGCGGCGCCTGCACCTGCGGCCACGCCCGCGTCCACGCATCGGCAGTAGTCGGCCGTGCGGGCGGTGGCAGCCGTCCCGGCAGGCGCAGGATCAGCGGATCGATCCGTGACAGTGCGATGGTCGGATAGGGCTGGAATGCGGCCGGTGCCGGTTGCGTGGGGGAGCCCTCCAATGCCCGCATCAGCAGGCCGAAATCGGCGGGCGCCAGCGGTGCCAGCACGATGACCTGCGCCGGCGCGCCTGACGCGAGGTCGATCGGCGGCAGCTTCATCGCCTCGCTGGTCAGCACGTTCAGCTCATCGGCGCGCACCGGCGCGATTGCCACCTCGATCTGCTCGGGGAAGAAGCTCTGTGCCCCATTGGCCGGATCGATCGCCGGCTTGGGCAGCGGACCCGCCGGTGGCAGCAGCGACAGGTAGTCCGTCGCGCGGAACGACGCACCGGGCGCCGCGGTGAGATCGGCGAACAGGGCGGCATAAGACCGCGCCAGGTCCTGCTGCACCAGGTTGTCGGCATCGAGCGGACGCAGCCCGTGCGTCACCAGCGACGCATCGAACCATACCGGAGTGCCGCGCCGCATTGCCACGACGCCGAGTGCCACGCAATCCGGCGGCAGCGACCGATCGATGCCGTTGCCGGCGAAACTGCGCGCCAGCGCGGCGCGTGCCTGGAATGTGTTGCCCGCCGGCAACGGCTGGCGCAGCGGCACCAGCGCGATCTCGACGAAGTCGGTAATGGTGTCGAAGCTGGTGGTGCGTCGGCTGGCCAGATCGCGCGGGAACACATCCGCCGCGCCGGTGCCGGTCTCGGTCAGCATCAGCACCACCGCATACAGCGCGTCACGAAACCCGACGAACGCGGTGTTGCGCGCCATCACCGCGCCCATGTCGGAGAGGTCGACCTGGAGCGGCTGGCCCGCCGCGCGGTTCAGCGTCAGCACGCGCCCGGACGGGGCGATGGCGCGTCCGCCGGCCACGTTCAGCACAGTGCCGGTCAGCGTGGCCTGAAGGCCGGAAATGATCCCGTCGCCCGCGGCGAGGCCGAGATCGAGCAACCGCCGATCGAGATAGGCGTAGTCGCGATCCAGGTCCTCGGCGGTCAGCAGACGGCCATCGAAGTAGTTGGTGCGGCTGAGCAGCGGTTCGCCATGCAGCACGCGCAGCATCGTGTCGTCGACACCGGCCGCCGTGCTGATGGGGAGAGGACGGAATGTGTCGCTTGGCATGGCAGCCTCCAGGAGGCGATCGGAGTTCAGGACGCGGCGATCGCCGACAGCAGCGCGTTCGGCCGCACGAACGGCCGGACCAGGTTGTTCAACGTCACATCGGTCACCGCCGGCGGCCTGGTCACATCGGTGGTCGCCACGTGCACGCTGGCGAGCGCGACGCGGGCCGCATTGTCGAGCACGTCCGCCAGTCCGGGCACGTCGGGCCAGGCGGGCAGGGCGCGGTGCATCAGCCAGGCGTGCAGCGCCATCACGCTGCGCGTCGGTACATCGGCGATGCCGGCAAGGAACTGGGTCTCGCGCGGCGACAGCGGACCCGGGACGTCGGCAGCGGCGGGCGCACGGCGATCCTGTGTCCAGGCGCCGAACGGTCCGGCCACGGCGTCGGGTGCCTTGGTCGCGTCGGCGCGCAGTTCGAGCAGGAAGCTGTCGCCGACCCGGCTCGCCACCACCGGATCGATGCCCGAGTCGAACACCGGCGCCGCGGTCGGTGTCAGCCCGGTCGCCAGCGCCTGGCCGCGCACCGTCACGGTGAGGAACAGCGTGCCGCTCGCAAGCGCCGATGCAAGCCCGGCAGGATTGTCGCGGTTGCGCGCCGCAAGCCAGTCGATCAGCGAAATCGAATAGGTTTCCGGCACCAGGATCTCGCGGCCCAGGCCGTCGATCGCATAGCCCTGGGCGACCGTCAGCGTGATGTCGGTGGTTCCGCCCGAACGCGGCGCGGAGGCGATGCCCACCGCAAGGCCGAACACCGTGCCGGAGCCGGCCAGAAAGCGCTGATGCCGGTTGAGCCGCCGCCGGTGATACGCCTGCTCGGCATCCAGCGTCTCGGCGCCGACCATGACGCCGGCCTGGAAGCTCACGCGCTCCAGCATGGAGAAGAAGTCGGCATCCCGCTTCACGTCCTGGCTGTCCAGATCGGCGGATTGGGTGACGGTGTCCGACATGGCGTTCTCGCGTTTAGGGAGGAGCGATGTCACGGCCAGGATCCGCCGGCAGCAGCGTTCCCGGGTCGTGGATCACCGCATCGCGGCCGATGCGGCTCTGGTTCAGTGTCACCGGGCTCGCCGGCGGTGGCGGATCGAGGAAGCTGTCGATGCCCAGCAGCGGAGACAGGCCGAGCACGAAACTGTGGTCGCTGTCGTAGGTGTCCCAGTGCAGATGCGCCGGCATCTCTGCCGCAAGCACGTTCTCCACCACTGGGCGCTGCTGGCGCGCCGCGCCGTGCAGCAGGATGGTCACGCGGTTGGCGTACTGGTCGAAGAAGCGCTGCACCGCCGCGGCTTCGTTGCGTCGCGCCAGCTCGGGGGCGAACAGCGCCAGAAATGCGCGGCCGGTCGCCGTGCTCAGCACCAGCGTGTCGCCGATCACGCTGTTGCCGCTGGCGCGGGCGTCCAGCGTCATCGGGTTGTCGTCATCCATCTCGATGCCGAGGATGGTCGCCATGGTTCGGCGCAGCCGGAAGTTCTCCACCACGACGATCTCGCCACGCCGCACCGCGCCGTCGGTGGCGACATCGAGTGCGAGGCAGACGCCGCGATAGGTACCGCGCCACTGCAACAGGGTGCCGGCGGTGGCGATGCTGCGACGCTGGCGCGCCTCCGGCCAGGAAGCATCGATCGATCGTCCGAGGAAACTGGCGAGCCAGGGCAGTGCGTTGACCGGCGCGGCCATCGGATCGAGCAGCAGTTCCGCCGCCGCCGCACGGCCCTCGATCGCGGTGAGCATGCCTTCGAGGTTCGCCAGCATGCGCTCGCGGAAGTCCGGCGGCAGCGCGCTTGGCGACTGGTCGGTGGTTTCGTCGGCTGACTGCGTCTGCTGGAAC
This sequence comes from uncultured Alphaproteobacteria bacterium, assembly GCA_963819855.1. Taxonomy (GTDB): domain Bacteria; phylum Pseudomonadota; class Alphaproteobacteria; order Acetobacterales; family Acetobacteraceae; genus JAMXLO01. Next base: position 38,613 of record CAWFYC010000033.1, read on the forward strand.
AGTTTCGGCAGGTACTGCTGTTGATAGGAAAACCGTGGCGCATAGGCGCGACAGGCGAACATGCGCGGCGTATGTCGGCCGTCGCCGTTGAGCACGAACACCAGATCGAGCATCCGTCCGGCCAGTCGGCGGTTGGCGCCGAGACTTCGTTGCAAAAGCACCTCGTACAGCGCGCCGGAATCGTCGGTGAGCGCCGGCAGGCCGGGATGGAACGGCAGCTCGGACGCGATGCCGCTGGCTGTGAGGGGTGGCTGACGGTGCAGCGGCGCAGCGTTCAGTCGCGCGACGAACGGATTTAGCTGCTGTGCGGTCACACCCTGAATGTCATGCACCGCATCGCCGCGCAGCGCGGTGGCGTCCTGCGGTTGCGCGAGCAGGTGGCGCAGCAGCCCGGTAATCAGCAGATTGGCGGCATCGACCGGCGTGGCGGGATCGATCAGCGGATCGCCGCCGGCGCGTGCCCAGATCGCGATCCCGGTGCCACTCGGCAAATCGGCCTCGACGTAGGCACGATGCCACACTGTGTCCGGATCGCTCGCCATCAGTCCGGAGCGCAGTGCCGCGCCGGCCGGCACGTAGCCGGGATGCGGCAGCGCGACCAGCGGGCGCGGCCGGTCCGCGGCGATGTAATAGACGGTGCCATCGGAGGTATCGGCGAAGCGCGGCGCTCCCGCGCTGCGGCGCGGGTAGCGTTCGCCGGCCAGCGCGAACCCGGCTGGGCCGATGGTGGCGACCGCGATGTCGCGCTGTACGAAGCCGGCGTCGCCTGCTTGTGCCGGCGCCAGCAATGCGACGCGGCCCTGATCGAGGCACGCAATGTCGGTGAACACAGGCAGGTTGGTGCCCTCGATACTTGCCGGGATGGCGATGGTGTTCGGCGTCGCAGTCGCGCGATCGAGCAGCCAGATCACCTGTGCCAGCGACTGGCCCGTCCCCTGATTCAGCAGCAGTACGACACGACCGACGTCGGCCGAGATGCCGACCACCTGGCCGGCGGGGCGCGGCACACTGGCGACCTGACGCAAGGCGTTCGGTCCCAGGGTCGCCGGCGCGAACTGGTCTGGCGTGGGCACGATCGGCGCCACCGGCGCACCGCCCTCAACCACCAGCAGAGCGGTGCGACCGGCGACGAAAATCGCGCTATCCGGTGCCACCACGACATCGGTCGCGGCCGGATCGGCGTCCACCGGCAACGGCGGATTGTCCGGATCGTCCAGTGACCAGCGCTCGCGCAGATCGAACAGGCTGAGCAGCACGCCGCCGGCATCCCCCGACAACAGCGCAAGCCGGGCGCCGCCGAGCGATAGCGCCAGGAACCGTCCCCGTCGTGGCACCAGCGGTTTCTCGCCTGCATCGGCCACGGCTTGCCAGGTGCCGGCGACTTCGGCCTCGACCGACTGCCGGTCCGCGGTTAGCCGTCCGTAACGGCCGGCGGAATCGACCACCATGGTGGCGTCGATCGGCGCCGCCGGCTGTGACGGGTCCCGCGGCGGCAGCTTCCAGCTCTGCGCCCGGCGCAGCGCCAGTGCGCGAGTGTCCGCGCACCATGCGGTATCCACCAGACTGCCGGTGAAATCGGCCGGGTCCGCGATCAGTCGGAAGCTGGTTTGGTTGACGTCGCGCATCGGCGCCCTCAGCAGCGTTCGGGCACGAACGGGACGGGGTAGATCGATGGCGCCGGCGGATCGTCCCAGGGCGGCGTCGGACCGGCCGGATCGCCGGTCACGCTGGCGGCGACGGCGGCGAGATCGGGCAGGCCGTACGGCGGCAGTGTTAGCGTGTCGAGCTGGGCGATCCATCCGGCACCTGCGGCGGCATAGATCGTCACCTGATCCACCGCCAGCACGCCGGGCACCCGGCTCGCCTGGGTCGCCAGTTCGTGCGGCGCGATCGGCCGGCCGATCGGCCAGCCCTGTTGCAGTGGCCCACCCGGCTCCAGTGGCCAGAGATATGCCACCAGCGCCTGTTCGACCGCGCGCAGCGTCGCGGTCCGCGTGGCCGGGTCGAGCAGCCGCACGGCGATCGCCACCCCGACCTGCACGTAATACGGCCCAAGTACGAACACCTGGGTGCCGATCAGCGTACGCTGGCGCAGCCAGTCGAACACCGGGCGCAGCACGCCCAGCGTGGGTCGCGGCGCGCCGCCGACGCGTGGTTCGGCCGGCGGGATGACGAACACCGACAGCGCGCCCGGTACGTCGAACCGGGTGGCCGCCGGATCGGCGCCGGGCATCATGCCGGACACCACCTCGGCGCGCGCGACATTGGCGCCGGGCACATTCTCGGCGAGGAAGCGGAAATCCTCGGCGGTGACGGCGCGGTCGCGGTTGGCCAGGTAGGCCGGAATGCGCCGTTCCGCGGCAGCCACGGTCTCGCCCTCGGTGCCGCCGGCGGTGGGCCACTCATGGCGCACGACGATGCCGCCACCGGCCGCGAGCTGCTTGATGCTGCCGGGCGCCAGATTGCCCGCCTGACCGCCGCCATATGCGTAGCGTCGCGCATACACCGCAGCGCCGTTCGGCACCCGCGCGCCCTGCATGCCGTCGCCGAACCGAACCGTCCCGGCAGCCGGATCGAGCACATACACCTGGTCGTCGCGACCGACGGCACCGAAGTGGTCGACCGCCAGCCAGGTGCTGGGCGGTGCCGCGGTGGTACCAACCGCAGGCGGCCAGACTTCGATGACCAGACTGGTGGGATCGACCGGGGCGACGCGCAGGGAAAAGCTCTGATCCGTCTCGCCGGTGCCGATTCCGAGCAAGGCATCGCGCCCGATCGTCTGCGCGACGACGCCAACGGCGTTAACCCCAAGCCACGCCAGCGACAGTGCCGGATCGTCGGGTGAGGTTAGCCGCAGCCAGGCAATCAGCGATTCCGGCTTCACGTCCGCCGGCAGTTCTGGCGGGCTGGCACCGAGACCGGCGTTCATCGGATCGGTTACCACTGGCAGTGTCAGCGCCGCGGCAGAGCGCGGCAGCTGAAGCTGCACCACGCCGAGTTTGCGCCCGCCGTTCGAGGTGTCGAGCAGCACCTCCAACTGCAGCCAGCGCAGCGAACCGTCCGCCGCGGTACTTGCGAGCGACCACACCAGACGGCGCGGCGGGGGATCGGTGACCGCCTGGTCCATCGTGTCGTCCGGTGGGGCGACGCCGATCGACAGCGTGATGCCGCCGGCAAGCGTCTGGCGCAGCGCAGTCACATCGTCGGTGAGCTTCTGCGGCTTCACCAGCGCCAGATACAGCGCCTGATCCAGCGTGTTCGACAGTGTCAACGCGCCGTCCTGCAAGGCTCGCTGCGCGACGAACGGCGTCGGCGCGTCGATGCCGTAGAGTTCACGCAGCAGCGCGAGCGTGCTTTCGCGTTTGCTCGGGTCGGGCTCCTGGAATGGCGCCTTGATCATCGGCACCACGCCCAGCCAGGTCGGCTGGAGCTCCGTCGTGTTGGTGAACTGAGCCGGCGAACCGGTCGCGGTGAGCAGCGCCTGCTGCACCAGGATCGCCGGTGGCAACGCACTGACCGGCGGCGCGTCGAGGCAGACGACGCCGCGTGCCGGGGTGGCGGGACGCATCGGGATCGCCAGCAGGTTGAGAAAGGCGCGCCGCTGACGCAGCGGGATCAGATTCTGCCGATACAGGATGGTCTCGGCGAGCCAGGCGAACAGATCGATCAGCGCGACGCCGGGATCACCTGGGTTGATCTGGGTCCATTCCGGCGTGTGCGCCTGGATGCGGTTGCGCGCTTCCTGGAACAGGTCCTCGAAACTTCGATCGTCCAGCGAGGGGACCGGCAGCGGCATGGATCAGCCGCCCGCCAGCGTGAGCGTCAACGCAAGCTGCGATGGCGGCGCGCCGACCACGGTTCGATCGCTGTAGCCGACATCGATCAGCACCGAGCCTGCGTCCGCCGGATCGGTATCGACCGTGACCGCGAGCAGCGTGACACGATTCTCCCAGGTGGTGACCGCACGGGTGATCGCATCGGCGATCAACTGCCGCGTGGTCTCGGTGTTGGGCTGGTTGAGGAAGTCGCGCAGCCCGGCGCCGAAGCTTGGCCGCATCAGGCGCTCGCCGGGACTGGTGAGCAGCAGGTTCCACAGCGCCTCGCGCAGGCAGTCCTCGCCGCTGCTCCAATTCAGTGCGCCACCGGCGTCGGGCGCGCCGAGCGGCCAGCCCATCGGGGGTGCGAGCGCGCTCATGGCGAAGGTGCCTTGAAGTTCTTCGGCACCGGCAGGCAGATCTTCACGAACGGCAGCCAGAAGAACACGATGTTCAGCAGGTTGATGATGATCGACAGGATCAGCATCGCGCAGATCGTGATGATCGGAATGCTGAACGAGCAGATCATACCGAGTTGCAGGCCATTCGGCTGGTTGCCGTCGATGGTGTCCTGTACCGACTGCCTGCCGGTGAGCGAGTTGACCAGTCCAGCGAGCTTCGGTGGCATGGCAAACGCCGCGCCGCGCGCCATGCCGCGTTGCGCGTCATCCAGTTCCGGCATCTGGATCAGTACCGGCCGCGTGGCATCCGGATCGAAAGCAGTGGCCAGCACGAACGGCGCGCTGTAGTTGCCCCAGGTAATGCGCTCGCAACCATCCGGACGGATGGTGCGTACGAACGGGCGCACCATGAACTGGGTGTCGCCTGGCGGATATTTCGGCACCGGGAACTGGCCGACGGCACTGGTCCATGCGGCGGCGAGGCGCAATTGCAGCGCGCTGCGCAGCGCCGCGGCATCGGTCTGGCTGACCAGCAGGCTGACATTCGCGGGGGCGAAGTCGGCGGGAAGCTGCACGCCGCTGGTCGGATCGGCATTGGTAAGCACCTTGCTGAGTGCCGATGCGAAATCCGTGTCTCGCACCAATGCGCCGAGGGTCAGCGGCGTACCGTTGACCGTGAATGGGTTTTGGCTCGCCCAGGTGCGTAGATCCGGTGCGGCCAGGGGCGATGGCGGGTCGATGTGGAATGCCAGACGGTCAAGGATCGTGAAGATCGCAGCGTTGTCGGTGCTCTGTTGCGCCGACGGATCGGCGAGCTGATAGCGGTTCAGCAGCATGCGCAGCAGCGCTGCCAACGGCGAATGCGCTTCGCCCTGTGCTACCTGCTGTTCGGTGTCGATTGTCCAGGGCGGCGGTCCGTCGGGATGATTGAGCAGGCCGAACGGCCAGGGCAGTTCCTCCGGCAGATCGTTGGGGTTGGTCGCCGTGGCGGAAGGTGCGGTGTATTCCTCGCCGCCGATCGGCAGGTAGCCGAACAGCAGGGTGTGCGGGCGATCGCCCTGCGGCTGCACGAAACTGGCATGCAGAGGATACACTTCCTCGCCGGTGTAGCCGGGCCGCGCGGGTAGCTGCGGCAGTTTCACGCCATAGCTTTGCAATTGTCGGCTGGCATCCGGATCGGCTGTCTCGTCGATGGTCTGCCAGCCGGCGGGGCGGCCGCGTACCTGACGGAACCCCTTGATGCCATCCTTCTGCCGTGACCGCACCACGAAGCCGGCGGACGCGATCTTCTCGGGACCGAGCGCCGGGCTGCCGGGAAGCTTGCAGGCGATCTCGGCGGCGACCAGATGAAACGTGCGGTGGATCGGCCGGCGCAGCTTCAGCAGCAGGCCGGTGCTGTCGCGATCCTGCTGTTCCCAGCTCAGCAGATCGGGACTGGCGTCCAGCACGTCGTTGTTGAAGCGGTCGATGAAGTCGGCATCGAAATAGCGGTGCAACGCCACCTCGCGGCCGGCCGCGTACCACGGCTTGCGGAACGTCACGTCGTGCTCGGCGGGGACAGCTACCATATGTTGCCTGCTCCGGGCGTGTAGCTGGTGCCGACCACCGAGTTGGCGATCAACGTGTCGCACTGCACCACGCCGCTGAATTTCGACATGCCGGCATTGACGTTCACCGTCGCGGCGGAGACGGACACCGTCGCCGCGTTCACCTTGACCTGCGACGCAGCGGTAAGATCGATGTCGGTCGCGGTGACCTGTAGTGTCGTGGTGCCGATTGTAATGGTGCACTGGCCGCCGGAGCCGTCGGTGAGCGTCACCGTGTTGCCGGCCGGTGTGGTGATGGTGACGTTCGGGCCACCCTGGTCATCAAACACCGCCGCCATTCCCGACGGCATGGTGATCGAATAGCGGTCCTGCGCCGGCGTCGCCTTGCTGGGTTCGCTTTGCCCGCCCGACCAGACGGCGCCGATCACGAACGGCTGTTCGGGTGTCAGGAACGCGACCAGCACGATCTCGTTCAGCTTCGGCAGACAGGCGACGCCATAGCCCTGTCCCGCGGATGGCACGACGACGCTGGCCCAGATCTCGACATCGAGCGCCAGCATGTTGAGCTTGATGCGCCCGCGGCCTTCAGGGTCTTTGTTGTCCGTCACCTGTCCGAGCGCCAGACCGGCGCCGCGGGTGATCAGGTGACCGGAGATATCGCCATCCATGTCCGGGACCTAATTCCAATAGCCGCGTGCGATGCGCGCGTAGGTTTCGTAGCCGTTCGCCAGGCTGAAGTGATGCACCGTGGCGAGCACGTCGTAGCTGCCGAGCAGCCGTGGCGACACACCGGCCAGCTTCACCGCGCCACCATTCACCACCGCTGCATTGCCGACGCAGACCAGATCACCGGCGAGGAAGCGCAGGCCGCGATCGTCGAATGCAGCGGCAGCGAAGTTGTTCGCCTGTCCGGAGGTGGCGGGAAATGGGTCGGCGAAGATCTCCTCGGCCGGCCAGCCAAGACCGCTGACGATCTGCGCTGCCGCGGTGCCCTGCGGCGTGACTCGTAGCTGCGTCGCCTGGCCGTTGGTTGCGGAACCTGCCGAAAGGTCCCAACCGTTCACGCGCGCGGTGGCCGGCTGGCGTGCCAGATCGGCAAGCAGCCGCACGCGGCGCAGCGTGTCGCCGCTGTTGAGTTCGACCGGCACCGGCGGCGGATCGGCCAGCCGGCAGATCAGCCTGCTGCCCTCGCAGCGCAGCCGCGCGCCATAATCGTGCGCCAACCGCCGCACCAGGGCGAGATCGCTTTCATTCAACTGATGCCAGGTGCCCGGTTCGCTCGACAGGCGCGTGTCCGCGCTCAGTCCCGCATCGGCCGCGATCGATTGCACGATGGCGTCGGGGCTCTGCCGTTCCAGCACCCGGTTGCGCCGCTTGCGCGCCATCCGGTGCAGCATGTCGTCGGCCAGCAGCACAAGCTGCGGCGCGCCGTCGCCGTAGCGCTCCTCGAGCGCGGTGATCTCGCCCTGGAACAGCTTGCGCTCGGCATCGAGCCCGAATGACAGGGTCAGCTTGTCGCCCAGCCTGATGTCGTTGAACAGGAACGCCGGCTCGCCTCCGGTGGCGGGCGGTCCCCAGTTCACCACGCGCAGCTCGGCTGACATCGTCGCCTCAAATGGCGCGCGCACAATCGCTTCCAGCAGGTTCTGCCCGAACGCATCGCTGGTTGCACCGTTGATGCTGACGCTGGGTCGGCTGGAGACGAAGCTGCCGCCGTCGGCCATCTCAGTCGACCTTCAGGCGCAGCCGTCGATCGGCTGCGGTCTGTGCATCGACCAGTTGGTCAGCGAGCGACGGCGGCCGAGGGGGCTGTACCTGCGTCGCCGATGGTTGTGCGGTTTGCGGCGCGGTCTCGATCAGCAGTTCATCGATCAGGATCGGCATGGCGACTAACCCGACGTGAGTTGGGCGGGAGCGTCGGCGGAGAAGGCGCCGGGAATATTGGTGCCGAGATCAGCTGAGGCGCCTGAACTGAACCCCGCGCTGGCGGACGCATCGGCGCTGACTCCGAACGAGGCCGATGCGCCGGCCGAGACGCTGGCGCCGATCGCCAGCGACCCGCCGGTGAAGCGTGGCGTTTCCAATCCGTTCAGCATCGCTTGTGCACGCCAGGTGCCGGGATCCAATCCGGCCGCCTGCATCGATGGCGCGAGCGGCACTCCCGGAGGTGCCGCCAAAGCCTGCGGCCCCGGCGGCGCCCAGTTGTCGAGCTTCGCCTTGTAGCGGTTCTCGGCCAACGACAGGCTGACGCTGGCGCGCAACGGCACACCCGCCGCAGCGAAAAAATCCAGTGTTTCGCTCATGCTTTCCACCAGGCCGTTGAAGCTGAACGTGCCCCAGACGAACATCAGGCTGCGTGCCGCGGGCGGTTTGGTGTCGCCCTGTTTGGGCGGCGGGCGGATGAACAGATCCACCAGCTTCTGGGTGATCTTGCGGACGTCGGCATTCTTCTGCTTCGTCTGATAGTCGAGCGTGGTGTCGAACAGCAGATCGAGCGTGAGCTTGGCCGCGCCGGTATCGACGAGTTGCGCCGGCTGCGAGGAACTGCCGCTGCCTTTGGTGTCCGCCTGGAGATTGTTGGTGCGCTGCACACGCAGCGTTTCCGGGTTGAAATGCACTGCCATTTGATTCGCCGTATCCGGCTGCCCGCTGGTGGCATCGACCGGAAGGATCAACGCGCGCTGGAACTGGAGGCTGCCTGACATCGCCCGCCCCTAGGTCGGTTCGCGTGAAACGTCTTCGAACACGAGCTGCACCTCTTCCACCGCGACCTGGCTGGCGGTTGCCGACAGATCGGGTGACTTGAACTTGATCGGCAGCACGTTGAGCAACTTCCAGGAAGCGACCACGTTCGGACCGCCATCCATCACGTCGATCTGACCTTGCAGGCGCACGCCGAAATTCTCGCGGCCGGCCACCAGATCGAGCCAGCGCCAGAGGTCGCTCGATGCGGTCATGCCGCGCTTCAGCGTGATGCTGCCGAACGCCACCGGGCCGACGCGCTGTGTGGCGCCGGTGTTGCGTCCGCCCTCGCGGATGGTGCGCGGCGTCATGGTAGCCTCGATGCCGGTGGCCTCGCTGAACAGGCCGCCGCACAGCGGGTCCGGCGACACATCGGCGCTGTAGAGATTGACCCGGTAGCGGAAGGCGACGAACGCATCGCTCATATTGCCACCGCCTGGACGGTGGCGCCGTCCGTGGACTGCACGAAGCGCAGCCGGATGGTTTCGATCGCATAGGCGGGTGCGAAGCCGATCTCGTAGGCGATGCTGCCCTCCGGCGCCGGTGCCGGCTGAATCGACACCGCATCGGCCAATCGTCGCCCGCGCAGCGCGCCGCGCTGGAACAACGTGGCGAAGAAGCCGTTGAGCGCCAAGCCGACGCGGCCGTCATCCGCGAGACCGATTTCGAACACCAACCGCTCGCCGAACTGCCGCAACTCGCGGATCAGCCAGCCGATGAACCGCTGCGTGCCAGCGGCGCGCGCCGACGGCGTGCGCGGCATCGCCAGCACTTCATCGTTCAGCACGATGCCGGTCGGATCGCGTTGCAGGGTGCCGATGCCCCGCACGGTCAATCCCGCGGCGACCTCCTCGCCGATCTGGCGCAGCGGTGCGCGGGTGCCGGGAAGCAACTGGCCACCGATCGATCGCCACGGACCGGTGCGTTCCGCGGCGGCGGCGATCGCACCGGCCACCATGCCGGATGGCGTCAGCACCGCGCCGGTCTCGTCGTGCAGCAACGGTGCCAGCACTTGCAGGCCCGGGCGATCCAGCATGCTGTCGGGCGCGCCGTACAGCAGCCTGATCGCGGTGTCCGCCAGCAGGTGCGGACTGGCTGTCTGGTCGAGGCCGACGGGAAGGCTGAACAGGCACTGCATGTCCGGCCGCAGGCGTGCCAGGGTGCGGCAGATGCGTCCGAGCAGATCGGCGAGGAACACCACGGGCGCACCCGCCGCGATGCCGCCCGCCGATCCGGGCACCGGTCGATCGGGTGGCGGCGCGCCAAGCGGACGGAACTCCGGTGCGATCGGGGGCGATGGCGGCGGCAACGGCGTGACCACTTCAGGAACCGCGGCGATACGCTCCAGATCCGGCAGCACGACCAGGCCGACGGTTGGAATGGTTGCGGCTGCAATGATACCGCGCGTCGCGGCACCGAAGCCCGGGACCGGCGCATCGTACGGCACATAGGCGCTCAGATCGGCAGTGGCAGCGGTTCGGACGATCCAGGCGCGACGTCCGCCGGCCGCGAAGAAGTCGGCAACCGCCTGCGGCAGCCACATCGACTGACCGGGCAGCGGATCGGCCGAAGGAGGCACCGGCGTGGCGCCGAACAGGGCACGGAACGTGCCCCAGTCGTCGATCGGCACCGGTTGGTCGAAGCCGTCCGTGGTGGGCGCGAAGCCAAGCTCGCTCACCGCGCGCTGCGCCCGCGCATCGAGCTGTCCCGTCGGGCAGCAGCCGATGAACGCCACCTCGAGCACCGGTGACGCCGACGGCAACGGCAACGCGTCGGCGAGACTGACGCGGCGATCGGCGAGAGCGAGCACCGTCACCATCCACCTATTCGTACTCGATCTTTTCCACCGACAGCACCAGTTCCTCCATCGCCACATCGCCGCCGCCCTTGGCGGTAAGCGTGGGGCCGGTCCATTTCAGCGGCATCGCGCCGCGCAGCCGCCAGGTGGCGACCGGGTTCCGGCCTTCGTCCAGCAGCGTGACAGTGACCTCGCGCTTGAAGTCCTGCGTGTCGCGCTCGCGAAGCTGTTCGATCCACTGCCAGATATCGTCGGAAGCCATCAGCCCGCGCTTCAGCGTGACGTCGCCCGTCTTGTAGACGCCGGGCAGCTTGCGCGTGTGGTTCTCCATGTCGTTGCCGGTGCGGTACTCGGCCACCGTGATCTCGGTGTTGAGGCCGCTGACCTCGCTGAAACCGGCTCGCGGCTCGCGTCCCTGGCCGGGCAGCAACTCCACCAGGAAGTTGAAGGCGGAGTACGGGGTCTGACGAAACTGCATGTTCCGCTCGCTCCTTGTTGCGCGTCTAGCTGCTGGCGGTGATCTGGCCGATGCGGAAGATGACGAATTCGGCGGGGCGCAACGGCGCGACGCCGATCAGGCACACCAGCCTGCCGTTGTCGAGATCGTTCTGCGTCATCGTGGTACGATCGCAGCGCACGAAATACGCCGATTCCGGCTTCGAGCCGAGCAGATGTCCGTTGCGCCATTCCGAGTAGAGGAAGTCCGACACCGTGGCTTGCACGTTCGCCCACAGCGCCTCGCCGTTTGGTTCGAACACCACCCAGCTGGTCGAATCGTCGATCGAGTGTTCCAGGAACATGAAGTAGCGCCGCACATTCACGTAACGCCAGTCCGGATCGTCGGACAGCGTGCGTCCGCCCCACACGCGGTAGCCGCGATTGGCGAAGAAGCGCAGGCAGTTGATGCCAAGCGGGTTCAGCACCTCCTGCTGAAATGTGTTGACATACAGTTCGAGCCCTGTGGCGCCCTGGATCACTTCGTTCGCCGGCGCCTTGTGCACGCCGCGCTGTACGTCGGTATCGGCATAAAGTCCGGCCATGAAGCCGCTTGGCGGCAGAATCACGTCGCCGACGCCGTCCGGCGATGCCGCCTTCACCCACGGGTAGTATAGCGCCAGGCGTGTGTCCGAGAGCTGTGCGCGGAACGCCTGCACATCGGCGACCGACGAGCCCGGACCCGCTTCGATGATTCCGATGCGATAGCGCATCTTGGTGCAGTGCTGCTGCATCGCGATGACCGTGCCGAGATGCGCGGCGGGGTCGGCGGCGGCGGCAGGGCAGACCACCATGGATATTTCGTCGATGTCCTCGAGTGCGGCGAGTCCATAGCTGCCGAGCTGATCGTTCATCTCGCCGATATAGTCGGCGACGATCGGCGAGCTGCCGTCGCTGCCGCCGGTCAGATGGATCACCAGTTGCGGCGTCGCGGCGGGATTGGCCGGTGCGAGCAGCGCGGGATCGAACGCATTGACCAGCGCTGCCCAGACATCACTCGCGCTATGCACCGGTGCGCCATAGCTTACCGCGATCGGCTGGGTGAGTTGGTCCGAGGAACGTACCGGATGCGTCGGCAACACGGTGCCGAGACTGACCGGCGCGTTGATCTCCAGCGACACGCCCTGAACACTGTAGATCAGCGTGCCGTTGCGCTGCACGCTGATGTCGAAGGCGTCGTGGAACAGCGGTCCGGCAGCACCTGGACCAGGTGCCAGGTCGGCCCCCGCCAGCGCGAGCGGCAATTGCGTGTCGACGGCGACGGATGCGTTCAGCGCGTGCGGAAAGGTGAGCGTGCTGCCGTCGGTGCTCGCCGTTGCATAGAAGGTGGCCAGTGTGCTGGTTGCTCCCAGATATTGCGCCAGTGCCGGCCCGCCGGGAATGCTGTAGAGCGGCGCGTTGCCCAGGCCCGCCGTGTTGAGCGCTGCCTTGCGCGCACCATCGCGCACGTTTTGATCCGAGGTGATGGACGCCGCGAAGTTGGGGACATCGACCAGGTGGGCGTTACCGGTGCTATCGACAAAGAAGATTCGCTGGCCGGTCTCGAACACGTAGCGGTCGGGATTGCTGGCGTCGGCCGGCACATGCTGTGCCAGCGCCACGAGTTTTTGTAGCGGGAATAGCGCATCGGCAAGGCCGGCGACGGGCGTGTTGAGCTGCGCCTTGCGCACCTGCGACAGTCGCAGCAGCACGACGTCGGCATCGGAGGATGAGGCCGACAGCGACAGCAGGCTGGCGCTGCGACGCGGCGCGAACACCACGTCGAGATTGCCGCCGGTGCCGGGGAAGCGCGCCTGGAACAGCACGCTGGCGGCGGTACCCTGCTGCAGGACACGCGGCGCGGTTGCGGTCGCGGCGGCGGCATCGGGGCGTGCGACGCGGCCGACGTAGATCATCTGTCCGCCGTTGTCGAAGAACGCGCGGACCGACAGTGCGGTATAATTCGGTGCGCTGGTGCCACCCAGGGACAGGTTCGCCAGGTCGCCGAAATTGTTCTGGTAGTCGGCCAGGCTGGTGCACAGCACCGGCCTGCCACGCACCTGGCCGAACCGTGTTGGCCCGACGATGGCGGCAACCGACGTACTGGCACCTTCAATCGTCTTCTGTCGAAAGCTGGTCTCCTCGACATAGACGCCCGGTGCGAGATATTCCGGCATGGCGTGTCTCCACCTCGATGAGGTTATGCTTCCAGAGTCGCGAACGGTACGCTGGGATCCGTTGCAGTCAGGATCTGACCGCGCGTGAAGGGGATGGTGACCGAATCGGTGAATCCGCCGGTTGCGCCGAGCCGCAGCTTGCGCGCGGCCAACGCGTCGGGATCGGTGATCGGTGTCGGTTGCGGGTGCGTCGCCGGGGTGACGACGGTCATCGTCAACTGGTCCGTCGCACTGGACGCAGGCGGTGGTGGCAGTCCGCGCATCGCCACCAGCAGATCGCCCTGTTGGTTCGCCTGGCCGGAGAAGGTGAAGGTCTTGCCGGTCCGCATACAGGTGAGCGTGGCGATCGCCCAGGCCGCGGCCGCACCGTCGGCATAGAGCAGTCTGACCGCGAGGCCGCCGGCCTCGTCGAAGCGCGTCGTGACCGTGCTGCGATACAGCGGCACGTAGGCGATCCGATCGGCGTTCAGCGGCACCGAGAAGAGTCGAGGATGAAACCGACCGTCGCGCGACGTTACCTGCCCGCTCACTGTGATCGGTGCGCTGAACGGCGGCGTCGTGAGTTCGTCCGGCGTCGGCATATGGTCATAGAAGATCGGCTCCATGAGCAGCACGATGCCGCGTGGATCGGCGCGCCAGGTGATCTTGTCCGGCAGCGCGCCAGTAACGCGCGCATCCAACAGCGGCGGCGGGCCGCCGATCGCGCGCCGGCCCGGCGGGCCGAACAGCAGCGCCTCGGCCCAGAACACCGCGCCGGCAGCGGGGAAGCGATTGGCTTCCACGCTCAGGGCACGCCCTCCCGATAACCGAACGTCCGATCAAGCACCGGGGCATAGACATGCTGCGCCACGTCGGCCCGCACGCGCACGGCGCGCGCTATATAAGGTACCGACATCGAATACTTCATCGGCAGCACGTCCCAGATGCGGTACAGCTCCTCGGGCTTCATGTCCTCGGTGGCAAGTTGCACGCTATCGGCCTCGTCCCACTCGTACGATGGATCGCTCAACCGGTCCGCGCCGATCACCGGTCTGCTGGCAAGGCGCTGCATCGCGAAACCCATCAGACTGATTTCGGCGAGCGGCGTGTCGGCGACGCCGATCAGCAGAAAATGCAGCATCAGCGGCACTTCCGGTACCGGCGGCGTACGGCTGCCGGGCAATTGGCGAATGAATCCACCCGGGATCGATGGATCGATGGCAATGCGATGCAGGTAGACGCCGACGATGTTGCCGAGCGATTTCTTGAAGTCCTGGCTGCCGATGAGCTGCGCGTTGCCGTTGATCGGGCTGTTACTGAGATCTGCCGGGAATTCCTCCTTCAGCAGGCTCTCGATCGCCAGCATGACGCCGTAGACAGCGCTGTAGCTCGCCACATAACTCTCCCGCGTGCGTATTTGTCAATACGCAACATAATCAAACGGACATGAGCGAATCGCACCGTTTTAGTTCGGTAACGCGTAACGGCGCGTTACCAATCATGCAAGCGATTTTGCGGGCAGTATGTGATCCAATTCACAGGTGACGCAGCAACCACCGCAGCAGCACGCGGCGCACGATCGCAGCGGCCAACGCCCCAAGTAGAGCAATGCCTGTGGCCACCGCAGTCTGCACGAGCCAATGCTGAAGACTCGCGACTACCTGTCTCGCGATTGCTATGTACGCAACGGCAGAGATGACGTGCGTGAAGGTCCACATCGCATCGAGTGGCCGCGACGCTGAAGCAAGCCATGCGGACATGATTCGCTGTGCATCACGAATCCGTGTTGGCAGCGACTGATCAACCAGGCTGCCGCGATCGACGGACAGCAAAATGTCGGCGTCGGGCTGGATCAACACGCGAGCGGCCGGCGCACCCGCCGCATCATCGATAACGAACAGGATGCCGCCTTTCAACAGCAGGTCGGCGAGCAGTTGGAGGTCTGCCCTGAATGACGCGGAACTGCCGCGCCGCAGCACGGAGCCGGCGCGACGAAAGCGGTCCAGGACGCGGCTAAGCGCTTCCCGGGACGGAATCCGGGCCTGGCGGAGTGCTACGAAAAAATCCCTGGAACACCGAGCCGATCAGTTCGGCGGCAATGCGGAACAGGTTCGTCCATTGGGCGACGGATGCCTCGACCGCCTGGCGATGCAACGCATGCAACGCCTGTTCGGCGTCGGTCTCCCAACCCGACTGGATGCGATTGAACACATCACCATCGATCAGGACCACCGTCTGCATCGCGATCTCCTCGGTGCCGACTTCCCAGATCTTGCGCACCAGCACGACTTCGCCCTGGCTCAGCAGTGGTGCCGGCGTGGCGGCATGAGGTCGAACAAACGAGCCGCCCACGTCGATGCTGGCGGCAACCGGTGCGATGTCGGCCTGTCCCAGGCCACGATAGATCGCCTTGATCTGCTCGGCGTTGCCGCGGATCCGGTCGAAAATAATCTCCTGGGATCCCCAGTCATGCAACGGCTGACCGTGCAGTGCCGCGATGCAGCACTGGGCGGCACGGCGCAGCACCTCGAATGTCGCGAGATCAGCTGCCTGCACCTGCCAGTCCTTGAAGTCGATCCGCGTGCCGTTGCCGGTGATCCGGGGCAGAGCGGCGCTGACATCGATGCCGGCCTGTTGCAGTTCGGTCATGCGGTTGCGCAGGAAACGCTGGTATCGCTGTGCAATGTTGGCCAGCGCATCGGCAACGCCAGGCATCTTTTCGGCGGTTATGCCGTCGCACAGAATCGTGTTGATCTCGAGATTGAGCAGATTGCGGGCGATGTCGCCAAGGGGATCCATCAGTGTAAACGCTCCGTCAACGCCGTGGCGGCAGCAGCGAGGCGGCAAGCTTCTGAAGTTCCCCGAGGTTGCCCAGCACGATGGCCTGGCTGCGTTCCACCTGAGCCGAATGGAAATCCCGGAAGCTAGCCAGCGGTCCGGTGGCCAGCGAACTGGAGATCACGTTGTTGATCTTGCCGGTGAGCAGGTTGATCTCGGTCATCATGCCGTCGCCGTCGTCTGGGTTGCGCAGTTTGACCGTGGTGTCGGTGCCTTCGCCGTCGATGTGCACGGGTCCGATGACGGTGGTGATCTTCAACAGGAACAGTCCGTTCAGCGCCTGCTCGATCATCTGAAGGAAATTCTGCGCAGTGCTTCCGGGACGTTGCGCGGGCGGAGTTGGCGCCGGCGTGATGTCGGCCGTGATGACAGCGATGCCGGGTGCGGTGGTCGTCGTTCCCATGGTTTCCTCTCCTTGTGCGCTATCATAACGACGAAGCGAGGGCCGTTGCAATTTTCGATGACCGGCAACACGCCGGCGTTGGAGGCTTTCCGCACAGCCCTTGACGGAACGCCGCGGGCGCTGGTCGCCGATGCGATCAGGGGAGGTCTGAGCATTCAAACGTCTCCGAGCGACGCGTCTTCGTTCAGCGCGGGCGATTATGTGCTGTTGTAGTCGGACAAGAGCGTAAATGCGTAAATACCGGCGAAACACGCCGGCGAGGTGAAGCGGATCGTGGCAGTCGACGCAGTCGCCGGAACCCTGACAACAGACGACCAGATCGCAGACACATATACCCAGACCGATTCGGCGCGGTTGGCTCGCATTACGATGTTGCAGAACATCGGAATCGCGGATGCCTCGTCACCGACACCGCTCATTTCGACACCCATCAGAGTGGCGCCGTCATCACCGGCAACATGGTCGCGAACGTGACGGCCGTGGCGGGCAACCAAGCCGGCATGGGGATCTACCTCGGCTCGGCAGGCACGTCCAACCACAGCGTCTCCGGCAACAGCGACTGGCCAGTCGCCCGCGGTTGCCATGCGCGGCAGCTCCGACGACTGGCGGATTGTGGCCAACCACATACCTCCCGGAAGCGGAATGCTGCTGGCGGGTGCGGGTTCGGTAGTGGTGAACAACTTCGGATACAACCCGCTGGGCGTGATCGCCAATCCCTGGCCGTCGAGTGGCACTGATCTGACCAATCAAACCGTGGCGGGAACCGGGGCACCGATCAGCGGGACGCAGTACTCGGTTCGCCATACGCCGAAGACCATCGTAATGAGCGGAGGCGACGTCGCGGGGATCCGGATCGACGGCGCGGACGCCGGGTCAAAGGCGGGCGCCTTGAAATTGGGAGTGGGTGAGACAATAGCGATTTTCTACAATACATTGCCTCCAACCACGGTCGTGTTCGCGGAATAACGTGGTTGCGGCGTCCGGTTCGTACCAGCGAGGGGCTGGCTGTCGGCAATGTGATCAACCGGTAGGAATGTGAAGGGCGCATCATTCGCCGCCATCGCCCGGTCGCGGCGCCGTCGTCAACACGTGAGGTCAAGGCATGTCACATCAGCCGACTATGGATCAGCTTGCGATCGACACCATGCGGATGCTGGCGGTGGATGCAGTGCAGAAGTCGAGGTCCGGCCATCCGGGAACGCTGATGGACGCCGCACCGGCCGCCTCACCTCGCCGGCATCAAGGCGGCGAACCCGAGCTATGAGCAGATCGGGCGCAATGCCGTAACGCTCGACGATATCAAGACCTTCCGGCAGGCAGGCAGCCGATGCCCTGGACACCCCGAATATGGCTGGACCTCAGGCATGGAGAGCACCATCGGCCCGCTCGGCCAGGGCGCGGCAACCAGCGTCGGCATGGCGATCGCCAGGCAGTGGGTGAGCGCGACCTACAACGTACAGGCTTCGATCTGTTTGACTTCGATGTCTCCCCCCTGTGCGGCGACGGCGGCATGATGGAAGACATTGCCAGCGAGGCCGCCTCGCTGGCCGACTACCCGCGTCTGGCCAATCTGTGTCGGATTTATGACAGCAACCGCGAGAGCATCGAGGGTGACGCCGACATCGCGTTCACCGAAGGCTTTGCGGCGCGCGTTGTCGGCATGCCGTCACGGGAGCTGTTCGAAGAGCAGCAGGCTGGGTATCGTGACAGTGTTATGCCGCCTGCGGCGACCGCGCGGGTGACGGTGGAGGAAGGCTCGACGCTTGGCTGGCAGCGCTTCGCCGGCTCCGCAGGTGTGGTGCTGGGCATGCACACCTTCGGCATGTTGGCGCCGGTCAAGGTGGTGGCCGAGCACTTGGCTTCACCGCGGACGGTGTCGTCGCTGCCGCCAGACAGGCGATGGCGCCGCGGTCAGGCTTAGGGCGGTCAGGCTTAGGAAGGAGCGGAACGATGCACGACATTGTCTTCCTGTTCGACGTCGACAACACGTTGCTCAACAACGACCGCGTGCAGGCCGATCTGGATGTGCACATCGGCATCGAGCACGGCACCGCCGCACGCAACCGGTACTGGGAGATCTTCGAAGCGCTGCGTAGCGAACTCGGCTACGCGGACTACCTGGGCGCGCTCGAACGCTACCGACTGGAGGACCTGCACGATCCGCGGCTGCTGCGCATCTCCAACTGGCTGGTGGACTATCCGTTCGCCGATCGGCTGTACAGCGGCGCGCTGGATGCGGTGAAGCGTGCGCAACAGTGGGCGCCGGTGGTCATCCTGTCCGATGGCGATGCGGTGTTCCAGCCGCGCAAGGTGGATCGCTCCGGCCTGTGGCGGGCATTTGACGGCCATGTGCTGATCTTCATCCACAAGGAAGAGCAACTGGACGACGTCGAGCGGCTGTATCCCGCCAAGCAGTACGTGATGATCGACGACAAGCTGCGCATCCTCGACAGCATGAAGAAGATCTGGGGCGAGCGGCTAACCACGGTGTTTCCGCAGCAGGGTCACTACGCCACCGATCCGGAGATACTGGCACAGTATCCGCACGGCGATGTCCAGCTCGCCCACATCGGCGACCTGGTCAAATACGAACTCGCCGATCTGGTACAGCGATAGCAAGGGAGACGAGCAGTGAAAGCAACACAGAAGGCGCACGCGCTGGGCCAGAGCCTGTGGCTCGACAACATCACCCGCGATCTGCTGACCAGCGGCACCTTGCAGCGCTATATCGACGAGTTGTCGGTGACCGGGCTGACCTCGAACCCGACCATCTTCGATCACGCCGTGGCGCACAGCCATTCGTACGATGACGACATCAGGCAGTTGGTCGCGGCGGGGAAATCGGATGAGGCGTTGTTCTTCGAGCTGGCAATTGCCGATCTCACCAAGGCCGCCGATCTGTTCGCGCCGATCCATCAGCGGACCGCTGGTGTGGACGGGTTCGTCTCGCTCGAGGTGTCGCCTCTGCTGGCGCATGACACGGCCAGGACCGTGGCCGAGGCGCGAGCGCTGCACGGCAAGGCCAATCGGGCGAACCTGTTCATCAAGATTCCTGGCACCATCGAGGGACTGCCCGCGATCGAAGAAGCGATCTATTCGGGCGTGCCGGTGAACGTCACACTGCTGTTCTCGCGCGATGACTATGTCAGAGCCGCGGATGCCTACATGCGCGGACTGGAACGACGCGTCGCGGCAGGCCGCAGCCCGGATGTGCGCTCGGTGGCGTCACTGTTCGTCAGTCGCTGGGACAGGGCGACGATGGACAAGCTGCCCGGCGAGCTGCGGGATCGGCTCGGCATTGCGGTCTCGCAGCAGGCCTACAAGGCGTATCGCGATCTGCTCGAATCGGACCGGTGGCAGCGCCTGGAAGGACAGGGGGCACGGCCGCAGCGCCTGCTGTTCGCCAGCACCAGCAACAAGGATCCGCAGGCTTCCGACGTACTCTACATGGGCGCGCTTGCGGCACCGAACACGGTCAACACGGTACCGGAGGAGACGTTGCTCGCCTTCGCCGGTCACGGCGTGGTCGATCAGCCGATGCGTCGGGATGGCGATGACTGCGAGCAGGTGCTGGCGAGCGTCGCCCGCGCCGGAATCGACGTCGCTGCGCTCGCCAGGCAGTTGCAGGACGACGGCGCTAAGGGGTTTGTCGAGTCCTGGAAGGAATTGCTCGGCGCGATTGAGGCGAAGAGCAAGGCAGTAGGCTGACAATGGCCGCAGACGGACTGACCACGGTACGGAGCAACTACGGGCCGACGGAAACGATGAACAGGCTCGAAGCAGAAGTCGGCGCAAAGGGCATGACGGTATTCGCGCGTATCGATCATGCAGCGGGCGCGATAGCGGTCGGACTGCCGCTGCGGCCAACCGACCTGCTGATCTTCGGCAATGCCAAGGGCGGCACGCCACTGATGCAGGCGGATCAGACGATCGGCATCGACCTGCCGCTGAAGGCACTGGTCTGGCAGGATGCGTCGGGCAGCACGTGGCTTTCCTACAATGATCCCGGTTGGCTCGCGAAACGGCACGGGCTGGGTCATCAAACCGATGCGGTGGTCGGCGCGTTGGCTGCCGCGCTCAATGCGCTGGCGACTGCGGCCTCCACGTAGGGACGCCCCAGCTCCTTGCTGCATCGCACAATCCGCCGCAGAATGATCGGACGCTGCCTCCACACCTGAACCAGCAAAGCCGATCATATGCCGCTCTCCGTCGCGCTGACCCACTGCACGACGTATCGCTACGATCGTGCGGTCACCCTCGGGCCGCAGACGATCCGTCTGCGGCCGGCGCCACACGCACGGACACCGGTCCTGTCGTATGCGCTGCGAGTTCGAGCCGCAACCGCATTTCATCAACTGGCAGCAGGATCCGCAGGGCAACCACCTTGCCCGCGTGGTGTTCCCCGAGCGCGTCACGCATTTCGACGTCACGGTCGATCTGGTGGCCGACATGGTGACGATAAACCCGTTCGACTTCTTCCTGGAGCCGGACGCTGAGTCCTGGCCGTTCGGCTATGACCCGCTGCTCGAGCAGGAGCTCGCACCGTTCCGCCGTCTGGCGCCGATCGGGCCGAAGCTGCAAGCGCTGCTCGACAAGGTGGCGCGCGGCGAACAGCGCACGGTTGACATGCTGGTCGCGCTCAACCGCCTCGTGCAGAGCCATGTCGCCTACATCGTCCGCATGGAGCCGGGCGTGTGGACGCCGGAGGAGACTCTGGCGGCAGGCCAAGGCTCTTGCCGCGATTCCGCCTGGCTGCTGGTGCAGTTGCTGCGTCAGCTTGGCTACGCCGCGCGCTTCGTGTCGGGCTACCTGATCCAGCTCGTAGGTGACGTGAAACCGTTGGAAGGACCGGAAGGCCCGACTTCGGACTTCACCGACCTGCATGCCTGGGCGGAGGCATATCTGCCGGGTGCCGGCTGGGTGGGCATGGATGCGACTTCCGGCCTGCTGACCGGCGAGGGGCACATTCCGCTCGCCGCCACGCCCGATCCGCAATCCGCCGCCGCGATTACCGGAGCGGTAGAAAAATGCGAGACCGAATTCGGCTTCGACATGCGGCTGACGCGCGTGCGGGAGACGCCGCGTGTCACCAAGCCGTATAGCGAGATGCAATGGCAGGACATCCTGGCGATGGGTGCCGCAGTGGATCGGGCACTCGCGGCGGGCAATGTCCGGCTCACCATGGGCGGCGAGCCTACCTTCGTCGCCGCCGCCGACTTCGACGAACCCGAATGGAACACCGATGCGCTTGGCCCGACCAAGCAGCGCCTGGCCGAGAAGCTGATGCGGCGGCTGCGCGAGCGCTGGGCGCCGGGGTCCGCATTGCAGAACGTTTCCGGCAAACACTATCCAGGCGAGCAACTGCCGCGCTGGGCGTTCTATGCGCATTGGCGCAAGGATGGCGAGCCGGTATGGCGCGATCCGGCTCTGCTGGCATCGGCGGAAGACACCGATACCGCGACCGCGGCAGACGCGCACCGGTTCTGCGCCGCATTGGCGGAGCGATTGCAGGTCGACCCGTCGCTGGTCAATGCGGCCTATGAGGACGTGCATTACTACCTCTGGCGCGAGCATCGCCTGCCGGCCAACGTGCTGGTCGAGGCCGCGAAACTTGGCGATCCGATGGAGCGGGGGCGGCTGGCGCGGGTGTTCGGCCACGGGCTCGCCTCACCGGTCGGCTCCGTCCTGCCACTGCGCCGGGCGATCCGCGACGGCGTGCGGGTGTGGCAGAGCGGCAGATGGTACTTTCGTGGCGGCGCACTGTTCCTGCTGCCCGGTGATTCGCAGATCGGCTATCGGCTGCCGCTGGAGAGCCTGCCGTGGGAAGATCCTGACCGGATCGAGCACGAGATCGAACCTGATCCGTTCACACCGCGCGCGCCCCTGCCGCCGCGCCAGGCTTTCGATCATACCGCATCGCCCATGGGTGCCGGCGCCGAGGGGTTCCGCCCGATCGCGCAGGAACTTCCAGTCATGGGCAGTGACGAACCCGATCTGGTCCGCACCGCACTTTGCGTCGAGCCGCGCGACGGGACGATCCACGTGTTCTTCCCGCCGCTGTACGCGGCCGAGGACTGGCTGATGCTGGTCGCCGCGGTGGAGGACACCGCCGAGGAACTGGAACGCAAGGTGGTGCTGGAAGGTTACCTGCCGCCGCGCGATCCCGGTCTGCTGCACTTCTCGGTCACTCCAGATCCCGGAGTGATCGAGGTCAACGTGCATCCGGCGTCGAGCTGGAACGAGATCGTGCAGCGCGGCGAGCAGCTGTACGAGGACGCGCGCCAGGTCGGCCTGGCGACGGAAAAGTTCATGCTCGACGGCCGCCATGTCGGCACCGGGGGCGGCAACCACGTGGTGATGGGCGCCGCCGAACCCGCGGACAGTCCGTTCCTGCGCCGTCCCGATCTGCTGAAGTCGCTGCTCGGCTTCTGGCACAACCATCCAAGCCTCTCGTACCTGTTCAGCGGGCTGTTCATCGGGCCGTCCAGCCAGCATCCGCGCATCGACGAGGCGCGGCAGGATAGCCTGGTCGAACTGGAGATCGCGTTCTCGCAGGTCAAACCCGGCGAGGAGGTGGCGCCCTGGCTGGTCGATCGGATGTTCCGTCACCTGCTCGCTGACATGACCGGCAACACCCATCGCACCGAGTTCTGCATCGACAAGCTGTACGCGCCGGAAACCGCGACCGGTCGCCTCGGTCTGGTCGAATGCCGCGCGCTGGAAATGCCGCCGCATGCGCGCATGTCGGCGGCGCAGCTCCTGCTGATGCGCGCCGCCGTGGCGGCGTTCTGGCGCACACCGTACGACCGGCGTCTGGTGCACTGGGGTACCCGCATCCACGACGACTTTCTGCTGCCGCACTACGTCGCGCAGGATTTCGCCGACGTTCTGCAGGAGTTGCGCCAGCACGGCTACCGCTTCGATCGCGCCTGGTTCGATCCGCATTTTGAGTTCCGGTTCCCGCGCATCGGCGAGGTCACGGTCCGCGGCATCACGCTTGAGCTGAGGCACGCGCTGGAGCCGTGGCACGTGCTGGGTGAGGAACCGGCCGGCGGCGCCACGGCACGGTTCGTCGACAGTTCCGTGGAACGCGTCCAGGTGCTGGCGTCCGGCTGGGTGGACGAACGCTTCGTGCTGGCCTGCAACGGCAGCGCGGTGCCGCTGACGCCGACCGAACGCGTCGGCGAACACGTCGGCGGCGTGCGTTTCAAGGCGTGGCAGCCGCCGGTGAGCGCGCTGCACCCGACCATACCGGCGCAGACACCTCTGGTGTTCGACATCTACGACCGCTGGACCGGGCGCAGCCTGGGCGGACTGTCGCACCACGTGTCGCATCCCGGCGGGCTGAGCTATGAGCACTTCCCGGTCAACGCGAACGAGGCGGAGGCGCGGCGGCGTTCGCGCTTCTTCCCGTTCGGCCACACCCCGGGACCGATGGTGGAGCCGGTGGTGTCGCGCTCGCGCGAGCATCCGCGCACGCTGGACTTGCGCCGGTTCGGTTGACTGGTCAGCCTTTGGCCATGAGTCGCGACGAGATGGTGGACGGCAAGGGCGGGCTGCGGCCGCAATGGCGCAGCCTGCTCGGCGTGCTTGCCGGCCTCGGCCGCGGCGTGCTGGCCGAGCGCGCCGCGCGGCTGGAACGGGTGATGGAGGAAGAGGGCGCGGCGAGTTTGCTGCCTGGATCGCCACCCGATCCGTGGCGGTTCGATCCGATCCCGCTGCCGCTGGCGCAAGCCGAATTCATCGCGCTCGAGGCCGGATTGGCTCAACGCGCACGGCTGTTGGATGCGGTGCTCGCCGATCTCTACGGTGCGCAGCGGCTGCTGGCGGATGGCGCTCTGCCACCGGCACTGGTGTATCCCAATCCAGCCTTCCTGCGGCCATGCCGGCACGACGCAACGCCGCACCCGGAGCTGTTGCAATTCTACGCTGCCGACCTGGTGCGCGCGCCCGACGGCAACTGGACTGTGCTCGCGGACCGCACCGGGCTTGCCGATGGCCTCGCCCACGCGCTGCAGAACCGCAGGCGGCTCGGGCGGGTGGTGCCGGAACTGTTCGTGTCGCAACTGCTCTGCCATATCGATCCGTTCGTCGAGCTTTGCCTCGACATGCTGCGGCGGATGGTTCCGGGCGGCACGGCGGCACTGCTGACGCCGGGTCACGCCGACCCCGCCTGGTACGGGCATGTACTGCTGGCGCGAGAGCTGTCCTGCACGCTGGTCGAGGGCGGCGACCTCACGGTGCGCGAGGGCGGCCTGTTCCTGAAGACGTTGCGCGGTCTGCAGCCGATCAGTGTACTGCTGCGCGGCATCGCCGGCAGGCTGGTCGATCCGCTGGAACTCGACGCCGATGGCGCCGGCGTATCCGGCCTGCTCGCCGCCGCGCGCGATCGTGTGCGGATCGTCAACAGCCCGGGCTGCAGTCTCGTCGAGGCGCCGGCACTGGCGGCCTTCCTGCTCGACCTTGCGACGCGGGTGCTCGGCGAGGATCTTATGCTGCCCAGCGTGCCGACCGTTTGGCTGGGCGACAGTGCCGCGCGTGCGTCGGTCCTGGCGAGCATGGATGCATGGTGCCTTCGGCCGGCGCTCGACAGCGCCTTGCCGCCGGTGCCGTTGGCGGCGATGACGGAGCCGCGGCGTCGGGCTTTGCTCGACCGGATGGCGGCCGCGCCGTGGCAATTCGTGGCGAGCGCGGTGGTGACGCCCTCGGTCGCCCCTTGCCTCGACGGCGAGGGGCTGGTGCCGCGCCCGGTGGTGATGCGGATGTTCCTGGTCCGCGACCGCAACGGCTGGCGCGCTATGCAGGGCGGGCTGGGCTGCGTGCTCTCGGACGGTGCGCAGACCTGGCCGAGTACCGGGCCGGTGCTGGCCAAGGATGTCTGGATCCTGGCGGAAAACCCGGCAGCGATCGAGGGGCCGACATCGGCCCGCACGGCGCCGCTGGCGATCCGGCGCACGGCCGGCGATCTGCCGAGTAGGGTGGCCGACAATTTCTTCTGGCTCGGGCGATACCTGGAACGGCTCGAGGCCGCGGCCCGCCTGTTGCGCATCGCGATCGGCAGGCTCAGCCGGCCAGCGCCGACACCGCACGAAGTGGCCGAACTCGATGTGCTGATCGCATGCCTGACCCAGGCCGGTCTGCTCAACGCCGAAGCGATCGCTGGGCTTGGCCCCGCCGGTCTCGGCCAGGCACTGCTGCGGGTCGCCGGCAGCTGGGGTTCGATCCATGCCCTGCTGGGCCAGGTCTCGCGCGTCACCGGCCTGCTGCGCGATCAGGTCACCGGCGAGATGCACGCGGTCACCGCCCGCGGCCTGCGCGAGGTGGAAGACGCGCTCGCCCACATCCCGGCACGGGGCGACGGCCAGGCACTGGATGCGACGTTCGAGGCGATGTCGCGCGTGCTGGCCTTCGCGGCCACGCTGTCCGGGCTGGCAGCGGAGAACATGGTGCGCGGCGGCGGACGGCTGTTCCTCGACCTGGGACGACGGGTGGAGCGCGCCCAGGCGGTGGCCGACCAACTGGCCTGCGCGCTGGAGTTCCCCGGCGTTGCCCAGCAGCCGGCGCGCATCGAGCACGGACTGCGCCTGGCGCTGGAGCTGTGCGATTCGTCGATCACCTATCGCAGCCGTTATCTGGCGGTGCTCCAGCCGGCACCGGCGCTCGACCTGCTGCTGGCCGACGACGGCAATCCGCGCGGGCTGGCGTTCCAGCTTGCCGCGATGCGGGCGCTGCTGAGCGAGATCGGCAGCGGCGCGGACACCTCGCTCGCCGCTGCCGCCGCCGCGTTGCAGGACGAACCGCAGGCAATGGTCCGCGCGGTGGCCGAGGCCGCCGACCAGTCGGTGGCGGCGCTGTTCCTGCCGGCGCGGCTGCGCGCGCTGCGCGACGCGGTGGCCGAGTTGTCGGACCGTGTGTCGCGGCGCTACTTCGCGCTGCTGCCGACCGCCCGCACCGTGGGCATCGAGGCGCTGCCTCGCTCGATGCGTGGGGCGGCGTGATTTACCGGGTGCGGCATGTGACCCGGTACGACTATCAGGCGCCGGTCGATCTTGGCGCGCATCTGGCCCATCTGCGGCCACGTCCGCTGCCCTACCAGAAGGTGCTGCGCGCCGGCGTGCACGCCGCACCCGCGGTGTCGTGGCGGCGCGACGGCAGTGACCATTTCGGCAACGAGGTCACCTGGCTGTTCCTCGATGTCGCGCACGCGGCGTTCCAGGTGATCGCCGACGCGACCGTCGATGTTGGCTTTCCGGCCCCGCCTGACCCGGCGTCGACGCCGTCGTGGGAAACTGTGGCGCGGCAGACCTGGGACGCCGGCGGCACCGCCTGGCAGGCTGCCGAGTTCGTGTTCGACAGTCCGCGCGCGCCGGCGGACGGCGGTGCGAAAGCCTATGCGGCACCCTGCTTCGCGCCTGGGCGCACGGTGCTCGAGGCGGCGCTGGAGCTGAACTCGTGCATTCGGCGGGAATTCACCTTCCGCGCCGGTGTGACGACCACCAGCACGCCGATTGCCGAGGTGCTGCGGCGGCGCGAGGGCGTGTGCCAGGATTTCACCCACCTGATGATCAGTGCGCTGCGCGGCTTCGGTGTGCCGGCGCGCTATGTGTCCGGCTACATCCGCACGCGCCCGTCAAGCGGCGGCCGGGCGCCGCAACTCGGTGCCGACCAGTCGCATGCCTGGGTCGGTGCCTGGCTCGGACCGGAGCATGGCTGGCTGGATCTCGATCCCACCAACGGCATCGTGGTGCGGGACGAACACGTGGTGCTGGGCTGGGGCCGCGATTTCGGCGACGTCACGCCGCTGCGTGGCGTCATCCTGGGCGGCGGCGAGCAGGCACTCACCGTGGAGGTCGAACTGCGAGAAGTTACCGATCCGGAGTGACAACCGGCGCCCGCGCGCATACGTGATGCAGCCGAAGTCGGCGAGGCGGGTTGTTATGGTTCCCATGACCATTCTCAAAGTTGTCCACCGCACGCGGTATGGCTATGCCGAACCGGTCAGCTTCGGCCCGCATCGGATGATGATGCGGCCACGCGACAGCCATGATCTGCGCCTGATCGATACCGCGTTGACCATCTCGCCGAGCGGCTCGGTGCGTTGGCTGCACGACGTGTTCGGCAATTCGGTGGCGATCGCCGAATTCGCGGAGCCTGGCAACGAACTGCTGGTGGTATCGTCGTTCCGCGCCGAGCACTTTCCGTTGCCCGCGGCGGAGGTGAATCTCGAGGCGTATGCGCGTCGCTACCCGTTCAGCTACGACGCGGTGGAAATCCCCGACATCGGCCGCACCGCAGAGAGGAACTATCCCGATTCCGAGCACAAGATCGACGTCTGGGCGCGCCGCTTCGTCGCGCGCCAGCGCGACGGCGATACGATGGCGATACTGCTTGCCATGGTGCAGGCGATCGGCGCCGAGTTCCGCTACAACCGCCGCGACGAAATGGGGACGCAGGATCCTCTGGTCACGCTGGAGTCCGCCGCCGGCACCTGCCGGGATTTTGCGCTGTTCCTGATGGAGGCCGTGCGCAGCCTGGGCTTCGCTGCCCGCTTCGTGTCCGGCTACCTGTACGATGAGGACCAGGTGGGCGAAGCGAGGGTGGTCGGCGGCGGCGCTACCCATGCGTGGGTGCAGATTTATCTGCCGGGGGCCGGGTGGGTCGAATTCGATCCGACCAATGCGCTGGTCGGCGGACGCAACCTGATCCGCGTGGCGGTCGCCCGTGACCCCAGCCAGGCGATTCCGCTGAGCGGCAGCTTCACCGGAGCCGCCAACGCGTTTCAGGGGTTGACGGTCGAGGTCGAGATCAGTGCGGAGCAGACGACGAATTTAGCGACAGGAGGCGATCGATGAGTGACTCGGTTTCCGGCGGTATCCAGGACTCGATCAGCGGCGCCGCGCAGCGGGTCGCCGGTGGCGTGCACGAGGCGGTGGAGCAGGTGGGGCATACGGCGTGCCGCGCGCATGAGGGGGTCGGCGAGGTGCGGGCTGTCATCCGTGCCCAGCCGATCACCGCAGCGCTGGTGGTGTTCGCGTTGGGCTATCTGTTCGGGCGGCTCGGGGCGCTGATTCCGTCGGGCGGTTCGACGCGGCACGGGTGAACGCCTCCGTCGCGGCTCAACGTCTTGTGGGCAACATGACAATTGGCCGAAAATGCACCGGTGGGCTTGGCAATCCGGGGCGGCAAGCGCGATATGGGTGCCGTTTGAAGGAGAACTTTCATCGGACGGCGGTCGTCCTGCGTACGCACGGCTGTTACGTACGCCTTGATCATGCTTGCGGTGGTCATGCCGGTTTGGCGTGTTGCGCATGCGGCTGAAATCGACGGCATGCAACTGCCCGACACTGTGCAGGTGGAGGGGAAAGCGCTGCAGTTGAACGGGTATGGCCTGCGCACCTTTTCGTTTCTCGGCATCCACGTCTATGTCGCGAGCCTCTACCTGGAGCACTTGAACACCGATCCCGAGGCAATCCTGCGCTCGCCGGAAACCAAGTTGCTGAGGGTCAAGTTTCAACATGGCGTCAGTGCCGAGCGGGCCCGGGAGTCCTGGCGGCATGGCTTCGAGAACAATTGCCTGGCCCCCTGCCACCTCGATCCGCAGGACGTCGAAAAGTTTCTTGCCGAGGTGCCGGCCATGCAGGCGGGTGACAATTATTCCCTGCTGTTTACTCAGAACGGTGCCGTTGTGAGCGTCAATGGGAAACAGATCGGCACAATTTCGCAGCCGCAGTTCGCCGCAGCGATGCTGGCCACGTTCCTTGGCCCCAAGCCAGGAGCACCGAGCCTCAAGCGGGAATTGCTCAGAGGCCACTCGTAAGTATCATGCGGGGCTTCCGAAGCCATCACACGGGGGAACGAATGCGGCTGCTGCTGGCGACCTTGTCGCACGAGACCAACACGTTCTCGCCGGTGCCGACGAAGCTGGAACGCTTCTGCCGCGACGGCACGACGCTGCTCAGCGGGCAGGATGCGATCGACTTCTTCCGCGGCACCGGCACGTGCATGGGCGGATATCTGGCGATCGCGGATGAAATCGGCGCCGAGGTCGTGGTGCCGGTGTGCGCCAGCGCGCCGCCGAGCGGGCCGGTGGACAGCGATGCCTACGAGACGTGCTGCCGCATGATCACCGACGCGGTGGCGAAGGGCGGGTTCGACGCGCTGTGGCTGGATCTGCATGGCGCGATGGTCACCGACCGGTTCGACGACGGCGAGGGCGAGCTGCTGCGCCGCATCCGCGCCATCGACGCGACCACGCCGATCTGTGTCGCCTACGACATGCATGCCAATTGCTTCGACGCGATGGTGAGCAACGCGCAGATTGTCACCGGCTATCAGACCTATCCGCATATCGACCAGCGGCAGACCGCGGAACGCGCGGCACGGGCGCTGCTGCGGACGATGCGGGGCGAGGTGCGGCCGACCGCCGCGTGGGGCAACGCGCCGATGTTGCCGCACGTGATGGCGCAGGGCACGCATCAGGCGCCGAACAAGGACCTCCAGGCGATGTGCGCGGCGTGGGAGGCGAGCGGCCGGGCGCTGGCCGCCAGCCTGTTCGTCGGCTTCCCGCATGCCGATGTCGAAATGGCGGGCCTGTCGGCCGTAGTTGTCACCGACAACGATCCTGCCGCTGCACGGGCGATGGTCGATGAGCTGATCAGCGCCGCCTGGAAGGCACGCCGTGAATTCATGTTCGACATCGAACCGCTGGAAGCGTCGGTGCGCCGCGCTAAGGAGCTGGGTGCACCGGGGCAGTTGCCGGTGATGCTGCTCGATCACTACGATAACTGCGCCAGCGGCGGCACGATGGATACCACCGACACGCTGCGCGAGATCATCCGCCAGGACCTGGACGACGTGGTGTTCTTCGGCATCTACGATCCGGACGCGGTGGAGCAGGCGGTTCAGGCGGGCGTCGGCGCGACGGTGACGCTGTCGATCGGGGCGAAGCTGCCGATGCCCCAGTTGCCGGTTGCCAGCGCGCTACTGACCGTCACCGGCGTGGTGCAGACGATTTCATCCGGTCGTTTCCAATTGAAGGGCGGGCTGACGCCGGGGCTGCGGATCTACATGGGCCGCAGCGTGGTGCTGGATACCGGCAAGGTGCAGATCGTGCTGCTGAGCCGGCATATCGAGCCGACTGCTCAGGAGATGTTGCAAGTGCTCGGCATCGATCCGTCGCGCAAGAAATACGTCGCGATCAAGAGCCGGGTGCACTGGCGTGCCGACTTAGGCAAGATTGCGCGCGAGATCGTGGAATGCGCCGGGGTCGGTGTCTGCACGTCGGACTACGGGCAGTTGACGTTCCGCAAGGTGCGCCGGCCGGTGTTCCCCTTGGATCCGGATCTGCAGTAGGCCCGTCGAGCAGCGCACAACGGCTGGCCGCAGGATCCTGCCTGCCGGGTAAGCGATCCGCTGGTTCTTATAATTAGCGCTCAGTCGTCAGGTTGCAGCTTCTTTAGATCGTCGACGTCGAGGGTCTCTTCAAGAATCTGATGCCATGCCGCTTTGGCGTCTTTCAGCGAAATCGCTGTATCATCGGCCCTCAGTCTGAAGACGAGATCGTACTTGTTCGTGATATTTCGGCTCGACGAGGTCCAATCCACGATTGTAAACGCGTTCACAGCGGGGTCGATTGCTGCGGGCGTCGTCACAATCTTGATGTCAGACGATCTTTTAGTCCCCTCTTGAATGGTTGCGAGCGCCGAATCGATCCGCTGTTCGTCGCCTTGCAGAGTAAAATGGACGATTTCGTTTGCGTCGTTCCTCGCCGATCCTGCCAGGTTGTACTCGATGGCCTGTTTCATGACCATGGCACGGAACCCCACCTGCTGGTCGTTTCCGGTGACGGTTGCCGCAACAGCTACTTTCTTGGCCATAATCCTGCCTCCTCCCGAACGTTGCGGACCCGGACTTTGTCAAATCATTATAGCGCAAGTTGCACGGGCGTGAACTACCGCCTTCGCCGCGAACCAATGGGACGCGGAGGTACACCGACACTTGGCTCGAGCTTCGCGGCCCCGGCGGCCATACGACCGCCCGCAACCAGCAATCCGGAGCCCTGAGATATTATATGGTGGCATCTGCCTGCCCGCCGCGTGCTGCGCAACCAATCCTGCCGTGAGGAAATCATGCGATGAGGACCGGTTTCGGAGGCGGGCTTCCGCGATGCCGCCGCCGCGCCGTCCGATGCTGCCCGGAGGAGGGTCGGCCGGTTGCTGAACCTTACCGCTTCGGCACCGGCGCCGTCGATTGCAAGCACAAGGCAGAGGAGAGCCACTCGCAGCATCCTGAGCACGATGCAAGCATGGCGAGTGAGTCGGGGGCACGTGTGGTGGCAGGTCCGGGGGAGGCCCTTGAAGGAATTGCCCAACCATCACAGCCGCACGGCATGAATGGGTTAGCCATATATTAATTGTCCGTAGGCAACCTACCGAAACAACGACGGAGGCCCGCTCATGCACCTATTTTCAAGGCGAAAGGGCCTTGGGGGCGCCGCAGCGCAGATTTACCGTGCCTCGTTCGAGCAAAACCCAGACGCTATCCTGGTTCTGAACAAGTCCGCCATCTTGACCTGCAATGAATCGGCGGTTCGCCTGCAAGGCTGTACAAGCAAAACGGAGATCTTGGCACTTCAGCCGAGTGATATGGCGCCGGATTTCCAGGCCAATGGCCAGCGTTCATCCGACTATGCGGGGGAGAAGCTGGCACTTGCGGGCAAGGAGGGGTTCGCCCGCTTTGAGTGGATAAATCGGCGGGCGGATGGCACTACGCGCCCTACGCAGGTGACCCTGCTTCCCGTCGTGATCAACGGCGAATCACTGCTCATCAGCTTCCGCCAGGATATCAGCGATCTCGTAGCAGCGCGTGAGGAAAAGAAGAGCACGATGGCCCAGATCGCCAGTAACTTTGAGGCGAAGGTCGGCGCAATCGTCAGTGTCGTCTCATCAGCCGCTGCAGAAATGGAGGCAACCGCTTCATCGTTAAACGCTACCGCCGAACAGACCTCCCGGCAGGTAACGGCGGTTGCCGCCGCATCGGAGCAGGCTTCGGCAAATGTTCAGTCAGTCGCCAGTGCAACGGAGGAGCTGTCCAGTTCCGTCGCTGAGATCAGCCGGCAGGTTGCGGCGTCGGCAGCAATCGCAGCCAAGGCGGTGGACGAATCAGGGCGCGCGAACGCCCTGGTCGATAGCTTGGCCGACGCAGCGCAGAAGATCAATGCTGTAACAAGCATGATTCACGAGATCGCCAGCCAGACCAATCTGCTTGCTCTCAATGCTACTATAGAGGCGGCTCGCGCGGGCGATGCAGGCAAGGGGTTTGCAGTTGTTGCGTCAGAAGTGAAGGGTCTGGCCAACCAGACAGCCAAGGCCACCGAACAGATCAGCGCGCACATCGCCGCGATGCAAAATGTCACCCGCGATACGGTAGTGGCCATTCAGTCGATCGGGTCAACTATCAGCCAGATTAACGAGATCGCCACAACGATTGCATCCGCAGTTGAAGAGCAGGGTGCAGCAACACAGGAAATCGCCCGCAACGTCCAGCAAGCGGGTGCCGGCACGACGCAAGTCTCCGGGAACATTGCTGGCGTAACGCAGGCTGTCGCTGCGACCGGATCGGCTGCGGGCGAGGTGCTTGGCGCCGCCGGCGAACTGGGAAAGCAGGCGGAAACGTTGAACGGCCAAGTGGCTGCCTTCTTGGACGAGGTCAGGGCGGCGTAAAGTGCTGTCCTTAACCCGTCCGGGCAGACAAGCAGCAGCAGATCGGCGTGGCTCATGCCATACACCTCGTCGTAAAAGGTCTTGCCGTCCCACACGTCCAGATGCCCGTTCGCATCGGTGAAGTGAATATCGAACGCGATGAACTATCCGAGTGCGCCGCGCACCGGGCGGCCGGTTGGGCCATCCCACGCCACGCAGGGCCGCGGCGAGCCGGCGACGAGTTCCGCATGGTCGGTCAGCAACACTGTGAAGCGCTCTTGCAGGAAACGGGCAAGCAGGGGCTCGAGCAGCGATCCCTGCTCGGCCAGGCCCATCGGTGCGGTGTGGTGCTCGACGCGAAACGTCAGCGTACGGCTGGTGGGTAGATAGCTGAGGACCGCGGTGACGTCGCCCCGCCCCAGGCTGTAGCGGACTTCGCCGCGAAGCCCGATGCTGCCCGGCTGCGGATCGGCAAATTGTTGCACTCGCACGTCCGGCTGCTCGGGCGCGGCGGCACCGAGCGCCAGTACCGGCACAAGGCAAGCGAGCCGGCGCATCCAGCCTGAATGCAAGCACAGTCGGCCGATTTGCGCCGATGATCGGCTTTCGTCCCGGCACATGTCGCGCCATAGTCGCCGAATGGTCCCGCTTTCCGTGCTCGATCTCTCGCCCATCGTCGAAGGCAGCGATGCCGGCCAGGCGTTGCGCAACTCGCTCGATCTCGCGCGCCATGTCGAGGCGCTGGGCTATCGGCGTTACTGGATGGCCGAGCACCATAATCTGCCGGGCATCGCCAGCGCGGCAACCGCGGTGGCGCTGGCGCATGTCGCCGCCGGCACCCGCAGCATCCGCATCGGTGCCGGCGGCATCATGCTGCCAAATCACGCGCCGCTGCTGATTGCCGAGCAGTTCGGTACGTTGGCAGCGCTGCATCCGGGGCGGGTCGAGCTGGGATTGGGCCGCGCGCCGGGTTCCGATCAGATCACCGCGCGCGCGATGCGGCGGACACTGCACGGCAGCGGCGACGAGTTCCCGCAGGATGTGATCGAGCTGATGGGCTATTTCCAGCCGGCGGAGCTGGACCAGCGGGTGCAGGCGGTGCCCGGTGCCGGGCTCGAGGTGCCAATCTGGATTCTGGGTTCCAGCACCTACGGTGCACAGCTGGCGGCGATCCTCGGCCTGCCGTTCGCGTTCGCCTCGCACTTCGCGCCGGCGATGATGATGGAGGCGATTGCGATCTATCGCGAGCGCTTCCGGCCGTCAGCGCAGCTTGCCGCGCCATACGTGATGCTGGGCAGCAATGTCACCGCGGCGGACACCGATGCCGAGGCGCGATTTCTGTTCTCGTCGGTGCAGCAGTCGTTTGTGAACATGCGCAGCGGCCGTCCCGGCAGGCTGCCGCCACCGGTGCCGGATTTCGACGCGCGGCTTGATGCCTATGCACGGGCCATGCTGGACGACGCGCTGGCGTGCGCGATCGCCGGCAGTGCGGCGACGGTGCGGGATGGGTTGGACGCGTTCATCCGGCGCACCGGCGCCGATGAAGTGATGGTGACGGCAAACATCTTCGACCACGAGAAGCGCAAGCGGTCGTTCGAGATTGTGGCCGAGGCGGCGATCAGCAGGTAGCCGCTTCAGAGTTTCTTCACCAGCGCCGCCAGCTGATCCGCGCACTGACCCCAGCCGGTATGGAAGCCCATCTTCTCATGCGCCTCGCGATCGGCGATCGTCCAATGCCGCACGCGGGCAGTGTATCGTGTCTTCCCGCCTTCGTCCTCGAACGTGACTATAACCGTCATGAACGGCTTCTGCGACGGCTGCCACGCGCCGGTATAGGCGTCGGTGAACACCAGCCGCTGATCCGGCACAACCTCGAGATAGACACCTGAGCATGGCATGTCGTTGCCGTCAGGACTGCGCATCACGATCGTATTGGTCCCGCCAGGCCGCACGTCGAGCTCCGCGTGCGGGGTCGTCCAGGGCAGCGGCGCGAACCACTGCTTCAGCAGTGCTGCGTCGGTCCATGCCCGGTACAGCTTCTCGCGCGGCGCATCGATCACGCGCGTCAGCACCAGTTCGCGATCCGAGGTCTCGTTCGTCATGTCACGTCTCCGACATACGCCTGTTGCAAGGTTGCGATATCGAGCTCGATCATCTTCATCGTTGCCTTCATGACCCGTCTGGCGGGGTCTTTTGCGCGGCGGCTTGCTCCTAGCTTCGCAGCACCCGATGCATCGCTTACAGTCCCAGTCGAGGCACCGTCGTTACCGAGGGGAGGCACCATGATCATCGACTGTCATGGCCATTACACCACGTCGCCGCGCCAGCACGAAGCATGGCGCACCGAGCAGATCGCCGCACACGGCGAGGGTAAGGCCGCCCCGCCGCGCCCGGCGGTCAGCGACGACGAGATCCGTGCCAGCATCGTGAACGGGCAGCTTAAGCTGCAGCAGGAGCGCGGGACCGGCCTCACCATCTTCTCGCCGCGTGCCGCCGGCATGGGGCACCATCTGGGCGATGCGCGTACCTCCGAAGCCTGGGCCGCTGCCTGCAACGAGTTGATCCACCGCGTCTGCGCCCTGTTCCCGCGCAACTTCATCGGCGTCTGCATGCTGCCGCAGACCGCCGGTGTATCGCCGGCGAATTGCGTCGCCGAACTGGAACGCTGCGTGCTGGAATACGGTTTCGTCGGCTGCAACCTCAATCCCGATCCGTCGGGAGGGTTCTGGAAGGACCCGCCGCTTGGTGACCGCTACTGGTACCCGCTGTATGAGAAGATGGTCGAACTCGACGTGCCGGCGATGATCCATGTCAGCGCGGCGTGCAATCCGGCGTTCCACACCACCGGCTCGCACTACCTGAATGGCGACACCGCCGCGTTCATGCAGTGCCTGACCTCGGATCTGTTCAAGAATTTTCCGAAGTTGAAGTTCATTATCCCGCATGGCGGCGGGGCGGTGCCGTATCACTGGGGTCGGTTCCGCGGCATCGCGCAGGACATGAAGCTGCCGCCGCTGACCGAGCACCTGCTCAACAACGTGTTCTTCGATACCTGCGTGTACCACCTGCCGGGGCAGGAACTGCTGGCCAAGGTCATCCCGTTGGACAACATCCTGTTCGCCTCGGAGATGATCGGTGCGGTGCGTGGCATCGATCCCGAGACCGGGCATCCCTACGACGACACCAAGCGCTACATCGAGCAGCTTCCGCTCGCGCCTGGCGATAAGGCCAAGCTCTACGAAGGCAATGCACGGCGCGTCTACGGTCGGCTTTCGGCACAGCTTGCCAAACAGTTCGGCCAGTAGCACCGCAACGCGCTATAGCCCAACTTCCTCGCCTGCCGTCAGCCGCCCGACGATGTCATCGCGCCATCGGGCAAAATCCTCGCCGCGCCACGCGTCGTGACGCCCTTCGGCATAGGCAAGGGCGTTGCGGTGGTAGACCAGTGAGTTGCGCCGCGTGGCCAGGAGATTGTCGCGCGTCGTCACCACCTTGCCAGGCACCCCCATGACCACCGAACCTTCCGGTATCACGGTGCCGGGTGGCACCAGCGCCATCGCGCCCACCACGCAGCGTCGGCCCACCTTGGCGCCGTCCATCACCACAGCGCCGATGCCGATCAGGCAGTCGTCGCCCACCTCGGCGCCGTGCACCACGGCACGATGCGCAATGGAGCAATAGTCGCCGATCGTCGTGCCTCGACCGCCCCCGACATGGATTACCGCGCCGTCCTGGATATTGCAGCAGCGGCCGATGCGTACCGCGGCGCCCTCGGCGCGGATCACTGAATATGGCCAGAAGCTGCTGCCCTCTCCCGCGCTGACGCGGCCGTAGATGCGAGCGGTGGGGTCGACATAGGCCGGCCGATCCAGACGGACCTCCGGGCCGAGACTGAAGGGCATGACCGAACGTTCCCGATGGCGTGGAGAGAGCGTGCCGTAATGGCGCCGCCGCGGCAATCGCAGGCGACAATTTTGCGCGATTGCGGCGACCGCTCGCCTGACGGAGCGTTCTCACCGCGAGATCACGAGGACGAGGCGATGAGAAGCAGAATGATCATGGCAGCAGCACTGCTGCTGGTGACTGCGCTGGGCGGTTGCGTGGCGTACCCGGGGTATGGTTACAACTACGGCTACCAACCTCGCTATTATGCCGCGTACCCGGGCGGCTATGGTTACCAATATCCTCCGTACTACACGTCCGACTACAACGGCTACGCCAATACCTACCGGACTATCAACGGGGGCACTAAGTGATACCGACGGTGCCGTAGCCGGCAAGCAGTTTCAGGAACGCAGCAATCCAGCGCTGGATTGCTGCGCCGAACGGCGACCGCCTGACAACGATCTGAACAGAGTCAGCTGACCGTCGGTGGTGGCATCCCAGCTGAACTGCTCGGCATAACTCCTGGTTGCCGACCGTTCCGGGAGGTTTGCGAACAGACTGCGTACCGCCCCAGCCAGTCCTTCCGGTGTGTTCTCCTCGGCGATCACACCGGCCGCTGCGTCACGAACCACCTCCGGGTTGCCCCAGATGTTGCTGGCGACAACCGGAGTGCCGCAGGCCATTGCTTCCAGCAGTACGTTCGCCCAGCCTTCGCGGCTCGAAGCCAGCACAAGGATGTCGGCCGCTCCGTAGAGCGAGGGCAGCTCCGCGTGCGGCCGTGCTCCGAGTAGCTTGACCCGATCCGCAAGACCCAACTGACCGATCTGTGCCGCAAGAAAGTCACGCTGCGGCCCTTCGCCGACGATAAGCAGGTTGAAGTCGGGCAGCCGGGTCATGGCCTCGATGGTGCGATGGTGTCCCTTGCGTTCAATCAGATGGCCCACCGAAAGCAGCGTCGGCCGTGTGAGCCCGAACGTGGCACGGACAGTGGCGCGATCCAGCGGTCGGAACAGCGTGACATCGACACCGTTGCGCAGAACGGTCACCTTCTCGTCCGGCGCGCCAAGTGCAATCAGTTCGTTCTTGAGTGCGGCGCTCACGGCGACCAGCGCTGCGGCCCCCGCGATCGTTCGGCGTATCAGTGCACGCGGGACTGCGTAACGTGGAATCAGATTGATGTCGGTGCCGCGCGCTGTGACAACGGTAGGAAGCCCCAGCGTCCGACCCAGCCAGACCGCCGCGACGCCGTCCGGATAGACGTAGTGTGCATCGATCGCGTCGAAACGATGACCCAGCGCCATCAGGCGCCGCACCGTCGGCAATGTGGCGCGATAAAGCAGATAGGGTGCAGCCGACATGCCGATCCGCGGGATCACTGGAAAGCGTGGGTGGTGCACCGCGACGCCGTGGCGCATTTCGAATGCCGCGACGCTTGCGTACCGTGCCCAGTCGCCGAACCGCGGCGACCGGCTCGGGAACCACGGAACAGGGGCGACGACAGTACTCTCGGAGTGTTGGCCGGCGATGAGATGACGCAGCCGGTTCTCCACGAATATTCCGTGGTTGGGCCGTATGTTGTTCGGGTAGAGCGTGGAAAAAGTTAGGAGCCGGATCGTTTCCATTGCCGCCTTGGATGCCGACGGTTCCGCTGCCAACCGGCGCGCGGCGCTGGCTCGTCTCCCTGCGGCTCTATTGGATCGCTCGTTTTGAAGTCGAACGGCCACCAGGTGTTGCTCGGTTTCGAACGGTCAGTGCAGAACCAGACCACCAACCAGCCGACCGCCAACATCGTGAGACTGAGCAGCGCGTCTTGCATATCTTTATGCCGTTTCGCCGGTGACGCAGCCTGTCACCGCGACAACGCCAGACGGGTCGGCATTGGCCTGGCCGCCGGGCGACGGCAAGGCAGTCGCCAGGTGATTGTTGTCATTTATCATTGACCCATCCGGGCCGTACACCCGGTAGGCACCGCCGTGGAACAGCGCGAACGGCCGCCTTGTGATCAGTAGCAGGAACAGCGTGATCAACACCGTCATGGTATTTACCGGGAGTCGCTTCGGCTCGCGCGCCAGCACGCAGCCGATAATGGTGGCGGCGAATGTCAGCAGCGCCCACGGCAGCCCACCTCCGACGCCACCATAGACCAAGCGTTGTGGTTGCATGAACGAAATCCACGACCACAGGATCACGCCCACGAACGGCCGCACAAGCACAATCGGCAGCAGCACCAGGAGTTCAAGGAACAGGGCGGCGGATCGCACGTTTCACCTTACCATTCGCCGCGCATCGCCGACGCTTGTCGCCGCACGGTCATCACCCCTTGTTCAGCTCATCAAGCAGCTTCTGGGCCTCGGCCTTCTCGCCAAACTCGCCCTTGTTCGCCACCACCGCGTTGAGCATTTTGATTGCCTCGTCGCGTTTGCCGGTGTCTTTCAGGGCGACGGCAAAGTGATACAGGATACGCGGATCGTTCCCCGCCTGCGAGACCGCCTGACGCAGCAGCGGCATCCCCTGCGCGACATTTCCACTTGATACAAGTATCCATCCGAGGGTGTCCGCCGTCTGGCCACCAGGCGACAGGATATAGGCCTGTTGCGCCAGCCCTTCGGCACGCTTGTCGCCCTGCTGCTGGTAGACCCAGGCAAGATTGTTCAGGGCAACCGGATCGTGCGGCTTCTTCTCCAGCACGCGTTGCAGGCTCGCTACCGCTTCGTCATAGCGCCGCAATGCGATATAGATTTCGGCGAGCTGCTCGGTGGCGGCCACGTCTACCGGATGCTGGGCGACCCAATCCGACAGCATTTTGATTGCCGCGTCGCTCTGGCCGCTGCGCGACAACGCCACATCCAGGCGCCCGACCAGCATCTCCGATGGTGCCGCGGTCAGCGCGTCCTGGTACGCCCGAACAGCGTCAGCCGGTCGGTTTGCCGCCATATAGATGTCGCCGATCAGCGCACGTGCCTGCTGGAAGTCACGGTCCTGCTCCTGGAGCTGCTTCGCCGTCGCTACGGCGGCATCGACGCCGCTCGCCTTCAGATCCACCATCGCGTAGTCCTGGTAGAGCTGATAGTTGCGGGGACTGGCGGCCATGCCTTCCTTGATAAGGTTTCGCGCATGTTCATAGTCGCCTGTCTGCAGCAACAGACTTTCCAGAGCGCGCCGCGCTCCGAGGGCCGATGGATCCAGCTTCAGGATCTGGCCATAGGTGTCGCGCGCCTGGTCCTTCTGATCGAGCGCAATCTGTGCCGCCGCCTTCGCGCCGAGCAGGTCGACGCTGTTGGCAG
This sequence comes from uncultured Alphaproteobacteria bacterium, assembly GCA_963819855.1. Taxonomy (GTDB): domain Bacteria; phylum Pseudomonadota; class Alphaproteobacteria; order Acetobacterales; family Acetobacteraceae; genus JAMXLO01. Next base: position 78,656 of record CAWFYC010000033.1, read on the forward strand.
CGTTCTGGTCCTTGTTGATCAGCGCAAGCGCCTCCGCCGGTTTGCCGGAGCGGATGTAAAGATCGCCGAGGCTTGCGGTCAGCCGTGTGTTGGCGGGTTGAGCATCGCGGGCCTTTTCCACCAGCGCTATTGCCTGTGGCATGCGGTCGGTCTGCGCGAACCGGGACACCAGCATCGACAGTGCGGGTTCGGCGGTCGGATTCTTGTCCACCAATGTGGTCAGCAACTGTTCTGCCTCGGTCGGCTTGCCCTGCATCGCCGAGACGCGCGACAGGTTGATTTGTGCCGGCACAAAATCCGGGTTCTTCTTCAGCACATCGCGGAACTTCGCGGCCGCGCCGTCGACGTCGAGCTGCGCCAGTTTCAGCAGGCCTTCGAGGTTTTGCACCACCGGCGTATCGCCCTGCGCGGAGCGGACCTTTTCGACGGCATCGGCCGCCTTGTTCAGATCGCCGGTCGCCAGCGCGGCAAAGAACAGCGCCTCGCCGACCTGTGGCGCGGTGGGAGCCAGTTCCAGGGTGCGTTCCAGATCGACCATCGCTGACTCGGCCTGGCCCGCTCCCATGCGCGCACTCGCCAAGCGTGTCTGCAGTCCAACGTCGTCCGGCGCCAGCAATTCGGCCTTCTGGAAGGCCTTCACGGATTCATCGCTGCGACCAGTCGCGGCATAGGCGCGGCCGAGCAGGTCAAACGCTTCCGCATCGCCCTGACCCAACTCGACAACCTTGGCCAGCGATTCGGCAGCGAGATCCGGACGACGTTTGGCGAACTGAATCCGTGCCAGCACCTTGTAGCCGGCGAGGTCATTGGGTGTGCGCGCAATGTAGCGCCGGATCGCATCCTCGGCTTGCGCCAGCTGGCCAAGCTGCTCCTTGACGACACTCTGCAGGAAGTAGCCACGCGGAATTCGCCCGATATAGGCACTGATCTTGTCCAGCGTCGCGTCGGCGGCCTTGTAGTCCTTCGCCTGCACCTGGATCACCGCCTGCAGATAGATCGCCTGTACATTGCCGGGCGTTGCCTTCAGCACCGCGGCAAGGTCGTCCTTCGCCTTGTCGGCCTTGCCCGTGGCGATCAGCAGCCCGGCACGGTCCAGCAATGCCCGGATGTTGCCTGGCTGATCCGTCAGCATCTGGTCGAGCACGGCGAGCGAGCCCGTCGCGTCGCCCTTCGTGCGCAATATCTCGGCTTTCGCCAGCAACGCATCGGGCGATTTCGGCTGGGCGTTGATGGCGCGGTCGATCTTGTCCTGTGCACCGGCAATATCGCCGCGTGAGACCAACAGTCGCGCGCCGGCGAGCAGCGGCTCGACCGCGTTCGGGGCGGTCTTTTCGGCCAGTGCGAAGGACGCCTGCGCGTCGTCCATATTGTTCAGCGCGATCTGCGCATAGCCGCGCACCACCAGAATCGACGCGTCGAGCACAGGGTCCTTGCCGTCGGGGTGCAGCTCGGCAAGCAGGTCCTTTGCCTTCTGCTGCGCGAGCATCGTCTGCGCCAGCAGTGGCACGACCTGATGCGGATCGAAGCCGCGATCTCGCGCGGCCCGCGCCTCGCGCTCCGCCGCCACCGCGTCGCCGAGCTCGAGGCTCACCTTGGCCAGCCAGAAATGCGCCTCCGCGTTCTGCGGATCGGATCGCACCGCGTTGCGCAGGTTGATCTGTGCCGCGCGAAGGTCGCCCTTCTGCAGTGCCTTGCGCGCATCGGCAAGGTCATCGGCGTGCACCGTTGCCGGCAGGATGCCGAGCCAGACCGTCAACAGAAGCCAGCCGAGATGCCGCTTGCGCATGCTTTTTGACCTCATTCCATATCAAGCCTGGGCTCGTCGGCCTCCGCATTCGCGTCTGCCACCTTGCCAGGCTCGATCTCGATGCCGTGCACTTCCATCAGCCCGTACAAAGTTGGGCGGCTGATACCCAGCAGTTTGGCTGCGACCGACAGCGTGCCATTGGCGCGGGCCAGCGCAAGCTGTAGTACTTCGCGCTCCGCCCGTAGCCGCGCCGCCCGCAGATCGAGCGGCATCACGGTGCGCGTGGCGGGCGCCAGTTCCAGGTCCGCGGCATCGATCAATCGCCGTTCGGTCATGACCACCGCGCGCTTCATGCGATTCTCCAGCTCGCGCACGTTGCCAGGCCATGCATGAGCTGCGAGCGCGGCATTCGCGGTCTCGGTGAAGCCGCGGATGTTGCGGCCGAATTCCCGATTGAACCGAGCCAGAAAGTAATTGGCCAGCAGCAGCGCGTCGCCGCCGCGTTCGCGCAGCGGCGGAATGCGCACGGTGACCGCGTTCATGCGGTAGAACAGATCGCCGCGGAACGTGCCCTCGTTGACCCGATCCTCGAGGCTCGCGTTGGTCGCAGACACAATGCGCACATCGACCTGGATACGCTGCCGTCCGCCGATGCGCTCGATCACCTGATCCTGCAGAAAGCGCAGCAGCTTCACCTGGAGCGCATGCGGCAGGTCGCCGATCTCGTCGAGGAACAGCGTGCCCCGATTGGCACTCTCGATCTTGCCGATCGTCTGTTTCACCGCGCCGGTGAACGCCCCGCGTTCATGGCCGAACAGCTCGGACTCCAGCAGGTTCTCCGGGATGGCGCCGCAGTTGATGGCGACGAACGGCTGCTTGGCACGCGGTCCAAGGTCGTGCAGCGCCTGCGCCAGCGCCTCCTTGCCGGTGCCGCTCTCGCCCAGGAGCAATACCGGCACATGCGTCGTTGCCAGCTTCTCGACGTCACGACACACCTTCAGCATCGCCTGATTGGCGGTGACGATGCGTTCGATCGGTGAACGTGCCGGCATCGCGGCAAGCCGGCGGTTCTCGTCCTCCAGCCGATGCAGGTTGAGGCCGCGCTCGATGATCGTGCGCAGCACCTCGAGTTCCACCGGCTTCTCGCAGAAATCATAGGCGCCGAGACGCACCGCCTTCAGCGCATTCTTGCGCTCGCCGTTGCCGGTGACGACGATGATCTTGGTCTCCGGCGCGATCCGCAGCACGTCCTCCAGCGTGGCAAAGCCCTCGGACACCCCGTCAGGATCGGGCGGCAAGCCAAGATCCATGATGGCGACGGGCGGATGCTCCTTTTGCACCGCCGCTATCGCCGAGGGACGTGCACTTGCCATCACCACGTCGCAGGACGGGAAGGCCCAGCGATACTGCGACCGCAGGCCTTCATCATCCTCGACCACCAGCAGCTTCGGTTTGACCGCCATGGCGATGCGTCAGGCCGGCAATGCCGCGGTATCGGCGACGGCCAGACGGACCGAAGGCAGCAGCAGCCGCATCGTCGTGCCGCCCGGCCTACCGCTCAACACCAGAAGATCGCCACCCGCCTCGCGCAGCAGCTCGCGCGCCTGATACGCCCCGATGCCATGCCCGCCGCCTTTGGTCGTGGCGAACGGACGGAACAGCTCGTCTCGGATGAACTCCGGCGTCATGCCCGGCCCTTCGTCGACGATATCCACGACCACGCTCAGTGCCTCGTGGCGCAGCAGGACGCGGACCGGGCCGGCTTCTCTGGACGCCTCGATCGCATTGTTCAGCAGATGCTGCACCACTGCATCGAACGACTCAGGATCGATGGCCACGCCGGCGCTGCCGCTGTCATCGGCCAGCTCGACGACAGTCTGTCCAATCCTGCCCGTGGATTCCACGATGTCGCGCAGCCTCTGCAACGGTTGGATCAGCGTCCGGCTGCGCTCCTGATGATCCGCCTGCAGCCGTGTCAGCAGGCGTGTGACCTTGGCCACCGAGGCGCGCACCGTCGCCAGCATGTCGCGCTGGAATTCCGGATTGTCGGCATGGATCTCGGCGTTCGTGAGCAGCATCGAAAGCTGTCCGGAGACATTCTTTATGTCGTGAATGACGAAGGCAAAACGCTGGCTGTACTCGCGCAATTGTTGCGTCTGCGACAGAACCTGCGCCGCCAGTTGCTCGGCGACCCTGCTGGCCACCTCGCGTCCGATGATGCGTAGCAGATCGAACACCTCGCGGTCCAGCTTGAACTGAGCTCGCGAGCGGGCCAGCACGACAAAGCCGATCAGGCTGCCTTGATGGTTGAGCGGCACAGCGAGCCAGGTGCGGGTCAGTTCGCCCGCCCATTCTGCTATCGTATCCGTCTTGTCGAGCTCGACGATCCAGTCGCCATTGCCGAATTCTCCAAGCAGGGCGTGACCCGGTGCGATCGGCTGTGTCACCGCCGGCATGTTCCATGAGCCGGCCCACTGGAACGCCACCTCCTCGGGCGCACGTACGAACAGTACGCCGCCCGGGCTGTCCACCACCTCGGCCGCCGCGCGAATTGCGCGCACCGGCAGGCTGGTGTGTGCGGCGGGGGCGGTGAGGGTGTCGATACAGCGCATCCACTCGCGGCGATAATCGTAGCGGTGGCTGAAGAAGTTATCGACCACGATAGCGCGAATGCGCGAGCGCGCGCTGCCGGAGGTGAGCAACACCGCGATGATCAGGACCCCGGCGAAGATCAGCGATACCTCGGCGACGTAGCCCCATTGCGCGCCGCCGTGGCGAAAAATCTCGCCGGTCGCCGCGAGCCCGAGCAGGAACACGCCGCTCACCACCAGGGTCGCAGTGTGGAACACGACGTCGCGCGAGACATGAAGATCGATCGACCAGCGCCGATTGCGTGCCGCCGCGATGGCGATCAGCGGTACGGCGAGTGCCGTGGCGCTGGCCCGCCCGATGAACAACGTCTGCGACACGCGGTGGAACAGCGCGGCATCGGCGTACAGCACGAGATCGTACAGGAACAGCCCGGCGAGCGCGACGCAGAGCAGGTTGATGTGCCAGCGCGCATCGCTCGGCGTGTTGAGATAGAGATTCTCCAGCAACAGGATGTTACAGACCGCGAAGCCGAGACGGATCGCGGTGCCGGCCGACCACAGCGAGGCGTCCGGCTGGCTCGACAGCGCGTCGATCAACGGCAGGCCGCCGACCAGCAGCAGGGCGAGCAGGCCCATTGTGGTGAACACCTGGCGAAGCTGGCGGTGCACCGCGACCGTGCGGCGGTACAGGTGCAGGATGAAGCCGTACCACGCAGCCGAGCGGGCTATTTCCAACCAGCCGGCGACGCCGCTGGCCGAATTGCTCCACGCGGCCAAGGCGACCGCACCCGCCCAGGCGGCGGTGACCAGGCAAGCGCCGGCCAGCCAGATCGCGGTGCGGCTTGGCGAGCGGCGCATCAGAATCAGCGCGGCCAGCGCGGCATACAGAACGGCGCAGCCAGCGTGCAACAGGATCAGGGCGGGGAGTGTCTGAATCATGCCTAGGTGATTATGTAGCGCTTCGCCATCCGGACAACGTCAGCGGGCGCCTTCCCGAAACAGGATGACACGGATGGTGGCAAGCAGGATGAACAGGTCCAACAGCAGGCTGCGGTTCTTCACGTAGTAGAGATCGTAGGACAGCTTTTGCCTCGCATCCTCGACCGATGCACCATACGGATAGTTCACCTGCGCCCAGCCGGTGATGCCAGGCTTGACGTAGCTGCGCTCCGTATAGAACGGAATGATCCGGCCAAGCTGCTCGACGAAATGCGGCCGCTCGGGGCGTGGCCCGATCATGCTCATCTCGCCGTGCAGCACGTTGATGAGCTGCGGCAACTCGTCGATGCGCATTGGCCGGATGAAGCTGCCGACCCGGGTAATGCGAGGGTCCTGCTGGGTTGCCCAGCGCGGACTACCGCCCTTCTCGGCGTCGATCGACATGCTGCGGAACTTGAGCAGTGTGAACGGCCTGCCATGCAGCCCGACGCGTTGCTGGCGATACAGCACCGGCCCCGGACTCTCCAGCCGGATCAGTACCGCGGTCAGCAGCATCAGGGGCAGCGTCAGCAGGAGCAGCGCCAGACTGACGCCGATGTCGAAGCTGCGCTTGACGACACTGCTGAAGCGGCTGTTGGCAAACCCGTCGGCGAACAGCAGCCAATCGGCACGGATGCTGTCAAGATCGATACGCCCGAGATGTTGCTCGCAAAAGCCAGCCTCGTCGAGCACCGACACGCCGCGCAGCTTGCAGTCCAGCAGCGCCCGCAACGGAATTGAGTCGGGATCGGCGGGGCTGCCGGCCACGACAATGCCCCAGATGCGCTGGCGCCGCAGCGCATCGAGCGAGAGCAGCGGGTCGACGGCCCCTGCCCCGGCGTCCCGCGCTGGGACCACCGGCTCGAACAGCCGACCTCGCCCACCGGCTGCCAGCTGCCGGAGCCGAGCGATGCGCGGTGCCGAACCGAGCACCAGGATCCGCCGGATGAACCAACGCTCGCGCATGATCCGGTTGAATACCAGGCGGCTGGTCATGATGCAGACAAGCCAAACCACCAATACTTTGCTCAGCAACAGCACGGCGTGGCGCGACAACCCGATATTGAAGCTGCCGCTCACCACCAGCACGGCGGGGAAGGCCAGCAGCCCGGCGACCCCGGCGTTGATCAGAAGCCGGCGTCGCTCGATGCAGATTTCCGGGCGATAGAGGCCAATGGCGGCAGCGGTGCACACGATGGTAAAGGCCAGCACGGCGGCGAGAGTGGCTGTTTCGAGCGCCGCCGCGTGGGTCGCGACGGCACCGGACGCCTCCCCCAGGACCGGGAGCATGCCTGGCATCGCCAGCATCCCGTAGATGACCAGGAACGACAATGCCAGCTCGCACAGGCCGAGCACGGCCATTTCGAGCGACATCAGGCGTCCCAGGACACGCGTCATACCTGTCTCCCGCCGGAAGGCGCCATCGCCACGAAATGCGCACGAACCGGAAACAGGCCGCACCGTCCCGTCAATCCGTCCTCAGCTGGCCGGACCAGTTTGCCGGGCTGACATGCATCCGATCGAACCAATTTGTCCACAATTTTAAATGTCCTGGCCGCTCGCCACAACATTGCACCTGTCCTGTCAGGAAAGCTTCATGGTTGAAACCATTGACGTTTCTTTCGTTGTTGAAGTGCATCTGACGTGGACGAAGGGAGGATGGGGCGGCGACGGCGGAGAATTTGTGCAATCTGTGGATGCTAACTAAGTTTGGTTTCGCGGTTACTCGTGATTGCACAAGCCCGTTCAAGGTGGTAAAACCTTATCACAAACTGGAGAGCGGCCGCCACACCCAAATTCGGGCTTGCGGTCACCGGAGCGAGGCGCGTAGCTCAGTGGCAGAGCGCTGCCGTTACATGGCAGAGGAGGGGGTTCGAATCCTTCCGCGCCTACCAAGACCGGCCGGTTGCGCGGGTCAATAAACGTGGAGTTGCCGTGATTTCCCTGTTGCGGGCTATTTGGATGGTTGCCCTGGCGATCATGGCACTGTCGCCAGTGGCGTGTTCGCCCAGCACCGCCCCGCCTGCTGTTTCCACACCGCTGGTACGGACGCCCGACAACATGAGCCCGGGCGACACCGCGCCGATGGATCAGTACGTGATCGGCTCGGGAGACTTCTCTCAGCATATTCGTCTATCGCAACCCAGACCTCAGCGAGGGCGGGGTCTCGGTGCGGCCCGACGGCAGGATTTCGACCCCGCTGATCGAGGACATCACGGCCGCCGGCAAGACACCGACCCAGCTCGCCCGAGAGATCGAGGAACGCCTCAAGAAATACATCCAGGACCCCAACGTTACCGTGATAGTTCGGTCCTTCATCGGCCCGTTCGACCGTCAGATCAGGGTGATCGGCGAGGCGACGGAGCCTGCCGCCATACCTTATCGTGACCACATGACGCTGCTTGACGTCATGATCGCCACCAAGGGGCTGACAAAATATGCCGCCGGTAACCGGGCGGAAATCGTTCGGCACGATGTTGATGGCAAGCAGGCCACGGTCAAGGTCAGGTTGAACGACCTGCTTAAGGACGGCGATATCAGCCAGAATATCGAGATGCAGCCCGGCGACACCCTGATCATTCCGCAATCCTGGTTCTGAAGGCGGCAACAGTCCAATGGATTCAATCCGGGTACTTCTAGAGCAGTACGCCGCGTGCGGCGTGGCGCCGCCGCTGGATCGGCGTGTTCATCACGTGGCTGATCTGCGGGGTGGGCTGGGTCGGCGTCTACCTGGTGCCGAACCAGTACGAATCCAGCGCGCGCCTGTATGTCGATGCCGATGCCATCCTGACCCCGCTGCTACGCGGGCTGGCCGCCGATTCCGCCCCGACCAGCCAGCTCGAGGTGCTGCAGCGGACCCTGCTCAGCCGGCCCAACCTCGAGAAGCTGGTGTCGAAGACCGACCTCGATCTCAGCGTCGCGAGCCCGTCCGACCGGGAGCGTCTGCTGGCAGGCCTTGCCCTCGAAATCAAGGTGACGCCGCAAACCAGGAACCTGTTCACCATCACCTATCGCAACAAGAGCGCGAAGCTGGCGCACGATGTGGTTCAAACGCTGCTGTCGATTTTCGTCGAGAGCGCCACTGGCTCCAACCGCAACGACATGGAGAATGCCAGGCGCTTCCTCGAGCATCAGATCTCGTCCTATGAACAGCAGTTGCGGGCGGCAGAGAAGCGCCGCGCCGATTTCCGCATCAAATATATCGACATCCTGCCCGGTAACCTCAATCCTGACCAGCCATACACGGCGGCGACGGAGGGCGTCCGTAACACCGTGCGTGATTTGGACGGCAAGTTGCAGGACGCGGTGATCAAGCGGGACACGCTGCGCCAGGAACTTGCCAATTTACCAGCGATGCTGGTGGCCGAAGACAATTCCCGCATCCAGGGTCAGGTCAAGACCAGGCTGCAGGATGCGGAAGAGCAGCTGAAGATGATGTTGCTCAAGGACACGCCGCAGCATCCCGAGGTGATCGCCCAGAAGAAACTGATCGAAGCGTTGAGGTCATCGCGCGAAGGTTCGGCGCCGGCAACGGCAGCCCCCGCCGGCAAGGGGGATGGCTCGGCAGCGGCGGACGCCGGCAAGCGTTCGGTACCCAATCCTGTCTACGAGCAGCTCAAGGTGCGACTGGTGGACGCCGACAGCGCCCTCGCCTCATTACAGCGCCAGCGCGCCACCGAGGCCGAACTCCTCGATCGCCTGGACAAGATACAGCGCGAGCAGCCGGGCCTGCTGGCCGAATACCAGAACATGGACCGCGACTACAGCGTGCTGCGCAGGAACTACGAAGAACTGCTCAGTCGTCTGCAGTCCGCTAACCTTGCCCAGGCCGCCGATACCCAGGCCGACAAGGTCAAGCTGCAGATCGTCGATCCGCCGGAAACGCCTCGACTGCCCATCGCGCCGAACCGCCTCTTGCTGGTGTCCGGCGTCCTGATCGCGGGGATGGGCGGCGGCGTCGCCTTCACCATTCTGCTCAGCCAGCTCGACCGATCGTTCTCGACCGTCGATCAGCTCCGCAATCTCGGGCTACCGGTGCTGGGCGGCATCTCAGTTCTGGGCCAGCCGCCTTTCCTGCACCGCTTGTTGGTCGCGGCCCGTTTCAGTGTGGCTGTTTTCGCCTTGGTCGGCGTGTACGGGGGACTGATGCTCCATATTCTGCGCGCGGCGGCGCTGATCTGAATGATCGGTCCCAAGTCCGCGCATCTGGTCGAACGGGCGGCCGAGCGTCTGCTTCAGGCGGGCGTGCTGGAGGGTTCCGCAGCCCAACTGCTGGAACCGGACCGCCCGCGCCCGCCGCCGTTTTCGCGGCCGAACGGCAGCGACCCCCAAAAATCCCCTATTGCGGCCGGGTCTTCGATCGATGTGCTGGCGCCCGACGTGCCGATCGGCGAGGTGCAGCAGGCGGGGGAGCCTGCGGCGCTGTCGCCGCGTCCGTCGATCGAGATGGCCGCGTTGGCCCGCGCCGGCATGTTCGATTGGTCGCACGGGCGCAGCCGCATTTCCGAGGAATTCCGTTTGGCGCAGCGCCAGATTCTGCGCGCGGCGTTCGCGCCGACAGCCGAGGCAGGGGTGTCGAACCTGGTGATGGTGACCAGCGCCAGGCCGGGCGAGGGCAAGACCTTTACCGCGGTGAACCTTGCCGGCAGTGTCGCGCTTCAAGGCGATAACCACGTGCTACTGATCGACAGCGATTCCAAGCGGGATTCGATCTGCCAGGCGCTCGGTCTGGCCGACGCGCCGGGCGTGCTGGACTTGGCCGCCAATCCGAATTTGGACCCCAATGAGGTGATCCTGCGGACCGATATCGAGAACCTGTCGCTCTTGCCGGTCGGCCAGGAGCGCGGCCGCAGCTCCGAGCTGTTCGCCAGCCGCGACATGACGCAGTTGATCCAGCGCCTCGGCCGTCGCTACTCGGACCGGCTGCTGGTCCTCGACGCCGCGCCCTGTCTTTCGACCAGCGATCCGGCAGCTCTGGCGCCCGTCGTCGGACAGATCCTATTCGTCGTCGAGGCCGAGCGGACCCAGCGCGAGGAAGTGGAGGCGGCGCTCGACCTGATCCAGGCCTGCCCGTTGATCATGATGCTGTTGAACAAGGTGCAGGTGACGAACCGCTACACATTCGGAGCCTATTCCAACTACTACTCATCCTGAGCTTGCGCCGACGCAGCAGCGTAGGGACTATGTGTGTCGTGACCGTCCCACTCGGCATCCCCGCGCGTCTGAGCTGCGCCATCGCAGTAGGCTGCCTGTTGGGCGGCCACGGCGCCTTGGCGTTTCCCCTGACCGACCCAAGCAACCCCTCGATCGTGACCAATGTGCCGGAGCCCACTGATTCCGACCTCCGCAACCAGCTACAGATGCACTCCGGCTTCGGCGCGGCTGCGGCAGGAGGTGGGTGGACCTTCGTGCCGTCGATCAGCTGGGAGGAAATCTTCACCGACAACGTGTTCGACACCGAGAGGAACCGCCGCTGGGACATCTTCACCACCGCGACCCCGAGCATCGCGATCACGGGCGACGTTCCCAACGCCCAGGTCCAGTTCCAATACGGACCGCAATTCCTGCTGGCGGCCAGAACACCGCAAGAGAACCGCGTCACAAACCAGTTGTCCGGCACCGGGCTGTTCACCATCGTGCCGGACGAGTTTTACGTCGACGCCAGAGCAATTGCCGGCGGCTCTCCGGTGGGCGCGGGTTACGGTGCACTGGGTCTTGGCGTGACCCCAAATTTCGGCGGTTTCGGGGCACAGCCCGGCGCACTCGGCACGACAGGACTTGCCAGTCAGAACCAGGTTCAGACCAACTCCTATTCGATCGCACCCTATTGGTTGCATCAGTTCGGGGACATCGGCACAGCCAAGATCGGCTATCAATTCAGCTATTCGAGCTACTCCCAGACCAACAGCTATGTCCCGCTGTTCTTTACCACCGGCAATAACGCTGCGGACAGCATTACCAACGAAGGCGTCGCGCAGTTCCAGACCGGCGACAGGTTTGCCCCATTCCGGAATCTGGTCTTGTTGGATGCGCAGGTGGGCACCGGGACTTTCCAAGGCAATTCGCACAACTACACCGCGGTCAACCGGCTCGGCTATTTGGTAAACCACGACATCACTGTCTACGGCGAAATCGGTTACGAGGACATCGAGTACAACGGCACTCCTCGAACCCAGATCAATGACGCGATCTGGGGTGTCGGCACCACTTGGACGCCGAATCCGGATAGCCAGATCACGGTCAGTTTCGGCCATCAATACGGTGATAACAATGTCGGCTTCAGCGGCTACTATGCGCTGTCGGCGAGGACGCGGATAAGTGCGAGTTATACGACGGGATTGCAGACCGACCTGCAGGGCATTCAGAGCCAGCTCGATCTTGCTTCCCTCGATTCCACCGGCCAGACAGTCAACAGCCAGACCGGGGCTCCGCTGTTCATCGGGACGGGCGGGCTTGGTGTTCAGGCCGGCCTGTACCGGATCAAGGCGTTCACCGCGAGTGCGAGCACGGTGTTCGATCGCGACCAGTTTTCCGTCTGGCTGGAGGTTTCCCAGACCACGACGATCGCCCAGGCTCCAGCCAATGCCAGAATTCCGTTCAACATTTCCGCCCCGCCGGTGGGCTCCACCAATCAGGCGACCACAGTATTCGTCACCTGGACGCATCAGATCAGCGATGACCTGACCCTGAGCAGCGTCGCCTCCTACAGCACAAGCAACCTCTCCAATGGCGGGGGCAATCAGCGATCGGGGGCGGTTAGCATCGGCGTACAGTATCTGATCAGCCAGACGTTGGCGGCCACCGCGAGCTATTCGTTCTACGATGTCATTGGGTCAAACCAGGGCCGCCTTAACCCGGCGGGGATAGGTCAGAGCTACTACCAGAACCTGGTCATGATCGGACTTACCAAACAATTCTGAAGCAGCACCGTGTACGAGAAATATTACAACTTTTCCGGCATCCCCTTTCAACTGACCCCAGACAGCCGGTTCTTTTTCGGCTCGAGCGGGCACAGTCGTGCGATCGCGCACTTGGTCTATGGCCTGGCGCAGGAGGAGGGCTTCATCGTCGTCACCGGCGAGGTCGGCGCCGGCAAGACGACGTTGGTCGAGCAGCTCTGGTCGCAGCTCGACCGGCACAGCTACGTGATGGCGCGCGTCGTTACCACGCGGGTTTCCGGCGATGATCTGCTGCGTCTCGTGGTGGCCAATTTCGGCGTGCCTGACGACAGCGGCGCCGACAAGGCGACTCTGCTGCGACGGTTCGAACGCATGGCGCGCGATCAGCGCGCCGCCGGCCGGCGTTGCCTCCTGGTGGTCGATGAGGTGCAGAACCTGGCCATGGCGGCGCTGGAGGAACTGCGCATGCTGTCGAATATCACGGTCGACGGTCGTGCCTCGGTGCAGACCATCCTGCTCGGCCAGCCGCAGTTCCGCGCCACGCTGGCGAACCCGGATCTCGAGCAGCTTCGTCAGCGTGTCCTCGCGTCGTACCATCTGGGACCGCTTACCGAGGCAGAGACGCGGGCTTATATCGAGCACCGGCTGAAACGCGTCGGCTGGAGCGGCGACCCCTGCTGGGAGGATGCGGCCTTCACCTACCTCTATCGCTACACCGACGGCATCCCGCGCCGGATCAACACGCTCTGCTCGCGCGTGCTGCTGTTCGGGGCGATCGAGGAGGTGCATGCCATTACCGGCCCGATGGTGGAGACGACGGCCAACGAGCTGAGCCAGGATCTCGGCGCGGGCCTCGCCGCGCCGCACCCGGCCACGATACCGATGTCCCTCGCTTCGGCGTGCGCGCCAAACAACGATGCCCTGGAGCGGCGGATCGAGGCACTGGAGCAGACGTCATTGCGACAGGACCGCGTGTTCCGTCGCCTGATGGACCTGCTGAGCGCGGTGGCGGACCGATGAAGCCCGGCATCCGCAATGCGATGACGGTCGACGTCGAGGATTATTTCCAGGTGCAGGCGTTCGCCGGCTGTATCGACCGTGCCGCGTGGCACCGCATCGCGCCGCGCGTCGAGGCAAATGTCGATCGCATCCTCGATCAGTTTGCCGCGGCAGGGGTCAACGCCACATTCTTCACCCTTGGCTGGATCGCCGAGCGCCACAAGCCGATGGTTCGCCGCATCGTCGCGGCGGGACATGAGCTCGCCAGTCATGGCTACGACCACACGCGTGCCGATGCCCAGGATCCGGCCACCTTCCAGGCGGACGTGAGCCGCACGAGGCTGCTGCTCGAGGACATCGGCGGCGTCGCTGTGCGCGGTTATCGGGCCGCCACCTTCTCGATCGGCACGCGCAACCCCTGGGCCTTCCGCCAGCTGGAGAACGCAGGCTACACGTACAGCTCCAGCGTCAACCCGATCAGGCACGACCTTTACGGCATGCCCGATGCCCCACGGGTTCCGTTCCGTCCCGACGGCGGCGGGCTGTGGGAGTTTCCGATGACCACCCTGCGGGCATTCGGCCGCAACTGGCCATGCTCCGGCGGCGGATATTTCCGTCTGCTGCCCTACAGCGCGTTTCGGCAGGGCCTCACATTGGTGAACCAACGCGAGCGGCGTCCGGGCATCTTCTATTTCCATCCTTGGGAGATCGATCCCAATCAGCCGCGCGTCGCCGACTGCGGTTGGAAGTCGCGGTTTCGCCACTACACCAACCTTTCGCGCATGACGGGGCGCCTCGACCGGCTGCTGCGCGATTTCGCCTGGGACCGCATGGACCGGGTGTTTGCCGACCCAGTATCTACCTCTCCCGCTGGCGGGAGAGGTACCGTCGCTTAGCGGCACCATTTGGCTCATGGCCATTAGGTTACGACCGCTCGATGACGCCAGCGCGTTCGCCTGGGACGCCTTCGTCGCCGCGATGCCGACCGGTACCTTCTTCCATCGCGCCGCCTGGTCGCGTGTCATCGAGACCGCATTTGGCCACCGCTGCTACTACATGCTCGCCGAACAGGATGGCGCGATCACCGGCGTGCTGCCGCTGGCGCACGTCAACACCACGCTGTTCGGCAACACACTGGTATCCACGCCGTTCTGCGTCTATGGCGGACCACTGGCCGCCGACCACGAAACCGCAGTGGCGCTGGAGGCGCATGCCGACGCCTTGCGTGGAAAACTCGGTGCCTCGGCCCTTGAGTTGCGCGAGCGCCGAAAGGCGGAGAGCGACTGGCTGGAGCGCTCCGATCTCTATGTCACATTTCGGAAGCCGATCTCGAACCAAGACGATAGCAATCTGAAGGCGATTCCGCGCAAGCAACGCGCCATGGTGCGCAAGGGTATCCAGAACGGGCTGGTCTCGGTGTGCCACCACGACGTGGCGGCGTTGTATCGTGTCTATGCCGAGAGTGTCCGCAATCTCGGGACCCCGGTGTTCTCCCGCCGCTATTTCTCCATCCTTAACCAAGCGTTTGCGGATTGCAGCGATATCGTCACCGTAATGCACGGAGAACAGACCGGTTGCCTCGGTGCTGAACTTCTACTTCCGCGACGAGGTGCTGCCCTATTATGGCGGCGGTACCGCGCAGGCGCGCCAGCTTGCGGGCAACGACTTCATGTATTGGGAGGTAATGCGCCGTGCTGCCGCCCGTGGCTGCCGCCTGTTCGACTTCGGCCGCAGCAAGCAGGGCACCGGTGCGTTTGCCTTCAAGCATAACTGGGGTTTCGAGCCGGAACCGCTGCACTACCGCTACCGTCTGGCGCCCGGCGCGACGATACCGGACCACAATCCGCTCAACCCGAAATACCGCCTGTTCATCGCTGCCTGGAAGCGCCTGCCGCTGGCGGTAGCCAATCTGCTCGGACCGCCGATCGTGCGGGGGCTTGGCTGAGCGCCATGCGCAACCTCCTGTTCTTGTCGCACCGCATCCCCTATCCGCCGGACAAGGGCGACAAGATTCGTGCGTGGAATGTCCTCCGCCACCTGGCGCGCACCCATCGCATCCATCTCGGCTGCTTCATCGACGATCCGGCGGATCGCCAGCATCTCGCGGTGCTCGCCGCGCACTGCGCGGATCTCGCCTGCCTGCCGCTCGACCCGCGCACCCAGCGCCTCAAGGCGCTCCTGCGGACGCGTCCCGGCCAGCCGCTGTCACTAGGCTATTTCCAGGATCGCAGGCTGCAGCGCTGGGTCGATGCCAAGCTTGGCGACGGCACAATCGACAGCGTCTATGTGTTTTCCTCCGCGATGGCGGGCTATGTCCTGCATGCCAAGGCAGCGCGGCGCGTTCTCGACATGGTGGACGTCGATTCCGAGAAGTGGACCGCCTACGCTGAGACGGCGCGCTTTCCGGCACGTAACATATGGGCGCGCGAAGGGCGCACGCTGCTCGCCTTCGAGCGTCTGGCGGCCGCGCGCTTCGATCACAGCCTGTTCGTCTCGGAGCACGAGTGGCAGCGCTTCGTCGCGCTGGCCCCGGAGGCCGCCCAGCGCACGAGCTGGATCTCCAACGGTGTCGACTTCGACTACTTCTCACCATCGCATGACCTCGCTTCGCCGTTCGTCGGCGGAGGCGCCGATTTGGTGTTCACTGGTCGCATGGACTACCGGCCGAACATCGACGCGGTGCAGTGGTTCGCGCGTGACGTGATGCCGGTGCTGCGCCACCGCGTGCCCGCCGCACGCTTCTGGATTGTCGGTGCCGCGCCGACCAGCGATGTGCGCGCTCTCACCGGGTTGCCGGGCGTTGAGGTGACCGGGCGCGTGCCCGACACCAGGCCGTATCTCGCCGCCGCCGATGTCGTGGTGGCGCCGCTGCGCATCGCCCGCGGTATCCAGAACAAGCTGCTGGAAGCAATGGCGATGGCGCGACCGGTGGTTGCCACGCCGGAGGCGTTTCAAGGCGTGCGTGCAGAGCCAGGACGCGATATTCTGCTGGCGAGCGGGATTGCTGAAACGGTTCAAAGGATCGCTGACGTGCTCGACGGCCGACATGCAACGATGGGTGCCGCCGCACGGCGCGCAGTCGAAGCCGCGCATCAATGGTCGGTGACATTGCGCCCGCTCGACCGGCTGTTCGCTGTTGCGCAACCGGAGCCGGCCCAGGTGGAACTGCCGGCATGAACGTCCGCGCACTTGCCGACACCGGGCTGGTCGATGCGTGGCGCAGCGGACCCGCCGTCGCCGTCGGCGTCGGTCTGATCGCGCTTGGGCTGCTGTTCCATACCGAGGTCGTGGCGGCGGTCTCCGTCTGGCAGGGCTCGACGGCCTACAACCACTGCTTCCTGGTGATCCCCATCGTCTTCTATCTGGTCTGGGATCGTCGCGACACGCTGCGTGACGTATCGGCCAGTCCGTATCCGTTGGCCGTTCTTGCCGGCGTGCCGCTGGCCATCGCCTGGTTGCTCGCCGAACGGCTCGGCGTCATGGAAGGCCGTCAGCTCGTCGCCATGAGTTTTGTCGAGTTGCTGTTCTTCGTCGTGCTCGGGCCGCGATTGTGGTGGCGGCTCGCCGGACCGCTGCTCTACCTGTATTTCCTGGTGCCGTTCGGCGCCTTCCTCACGCCGAAGCTGCAGGACATCACCACCGTGTTCGTAGCGCACGGCCTGCCGCTGCTGCACATTCCAGCCTACATCACCGGTTACACGATCGAGATTCCCGAAGGCACCTTCCTGATCGCCGAGGCGTGTGCCGGCCTGCGCTTCCTGATCGCCTCTATAGCGTTCGGCTGTCTCTATGCGCTGGTCATGTACCGAAGCCCGTTGCGGCGCGCCGTGTTCATCGGCGTGTCGATCGTCGTGCCGATCATCGCCAACGGCTTCCGGGCACTCGGCATCGTTTCACTCGGCCACTACCTCGGCAGCGCCGAGGCGGTGGAGGCCGATCACGTGCTGTATGGCTGGATCTTCTTTTCTATCGTGATCCTGATCCTGATCGTTCTCGGCCTGCCGTTCCGGGAGGACCAGATCATGCCGGCGACACCGCGCGTTGCGCGCGCGCCACAGGCGCACCATCTGCGCCCGGCGTTGCTCGGTACGGTCGGGCTGCTTCTGCTTGCCGCGATCGGTCCGGCGCTGGCGGCGCAGATCGATCGCGCGGCTGCACCCGATCTGACCGCCGGTCTTCCGACGCTCGTGCCGGCCGCGGCTTGTTCGCCGCTGCCGGCGCCGCTGAGCGCGGATCTCGATGCGCCGGGCCGCATCATCGTGCAGCGTTATCGATTGCGGCGAGGGGCCGGTGACACTCATCACCGAGGTGTTTTCTCCACGCAGCACCGCAGCCCGCCTGATCGCCGAGCAACGTCGCCTGACCGGTCTGTTGGAAGGTGACGATGTCGAGACGCATTCGCCGTCGGTTCCGAACAGCCCGCAGGGCGCGTGGCGGCTGATGGAGGCCGTAAAGTCGCCGCGCATCGTGGCGACCAGCATGTGGATCGATGGGCAGCCGGCGCAATACGGTCTGAGGGCACGGGCACGTCCAAGCCTGGCGAAGCCTGTTCGGTGGGCAGTATCCAGCCGGTGCTGATGGTGGTGAGCTCGGACGCAGAGTTTCAGGCCCGTGATACGACCGGCCGTCATCGGGCCGCATCGCGGATCGTCGGCTTCCTTCAGGCGCAGCCGAAGCTGGCTGAGCTGATCGCCCGACTCGCCGGCGTTACGGGCTGACGGTACCGGGTCCGACCAGCGGCGTGACCAGTCCATGCAGGTGATTGCCGGACAGCGTGGCGGGCGTGTCGGTGCGGTCGCGCACGAACACGGTGGTGCCGGGCAGGTCGCTGGTGAATTCGTTGTCACGGATGGTCAGCTCATGCGTCGGGTTACTCACACCTTCCTCGCCGATCGGCACCGCGGTGCCGGTGTTCTCGGCCAGTTTCCCCTTCTGCAGCCGATTGCCCTGCATGAGCAGATCGCCGCCGTTCGGGATGTCAACCAGATAGCTCGAATTGCCGTTCGCTCCATCGGCGATATCGTTGTCGATCAACACCGTGCTGCGTGCACGCGACTTGATGTGATGGCCGACATGCTGGTCGAAGAAGCGCGAGTGTTCGATGTCCAGGCGATCGACCGCGTTGACGTAGACACCGTGCGCACAGGTCGGAACGCACTTGCCGTTGCCGCGAAACTCGCTGTCGAGGATGCGGATCGTGCTGCCTGGAACCGGGTTCGCGAGGATGCCGTTCTCGTTGTCGATGAACTTGCTGTGCTCGATGGTCAGGTTGCGGCCTTCGGCGCGGATACCGGCGCCATTTTGGTCCGGCACCGCCGCGCGGGTGAAGGTGATATTGCGCACCGTGATGTCGTTGCCGTCGATCACGAAGATTCCTTTGCCCGCGCACGACTTGTCGGCGAGCACGGCGCCCTCACCGGTGGCCTCGATGGTCAGCCTGTTGGTGCGCCAGACCGCGCAGTCGTTGTACTCGCCCGCATCGATACGGACGATGTCGCCAGACGAGGCAGCGGCCGCCGCCTGGCTCGGCAGCTTCAGACGATGCGAGGGTCCAACCTCCAGCACATTGCCGCCGCCAGGTCCGGTCGTGCAGGCCGTCAGCAGTATGATCAGACTGAACACCGTAACGCAGCTTCGATTGGTCATGCCGATCACCACGTGTTGGATGGCGGCAGCGTTTACACCCGTGCGGCTCCGCCGACAAAGCGCGCGGCAGTTTAGCGATGCGACGTGTCGCCCTGATCGGTGCCGGCTTCATCGCGCGCGTACACGCCGAGGCGCTGCAATCGCTGTCGGGTGTGCGCGTCAGCGCCGTCGTGGATCCGAATCGCGATGCGGCCGACAGCCTGGCGCGCTCCTGCAATGCGGCACCGGTGTTCACGTCGGTCGATGACGCGCTCGCCGCCGATGCGTTCGACTGTGCCCATGTTCTGGTGCCGCCCCCGGTGCATCGCGACGCGGCCCTGCCGCTGCTGCAAGCCGGCAAGCCGGTGCTGCTGGAAAAGCCGCTCGCCGGGAACAGCGCGGACTGTGCCGCATTGCTGGATGCGGCCGCGCACAGCGGCGCGCCGCTCGGCGTCAACCAGAATTTCGTGCACCACCCGGCGTTCGCGCGGCTGCACCGGCTGGTTGCGGCACGCACGCTCGGCAGACCGAACTTCATAGGCTGCGTCTACAACGTTCCGCTGCGCCAATTGGCAGCGCGGCAATTCGGCCACTGGATGTTCACCGCACCGGTCAATCTGCTGCTGGAGCAGGCGGTGCATCCCCTGTCGCAGATCAGCGCCCTTGCCGGCACGATCGCTGACGTTGTGTTGCAGGCGGGGCCGGCGATCGAGATTGCACCCGGCGTCGCGTTCCACGCCAGTCTCGATGCATCGCTGATGTGCGCCGATCTGCCCGCGCAGCTTCGCTTTGCCGTCGGGCAGCCATTTCCGTTCTGGCAGGTGACCGCGGTATGCGACGATGGCGTCGCGGTCGCCGACATCCTGGCCAACCGGATGTTCACCTACCGGCGGACGCGATGGATGGAGGCGGTCGACGGATTGGCCTCCGGTGCGCGCACCGCCGCCGCCATGTTCGCCGAGAGCAGCCGCAACGTCGCGGCATATGCCGCGGCGACGTTGAAGCTGACGCGCCGCAACGATGCGTTCTTCCAGAGCATGCGGGCGAGCATCGCCGAGTTCCATGCCGCGCTCGATGCCGGCACGTCGCCGCCGATCGATGGCCGGTTCGGCGCTATGCTGGTGGCGGCCTGCGAGCGGATGGGCGGCGCTGCGCCCGCTCCGCCGCCCGCGCCGCGGCGGACCGGCGCGGCATGCGATGTCGCGATCCTGGGCGGTACCGGATTCATCGGCACCCATGTCGTGCGGCGATTCGTCGCCGAGGGCGCGCGCGTCGCCGTGATGGCGCGCTCGGTGCGCAATCTGCCGGCGGTGTTCGGCGATGACACGGTGACGCTGCACGCCGGCGATCTGCGCGATGCGGACGCGGTTGCCGCGGCGATCGGTGCGGCGCCGATCGTGGTCAATCTCGCGCACGGCGGTGGCGGCGCGTCGTGGGAAGACGTGCGCGACGCGATGGTGGGTGGTGCCGAGGTTGTCGCCAGGGCGTGTGAAGGCCGGCGGCTGGTCCATATCGGTTCGATCGCGGCATTGTATCTCGGTCCGCAGGAGGCACCGGTGACGGGTGCCACGCCGCCCGATCCGCAGGCCGACCAGCGTGCCGACTATGCGCGCGCCAAGGCAATGACCGACCGGATGCTGCTCGACAGGCACGGACTGAACCTGTGCATCCTGCGGCCCGGGCTGGTGGTCGGCGAGGGCAGTTCGCCGTTCCATTCCGGCCTCGGGATGTTCAACAACGAACAGCACTGCATCGGCTGGAACGCCGGACGCAATCCGCTGCCGTTCGTGCTGGTGGAGGACGTGGCGGACGCGATCCTGCTTGCCGCGCGCGCCGGCGGCATCGATGGACGCTGCTATAATCTGGTCGGCGACGTGCGGCTCAACGCGCGCAACTACATCGCAGCACTCGCTCAGGCGATGCAGCGGCCGCTGAAATTCCATCCGCAAGCGGTGGAACTGCTGCTGGCGCAGGAATACGGTAAATACCTGATCAAGCGCGCCACCGGGCGCCGATCGGCGCCACCGAGCAAGCGCGATCTGCTGTCACGCGGGCTGACCGCAACGTTCGACTGCGACGATGCGAAGCGCGAGCTCGGCTGGACACCGGTCGCCGATCCGGTGCGGTTCCGCGAACGCGCCGTCCTGGTGCATGCCGGCTGAATTGGCGGCGAAGCGGGCGCCGCTGCTCCTGCATGTGTTCTCGACGTTCGCTGTCGGCGGGCCGCAGCAGCGCTTTGTCGCGCTCGCCGAGGCGTTCGGTCCGCGCTATCGCCACATCGTGACGGCGATGGACGGCAATTATGCCTGTGCCGCGCGTCTGCCGCCTGGACTGGACGTGCGCTGCATCCCGGTCGAGGTTGCGAAGGGCGCGACGCTCGGCAACGTCCGGCGCTTCCGCCGCCGGCTGCGCGAGATCGCGCCCCACCTGCTGGTGACCTATAATTGGGGTGCGATCGAGTGGGCGATGGCGAACGTTCCGGGCCTCGCCCGCCACCTACACGTCGAGGACGGCTTCGGGCCGGAGGAACGTGCCCGCCAACTGCCGCGCCGGGTGCTGACCCGGCGGCTGATGCTGACGCGCAGCATCGTGGCGGTGCCGTCGCGCACGCTGTGGCGGATCGCGACCGAGGTCTGGCGGCTGGACCCCCGCCGCGTGCGCTACCTGCCGAACGGCGTCGATCTTGCTCGGTTCGCCGGACCGCACACGTCGGGAACCGAGCCGGTGATCGGCACCGTCGCGGCGCTGCGACCGGAGAAGAACCTTCCGAGATTGCTGCGCGCATTCCGGCTGGCGGTTGACGTGATGCCGGCGCGGTTGGTGATCGCGGGTGATGGGCCGGAGCGGGCGGGGTTGGAGCGGCTGGCCGGTGAGCTCGCGCTGGACGGGATTGTGCGCTTCACCGGACATCTCGACGACCCGGCCCCGCTGTATCGCGGCCTGGATGTGTTCGCGCTGTCGTCGGACACCGAGCAGATGCCGCTGTCAGTGATCGAGGCCATGGCGTCGGGCCTGCCGGTCGCCGCCACCGATGTCGGCGATGTTGCGGCGATGGTGGCGGCGGAAAATCAGGCGTTTGTCACACCGGTAGAGGACGCGGCGCTGGCCGAGGCGATCATGGAACTGGCGCGGGATGCGGCGTTGCGAGCCAGGGTCGGGGCGGCGAACCAGGCGAAGGCGGCAGCGGAGTTCGGCCAGGGGGCGATGGCGGCGGCCTGGGGCCTGCTGATCGACGGTGCGACTGCGGCATGAACAGCATCGTACAACCCTGGGTTGTCGTATGAGTCGGCGGACTTTACACTTGGTGATGTTGCGACAGCTTGATGCGCAATAACTGATTGAAAACAGCCGATTTCACAGGATGGCATGGATCATGCATCCCCGTCTATCGGTCGGTCTATGTAACATAGCCCGGATCGCTAAAAATTGTCGCCAAGTGTCGCTCGCCGCGGCATGCTGGATGTGAACGAGCGGAGCAGGTCCGATGAAGGCTTCACTGGTATCCGCGACTTCGCCTAAGCTTCGCCGCGTGCATTACCTGTCCGCGACGGCACTCGCGGGGGCGGGAGCCTTGGGTGCGTGGCCTGCCGGCCTTGTGGCTCTGCCGCTTGCGTTGGCGCCGACGGGTGCCGGCGCGGCCACGATCACGATCGGCACCAATTGCGTGTTGCCGCCGGCATCGTTGCCAAACGTGGTCTGCTTCGCCACATCGCTGCTGGCGTCACCCGGAAAATCCAAGGATGTCATCGCCTTCGAAGGCGGCGCGCTTACCCTGGACGGAACCGGCCTGACATATGCGCAGCAGGTCGCGCTGGGCACGACTCCGACGAACATTCTCAACCAGTACAGCAACGATACCACATTCACCGGCGTCGTCTCCGGCAGCGGGAACATCGAGATCGCCAATTCCAAGAGCGGCGGCTCCGTCACCCTCAATAACAACAAGAACACCTTCACCGGCAGTACGACAGTCGAATTCAGGGGCGACCCTGAAACTCGGTGCCAAGAACGCGATCGCCAGCTCGTCGACGTTGGCTGACAACGGCGCCGTCGACATTTCCGGGGCCGGCGGGAACGTCACGGTAACGGATCTGTCTGGCAACGGCACGGTCGCTTTAGGCAGCAACACCTTGCTACTGTCTGGCGCGGCAAGCTTGTTCGCCGGCGGGATCAGCGGCGCGGGCGGGCTGACGGTCAGTGGCGGAACAGAGACGCTCTCCGGCAACAACACCTACACGGGAATTACGACGATTGGGAGCAACGGGACGCTGTCGATCGCCGGGGCGGGCAGCATTGCCTCGTCATCGACGGTAACGGATAACGGCATTTTCGATATTCACGGCGCAAACAGTGACGTCACGATCAGAGCCCTGGGCGGCTCGGGCACCGTCAATCTGGGCAGCAATTCCGTCATCCTGTCGAATCCGACGACTACCTTCAGTGGCGGCATCAATGGGACGGGTGGCGTTACGGTTGCCGCGGGCGTTCAAACTTTCACTGGTACTAACACATACAGCGGCACGACGACGATCAAATCCGGCTCCATCGTCCTGCTCAACAAGGCAGGCTCCATCGCTAACTCCAGCGTCGCCGACGACGGGCTGTTCGACATGTCCGGCACCAAAGGAACCTCGATCGTCAGCCTGTCCGGTGCGGGCACGGTCAATCTCGGTACCAAAGTTCTCACTCTCTCCAACGCGTCGGGTATCTTCAACGGCCACCTCATCGGCAGCGGCAAGGCCAATGGCCTGATGATTCTGGCGGGCACCGAGACGCTAATGAATCACAACCCATTCACGGGCACCACGACCGTCAGTGCCGGTGCCACCCTCAGCGGCATGGGCAGCATCGGCGGCGCGCTCGTCAGCAGCGGAACAATAAAGCCGTTCAATCCGAGCGCCAGCAGCCCGAACACGTTTACCATCGGCGGCAACTATACGCAGACTGCGACAGGCTCGTTGAATATTGCGATCGGCGGCACCAAGGCAGGAACGTACGGGAACTTGAACGCGATGAGCGGCACGGTGACGCTCGCCGGCTCCCTCGATGTGGACTCGGTCAACGGCTTCGCGTTCCCCCAGGGCAAGACCAGCTATGACATCCTGGACTACAAGGTAGGCAAGAACTCGGTCAGCGGCGATTTTTCGATCGTTTCCTATAACGGCAGTGCCTGTACCGGTGACGGATTGGACAAATGGATATGTGGCGTGGGGCTCACCTTCACAGAGAGCTTCACCACCAGCTCGCTGGACCTGTTGGTCAGCCAGACACCTGAACCGGGCACGCTCGCGATCATCGCAAGCGGCTTGCTTGGCCTGCTGGGACTTCGGCGGCGATGGACCAGATGTCCCGGCTGACGCGGGTGTGTCGGCCGCTGCATGACGCCCATGTGAGTGATCAGCCAGTTCGCCGCAACGAGTACCAAATCCACCCGATCCATTCGTGCATCGCGAAGTAGTTTGCCCGCCAGGCACCGACCTCCGGGATGAAGTCTTCAACGTCGGGCGCAGTCATACGGTCTAGCCGGGTCGGCGCGGCCGTCACCTCGATCCCGGTATCGGCGAACGCCACCATCGCCCGCCGCATATGCCAGGCCTGCGTCACCAGATAGACCGACTTGATGCCCTGCTCACGCAGGATGACGGCGCTCAGATGGGCATTTTCCCACGTATCGCGCGACTCACGCTCGATCCACTGAACCGGCACCTGGAAATCGTGCACCAGGCTGTCCGCCATCATCACGGCGACCGGTGGCTCATATGCCCGCAGGCTCCCGCCGGTGATCAGGATCGGCAGTCCGGTGCGGCGGGCCAGCAATGCACCGGCGCGCACACGCTCCAGCGACAGTGGGCCGAGATGCACGATCGGCGTCTGGCTGGCGCCGTGCAGGGTGTCGCCGCCGAGGATCACGATGGCCTGCGGCGGCTGGCCCGGCGGCGGTATGAGCGGCAGGTCCCGCTCCAGAGTGGCGAGAAGGAAGCCGCTGACCGCCGGCATCGCCAGGAGTAGCAGGCCGAGCAGCCCGGACCACGCCAGGAAGCGGCCGGAGCGCGGGTGACGCCGCGCGACCAGCATTCCGACCATGGCGACAAACATCAGGGGAATCGGCGGCACCAGCAGCGCGGTCGCCACGTCCTTGAACGACACTCGGCTCGGTCTCCTGGGGCCTCGGCGCGTCGGTTAGCCCGAGCCGTCCATCCAGTCCAGCACCTTGCCGAGGCCGTTACGCAGCGCTTCCGGCTCGGCCAATCCGAGCGTCTTGCGTGACAACGCAGGCGAGCCGGTGGAGTGGCGGATTTCGCCGGCGCGCGGCGGCCGATGCGCCGCCTCGAGCCGCGTGCCGGACAGCTCGGCGATAACGCGCGCCAGGTCCAGCACCGAGGTTGCGACGCCGGTGCATACGTTGAACACCGGGGCGTCCGCGGGCGCGAGCCGCATGGCGGCGATCAGCGCCGTCACTACATCGGCGACATAGACGAAATCGCGCGTCTGCCCTCCGTCGCCGAAGATGTCGATCGGCGCGCCGCGGCGAATGCGCTCACAGAAGATCGAGATCACGCCGGAATAGGGCGAACGCGGATCCTGGCGTGGTCCGTACACATTGAAGAAGCGCAGCCCAACGGTCGGGATGCCGTGCACATGGCTGGCGACGCGCGCGTGCAGCTCGCAGCCCAGTTTGTCGGCGCCATAGGCCGAAAGCGGGCGGCGTTCGGACGCCTCGGCGATCGGAACAGTGGCGGCATCGCCATACACCGCGGCGGACGACGCATAGACCACCGGCACACGCGTTGCCCGGGCGGCGTCGAACACGGTGATCGCGCCGGTGAGGTTGGCACGATGTGTGCCCAGCCAGTCGGTGACGCCACGCTCCACCGAGGCGATCGCGGCGAGATGGAAGCAGCCGGCGACACCCTCCAGCGCGTCACGCACCGCGATCGGATCGGCGACGTCGCCTTCGATCAGGACGGCCTCCGACGGGAGGTTCGCGCGCTGGCCGGTGGACAGATCGTCCAGCACGCGCACCGCATCGCCGCGTGCCAGCAGCGCCTCGCACAGATGCGAGCCGATGAAGCCCGCGCCGCCGGTCACCAGCCATGTCGTCATGCGCCGAGCTCGGCGCTGCTGACGATCCGCACGCCGAGTCCCGCCAGCCGCTCGCGCGCCGCGTCCAGCGTGGTGCGGCCGTTGCCGAGCGGCACGGCGATGCCGCGGCAGGCGTCCTCGATCATCACCACGTCGTAGCCCAGTCGCACCGCGTCCTCGGCCGACCAGGCGACGCAGAAGTCGGTCGCCAGCCCGGCCAGGAACACGCGGCGGAAACCGCGCTGCCGCAGCCAGCCGTCGAGGCCCGTCGCGGTTCGGCGGTCATTCTCGAAGAACGTCGAGTAGCTGTCGATGGCGCGATCGAAGCCCTTGCGGATGATCACCTCGACGCGTGTCAGATCGACGCCGCGGTGCAGCGCCGCATTGGCGCTGCCCTGGATCGCGTGGTCCGGCCACAGCACCTGCTGGCCATATGGCATGGCGATAGTGTCGTACGGCTTGTGCCCCGGATGCGCACTGGCGAACGAGAGATGGCCAGGCGGGTGCCAGTCCTGGGTGGCGAACGCATGGTCGAAGTGCGCGAGCAACCGGTTGATCACCGGCACGACCGCATCGCCATCCGCCACCGCGAGCTCGCCGCCCGGCATGAAGGTCGGCTGCACATCCACCAGCCCGAGTATATCCGCCTCGCGGTCGATCATCGGCCTCACCCCCGGTTCGGCGCGACGATAGTATGGAACGTCGGAGTAGGGGAGCGGTGCAATATGACACTCGAGGCTCTGTTCGCGCAGGCTGCCAGGCAGGCCGCCGAGTATCGCCGCACGGTCGGCGATGCGACTGCGCCGCTCCCATATGCGGCGATGCGCGCGGCATTCGATGCGCCGACACCGGAGCATGGTACGCCGGCCGAGGAGGTCATCGAGGACCTGGTGACGCGCAGTGCGCCCGGATTGCGGGCGATGACGGGGCCGCGCTTCTACGGCTGGGTGATCGGCGCATCACATCCTGCCGGCGTGGCTGCCGACTGGCTGACCAGCGCCTGGGGACAGAACGCCGGCAACCACGAAGCCTCGCCGGCCGCGGCGGCGGCCGAGACGGTGGCGGCAAAGTGGCTGCTCGATCTGTTGGACCTGCCACGCAGCGCATCGGTCGGCTTCGTGACCGGCGCGACGGTGGCGAATTTCGTCTGCCTGGCGGCGGCGCGCGGCGCGGTATTGCGTCGGACGGGATGGAACGCCGACGCGGACGGGCTGTTCGGCGCGCCGCCGATCCGCGTGCTGATCGGCGACGATGCCCACACCAGCGTGTTTTCCGCGCTGCAATTCCTCGGCCTGGGCCACAGCCGCGTGGTGCGCATCGCGACCGATATGCAGGGGCGGATGCAGTCGGCGGAGTTCGCGCGTGCCATCGGCGCATGCGACGGGCCGACCATCGTCATCGCGCAGGCCGGCCAACTGAACACCGGCGCGTTCGATCCGATCGCGGACATCGTGCCCGCCGCACGGGCGCATGGTGCCTGGGTGCATGTCGATGGTGCGTTCGGCCTGTGGGCGCGCGCCAGCGCTGCGACCGCGCATCTGGCGGCGGGGTTTGAGGCGGCGGATTCCTGGGCGACCGACGGGCACAAGTGGCTGCAGACGCCGTACGACTGCGGCTACGCCATCGTGCGCGACGCCGATGCCCACCGCAGCGCGATGACCATCGCCGCGAGCTATCTGCCGCAAGTGGCCGAGGGCGAACGGGATCCGTCGCATTTCGTGCCCGAGCTGTCGCGTCGTGCGCGCGGTTTCGCGACCTGGGCGATGATCCGCCATCTCGGGCGCGACGGCATTGCGGCGATGGTGTCGGAGCATTGCCGGCTCGCCCGGCACATGGCGGCGCGGCTGATGCGCGAGCCCGGCGTGCACGTGCTGAACGATGTGGTGCTGAACCAGATCATCGTGCGCTTCGGTGCACGCGATGTGGACGATGCCGCGGACCGCATGACGCTGGAGACGATCCGTCGCATCCAGGTGGACGGCACCTGCTTTGCCGGTGGCGCACGGTGGCGGGATCGCTGGGTGATGCGGCTTTCGGTGATCTCGGCGCCGACGACGGAGGCGGAGATCGAGCGGACCTGCGATGCCATCTGCGCCGCGTGGCGTGGGGTGAGCGGCAGCAACGTCGATCGATGATTTTGCGTAAGTCGCCGACTTCACGAAAGCAAGCAAGCAAGTATTCAACGCAAATGCACGCTGATCAGAAGGGATGCACGCTGATGGTCCTGAGCGGTCGATCCGCCGGTGCCCTGCCTCAAAGGATGCGCCGGCGTCGCGACTGCTCGGTGCGTTTGCGTGCATCCCTTCTGATCGGCGTGCATTTGCGTTGAATTCTTGCTTTCTGGCGACGCTGCGGGATCAGCCGTTGATAGCGGTTGCCGGGCTGCGCTGCGTTCTCCCTTTTTGCTGGCATACGACGAGCCTGCGGATGGAATCACGACAGCGGGGCCGGCCAGCGCTGGCCCCGGGTGTCACGCGCGCGGTCCGGGCGGCAGGGGTCAGGGCGGGCCGGTGCCGGCGGGTGCGAGGATGGGCGGGACCGGTGCCGGCGATACGGCAGCCGTGGCGGCGTGCCAACTCTGGGACGCCCGCCGAATGATGTCTTTGTACAGCGGGACGAGGCTGCCGCCGTACGTGAGGATGGCCAAGTTCAGTTTCCGCCACAGCGGATGGTCCGCCATGATGCCGAGATCGCGGCAGATGTCGGCGATGACGGTACCGATCGGCCGGCGGCGGACTTCGGCGGCGATCTGCTCGGGTGTGGGGAGGTGGGTGAGGTCAAGTCCGGCGGCACTGGTACGCTGCGTGGCCGGTGCGGCGGCGGTCCGCGGCCTGTCCTCGGACGTGACCCGAGGATCGACGCGCCGGGCCGGAGCGCCGCAAGCCGCGGGCGCCGCATCCGGGTGGGCGCTCTCCACGAGCCTTGCCTCGAGCGCGTTGGCGCGGAGCAGGCCAAGGGTGATGCGCGCGAGGATCAGCCGGATGTCGCGCGTGCCGAAGGCGCGGGCGGTGGCGCCGGGGTCGGGGGTGACGCTGCTCTGGGTCAGCGTGGCAGCGAGTTCCTTGCCGTAGTCGATCAGCCGGCGGACGAGCTCGAGGAGGCGCCCGACGCGGCTTTGCGGATCCTGGGTTGGAGATGTTATGGGCGCGTCGGACATGAACGTTATGAGAACACATTGCGGCAGCGGCTGTCAAGGAATATTTTCTTGGAGGGGTAGGGCAGGCTGGATGCGGCGGATCAAACCCGCAGCGCGCAAGTGCGCCAGCTTCACGTCGAGCGTCTGCCCTTAGACCAGATGTTCGCCTGAGATAGGGGCGACCCGTCTCACAGTATGCAGGCTTCGAGGGTTGTGCCGGATGGTCCGGTACCGAGCCTCATGCATAGGAGACGGGTCATGGCGAAGCCTATCACATATGTCGGGCTTGACGTGCACAAGGATACGATAGCGGTCGCGTTGGCCGCATCGGGCCTGCGGGGAGAAGTGCGTGAGTACGGGAAGATCCCCAATACGCCGGCTGCCTTGAAGGCGCTGGCCGTGAAGCTGGCTCCTGCGGGAAGAGATCTGCGGTTCTGTTACGAAGCCGGACCATGCGGTTACGGCATTCAGCGACAACTCAGCGGAGCGGGACACGAATGCGCCGTCGTCGCGCCTTCGCTGATCCCGCGAAAGCCAGGCGAGCGGATCAAGACCGACCGGCGGGATGCGATCAACCTTGCCAAGCTGCACCGCGCCGGTGAACTGACCCCGGTCTGGGTTCCGGATCAGGCCCATGAAGCGATCCGCGACGTCGTTCGTGCACGTCAGGCGGCGGTGCGCAGCCTGCGCCAGGCGCGACAGCAATTGTCTGGCTTCCTGCTGCGCCACGGCCGGCACTACCACCGACCGGCCTGGACGCAGTTGCACCGGCGCTGGTTGGCAAGCCTCAAGTTCGACCAGGCGGTACATCATATCGTGCTGGAAGATTGTATCGCGGCCGTCGAGGCAGCGATGGCACGGCGCGACCGGCTGGAGGCACATATCGAAGCAGTGTTGCCGGAGTGGTCTCTCGCACCGGTGGTTGAAGCCCTGCAAGCTCTTCGCGGCGTGCGACTGGTGGCCGCAGCCACTTTGGTGGCTGAGCTCGGCGACATCACGCGCTTCACCAATCCCCGCCAGCTCATGGCGTATCTCGGTCTGGTGCCATCCGAGCATTCCAGCGGCCGCACGCGACGCCAGGGCGGCATTACCAAGGCCGGTAACGGTGCGGCGCGACGTATGCTGATCGAAGCCGCCTGGAGCTATCGATTTCCTGCACGGATCGCCCGAGAGCAGCTGCTACGGCAAGAGCGACTGGCCAAGCCGATCCGCGACATCGCATGGAAAGCTCAGGAGCGGCTGTGCCGACGGTATCGCAAGCTCGCCCGGACAGGAAAGCAGCCGACGGTGATCACTGCCGCGATCGCACGTGAGCTGGCGGGCTTCGTCTGGGCGATCGCCAAACAGGTGCAGCCCATGGCTACCTGAACGAGTAGAGATCGATATCGGAAACCGTTTCAAGGAGCCTCGCAACGCAACAACACATCCAATGCTGGGCAAGGCTGGAGGCACGGTCACGGCCAAGAAAACCCTCGAAGGTACGTATCAGCCGGATCTCATCCGACGCTGGAAACTAGACCGAGGAAGCTCCGCGACGTATCACCGGTCCGGCGGTAACCAACCCGCGTATCAGAGCATGATCAACCGTCGTTTCATGGTCGTGCCTCCTGCTTTGCCCAGTGGCGGCCATGCTGAACCGCTTGAACAAACAAGCAAAGACTTTCTGTGCCTGCTGCTTGAAATGGCGAACATGAGAGTACTCTGTTTCATAAATACGGTGACGTATTTTTGAGCGACTCGGCATGACAGGGCGAAATGATCCTCAGCCACGAGGATGCCGCCATGCCAAGGAAGAGTCCCTACGTGATCGTCCTCACCAATAGGGAGCGAGCCGACCTGGCGGCGCGGTCGAGGGACTACACGTTGCCGTACCGAGAGGTTGTGCGAGCCAAGATCGTGCTGCTGGCGAGCCAGGGGCATGGTAACGATCGCATCGCAGCCCGCCTCGGCATGCCGCGCCAGATCGTCAGCAAGTGGCGTCGGCGCTTCTATATCCAGCGGCTTCCTGGCCTTGACGAACAGCCGCATGGCGGGCGACCGGCCCGTTTTTCCCCCAGTGTCGCGGTCGCGATCAAGGCGTTGGCCTGTGAGTTGCCGTGTCGCCGAGGTCTGCCGTTGTCTCGCTGGTCAGTCGCCGAATTGCGCCACGAGGCGATGGCGAGCGGCATCGTCGCGCAGATCAGTGGCACCACTCTCTGGCGCTGGCTCAGCCAGGACGCGTTACGGCCTTGGCGCCATCGCACCTGGATCTTCCCGCGCGACCCACAGTTTGTCCGCAAAGCCGGCCGCGTCCTCGATCTCTACCAGCGCCGGTGGAAAGGTGCAGCACTGGGGCCGCGTGATTACGTTCTGTGCACTGACGAGAAGACCAGCATTCAGGCTCGGCGGCGCAAACACCACTCGTTGCCGCCGGCTCCGCGTCGCCCGGTCTATGTCGAGCACGAATACGCGCGTGCCGGCGCGTTGGCTTACCTTGCGGCCTGGGACGTGCATCGTGCCAGGCCGTTCGGCAGCTGCGAACGCAAGAACGGTATCGCTGCGTTCGAGCGTCTGGTCGCTCAGGTCATGGGCCAGGAACCTTATCGTTCCGCCAGTCGCGTGTTCGTCATTGCTGACAACGGCTCGTCCCATCGCGGCCGGCGAGCCGCTGCTCGGCTGCGAGCCAAATGGCCAACCATCGTTCTGGTTCACACACCAATCCATGCCAGCTGGCTCAACCAGATCGAGGTCTACTTCTCCATCGTTCAGCGCAAGCTGCTCACGCCGAGCGACTTCGCCGATCTCATTGCCCTCAAACGCGGATTGATCGCCTTTCAACGCCGCTATCAGCGGTCCGCCAGGCCGTTCAAGTGGACCTTCACGCGTCGCGACCTGCACGTCCTTCTCGTCAAGCTCAAGTCACACAATGCTGCACCGCACCGGAAGATACGGTCCCGGAATACGTCACCGTAATTGCGAATCAG
>CAWFYC010000034.1:0-79547 GCA_963819855.1 uncultured Alphaproteobacteria bacterium
TGGAGGAGGATTAGTACGGGCCGGGCGGCTCGAGACTGTCTCAGCGGCGCAATTCGCGGGACGGTGTCGCGTCGGCTGGACGCATGGCTGCCGGAGTGCCGGCGGGTTAAGGGCGGTAGCCGAGGGCTGCCTGGCTCTCAGTGCGTCGGTCTAGCGGTACGGAGCCTGGGGCGAGACCGAGCCGCCAGGTCCATCAACAGCCTCGGCGACAGGACCTTCATCGTCCGGGTGTGCAATGGACGCTGGGATTTGGCGCAGGAACCACTAAGTCATGATCGGACCTAGCAGAGAGGTCAAGACAACCAGGACCAGGATGGTGTTCAGCATAGCCTGATCGATCAGCTGCTGACCGGCAGCGTCAACCGTTTGGAATCCTACCAGCGCCGCGGCGAGGGTCGCTGCGACCTGAGGCAAGGTCAGCGATCCCATCAATCCCCGATCCGCCAGACTGAACCTCCAGATCCGCCCTACGATTTCCGCGGCCAGCCACTTGGTCGCAACAAGTCCCAACACAATCGCCAGCACCAATAGCGTGTTGCTGACAAGCGTCGTGAGAAACATTCGTACATCGATCAGGAAGCCGGTGACGATAAAGAATGCGGGAATAAACAGGACGTTGCCGAGAAACTGCAGCTTCTCCTTCGCCGGCGACGAACGCACCGCGGCGTTGACAGCCAGACCAGCGAGAAATGCCCCCAAAATGCCTTCGAGCCGGATCACCTCGGCCAATGTCGCCGCGATTGACACGATGACCAGCAGCAGTGTGAAGGCGGCATCATCGGTTTGGCCGAACCGGTCGAACAGCCACTTGCCGACGGCGCCGAGGCCCACAACGATAACCAGGACGAAGCCGATCACCTCACCGAGCTGAATGGCGAGCCCGAACGCATCGAAACCCGACCTAAATGTGGTGACGCACATCGTCAGGACGAGCAGCGACAGAATATCGGTCAAAATCGTGGCGCCGACAGTGATGGTCACCGAGGGTCGTGTCAGGTGATGGCTGGCCTCGACGATGGGATAGGCGATCAGCGTGTGGGAGGCGATCAGCGAACCAATCAGGATCGAGGCGACGGGACTGTAGCCAAACGCATGTCCGATTGTCATGCCTGCTGCCATCGGCAACGCAAAGGAAAGCAATCCAAAGACCAGCGACCGCAACCGGTTGGCGCTGAACTGCCGCAGGTCGACCTCCAGGCCGACGAAGAACATCAACAAAAGTTTCCCAAGTTCGGCGAAAAAGTTCGCCACGTCGGCGTGTTGAGGAAAGACACTCAGAACATTTGGGCCGATGAGAACACCGGCGGCAATAAATCCCGCGCAACTTGGAATTCGCAGCCGCCGCGTGAGCGATGGAATGATGAGCACCAGGAACAGCGCTATCGCGAACCGGGTCATCGGCGGTAGATTAAGGGAAGCAGCGGTCTGTAGATCCATTTGCTTCAACCCCCACTTCCTGAGGTCATTCTGATGTAGGCTCGGCCGCGTGCCAATCTGCCTATGACGTCGGAATGGCTCGCCTGCACCGCAATGAAAATGCAGGTATAGCGTTGAGTTGGGGAAAGGTACACGATCAAGGTGTCCACAAGACTTGGCACAAGACGGGGACCCGATGGCGAGTGCGCCGTGTGAAGCCTCACCAGGTGCGACGGCCGGCGACCAAAGGATGGTTTGGATCCCGGGCGGGACCTTCCGCATGGGCTCGGACCGGCACTATCCTGAAGAGGCCCCGGTCCACGACGTCAAAGTCGATGGCTTCTGGATCGACCGCAGGCCGGTAACCAACGCCGATTTCTTGCAATTCGTTCGGGCGACAGGCTATTTGACGTTTGCCGAAATCAAACCGAAGGCTGCTGACTACCCCGGCGCATTGCCGCATATGCTGCGTGCCGGATCACTGGTATTCACCCCACCGAACCACCCTGTCGATCTGCATCGATGGGATCGGTGGTGGCGGTTAAGTTCGGCGCGAATTGGCGGCGGCCTTATGGTCCCCGAAGCTGGATTGCGGGTTGCAGCGAGCATACCGTGGTGCATGTCTCGTATCGAGATGCGATGGCCTACGCGCAATCGGCTGGCGACGCGACCTGCCGACCGAAGCCGAGTGGGAGTCGCCGCCCGTGGCGACTCGACCGGGCCGAATTCGCCTGGGGCAATGGGTTCACTCCGGGAAGCCGGCATTTGGCCAACACCTGGCAGGGAAATTTTCCACACGAAAACCTGCGAGCGGACGGTTACGAACGCACCTCACCGGTCACAGCCTTCCCGAACGGATACGGCATCTATGACATGATCGGCAATGCCTGGGAGTGGACGAGCGACTGGTATTCGCCCCGGCACCAAACTGATGCGCGGAAGGCTTGCTGCCTTCCTGCCAACCCGCGCGGCGGCCGCGAAGAGGCGAGCTACGACCCGAGCCAGCCGGAGGTCACAATTCCGCGAAAGGTGCTCAAAGGAGGCTCACACCTCTGCGCGCCAATATATTGTCGCCGCTATCGTCCGGCCGCGCGCCACCCCCAGCCCATTGACACGTCAACGAGCCATGTCGGTTTCAGGATGCGACTCTCGTCCGGGAGAACCAATCAGCGAGGATAGCGCCAGCGATACGTCCAGGTTCCAGTCACGAGGCAACAACCCTAGGATCAAGCGGCGCGATTTCTGGCTTGGGCTCGACTTCCCTTGTCGCTGCATCGGCATTCGTCCTTGCGCGCCGCAAATGCGGCGTCGCCGGTGTGGACTGTGACCGACGAGGAGGAGGCCTCGAAGATGATCGTCAACGGGTTCATCGAGCCGGTCACCAAGGAGCTGCCGATGGAGTACGCGGTCGAGCTCAACCGGCTGATCGAGCTGCAGATGGAGGGCTCGATTGGCTGAGGTCGTGGCCGAACCCGGATGGCTTGCAGAGAGGCGCCGTCAGGGCGCCTCTCTCGCGCAGGAGCTGCCGCTGCCCGACCACAAGGCGAAGGGGTGGGAATTCACCGACCTCTCCGACCTCGAGATCGACGCCTACACGCCGGGCGAGGCGAGCCCGTCAATCGAGGCGGCGGGGGAGGCGACGGTGGTCCCGCTCGCGGCGGCGCTCGAGACCCATGAGGACCTACTGCGGGAGCGGCTCGGATCGCTGGTCCCGGCCGAGGACCCGTTCGTCGCCCGCAACGAGGCCGCCTGGCGCGCCGGGGTCCTGATCCACGTCCCGGCCGGCGTCAGGGTCGAGGAGCCGATCCGGGTCGAGATCCCGCTCGACGAGAACGGCGTCGCGATCGCCTGGCGGACACTCGTCGTCCTCGAGGAGGGCGCCGAGGCCGAGGTCTGGGAGCACTGGAACTCGGCGGGCGACGAGACCGACGCGCTCCTGAACTCGGTGGTCGAGCTCCACGTCGGCCAGGCCGCGACGTTGCGCTACGTCAACACCCAGGACATCTCCGAGCGGGCCTGGATCTTCGCCACCCAGCGGGCCGAGGTCGAACGCGACGCCCACCTCGACTGGACCGCGCTCGGGTTCGGCTCTGGCCGCGGCAAGGTGCGAATGGAGACCAAGCTGGCGGGCGCCGGCTCCGAGGCGCGGGTGACCGGTGGCTACGCCGGCGGGCCGGGACAGCACCTCGACTTCGACACGACCCAGGAGCACGCGGCCCCGAGCACGATCTCCGACCTTGCCTTCCGCGGCGTCCTCGCTTCCGGGGCGAGCGCGGTCTGGCGCGGCATGATCCGGGTCGACCCCGGGGCCCAGCAGACCGATGCCTTCCAGGAGAGCCGCAACCTCCTGCTCTCCCCCGATGCCCACGCCGACGCGATCCCGGGCCTCGAGATCGAAGCCGACGACGTCCGCTGCACCCACGCCGCGGCGATCGCCCAGATCGACCGCGAGCAGCTCTTCTACCTCACGGCTCGCGGCCTCGACCCGGCCGAGGCGAAGGGCCTCATCATCGAGGGCTTCCTCGAGTCGCTCGTCGAGCGGCTGCCCGAGGGTCAGGTCCGCGAGGAGATCTCGGCCGCGCTCGAGACGCGCCTCGCCGAGATTCTCTAGATCAGATCTCCCCGGCCCAAAAGGACAACGGCCCCCGGCAGGGGCTCACCGCCCTCCCGTCTCTCTGCCCCTGCGCCGCTCGCTCCGTTCGGAGAGCTTGCTGCGGGTTATCGAGAAGACGACGATCGCGACCGGCGGCAGGTAGAGGACCCAGAGCCAGTGGCCGATGTGGGCGAGCGGCAGCATCGGGGCCCCATTATCCCACCTAGCCGTTCGTGACGGAGAGCAGGTACAACCCGAAGCAGGTGAAGGCGACCATCACCGCAAGCATCCAGTACTGGGAACGGGCGGCCTGGCGGTAGTCGCCCCAGAAGGCGGTGGCGCGGTCGTGGGCGAGCGTCAGGCCGAGGACGTGGCCGAGGACGAGGACGCTGACCTGGACGTACCAGATCTGATTCGCGGTGATCAACCTGAAGTTGATCGCACCCGAGGCGGTGCCGAAAAGATTGGTCGTGGTCGTGCCGAGCGGGTCGGAGAGGAGGTAGGTGAACTGGGCCTGCTCCTGGAAGACGAAGAGGCTGAAGTAGTGCGCGACGAGGTAGGCGAACGCGATCGGGATAAGGGTGTGGATGAACCCTTTTCGCAGTTTTTCCAGCGAGGGTGCGCCGTCGACACTCGCCATCCCGCGAACGCCTACGAGGTAGACGAGACCGACACCGAGGAAGGTGAGGATCATGAAGATGGTGTCGGTGAAGCGCAGGGCGGTGAGGCCGCTGATGCCGATGTCGGTCATCCGTTCGAACAGCCATTCGATGCCGCCTTTGAACGCCCCCTCCTGGGCGCCGTCGAAGGTGGTGCTGGCGATCGAGGCGATGACGACCGCCGCCGAGCCCGGGATCGTCGCCCAGTGCACCGCCGCCGAGAATGGCTTCCTGACGCCGATCCTCCCCTCCTTGACGCCGAAGGAGCCAAGCTGGGAGAGCATCCCGAAGTAGACGGAGAAAACCTCACCCCGTTCGCACCACTCCTGGACCCCGAAAAGCCCCATCATCACCAGCGTGTAGGCGCTGTAACTGAGGGTAGCGACTGCGGTGACATGCGGATTGAGGCCGACCGCGACACCGCCGTTGCCGCCATAGACGACCTCGAGCCAGACGAATGCCATCAGGCCGATCGCGGCCGGCCAGCGTCCCACCCGTTCGGGATAGGGCAGATGCGCCGGTCGCTCGCCGGCGATCGCCGAGAAGGCCCCGCCGACGACGCGGCCAACCGCCCGCCAGGGGTTGAACGGCCTGAAGACGTCGCCGATCAGGACGCTGAACAGCGGGAATCCGAGCCAGCAGGTGACGAAGATGAACGTCAGGGCGAAGTTGCGATCCGGGGCTTCGGTTCCACGCAGCCCGGCGTAGACGGAGAAGCCGAGCAGGAATACCCCGATCGCCCCGAACAGGATCTGGGCCGGGTAGCCGAGCAGGATGCGCGAGAGCCACGCCCCGAGGGGACGCCATCGTTCCTCCTCGAAGCGCGGCGCGCGCCAGGCGACCGAAAGCGCGAAGAACGAGACGATCAGGACGATCGACGCTGCCCACGCGAACAGCCAGGGCGGCAGCGGCAGGTCCTGTCGCGTTGCCAGCGCGTGCGCGAGAGGAAGGAAGCTCAGGCTCACGGATTTACCCGCAGCTCCGCTATCTGATCCTCAGCCGGGTGCACCTCGACGTCGTAGATGCCTTCGAGTTCGGCCGGGAAGGAGACGGTGGCCGTCCCATCCGCCGGAACCTCCTTTTCGATTTCGTAGCCGTGGACATGGACCTCGGTCGCGCGTGTTCGACATCGACCTTGAATTCGACCTGTTCGCCGGCGCTGTATTCGAGCGTTTCGACGCCGTCGACCGGTTCTTCGTTGCGGACGACGATCGTCAGCGGCTTCTCCTTCCGACTTCGACGTTCCCGAACCGCCGCGTGCTCGAGCTGCACGCTTCCACCGCAGGCCACCAGCCCGACGGCGGCGGCAAGCGCGAGTAGCAGCGCGCAGGTTCTCTTGTAGTTCATGGTTCCTCCTCCCTCTCGAGGTTGCAGTACGTCTCGTCCCGCGCTAGGCGGGCGGGGCGCGACCTGCAATCGAGAAGGCGAGGAGCTGCCCACCATGGGCCGCGTGGGCGGCGGGTGGGCGCGGGCGGCGTGAGTTGAGCGCGGTGGTGATCCGCGAGCGGACGCGGGCTCGCGATCCGCTCGGCGAGGCGCATGGCCGTCTCGAAGCCTGGATAGCGCCGAAGAGCAGCGAGACAACAAGGAACAGAAGCGGCAGCGCCGCCAGGATGCATCTCGATCATCGCCGCAAGAAGCTAGCGCAACAGGGCCGACCCAAAGCTAAAAATTTGCCCAATCAGGCGGCGATCGGAATCCCGTCGAGCAGCCGCCAGTTGGCCTTGAAGGCCGCCTCGCGCGGCAGCGGCCAGGGCATCGGGGTCGGCGCCGTCGAGGTGGGCCTCGATCAGCGAGCGACCCTCGTCCGCGTGGTGCGACGTCGGCCTTCTCGTGGAGCCGGAAGTACTCGTTGCCGGCGCCGTCGCCGATCCCGTAGTGGGCGGCGAGCCCCTCGCGCTTGGTGCGCGAGATCTGCGGCTGGCCGCTCTCGATCGCGTAGAGACGAACCAGCTGGGAGAGCCGATCGTCCTCGGCGGTCCAGGCCTCGACGCACTCGCGCGTCTCGGCCGTCGGCTCGGCGGAGCGCTCGCCGCCGACGGCGTCGACGAACCCGTCCCAGAGGTCGACGTGGTCGGCCTCCTCGGCGGCGTGGCGGCGAAGACCGGGGCGCTCGCACTCGGGAGCGGACTCGGCGACGGCGGCGCTGAGCCGGGCGATGGCCGCGGTCGCGTGGCGGTACTGGCCCGAGTAGGCGGCCAGCTCATCGCGGGTCAGGTCGCCGGCCGACCAGCGCTGATAGAAGGGGTGCTCGAGGACGTTCCAGCGCTCGCGGGCCTGCTCGATCCTCTCCCAGACATCGTTGCTCACGTCAGTCCTCCTTCGTCGCCGTGCCGAGCGGCCAGGATAACGTCCGGCCCCGCCGATGCGACCTGACCGTGACACCATCGCGGCGCCCGACCTGCCGGCGGATATCGGGTGGGTCGGCGCCGCGCCCGGCTCGATGCCCGAACTGACGGCGGCCGGGCCCGGCCCTCGTCCACTTCCTCGACTTCGCCCAGCTCAACAGCGTCCGGACACTCCCCTATCTGGCCGAGTGGGACGCCCGCTACCGCGAGCTCGGCCTGAGCACGATCGGCGTCCAGGCGCCGCGGTTCCCGTTCGGCGCCGACCCGGCGGTGGTCGCCGCCGGGCTCGAGCGGCTCGCGGTCCCGTTCCCGGTCGCGATCGACGCCGGACGTGAGCTCTGGCAGAGTTTATGGGTGCGAGGGCTGGCCCAGCCTCTTCCTCTGGAATCAGGGCGGAGCGCTGGCCTGGTTCCACTTCGGCGAGGGCGAATACCGGGCGACCGAGGAGGCGATCCAGGCCGAGCTGCGAGAGATCGACGCGCTGCGCGAGCTGCCGGAGCCGATGGCGCCCCTCCGCCCCACCGACGCGCCCGGCGCGGTCGTGATCGCCGCCGACGGCCGAGCTGTTCCCCGGCGGCTCGTGGGAGCGGCCCTGGGTCGCCGGCGAGGACGGCGAGACACTCGAGCTGCCCTACGAGGCGGGGGGCGCCCACGTCACCGACCGAGGGCAGGCGGCGAGATCGCGGTCGAGGTCGACGGCGCGCGAAATCGGGCCGGTGGCGATCGACGGGCCGGCGCTCTACGCCCTCATCGAGCACCCGGCGCACGAGCGCCACACCCTCACCCTGCGGCCCTCCGACCGGCCTCCACCTCTGGTCGGTCAGCTTCGCCGCCGGCGTCCCCTAGGCAGATCGCGGTCGCGTACCAGGCGCGGGCGTCGAGCCTGAACGGCCCGTCGGGCAGCTCCGCCCGGATCGCCTCGCGCACGGCGACCTTGTCCTCGTCCCCGAGCTTGGCGAATGCCTGGCCCGAGGGACCGACCGCGAACGTGAACGGCTCCCAGAAGTCCTCGAAGCCGGAGTAGTCGACGCTGACCTCGAGGGCGCCTGCCGGCGATGTCGCGAAGCCGGCCCGCTTCATGACGCTCGGCGATGTCTCCCTCCGAGGTGCCGACCCGGGCCGCTCTCGTCCTCGGTCTCAGGCCTGACCGCCTTCATCGCGGTCCAGAAGACCCGCAGCATCGTCATCCCGCCACCGGCGATGTCCCACATGCAGACTGCGACCCGGCCACCCGGCCTGGTCACGCGCGCCATCTGCGCGCAGTCCCGCGTCGGCGTCGCTTCATGAAGGCGAGCACCAGGCACGAGAGTGCGGCGTCGAAGTCGTCGTCGCTCCCAGGGGCAGCTCCTCGGCGACGCCCTGACGCACGTCCGCGCCCGGGGTTGCGCTCCCGGCAGGCGGCGACGAACTGCTCCGCCGGGTCGATCGCGGCGACGTTCTCGGTCCCGACCCGGCCGGCCAGCTCGGAGGACAGGCCGCCGGGGCCGCAACCGACGTCGAGCACCCGCATTCCCCCTCCAACTCCGACCTCGTCAGCCAGCGCACCGGGCGAGCGGCACCGTGTATCGGCCCATGTAGCGGTCGTAGTGCTCGGCCGGAGCGATGGAACTCGGGCATCAGGCCCGGGCGGCGAGCTCCTCGCGGATCTCCTTCGGCAGCATGAAGCGGACGTCCTCGTCGACGGTCCGCAGCTCGGAGACCTCCTCGGCGCCGCGCTCGCGGAAGAGCTCGACGAGCGCCTCGACCAGCTCCTCCGGGGCGCTCGCGCCGGAGGTGATGCCGACGGTCTCGACCCCGTCGAGCCACTCCTCCTCGGACCTGGGTGTGGTTGTCGATCAGGTGCGAGGCGGCGCCGTGCTCGCGTGCGACCTCGACCAGGCGGTTGGAGTTCGAGGAGTTCGTCGACCCGATCACGAGGACCAGGTCACACTCGCTGGCGAGCTGCTTGACGGCGATCTGGCGGTTGGTCGTCGCGTAACAGATGTCGTCGGACTTGGGGCTGACGATCGCCGGGAACCTCGACCGCAGGGCGGCGATGATCTCCGCCGTCTCGTCGACCGAGAGGGTCGTCTGGGTGATGAAGGCGACCCGGTCGGGATCGGACACCTCGAGGCTCTCGACCTCGTCGACGGTCTGGACGAGGACGATGTTCGCCGGCGCCTCGCCGGTGGTCCCTTCGACCTCCTCGTGGCCCTCGTGGCCGATCAGGACGATCGTGTAGCCGTCGGCGGCGAAGCGCCTGGCCTCGACGTGGACCTTGGTCACCAGCGGGCAGGTGGCGTCGATCGTGCGCAGCCGGCGGGCGGCGGCATTGTCGTGGACCGCCGGGGCGACGCCGTGGGCGGAGAAGACGACCATCTCGCCCTCCGGGACCTCGGTCTCCTCCTCGACGAAGATCGCGCCCCGCGCGGAGAGCTCCTCGACCACG
The DNA here is from genome assembly GCA_963819855.1 of uncultured Alphaproteobacteria bacterium. GTDB lineage: Bacteria > Pseudomonadota > Alphaproteobacteria > Acetobacterales > Acetobacteraceae > JAMXLO01. The sequence goes on from CAWFYC010000034.1 coordinate 9,445, forward strand.
TGCTTGTTGTGGACGATCTCCTTGCGGACGTAGACCGGCGCCCCGTGCAGCTCGAGCGCGCGCTCGACCGTCTGGACGGCGCGGTCGACCCCGGCGCAGTAGCCGCGGGGCGCGGCGAGCAGGACCCGGCGCGGGCCGGATATCGACACAGACGCCATGACCGCAGGGTACCGATGGTTTCCGGCTAGCCTTCGGACCATGAGCGCGGAACGAGCAAGCGTGCATACCCGCTTCTTCGCGCAGCGAGCAACTGTAACTGAACGAGCTAATTTTTTTTTTTTTTTTTTTTTTTTTGAAACGCATTGCTTAATATCCGGTGACCGAGATGATCACCGGCTTCGATCTCGTCGAATGGCAGTTGCGGGTCGCCGCGGGGGAAACTCTGCCGGTCCCCAGGAAGCCATTCGCATCACCGGTCATGCCGTCGAGGCACGTATCTACGCCGAGGATCCCACCCGCGACTTCGCGCCATCGATCGGACGTCTGGCGTTGTTTCGCCCACCCGAGCCATCGCCGAAGTTCGCATCGATACCGGGTTCGCAACAGCGGTGAGGTTTCGGTTCACTACGACGCCATGCTCGCGAAACTGATTTCTCACGGCATCACGCGCGACGAGGCATTGCAAACACTGCGCCGCGCACTGGCCGATACCGACGTGGTTGGTGTGGCCAGCAATCTCGATCTGCTCGGCCGCATCGCGGCGCATCCGGCATTCGCCACCGGTGGTGTGGACACCGGATTTATCGCGCGCCACGGGGAGACGCTGCTCACCCCGCAGCGCGAACCACCGATTGAAGTGCTGGCTGCCGCCGCGCTGTGTGTGCTGATCGATGAAGCCGAAACGGCTGCGAAGCTCGCAACGTCGAGTGCCGATCCGCACTCGCCGTGGCATTCGCGCGATCACTGGTGGTCGAACGCCACGTTTGAGCGTGAATTGCCGTTCATCGCCGATGGAGTGTCGATGCCGGTCAAGCTGCGCGGCGACGGCATCGGATGGCAGTTGACGATCGGCGGTCAGCGCATCGCTGCCAAGGCAACGCGGACACGCGACGGCCGTATGGCGATGGCGCTGGACGATGTGCGCGAACTCGTGTCGGTCATGCATGTCGGCGACACCGTGACGGTTCGCCGCAACGGCGAGACGTGGCGGCTGCAACTGCCGGACCCGATTGCCGCGGCCGCCGAGGAAGACGACGCGGGTGGCAGGCTTGTCGCGCCGATCCCCGGCCAGGTCACGCAGGTGCTTGCCGAACCGGGCATGTCGGTGACGCGCGGCCAGGTCATGGTCGTCCTGGAAGCGATGAAGACCGTGTTCCGCCTCGCCGCGCCCGCCGACGGCGTCGTCGCCACCGTTTCCTGCCAGGCCGGCGACAGCGTCGTCGAAGGCCAGCTTCTGGTCGGCTTCGCCGAAGGCGACCCCGCCACCTCGCCGCGTTAGTGGCTGTTGCATCCAAACGACGCGGCGTGGCCAAACTGCTGGCGGCTGATACCGATGGGCGGTCCAACCGGAGGAGGACAGGAATTCGATGATAGCAAGATTTGCGTATCCGGCCGCGGCCGCCTTGGCCGTTGCAGTAGCGACAGGCGCGGCCGTGGCGGACACGCCAGGCGTCACCGCCACCGAGATCAAGATCGGCAACACCGTGCCGTATAGCGGCCCGGCATCGTCCTACAGCGTGCTCGGCAAGCTGGAGAGCGCGTTCTTCGGCATGGTGAACGAACAAGGCGGCGTCGCCGGCCACAAGATCAACTACATCTCGCTCGACGACAACTACAGCCCGCCCAAGACGGTCGAGCAGATCCGCCGCCTGGTCGAGGAGGACAAGGTCGCCTTCACCTTCGCCACGCTCGGCACGCCGACCAACAGCGCGATCGTGCACTACATGAACCAGAAGAAGGTGCCGCAGCTGTTCGTCTCGACCGGCGCCGACAAGTGGGGCAACTACAAGCAGACGCCGTGGACCATCGGCTGGCAGCCCAGCTACCGCACCGAGGCGCAGATCTACACCAAGTACATGCTGCAGCAGCAAGCCGGACGCCAAGATGGCGATCCTGTATCAGAACGACGACTTCGGTAAGGACTACCCGACCGGCGTGAAGGACGTGCTCGGCGACAAGTTCGACAAGATGGTGGTGACCGCGACCTATGAAACGACCGATCCGACCATCGACAGCCAGATCACCACGTTGCAGGCATCGGGCGCGGACGTGCTGCTGGTCGCGGCAATTCCCAAGTTCGCCGCGCAGTCGATCAAGAAGGTGCACGACCTGAACTGGAAGCCGATGTTCTTCATGTCCAACGTCGTCGATTTCGGTGGGTGCGGTGATGAAGCCGGCCGGACCGGAGAACGGCGTCGGCATCATCAGCGCGGCCTACCTGAAGGACTTGTCGGATCCGACCTGGAAGGACGATGCGGGCATGAACGAGTGGCGCGCCTTCATGAACAAGTACATGCCGGGTGCCGACCAGACCGATGGCGGCTACATCGCGGCCTATGGCCTGTGCAAGACGATGCTGCAGGTGCTGCAGCAGGCCAATGGCGACTTCTCCGCGAGCAAACATCATGAAGCAGGTCACGCAGCCTGCATGATGTCGAGAATCCGGTGCTGCTGCCTGGCATCAAGATCAACACCAGCCCGACCAACTATCATCCGATCACGGCGATGCAGTTGGAGAAATGGGACGGCAAGACCTGGGAACTGTTCGGCGACGTGATTCAAGGCGCCGGGTCCTGAGGTCTTTGGACGCGGTGGTTCGCCACCGCGTCCAAGCCTTCATTCCAGACCTGTGGGAATTCCGGCGATGGACATACTGCATGTTGTCGTTCTCATGCTGGAGAACCGTTCGTTCGACTGCATGTTCGGCAGGTTGCAGACTAGCTGCCCGGGCATCGATGGACTGACCGGCGACGAGAGCAACATCTGGCATGGTGGCAACGACGCGAACGGATCACGGTCTGGAACGATCCGGCGCTGACCTCGATCACCGCGACCATCCCTGATCCCGATCCGGGCGAGCGGTACACCGACATCGCGGTGCAGCTGAACGGCCGCGACGGTAATGTCGCCGATGGGCGGCTTTGTCGACAACTACATGGCGCAGCAGCCGGCGACAGGCCGTACGACCCCAAGGCGGTGATGCACTACTTCACGCCGGATCAGGTGCCGGTGCTCAGCTCAGCTTGCCACCGAATTCGGCGTCTCCGACCGCTGGTTCGCATCGGCGCCATGCCAGACCTGGCCCAACCGGTTCTTCGCCCATACGGGCACGGCGGCAGGCTACGTCAACAACGACCCGCCGCACTTCCCTTACAAGATGCCGACCGTGTTCGGCCGGCTGGCCGAGAAGCACTGCGACTGGCGCGTCTATTTCCACGACTGTCCCGCAGGCGGCGACGCTGGCGACCCTGTGGGAGGACGTGCCCAGACACTTTCCGCTTCTTCAACGCATTCCTCGCCGATGCCGCGGCCGGCACGCTGCCGAACTACAGCTTCATCGAGCCGCGCTATTTCGCCGACACGGTGCTGAAGTCATTCCCAACGACATGCACCCGCCGCACAACATCGTCTACGGCGAGCAGTTGGTGGCGCAGGTCTACAACGCGGTGCGGTCAGGACCCAAATGGCAGCAGACTCTGCTGATCATCACGTATGACGAACATGGCGGCTGCTATGACCATGTTCCACCGCCGCCCGCGGTTCCACCAACCAATGACGATGCCGACCGGATGTTCAACCGGTACGGCGTGCGCGTGCCGGCAGTGATCGTGTCACCGTATGTGCGCAAGGGCAGCATTATCCGCCCGCGCGGCGCGACGCCGTTCGATCACACCACCATCGCGGCGACGTTGCGCGCACTGTACGGTATTCGGCCGCTCACGGCGCGTGACGCGGCGGCGCCCGATCTGCTGGGTGCGCTGGATGCGCAGGTCAGCAACAACGGCCCGGACCGGATCGTGGCGCCCTCACCTCCGCCCGCCGTTCCTGAAGTTGCTCGCGCGGCGAGCAAACCACCCAACGATCTGCAACGGAGCCTGTCGAACGCGACCGCCCTGCTGCCGACAATGGGAGCCAATGTCGCCGCTCACATCCAGCGGCTGACCGACGCGCCGTTGCAATTGCCCCCGCACGATTCTGTCGAGCAGGCGACCGTGGCTGTGGCGGCTCACATCAGAGCATTCCTGGGCATCGCGTAAACGCTGTGCGGGTTTGACAATCCTGCTGGCAGGCCGACAGTCTGCCCCGCCCGTAGCAGGAGACTAAACCATGCCCGCAGATGACGGCAACGGGAGGCGGCTGCGCTCGCGCCGCTGGTTCGACGAGCCCGCCGATCCCGGCGATGACCGCGCTCTATCTCGAGCGCTACATGAACTACGGCATCACCCCCGAGGAACTGCGCGGCGGCAAGCCGATCATCGGCATCGCACAGACCGGCTCCGACCTGTCGCCGTGCAACCGGCATCACATCGAGCTGGCGAGCCGCGTGCGCGACGGCATCCGTGCCGCCGGCGGCGTGCCGCTGGAATTCCCGATGCATCCGATCCAGGAGACCGGCAAGCGGCCGACCGCGGCGCTGGACCGCAACCTGGCGTATCTGGCCTGGTGGAGGTGCTGCACGGCTATCCGATCGACGGCGTGGTGCTGACCACCGGCTGCGACAAGACGACGCCTGCCTGCCTGATGGGCGCGGCGACGGTGAACATCCCCGCCATCGTGCTGTCCGGCGGGCCGATGCTGGACGGCTGGTGGCAGGGACGCCTGTCCGGTTCCGGCACGATCGTGTGGGAGGGCCGCAAGCTCTTCGCCGAGGGCAAGATCGGCTACGACGAGTTCATGGCAGATGGTGTCGTCGTCCGCACCATCGGTCGGCCACTGCAACACGATGGGCACGGCGACGTCGATGAACTCGCTGGCGGAAACGCTGGGCATGTCGCTGCCTGGCTGCGCGGCAATTCCCGCACCGTATCGCGAACGCGGCTGGATGGCGTACGAAACCGGCAAGCGCATCGTCGGCATGGTGCAGGAGAATCTGCGGCCGTCCGACATCATGACCAAGGCAGGCGTTCGAGAACGCGGTGGTCGCCGCGGCCGCGCTGGGCGCGTCGTCGAACTGCCCGATCCACATGGTGGCGATCGCGCGTCACATGGGCGTGGAGCACACGCTGGACGACTGGCAGCGGCTGGGGCCGGAGATTCCGCTGCTGGTGGATCTACAGCCGGCCGGACGGTTCCTCGGGGAAAAGTTCCATCGCGCCGGCGGCGTGCCGGCGGTGCTGAAGGAACTGCTGGCCGCCGGCAAGTTGCATGGCGACGCGATGACCGTCACCGGCAAGACGCTGGCCGAGAATCTGCGCGACGTGCCCGACGGCGATCGCGAGGTGATCCGTTCCTACGGCAATCCGATGCAGGAGGCAGCCGGCTACGTGGTGATGTCCGGCAATCTGTTCGACAGCGCGGTGATGAAGATCAGCGTCATCGACCAGGATTTCCGCAAGCGCTTCCTGTCGAATCCCGAGCGGCCGAACGTGTTCGAGGGCAAGGCGATCGTGTTCGAAGGCCCGGAGGACTATCATCACCGCATCGAGGATCCCGATCTCGGCGTCGAAGAGCAGTCGGTGCTGATCATCCGCAACTGCGGTCCGGTCGGCTATCCGGGCAGCGCCGAGGTGGTGAACATGCAGCCGCCGGCGCGCTGCTGAAGCGCGGCATCAGCACGTTGCCGACCATGGGCGACGGGCGGCAGTCGGGCACGTCGGGTTCGCCGTCGATCCTGAACGTGTCGCCGGAGGCGGCGGTGGGCGGCGGGTTGGCGCTGCTGAAGACCGGCGACCGCATCCGCATCGATCTCAACACGCGCAAGGTGGATGTGCTGCTGCCGCCGGGCGAACTGGAAGCACGCCGCGCCGCGTGGCAGCCGCCGAAGCTGGCCAACATGACGCCGTGGGAGGAGATCTATCGCTCGATGGTCGGACAGCTCGGCGCCGGCGCCTGTCTGGAGCCGGCAACGCTGTATCTCAACGTCATCGAAACGCGCGGCGAATCGCGCAACAATCACTGACCATGCAGTTCGGTATCGCCATCCCCACCGCCGCCGACTCCTGGCGCCTCGTGCGCCGCGCGGAGGAACTCGGCTTCACCCACGCCTGGTTCTTCGACACCCAGATGCTGAGCGCCGATCCGTTCGTCGCGATGGCGGCGGCGGCGATGAAGACGACGCAGGATCAAGCTCGGCACCGGCGTGCTGATCCCATCGAACCGCATCGCGCCGGTCGCCGCCAATGCCTTCGCCTCGCTGAACAAGCTGGCGCCGGGCCGCATCGTGTTCGGCGTCAGCACCGGCTTCACCGGCCGCCGCACCATGGGCCTCGGCGCGGTGAAGCTGGCGGACATGGAGGAATACATCCGGATCGTCCAGGCGCTGTGGCGCGGCGAGACGGTCGAGATGGAGCTGGAAGGCAAACGCCGCCCGATCCGCATGCTCAATCCCGAACTCGGCCTGATCAACATGCACGATCCGATGCCGCTGTTCATCGCCGCCTCCGGTCCGCGGGCGCGCGCGCTGACCGCGAAACTCGGCGCCGCCTGGATCGACAACGTCGCCGATGTGGAACGCGGCGCCGCGACACTGGAACAGATGCGCGCGGCCTGGCAGCAAGCCGGCCACGCGCGCGATGACGCTGCAGGCGGTCGCCTGGATCGGCGGCGCGGTGCTGGAGGAGGGCGAGCCGGTCGATGGCCCGCGCGGCATGGCGCTCGGCCGGCGCCGCGCGCCTCAATGCTGCTGCATCGCGCGGCCGACACCGCACTGGCCGGACATCCCGCGCCGCTCGCGATGCGGCCGGAATTCGCCGCGTCGGTGGAGGCCTATGTTGCGCACGCGCGGAGCTTCGAGCCGACAGGACGCCTATTATCTGTCGAACCACCGCGGCCATCTGATGTTCGTCCGCCCCGACGAACGCCCGTTCATCACCGCGGAAATGATCCGCCGCACCAGCTTCATCGGCACCGAGCGCTGACCTGACGCAACGCATCGCCGCGCTGGCGGATGCCGGCTTCACCCAGGTGGTGTTCTCCATCCCGCCCGGGCAGGAGCATGCTATCGAGGACTGGGGCCGCATCCGTCGCGCCTTCGGCTGACAACGAAACCTTCTATCGGAGGCCAACCATGTCGGGACCCTCGCCGACAAGACCGCGTTCGTCACCGCCGCCGGCCAGGGCATCGGCCGCGCCACCGCGCTCGCCTTTGCCGCCGCGGGCGCACGCGTCATCGCCACCGATATTGACGAAGCGAAGGTTCAGGCCGATCGCGTCCGATAGCATCCATACGGCCAGGCTCGATGTGCTGAATGCCGCTGCGATCGCGCAGGCGGCACGCGACGCCGGGCCAATCGAAATACTGTTCAACTGTGCCGGTCTGGTGCACCAGGGCACGTTGCTGGACGCGAACCAAGACGAGTGGTCGCTGGCGTTCGATCTGAACGTGCGCTCGATGTTCCGCACGATGCAGGCATTTGTGCCCGCCATGCTCGCAGCGCGGCGGCGGCGTGATCCTGAACATGGCGTCGGTGGCGAGCAGCCTGAAGGGCGTGCCGAACCGCTTCATCTACAGCGCCACCAAGGCGGCGGTGATCGGCATGACGAGGTCGGTGGCGGCCGACTTCGTCAAGCAGGGCATACGCTGCAATTGTCTGTGCCCCGGCACAGTCCTGACGCCAAGCCTGGAGGAGCGGATCGCGGAGAACGCGGCTCAGGCGGGATCGGTACGAGGCAGCACGTCGGGCGTTCGTCGATCGTCAACCGATGGGGCGCCTTGGTACACCGGAGGAGATCGCCGAACTCGCGGTGTACCTCGCGTCCGACGCCGCACAGTTCGTCACCGGCCAGGCTGTCGTGATCGACGGCGGGCTCACGTTGTAAGGAGCAAACACATGAAGCTGCTACGCTACGGACCCATCTGGCGCCGAGAAGCCCGCCCTGCTTGCCAAAGACGGCACGATCCGCTGTCTTTCGTCGGTCGTGCGGGACATCGACGGGTTCGCGTTGTCGGATGCGGCGCTGAAGATGATTGCCGGCATCGATCCGACCACCTTGCCGAAAGTTGATGCGAATGCGCGGCTTGGTTCCTGCATCGCGCGGCCGGTGAACTACGTGTGCATCGGGCTGAACTACGCGGATCACGCAGCCGAGGCCGGGATGCCGGTGCCGAAGGAACCGATCATCTTCCTGAAGTCGCTGGGCGCGATGTGCGGACCGAACGACGACGTGAAGCTACCGCGCGGATCGAAGAAGCTGGACTGGGAGGTCGAACTCGGCATCGTCATCGGCAAGACCGCGCGCTACGTGCCGGAGCACGACGCTTTGAACCACGTTGCTGGCTACTGCGTCTGCAACGACGTGTCGGAACGCGAGTATCCAGACTCGAGCGCGCCGGCACGTGGGACAAGGGCAAGGGCTGCGACACCTTCGGCCCGACCGGCCCCTGGGTGGTGACGAAGGACGAGGTCCCTGATCCGCAGGCGCTGCCGCTGTGGACCGAGGTGAACGGCAAGCGGATGCAGAACGGCACCACCAAGACGATGATCTTCGGCGTGGTGAAGCTGGTGAGCTACGTCAGCCACTTCATCACGCTGCATGCCGGCGATGTGATCGCCACCGGCACGCCGCCCGGCGTCGGCCAGGGCGTGAAGCCCAACCCGATATTCCTGAAGGTCGGCGATACGATGCGGCTGTCGGTTGAAGGACTGGGTGTGCAGACGCAGCGCGTGGTGGAGGGGTAACAAGGGGCGTCGCACCCGCGCAACGTAGTCTCCGACTAAGGGCTTGCCGCGAATTAAACGATTCGGGCGTAGCCGAGGCAGTAATCCAAAGTCGTCATCCCCGCTTGCGCGAGGATGACGGGGAAAATGGCGGCTTTGCCGGCAATTGACGCAGTTATTTCGCGGTAGATCCTAATTCTGCCGAAGGACCTTCCTGGGCGCAATTTCCGGAAAATATTCCTTGACGCCGCCGCCCTATTGTGTTCTACCTTCGTTCATGTCTGCCGAGGCCTCCGCCACTAACCCCACCACTCCGCCCAACTCGTACCCGGTCGGCGGATCCCGGCGCAGCCGCATCACATACCTTCTCGGCCTCGTCCGCAAACTCATCGATCACGGCAGGCAGCTTGCCACCGCTCTCCAGCAGCGCAGCATGCCGGACGCCCGCGCCATTACCACCTGCCGCTTCGGCACCCGCGACATCGCTCTGATCCTGTCGCGCATCGCCCTTGGCATGCAGCGTGCCAGTGCGTTGGAAGCCAGGCTCGTGCGTAGTGCCGCCAGGCCTGACCCGAAACCTCGGCCGCCACGTGCGCCAGTGACGCGCGAACCGCAGCCAGCCCAGGAATCAGCCGAGACCGATCCGGCTCTGGCCGGCCTGCCCACGCCCGAACAGATCGCCGCCGAAATCCGCCACCGCCCCGTCGGCGCCGTGATCTCCGATATCTGCCACGACCTCGGCATCATGCCAGGCCATCCGCTATGGCGGGAGCTTCAGCGCGCCGTCATCCTGCACGGCGGTCGCCTGGTCGACTTCGTCAAGAGCATCCGGAGCCGGGTGTCCGTTGCACTGAGCGAGTGCTTCAGCGAGAACTCCCGCGTCGCCACCACCATTCACGTCGCTATACCCGGCGCCTGCCAGCACCGGCCCGCCCTGAGCATTCCCGCTCGGGCGTGATCCACGGGGCCAGCCGACGCTGGCCCCGCCGTTCCAATTCGCCCGTCCCGATAGAACGGGACCTAGGGACCGCATCCGGAGAGCGGTCTCAGGCGAAGTGGAATCGCGACGAGATGATGGGTTTCGGCACCGCTCTACCCATCCTACGGCAACGAGCGGGCAGCAACCCGTAGGATGGGTAGAGCGCAGTGAAACCCATCGAGCCAAGTGATCGCATGAGTTTCTTGCGGACCGAAAATGCTCTAATTCTCCAGCGGCAGCCCCACGTAATTCTCCGCCAGGGCCAATGATGCCGCCCGCGAGCCGAACACATAATCCAGCTCCGCCGCCTGCATCTGCTGCTCGAACGGCGAGTGATCGAAGAAGCGGTGCAGCAGCGTCGTCATCCACCAGGAGAACCGCTGCACCTTCCAGATCCGACGCAGGCATGTCGCAGAATACGCGTCCAGCCTGTCAGTCGTCCCCTGCCGATAGAATGCGACGATCGCGCGCGTCAGTACCGCGACATCCGCGGCGGCGAGGTTCAGCCCCTTCGCGCCGGTCGGTGGCACGATGTGCGCGGCATCGCCGGCCAGATACAGCCGCCCGCACTGCATCGGTTCCACCACGAAACTCCGCATCGGCGTGATGCCGCGCTGCAGGATCGGCCCCTCGGCCAATGCGAACCCTTCGCGCCCCGCCCGCGTCTGCAGCTCCGCCCAGATCCGGTCGTCCGACCAGGACGCGAGATCTTCGTCCGGCGCGCATTGCAGATACAGCCGGCTCAGCGTCGGCGAGCGCATCGCCAGCAATGCGAAGCCGCGTTCGTGGCTGACATACACGTTCTCTTCGGTCGAAGGCGGTGTCTCGGCCAGGATGCCCAGCCAGCCGAACGGATAATCGCGCTCGAATATTCGCAAACGATTATTCGGGATCGACGGACGGCACACACCGTGGAAGCCGTCGCAGCCAGCAATCATGTCGCAAGCGATCGCGTGCGCGGCGCCTTCATGCCGGTAACGGATGCACGGTTGGTCGGTCTGGAATTCATGCACGCTGACATCCTCGGCCTCGAACACGATCGGCCCGCCGGCACCAAGTCGCGCAGCGATCAGGTCCTGCACCACGTTGTGCTGGCTGTAGACCATCACATGCTTGCCGACGAGATCGGCAAAGTCGATGCGATGATCGGTACGCCCGAACCGCATCACCACGCCAGGATGCAGCATACCCTCGCGCCGCATCCGGTCGCCGACTCCGAACTCGTTCAGCAACTGTTCGGTGCCGTATTCCAGCACGCCGGCCCGGATGCGGTTCTCGACGTAGTCGCGCGATCGCGCCTCCAGCACGATCAATTCGATGCCCTGCAAATGCAGCAGATGCGACAGCAGCAATCCGGCCGGACCTGCACCGACAATGCCAATCTGCGTGCGCATCGCTTGCCTTCCTCCCCTCACCCCGAGTGTAGCCGGCGCGCGCACCGCGTGCATAATCCCTGGAAATCCAACCAGTGAGGTCCCGATATGGCCGAAACTCCAACCCCGGACGCGTTGGCAGCCGAGTTCGACTGTCTGATGGCACGCGCTGGCGTCACCGTCCCGCCACAGCGCCGTGCCGCGGCACTCGTCGCCTTCGCCGATCTGCGCAGCCAGATCGCATTGCTGCACGGCCGCTACGGGCCCGAGGCCGAGCCATCGAATGTCTTCCGTCTGGGAGACAAGTGATGGACACCCAGGACCTCTCCATCGCCGAAATGGGTCGCCGACTTCGGGCCGGCACCGTCACCGCGGAAACACTGGCACGCGACGCGTTGGCACGCATCGCCGCGCGCGACAGTGGACTGCATGCCTTCGTCCTGGTGACCGAGCAGCGTGCCCTCGAGGACGCGCGGCGTGCGGACACCGAACTGAAGGCGGGCCGCGACCGCGGTCCGTTCCATGGCATCCCCTACGCGTTGAAGGACATCTACGACACGGCCGGCATCCGCACGACCTGCCATTCCAAGCTGCGGCTGAACGTCGTGCCGAAGCAGGACAGCGTGGCGGCCGCACGGCTACGCGAGGCCGGCGGCGTATTGTTGGGCAAGCTCGCAACCCACGAGTTCGCTATCGGCGGGCCGAGCTTTGATCTGCCGTTTCCGCCCGCGCGCAATCCGTGGCATCCCGAGCATGTCACCGGTGGTTCTTCGTCCGGTTCCGGCACCGCGATCGGCGCGCGCATGGTGCGCATGGCGATGGGGTCCGATACCGGCGGCTCGATCCGCGGACCGGCCGCCTGGTGCGGCACCGTCGGGATCAAGGCAACCTATGGACTGGTCTCGCGTCGTGGCGTGTTTCCGCTTTCGTGGACGTTGGACCACATCGGTCCGCTGACCCGCAGCGTGGAGGACGCGGCGATCACCTTGCAGGTATTGGCCGGACACGACCCAAAAGATCCCGCCAGTGCCGATGTTTCCGTTCCCGACTATCGCGCCGGTCTCGAGAAGAGTGTGGCCGGCCTGCGCATCGGCATTCCGCGCGCTTTCTTCGCCACCGCGTCCGCGACCACGGCCGAAGTGGTCGCCGGCCTCGATCGTGCCGCAGCGCAGTTGCGCGCGGCGGGCGCGACGGTGGAGGACATCGAACTGCCCGACTATGCGCTGTTCTCCGCGGTCGGGCGGGTGATCATGATGGCGGAAGCATTCGCCATCCACGAAGCGGACATGCAGACCCGGCTGCTCGACTATGGCGAGATCACCGCCGGCCGCTTCATCCTCGGTGCCGCCATCACCGCGGCGGATTTCATCCACGCACTGCGCGCCCGACGCGAACTGACCGATGCGGTCAACGCTGCGCTGTCGCGCTATGATGCGCTGATGACGCTGTCGGCGCTGAGCACGGCGCCGCGCTTCGATCAGCCGACCGATGCGCTGTCATCGGCGTCACCGATCCAGACCATTCCGTTCAACGTCACCGGCCATCCGGCGATGAGCGTGCCCACCGGGCTCGGCGCCAACGGCCTGCCGATCGGCGTCCAGATCGTCGGCCGGGCGTTCGATGAACCGATGGTGTTCCGCATCGGCCGCGCGGTGGAGAAACTTTCCGGCTGGGAGAGTGTCAAGTTGCCCGAGGGTTAGGACGCGCATGGCACGGGCTGGCACGGTTCGCATCGGCATCTCCGGCTGGACCTATCCACCGTGGCGCGGCGTATTCTATCCCAAGGGCCTGACGCAGAAGCGCGAACTGGAATACGCGACCAGCCAGTTCAGTTCGCTGGAGATCAACGGCACGTTCTACGGCATGCAAAAGCCGGACGCGTTCGCCGACTGGGCCGATCGCGCGCCCGAAGACTTCGTGTTCTCGGTGAAGGCGCCACGCTTCATCACCCATATAAGGCGGCTGCGCGACGCGGAGAAACCGCTGGCGAATTTCATTGCCTCCGGGCTGCTGCGGCTCGGCCCGAAACTGGGACCGATCCTATGGCAGTTCCCTCCATTCTTCCGCTTCGATGCGGAGCGGATCGAGGCGTTTCTTAAGTTGCTGCCGCACGATACGGCGGCGGCAGCGCGCTACGGCCAAAGGCACGACGACTGGATGAAGAGTCGCGCCTGGCTGGAGGTAGACACCGAACGCAAGCTGCGGCACGCGTTCGAAATTCGCAACGAAAGCTTCCGCACCGCGGCGTTCGTCGATCTGCTGCACAAGTACGACGTGGCCCTGGTGTGTGCGGATACGGTGGAATGGCCGAGGCTGATGGACCTCACCTCTGACTTTGTCTACTGCCGGCTGCACGGCTCGGAGCAGCTATATGCCAGCGGCTATACTGACGAAGCGCTCGATCGGTGGGCGGCGCGTGTGGTGGCGTGGGCAAACGGTGGCGAGCCCGCAGACGCAGAGCGTGTCGGTGGCGAGGGGCGCGCGCACGCCCGCGACGTATTCGTCTACTTCGACAACGACACGAAGGTGCGGGCGCCGTTCGACGCGAAGGCGCTGACCGAGCGGGTGGAGAAGCTGCTCGCTCCTACTCGATCGCACTCGCCGACCGCGCCAGGTCGCGCAGCACGAACTTTTGGATCTTCCCGGTCGAGGTCTTCGGCAATTCACGGAACACGAAACTCTTCGGCACCTTGAAGTGCGCCATGTGCCCGCGGCAGAACGCGCGCAGCTCATCCGCTGTAACAGTTGCGCCCGGCTTCAGTTCGATGAACGCGCACGGCGTCTCGCCCCACTTCTCGTCCGGCTGCGCCACCACGGCTGCCGTCAGCACCGCAGGATGGCGATACAGCGCCTCCTCGACCTCGATCGACGATATGTTTTCACCGCCCGAGATGATGATGTCCTTGGAGCGGTCGCGGATCTTCACATAACCGTCCGCCTGCATCACAGCGAGGTCGCCGGTATGGAACCAGCCGCCGGCGAACGCGGTGTCCGTCGCCTTCGGGTTCTTCAGATACCCCTTCATCGTGATGTTGCCGCGGAACATGATCTCGCCCATCGTCTCGCCGTCCCACGGCACCGGCGACATGGTCGCGGGATCCAGCACTGTCAGCGCCTCCTGCATCGGCACGCGCACGCCTTGCCGTCCGTTGCGTTCGGCGCGCCGGTCGATTGGCATCGCCGTCCACTCCGCATGCTTGGCGCACACCGACGCAGGGCCGTAGGTTTCGGTCAGACCGTAGACATGCGTCAGCTCGATGCCGATCTTTTCCGCACCCTCGATGATCGCAGCCGGCGGCGCGGCGCCGGCGATCTGACCGGCGATCCGATGATCGATGCCGCGCAGCAGCTCCGCTGGCGCATTGATCAGCATCGAGTACACGATCGGCGCGCCGCACATATGAGTCACGCGGTGATCGCGGATCGCGTCCAGAGTCGCCTTTGCCTCGACCCGGCGAAGACAGACGCTGGTGCCGGCACGTTCGGCGATCGACCACGGAAAACACCAACCGTTGCAATGGAACATCGGCAGCGTCCACAGATACACTGCGTGCGACGGCAAATCCCAGTCCAGCACATTGCTGACAGCGTTCAGGTAGGCGCCACGATGGTGATAGACGACGCCTTTCGGATCGCCGGTCGTGCCCGAAGTATAGTTGAGCGAGATCGCATCCCACTCATCCGCCGGCCCCTGCCACGCATAGTCCGGATCGCCTTCGGCAAGAAATGCCTCATACCCGATCTCGCCCAGTGTCTTGCCACCCTGGTAGCTCGCATCATCGATGTCGATCACCAGCGGCCGCTGGTCCAGCAACGTCAGCGCCTGTTCGATCGTGGCGGAGAACTCGCGGTCGGTGATCAGCACACGCGCGCCGCCGTGCCGCAGCATGAAGGCAATGGTCTCCGCGTCCAGTCGCGTGTTCAGCGTGTTCAATACCGCGCCACACATCGGCACGCCGAAATGCGCCTCGTACATCGCGGGAATGTTCGGTGACATCAGCGCGACCGTGTCATTCTTGCCGACGCCGCGCTGTGCCAATGCCGACGCCAGGCGCCGGCAACGTGCGTAGGTCTCGCGCCAGGTAAAACGCTGCGCACCATGAATCACTGACGGACGGTCCGGATACACATAGGCCGCGCGTTCCAGAAACGTCAGTGGCGTGAGCGGCGTATAGTTGGCCAGGTTCCGATCGAGCCCGCTCAGGTAGGCGCTGTTGCCGGTCATCCGGTTCCTCCCGCGCGTTGCGCGCAATTCCTAGGCAAGCAGGTCGCGCACCGCCTGCACCACCGCATCCGGCGTCTCGCGCGACAGGAAGTGGCCGGCGACCGGGACCACACGCCGCTCATAGCGCGCCGTAAAAAACCGCGCATGCGTTTCCGACTGTTCGGCAGGGCCGACACCATCGCAGGCACCGTGCAGCACGATCGTCGGCACGGTAATCGATGGGCGCTCGGCGAGACGTGCCTCGAGCGCATCCAGCGTGGCATCACCTGCCGCGTTGGCATAGCGGTGTCGATAGGACTGAATCGTCACATCGACGAAGTCAGGGTTGTCGAAGCTTTCCGCTGTCGCCTCGAAGGTCGCATCGTCGAACTGCCAGTTCGGCGACCAAAGGCACCACAGCAGTCGGCAGATGTCGCGGCGGTTCTGCTGTAGGCCGGCGCGGCCACGTTCGGTTTGAAAATACCACTGATACCAGTAGCGATGTTCCTGCGCTGCCGTGCCCGGACGGCCCGAGGTGGGTATATTCTGGATGTTGTAGCCGGTGATCGATACCAGACCGCGCGCACGCTCGGGCCACAGCGCCGCGGCCACGCAAGCGCCACGGCCGCCCCAGTCGTAGCCGACCAGCAGCGCCTGCCGCATCCCCAAAGCATCCATGAAGTCGCGCACATCCGACCCGAGCGCCGCCTGCTGGCCGGACCTCGGCGTCGATGCATCGAGGAATCGCGTGGGCCCATAGCCGCGCAACCAGGGTACCAGAACACGACAGCCATCGTTGGCGAGCACCGGCGCGACGCCGTCCCAGTCATGCGGATCGGACGGCCATCCGTGCAACAGTATCACCGGCAGACCGTCCGCGGGACCGCTCTCGTGGTAGGCGATGTCCAGCAGCTTCGTGCGTACGCTCTTGACCATCTGGATCAATCCTCCGGCGCGCCGGCGAATCCGGACGCCTGATCGGCGATCGCGAACGTCTCGAAATAGCTGATCCGCGGCTCGCAGCCGTAACGACGCCTGATGCCTTCAAGCCACGCGCCGCTGTAGAATGCTTTCGCCGAGTCAAGATCCTTCCAGATATACGAGCCGCCAGCCACGCCGCCATTCACGTCGTGGATGAACTGCTTGCGGACGAATCCCGGTACGCCGAGGAAGTCCGGCGCAATCTTCAGGAAATGCTGCCGGCAAGCCTCACGGTCGATGTCCGGCGGCAGATCGTAGAGCACAATGGCGGTGATCATCACGGGTCTCTAGCGCACCAGGTTGTTCGTCACCGCGCCGCCCGTCGCGCTGCGGCCGCCATCGACGACGTACTGCGCACCGGTGATGTTGCCTGCGAGATCGGAACAGAGGAACAGCACCAGATTGGCGACCTCCTCCGGCGTGCCATAACGACCGATCGGGATGTTGGACTGATAGCGGTCGCCGACGCTGGCGGGATCGCTTGGATTCAGCATCGTTTCCAGCGAATGGATCATGCGCGTGTCGATCGGACCCGGACAGACCGCGTTCACCCGAATCCCGGAACGGGCGACCTCGCCGGCCGCGGTCTTGGTCAGACCGATCACCGCGTGCTTCGACGCCACGTAGGCTGACATTCCGGGCGAGGCGACCAGCCCCGCCACCGAGGCCGTGTTCACGATCGCACCACGCTTCTGCTTCAGCATCACCGGCAGCACGTGGCGCATGCCAAGGAACACGCCCTTCACGTTCACATTCATCACCGCATCGAACATCGCCTCGTCGTATTCGGCGGTCGGCGCGACGTTGCCCTCGATGCCGGCGTTGTTGTGGAAGCAGTCGATCGAACCGTAGGCGTCGAGCGCTGCCTTCACATAGGCCTGCACGTCGGCGGATTTGGTCACATCGGCGGCGACGAACAACGCATCGCCGCCCTGCTGGCGGATGATACCGGCGGTGCCCTCGCCGCCGGCGGTATCGCGGTCCACGACGACAACCTTGGCGCCGCCACCCGCGAAGCCAAGCGCGGAGGCACGCCCGATGCCGTTGCCGGCGCCGGTGATCAGCGCGACCTTGCCCTTGAAGTCCATGGTTTCCTCCGATCCGACTGTTGCCACGGAACCTAGCACAGGCGGCATCACGCAAGGAACTCGCGCCGCGCCTCCTCGAGGCACGCCCAGACATACGGCGCGTACGAACGCGCCACGTCGATGCGGAACGTTTCGACAGCCGTGCGCCAAAGTACGACCTCGGCTTTGCCAAACACGGTGCGCGTGCACATGCCGACAGGAAATGCCGCTCGATGCAGGTCGAGCGCACAGAATGCATTGATTGCCCAGGCGGCACGAGGGCCGGACACCGTCAGCGCGGTGTCGCGATGCGAGACATCCACCGTGCCGCCGAGTGAAGGAACTTGTTCGTCCGACACCAGCAGCAGGAACTCATCTGGACCGAGCCATAACAGTGCTCGTGCGCCAAGCGTTGTGGCTCGACAGGTGTCGGGCATCGTCAGTCCGAGCGAGGCAAGTTCCGTTGCATCGCCGCGGATGATCAATCGCCGCGACGGCGGCAATGTCTCAAGCCGCACGGAGGGGCAGTCCGGCGACAATGCTGCGAGTACCGCAAGTGGATGTGACCGATCAGCCATGCAGACGCCTGCCCTCCTTGTCGTAGGCGACGGGATCCGTCACACGGGCGGCGATGGTGCGGTCCTGCATCGGCACATACAGCGTCTGGCCGATCCGTGCGCGACCGCCGGACAGCATGGCCAGCGCGATCGGACGTCGCAGCGCCTCGCTCCAATACGCCGAGGTCACGTGCCCGAGCATCGGCACCGGGATCGACGCGGCCGGATCGGCGACAAGCTGCGCACCTTCCTCCAGTACCTCGTGCGCGAGCAGGCCGACGAGTTGCCTCCGGTCGGCACGCAGCATGTCGGGCCGTGCCAGCGAACGTTTGCCGACGAAGTCACGCTTGTTTGTACCGATCGTCCAGTCCAAGCCGAGATCTACCGGTATCACGGTGCCATCGGTCTCCTGGCCGACGATGATGTAACCCTTTTCGGCGCGCAGCACATGCATCGTTTCGGTGCCGTACGCCGTGACGCCGTGCGGTTCGCCGGCGGCGTACACCGCTTGCCAAACGGCATCGCCGTAATCGGCCGGGACATTGATCTCGTAGCCGAGTTCGCCGCTGAAGCTGACACGGAACAGCCGCGCGGGAACGCCGCAGATGCGGCCTTCGCGAACGCTCATATGCGGCATCGCCGCGGGCGCGATGTCGATATCCGCGATCAGCGGCGCAATCACCCGCCGCGCGGACGGCCCTTGCACCGCGATCACCGCCCATTGCTCGGTGGTCGAGGTGAGCCACACGCGAAGCTCGGGAAATTCGGTCTGCCGGTAGTCCTCCATATGGTGCAGCACACCGGCGGCACCGCCGGTCGTCGTGGTGACATGGAAGCGATCCGGCGCCAGCCGGGCGACGACACCGTCATCCATCACGAAACCTGCCTCGCTCAGCAGCACGCCATAGCGGCAGCGGCCCGGCGCGAGCCGGGTGAAGTTGCCGGTATACAGGCGATCGAGGAACTCCGCCGCGTCGGGCCCGACCACTTCGATCTTGCCGAGTGTGGTGGCGTCGAACATGCCAACCGCATTGCGAACCGTGCGGCATTCGCGCGCGACGGCGCGATGCATGTCCTCGCCGTCGCGCGGAAACCAGCGGGCGCGCTGCCACGTGCCGACATTCTCGAACACCGCGCCATGTGCTTCGGCCCACGCGTGGATGGGCGTCCGTCGCACCGGCTCGAACAGATCGTTGCGCGCGATGCCGGCCAGCGCACCGAACGTCACCGGCGTGTACGGCATGCGAAACGTGGTGTGGCCGACCCGTGGCACTGGTTGACCGGTAAGCCCGGCCACCATAGCCAGGGTGTTCATGTTCGCTGTCTTGCCCTGGTCGGTCGCCATGCCGGTCGTGGTGTAGCGCTTCACGTGCTCGATCGAGCGAAAGCCCTCCTGGGTTGCGATCACGATGTCTTTGGCAGTGACGTCATTCTGGAAGTCGACGAATGCCTCTTTGCTGACGATCGCAGGCTGCACCATGGCGGGCGCGGACTGGGTCGCATACTGCTGCCGCCGCGCGGTAGCGTCGCCGGCGGCGTATCCTTCCGCAACGCATGCCGCCAGATCGAATGTTCCATTGCACGCGCCCGCCGAACGGACCAGCGCAGTCCATTCGCCCGGCACGAATGCCCGCAGATGTTCGTCGTAACGCGGCCTGGCGCGCGACTGCGAATAGAGATGCACCGACGGAGTCCAGCCGCCGCACATCAGCACAGTATCGCAGCCGATGCCCTCGCCGTTGGACAGGATGGCCCGACCGACACGTAGCTTCCCGCCCGTGGACGCCACGCTGACACCGACGCGCACCGGCAGGCCGGACGCGCGCGCAATGTCGCTGGCGTCGGCTCGCAAATCAGCGACAGCGCTGACAACGACACCGGCGTCCTGTAACGCGATCCCCGCGGCATAGGCGCTGTCGTCCGCGGTGGCGATCACCACGCGCGTTCCGACCTTCACACCGTAGCGGCGCAAGTAAATACGGGCGGCGTCTGCCAGCATGACGCCCGGTCGGTCGTTGCCACGGAACACCAGCGGTCGTTCCAAGGCACCGGCGGCGATCACGACTTTGGTGGCCCGCACATGCCACAACCGTTCGCGCGGCAGACGCGGGTCGGGATCCTGCAGATGATCGGTGACACGCTGTACCAGGCCAATGAGATTGTCGGGGAACCATCCAAATGCCGTGGTGCGCGGGAGCACCGTCACATCGGCGCGCCCGCCAAGCACCCCCAGCGTGTCGCGCAGCCAGTCCGACGCAGCCTGGCCGCCGATGTGTGCCGCCGTCTCCGCCAGCAACGATCCGCCAGGCTCCGACTGTTCGTCACACAGCACGACGCGTGCACCTGTTGCCGACGCAGCGAGAGCGGCGGCCAGACCAGCGGGGCCGGCTCCGATCACCAGCACGTCGCAATGTGCGTAGTGATGCAGGTAGCGATCAGGATCTGGCGCGGTCGGCGCGCGCCCCAGACCCGCGGCCGCACGGATCGCAGGCTCGTACACATGCCGCCAGAAAGCACGCGGCCACTTGAAGGTCTTGTAATAGAACCCGGCGGGAAGCAGCGGTGCGATCCCATTGCTCACCGCACCGAGATCCCAGGCGAGCGACGGAAATCGGTTCTGGCTGCGAACCCGCATGCCGGCGTGCAATTCGAGCTGGGTTGCCCGCAGATTCGGCGTTACGCGACCGGCACCGCGATCGATCGTTACCAGTGCGTTGGATTCCTCCGATCCCGCGGACATGATGCCGCGCGGCCGGTGATACTTGAACGAACGGCCAACCAGATGCACGCCATTGGCCAGCAGTGCCGAGGCGAGCGTGTCGCCGTGGCAACCGGTATATCGCCTACCATCGAAGCTGAACTCGAGCGGTCGCGAGCGGTCGATATGACCACCGTTGGTCGTGCGAAACGCACCCGTCATCTCGGCGGCATCTCGTCCGGCTTATAAGTGGCGCTGATGCGATCGCTGACCGTGTCGCGCACGCAGCTGAAGAAGCGGCCGCAGCCATGCAGGTGGCGCCAGCGCTCGGCGTGTATGCCCTTCGGATTGCTGCGCATGTACAGGAAGTCAGCCCATGCCGCGTCGTCTGCCGATGCGGGATCGTGCGGGCGAGCAATGTGCGCCTCGCCGCCATAGCGGAATTCGTTCTCCGGCCGCGTGCCGCACCAGGGACAGGCGATCAGCAGCATCAGTGCGCCACCGCCGCGGCGGCGGCCTCGTCGATGAGCCGGCCGGTGCGGAACCGATCCAGCGAGAATGGCGCGGCGATCGGATGCGGTTCGCCGCGTGCGATGGTCGTGGCAAACACATGCCCCGATCCGGGCGTGGCCTTGAAACCACCAGTGCCCCAGCCGCAGTTCACATAAAGCCCCGGCACCGGCGTCAGTCCGATGATCGGCGAACGATCCGGTGTGACATCGACGATGCCGCCCCAGTTGCGCAGCATGCGCAGACGGCGAAATGTCGGGAACAGTTCGCAGATCGCCCCCAGCGTGTGCTCGGCGATGTGCAGGCCACCGGCCTGGCTGTACGACACATAGGCGTCGGTCGCGGCGCCGATCACCAGTTCGCCCTTATCTGATTGCGAGATGTAGGCGTGGATGCCATTCGACATCACCACGCAGGGCAACACCGGCTTCACCGGCTCCGACACCAGCGCCTGCAACGGATAGCTCTCCAGCGGCATGCGCACACCGGCCATCGCCATCACGACGCTGGTATGGCCTGCCGCCACCACGGCCACCTGCTTCGCCGCGATGCGCCCGCGCGTCGTCTCGACCGCGTTCACCGCACCGGACGGCGCGCGGCTGATCGCGGTGACCTCGCAGTTCTGGATGATATCGACGCCCAGTGCGCTCGCCCCACGCGCATAGCCCCATGCCACCGCATCATGCCGCGCGACACCGCCACGGCGCTGCAACGCGGCGCCCAGAATCGGATAGCGCAAATCGAAGGAGATATTCAGCGGGGGACAGAATGCCTTCGCCTGCTCGGGCGTCAGCCATTCGTTGTCGATGCCGTTCAACCGGTTGGCATGCACATGGCGCTTGAACACCTGCACCTCGTGCACCGAATGTGCCAGCATCATTACGCCGCGCGGCGAGTACATGACGTTATAGTTCAGCTCCTGCGCCAAACCCTCCCACAGCTTCAGTGCATGTTCATACAGTGCGGCACTCTCGTCCCACAGGTAGTTGGAGCGGATGACGGTGGTGTTGCGCCCGGTGTTGCCGCCGCCGAGCCAGCCGCGTTCCAGCACCGCGACGTTGCGCACCCCGTGCTCCTTGGCAAGGTAGTATGCCGTGGCGAGGCCATGTCCACCGGCCCCGATGATCACCACGTCGTAGGCCGCGCGCGGCTCCGGTGTGCGCCATTGTTCCGACCAGGCGTTGCCGCCCACGGCATGGCGCATCAGGCTGTAGATGGAAAATCGCACTGTTTCCCGTTCCCACCGTATCCTCGCCCGCACGTCGTGTTGAGGCAAGCGGCATCACCCGGTAGCATCGGCGGTCCAGGGGGAACGATCATGGCGGATTACCACTACATCATCATCGGCGCCGGTTCGGCGGGTTGCGTGCTGGCGCATCGGCTCAGCGAGGACCCGCGCACCAAGGTCCTGCTGCTGGAAGCCGGACCGAAGGACAATTCCATGTGGATCAACATCCCGGTCGGCTTCACCAAGCTGCTGAACAGCCCGCGCTACAACTGGAACTTCGCCACCGAGCCGGAGGACAACGTCAAAGGCCGATCGATCCCGATCCCGCGTGGCAAGACACTCGGCGGGTCGAGCTCGATCAACGGCATGTTGTATGTCCGCGGCAACCCCCTCGACTACAATACCTGGGCGCAGTTCGGCAATCGCGGCTGGTCGTACAACTCCGTGCTGCCGTATTTCCGCAAGTCGGAGCATTTCGAGCCGGGCGGCGACGAAACGCGTGGCCGGGGCGGCCTGCTGAACGTCGCCAATATGATCGAGCGGGCCGAACTGCTCGATGCGTTCATCGATGCCGCCGCGGCCGAAGGCTATCCGCGCAACCCGGATTACAACAACGGCAGTCAGGAGGGCTTTGGCTACTATCAGGTGACGCAGAAGAAAGGCCGGCGCTGGTCCACCGCACGCGCGTTCCTCGATCCCGCGCGCGACCGGCCAAATCTGCGCGTCGAAACCGAGGCCTACACCACCCGCATCATGCTGGAAGGCAAGCGCGCGGTCGGCGTGGAATATCGCCAGCACGGCCAGACGCACCAGGCGCGCTGCGACGCGGAGGTGATCCTGGCGGCTGGAGCCGTCAAGTCACCGCATCTGCTGGAGCTGTCTGGCATCGGCCAACCGGAGCTGCTGCAATCGCTCGGCATCGAGGTGAAGCACGAGCTGCGTGGCGTCGGCGAAAACTACCGCGACCACTTCGCGCCGCGAATGAATTGGCGGGTGAAGCTGCCGATCACGCTGAACGAGCAGACGCGCGGCCTGTCGTTCGCCAAGGAGATCATCAAGTATTACACGCAGCAGCGCGGCGTGCTGACCTTCACTGCCGGCATCGTCTATGGCTTCGTCAAGACGCGACCGGAACTGGAAGAACCGGACGTTCAGTTCCACTTCGCGCACGCCAGCTACTCGACCGCGCAGACGCGTATCCTGGATCGCGAGCCGGGCATGACGCTGACGGCGTATCAGTGCTCGCCGGAATCGAAGGGATCGATCCATGCCAGGTCGGCCGATCCGCTGGCGGCGCCGGCGATCCGGCCGAATTTCCTGTCCGAGGAGCTGGATCGCCGCACCATCGTCGAGGGGATGAAGATCGGCCGGCGCATCGTCGACAATCCGGTGCTGGATATGTACCGGGCGTTCGAGATGAACCCCGGCGACAAGGTGCAGACCGACGATGAATGGCTGGATTTCGCGCGGATCAACGGCCAGACCACCTATCATGTCACCGGCACATGCAAGATGGGGCACGATCCGATGGCGGTGGTGGACGACGAGCTGCGTGTGCACGGCATCGCCGGGCTGCGGGTGATCGATGCTTCGATCATGCCGAAACTGGTGTCCGGCAACACCAACGCGGCAGTGATCATGATCGCCGAGAAGGGCGCCGACATGGTCAAGGCCGCGGCACAACCGGTACGCGCCGCAGCCTAACCAAACCGCACAAGCCTTCCGTTCGGCGATCCCAGCACCTCGTCGTCGCGCATCACTGTCCGACCGCGGACGATCACACCGACCGGCCAGCCGGTGATGTCCATGCCAGCGAACGGCGTCCAGCCGCAGGGCGAGACGATCCACGACTCCTCGATGCGGCGGCGACGCTGCAGGTCCACCAGCGTGAAGTCCGCATCGTAGCCTGCGGCGAGCCGGCCCTTGCCGACCACGCCGTAGACCCGCGCCGGACCGGCGCACATCAGATCGACCATACGCGTGAGCGGCAGCCGGCCGGCGTTCACATGGTGCAGCATCACCGGAACGATGGTCTGCACGCCGGTCAGCCCGGCGGGACAATCCGGCCACGGCAGCAGCTTCTTGTCGCGCGCGTGCGGTGCATGATCGGAGCCGACCGTATCGACGGTGCCATCGTTGATCGCGCGCCATGCTGCCTCGAGATGGCGCGGCCCGCGAATCGGCGGGTTCATCACGCCGAACCCCTTCAACGTATCGTAGCAGTCAGGCGCCACCTGCGTGAGATGATTGAGCAACACCTCGCAGGTCGCGAGATCGCGGAAGTCCTTCATGTAGTCCAGTTCCTCCGCGGTGGAGACATGCAGAATATGCGCCGCCCTGCCAGTGGCACGCGCCAGCGCCATCAGCCGACGCGTACCAAGAAACGCCGTTTCCTCGTCGCGCCATTCCATATGGCGGCGATACGGTTCGCCGGACTTGAACAACGGCCGGCGCTCCTGCAGCCGATACTCATCCTCGGAGTGATACGCGATACGTCGGCGCCCGGACCGCATCACGCGCTCCAGGTGTTCGTCATCCTCCACCAGCAGGTCGCCGGTCGAGCTGCCGGCGAAGATCTTGATGCCGCACACGCCGCGGCCAAG
Organism: uncultured Alphaproteobacteria bacterium; assembly: GCA_963819855.1. Lineage (GTDB taxonomy): Bacteria > Pseudomonadota > Alphaproteobacteria > Acetobacterales > Acetobacteraceae > JAMXLO01. The sequence goes on from CAWFYC010000034.1 coordinate 34,401, forward strand.
TTCCAGTTTCGCGAGCTCGGGGATGTTCTGCTTGGTGCCGCCGACGTACAGCCCGATGTCGCACCAGGATTCACGCTCGACGTATTCCTGCTTCCACGCCAGCTTCTCGGCATCGACGATCGACGGCGAGGTGTTCGGCATGTCGAAAACCGCCGCCAGCCCACCCAGCACGGCGGCGCGTGTGCCGGTGGGAATCGACTCCACCGCCTTGTCGCCAGGATCGCGTAGATGCACGTGTGGATCGATCAGGCCAGGCAGCACGTGCAGCCCTTTGGCGTCGACCGTTTCGTCCGCCGTGGCGTCCGCGGTGACACCGAGCGCGGCGATACGGCCGTTGCGCACGCCGACATCGGTGGCCTCGGTGCCCCAGGGCAGGACGCAGGTGCCGTTGCGGATCAACAGATCGAAATGGGCTGGCATGGCTCGATTCCCTGTGCTTGCCGCAGCATAGCACCGGAACCAGCTATGCGAGAGGCCGTGGACCGGGAGAAGCCGATGTCGTCCATTCCCAGAGTGAGCTCCGTGCTGGAAACCTCGCTCTACGTCGTCGATCTGGACCGCGCGTGTGACTTCTACCAGCGCGTGTTCGGTTTCGAGCGTTTCGTGCACGACGGCCGCATGTGCGCACTCGGCGTGCCGGGCAGCCAGGTGCTGCTGCTGTTTCGTCACGGCAGCACCGATGAACCGGCCCCGGTGCCGGGCGGCTTCATCCCGCCACACCACGGCAGCGGCGAACTGCATCTCTGCTTCGCCATCCCGTTCGGCGAGCTCGCCGCGTGGGAGGAACACCTGCGGGGCGAAGGCATCGCCGTGGAGAGTCGCATCCGTTGGGCGCGTGGCGGCACCAGCCTGTATTTCCGCGATCCCGACGGCAATTCGCTGGAGGTCGCGACTCCGGGGCTGTGGCCCAACCACTGAATGACCGCACGATGGTGGTCGCTGGCGAGCCTGATCGCGGTCGGTCTTCTGCTGCTGCTGGCACTCGCCACGGCAGCGCTGCCGTGGATCATGCCCGAACAGGATGCGGCAGCGCGCCATCTTGCCGCGATCGTGATCTTCGCGGCGAGCTATCTTGCGCTGGCGATCGGCAAGGTGCCCGGCCTGTCGATCGATCGCGCCGGTGTGGCATTGGTCGGCGCCTGCCTGATGGTTGTGTCGGGTGTTGTTTCACTGCAGCAGGCCTACCAGGCAATCGATCCTGCCACCATCACGCTGCTGCTCGGCATGATGATCGTGGTCGCCAACTTGCGCATCTCGGGTTTCTTCGCGCTGGTGAACGCCTGGGTGATGCGTCGCATGCACCGGCCATTGCTGCTGCTGGCAGCCATCGTCGCAGTCTCCGGCACGTTCTCCGCCTTCCTGGTGAACGACGCGATCTGTCTGGTGATGGCGCCGCTGGTGCTGGAGCTGACGCTCAATCTCAGGCGCAATCCGGTGCCGTATCTGTTGGCGGTGGCGATGGCGTCGAATGTCGGTTCGACGGCGACGATCACCGGCAACCCGCAGAACATGATGATCGGCAGCTTTTCGCGGATCCCTTACCCTGAGTTCACCGCTGCCCTGGCGCCGGTGGCGATCCTGGGTCTGCTGCTGACCATAGTGCTGCTGGCCGTTCTGCATCGCCCCGACCTGACCGGCGGCACGCTGGAAGCACGCACGACGCGACTGCGGGTCAACCATGTGCTGATGATCCGCTCCCTGTTGGCAACGGCGTTGGTGGTCGCGCTGTTCTTCGCCGGACAGCCGCCGGCAAAGGCGGCGATCATCATCGGCGCGCTGTTGTTGCTGACCCGGCGGGTCAAGAGCGCACGGGTCTATGCCGAGATCGACTGGTCGCTGCTGCTGATGTTCGCGGGACTGTTCATCATCGTGGCAGGTGCCGAACACGAGCTGCTGACGCCACAGATGGTCGAGGCAGTCGGACGACTACACCTCTCCACTGTGCCGATGCTCAGCATCGTCACTGCGGTTCTTTCCAACCTGGTCAGCAATGTGCCCGCCGTACTGCTGCTGAAGCCGTTCGTCGCCGCGCTGCCGGACCATGATCGCGCCTGGCTGGTGATCGCGATGGCGTCCACGCTCGCCGGCAACTTTACCGTGCTCGGCTCGATCGCCAACCTGATCGTGGTGGAAAAGGCCGCACGGCGCGGCGTAACGATCGGCTTCTGGAGCTACTTCCGCGTCGGCGCGCCGCTAACGGTACTGACACTGCTGGTTGGAACGCTGTGGCTGATGAGGCGTTGAGCAAGTGACATATGGGAGAACTGCAATGGATCGTGTCCGGGTGCTCGAACAGTCGCTGTGGTCGAACGTTCCCGCCGATGTGATCGAGCAAGCCAAGCAGGCCGCGCAGACCGAACCGAGCTGGATCGCGATGCAGGGCAACGGCCACGTCGTCGCCATGGCCGCGCCCGGCAGCCCGGACACGGCGACGGGCGATGTGATCTACATTGCCGAGGTCAGTCCGGCGCGGTCGGCGTAGGTAGCTCTCCCGCGGCAAGTCGCGCGTCGATCTTTGCGACCGCCTGTGGCAGATCGGCAATGCTGTCGATCAACATGTCGGCATCGCGGAGTTCGATCGCAGCGTGCTCACGCAGGCGGGAGCGTTCAGCTTGTGACAGCGCCGCCAGTTCCTCGGCCGATAGGCCAACGGCATTGCCGGTCAGCGCGATGCCGATCGTCCAGGTCCCGGCTGCCTTGCCTTCACCGATACCGGGCGCGGTGTCATCCACCTTCACCACCGTCGCAGCCGGCCACGCACCGAGCTTCGCCATCGCGTACCACATCATCAGCGGTGACGGCCGCCCGGCGGGAAGGTCGCCGGCACAAACGGTCAGCTCCGGAGCGTAGCCCGACGTCGCGGCGAGCGGTTCCAGCACATCCATGATCGGCCGCGTATAACCGGTGGTTCCGGCGATCCGGATGCCGCGCGCGCGGAGTGCATCGATCGCGGCGATAGCGCCCGGAATGATGTCGGCATGGTCGCGCACCGCGGCGATGTTCATCGGCTCGAACACCTGAAAGATCGCATCGACGTCGCCCTCGGCGAAATCGCGGCCATGCCGCGCGCGCCATGCAGCGGCGACCGCCGGCGTAGCACCGACCGCGCGGATGTGATCCCACTTCGCCATGCCCATCGGTCCGCGCGCATCGGCGATGCTGACTGTCACACCGAACTGCGCGAAGGCACGCACGAACGCGCCCATCGGCGCACGGCTGCCGTGATCCACCACGGTGCCGGCCCAGTCGAGGATTGCTGCCTGAAGCTTCATGCGCCGATACCAGCACGCTTGCCCCACCGGCGCCAACCGCCCAGCATGGGCGCATGCAGGATCGCAGCGAAGGCGACATCAATCTCGGTGACGCGCGCACCGTATGGCAGCGCGGCTATATCGATGCCGAGACGCAGGCGCTGCTGGAGGAGGATTCGCGCTGGTTCCTGCATCAGGCGCTGTCCACGCCGTGCCTGAACGTGGTGGAGCGCGCCGAGGGAATCTATCTGATCGACACCGCCGGTCGGTGGATCATGGATTTCCATGGCAACACCGTCCACCAGGTTGGCTACGGCCATCCGCGCGTGATCGAGGCGGTGACACGACAACTGGCGACGTTGCCGTTCTCGCCGCGCCGCTATACCAACAGGGCGGCGATCGAACTAGCGCGGCGGCTGGCTGAGCTGACGCCTGGCCGGTTGAACAAGGTGCTGTTCGCACCGTCCGGCACAGCGGCAATCGGCATGGCGCTAAAGCTGGCGCGGCATGCGACGGGCCGGCACAAGACGCTATCGATGTGGGATGCGTTCCATGGCGCATCGCTCGATGCGATCTCGATTGGTGGCGAGGCAATATTTCGCCGCGATGCCGGTCCGCTACTGCCGGGAACCGAGCATGTGCCGCCGCCTGCTCTGGCGCCGCGATTCTTCGGCGGCGACGGCCGCGCGCATGAGCGCCTTGCGGACTACATCGACTACGTGCTGGAGGTACAGGGCGACGTCGGCGCAGTGATCGCGGAGCCGGTGCGCTGGACAACATTGGAGATGCCGCCAGCGGATTTCTGGCCGCGTGTGCGCGCGAGCTGCGACCGTCATGGAACGTTGCTGATCTTCGACGAAATCCCGAGCTGCCTGGGACGCACCGGCACGATGTTCGCCTGCGAGCAGGTGGGCTGCGAGCCGGACATGCTGGTGCTGGGCAAGGGATTAGGCGGCGGCGTGTTCCCGATGGCGGCGCTGATCGCGCGCGATAACCTGGATGTGGCCGCCGACCGGGCGCTTGGGCATTACACGCACGAGAAGAGCTCGGTCGGTTGCGCGGCAGCACTGGCGACGCTGGACGTAATACGGGACGAGGGACTGCTGGAGCGGTCGCGCGCACTGGGCGCACATGGGATGGCACGACTGCAGCGCATGGAATCCGTGAGTGCGGTGCGTGGTCTGGGTGTGTCGTTCGGTGTGGACGTCACCAGTGCGGCGCTAGCGGAAGCGGTGATGTATCGATGCCTGACACGTGGCCTGAGCTTCAAGGTCGGCGGCGGGCACGTGCTGACACTGTGCCCGCCGCTGACCATCACGCAAACCGAACTCGACGCCGCGCTCGATGTTGTGGAAGCTGCGTTGCGCTCAGCGTGACGCCCGGTGTCAGAGCGGCTTCAGCGGCGGCGTCTCGCCGGCAGGCAGCGGTACGCCGTCGACGTTCAGCACCATCGATACCAGGCTGTAATAGCCGACCGCGCCGATCAGGTCGATCACGCCGCGCTCGCCGAAGCGGTTCTCGATGCGGCCGTAGTTGGTGTCCGAAACATGCCCTCTCGTCAGCAGCTCGGTGCAGAAGTCGTACACCTCGGCTTCGTCGTCCTGCATGCCCTGCGGCCGCGTCCCCGCTGCGATCGCATCGCAGATCGCGGTCTTCAGTCCCGCCTCGATCGCCAGCCTGCGGTGCGCGTAGAACTCGTACTGCGCGGTCCATTTCCGCCCTGCCATGATGATTGCCATCTCGTTCAGTCGCGGCGGAATGCAGCTCGAGTACCGCACATAGGCCCCGACCCGCTGCACCAGGTCGCACAGATCAGGGCTGCGCAGCAGCGCATTGAACGGACCACGCAATCCCGCGCCGCGCGGACCGGATTGGATCGCGTCCGCCACCGTCTTCTGCTCCGGCGTCATGGTCTCCGGTGTCAGTTCCTTGAAACGTCGTTCGCTCATCGCATTCCTCCTGCTGTCACGGCGATGCCAGGATCAGCCCGCCATCGACGATGATCTCCGTTCCGGTGATGTAATTAGCCTCGTCCGAGGCCAGGAACAGCACAGCATGCGCCACATCCCACGCGGTGCCCATCCGCCCCATCGGTGTACGCGCGTTGCGGCTGGCGATCAGCGCCGCTGCGTCGTTGCCGGCAACCGTGCGCGCCAGTCGATACTCCACCAGCGGCGTGTGCATCAGCCCCGGCACCACCGTGTTGCAGCGAATGCCCTTCTTCACATACGCGCCGGCAGTTGAGCGGGTGAACTGGATCACCGCCGCTTTGCTTGCGCTGTAGCCGACATGCACACGGCCGCCGTGGCCGTCGTTGCGCAGACCGGCCACCGACGACAAATTGACGATGGCGCCCTTGCCCTGGGCCTCCATCACCGGGAGGATGTATTTGCAGCCGAGGAACACGGTCTTCAGGTTCATATCGATCTGGTGATCCCAGACCTCCTCGGTCATCGACACCGGATCGCCGGGCGCGGAGCCGCCGACATTGTTCACCAGGATGTCGATCCGCTTGAACCGGTTCAGGCACGCCTGCACCATCTCCTGCACCTCGGCCGCGACCATCATGTCGCAGCGATGCACTGCGCAGGTGCCACCTTCGTCTTCGATGATCTGCCGCGTCTCCTCGGCAGCGGACTGGTTGATGTCCACCAGGAACACCGACGCGCCCTGACGCGCCAACAGCGTCGCGGTCGCCTTGCCGTTGCCCCAGCCGGGGCCGACCGATCCCGCGCCGGTGACGATTGCCACCTTGTCCTTCATGCTCAGCATGCGTGTTGGTCTCCTTCAGGCCGTGGTAGATGCGGGCGCGCGCTGTTTCCCCGCCTTGCGCCATTCCTCGAAGCGTTGCAACACGACGAAGAAAGCCGGCACGAACAACACCGCAAGACAGGTGGACGCGATCATGCCGCTGAACACCGACAATCCAAGCGAAGCACGCGCATTGGCGCCGGCACCGGTCGCGGTCACCAGCGGCACGACGCCAAGAATGAAGGCGAACGAGGTCATCAGGATCGCCCGGAAGCGCGAACGGGCGCCGGACAGCGCGGCGTCGAGGATCGACTCACCCTCCATGCGCCGTGCGCGCGCGACCTCGACGATCAGGATGGCATTCTTCGCCGATAGCGCGATCAGCAGCACAAGGCCGATCTGGGTGTAAAGGTTGTTCGCCACGCCGAGACTGGTAAGCGCGATAACTGGTCCCAACAGCGACAGCGGCACCGCGAGGATCACCGACAGCGGCGCGATCCAGCTCTCGTACTGGCCCGCGAGGCAGAGATAGACCAGCAGCAACCCGAGACCGAACGCCCAGACGATCTGATTGCCGGTGACCTTCTCCTGATAGGCCATCGCCGTCCAATCGTAGCCGGAGCCACGTGGCAGCGTTTGATCGGCGATCTGCTCCATCAAGCCGAGCGCCTCACCGGAACTGAAGCCTTGCGCCGCACCGCCGACAATGGTGGCGGTCGGATACAGATTATACAGGCTGATCAGCGACGGACCGACAGTCGTACTGCACCTGCACCAAAGTGCCGAGCGGGATCATCTTGCCGTCCTGACTGCGCACCGACAGCTTCTCGATATCGCCAGGCAGCAGACGGAATCCTGAATCGGCCTGCACATACACCTGATAGACGCGGCCGAATTTGTTGAACTGGTTCACGTAGCTGGAGCCGATATAGGCGCCGAGCGTATTGAACACGTCGCCGACCGAGACGTTCAGCGTTTCGGCCTTCACCCGGTCGACCGCCACCTGAAGCTGCGGCACGCCGGCACGGAAGAACGTGCTGACCCGTTGCAGGCCGGACTGGCTGTTGGCGGAGGCGACGATGGTGCGGCTCAGCGTCTGCAGCCTGGCATAGTCGAAGCTGCCGTCGCGCAGCTCCACCTGCATGGTGAAGCCACTGGCATTGCCGATGCCCTGGATCGGCGGCGGCACGATCACCAGGGCCAGCGCATCGGACAGCTTGTCCAGTTCTCGCTGCAGGCTGACGTAGAGCGACAGAAGATCGGCGCCGGTGCCCCGGCCGCGCTCGCTCCAGTCCTTCAGTACCACATAGGCGACACCGGCATTGGGCAGCGACGCACTGTTGTCGAGCACTGAGATTCCGCTGATCGCGACCACGTATTGCACCCCGGCGGTGGCGAGCGCGATGCGGTTCACCTCCCTCATTACCTGTTGAGTGCGGCCGAGCGACGCGCCGTCCGGCAGTTGCACGGAGACCATCACATAGCCCTGATCCTCGATCGGGATGAATGCGGTCGGCAGGCGCACGATGCCCCACAGACCGACGCCGGCGACGATCAGTCCCACCGCCACCATCACGAGGCTGTGTCGCGTCATGTGGCGAATCAACCACGCGTAGCCGCGCTCCAGCGGGTCATAGGCACGATTGAAGCCGCGGTAGAAGATGTTGCGCTGGTCCGGCGGGGTCGGCGCACGCAGCCACAGCGCGCATTGCGTCGGCTTCAGCGTCGCGGCGTTGATCGCGCTGATGATCGCCGTGGCGGCGATCACCAAGGCGAACTGCGCGTACATCTGTCCGGTGAGACCGGGCAGGAAAGCTGCCGGTATGAACACCGACATCAGCACCAGCGTGATGCCGATGATCGGTCCGAACAGCTCGCTCATCGCCTTGACGGCGGCATCGTGCGGGGACAGTCCGCGCTCCATGTGGTGCGATGCCCCTTCCACCACCACGATCGCGTCGTCCACCACGATGCCGATTGCCAGGATGATGGCGAACAGCGTGGATAGGTTGACGGTGAACCCGAGCGCCCACATGGCGGCGAAGGCGCCGATGATGGTCACCGGCACCGTGGTCGCCGGCACCAGCGTGGCACGCCAGTCTTGCAGGAAGACCAGGATGACCACCAGCACCAGCACAGCCGCCTCGATCAGGGTCTTGTACACTTCGCGGATCGAGGTATTGACGAACCGAGTGGTGTCGAACGGCACGCTGTAGCCGATGCCTTGCGGGAACGCCTTCGCCAGCTCCGCCATCCTCGCATTCACCCGGGCGGCCACATCGAGCGCGTTGGCGTCGGGCAACTGGAAGATCGCGACACCCGCCGCCGGCTTGCCGTTCAGCTCGAACGCCTGCGAGTAGGTCTGCGCACCGAGCTCCACCCGGCCGATATCCCTGATGCGCGTGATCTGACCGCCGTTCGCCGCGTCCACCTTGACGATGATGCTGCCGAATTCCGCCGGATCGGACAGGCGCCCCTGAACGTTGACGGTCAGCTGGAAGTCCTGGCTGGCGGGCGCCGGCGGCATGCCCACCTGCCCGGCGGTGACCTGCTGGCTCTGCTGCTGGATCACGCCGATCACGTCCTGCGGGGTCAATCCGCGTGCATACAGCGTCTGCGGGTCCAGCCAGATGCGCATCGAATACTGTCCGACGCCGAACACGTTGACATTGCCGACGCCGGGCAAGCGCGACAGTTCGGGCACCAGATTGATGGTGGCGTAGTTGCTCAGATACAGGCTGTCGAAACGGTTGTCCGTCGCGGTGAGCGCGACGATCTTCAGGATCGACGTGGATTTCTGCTGCACCGTCACGCCTTGCACCTGAACGCCTTGCGGCAGCGAGGCCAGGGCGGCCGACACACGGTTCTGCACCAGCACCTGCGCAAAGTTCAGATCGGTGCCGATCTCGAAGGTGACGTTCAGTGCATAGGTGCCGTCCGAGGCGCTGGTGGACTGCATGTACAGCATGCCCTGCACGCCGTTCACCTGCTGCTCGATCGGCAGCGCCACAGTGTTCATCACCGTCTCGGCGCTGGCGCCGGGATAGCGTGTGGTCACCGCCACCGTCGGCGGCACCACGTTCGGATACTGCGCCACCGGCAGGAAATACAGCGCGACGGCGCCGACCAGCACCATGATGATCGCCAGCACATTGGCCAGCACCGGCCGTTCGATGAAGAATTTCGAGATCATCAGGACTTGCCGGGCGTCGCGTTACCCTCCGCGGTGATCCTGGTCGGTTGCGGCGCGACCTTCTCACCGGGTATCGCCTTCTGATTGCCGTCGACCACCACGAGGTCGTCAGCGGCGATGCCGGTTTCGATCACCCGCAGCTTGCCGACCAGTTGCCCGGTCTGGACCGTGCGCTGCTGCACCACGTTGTCCTTGTCCACCACCAGCACGTAGGTACCGGACTGATCGGCCCCGAGAGCAACGTTCGGCACCAGCAGCGCCTCGGCCTGCTCCAGTGCCAACGGCACACGGATGCGCACGAACATGCCGGGCAGCAACGCGCGATCCGTGTTCGGCAGCAAACCACGCACCGCCAGCGTGCCGGTCGCGGGATCGATCATGGGTGCGATGTAGTCGATCAGGCCCCGATGCGGATAGCCATCCTCGTTCATCAGCCCGACCTCGACGGGAATCTTGCCGAGATCGGCCGGCTTCAGGCCGCGCATTGCCATCGCAGTCTTGACGCGCAGCACGTCCTGCTCGCTGACGTTGAACGCCGTATAGATCGGTTCGAGCTGCACGATCGTGGCGAGCCTGGTCGGACCGGTGACACCGACCAGGTTGCCGACGGAAACCAGATGCGCCGTGACGATGCCATCGAACGGCGCGGTCACCCGTGTATAACCGAGATTGATCGCAGCCAGCGTGATGCCGGCCTGCTGGTTGGTCAGGTTGGCCTGCGTGGAGTCGCGCGTCGCCCTTGCCTGTTCCACCGTGGCCTGCGAGGAGAAATCGCTGCGGCCCAGCGAGGCCTGCCGGTTGTACTCCGCCTGCGCCTGCACCAGCAGCGCCTCGGTCGCCTGAGCCGTGGACTGAGCCTGTTGCAGCTTCGCCTGGTACGGTGTCGGCTCGATGACGAACAGCGTGTCACCCTGTTTCGCGGTGGCGCCGTCCTTGTAGTCGATCGTCTGGAGGAAGCCCTCCACACGCGCGACGAGATCCACCTGATTGAAGGCCACCGCGTTGCCGGTGAGTTCGAGATACGGCGTCACGCCCTGATGCAGCGGCTTCGCCACGCCGACCTGCGGCGGTGGCGGCGGAATGTAGGCGTTCTGCTTCTTACACGCCGCGGTTGCCGCCAGGGTCAGGCTCAGCGCCACCAGGCACGCCGGCCGAAACGTTGTTCGCAACTGACTCCCCTATCATGGCCGGGCGCAGTTCAACCGATTTCGTGCCGCGGCGGAAGCGCGCGAACAGCGAGCCGACGAAGCCGGCGACGCCACCCGGCATCAGGAACATCACTGCGATCAGGATCACGCCATAGACCGCGCCGGGGGCGGCCTTCGACACCTTCTCGGCGAGGTTCGGCACGAATTCGATGAACAGGCCGCCGAAGATCGCGCCGCCGATCGAGGAGACGCCGCCGACCACCAGCCCCACGAAAAAGTAGATCGAGACGAAGATGCCGAAACTGTCCGGCGCGACGAACTGCACCACGATGGCGCCGAGCGAGCCGGCAATCCCGGTGTACATCGCACTGAGCGCGAAGGTGCGCGTCTTCAGCAATGCGATATCGATACCCATCGCCTCGGCCGCCAGCGAGTGGTCGCGGATCGCCATCATCGCGCGGCCGATCCGTCCGCGCACGATATTCCACGCCAGCAGGAACAGCACCGCGCCGACAAACAGCGAGAACAGATAGAGCCACTGATCCGGCGACAGATCGAGGCCGAACGGGGGGTCCGGTTTGTCGATGACAAGCCCCTGCACGCCGCCGGTCCACGGCTCCAGCGCGTCGTGCTTCAGCAACTGCGGCACGGCGACGGCGAGCGCGAAGGTGGTGAGTGCGAGATACAGGCCGCCCAGCCGAAGCGCCGGCAGGCCGATCAGGAATCCGAACGCGGCGCAGACGATCGCCGAGACCGGCAGCGTCGCCCAATAGGGCACGTTGTATTGGTACATCAGGACGGCGGTGACGTATGCGCCGATGGCATAGAACGCGCCGTGGCCCAAGGATATCTGGCCGTTGAAACCGGTCAGGATGGCGAGCCCGAGAATGGCGATCGCATAGACGATCACCATGGTGAGCTGGAACAGGTGATAGTCGCTGAGCAGGAAGGTCGGCAGGAACGCGACGACGAGCCACGCCAGGATTGCCAGGAGGGCATTGCGCGCCATCGGCTACACTCTGCTCAGCACGGTACGGCCCAGCAGCCCCGACGGCTTCACCACCAGCACCGAGACGATGATGACCAGCGCCACCGTCAGCTTGAGCTCGGTACCCACCAGATATGCGCCGGCGAGATTCTCGATGATCCCGACCGCGAAGCCGCCCAACACCGCGCCAAGCGGATTGTCGATGCCGCCGAGCAGCGCGCCGGCGAAGGCGTAGAGCAGGATGCCGGCCATCATGTTCGGGTCGAGATAGACGATCGGCGCCACCATCATGCCGGCGACCGCACCGATCGACGCGGCAAGGCCCCAACCGAGTGCCAGCATCCAGCCGACGCGGATGCCGACCAGACGCGATGACACTGGGTTGAATGCCGCGGCGCGCATCGCCAGACCCAATTTGGTGTGGCGGAAAAACAGGTAGACCGCGATCAGCACGACCAGGGTGATGAAGAAGGCGCCAAGTTCGTGGCCGGAGACATAGCCGCTGAACAACAGCGGACCGCCGGGGAACGGGGTCGGGAAGGTCTTGATCATATAGTCGAACATCCATCCGGTGCTGCTGTTGATGATCAGCAGCAGACCGATGAATACGCCGACCGACGCAAGCACCGGCGCATCCATCATCGGCCGCATCAGGATACGCTCGATCAGCAGGCCGAGGACGAACGAGACGACAATGGTGATGACGAACGCGATCCAGTACGGCAGGCCGAGATTGATCAGGGTGAGCGCGATGTAGGTGGAGAGTGTCGCCATCTCGCCTTGCGCGAAGTTCACGTGGTGTGTCGCCTGATAGATCATCACCAAGGCCAGTGCGACGGAGGCATAGATGCCGCCGCTGGCGATGCCGGACAGGACCTGATGCAGCACACCTTCCATCTCGAGTACCCCAGATACGAACGCCTGATCGATTCGTCGCGCCTGATCTCCGCCGCCGGGCCCGAGATCACGATGCGTCCGGTCTCCAGCAGATAGGCCTGCTCGGCAATATCCAGCGCCAGACTGGCATTCTGCTCCACCAGCAGGATCGAAACGCCCTCATCCGCCCGGATGCGGTGCAATATCGCAAATATGTCCTGCACGATCAGCGGCGCCAGGCCAAACGATGGCTCGTCCAGCAGCAGCAACCTGGGTCCAAGCAGCAGCGCCCGCGCGATCGCGAGCATCTGCTGTTCACCGCCCGACAGCGTGCCGGCCTGCTGGCGGAAGCGCTCGCGCAGGCGCGGGAAGTAGCCGAACACACGTTCGAGATCCTGCGCGATGCCGTGCCGGTCCCGCCTGATATAAGAACCAAGCCGCAGGTTCTCCTCGACCGTCAGCTCAAAGAACGTGCCGCGCCCATCCGGCACGTGCGCGACACCACGCTGCACAATGTCCTCGGTTGGCCTGCCGTCGATGCGCTCGTCACCCAGACGGATTTCGCCACTGGTGCGCACCATGCCGCAGATCGCACGCAGCGTGGTGGTCTTACCGGCACCGTTCGCACCCAGCAGCGCGGTGACGCCGCCCTGTTCCACCGCGAAGTCGATGCCGTGCAGCACCCGCGTCTCGCCGTAGCCGGCGTGCAGCGAACGGGCCTCAAGCAGCGCCGGCATGCTGCTCTTCCTGAGTTGCACCGAGATAGGCGCGGATCACCTCGGGTTCGGCGCGCACTTCATCCGGTGTGCCATCGGCGATCTTCAGGCCGAACTCCAGCGCCACGACCTTGTGCGAGACTCGCATCACCAGGTTCATGTGATGTTCGACCAGCAGGATGCTGAGATCGAAGTGTGCGCGGATGCGCTGCAGCAACTGCGCCAGGTCATCGACCTCGCTGTGGTTCAGCCCGCCCGCCGGTTCGTCGAGCATCAGCAGCTTCGGGCCGCCGATCAGTGCGCGCGCCAGCTCGACGCGCTTCTGGGTGCCGAACGGCAGACTGCCGGCCTGCGTGCCGGCGACATCGTTCAGATCGAGCAGATCGAGCAGGTCGTGCAGCCGCGCGAACGCCACCGCGTCCTCCTGCCGCACCACCGGCAGGCGAATCGCATTGATGACGAAGCCGGAGCGGCCGAGGTGATGCGCGCCGACCAGGATGTTGTCGCGCACGCTCATGCGCCGGAACAGCGCGACGTTCTGGAAGGTGCGGCCGATGCCAAGACCGGCCATGCGGTGACGGCCCAGATTCTTGAGCGAGCGGCCCTCGAACAGGATATCGCCGTCGGTGAAACGATAAAACCCGCTGATGCAGTTGAACAGCGTGGTCTTGCCGGAGCCGTTGGGCCCGATCAGGCCGCAGATCTGGCTGTGGCCGACATCGAACGACACGCCGCCGAGGGCGACCACACCGCCAAACCGCATGGCAACCTTGGAAACCCGCAGCAGGGGAGATTCGAGCCGATCGGACGGCATCAGGGCGCGCGTATAGCCGGTCGGCCAACCCATTCGGCGCAGCGACGGCTCTCCATCCGTAACTCCCTGCTTGATGGCCCGCGCTGCCGGGGGCTTGGCCGCGACGTAGACGCAGGCGCTCGATCAAGTCAACTGCAACGGGGCTTGCGCGGGTCCCGCTGCCTGTGCTTATTCGTGGCATACCAACAACGGCGCCGAACTGGCGTGCCAACACAGGAAGCGACGGTTGCAGGAAGCGACTGCGGAACCGATCACGCTCGGCATCGGGTTGCGCAAGCAGGCTTGCGAGGCGATCAAGCGCGCGATCACCGAAATGAACATCTACGGCCATCCGCTCGAGATCCGGCTGGACGAGCGCCAGCTCTCGCAGGACCTCGGCATGAGCCGCACGCCGGTGCGCGAGGCGCTGTCGGTGCTGGAGCAGGAGGGCTTCGTCCGTTCGGTGCCGCGGCGCGGGCTGATCGTGGTCCGCAAGTCGAAGCGCGAGGTGGTCGAGATGGTCACCGTCTGGGCCGCGATCGAGAGCATGGCCGCCCGCCTCGCCGCGCCGCGCGTTACCGCCGCAGACCTGGCAGAGCTGCACGCGCTGGTCGATGTGTTCCAGGAGGATCCGTCGGAGCAGATCAGCGAATACTCGCGGGCCAACATGGAATTCCACAAGGCGATCATCCGCATGGGCGGCGTGGAGCTGATGACCAGCCTGACCGATAACCTGTTCATCCACATGCGCGCGGTCCGCGCGGTGACGATGACGCAGGACAACCGGGCGCAGCGCTCGATCGCCGATCACCGCGCCATCATCGCAGCACTGGAGCAGCACGACGCCGACCTCGCCGAGCGCCTGGTGCGCGAGCACACCATGGGGCTGGCCGCGCATGTCGAGCAGCATGGCGATTTCCTCGATCGAATGGCCGGCTCGGATGACGAGCGGCGCCGGCAATACGCATAGGGAGACGATAATGTCCGCAGCACTTGAGCAGAGAGTCGACGAACCGGAAGCCGAACTGACGGACGGGTTCCACCTGGTCATCGACGCGCTGAAGCTGAACGGCATCAAGACGATCTATAATGTCCCGGGCATCCCGATCACCGACCTGGGCCGTCTCGCGCAGGCCGAGGGAATGCGGGTGATCTCGTTCCGACACGAGCAGAATGCCGGCAATGCGGCGGCGATCGCGGGCTTCCTGACCAAGTCGCCGGGTGTGTGCCTCACGGTTTCGGCCCCGGGGTTCCTGAACGGCCTGGTCGCGCTCGCCAATGCGACGACGAACTGCTTTCCGATGATCCTGATCAGTGGCTCCTCGGAACGCGAGATTGTCGACCTGCAGCAGGGCGACTACGAGGAAATGGATCAGCTCGCGGTGGCCAAGCCGCTGTGCAAGGCGGCGTTCCGCGTGCTGCATGCGGCCGATATCGGCATCGGCATTGCGCGCGCCATTCGCGCCGCGGTTTCGGGCCGGCCGGGCGGCGTGTATCTCGATCTGCCGGGAAAACTGTTCGGTCAGGTGATGGAAGCCGAAGCGGGCCGGCGTTCGCTGGTCAAGGTGATCGACCCGGCACCGGCGCAGATCCCGGCACCCACCGCCGTCGAACGTGCGCTCGACGTGCTGCGCGGCGCCAGGCGTCCGCTGATCATCCTCGGCAAGGGTGCTGCTTATGCGCAGGCCGACAACGACATTCGTGCCCTGGTCGAAAGGAGCGGCATTCCTTACATCCCGATGAGCATGGCCAAGGGCCTGCTTCCCGATCTGCATCCGCAATGCGCGGCCGCCGCTCGCTCGACCGTGCTGGCAGACAGCGATGTGGTGCTGATGATCGGCGCGCGGCTCAACTGGCTGCTCAGTCACGGCAAGGGCAGGCAGTGGGGCAAGCCGGGCTCGAAGAAATTCATCCAGATCGACATCGAGCCGCGCGAGATGGACAGCAATGTCGAGATCGCCGCACCGCTGGTGGGCGATATTGGCTCCTGCGTGGCGGCACTGCTGCGCGGCATGGGTGATGACTGGAAGCAGCCGCCGGCGGAGTGGACGCAGGCGATCAACGAAAAGAGGGAAACCAACATTGCCAGGATGGCGTCCAGGCTGGGGAAAAACTCGATCCCGATGGATTATCACTCCGCGCTGCGCGTGCTGCGCGACGTGATCAAGCAGCGGCCGGACGCGATGCTGGTGAACGAGGGTGCCAACACGCTCGACCAGGCGCGCGGCGTGATCGACATGTATCAGCCGCGCAAGCGCCTCGATGTCGGCACCTGGGGCGTGATGGGTATCGGCATGGGCTTTGCCATCGCCGCCGCGATCGAGACCGGAAAGCCGGTTCTCGCCATCGAGGGCGACAGTGCGTTTGGCTTCTCCGGCATGGAGGTGGAGACGATCTGCCGCTACAACCTGCCGGTCTGCGTGGTCGTGTTCAACAACGACGGCATCTATCGCGGCGATGGAGTCAACCCGAGCGGTGGCGCTGATGCGGCCACCACCGCGTTCGTCAAAGGTGCCCGCTACGACCGGATGATCGAGGGGTTCGGCGGCGTCGGCGTCAATGCGACCACGCCGGACGAGTTGAAGCGCGCCGTCGATACGGCCATGGACTCCGGCAAGCCCACGCTCATCAACGCGGTGATCGACCCGGCGGCGGGCACCGAGAGCGGCAACATCGGCAATCTCAACCCGCGCAGCGCGCTCGCGAAGAAGCCTGGAGCATAAGAATGAGCAAAGCACTCGACGGCGTACGCATTCTCGACTTCACCCACGTGCAGTCAGGACCGACCTGCACGCAGCTTCTCGCCTGGCTCGGCGCCGACGTGATCAAGGTGGAGCGTCCCGGCGTCGGCGACATCACGCGCGGGCAGTTGCAGGACATCCCGAAGGTGGACAGCCTGTATTTCACCATGCTGAACCACAACAAGCGCTCGATCACCATCGACGGCCGCAACCCGCAGGGCAAGGCGGTGCTCGAGGCATTGGTGAAGACCTGCGATGTGATGGTGGAGAATTTTGCGCCTGGCGCGCTGGATCGAATGGGCTTCACCTGGGAGCACATCCAGTCGTTGAACCCGCGCATGATCCTCGCCTCGGTGAAGGGTTTCGGCCCCGGCCCGTACGAGGACTGCAAGGTCTACGAGAATGTCGCACAATGCGCCGGCGGTTCGGCATCCACCACCGGTTTCGACGACGGCCCGCCGATGGTAACCGGCGCGCAGATCGGCGACTCCGGCACCGGATTGCATCTGGCACTCGGCATCGTCTCGGCGCTGTACCAGCGCAACAGTACCGGGCGTGGCCAGAAGGTGCTGTGCGCAATGCAGGACGGGGTGCTGAACCTCTGCCGCGTGAAACTGCGCGACCAGCAGCGTCTCGCGCACGGGCCGCTCAGTGAATATCCGCAATACCCGGATGGCGAATTCGGCGAGGCGGTGCCGCGCGCGGGCAACGCATCGGGCGGCGGGCAGCCCGGTTGGATCCTGAAGTGCAAAGGCTGGGAGACCGATCCCAACGCCTACATCTACTTCATCTGCCAGGCGCCGGTGTGGGAAGCGATCTGCGACGTGATAGGCAAGCCTGAGTGGAAGACCGACCCCGGCTACGCCAAACCGCCGGCACGCCTACCAAAGCTGAAGCAGATTTTTGATACTATCGAGCAATGGACCATGACCAAGACCAAGTTCGAGGCCATGGACATCCTCAACAAATACGACATCCCCTGCGGCCCGATCCTGTCGATGAAGGAAATCGCCGAGGAGCAATCGCTGCGCGATACCGGCACGGTGGTCGAGGTGGATCACCCGACGCGCGGCAAGTACCTGACCGTCGGCAACCCGATCAAGATGTCGGACAGCATCTCCGAGGTGACGCGCTCGCCGCTGCTCGGCGAGCACACCGACGAAATCCTGCGCGACGTGCTGCGCTTCGACGAAAGCCGGGTTGCGGAGATCAAGGCATCCGGCGCGCTCGGCGGAGCACCGACGCGCGCCGCCGCCGAATAGTCAGGCCACCGGCGCGGTGTATTCCGCGTCGCTGACGTGCTTGCCCCACGACGTGCCGGCGCCGGTATCGCTGTTCTCCGACATCGCCAGATGCGCGAACAGACGATCCGGCGCCGCACCGTGCCAGTGCTGCACGTTCGGCGGGATCATCACGGTGTCGCCTGGGTTCAGCACCTGTGGTTTCTCGCCGTCGAAACAGATGCGCCCGACGCCCGACAGGCAGTAGAGCGTCTGGCCGACGGGATGCGCGTGCCACGCGGTGCGCGCGCCTGGGGTGAACGATACGACCGAGGCGCGCATGCGCGACGGCGCCGTACCGACGACGACCTCGTCCTGGAATACGGTACCGCTGAATGTGGTTGCTGCGCCCTGCTTGGTGGTGCGCTCCGATGCGCGAACGACTGGCATGTTCTTCCTCCTTCCCTAAACCGGCGGAGCCGGAACCAATAAGTCTGTTATAGCCTCCCCAGCCTACGCCTGGGCCACCGCACCGGACCACGGCGAGGCTGCGTCGCTGATGCCGGTGCGTGTGCCGTCGGCCGACTGCACGATCACGTTCGGGCAGGCAAAGTTGATCGGCACCGCGTTGTGCTCGACCACCTCCAGCCTGCCGTCCGCCGCCAGCGCGTCGCGCACCGCGGCGGGCAGTCGCGCGTCGGCGGTGGCATTGTCCACGCTGGACACGTCGATGCGCGGATGATGCGCCGCCGTGTCCACATCCATGCCGAAATCCGCGATGAACGTCATGAGCTGGAACACCGCCGCCATGATGCGCCGTCCGCCGGAAGCACCACCGGCGATGAACGGCCGTCCGTTCTCCGCCAGGATGATCGGCAGCATGTTGCACAGCGCCCGCTTGCCAGGCGCGATCGAGTTCGGCACGCCCGGCCGCGGATCGAACCACATCATGCCGTTGTTCAGCAGCACGCCCGACTGCGGCAGCAGCACGCGGCTGCCGAACGAGGACATCAGCGTGGTGGTCATTGCCACGGTGTTGCCCTCGGCGTCGCACGCGGTCAGATGCGTGGTGCAGCTTTCCGCCGCCAGCGGCTCGGACTCCCCCAGCCCCGCCAGGCGCTCGGCATACGCCGCCTTCATGACGCGTGCGAGCGCGCGATACCAGGCAGGCGACGGCGCCGCACCGTCATAGGGCGCATCCGCCATGCCTTCCAGCACGCGCTTCAGTGTCGGCGCGGCGGTCAGGCCGCCGGTAAGCTGCAGCGTGCGGCCGCGCCAACCGATCTGTTCCGCGGGCCAGGTGCGCACCTGACAGTTGCGCAGATCCTCGAGCGACAGCACGCCGCCGAGCGCCTCTGGTATCGGCGGCGACCGAGGCGGCGATGTCGCCCTCGTAGAAGTCGCGCAGACCAGCGCGGCCGAGGCGCTCCAGCGTCTCCGGCAGATTGCCTTGGCGGAAGAAGCCGGGCTTGCCCTGATAGGGCGGCGCCGGCGGCAATCCGTTCGGCAGGTAGACCGCCGCAGTGTGCGGATAGAGCCGCAGCGCCGAGGCGGACGTGACGACCTTCAGCGCAGTGTACCAATCCTGCGGCAGGCCGCGCTTCGCCAGCGCAATGGCGGGCGCGATCACATCCGCCAGCGGCAGGCGGCCCCATTGCCGGTGCATGTATTCGTAACCGGCGACCGAGGCCGGGATAGCCACGGATAGCGGGCCGTGGATGTTGATGTCGCCCTCGACCTCAGGCCAGGCGAACAGATCGGTGGTCATCCGCCCGGTCAGCTTGTAGGTCGCCGGATCGGTGGCGGCCGGCGCGCGCGGGCCGAAATCCACCACCTCGGCGCGAGGCTGGCCGGCGCGATGCACCAGCGCGAAGCCGATGCCGCCGAGACCGGAGTTCCACGGCTCATGCGTCGCCAGCGCCAGCGCGGTCGCCACCGCGGCGTCGATCGCGTTGCCGCCGGCGTCGAGCACCGCGACACCGGCCTCCGCCGCACCCTTGGCCTGCGACACCACCATGCCGCGCCGGCCTTTCGCCGATGGCTTGCTGAGCTGCCAGTGCTGGGTGACATGTGGCGGCGGTGTATACTGCATGGATGGTATCCTCGCGTTGCGCCGGGATGGTCCGCCGCCGTCGCACACAAGGCAAGGGAGGCCCCATGACTTTGCTGATCATCGCAGCCCTGGTGTGGCTGGGCATCCATTTCGGCATCGCCGGGACGCGGTTGCGCGACGCGATCGTGGCCCGCATCGGCGAGGCGTCGTTCCGCGGGTTGTTCTCGTTGCTCACGATCCTCGCCATTGTGTTCCTGGTCTGGGCGTGGAGTGCCACCTGGACGACACCGCTGTGGTACGCGCCGGACTGGCTGCGCTGGGTGCTGGTCGCGGTGATGCTGGTCGCATTCGTGCTGTTCGTGGCCTCGGTGAGCCAGCGCAACCCCACAATGGTCGGTGGTGAAGCGGCAATAGCGCAGCCTCCGACCGGCATCCAGCGTGTCACCCGTCATCCGATGCTGTGGTCGTTCGCTCTGTGGGCGGCGGCGCACATCATCGGCAACGGCGACAGCGCAGCCATCGTGTTTTTCGGCACGTTCCTGGTGACGGCGCTCGTCGGTATGCCCTCGATCGATGCCAAGCTGGCGCGGCGCGATCCGCCGAAGTGGCGGACGCTTGCCACCGCCACGTCGATCGTGCCGTTTGCTGCGATCGTGCAGGGGCGCAACCGCTTCATGCCGGGGGAGATCGGCTGGCTGACGCCGGCAATCGGGGTGGTGGCCTGGGCCCTTGTGCTGTCGCTGCATCCGTGGCTGTTCGGCGTCGCACCCGTTGCTATGTGACCGACCTTGGCCGAACGTGGCTGTCGCACCGAGCGCAGGCGCCAGAGGACTGAAGGATGAGCGAAGCACGCGACTGGGGCGATCCCGCGCTGCGTATGACTCGCGAGGGGTTCTACGCCTGGGCCGACGGTCGGCGTGGCCACTACGAGCGGATCAATGGTGTTGTCGTGGCAATGGCGCCCGAACGGGCCGGACACAACCGTGCCAAGCACAACTTGCGCGAGATGATGCGGCAGGCGATCCGCGACGCAACAATTGCCGTGCGAGGCGTTCGGCGACGGTATGACCGTCCAGATCGACGACAGTGACTATGAGCCGGATTGTGTCGTGCACTGTCCCGAGACACGTCTGTCTCGCGATGCCGTGGCGGTCCCGGATCCGCTGATTGTCGCCGAAGTGCTGTCGCCGAATACGGCCCGTTACGACCGGGCGACGAAGTTCACCGAGTATTTCCGGCTGCCCTCCGTTCGGCACTACCTGGTCGTGTGGCCTGACGAGCCGCGGATCGTGCACCACCGACGCACCGATAGCGGTGATATCGAGACGACGACGGTGACTGCGGGAGAGATCGCGCTCTTCCCGCCCGGCATCGCGATCCGGGTCGAGGACATCTACCTGCCATGAGCGACGGCGCGAGATGATTATTGTGGCGCCCGTTGCCATGTGACCGGCCTTGACCGAACGTGGCGGACGCAACACGAGAGCCGCCATGTATCTGAACCGCTTCGCCGACACGACCGAACCGCTCGACATGACCGAGACGGAGGAGTTCCGCCTGCTGCTCGCCAGTGCCGCCGATCTCGGCATTTCGCACGCGCCGCGAGGTGCCATACCGCTCACGCAACATCGTGCTGCGGCAGATGCGGTTCCACTACCTGGAATGGGGCGCGCCCGAGGCGCCGCCGATCGTGCTGCTGCATGGCGGGCATCAGTCGGCGCATTCCTGGGACCTGGTCAGCCTGCATCTGGCGCAGCGTTACCGCGTGCTGGCGCTGGATCAGCGCGGCCACGGCGACAGCGAATGGGCGCGCGACGTCGCCTATAGCAATCACGAGATGTCGCTGGATGCCGAGGCATTCATCGGCGTGCTTGGATTGCAGAGGCCGATCCTGATGGGTCACTCGATGGGCGGGCGCAACGCGATGCTGCTGACCCGGCGGGATCCCTCGCTGCTGGGCGCGCTGGTGATCGTCGATGTCGGACCGGAGCTGTCGGATCGCGGCCGCGCGGTGATCGCCGGCTTCGTGCGCGACAACGAGGAGTTCGACGATCTCGACCACTTCGTGCGCAATGTGCAGCAGTACGATCCGTATCGCAGCCGCGCGCATATCGAGCGGACGGTGAAATACAACATGCTGCAACGGGCGGATGGCAAGTTCGTCAGCAAGTGCGATGCGAACCCGCGCCGACTGGGTGTAGTGCGCGGCAGCGGGCCACAGGAGAACATCACGCTGGACGAGGCGCGCGCGTTCAACCTCCCGGTGCTGCTTGTCCGCGGCGCCGACTCACGGATTTTGACGGCGGAGGCGGCGGAGCGGTTTCGCGCTGCGTTGCCGCGCGGAACGTTGGTCACGGTGCCCAACTGCGGCCACAACGTGCACGGTCAGAACACCAGGGGGTTCATCGAGGCGCTAACGGAGTTCCTTGCAATCGGTGCCGGCTAGTGCTTCGACTCGGCCAAATGGTGCAACGGAAGAAACGGGCTGCGGACATCCCCATCGTCATTCCCGCGCAAGGGGATGACAACGGGGTTAAGAGCGCCGCGACGAAGCAATCTCAATTGGCTTGTGCGCGCAGACCTTGACCGCCATGTCCCCTGCATACCTTGACCCGCGCACCGGCCAGACCTTCCCGCTCGATGAGCCACGTTGGTGCGGACCGGACCATGCTCCCCTTTTGCTGACGCCGCTCCCGGGCATCGCACGCGCCGAGATCGACACCGCCGCCCGCAGCCTCTGGCGTTATCGCGCGGCGCTGCCGATGCAGGTGGACGATCCGATCACCATGGGCGAGGGCTGCACCCCGCTGATCCGCCGCACGCTGCACGGCGCGCCGGCGCTGCTGAAGTGCGAGTGGTTCATGCCCACCGGCAGCTTCAAGGACCGCGGCGCCAGCGTCATGCTGTCGCTGCTGCGCGCGCAGGGCGTGCGCGCGGTGCTGGAGGACAGCTCCGGCAACGGCGGCGCCGCGGTGTCCGCTTACGCCGCAGCCGGCGGCATGCACGCGACGATCATGGCGCCTGCCTCGACCAGCCCGGCGAAGACGGTGCAGATGCGCGCACACGGCGCCTCGGTGGAGCTGATTCCCGGCACGCGCCAGGACACCGCCGATGCCGCGGTGCGCCGCTCGGAGACGATATTCTATGCCAGCCACAACTGGCATCCGTTCTTCCTGCACGGCACCAAGACGCTGGCCTACGAGCTGTGGGAGGACCTGGGCTTCCGCGCGCCCGACAACATCATCACGCCATGTGGCGCCGGATCGAACGTGCTGGGCTGCGAGATCGGATTTTCCGAACTGCTGCGCGCCGGCGAGATCGACGCGATGCCGCGCATCTTCGCCGCGCAGCCGGCGAACTGCGGGCCGATCGCGGCGGCGTTCCTCGCCGGCAGCGACGCGCCGGTCGCCACCGAGATCCTCCCCACGATCGCCGAGGGCACTGCGATCGCGCAACCGATCCGGCTCGCCGAAGTACTCGGCACGCTGCGCGTGACGCGCGGCGGCGCGGTGATGCTGAGCGAGGACGAAATTCGCGCCGCCACGCTCGATCTGGCGCGCATCGGCATCTATGTCGAGCCGACCGCCGCACTGGCGGCCGCCGCTTTCGGCAAGCTGCTTCGCGCCGGTACGGTCACGCCGGAGCAGACCACGGTGGTGGTGCTGACCGGCAGCGGCCTGAAGGCGACGCCGCGGATCGCAGAGCTGCTGGGGGTGACGCTGTGAGCGGACCACGGATTGCCCTGCTGGGCTTCTCGATCGAGTGCAATCGGTTCGCACCGGTCGCCAACGAGGCTGACTTCGCCGCCCGCACCCTGCTGCGCGGCGATGCCATGGTGACAGATGCGCGCTCGACCGCACCCCACATGCTGGGCGAACTGCCCGGCTTCATCGCCGACATGGATGCCGCCGGCGCGTGGGAGCCGGTGCCGATCCTGCTGGCGATGGCCGAGCCGAACGGCCCGGTGGAGCAGGCATTCGTTCGATCGGATGATGACGGAATGGGGCAACGGGCTACGCGACGCAGGCCGCCTCGACGGCGTCTATTGCGTGCTGCACGGCGCCGGCCTGACCACGCACGACCACGACCCCGAAGGCACGTTGCTGACGCTGGTCCGCCGCATCGTCGGCCCCGGCACACAAGTGGTCGCCAGCTACGACCTGCACGCCAACGTTTCGGCCGCCAACGTCGAACTGGTGAACGCCTATATCGGCTACCGCACCAACCCGCATCTCGATATGCGCGAGCGCGGCGCCGAATCCGCGCAGGTGCTGCGCAAGCTTCTCTCCGGCACCAGGACCCATCTCGCCCACATCCGCCTGCCGATCGTGCCGCCCACCGTCAGCATGCTGACCGGCAAGGACGCGCACGCACGCCCCTACGGCGAGCTGATCGACCTCGGCCAGCAGCGCATGCGCGAGCCGCCCTATGCCGGCCGCGTGCTGAACGTCTCGGTGATGGGTGGTTTCGCCTATGCCGATACGCCGTTCAACGGCCTCACGGTCGTGGTCACCGCGACCGACGCCGATGCCGCGCAGTCGCTGGCGCGCGAGATCGCCGAGGCGGGCTGGGCGCGGCGGGAGCGGTTCCGTGCAGCACTGACGTCGCTCGAGGATGCCGTGCGACACGCGAACGGCACGCAGGATGGTAGCCGGCCCGCGCTGATCTTCGCCGACGTCGCCGACAATCCTGGCGGCGGCGGCCGCGGCAACACGATGTGGATCCTCGAAGCGTTCCACCAGGCCGGCGTGCAGAATGCGCTGGTGGGAGTCATCCATGATCCGGCGCTTGCGGCCGAAGCGCATGAGCTCGGCGAGGGCGCACGTTTCATCGCGCACTTCAACCGTGACGGCGGCGATGCGTTCTCCAAGCCGTTCAGCGCATCTGCCGTGGTGCGGCGCCTGCACGACGGCGTCATGCGTGGCCGGCGCGGCATCTACGCCGACAACACGCTCGCCCTCGGTCCCTGTGCCGCCGTGCAGCTCGATGGCATCACCGTCGTGGTGATCTCCAACCGCGTGCAATGCGCCGATCCGGTCTTCTTCGAGGCCTTCGGCCTCGACATCGCCGCGGCCCGCGTCGTGGTGGTGAAGTCGCGCGGTCACTTTCGCGGCGGCTTCGACGAATTCTTCCGCCACGACCAGGTGGTCGAGGTGGATGCGCCGGGCCTGACCAGCCCGGTGCTGTCGCGCTTCACGTGGCAGCATATGCCGCGTCCCGTGCTGCCGATCGATCCCGCCGCGGACTGGTCGCCATGAAGCTCGCCGATCTGCCGACGCCCTGCCTGGTGCTCGACCGTTCCATCCTGGAGCGCAACATCGCCACCATGGCGCAGGCGCTCACCCGCCATGGCGTGCCGCTGCGCCCACACATGAAGACCGCCAAGTCGATCGACGTTGCGCGCCTGGCGACCGCCGGCCAGCCCGGCGGCATCACTGTCTCGACGCTGGCCGAGGCGGAGTATTTCGCCGGCCATGGCATCACCGACATCCTCTACGCCGTCGGGATCACACCGCAGAAACTCGATCAGGTGGCGAAGCTGAACAGCGCCGGTGCCGCTGTCATCGTGTTGACCGACGACCTCGACACGGCGGGTGCGATCGCCGCCCATCGACAGCCGCCACGCGCGCTGATCGAGATCGACACTGGCGAGGGCCGCGGCGGCGTGGTGCCGGACGACGACGTGCTGCTGGAGATCGCCACACGGCTCGGGCCCTGCCTCGCCGGTGTGATGACGCATGCCGGGCATTCCTACGCCGGACGCCACCCGGACGACATGGCGCGGATCGCAGAGGCGGAGCGGGCCGGCGTAGTCCGCGCCGCCGAGCGCCTGCGCGCGGCCGGTCATGCCGCGGGGATCGTCTCGATGGGCAGTTCACCGACCGCACTGCATGCGCGGCATCTCGACGGCGTCACCGAGGTGCGCGCCGGCGTCTACATGTTCGGCGACCTGTTTCAGGCGGAGATCGGCACCCACGGCCTCGATTCGATCGCGTTGACGGTGCTCACCAGCGTGATCGGGCGGCGACCGGGCCGGCTGCTGGTCGATGCCGGCGGCCTCGCTCTGTCGAAGGACCGCAGCACCGCCGATGTGCCGAAGGATTACGGCTTCGGCCTCGTGCTCGATCTCGCCGGCAGGCACAGCCACGGCGAGGCCATGGTGCGCCGCGCCTATCAGGAACACGGCGTGGTGGAGGCCGATCCGGCGCATCCACTCGATCTGCCGGTTGGGGCGATGCTGCGGATCGCGCCGAACCACACCTGCATGACCGCAGCCGCGCATGATCGCTATTTCGTGGTCGAAGGCGGCGACGAAGTCGTGGCAATCTGGTCACGTGTCAACGGTTGGTAGCCGGCGCGCGAACGCCTACATCGTTCGCTTGGCGGCTGCGTCGGATCGAAAGGGTTGGTGTCTTCCAGAATTCCGATCCCAACGAATGGGGCTCCTATCCCGGATCGTCCGCGCCGGTCTCTCCAGGGCTGGCACTGGTCGGGTTCGTGGGGCTGTGCCTGCTGGTCGGCGCCGCCGACGGCTCGGTCGCATCTGGCCTGTCGCGCGCCTGGTACCTGTCGCTGAATCAGCCGCCG
This sequence comes from uncultured Alphaproteobacteria bacterium, assembly GCA_963819855.1. Lineage (GTDB taxonomy): Bacteria > Pseudomonadota > Alphaproteobacteria > Acetobacterales > Acetobacteraceae > JAMXLO01. The sequence goes on from CAWFYC010000034.1 coordinate 60,719, forward strand.
GGCACGCCGCCGAACTGGGTGTTCGCGCCGGTCTGGACCGGGCTCTACGCGATGCTCGGCGTGGCCGGCTGGCTGGCCTGGCGTCGTGCGGTGGGGACGCGGCCGCTGCGCCTGTGGGGCTGGCAGCTCGCCGCCAATGCGTGTTGGACCCCGGCATTCTTCGGACTGCACAGCCCACCTCTCGCACTCGCCGTGTGCCTGGTGCTGTTGGTGCTGATCGTGCTGACCATGCGCGCCTTCCTGCGGCTGCGGCGGGCGGCGGGGTGGCTGATGGCCCCGTATCTGGGGTGGACAATTTACGCGACATATCTCACCGCCGGGTTCTGGTGGCTCAACCCGATCTGAGATAAGCTGCGTCGCATGATGACCGGAATGTTGCGCGCCTCGATCGCTGTCGTCCTGGTCGCGGCCGTGTCGCCGCTGGCCTATGGACAGGGAGTGGGACCGAACGGGATCGGCCAGGGGATAACGTCGATGACGCCCAGGGACCCGAAGTCGGTAACCAATCCGACCCCCAAGACGCCACCGCCGCCCGCGCTGCCCGGCGCCGTGTCCTCCGGGTTCGGCGCCGCGCCGGCGACCCGGCCACCCACCGACATGGAACCCACCGATGCGCTGTTCGACGCGATCAATCGCGGTGACATCAACACCGCGCGGGACGCGATCAGCCGCGGCGCGAACCTGAGCGGGCTCAACGTACTCGGCATGACTCCGATGGAGCTGTCGGTCGATCTGGGTCGCAACGACATCTCGTTCCTGCTGCTGTCGATGCGTGGTGCGGACGGCTATTCGGCATCAGGGAAAGAGTTGGCGGCGAAACCCCAGCCGACCAAGCAGGCAAGGCAGGCCCCACCGCGCCCGACAGCGCGGGTTGCCACCTCGCGGGTGGCCACTTCGGCACCGGCAACCTCGCAGACGGCACGCCTGTTCAGCGGCGACGGCGGCACTCCAAACCCGAACGCCGGGTTCCTGGGGTTCGACGCAAGCCGGCGATGATGGCGGGAAATTCATCGGACTGACGCACCCGCGATTGGCGCGGCAGGCGTCCGCTTCGCATATCTCGGTCACACCCTTATGCGGAGGAGGACCGAACATGCGCGAACAGGAAGTACGACGTGACGCGCGGGCGACCGCCTTGTCGATGATCCGGCTGCATGGGCTGCGCGCCCAGGCGCTGGCGCTGGAGCGCGCGGCCGAGTCGCGCCACCAGGGCGATGTGGCCGGGCACGACCTGTGGCAGCAGACCCATGCCGCGATCTGCGAGCTGCGGCAGGCGGCGCGCGCGACGATGGTGGGTCACATGCCTCCTGGATAGTTCGGTCCGCCGCCGCCCTCCGGCGTGACCCAGTTGATGTTCTGCGCGGGATCCTTGATATCGCATGTCTTGCAGTGCACGCAGTTCTGCGCGTTGATCTGTAGCCGCGGATCGCCCTCGTCTGCACCGACGATTTCATAAACGCCCGCCGGGCAATACCGCGCCTCCGGACTCTGGAAGCGCTGCCAGTTGAGTGTGATCGCCAGCTCGGGATCGGCGAGCCGCAGATGTGCCGGCTGATTCTCCTCATGATTGGTGTTGCTGATGAACACCGAGGACAGCCGGTCGAAGGTCAGAACGCCGTCCGGCCGGGGGTATTCAATCCGCGGAGCGGCGGACGCCTCCAGGAGCGTCTCATTGTCGGGATGCGGATGGTGGAACGTCCACGGCGCCTTGCCGCGGAGCAAATATGTGTCGATCGCTGAATAGGCCAGTCCGCCCCACATCCCGAACTTCGCGAACGACGGGCGGATGTTCCTGACCAGCGACAATTCGTGCCAGACCCAGCTGTCCCGCAGTCGTGACTCATAAGCGGAGAGATCGCCCGCGCCGCCTTCGGCGAGTGCTTCGGCCACCGCCTCGGCCGCCAGCATGCCCGACTTCATCGAGGTATGCGTGCCCTTGATCTTTGGCACGTTGACGAACCCGGCCGCATCGCCGATCAGCGCGCCGCCGGGGAAGGTCAGGCGCGGGATCGACTGCAGACCGCCCTCGTTGAGCGCGCGTGCGCCATAGCTGATCCTCCGGCCGCCTTCGAAATGCCGACGCACCTCCGGGTGGGTCTTGAAGCGCTGCATCTCGTCGAACGGCGATAGCCACGGATTGCGGTAGTCGAGGCCGATGACGAAACCGTAGGAGATCAGATTGTCACCGAAATGGTACAGGAACGAACCACCATAGGTGCCGGCGTCGAGCGGCCAGCCGATCGTGTGTTCGACCAACCCGGGCCGGTGATTGGCGGCGGGAATCTCCCACAGTTCCTTGATGCCGATCGCATAGGTCTGCGGATCATGACCATCCTGCAGATGGAACCGCCGGATCAGTTGCTTCGACAGCGAACCGCGGCAGCCCTCGGCGAACAGCGTGTAGCGGGCACGCAGTTCCATGCCGCGCTGGAAGTTGTCGGTGGGACTACCGTCCTTGCCGATGCCCATGTCGCCGGTGGCGATGCCGACGACGCGGCCGTCCTCCTCAAGCAGTTCGGCGGCCGGGAAACCTGGGTAGATTTCCACACCCAGCGCTTCCGCCTGCTGCCCCAGCCAGCGGCACACATTGCCGAGCGAGACGATGTAGTTGCCGGCGTTGTGCATCTGCGGCGGCGTCGGCAGCCGGAACGCACGGGTCGCGGTCAGGTACAGGAAGCGGTCGTCGGCCGCCGGCGTTTGCAGCGGCGCGCCCTGCTCCCGCCAGTCGGGGATCAGCTCGTTGAGCGCGCGCGGCTCGAGCACTGCGCCGGACAGGATATGGGCGCCGATCTCGCTGCCCTTCTCCACCAGACAGACCGCGGCGTCCGGCGCAAGCTGCTTCAGGCGAATCGCGGCGGCGAGGCCGGATGGGCCGCCGCCCACGATCACCACGTCGAACTCCATTGCCTCCCGCGGGGGCAATTCGTCTGCCATTGCGCAACTCCAGGACCGGTCACCGTAACCTAGGCAGACTGACGCGTGGGCGCAAAAGCTCGCTGGCTCCGATTGGGCATATGGCCTGGGTCCAGCTATGGTGTCGTCGCATGTTGCAACGGATCGGCGCGAGACCAAGGCGATGAGCACCACAGGGGGCCGAACTGGTCAGCACAGCCAGGTAGCAGCGCTACAGGAACGAGTTCGGCTGGCTGGAGGCGCAGGCGGCCGGGCTGAGCCTCGCCCAGGTGATGACCCGCAAATTCGCCGGCGAGATACAATACTGGTCTCGCGGCATGGAGCGACTTTACGGGTTCACCCCCGCCGAGGCGGTCGGCCGCATCTCGCACGAACTGCTGCGGACCGAGTTCCCGCTTTCGCGCGTCGCCGTCGATGACGAACTGCTGGAGCGCGCGGAGTGGACCGGCGAACTGCGCCACCGGCACCGCGACGGACAGGAGGTCGTCGTCGTCAGCCACCAGTCGCTGCATCGCGATTCCGGCGGCGCGATGCCGCTGGTGACCGAGGTCAACAACGACATTACCGAGGCACGGCGTGGCCGTGACGGGCTGCAGTACCTCGCCAGCATCGTCGAATCGTCTGAGGACGCCATCGTCGCCAAGACGCTTGAAGGCGTGGTCACGGCCTGGAACGCCGCCGCCGAGTCCATGTTCGGTTACCGCGCCGAGGAGATGGTCGGGCGACCGATCACGCTGCTGCTGCCGCCTGACCGGCTGTACGAGGAGACGATGATCCGCGATCGGCTTGGCCGCGGTGAGCGGCTGCGCCATTTCGAGACCGTCCGCCTGCGCAAGGACGGCAGCGAGATCGCGGTGTCGCTGTCGATCTCCCCCATTTTCAGCCGGTCCGGCGGGATCATCGGCGCCTCGAAGATCGTACGCGACATCTCCGCCGAACGTCGCAGCCAATCACGGATTCAGGAGTTGCAGGCGGAGCTGGCGCATGTCGCCCGGCTATCCACCATGGGCCAAATGGCATCGGCCATCGCTCATGAGCTCAACCAGCCGCTGACCGCGGTCGGCAACTACGCCAGCGCGCTTGGCAGGGTGCTGGCGAACGCGAATGCAGATTCTGATCGCGCGCGCGAAATCGTCGAGCGGATCCGCCAGCAGACCGTGCGCGCCGGCGAGGTGATCCGTCGGTTGCGCGAACACGTTGCCAAGCGCAACACCACCCGCCTGCGCGAGGACGTCAACGCCGTGGTCAGCGAGGCGGTCGAACTCGGCCTGGTCGGCACGCAGCATCGCGGCGTGCATACCTCTGTCGAACTGGACCCGACGGTCGGGGCGGCGATGCTCGACCGGATCCAGATCGGCCAGGTGATCATCAACCTCGTGCGCAACGCGGTCGAGGCGATGGAGGCGAGCGAGACACGGGTATTGACCGTTTCGACCCGTGCGGCGGCAGGTTCGGTGGAAATCGCGGTGGCCGATACCGGGCCGGGCATCGCGCCCGAGGTAGCGGAGCGGCTGTTCCAGCCTTTCATCACGTCCAAGGCGACCGGGCTCGGACTGGGCCTGTCGATCTGCCGTGAGCTGATCGAGGCCCATCAGGGGCGGCTGGCGGTGGCATCCGGAGCGACCGGCGGGACGGTGTTCGCGATAACGCTGCCGATCGCGGCGGAGTAAGCGGCACTCAACCGGCCAGGTCGCGATCGTCCAGTGCGATGAAGATGCCGGCGCCCAGCACCGCCGCATAGAAGCGGAACGCGGCTTCCTGCCCGTTCCAGGTCTTCGACTGCCACATGGCGAACCACTCGCCGCCGATCACCATGAAGCCCAGGAACCACACCAGGAAGCCGAGCGCGGTCGCGACATAGATCATGCGCTTGGAGCGGTTGAATGCGGCACCGCTCGCACGCAGGTTGCGCGTCAGCACGACGGTACCGATCGTGTAGGCCGCGCAGGTCAGCGCTTCGCCGAGGATGATCAGCCAGTAGGCCGCGTGCCACAGCATCGGGCTGGTGATCGCGCGCCAGCGCAGCGCGTTGTCGGGGAACGTGGTGTCCATGCTCAGCACGTGCTCCACGAACGCAAAGTTGGAGCCGTAGTCCGTAAGGTTGCCGAACGCGACGAGAAAGGCGAACAGCGCCAGCGACGCCGACATGGCGATCTTGGCGAGGCGGAGTTCCATCGTCATTACGAGCAGCGTAGCGACGCGGCAATCTCGATGAAAGCCCGTACGCGGCGCGCTCGTTGATTATCCGTCATGGCCGGCCTTCGCCGGCCCTGACGGTAAAATGCGGTTCTGCGACCGTCTCTTGGCGCTCTCGGCCGGTCATGACGAGGTGGGGCCAGTCGCCTTGCGGTTTCGGTCGGGGCGGCGGCCCGCTTGGCAAACCGTCACTTCAGCCCCTGTGCCGCCGTCAGCACCTCCGCCGCATGCCCGGTGACACTCACCTTGCGCCAGGCTTTGGCGATCTTGCCGGACTTGTCGACCAGGAACGTGCTGCGCTCCATTCCCATATACTTGCGTCCATACATCGATTTCTCGACCCAGGTGCCGTATCGCTCGGCTACCGTATGCGCCTCGTCGGACGCGAGCGGAAACTTCAGCCCGTATTTTTCGGCGAACTTCTCGATCGGCTTCATCTTGTCGGGCGACACGCCGATCACGTCGAGGCCGATCCTGCCAAGTTGCGGCAGCGCCTCCTGGAAAGCGCAGGCCTCCTTGGTGCAGCCGGGCGTGTCGGCCTTCGGGTAGAAATACAGCACGATACGGTTTGCCGTGCAGCGACTTGCTGCTGACGGTGCGCCCGCCGCTCGCCGGCATCTCGAAGTCGGGTGCGACGTCGCCTTCCTGCACGCTCATGGCTGGAGCTCTCCTATCTGTCGAACGAACGCGGCGCGAACCTGCCGCGCCAGATCATCCAGCGTGGCGCGCAGAGCGTCCAGGTCAACCGCCTCCCCGACGGCGCGCAGCAGCGCGTGCGCGGACGCGTCCGGCAGTTCCTCGCGCGCGCCACGGCCGACGGTGATGCGCAACATGCCCTGCACGGTGCGCCAGACGTGGTCGGCGCGGGTCAGCAGTGCTGCATCCTGTTCCGGCAGCTTCCCCGCATCGGCCAGCCGCTTCAGCGCAACGCGCGTGGTGGGCGAACACAGCTCCGGTGCCTCACGCGCATGGATGAGTTGCAGCACCTGAGCGATGAACTCGACCTCGATCTGACCGCCGGCGCGCAGCTTCACGTCCCACGGCCCGTCGGGCGGCAGGTCGCGCAGCATGCGCAGCGCGCATCGCGGCTGCATCGGCACGGATGCGAGCGGCGGCGCCGGCCTGCGCCAGCGCGTCGGCGATCGCCGCCTCGATGCGGATGCGCAGCGCCGGCGATGCGGCCACGACTCGGGCGCGCGTCAGGGCCATGCGCTCCCACGTCCACGCCGCTTCGGCGTGATAGCGACGGAACGAGCCGAGCGACACCGCCACGGGACCTTTGTTGCCGGACGGCCGTAGCCGCATGTCCACCTCGTACAACGCGCCGTCCACGCCCGGCGCGGTCACCGCCGCGACATAGGCGTGGGCGGCGCGAACGAACCATTGGCTCACCGGCAGCCGCCGCGCACCGCGACTTTCGGTCACCTCGGCGGGGTGGTCGTAGATCAGCATTAGATCGAGGTCGGAGCCGGCCATCATCTCGCGCCCGCCCGCCTTCCCCATCGCCACCACCGCCATCGATCCGCCGCGTACCCGGCCAAAGCGCGACGCGAAGTCGGTCAGCACCGGCGACAGCAGGGCACTCAACGCCGCATCGGCGATCGCCGAGCGCCGCAGACCGGCCTCGTCGGCGTCGATCCTGTCCTCCATCGTGGCGACCGAGACGGTGAAATCCTCCTCGCGCACGGTCCGGCGGGTGATCTCGATGACGTCCTCCAACAGGCGGGCGTCACGCACCCGGGCGCGCAGCAAACGGGCGGGGTTCGGATTCTCTTCCGGGCTGAGCAGACCGTCGAGCGCCGCCGGATGGCTCGCCAGGTGATTGGCGAGCGACGGCGCCGCCCCGAGTACCGCGGCAATCCGGTCGAGCAGGCCCGGATTGCGCTGGAACAGCGACAGCAGCTGCACGCCGGCCGGCTGGCGCGCCAGGAACGCGTCGAACCGGTTGAACACCGTGTCGGGCTGCGGCTGGCGGGCCAGCGCGGCCAGCATCCGCGGCAGCAACTGCGCCAGCAACTCGCGCGCGCGCCCCGAACGCAGCGCCCGCACGTGCCCCGCCTGCCAGCCGCGCACCGCAGCCACGATGCGATCGGGACTACCGAAGCCAAGGGCGCGCACCGCCGCCGCGGTCTCCTTGGGCTCGGCTCCAGGGCCGCTGAAGTCCAGCTCCAGCCCCGGCTCCGCCGGTGCCAACAGCTCCGGGATCAGTTCGAATACTTCGGCGTAGCGCGCCCGCACCTGACGCAGATGGTGCAGCAGGTCGGCGGCGAATTGTTTCGCATCGGCGTAACCCAAGAAGACCGAGAACCGCGCCAGCTCCTCGGGCCGCTGCGGCAGTTCGTGCAACTGGCGGTCAGCGGTCATCTGTAGCCGGTGCTCGACGCGCCGGAGGAAGCGATAGGCGGCTGCAAGTTCGCGTGCGGCATGGCGCGGCATATGCCCGGCGCGCACCAGCAGCCGCAGCGCACCCAGTGTGGTCGGAACCCGCAGCAATGGATCGCGCCCGCCCCAGACCAGTTGCAGCGTCTGCGCCAGAAACTCGATCTCGCGGATGCCGCCCTCGCCCAGCTTCACGTTATGGCCGGCGATCCGCGCCAGTGGGTCGGCGCCGTCGGCCAGCGCTCCGCCCTTGTGCTGGTCGATCCGGCGTTTCATCGCGTGAATGTCGGCAACGGCGGCGAAGTCCAGGCCGCGCCGCCAGACAAAGGGGCGAATTGCCTCGAGGAACGCCGCACCCAACGCCAGGTCTCCAGCCACCGGGCGCGCCTTGATCATGGCGGCGCGTTCCCAGTTCTGCCCCATGCTCTCGTAGTAGGTGATCGCGGCCGGCAACGCGACGGCGGGGGGTGTCACCGCGGGGTCGGGACGCAGCCGCAGATCGGTGCGGAACACGTAACCGTCGGCGTCGCGCGCCTCCATCAAGGACACGAGACCGCGAGCGATGCGGGTGGTGAAGCCGCCGATCGCATGTCCCTCGGATGCTTCCGTGTATATTGCCGCGGCCGGGTCGTAGAGCAGCACGAGGTCCACATCGGACGAAAAATTCAGTTCACGGGCGCCGAGCTTGCCCATGCCGAGGACCGTGAACCCCCCACCGCGCGCCGGATCCGATGGATCAGGCAGCCGCAACTCGCCTTTGTCATGAGCGGCGCGCAGCAGATGCGCCAATGCGAGCGACAGCGTGGCCTCCGCCAAATCGCTCAGCGCCGCGGTGACACGCTCCAGCGGCCAGATGCCGCCGATGTCGGCGATGGCGGTGGCCAGGGCGACGATCCGCTTGGCGCGCCGCATCGCGGCGGCGACACGATCGCGACCGGCAGCGGGCGTTATCGTCGCCAGCTCCGCCATCGCCGCGCCAACCACCGGATCCGGTCCAGTGGCGGCCAACGCCCGCAGGCTGGCCGACTCGCGCACCGCGAGGTCGGCGAGGTAGCTGCTGTTGCCGCCGAGAGAGCGCAGCAACGCGGTCACCGCCGGCCGCGTCGCCAGACGCGCCTCCGCACGGCCGAGATCGGCGAAGCGTTCCACCAGCCGTTCTGCGGCGCCCGCGTCGTACGGGGCCGGCCAGATCGTCGGCAGGTGAAATCGTTCGTCGGTCATCAAGGGAAAGGCTGGGCGTGAGGCGTCTTCCCGGTCAAGCGGCGATCGCCTGCGCCATGGCGCTGCACTGGCTGGCAACTCTGGCGATCACGCTGGCGGTGCTGGGCGGCGTCGGCCTCGCGGCGATCGCCTGGCGGCTTTCGCAGGGGCCAGTCGATCTGGCCTGGCTCACGCAACGGCTGGAGGACATGGCGAACGCCAATGGCGGCCCAACCCGACTAACGATTGGCTCCGCCGCTTTGGCCTGGGAAGGCTTCAACAAGGGCGTTGATCGGCCGCTCGATCTCCGATTGACCGACATCAGGGTGATCGACCCGGCGGGCGGGCGGCTCATCAATATCCCGCGCGCCGAAGTGTCGCTGTCGATTTACGAGCTCCTGCTCGGGCGCGTGGTGCCACGGGCGGTCATGCTGGATGCCCCGCAGCTCACCCTGATACGCGCGGTCGATGGCACGCTCAGTCTCGATCTGGGCAGCCTGACCGAGACGACCGACACCGGCGAACCGGCGCCAACCGAGCAGGCCACGCCGCTCGCGGACGTGCTGACCGAACTGGCGCGGCCGGCCGGCAGCGATCGGGCACGCAGCCCGAACGCGCTGTTGGGACAACTCCGTCTGGTGCGCGTTCACGACGCGCGCGTCGCGGTCGTGGATCGTCCGCTCGGCGTCACCTGGCACGCGCCGCGCGCGGAGATCGACCTTACCCGGCGGCCGCAAGGCGGTGTCGACGGCACAGCCGAGCTCAACCTGGCACTCGGCCAGCAGCAGGCGCGCCTGACGATGTCGGCCACACTGGCGGCAGGCGCCAACGAGACGCATGTGCGCGCCAGGCTGTCGCCGGTGACGCCCAGCGTGATTGCCCAGGCGGCGCCATCGCTGGCAGCGCTGGCGGCGGTCGATGCGCCGGTCGGCGTCGAGGCCTCATTCGATCTCGATACCGGGCTGGCGCTCCGCGACGCACGCCTGAGCCTGCACGCCGGCGCCGGCCAGGTCCGGATCGGCGGCAGCGATGTGCCGTTGCTCGACGCCGCCCTGGTGGCCTCGGGCACGCCGGAGGCGGTCACCATCGAGACGCTGCGAGTAAGCCTGCCCGGACATGACACCGGGCCGCCGACGCATCTCGAGACGCGCGGCACGCTGCTGCGCCGCACCGACCAGATCAGTGCCGATCTGTCGGCCGACATCGATCAGGTGAACTTTGCCGATCTGACGCGGTTCTGGCCGGAGGGAACCGGCGGTGGCGCACGAAAGTGGCTGATCGCGAATATCCCGGTCGGCGTAGCGCGGAACGGACATGTCCAGCTCGGGCTCGCGACATCGACGGACCTGTCCACGGTCGAACTGACGCGTGCGAGCGGAACGTTGGATGGCGACGGGCTGCAGGTGCATTGGTTGCGGCCGATCCCGCCGATCGACAACGGGCAGGCGCAGTTGCGCATTGTCGATCCGGACACGTTGGAGATCACCGTCACCGGCGGACGACAGCGCCTGCGCAACCAGAGGGAAGCCAGTGCGGCCGGGCTGCTGATCCGCGGCGGCAAGGTTCGGATCACCGGCATCATGCAGCCACACCAGATCGGCGCGATCGACGCCGATATCGCCGGTCCCCTGCCCGATGCCGTGGCATTGCTTCGTGAGCCGCGTCTGGCGTTGCTCGACCGGCATCCGATCGACCTGAAGAACCCGGCCGGCCAAACGGCGACGAAGGTCGCTCTCACGGTGCCCCTGGAGGATGCAGTGCGGATGGACGACATTCCCGTCCAGGTGCAGGCGCACCTCGATGGCGTCCATCTGGGTGCGCTGGTGGCAGGACGCGATCTGGATCAGGGCGTGTTCGATCTGAGCGCGAATGCCGACGGTATGAAGCTGAATGGGCGTGCGGTACTGGCGTCGATCCCGGCCAAGCTGGACGCGGCGATGGACTTCCGGGCCGGTCCGCCAACGCAGGCGACCCAGACTGTGACGGTGTCCGCACAGCCGGACGCCCGACAGCTCGCGGCGGTGGGACTGGATGCGACATCGCTGCTGAGTGGCCCGATGCAGGTTCAGGCGGTGCTCACCGAGCGTCGCAATGGTCAGGGCGATGTGGCGGTCACCGCCGATCTGACCGGGGCCGAACTTGCCGTCGAGCCGCTCGCGTGGCGCAAGCCGCGCGATGCAGCCGCCAAGGCGTCGGCGCGCGTGCTGATGGACCACGACCGGCTGACCGGCATCGACGCGGTCCAGCTCGACGGCGACGGTTTCGCGGCACGCGGGAGCGCGGAGTTCAGCGGCGGCCGGCTGTCGGTGTTCCGGCTGGACCGTCTGGAACTGGGACGCACGGTCGCGCAGGGAACGCTGAGCCTGCCGGCGAGCGGCCCGATCACTGCAAATCTCAGTGGTGCGACGGTCGACCTGGCGCCGCGTCTCGGCCGTCACACCCCGCCGCACCCTCCGACTCGCAAGGCTGAGCCCCCGCCCGGGCCGCCCTGGGTGCTGGACGCGAGGTTCGATCGCGTGCTGATGGCGCAGAGCCGGACGGCGAGCAATGTCGTGGTACATGCCGAGGACGACGGCCGTGTGATACAGCACCTGCGCATCGAGGGTCGCACCGGTGCGCAGGCGCCGTTCCAGGCACAGATCGTTCCCGATCGCGCCGGGCGGCGCCTCACCGCCAGCGTGGACGACGCCGGCGAACTGCTGCGCGGCCTGGATTATGTGCGCACCATGCAGGGCGGGAAGCTCTCGATACAGGCGCAGTACGACGATACGCAGCCGGACCGGCCGTTGGCCGGCACCGCGGAGATCGAGGATTTCCGCATCCATGAGGCGCCGGCACTTGGCAAGCTGCTGCAAGCGATGACGCTATACGGCCTGGTAGACGTGATGCGCGGGGCGGGTCTCGGCTTCACCAGCCTGGTGGCGCCGTTTCGCCTGACCGACAGCGCGCTCGAGCTGACCGATGCGCGCGCGTTTAGCTCGTCGTTGGGACTGACAATGAAGGGACGGCTCGATCTCGACGCCCAGCAGATCGACATGCAGGGGACGATCGTCCCCGCGTATTTTTTCAATTCGCTGCTCGGCAATATTCCGCTGGTGGGAAAGCTGTTCAGCCCGGAACGCGGCGGCGGCGTATTTGCCGCGAGCTACACGCTGCGTGGCCGGCTGGATGACCCGGATGTATCTGTCAATCCGCTGGCCGCACTGACGCCGGGGTTCTTGCGGGGGCTGTTCGGGTTGTTCTAGCGCGCAGCGAAACCCATCACTTGGGCCGATCACACACGATGCTTGCGCAGAAACGTTTGTCGGTCCGCGTCGCGTTCGATATGCGAGGCCAACCGCTGCCAGAAATCGTCGGGCGATGCAGCAGCCTCCAGCGCGCGCTTCACCAAAATGCGGGCGATCGGACCGAGATGCACCGCCAGCTCACGCTCACCCTGTTGGGCCAGCGCCGGCGCGACGGAGCGTGCAGATGTTGCGCGGGTGTCGGCAGTTAAGTCCTGGCGGAAGCGAGAACGCTGCTCCGGTTGGTCGATCCGCTGCGCGACGATCTCGCGCAGCTCCTCGAGCGAACCGGCGTGCCGTGCCGCGCTCTGCACCAGATGATGTGCGATCGGACCGACGTGCTGAGCCAGTTTGCGCTCGAGCGTGCTGAGCGTCGCCTCGGTGAACGTCGCGTGCCCGCGCGGCATGACCACTGTGCGGTCAGCCGCATCGTCCGCTTCCGACTCAAGCGATTGCCTGAGCGACGCCGCCATTTCGCTGGCGGTGGCGAAGCGATCCGCAGGCCGCTTGGCCAAGGCACGTTCGATCACCGCGACCAGCGAGGGCGTCAAGCCGGGAACGATGACGCGGATGTCGGGGGGCGGTTGGTCCATCACCTGCAACGCGATTTCGGTCATGTTGCGGCCGGTGAACGGCCGCGTACCGCTCAGCACCTCGTACAGCACCACCCCGGCGCAGAACAGGTCGCTGCGCGCATCCGCAGGCTCTCCACGGCACTGCTCTGGCGACATGTAGCTCGGTGTGCCGATCACCGAGCCGGTCTGCGTCAACCCAGACGTGTCGAGCCGCGAGATGCCGAAATCGGTCATTTTCACCCGCTGGTCCGACAGCAGCAGGATGTTCGCCGGCTTCACGTCGCGATGCACGATGCCGAGACCGTGCGCACAGGCGAGCGCATCCAGCACCTGGCCGACCAGCGCGACCGCGGCCACCGGCGAGAACCGACCCGACCGGGCGAGTACCTCGCTCAGGTTGCTGCCCTCGACATACTCCATCGCCAGGTACGGGTTTCCCTCGTGCAGCGAGAAGTCATAGACCGCCACGATGTTCGGATGGGCGCAGCGGCCGGCGGCCTGCGCCTCGTGCTGGAAGCGCGCGACATAGTCGGCGCGCTCCTCGCCGCCGAGCAGGTCGGCCCGGATCAGCTTGATCGCGACCTTGCGGTCGATCGCCGGGTCGTGCGCCAGGTAGATCATTCCCATGGCGCCGCGGCCGAGCAGGCGCTCGACGCGATAGCGGCCGATCGCGACAGGGATGGGAGGCGCGTCGGAAATGTCAGCTCTCCAGCAGCTTCATGGCATTCGCCAGACTGCGCCGCATGCGGTTGAACGACCCGGCCAGCGAGGCGATCTCGTCGCGTCCGCGTTCGGCGAACTCAGGCGCGTCCATGTCGCCCAGGCTGACCGCGCTGGCAATCTCGGACATCCGCCGGATCGGTTTCACTATCACGAAGTGCAGCAGCAGGTTGAGCAGCACGATGGTGACGGCGAACACCGCCACCAGCGCGAGCAGGTACACCTTGAACGCCTCGTTGGCGCGGTCCAGCGCGACCTGCATCGGCACCGAGACGATTTGAGCGGCGATCACGTCGCCCAGCTTCCAGCCGAAGCCGTTGGCGCTGCCGTAGAGGTCGATCATCGAGGCGGGCGCGGCTGACGGCGTCGAATGACAGGTCAGGCAGTCCTTGTCAGTAATGCGGATCGGCCGGGAAATCGACAGGATCGGCCCGGCCGGACTGTCGCGTGTGCTGACGAAATCGCGGAGCGAGGGGTTGCGGGCGAACTCGGCGATGATACCGCTTTCCCAGTCGGTAGCGCGATCGGCCGGATTGGTCGGATTCAGCGCGGCTTCCTTGTAGCTGTAGTCGGGGAACTGCGCGGCGAGCGCGCGCAGGTTGGTCTGCGCCGCCCAGGACGGCACGGTGTGCGGCAGGAAGCGGACCTTGATCTGGTCGGCCAGCAGCGGCTCGATCTCCTTGGCGGTGTAGTCGCGAATGGCGGAGGCCTGAGCCATCATGACCGCGGCCTGCTGCAGCACCTCGCGACGGGCGTTGTCGTGCACGATGCGCCACGACAGCAACGCGGCGAGAGTGAGACCGACCAGGAATGCGGCCAGCATCACCAGGTTGAACTTGGCCTTCAGGCCCATCCGCATCTCCCGTTGGCGCCGGCGATCATCGACCACCGACCAGCTTGGTTGCCTGCTCGGCGGTCAGCCGGCCGGACATGTCCACGCCTAGCTCGTGCTGATAGCGGCGGATCGCGGCACGGCTGTCGGGGCCGAAGATGCCGTCGATTTGGCCGTCGTAGTAGCCCAGCCGCACCAACGCGATCTGCACGCGCCGGCGATCGCCGTCGGTCATCTGCTCATCGGCCGGCATGGGGGCAAGTGGCGCCAGGGCGGGCGGCGCCGCGGCGGCCGCTGCCGGTGCGACTGGCGCTGGCGGCCGCGGCGGCGGGGACGGAGGGGGAGGCGTTCCGGCCAGGTAGCCTGATACGACCGGCGGCCGCAGCGCGGACACTGCCACCGACTTGCCGGCGCTGACCTGCTGCTGCACACCGTCGATCAGCGTAGCGACCTGGACCGCCGGTCCCTTCAGATTGGCAATCAATCCCGCAGCGAGCGGGGTCGGCGCGTCGGGTGGTTTAGCCTGGCTCGCGGCGATCAGTCCCAGGCCGTCCGGCAGGCTGCCCTGGGTCAATGCGTCAAGATGGAGAACGGCCGGGGCCTCGGGCACCGGCACCACATCGATCGCCACGACCGACGCGCCGGCACCACCGCGCGCGAGCACGTCGATCAGCGACTTCGCCAGCACGCCCTGGGCGAGCACATCGGAGGGGCGCGCGATCCGGGCCGAGACCGGCAACAGGAACGGCCGGTCGTTGAACGCCGTGGCGTAGCCGCAGCTGTAGATGAAGGCCGCGGCGCCCGGGGTCGCCGCCAGTTGCGTGGCGAATTCGCCGATCGCGGCATCGGTGCCGCCGCTGGTTGCGTCTTCACGCTCCACCACCTGGAAACCGAGGGCGCGCAACGCCGCGGCGACCGCATGGGCAGAGAGCAGGCAGGCAGGCAAGGGCGGCAGCGCGCTGTAGGTGCCGTTGCCGATGACCAGCGCCTCCTGTGCCGGTGCGGCGTACAGCGCGGGCGGCGCAGCCACCAGCGTGCCGACGAGTACGGCAAGGCTTGCTCTGACGCATATCATGGTTTCCAGTTAGCAGGACGGAGCGTTCCGGGCCACCGGCCCAATCGGGAGGAGAGACACCATGGCAAGCAGGCAACCAGTCGCAATCGTATTTGATACATTCGGCACGGTGGTGGACTGGCGCAGCAGTCTGATCGCGGAACTGACCGCGTTCGGCCGGCAACGCGACATCAATGTCGACTGGACCGCGCTGGTCGATGCCTGGCGGGCGTCCTACCACCCGTCGATGGACCGCGTGCGCAAGGGCGAACAGCCGTGGACCACGCTGGACGGTCTGCACCGCGCGTCGCTCGACACACTGGTGACGGAGTTCGGCATCAAGGGACTGAGCGAGGAGGATCTGCGCCACATCAACCGCGGCTGGCACCGGCTGACCCCGTGGCCGGATTCGGTGGCCGGCCTGGCGCGGCTGAAGCGGAAGTTCATCATCGGGCCGCTGTCCAACGGCAACGTGTCGCTGTTGCTCAACATGGCGAAGCACGCCGGCATTCCGTGGGACATGATCTTCGGCTCCGACCTGTTCCAGCACTTCAAGCCGGATCCGGAGACCTATCTCGGGGTGGCGAAGCTGCTGGACCTGGAGCCGGGCCAGGTGATGATGGCGGCGGCGCACAACAACGACCTGGCGAGCGCGCGGAAACAGGGACTGATGACGGCGTTCTTCGCGCGGCCCGGCGAATATGGCCCGCATCAGAAGCGCGACTTCGCCGCCGATCAGGCGTGGGACGTGGTGGCGAAGGATATCGAGGACCTGGCGACGCAGCTGGGCGCGTGATGATGTGAGTGGTCCTATCGCGGGGTCCTCACACTCCGGTCGCGGCTTCGTCGGCTGGTGTTGGAACTGAGCACCTCGAACACAACAACCGCGCCGGTGAACGCTGCGCCATTCAGTGTGGCGCAGATCACCAGCGCGTTGGAGTAACGCACGGCTGCGTCAACGGTGGCGACGCCGGCGTTGGGTCCCTACGGCTGGCACCCGCGTTCCGCTGCGGACTGTAGCCGCCGGCATTATCGTGGACGACCGTCCAGGATCGCCACGTTGCGCGCGGTGGCGGACGGCTACGCGGGCCGCGGCTTCAGGGCACCAGCGACGACCTTGCCCTGGCGGCTCGCGTGGTTCCAGAACCGCGCCGGCCAATTCGAGGACGCGATCGCGGTGTCCGAAACGGCGGAGGCGCGCGGCATGCCGGGCATGAACCGAGCCTACATGGCGGCCATCCGAGCCTCGGCGCTGATCTCTCTCGGCAGAATGCGGCATGACACGGCTCTGCTGGAAAACGCAGAGCATGCAATCAGGATAGCCTTGGCCGCAGGAAGCAAGCGGGAGGTCGTGAAGACTCTCTACGGCGCGCTGCGTGCCGCACGAGCGGAGATCGGCGTGGATCGAACTTGGTCGCTGTCGCAGCGATGCGGTCTTGCCGCGCACCGCCGATCGCATGATGCTACCGCGTCAACGTTTGGGAGGTAACCCGTGTCATCCGATCTCAACGATCTCGAACATGCCCTGCAGGCCTATTTCGACGGCCTCTACGAAGGCGATACGACCAAGCTCGCCAGCGTGGTCCACGATGTGGCGCACCTGTTCAGCGTGACCGACGGCAAGCTCGGCGACATGTCGCGCGCGCAGTGGTTCGACATGGTGCGCGGCCGCCGCTCGGCACAGAGCCAGGACCTGAAGCGGCACGACTGGGTGGTGCAGATCGACCGCTCAAGCCCCACCACCGCGTTCGCCAAGGTCCAGTGCCAGATCCCGCCGCGCTACTTCACCGACTACCTGACGTTCGTAAAGCTGGCCGAGGGTTGGCGCATCGTGTCCAAGACCTTCCACACCGAGACGCACTGAGGATGGAATACGACTACATCATCGTCGGCGGCGGTTCGGCCGGATCGGTGCTCGCCAATCGGCTGTCGGCGCGTTCGGCCAACCAAGTCCTGCTGCTGGAAGCGGGGCAGGACACGCCGCACGGCAAGGTGCCGGCGGCGATCCTCGATTCCTATCCCGGCACCGCGTATCTCAATCCGGCCTATACCTGGTCGGCATTGAAGGTCACCACCGAGGTCATCCCGCATAACCGCCCGGACGAGCCGCGCCCGAAGCTGCGCACCTACGAGCAGGCGCGCGTGCTGGGCGGCGGTTCGTCGATCAACGGCCAGCTCGCCAATCGCGGCGCGCCGACCGACTACGATGAATGGCATGCGCGCGGCGCCACCGGGTGGAACTGGGACAGCGTGCTGCCGTTCTTCAAGAAGGTCGAGCGCGACATGGACTTCGATGGTCCGTGGCACGGCAAGGAAGGCCGCATCCCGGTGCGTCGCATCTTCCCCGATCTGTGGCCGGAACACGCCAAGGCGGCGGGCGAGACGTTCAAGGCGGCAGGCCACAAGTTCCTGATCGATCAGAACGCGGAATTCGAGGATGGGTATTTCCCGATCACCATCTCCAACGTGTACGAGCGGCGGGTGTCGGCGGCGATCGGCTATCTCGATCCCGGCACGCGGATGCGCGAGAACCTGACGATCTCCACCGATACGCAGGTCGCCACGCTGCTGTTCGACGGACTGCGCTGTGTCGGCGTGAAGGCGCGCGTGGGCGGGCGCGAAACGGAGTTCCGCGGGCGCGAGGTGATCCTGTCGTCGGGTGCGATCCATTCGCCGGCGCATCTGCTGCGCGCCGGCATCGGGCCGGCGGCGCATCTGCGCGATATGGGGATCGAGGTGCGTGCCGCCGCGCCGGGCGTGGGCCAGCGGTTGCAGGATCATCCGGCGGTGGCGGTGGCCGCGTTCATCAAGCCGTTCGCGCGGATCGTCAACGACTACACGCGACGGCACATCTATCTGGCGCTGCGCTATTCGTCGAAGCTGGATGGCATACCACCCGGCGACATGTTCACCGTGGTGACCAACAAGACGTCGTGGCATGCGGTGGGTGAGCAGATCGGCTCGTTCATCATCACGGTATACAAGACGTACTCGGAGACCGGCGAGGTGAAGCTTGCCTCGGCCGACTGGCATGACGAACCGACTGTCGATTTCAACCTGCTGTCGGATCAGCGCGATCTGGAGCGGATGATGGACGGCGTGCGCCGCTTCGGCGCGATGCACCTGACGCCGACGATGCAGTCGGTGACGACGGATCCGTTCCCGGCGAGCTATAGCGACAAGGTCCGCCAGGTCGGGCTGGTGAGCAAGAAGAACAAGTGGCTCACCGATGCACTGGCGAAGGCGCTGGACGGACCGGCGGCGTTGCGCGGCTACCTGATCAAGAACCTGATCATGGAGGGGTTCACGCTTGAGGGACTGCTGCGCGACGACGAGCAGTTGGAGGCGTTCGTGCGCAAGGCGGCGGTCGGGGTGTGGCATGCCTCATGCACCTGCCGGATGGGCAGCGAGGACGATCCGATGGCGGTGACCGATCCCGCGGGGCGTGTGCGGGCGGTGGACGGGTTGCGCGTGGTGGATGCATCGATCTTTCCGGTGGTGCCGTGCGCCAACACCAACTTCCCGGTGTTGATGACGGCGGAGAAGTGCGCGGACGCGATTCTGGCGGGGGCATAGGGGGTTCCCAAGCGTCCCCGCGCTTGCTATAGCGCGCGGCCTTGGCGGGCGCATAGCTCAGTTGGTAGAGCAGCTGACTCTTAATCAGCGGGCCGTAGGT
>CAWFYC010000035.1:0-117151 GCA_963819855.1 uncultured Alphaproteobacteria bacterium
AGACCCGCCAAACACGCTTGACTACCAGCAGATAAGAGGATTCGAGTGTCGCCCAAGTAGCGCGGTGTCCAATGCCTAGCGGAGTTGTCCACCTCTCGACCGAACGGCCTGAACCGCCACAGGCCGATTTTGTTCTGACCATCGGGTTTCGGAAGGGGGAAGGTAATCCACAACGTATTTTTCAAGCGGCGGACGCGTTCATCCGAGCGTTTCAGAATCTCGACCGCGTTCTATGCGATTCAATTGACGTTCATCTAGAGCCGATGCTTTTGCTGGAAGACGTTGAGGCGGGTTCGCTCCGGATATGGCTTAAAAATGCTTTGACTGCTACAGATGACGAGGCGCTGAAAAAGATAGATTGGCGGCCTGCGGTTGGCCGGTATTTGGTGCGGGCGAAGTACATCTACATAGAGTGGGCCAACGACACGGACCCAGATCGTGCAAGTCTCGTTGGGCTTGCTAGGAGGTTTGCCCGTATAGCCTCCGAAACTGACGTGAGACATCTCCCGGCCTACTCGCCTCCAGCTGTTATAGACCTTGCTGAAACAGCAAAGGAAATTGATGCAGCCAAGTCGTTTCTTCTTGAGGGTGATTCAGTCAGCTACGAAGCAGTAGGAGAACCGCCAGTTACGTTTGACCTCACCGTGACCCACTCGCCGGAACAACTCGTCGATTTGTCCATTAAAGAGACGGTGACGTTTCCTCCTGCGCCGATGATCCTTACGGTAAGAAGGCCTGATTATTTGGGATCATCGAAATGGGAGTTTAGGCACGGGCGCCGTCCGCTATCTGTTCGCATCGATGATACTGCTTGGTTGCAACAATTCCAATCAAGGAAGATCGACGTACGGCCTGGCGACGCACTGCGCTGCATGGTTTGTATTGAAAACAGTTACGGGCACGATAACGAACTAATGCGGGAGAGCTATGCTATCACAAAGATTGTTGAAATACTCGAAAATCCCGGTCAAGACGACTTGCTAGATCCGACATAACTCGCTGTCTGTCTCTCTTCCCACTCTTCGATCATCGTCACTAGGTCGGCAACTTCCCGAAGCTTCGTGGTAACGCCTGCCTTCATCGCCGGTGTCACACGCAGGGAGCCCGCCCGGATGCTCTCTTGGCTGAATTGCCTCACCCCGCTCGCGGCCGGCGCCGCACCTCCGGACGCACGTAGCGGAAGTTCAGGATCGCGGGATCGGCCACCACGGGCCCGGGTGCGATCCCCACAATGATCTGCTCGGCCATCGGCCCGAAATCCGCGCGGAAATGCACCGACGATTTCAGCACCAGGATCGGGCACTCGCTCGGCTCCACCCCGACATGACGCAGGATCGCCTGGTCGAGCGCCTGCATCTTGTGCGACACCACCATCACCCGCACGCCGTCCACGTCGATCAGCGCGCAGGGGCCGAGATTGCCGGGATTGCCGGCCCCCATCGGCCCGGTCAGTGTGAACCGCCCATCGGTGAGCTTCAGCACCCGCGCCGCGCAATCGAACGGCAACCCGTCCGACTTGCCGCCAAGCGACAGGGGCAGCGAACCGCCTTCGCCGGCGGCCTCGCACGCGGCGACGCTCTCCGCATCGTTGATCAGGCACAGCACCGCGCCCTTCGCCTGCTGGCGCACCAGCTCGGCGAGCAGCCCGGTGGTGTCGCCATGGCCGCCACCGCCGGGATTGTCCTGGGTATCGGCGATGACGATCGGCTTCGAGGCACGCGCCGCCAGGCGCTTCGCCTCGGCGACCGCATCGGCCGCCGACAACGTCTCCTGCACGAAGTCGCTCTCGCGCGTTGCGACATGCGCGACGAATGCGTCCGCCGCCGCATCGGCTTCTGCCTGCGTGTCGGCATAGGCGGCGACCGCCGGCCCGCAGTCGGCGAAATCCGCGTACGGAAAGCCGAAGCAGAACGCCAGTTCAACCGCATTCATCCGCTCCGCCAATGACACGCGCTCCGCCATCACCTCGTTCATCGGTGGCATCAGCGTGCACTGGGAACCGAGCGGCAGCCAGAACTCGAACTGGCGGAAGGCACGTGCCCACGGCCTGCCGCGCTCGATGCGTCGCAGCAGCAGATGCATCGCCTGGGCGCCGGCGTCCTTCATGTCGACATGCGGATAAGTGCGGAACGGCACTACGGCATCCGCCAAGGTCACCATCTGCGCCGTCAGATTGGCGTGCGGATCGAGACTGATGGTAAGCGGCAGGTCGCCGACGATGGCACGGACGCGACGCAGCAACTCGCCTTCCGCATCGGGAAAGCTGTCCACCACCGCGGCGCCATGCAGATCGAGATACACGCCGTCGAGCGGCGCCGCATCCAACGCGTGCGACAGCGCCGCGCAGATCAGCGCGCCGATGCGTTCGAACGCCTCATCCTGCACCGGGCCAGCCGGATTGGCGAAGGTCCAGGCCAATGGCACGACCTCGACACCGCCCGCTTCGGCGACCGCGAGCGCGCCGGCCGCCGGTACCGAGGTGCCGCGCACCGCATCGAGCATCGCAGCGCCCTCGGTCAGTCGCGGGAAGCCCGCAGGCTGCACGAAATCGGTGTAGGTGGTCGGTCGTGGCGCGAAGGAGTGGCTCTCATGCAGAAAGCCACCGATGGCAATGCGTCGTGTCATGCGGGAGTTCCTCTGACGGGAAAGCCGTCGTTGTCGGGCTGGTATTTCGAATCGGCCGCCCGCCTGCCGAGCACGCTGGCGTCGATGGTCTGCGTGTTGCCGGCGGCGAGGTTCATCGGCCGGAAGTAGATCGGATGCGTTTTGGCGTACAGACCCTGGAGGAACGTCTGATACGAATCCTCGATCGGCGCCTGTTGATTGGCGGCGACCGTCACCGGTATCGCCGCCGGATCGATCGCGAGGCCCGCACCGGCGGCCTTGCCCTGCATCCACGCCAGCGCCAGGTCGGACAGCCGGCGATCCGCGGTGCCGCCGCCGACGTTGCCGTGCGCGCCAAGGAACCAGCGCTGTTCGACACTCTGGTCCGGCTTCGGAACCGCGCTCCACAGCGTCGCCTGGAAGTCGATCCGGTGCTCGTCCACCGCGACCGCGTGCGCCGCGGTCCGCACGATGCCGCTCAGTTCGGTGTCGTGGAAGCCGTATTTGGCCGCGTTCAGCCATTGCAGCGCGGCGACGGGGATGCCGAGAGCGCCGACCGTATCCCACACGCCGAGGAATCGCACCTTGACCTCGCGCGAATATTTGGTGCGGAACGCCAACGCCTGATCGGTGTCCGCGCTGGGGTCGCGGTTGCGATACAGCGCGTAGGCATCGCGCAGGCGATGCAGGTTCTCCGGCGTGAGCAGCCCGACGTTGCGGATCATGCCGACCAGACTGCGCGCCTCGTAGGCACCACGGCTGAAACCCAGGATGAACAGTTCATGGTCGCCGGGATCGGGATTTGGATAGTTTTCCACCAGGAAGCGATAGCCGCTGCGGATCTTCTCATCGATCCCGAAGCCGAACACGCCGCCTGACACGGTGTCCCACCAGTCTCCGGTGCCGACGCCGGTGTCGTACCACTTGGTCTGCACCGAACCGTCCGCCTGGGTGCCGTGCAGCACGGAGTCGTAGAACCGCACGACGTTGGTCTCGATGCGCTGCAAGGGATCGGCATCGGCGGAAGGCCGATCCCAGGTGCCGTCGAAGCAGACAATCAATCTGGTGACCATCGCAACTCGCTCCGCGTCAGCCAGCCTTCACGCCAGCCACTCCGGTACCGGCAAACTCTTCGAGCGCAGGAATTCCGGATTGAACAGTTTGGACTGATACCGCGAGCCGCCATCCGCCAGGATCGTCACCACGGTATGGCCGGGGCCCATTTGTTTCGCCACCCGCACCGCCGAGGCGATGTTGATGCCGGACGAGGTGCCGACCGAAAGGCCCTCATGGATCAGCACCTGGTAGATGTGTTGCAGCGCCTCGGCGTCGGGGATGCGCTCCGCATCGTCGATCGGCGCGCCGTCCATGTTGGCGGTGACGCGCGAATTGCCGATGCCTTCGGTGATCGAACTGCCCTCGATCTTCAGGTCGTTGTGCTTCACCCAGCCGAACAGGCCGCTGCCCTCGCAATCGGCCAGCACGATGCGTACCTTCGGGTTGCGCTGCTTCAGCGCGAACGCAACACCGGCCAGCGTGCCGCCGGTGCCGCAGGAGCAGGTGAACGCATCCACCTTGCCCTCGGTCTGCTCCCAGATCTCCGGGCCGGTGTGGGTGCGGTGGCCCTCGCGGTTGGCCAGGTTGTCGAACTGGTTGGCCCATACCGCGCCGGTCTCCTCCGCCATCCGGCGCGAGACGTGCACGTAGTTGCCGGGATCGCGATACGGCTTCGCCGGCACCAGCCGCAGGTCGGCGCCGATCATGCGCAGGAAATCGATCTTCTCCTTGCTCTGCGTCTCCGGCATCACGATGACGCAGCGATAGCCGCGCGCGTTGCCGACCAGCGTGAGGCCGATGCCGGTGTTGCCGGCGGTGCCCTCCACGATGGTGCCGCCGGGCTGCAACGCGCCGCGCTTCTCGGCATCGGCGATGATGTAGAGGCCGGCACGATCCTTCACCGAACCTCCAGGGTTCATGAATTCAGCCTTGCCGAGGATGGTGCAGCCGGTGGACTCGGAGGCGCGGCGCAGCCGGATCAGCGGGGTCTGGCCGATCGACGCGGCCAGGTCCTCTTGCCAGTGCGTGCCGTGGTAGAGTTGGGTCATCGCCGTCCTCATGCAGCAGGAGTTCCAGTCATGGTCGAGAATGTGCTCCCCGGGCGGGTCTGGGAAGCCCTGCAAAACGATCCCAAGGCGCAGTTGGTCGATGTACGGACGGACGCGGAGTGGAATTTCGTCGGTCTGCCGGACCTGTCAGCGGCAGGCAAGCAGGTGGTACCGATCCAATGGCAGGTTTATCCGACGATGGCGCACAATGCCGCATTCGCCGACCAGTTGAAGGAGGCCGGGTTCACCCCGGAGCACCACATCTACTTCATCTGCCGCAGCGGCCAGCGCAGTCTTGCGGCGGCGCAGGCGGCTCAGGCAGCGGGATTTCCATACGCCTATAATGTCGCCGAAGGGTTCGAGGGCGGCGTCGATGCGGCGGGACACCGCGGCGTTGCGTCGGGGTGGAAGGCTGCGCGGTTGCCCTGGCGGCAGCGATAGGCGCGTGATCCGGATCAGACCGTGACCGGCCGGACTTCGACGCCGGGCAAACTTCGAGCGTTACGTACAAGTTGACCCGCTGCTCACGCAAACGGCCGCTTGGTTTTGATCCAGATCAATGCCGACGATGTCGGTTGGTGCCAGTTAATGCATCGCAGGCGTCGCGCCGCGATGCCCGCACCTCAGGTCGTTCGCGCCCGACCAAAATCAGGAGGCACCAATGCTCGATCGGACACAAGAGGCAACGTTGCAGCGCAGCCGTCTGCGCTCGCGCTACGACAACTTTATCGGCGGTCGTTGGCAGCCGCCAGTGAAGGGACGCTATTTCACCGACACCAGCCCGATTGACGGATCGAAGCTGTGCGACATGGCGCGCTCGGACGCCGCGGATGTGGAGTGTGCGCTGGATGCCGCGCATGCCGCGCGCGATGCCTGGGGCCGCACTGCACCGGCGGAACGAGCCCGGCTGCTGAACCAGATCGCGGACCGGATCGAGGACAATCTCGACCTGCTCGCCTACGCGGAAACCATCGACAACGGTAAACCTATCCGTGAGACGCGCGCGGCCGACGTGCCGCTGGCGGCCGATCATTTCCGTTATTTCGCCGGCTGCATCCGCGCCGAGGAAGGCACGCTGGCGGAACTCGACAATGACACCGTCGCGTATCATTTCCGTGAGCCGATGGGCGTGGTGGCACAGATCATTCCATGGAATTTTCCGCTGTTGATGGCAGCGTGGAAATTGGCGCCCGCACTCGCCACCGGCAACTGCGTGGTGATCAAGCCGGCCTCGGACACGCCGCTGAGCCTGGCGGTGCTGATGGACCTGGCAGGCGACGTACTGCCTGCCGGCGTGCTGAACGTCGTCAACGGCCACGGTTCCGAAGTGGGTGCACCACTGGCGTCCAGCCCGCGCATCGCCAAGGTCAGCTTCACCGGCGAGACCACGACCGGCCGTCAGATCATGCAGTACGCGGCCGAGAATCTGATCCCCAGCACGATGGAACTGGGGGGCAAGTCGCCGAATATCTTCATGGCCGACGTGATGGACGCGGACGACGCATTCCTCGACAAGGCGCTGGAAGGGTTCGCGCTGTTCGCGTTCAACAAGGGCGAGGTGTGCACCTGCCCGTCGCGCGCCCTCGTGCAGGAATCGATTTTCGACAAGTTCATGGAGCGGGCGGTCGCGCGGGTGGCGAAGATCAGGATGGGCGATCCGCGCGATCCCGCCACCATGATGGGCGCACAGGCATCGCGCGGGCAGTTGGAAAAGATCCTGGGCTACGTCGATGTCGGCAGGCAGGAAGGCGCACATCTGGCGACCGGCGGTGAGCGGGCGCATCTCGGCGGTGAGCTGGAGAATGGCTACTACATGAGGCCGACGGTGTTCGTCGGTCACAACAAGATGCGCATCTTCCAGGAGGAGATTTTCGGGCCGGTGCTGTCGGTGACCACATTCAAGACCGTGGAAGATGCCATCGCCATAGGCAACGATACGATCTACGGCCTTGGCGCCGGCGTGTGGTCGCGTAACGGCTCGGTGGCGTATCGCGTCGGTCGTGAGATCAAGGCCGGGCGCGTGTGGACCAACTGCTACCACATGTACCCGGCGCATGCGGCGTTCGGCGGCTACAAGCACTCGGGCTACGGCCGCGAAACGCACAAGATGATCATGGACCACTATCAGCAGACCAAGAACCTGCTGGTCAGCTACAGCCCGAACGCGCTTGGCTTCTTCTGAGCGCAGCGCAGTGCCGCCTCGGGTGCTGATCACCGAGGCGGCTGCCAGGCTGGTGCGGCAGTTGCATGACCACCATGGTCCGCTGCTGTTCCACCAGTCGGGCGGCTGTTGCGAGGGCAGTGCGCCGATGTGTCTGCGCCGTGTCGACTTCCGCATCGGCGTGCGCGACGTACTGCTCGGCGCGATCGAGGGCTGCCCGTTCTACGTCAGTGCCGCCCAGTTCCCGTACTGGGCCCACAGCCAACTCACCATCGACGTGATATCGGACGGCGGCGACAGCTTTTCGCTCGAGGCGGTGGAAGGCGTGCGCTTCATCACCCGCTCACGCGTCCTCACCGATGCAGAGATGGATGCGGTGGACGCTGCGGGCCCGGCGATCGGGCCCGATGCCTGAGGTCCAGGCGATCTAGACCACACATCAGGTCTTAGATGCGGCGGACGGCGGCTCCGGGGTGTCGAAGCCGGACGGGAACTTGTGCCTCGCTCGCGGCATGCGCATATAGGTCAGGGCGCGCGCCCCGACCCCGAAAGGATTGCCGATGACCCCGCAGTTTCTTCGCTCCGAGGCTGCACGTTTCCGCGAGATGGCCGAGTCCGTCACCGATCGCGAGGCCTCGCGGCAGAGGCTGCTCGGAATGGCAGCCGACTACGAAGCGCGCGCCGCGGCCGCCGAGGCGGATCGGCCGCCGGCGATCGAGGCCGCCACTGAGGAACCGCCGCCAGACATTCAGCAAGCGCCGGCGACGGAGGAAGCGAGCACCGTGAAGCCCGGCCGGAGGCGGCTCTCGTTGCGCGGGTAACGAGCAGCGGGTGTAATGCCTACGCAACCGGACCACTGACGGCGAGCCGCAGCACCACCATCCAGGGGTAGCGAACGTCGATCACCTGCCCGTCCGGTGCTGCCAGCTTGCCGTCAGGCGTGACCGGCACGTGCTTCAGCGTCACCGCATCATCGACGTTGCCGCCGACCACGCCGATCTGACCCGGCACAGAACTATCGACCACGATGTCGCAGTGCCCCGGGAAATGTCCGGCCGGCAGATCGTCGTAGCTCACATCGTGGGCGCCGCCGCGGCCGAGACAAATCAGATCGCCAGGCCGCGGCGCGTAATCCCCGGGACGCTCGGCGACGATCAGCCAACCCGACGCCTGACCGAGCTTCATCTGTTTGGCGAGGTCGATGTAGTCCGAATGGCTCGTGGAATAGGGAAAGTGCGAGCCGGCGCCGGCAATGCGCATGACATAGGAGACGAACGCGGCCGACCACGCATAGTTGCCATCCTCGCTCGCTGGAAACTCGATGCCGTTCGCATCGTGCTTGCCGGTCCAGGCGGCTTCAGGCGCACCGGCGTTCATCGCCAACCACCAGTACTCGCCGACGCGCTGCCACAAACCCTGCTGCCGTTCGGGTTTATCCTCGGGCGTCGCGGGCCGATAGCTGCCGGGCGGATTGTCATCGACCGGCGAACCGAACAACCGCCACTCGCGCAAGGCAATTGCCACCACCGCGTCGCGCGAGAACGGCTCATACGGGATGCGGGCGAACGGCGGCACGTTGGCGTCGAGCGGCACAGGCGGGCGCTGCGGCGGTGCCGCACAGGCGCTCAGCAGAGCAGCAGCCAGCAGCGGGACGGCGCGCATCGCGGATCGCACTCAGTGGCTCAGCCGATGTTCCGGGAACAGCGACGCCAGACCTTCGGCGCTCGCCTCGCATCGGCCGCGCTCTGTGATCAGCCCGGTCACCAGACGCGCCGGGGTCACGTCGAATGCCGGATTGGCGGCCGGGCTGTCGGACGGTGCCACGCGCACGGTGGCGATCGAACCGTCCGCAGTCCTGCCTGTGACGTCGGTTACCTCAGCCGCGCTGCGCTGCTCGATCGGGATCTCGGCCACGCCGTCCGACACCGTCCAGTCGATCGTGGTCGACGGCAGCGCCACCCAGAACGGCACGCCGTTGTCGTACGCCGCCAGCGCCTTCAGGTAGGTGCCGATCTTGTTGGCGACGTCGCCGCGACGTGTCGTGCGGTCGGTGCCGACGATCACCAGATCGACCTCGCCGTGCTGCATCAGGTGACCGCCGGCGTTGTCCGCCACGACCGTGTGCGCCACGCCATGCCGGCCGAGTTCCCACGCGGTCAGCGCGGCCCCCTGATTGCGCGGCCGCGTCTCGTCCACCCAGACATGCAGATCGACGCCGGCATCGTGCGCGCGATAGATCGGCGCGAGCGCGGTGCCCCAATCCACCGTCGCCAGCCATCCGGCATTGCAGTGCGTCAGGATGTTCACCCGATGGCCTGATTTCGCCGCCTGATCGATCAACGGCAAACCGTGACGACCGATCGCCTCGTTCTGCGCGACATCCTCGTCCGCGATTGCGGCGGCTTCTTCATAGGCGATGCGCTCACGCTCCATCGCCGGCGTGTTGCGCAGCCGGGTCAGCATCCGCTCGAGCGCCCAGCGCAGATTGATCGCGGTGGGCCGCGTCTCCGCCAGCAGTGCCGCGTCGCGCTCCATCGCCACCGAGGACGGATCCTGCCGCAGGCCAAGACACAGCCCGTACGCCGCCGCCGCGCCGATCAGCGGCGCGCCGCGCACCTGCATGGAGCGGATGGCATGGGCAGCCTGCGCCACGTCGGTCAGCCGCACGATTTCCAGCGTCCACGGCAGCTTGGTCTGGTCGATGATGCGCACCGACCAGCCATCCTCGGGATCGATCCAGATGGTGCGATAGGGGACGCCGTCGATGCGCATAACTGTCAGACCCTCTGGTGCAACACGCAGACCAGCGTGAACAGCCGCCGCGCGGTCGGAAAGTCGATGGCGATCTTGCCGTCGAGCCGCTGGCGCATCAGCGCCGCACCTTCGTTGTGCAGCCCGCGCCGGCCCATGTCGATCGCCTGGATGCGCTCGGCGTGGCCTTCTTCCACCGCCTTGATATGGCTGTCCACCAGAAGCTGATAGTCCTTCACCAGACCGCGGAACGGCCCGAGCGCCAGTCCGATCACCGCCAGCCTGGTGCCGTTACCGCGACGAACGTCGAACACCAGCCGGCCATCCTGCACCGCGAGGTGCAGCATGAACGGTCCATCCGCCGCGACGTCCGGCTTCACAGTCAGCGGCACGAAGTGGTTCTCCGCCGCGAGGTCGGCGACCGCCTGGGCGCGATCGGCTTCCAGTGCCGCCGGCAGCGAGGAAGGAATCTCTCCGTCCAGCACCACGCGGGACAACCGCCCGTCCACAATGCCGGACGGCTGCCTGCTCATCCGATTTCGGTGTCGGTCTTCAGCATGTTGAAGCTCAACAACAGCCCGACCGTGGCACCCTTGACCGGCCGGATCAGCCCGATGCGCCAGGATCGCGGTGAGCGGCACGAAAATCGCCGACAGCAGCCAGGTGGGCGGATCGGCCTGTATCTGCATGATCAGCATGGCCGGGATGACGATGTGGCCGACGATCAGGATGGTGAAATAAGGCGGCGCATCATCGGCACGCGCCAAGCCAAGCGGCGCGGCGCAGTGCTCGCATTGCGCGACCACGCGGAGAAAGCCATCGAACGCCCTGCCCTTCCCGCAGACCGGGCAGCGCCCCATGAGACCGCGGCCCAGCGCGGTCGCCAGCGACGGCACCGGCCAGGGCGGCTTCGGCGTGGTGCGGTCCGGCTGCCAGCGGATCGGGGCCATGGGCAGTTTCCTTGCAATTCGGGTGCCGTCGCGACCCCATATCAGTCCGCTTGATCGCGCCGGCCAGTGGGCGGACAGTATCTGCATGGCACGTATTCTCGTGGTCAACCCCAACTCGTCGGTTGCCTGCTCCGACGGCATTTCGGCCGCGTTGGCGCCGTTCCGTCTGCCCGGGGGACCGGCGTTCGATGTGGTCACGCTACGCGAGGGCCCGCCGGCGATCTACGACTGGCGCGACTGGCATAGCGTGGTGGAGCCGCTATGCCGCCTGATCGAGCGCGAACCGGCGGACGCCTACGTGATCGCGTGCGCCTCGGATCCGGGCATCGAGGCCGCCCGTGCGACGACGAAGCGGCCGGTGTTCGGCGTATTCCGTGCGGCAGTGGCGGTCGCGGTGGCGCGCGCCGAGCGGTTCGGCGTGATTGCTATCGTCGACGCATCCAAGGCCCGCCATCTTGCCGCACTGCGCGCAATGGGGCTGGAGCGCCGACTTGCCGCCGAGGTCGCGCTGAACGTCTCGATGGAGACGTTGCTGGAGCCGGACGCGGCGCGCGTGCGGCTGATCGAGGCCGCGCGCGCATGCACCGCCGCAGGTGCGGGAACGGTGATCCTCGGCTGCACCGGCATGGCGCATCACCGCGCCGCGGTCGAGGATGCCGCCGGCCTGCCGGTGATCGAACCGTGTCAGGCAGCGGCGGCGATCGCGCTGACCGCGTAGCGGGCTACGCTTCGACGTTCACCTTGTGCTGGACGACCGCACGGGCTTGCTTCGCCCGTTCGATCGCCGGATCAGGCTTGTTGTTGTCGTGATCGCCGTCGCGATCGACCGGCTTCGTCGCCTGGCCGAGCTGGGCCATCTGTGGGACAGCAATCGTCGAGACGGCACCGATAGCACTCATGAGACACTCCTCGGAGGAGGGGGCGCCGTTTTGCCGCATGCATCGCCGCGGCGGCCTCCGCCAGGGCGTTGGCCAATAATGGCGCCGCAATGGTTACCGTGCTGCTAAGATCGGGCGACGTAATGGTTGACGTAGGGTATTTTGGCCTGATCGGAAACTCGTGCCGTCAATTTGTTCGATGGGTTTCGCTGCGCTCTACCCATCCTACGAGTTGGCGCACGCGTTGCCGTACTTGCCGTAGGATGGGTAGAGCGCAGCGAAACCCATCATCTCGTCGCGATTCCACTTCGCCTGAGACCGCTCGTGGTAGCCGCGGGCGCCTGCCACTGCAGCAGCACGAACGGCGGCGCATAACCGGTTTCCACAAAGCCGAGGCGGCCGAACAGTTTCAGCGACGGAGCATTCTGCGCCAGCACACTGGCCCGCGCCGGCAAGCCCAGCCGACGCGGTTCGTCCAGAAGCTGCAGCATCAGTGCGGTCGCCAACCCTCGCCCCTGCACAAACGGCAACAACGCGAGATCGACATAGGTGACGCAGCCATCCCCCACGTCGGTGACAATTCGCCCAATCGGCTCTCCGGCAAGTTCGATCACTTCGAAACGCGCCGTGGGATAGTCGCGCCGGTAGGTCGCCGTCATGGATGCGTACTGCATCCGCAGCAGGAAGTCCTTGCCCGCTGCGTCGATCGGCATCGTCACCATGTCCGCTGCCTTGGTGGCTGCGAACAGCGCATAGTGAAACGCCGCATCGGCTTCGGTGTCGCGCATCGGCCGCAACGTCAGTGCACCGTCCGCGGTCGGCAAAGTCACATCCACCGGCATCGCCCGACATCGCCGTGCTCTCGACAACGCCACCCTTCTCTCGCATCGTTCGCTGCTCTGCAAGGCCAGGACACGGCAGCATGACCGACGCACCAGACGCCACCAGCTTTGCGCCGTACATCGGCAAGACGGTATCCCTGCCCGATGGGCACGCGCTCACTCTGGTGACCGTGGACCAGCGCGGCGCGCATGCAGCGGAGACCGCGATGCGCGCCCCGTTCAGCCTGAAGCTGCGTGGCCCGCCCGTGCCGATCGTGCCCGAAGGCATGCACCGCCTCGTCTTCGGCGATGGCGCAGGGTTTGAACTGTATCTGATTCCCGTCCACACGCCGTCTCGCGACCATCAGGACTATCAGGTCGTATTCAACTGATCGCAGCGCGCCCGCGGCCGCTTCAGTTGCGCGACGGAAAGATTCCGAACAACGCGATGCAGTAGTTGAGCCCGAGGAACGGCATGCGGTTCTCGTGGGGCTGTCCGCCAATGACGCTCAAAGCCCCCATGGCGACCGTCGGCGCGGCCGAACTGTAGATGCTCACCGCCGGTGATCCGGTTTCGTTGGCATAGCCACTGCCCAACGTGACCGAACCACTCGGCACGTTGGTGCCGCCTGTCGTCCCGTTGTTCACCGCGGTGATCGTATGACTATGGCTGCCGGACGGCATCTCGGACAGCGTCAGCGTGTGCGATTCCTGGCCGCCCTGCTGTCCGAGGTTGTACGATGCGAGGCCCGGTCCCTGGCCAAAGCCGTTGGCAATGCGCCCGCGCAGATCGGGCAGCGCGAAGTTCGACACGCCGTCGCCGCCGAAGGTCGTGCCTAGCAGAGAGAACAGCGCGGTATTCTGCGAGATCGGCAGCAGCTGTCCGGCGCAGAAGGCCCAGCCGTTCGGAGCGAAGTTGTACGGAAAGGCTTCGATCTCACCAATAAATGGCTGTGCCATGCTCGCATTCTCCGTCCGCGCGCCGCAGCGGCGCGGTTTCAGTCGATACTAGTTGCGCGCCGGGAAGATCCCCTGCAACGCGATGCACCAGTTCAGCGTCAGATACGGCTGCAGATTGTTGTGGCCGACTCCGCCGCCGGGCACCGACGCAACCTGGCCGGCCGCGAGGTTCACCGCGGCGGCGGGCGCCGCGTAGGTGTTGACCGCAAATCCGCCGCCGCGCCCGGTGCCATGCGCCTCGGCCGGAAGCGCGCCGTTCGGCGCATTGGTCGTCGCGGAGACAGCAAAGGCCATCAATCCGTGGGTGTGCGAAGGAGTTGTCGCGGTGAGCAGAGTGACGTGCTCCGCGCCCTGCATGTTACCGACGTTATAGGGCGACAGCCCCGGCCCCTGGCCTTGCCCGTTCGGCACCCGGCCCCGCAGGTCGGGCAGTGCGAAATTCGAAGTGCCATTGCCGCCGAACTGCGTCCCTAACAGCGAGAACAGCGCGGTGTTCTGGTTGATCGGCAGCAACTGGCCTTGGCAGAACGCCCATCCAAGGGGCGCGAAATTGTACGGGTACAGGGTTATCTGCCCGAGAAATGGTGTCATCCGTTACGCTCCTGCCTGGCCGTGGCCAGAACGTCATGACCGCGAGGGGTAAACCCCGTTGAGGCTGATGATGTAGGTGACTGTCGTCGTGGGCTGCCGGTTTTCATGCGGGCCGCCACCGCCCGGGCTGTTTGCGACCGTGCTGCCTGCCAGTGTGGCTGACGCGCCGGCACTGGCATACATCGGCGTTCCGGTCGCAGGCGTGCCGAGTACCGCCCCCGTGCCAGGCGTCGGCGTCGTCGCCGTTGTTGCCCCTGCCAGCGCATGCGTGTGGCTTGCGAACTGGCCGCTGATCAGCGTGACCGATTTCGACGCCGGCGATCTCGCCGAGCTGGTATGGCTGAAGTCCGGGTCCCTGGCCGGCGCCGAGCACGGTTCGCCCGCGCAGATCCGGCAACCCGAACGTCGTCTGGCCGTCGCCGCCGAATGTGGTGCCCAGTAGGGAGAACAACGCAGTGTTTTGGTTGATCGGCAGCAGCGCTCCATCGCAGAGGTGCCAGCCGACCGGGGCGAAATTGAACCCGACCGCAATCACCTGACCAACAAACGGGTCGCTCATGCGTGCTCGCCCCCCTTCCCCATTTCATCTGGTGCGAACCACCGGTCCGCGCCGATGGTCACGTCCATCATTCAGGCAGACAGCGCGGCAACGCATCAACCCCAGGCGGCCGTCCCTCGAGCGCCTGATTTCGAGGGTCTCGCAGGGTTGTAAAGCACCGGTATTCGTATCGCAGAATACCTAACAGCACGCTCAGATACGCGCAACGATTGTTTTGTGAACCGTCAAGCCATTCTGAAAATTGCCGACCAAGGTGCCGTTGCCGGCTGCTGCATGGTGGCACAATCCGCCACGCTAGGCCTCGAGGTCCAGCTTGTGCGGTTGCACCTCGACGAGGTCGGCATCCGTCGGTGCCTCGCGAGGACGGCGCGGCGGCGACCCCTTGCCGCCATCGCGCTCCGACGGCTGGCGTCCCTCGGCAGGCTTGCGCTTGTCGGCCGGGGCGACGGCACCAATTCCGCTCATCGGGTGCTCCTGGCACATCATCGGTTAGCGCGGAGTTAACGCCGTGGCTACCACTGGCGCGGCAGGCGTACGGTGAATTCGGTAAATGCACCGGCCTGACTGTCGACGGTGATGCTGCCGCCGTGCTGCTGCGTCACGATGTCGTAGCTGATCGAGAGGCCGAGGCCAGTGCCCTCGCCGGTCGGCTTGGTGGTGAAGAACGGCTGGAACAACCTGTCCCTGATCTCCGGCGGGAATACCGATGCCGTTGTCGCGCACGCCGATGTCGACCGCGTCGCCGAGTTCGCGCGTTGTGACCTTCAGCGTGGGCTCGTACTCCGGCGCCGTCTCGCTCCGCGCGCGCTTGGTGGCGGCGTAGAAGCCGTTGCTGAACAGATTCAACAACACCCGGGTCACATCCTGTGGCACCAGCTCGACCGGCGCGATGCCCGCGGCGAATTCGCGTTGCAGTGTGATGTTGAAGCTCTGGTCCTGCGCGCGGGCACCGTGATAGGCGAGGTTCAGCGCCTCCTCGACCAGCGTGTTGAGATCGACGCGCCGGCGCTCGCCGGACCCGCCACGCGAATGTTCCAGCATGCTGCGGACGATGCCGTCGGCACGCCGACCATGCTCGGTGATCTTTTCCAGATTGCTGGTCAGCATGCCCACGACTTCGTCCACCTCGGCGCGCCCGGCTTCGTCCAACGCGGTCAGTGCAGGCGCGGCGGCCTCCTTCAGTTCGCCGAGCAGCTCGACCGACAGGATGGCGAAGTTGTTGACGAAGTTGAGCGGGTTCTTGATTTCGTGCGCGATGCCGGCGGTGAGCTGGCCAAGCGAGGCCATCTTCTCGGCCTGGATCAGGTTGGCCTGCGCGGCTTTGAGGTCACGATAGGCGGCCTCGATGGTACGGCTGGCCTGTTCAGCCGCGTCGCGGGCGGCGCGAAGTTCGGCCTCGCTGCGTTTCCGCTCGGTGATGTCGGCGAAGATCAGCACGAAGCCGCCGGCCGGGACCGGATTGTGACGGACCTCGATGATCCTGCCGTCGGGGCGGGCGCGTTCGAACACGTAGTGTTCGCCGGCTCGCTGCTGGAAAAAGCGGAGCTGAGCCTCCGGATCGACACCCGGCCCGTACTCGCCGCGTTCGGTGAGATAGCGGATATAGTCCGCATAGGTCTGCCGCTCGGCGAGGATTTCGTCGGGCACGTCGAGCAGTTCCTGGAACTTGCGGTTCCAGGCCACCAGGCGCGGCGTTTCGTCGAACATGGCAACACCATCGCCCATGTTCTCGAAAGTGACGCGGAGTTCTTCCTGGCGCTGGCGGATTTCATCCAGCAGCCGCGCATTCTCCATCGCGATCACCGCCTGGGCGGCGAAGTTCTCCAGCAGCGCGATCTCTTTCTCCGAGAACGGACGCACTTCCGGGCGGTTCGCACTGATCAGGCCGAGCAAGGCATCGTCCTTGCGCAGCGGCACAATCAGAACGGTCCGCACATCTGTGTACTTCAGCAACGCGCGCAAGATCCGGTAGTCCGGACTTACCTCGATCGCACGGATGTCCGCGATCTGACGGAAGCGTGCCCCGCGTATCAGCTCCCGAGTGAACGCATTGGGGGGCAAGGGATGCTGCATCAGCACGGCAACCTGTTCGGGGAAACCATGCGTCGCCACCGCATGGAAATGCCCGTCTTGGTAGATCGTCAGGTTACCCACGGTCGCACCGCACAAGCTGTGTGCCTTCTCAAGTATCGCGTCGAATACCGGAGTCAGATCGCCAGGGTTTGCATTGATGACCTGCAATACCTCGGCGGTCGCGGTCTGCTGTTCCAGCGCCTCGCGCTGCTCGGTCAGCAATCGCGCGTTCTCCATCGCGATCACCGCCTGGGCGGCGAAGTTTTGCAACAGGTAGATCTGGCGGTCGCTGAACGGCCGGACTTCCCGCCGGTATGAGGCAAGCACCCCAAGCAACGCATCGTCCTTGCGCATGGGTATCCATAGGCAAGTACGGGCGCCAAGCGCCTCAACGAGCCATACGCGGCTAGGGACGCCGGCGCGGTACGCATCGGTATCTTTCACGTCCGGGATGTGAATGAATTGGGCCCCATCGACCAGGTCGGCCAGCGCGCTGCCTGGCTCGGGGCTGAGGGTGGTTTCTGTCGCCGATTGCTCACCAGTGAATACGTGGAAGACCGAGCCGTCATAGGTCGCCAGTACGCCAAATTCCGACTGAGCCAGCCGCGCCGCCTTGTCGATCATCGCAGCAAAAACCGGGACCAGATTTCCAGGTGAGGCATTGATGACGCGCAGCACCTCAGCGGTCGCCGTCTGCTCGTCGAGCGCTTCCTGTAACTCGGTCAGCAATCGCGCGTTCTCCATCGCGATCACCGCCTGGGCGGCGAAGTTCTCCAGCAGCGCGATCTCTTTGTCGGAGAATGCGCGGACCTCCGGGCGGAATGCGCTGATAAAGCCGAGCAGGACGCCGTCCTTGCGCAGCGGCACCAGCAACATGGTCCGCGCATCGGTGCTCTCTCGCGTTGCATCGTCCCATGGACTGTTCGGTCCCGGGTCGAATGCGCGAATGTCCAGGATGTGCACAAAACGTTCGCCGTCAACGAGGGGTTGCCGTGAGCGGTTCGGCGGGGCGGGCTCTTGGAACAACGCCGCGACAGAAGCCGGCCAGCCATGCGTTGCCGCCGCGCGAAAATTCGTACCGTCATACAGCACCAAAGACCCGATCGCGGCGCCGCAAAGCGCGTGCGCCTTGTCCAGGATCGCCTCGAATACCGGCGTGACATCGCCGGGCGAAGCATTGATCACCTGCAACACCTCGGCCGTCGCGGTCTGGCGCTCCAGTGCTTCGCGCAATTCGCCGAGCAGCCTCGCGTTCTCGATCGCGATCACGGCCTGCGCGGCAAAATTCTCCAGCAACGCGATCTGCTTGTCGGAAAATGGCCTCACTTCCTGCCGATACACCTCGACGAGCCCGAGCAGAGCATCGTCCTTGCGGAGCGGAACCGTGAGAATGGTTCGTATGCCGCCCAGCTCGACCATGGCGCGGCTATTGGGATAACCGTCGAGATACGGCTGTTCGGCCATCAGATCCACGACCTGGAGCGTGCGCCGCGTCTGGATGGCCTGCGCAAAGCTGCTGTCGGGTATTGGTTCCGGCGAGTTCTGCTCTCTGAACGCCGCATAGGCCGACGGCACCCCGCGCTGAGCGGCGGAATGGAAGCGCTCACCGTCGTACGTATAGAGCGAGCCGAACGCGGCCTCGCATAGCCGCATCGCCTTGTCCAGCATCGTTTCGAACACCGGCGCAAGATTGCCGGGCGAGGAGTTGATGACCTGCAGCACCTCGGCGGTCGCGGTCTGCTGCTCCAGCGCCACCTTTTGTTCAGTGATCAGCCGCGTGTTCTCGATCGCGATGACGGCCTGGTCGGCGAATGTGCTGACGAGTTCGATCTGACGCGTGGTGAATGATTCGATCCTCTGGCGCCCGAGGCCGATGACCCCGATCGGCGATCCGTCGCGCAACAGCGGCACGCCTAGCAACGTGTGAATATCGCCCACCCGCGCGTCGCCCTTCACCTCGTACTGCGGATCAGTCCAGGCATCGAGGATATGGACCGGGCGGGCTTCGAGTGCCACGCGGCCGACCAGCGTGCCAGTGCCTGGGCGGATTCTCACCTCGCGTTCGATGCGCTCGTATTCCGGCAACTGGGAATATCCGCTCGCCCAACAGTATTCGCCATCGCGGTCTAGATAAATGGCAGCCTGATCGGCACGGCATAGCCGGGCGGCCGTCGCGGCGACACTCTGAAACACCGGTTCGAGATCGAAGGTCGAACCGCTGATGACCCTCAGCACCTCGCTGGTCGCGGTCTGGTATTCGAGCGACTCTTGAAGGTCGCTGGTACGGGCACGCAGCTCATCGAGCAGCCGCGCGTTCTCAATCGCGATCACCGCCTGCGCGGCGAAGGTCTGCAACAGCGCGATCTGCTTGTCGGAAAACGGGCGGACTTCCTGCCGGTAGATGACGAAGTCGCCGAGAAAGGCGTCGTCTTTGCGCAGCGGAACCGCAAGCAGGGTTCGGCCGCCGCCCACCTCGACAAGAGTGCGCCGGATCGGGTCACCGGACTGGCCCGCCGGATCCTGTGCAACGTCGGCAATATGTACCACGGAATCGCCGCCCAGCAGGCGGCTGTGCGCGTTATCCGAACCGAGTGAATGCGGAGCTCGTGTCAAGAACTCCGCAAACGCCGGCGGTACGCCGCGGACCGCGGCCGCATGAACCCGCTCGCCATCGTAGGTCCACAGCACACCGAAAGCGGCTCCGCATAATCCCAACGCCTTGTCGAGCATCGCAGCGAACACCGGCGCAAGCTCACCCGGCGAGTTGTTGATGACCTGGAGGACCTCAGCCGTCGCGGTCTGTCGTTCCAGCGCGTCCTGTTGCTCGGTCAGCAGCCGTGCGTTCTCCATCGCGATCACCGCCTGGGCGGCGAAGTTCTCCAACAGGGCGATCTCTTTGTCGCTATAAGGGCGAACTTCATGACGGTAAGCGGTGATATTGCCGAGCAGGGAGCCATCCTTGCGCAATGGCACTATCAGGTGGGTCCGCGCATCGGTGTTCTGGACGAGATTGCGGAGCACCTCATGGTCCGACGTCCCGACCGCCTTGATGTCCGGCATGTGAATAAAGCGCGCGCCGCGCAACAGCGGCAGGTGGTGACGGTTGGGCGGGTAGGGTTGGCGTATCAGCGCCGCATGCTGTTCCGGGATCCCGTGCGTGGCGACCGCCCGGAAATGCTCACCATCGTAGAGCACCAGGGCACCCATGGCCGCGCCGCACAGTCTATGCGCCTTCTCTAGATTCTACCTGGGCGAATCTTTGACCAAAAGAGTCTAACAATTGTCGCTGCGAAGATCATGCGGCAAGCAGATCGACGATCTGTTGGATGGCTTTGTCGGCGCGGTGGTATGCGGTTTCCAATTTACTGTGTGGCTGGTGACGTGCGACGGGGCGGTGGTGGAAGCGGCTGTTGGCGAGCGGACCGCAGAGCCGTTTGTGGAAGAAGAGAAAGAGCAGCGCAACCTGGACGCCTTTTGGGGAGAGGCGGTAAGCGTAGCGGGATCCATCTCGCTGCAGCAAGCCGTGGCCTTTGAGTTTGCGCAGGTCGTAGCGCAGCTGGTTGATGCCGTAGCGTGTGTCGGAGAGCTGGAAGGTGGAGATTACTGTTTGATGGATTTGTTTGGCGGACCAGCCACCGACGTGGCTGCCACTGTGCAGGAGGACTTCGAGCAGGCGGATGACGCGCGGATCATGCAGCTTGATGCCGGGATAGCGGACTGCGCCGATGGTGATGGGGAGGGCGAGGCGTTGCAACAGCGGGAAGTCAACATGGACGTTGAGCCATTGCGCCTGGAAGCCGGCGAAGCGATCTGTGATGGTTTGGAACCGCTCGCGCACGGCATGGAGATGATCCAGTCCCTTCCTGAGCTGGAAATCGGCGAGGTTGTTTGAGACCAGCTCGTTTCGCAGGTAGGTGGCGAACTTTTCGTATTGTTTGAGGAAGGCGTGCTTGAAGTAGGCCCGGAAGACATGGTGGCCGTGCTCGACGCGGTCGATAATGGTGGCGAGTTTGCCGTGCATCCTGCGGTTCACCCGTGTGCCGAAGATTGCCGCGATCTTGTCGCCGGTGAGCCGCCACAGACCGAGCTCGCAGCTGCGTTCGAACAGTTTGTGGATGGGAAAGTGTCGCTTGAAGATGAAGTTGCGGCAGTATTCGATCTGGGCGATCGCGTAGAAGCGCGACAGGCTGAGTCGGGTGCGCTCCTTGGCGGAGAACTTCGGACCCAAGATCAGCGTCCAGTAGTCGAGGCGTTTGCGGATGATCTCCGGGCTCAGCCGATCGGCGGCGGCCTGCAGCGCGGCAACGTCATCGACCGCGAGAAAGGCATTGTCGACCTTGCGGAAGCCGATCTGGGCTCGGTTCAGCTCCTGCTCGATGAAGCTGTGGCCATTGAGGTAATACGTGGCCTGGAACGGCAGGAACGAGGCGACCCGCATGACCATCGGGCCGAGGGTTTCGTCGCGGATGTAGAAGTAGTAGTGGGTGAAGCGGCTGCGCTGACGCGCCAGGATGCGATAATTGGCGTCCTTGGTGGGGTATTTTGGTACGGTGACGCGAAAGGTCGGCCCCTGCTCCATGCTCTTGAGGATGTAATAGACGCCGTAGTTCTCCGCCCGCACCATGCGGCGTTGCCATGGCAGGACATGGTTTTCCTTGCGCACGCCCCTTTTCGGCCCATTCGATCGGGATGCGATGATTGCGAGCGAATGCTTCCACCCAGTTCTGGTAGTCAGCGGTGCGCTGGCTCAGGATCTCCCTGCTGACCACAGGAACGCCAACGACTTGATGGAAGAAGTTCACCACCCGCTCGGGCCGCGACAGCCCGCTGAGGTAGCCGTATATGACGATACGGTCGAAGCAGTGGTAGACGAAGGCCAGCAAGCCGCCGAACAGCTGGGTGAACAGGTCCATGGCAAACCCCGCGAGACCCGGTAGGGATCGACAATCCGTCAAGCGTGGCCCGGGCAAGCGGATCGTGGAAGGCGGTGGCATTCGGTTGGCCGACGAGGTGCGCTACATCCAGCACCGCGCCGCCGACTACGACGGACGCATTGTCACGATTGGACAGTTGGTCCTGTTCTCGACCAAAACCGGCGATGCATGGCTGCTCGACCGCACTGATTTCCTCGCAGTAAGGCTCGCCCGAAATGGCGAAGCCGAACCGATCCAGATCGTGGAAACCGCGGCCACGTTTGCCATCGAATGGAAGGGCAGCTATCGGATCAATGGGCCGACCTTCGTCTATTCGGATCGCGATACCGGTCGCGTCATCACCATCCTCGGATACCCAACCGACAAACTCGTTGGCGTCGAATAGCGCGGCAACGCTCGTTCAGGCGGAAAATTTCAAATATGTTTGGCTAGAATTATATCGAACACTGGCGTGAGATTGCCAGGGTTCGCATTGATGACCTCCAGGACCTCGGCAGTCGCTGTCTGTCGCTCCAGCGCTTCCTGTTGCTCGGTCAGCAGACGCGTGTTCTCGATCGCGATCGCCCCCTGATCGGCAAAGGTGGTGACCAGTTCGATCTGCCGATCGGTGAATGGCTGCACCCGCTGGCGCGCGAGCATGATGACGCCGGTAACTTCGCCGTCGCGAAGCATCGGAACTCCGAGCGTGGTGCGTTGCCGCGCCAGTTTGACCGATGCCTCGTGATACCCCGGAACCGTCGCGACGTCGGCGACATGCACAACGCGCGCCTCGCGAATTGCCCGCCAACCGACAGACGGCGAATCAGGGTCGACGGTCATTGGACCATGCGATCGTTCATAGGCCTCATATTCCGGCGGGTACCCAAAGTTCGCCGCTGGACGCCACGAATCGCCTGTACGATAACCGACCATCGACATTTCCGCGTCGCAGAGGAGCGCAGCTGTTCGGGCGACAGTCTCGAGCACCGGCTGAAGATCGAACGTCGAGCGGCTGATGACCTTCAGCACCTCGCTGGTCGCGGTCTGGTATTCCAGCGATTCCTGCAGGTCGCCGGTGCGCTGCCGGAGTTCGCCCAGCAGCCGCGCGTTCTCCATCGCGATCACCGCCTGTGCAGCGAAATTTCGCAGCAGTGCGATCTCCTTGTCGGAGAACGCGCGAACCTCCTGGCGGTAGATCACGAATGCGCCGCGTAGCTTGTTGTCCTTGCGCAGCGCAACGGAGACTGCCGAGCGGGCGCCACCGAGATCGACCATGGCGCGGCGGTTAGGAAAGCCGGCGCGGTAGGCCTCGGTGTCCATCAGGTCCACGACATGGACGACCGGGTCGCCCGAGACTACGCGCGTCGCCATCGACGCAGGGTCGGGCTTCGCCTGCTGATACTCCCGTTGCTGCTTGAACGCCGCGTAAGCGGGAGGAACACCCAACAGGGCGATCGGATGAAAGCGAACATCGTCGTAGCTGTACAGCTCGCCGAAGCTGGCCTCGCACAGCCGCATCGCCCTTTCGAGCAGTACATCGAACACCGGCGTGGGATCGCCCGGTGAACGGTTGATGACGTCCAGCACCTCTGCCAACGCGGCCTCCCGCGCCAGCGCCGCGTCGCGTTCGGCACGCTGTTCGTCGAGCTGCTGCCGCAACGCCGCGTTGGCGCGCTGAAGCTCCGCCACTGCGTCATCCTGCGTCACGGTCATCGGTTTACCCTGTAGCCGAGCATTGTCGCATCCGTCAGTCCAGTGTCACCGAGACGCCGGTGGCACCGGCGAGCAGTCGCTTCAGATGAAAGCTGACCAAACCATCGCCGCTGTCACGTCCCAGCAGCGCGGCGAACGCCGACAAGGCGGACGGATCGCACGCTTCCGCCCTGGTGAACGCGTCGCGGTAGGCCTCGGTCAGCACGTCCGCGTGGCGTGCCGGTGTCAGCGGCTCGTGCACCGGCAGCGCTTCGTGGCGGCCGCGCAGGATCAAATTCCCCACCGGACGGCAACGGAAGTCGGCGATGCGCTCCACCACGCTACCGCCGACGCAGATGCGCGTGCCGAGCTGCTTGTTCGCCGCTTCCAGCCGCGCCGCAATGTTGATGGTGTCGCCGTGCGCATTGTAGTCGAAGAACCGCCCACCGCCGTAATTGCCGACCAGCGCCGGCCCGGAATTGATACCGATGCGGGTGATCCCGATCGCAGTGCCCTGTTCGCGCCAGCGCGCGCGGAACGCCTCGGCAAATTCATCCAGCGCCATCGCGCAGGCGACCGCACGCGCGGCGTGGTCCGGTTGGTCGGCAGGCGCACCGAACAACACATTCAGCCCATCGCCGCTGATCTTCACCAGCGTGCCGCCGTGGTCGAACACGATCTCGGTCATACCGGACAAGTAATCATTCAACAGCGGACCGATCGTATTTGGGTCGATGCCTTCCACCAACGTCGTGAAGCTGGCGATATCGGTGAACATCGAGGTGACGTCGCGTCGCTGGGCACCGAGATCTATATCGTCGGTCGAGGCGGCGAGACGCTCCGCCAGGCTGGGCGAGAAATACCGCGCGAGCTGCGCCCGCGCGCGTTCCGCCTCCTGCTGACGCCGCTGATAGCCGCGGGTGATCTCCAGGTTGCGCAGCGTCTTGGCAATGGTGGTTTCGAGGTCAGAAAAGTCGATCGGCTTGGTCAGGAAGTCGAACGCGCCGCGGTTCATCGCGGTACGGATGTTGGCCATGTCGCCGTAGGCGGAGACGATGACCGTGGCCATGTTGTCCTCGCGCTCCTGCAACCGGCCGAGCAGTGTCAGACCGTCCATTCGCGGCATGTTGATATCGGTGACGACCATGTCGATGGCGGGATCGTCGGCCAGCGCCGCGAGCGCGTTCACGCCGTCGTCGGCGAAGGCAAAGCTGAACGTTCCATCGCGGATCTGCCGGCGGAAGCGCTGCGAGATCAGCAACTCCAAATCCGGCTCGTCGTCCACCACCAGAATGCGTGAAGTCATCCATTCCCCCTGGCGTCCGCGATCGCCAGCGTAACATCCTGCTTCAGCTGCGGGAAATCCACTGGCTTGGTCATGAATTTCTGTGCCCCACGGGCGAGCGCCAGCGCCACCCGGTCGGCGTCGCCGTAGGCAGAGATCATGAACACCGGCAGTTCCGGCCGCCGCGATTTCACCTTAGGCAGCAGATCGAGCCCACTCATGCCGGGCATGTTGATGTCCGACACCAACAGAATGATCTGCTCGCCGGCACTTCCGTCTAGCTTGTCCAGCGCGGCCTCGCCGGACAGCGCGAAGTCGAGGATGTACAGCCCCTGACGCGTTTCACGGCGGAATTGCTGGCGGAACAGCGCTTCCACATCCGGTTCGTCGTCGAC
Source organism: uncultured Alphaproteobacteria bacterium (assembly GCA_963819855.1). Taxonomy (GTDB): domain Bacteria; phylum Pseudomonadota; class Alphaproteobacteria; order Acetobacterales; family Acetobacteraceae; genus JAMXLO01. The sequence goes on from CAWFYC010000035.1 coordinate 24,739, forward strand.
CACCAGCACCCGAACGGTCATGGCATAACTCCTTCTCCCGCCGTCATTTGGCGCGGCAATGAAATCGCAAATTCGGTGAATGCGTCGGGCTGGCTGTCCACGGTAAGATGCCCCCCATGTTGTTTGACGACGATGTCGTAGCTGAGCGACAGGCCGAGCCCGGTACCTTCGCCAGCCGGCTTGGTGGTGAAGAACGGCTCGAAGATTTTGTCCCGCACCGCCTCGCTGATCCCGGTCCCATTGTCGCGCACGCGGATTTCCACCTGCTCGCCCAGGTTCCGCGTGGTCAGCCGCAACGTCGGCTCGAAGCCCTCGCCTGCGGTCTGCTCGCTGCGCTTGCGTGCGGCGTAGAAGCCGTTGCTGATCAGATTCAGCATCACCCGGATGAATTCCTGCGGATACAGATCGACCATGCCGGCGGCCGGGTCGAGGTCCCTCACCAGCGTGATGTTGAATCCCGGTATCGCAGCCCGCGCGCCGTGATACGCGAGGTTCAGCGCCTCGTCGACTATGCTGTTCAGATCGATCGCGCGGTGCTCGCTGGGGCCGGAACGTGAGTGCAGCAGCATATTCTTCACGATGCTGTCGGCGCGCCGGCCATGCTCGGCGATCTTCGCCAGATTTCCCTTCAGCGTCGTTGTCAGATCGTCGACCTCGGCGCGCAGGTTGGCGGACACGGCATCGCGCAGTTCATCCAGCAGATCGACCGATAGTTCGGCAAAATTGTTGACGAAGTTGAGCGGGTTCTTGATCTCGTGCGCGATGCCGGCGGTGAGCTGGCCAAGCGAGGCCATCTTCTCCGACTGCACCAGCCGGTCCTGGGCGCGACGCAGATCGGCCAGCGCGGCCTCGGCCGCGGTGCGCGCGCGGCCGGCTTCCTGGAACAGCCGCGCGTTCTCGATCGCGAGGACGCACTGGCCGGCGAAGGTTTGCAGCAGCGTTGGAATCGTGGGCGCGAAACCACCGGCGGCGCGGCGGCGGATCACCAGACCGCCGACCACCGTGTCCTCGCGCAGCAGCGGCACGGCGAGCAGGGCATGGATGCCGGCGTCCACCAGTCCCCGCACGCTATCCGCGTCGAATGTCTCGGTCAGGTTGGGGATATGCAGCGGCGTGCGCATCGCCGCACTGTTGCCGAGTGGGGTCTCGCCGATGCGGATGCGTCGGTCGCGCAGCTCCTCGACCCGCTCCACCGTCATGCCGTAGGCGGACTTCGGCACGAATACTTCGTCGGCAGCGTCGAATTCGTAGATCGTGCCTTCGTCGGCCTCCGAGAGCTGCACAGCGCGGCTGATGATAGTGGCGAGAACGGTATCCAGATCGAGCGAGGAATTGACCGCACGCAGCACCTCCTCCAGCGCCTGCAGCTCGGCGACGGAGCGGGTCAGCTCGGCGGTGCGTTCCCGCAATGCACGGAAGTTGGCGACGCTGGTGATGGCGATCACCGCCTGCTCGGCAAATGTCTGCAACAATTCAATCTGGGTCTCGCTGAAGCCGCCGGGTTGCAATCGTGACAGCACGATGGCGCCGACGGTGCGGTCGTCGCGCAGCAGCGGGACTCCCATAATCGAGCCTGTATAGCGGCCGCGCAGACCGTGTGGGACCTCTGCCTCATCGTGAGTATGGACGATGCGCCCTTCGAGAATGACACGGCCCGAGATCGAGTCGCGGTCAGGCGGCGCCGGGTAACGCTGGCGAAGGACCTTGTCGGATTCTGTTTCTATGCCATCAGCGCGGACGAGAGAGCGCAGATGCTGCAGCTTACCGTCGAATTCGACCAATCTTGCCCCGGCGGCATCGCAAAATTCCAGTGCCCTCCGGGCAATGAGCTCGAACACCGGCTGTGCGTCACCCGGTGAACTCGACATCACCTTCAGCACGTCGATGGTCGCGGCCTGCTGCTCGATCCGCTCGCCGTATTCGCTGTTGCGCGCCGCCAGCGCCGCGGTGCGCTCCTGCAATGCGCGATAGGTCTCGGCACTCGTGATCGCGATCACCGCCTGCTCGGCGAAGGTCCGCAGCAATTCGATCTGGGTCGTGGAGAATTCGCCCGGCGTTCTCCGCACCAGGGTGAGCGCGCCAATCGGCGTATCAACACGCAGTAGCGGTACCGCAACGAGCGAACGCGGTTCAGCGCGAATATACTCGTTCGCGATATGATCAGGGTCGCCGCGCACATCCGGCGTCTGCACGACGTCACGTGCGAGGATCGCCCGGCCGAACTGGGTGGTCGCGTCGATCGGCCGTGGGAACTGCGAGCCGTAGTACCGGGCATGTTCGCCCGTCACGCCCGATTGAGCCTGCAGGTGCAACTTGTCGCCTTCTAGCAGCGCCGCCGCCGCGATGTCGGCCTCGCAGAACGCGCGCGCCCGTTCCACGATCAGCTCGAACACCGGACGTGCATCGCCTGGCGAGGCCGACATCACCTTCAGCACGTCGATGGTCGCGGCCTGCTGTTCGATCCGCTCGCCGTATTCGTTGTTCCGGGTTGCCAGTTCGGCGGTGCGCGCGCGCAGCTCTCGAAGCGTCGTCCTGCTGGCGATGGCGATCACCGCCTGCTCGGCGAACGATTGCAGTAGCGCGACCTGGGTGTCGGCGAACCCTCCGGTCTGGTATCGCGCCACCAGGATGACACCGATCGTCCTGCCTTCGCGCAGCATCGGCACCCCGAGCAGGGAGCCGATGCCCAGGTCACGACCGATCTGAAACATCTCGGCATCGACGCTCATGTCGCGGATGTGGCCGGTCTGACCGCTCAGCGCGACGCGGCCCGCCATGGTCTCCCGGCCCGGCGGTCGCGGAAAGGCGTCGCGCAGCGGATCGGCCACCGCGGCGTCGTAGCCTTCGAGTGCTCGCAGGTGCAGCAGTGTGCCGTCATGTTCGATCACGACCACCGCGACCGCATCGCACAACTCGCGCGCGTGCCGGGCGATCAGGTCGAACACCAGCTGGGTGTCTTCAGGTGAGGCGGAGATCGCCTTCAGGACCTCGATGCTGGCGACCTGGCTGGCGATCAGCGCGCGGTTTTCCGCTTCACGGGCAGCGAGCGTGCGGGTGAGGAGCTCTAACCGGTCGGCCAGGGTGCCGTCGCTATCCCGCGCCGGGCGTTGCGCCTGAGCTGTCGGTATGGTCGCCATGTTTCCCCCGGAGCTGGCCAGGATCGCTCTGCCGCGGGCGCCAGCGCGCTCGTACAGTAGCGGCCGCCCGCCGTTGCGCCAAATCACTTCGGACCGGCAGCGAAAGCGACGCCGGCAAGAACATTGCTCTTCAGGTTCGAGTTTGTTTCTGGTATGAAGTCGCAGGATCAGGTTGTTTGGATCAACGCCGCAAGGAATTGGCTGTGGCCGCCCGTTGGATCGTGGCAACTGGCCGGCTGCCCAAAAAAAACCTTGGTCCAGGAATTGCTTTGCGGTGCCCGCACTGGATTTTGCTGGCAGAGTGCGCGCTCGGACCGTTTTCGCGGAAGCGCGAGTGGGGCGGCCCGTGGAGTTTCTGGAACACCCTGAGGCGGGAGTGATGAACCTGTTGACAGACGAAGGCCCGGAGAAGTCCGCGGCCGAGCCCGGCGGTGGCATGGGCATGCGCTTCTGGGGTGTGCGGGGCAGCCTCCCCACGCCTGGGCCGGCGACGTTGCGGTATGGCGGGAATACAATTTGCGTCGAATTGCGCTGCGGCCCGCATTTGCTGATCCTCGATGCCGGCAGCGGGCTGCGCGAGCTCGGCGCCGCTCTGGCCGCTTCCCAGGTGCCGGTGGATGCTGATCTGCTGCTCAGTCACACCCACCTCGACCACATCTGCGGGCTGCCGTTCCTCCCGGCGCTGTACGACCCGCAGGCGCGCCTGCGCTTCTGGGGCGGCCATCTTGCCGCGCCGGCTGGCATCGCAGAGGCGCTGCGTGTCACCTGGCGAGCGCCGTTGATGCCCGACCTGGATGCGGACTTTCGTGCGCACACCGCGTTTCACGATTTTATAGCGGGAGAATATCTGCAACTGCACCCGGACCTGCGTGTCGGGACGACGGCTCTGCGCCACCCTGGCAACTCGATCGGCTACCGGGTCCATTGGGGCGGTGCCAGCATCTGCTACATCACGGATACCGAGCACCCGGCGGATGGGCTCGACGGGGACCTGCTCCGGTTTGTCGACGGCACGGACGTGCTGATCTACGATGCCAGCTACACGGACGCGGAATATCGGTCCCGGGTCGGCTGGGGGCATTCGACCTGGCAGGCAGGCGTGAACCTTGCCGATGCCGCCGCGGTCGGGCAACTCGTGTTGTTTCACCATGACCCAAGTCACGACGATGACGTGATGGATGCGATCGCCGGCGCTGCGGCGGATCGACGTCCCGGCACATTGGTCGCCCGGGAAGGAATGACGCTTGCAGTCACTGAGGTGGCCATTTCCAAAGGCATCGCTTGCTGCCCGGATCAACCAGCCGCAGGCCCGCCATGACTGCGGCGGCCGGCCAGGATCGATGCTGACGCTGTATTTCGCGCCTGGCGCGAGCTCGATGGCGCCACACATCGCACTGCACGAGATCGGCGCGCCGTTCGAGAGCCGGCCGCTGTCGTTCCACAGGAAGGAAAATCGCGATCCGGCGTTCCTGGCGATCAACCCGGAAGGCAAGGTGCCGACATTGACGATCGACGGCCGCCCGCTGACCGAGGTGGCCGGCATCCTGTACTATCTCGCTCGGCGCTTCCCGGAGGCCGGCCTACTGCCGGCGGACGATGTCGAGGCCGAGGCACAGGCGATGTCGTGGATGTCGTTCATCGCCGCGACGGTGCATCCGGCGCGGCGGCAGGGACCGGAGCGTGCGCGCTCGGTATACGCGATCGCGGAGCAGCGGCTGGGTGAGCAGGAGTGGGCGGCGGGATGCTACTCGATCGCCGACATCCATCTGTTCCGGCTGTTCTGGCGATTCCGCGGCTGGCTCGATCCGGCACCTGGCGAGTTCCCGCACCTGGCCGGGCATTACCAGCGGATGATGGCGCGACCGGCGGTGCGCAAGACCATCGAGATCGAGGCGGCGATCGGCTACGAGTTACCGGCGTAGCGGTCAGAACGCGCCGCAGACCGGGTGTACGGTGGTGCCGACCGACTGCTGGTGGAACTGTGTCCGGTAGGCGTCCTTGATCGCGGCGATCGCGGCATCGCCGGCGGGCGTGTCAGGCATCGCTACGACGATGACCTTGGTGCGCTCCTTGCTGATCCGGTGCGTCGCCGGGTTCATCCACTGACCATCGGCATCGAACGCGGTGAACCCGTCGGGCAGGTGTGGCGTGACCACCTGCGCGGTGAACTCGGCCCAGTCCTGATCGGTCACGGATGAGCGGCCGAAGAACAGTTCGTATTGCAGCATCGGCGCGCCGCCGAGACGCGCGCATGGCAACTGCGGAGGCGTGCACGCTGTGACCGCCAGCCCGCCGAGATAGAACACGCGAACGACCGGATGCATATTGCTCCGCTTCCTGGCATCGAATTGCGCCGTCGGGCGGCACACCTTATCCTGTCTGCGAGACAATGCGACCCGGCGAGTCACCAGGGAGGCACTCACGATGAAAATATTCATCGCGGCGATAGTGATGACGATGGCAGCGATCGCTATGCCACGCACCGCGGCGAAAGCCGAGGATGTGACGTTGACGGTCTGGACGCATGAGGCGGACGAGGACGCGAAGGTCGCGTTCCGTGAGCTTGCCGCGCGCAACCTTGAGAAGACGCATCCCGGTGTTACCGTCAAGATCACCTGGTACGAGAAGAACCCGATGCTGGCTGCGCTGAAGACCGCGCTGCCGGCGGGCCAGGGACCCGACGTGTTCTATGTCGAGCCGGATTGGACCGAGTATGTCGATGCCGGCTACCTGGAGCCGCTCGACAATCTGGTGAACTGGAACAACATCCAGCCATGGGCACGACAGGTCTGGGTGCACAACGGCAAGACCTACGGCGTGGCGCAGGAGGCCTATACCAACGAGATCTATTACAACAAGGACCTGCTGAAGAAGCTCGGCGTCGAGCTGCCGGCGAACGCGCAGTTCACCCAGGAACAGTTCCTCGACCTGGTGAAGAAGGCCAGGGCGGCCGGCATCACACCGATCGCACAAGGCGTCGGCGACCGCCCGTTCCCGGGCGCCTATATCCTTGGCGAAGCGCTGCTGCGCAAGCTGGGCAAGGACGATTATCGCAACCTGTTCACCGGCAAGCTTTCCTTCGATGACCCACGCGTTGTCGATGTGTTCAAGTGGGTGAAGCAGGTGGTCGATGCCGGCGCTTATCCGAAAGACTTCATGACGCTGAAGCTCGGTGAGTCCCACTACTACTTCTACACCAGACCCGGCGCGCTGATGCTGCCGATGGGAAGCTGGTATACCGGCCGCGCTTTTGTGCCGGTGGACAAGGGCGGTCAACCGCAGGACTTCCCGCTGGGCATCATGCAGTTCCCGGCGATGGACGGCGGCGCCTGCAACCAATGCAAGACATCCAATGTCGGCGCGAGCTTCGGCATCAATGCAGCGAGCAAGCACAAGGAGCTTGCGGCGGCGTTCATCGACGCGATGTCCACACCCGAGATGGGCAAGAGGTGGATCGAGACCATCTATCTCCAGACCGGCATCAAGGCCGATGTGAAGCAGTTCAGCGGCCCCCACGCGGCGTATTTCACCGAGCTGATGGAGCGGCAGAACGGCACCGACTACTTCATCGGCGGACCGCTCGACCTGGCGCGGGGGCAGTGCAAGGACTCATTCGGGCAGGTGATGAACAGCGCGTTCCCGGGCGGGCTGCTGCCGGTTGACCAGGCAATCAAGATGATGAACGCCGCATGCTACAAGGGTTAGGGCGACGGGGGCGGCGCGAGATCGACGCACGCCGCGCCGCCCCCGCCACCCTGACCCTGTTCCTCGCGCCGGCGCTGTTGCTGTATGCCGGATTCACGCTCTACCCGGTACTGCGCACGTTCTACAACAGCGTCCATACGATCAAGCCGCACGGTCTCCAGGAGTTCGTCGGTCTGGCGAATTTTTCCGAGCTGCTGCACTCCGATTTCGTGTTCTGGAAGGCGGTTGGAAACACGGCGCTGTTCACAATCGTGGCGACGATCGCCGACGTGTTCGGCGGATTGCTGCTGGCGCTGGTGCTGTTCTCGCGCGCACCGCTCGCCCCGCTGCTGCGGATCCTGTGGTTCACCCCGGTCCTGATGTCCTACGTCGTGGTCGGCATCATCTGGGTGTGGATCTACGATTACGACTGGGGGCTGGCCAACCAGATCCTCCGCGCCATCGGACTCGGTGCGTTCGAACAATCATGGCTCGGCGATCCGCGCACCGCGCTCTGGTCGGTGATGGCGACCCACGTCTGGAAGTGGCTCGGCTTCAACATGATCATCTTCCTGGCGGCACTGTACGCCCTGCCAGGCGAGGTACTGGGCGCCGCGGAACTGGACAACTGCGGATGGCTGGCGAAGCTGATCTTCATTATCATCCCGATGCTGCGACCGACCATCGTCAACCTGCTGGTGCTGAGCTTCATCGGCAAGATGATGGTGTTCGACCTGATCTGGATCATGACCGGCGGCGGCCCGCTGTGGTCCACCGAGACGGTCTCCACCTACGTCTACAAGCGCGCATTCGACTGGAACACGTTCGATCTCGGCTACCCGTCGGCGATCGCGGTGCTGTGGTTCATCATCATCCTGATCTTCATCGTCCTGATGACACGCCTGCTGCGCCAGCGCGACCGGCTCGAGTTCTAGCCGGATGTGGCGACGCACCCCGCTCCTTGTCTTCCTGCTGCTCTACACGGTGGTGAGCGGCGGCCCGTTCGTCTGGGTCGCGATCATGTCGGTGCGCACCACTCCGGAGATCTTCGCCAGCCCCTACGCGCTGCCCACGCACTTCCACTGGGAAAAATTTGCCCAGGCCTGGAGCCATTCGAACTACAGCACCTATTTCTGGAACAGCATCATCGTGGTCACGACCGCAGTCGGCCTGATCACCGTGTTCGGTGCGATGGCGGCGCACTGCCTGGCGCGCTACCGGTTCCGCGCCAACCGGCCGATTCGCTTCCTGATCCTGTCCGGAATGATCCTGCCGCCGCAGCTGCTGATTCTGTCGCTGTTCCAGATCCTGCTCGACTACCACCTCTACAACACGCTGACCGGTCTGATCCTGGTCTATGTCGCCGGCCACCTGGCGATGACCGTCTATATCCTCGAGGGCTTCTTCGCCCAGATTCCTCAGGACCTGTTCGATGCCGCACGCATGGACGGCTACGGCGACTTCGAGATCTTCTGGCGCATCACCCTGCCGGTCGGCGCGCCTGCACTGTTTACCACGGTCACGCTCAACTTCATCATTCTGTGGAACGAATTCCTCTACGCGGTCGTACTGCTCACCGAGGACGACAAGCGCACGCTTCCCCTCGGAATCATGCACTTCATGGGCAGCCACCAGCTCGATGTCGGCATGGTGGCGACGGGACTGATGATCGCGATCGCCCCGGTGATCTTGCTCTACGCGTTGTTCTCCGACACCATGATCAGAGGCATGACCGCTGGGGCGGTACGCTGATGGCCGTGGTCGCCATCGAGGCACTCAGCAAACGTTATCCCGGCAGCAACGAGACCGCGGTCACGGATTTCAGTCTCGCCATCGCGGACGGCGAGTTCATGGTGCTGCTCGGTCCGTCCGGCTGCGGCAAATCCTCGGTGCTGCGCATGATTGCCGGCCTTGAGCCGATCACCGCGGGCACGATCGCGATCGACGGCAAGGTGGTGAACCAGGTTCCCGCCAAGCAGCGCGACATCGCGATGGTGTTCCAGTCCTATGCGCTCTATCCGCACATGGACGTGTTCAACAATCTCGCCTTCGGTCTGCGGCGGCGGCGCGTGCCCGCGGCGGAGATCGACCGGCGGGTCAGGCAGGCGGCCGACAAGCTGGGCCTTACGCCATTCCTGCGGCGCAAGCCGCACGCATTGTCAGGCGGCCAGCGGCAACGGGTTGCACTCGGCCGCGCCATCGTGCGCGAACCCAAGGTGTTTCTGTTCGACGAACCGCTGTCGAATCTGGATGCCGCGCTGCGGGTATCCACGCGCAACGAACTGATACGGCAACAGCACGAGATCGGCATCACCACCATCTACGTGACGCATGATCAGGTCGAGGCGATGACGATGGGGCACCGTATCTGCATCATGGACAAAGGCGAGGTGGTGCAGATCGGCGCACCGCTCGAGGTGTATCGCAATCCCGTCAACACCTTCGTCGCACGATTCCTCGGCAATCCGCCGATGAACCTGGTGCCGATCGAACTTGGTCGATGCTCCGGACGACTGGGAAGGGTCAGTATCCCGCTGCGGTCGTGGTCCGAAACGGCGCTGGGGCCGGCACGCGGCGTTCTGCTCGGTATCCGTCCCGAGGATCTTTATGAAACGCCGCCACGGCCCGGCGACGATCTGGTGCCGATCGCGATGCAGGTCAGCGCGGTCGAACCGCTTGGCGCGGAGACCCTGCTGGTGCTGACGCTCGATGATGACACCACGGACATCATCGCGCGCGTCGGGCGCGACACGCGCCTTCGGATCGGCGAGCGCGCAACCATCCTGCTCGACACCACAACGGTTCACCTGTTCGATCCGATTACGACGCGCGTGATCGCGCGTGACCTGGCGTGATCAGAACTTGCTACGCCGGCCAACCAGCACAAGAACCGCTCCCGCGAGCTGCAGCGCGATGCAGAGCCCGATCGCGGTGTCGTAGGAACCGGTCGCATCGCGCGCTAGGCCCAGCAGCGTCGGGCCGAACGCCAGGGTTGCCTGCCCCACCATCGAACTGAGCCCGATCGCCACGCCGAACGACTGCGGCGGGAATTCACGCTGCACGATCAGCGCCGGCAGTGTGATGACGTTGCCGACTGAAAGTCCAAACACCACGCTGCCGATGTAAAGCGCCTCCGGCCGATCCGGCAGTGCCAGCATCAGCCCCAGTCCCGCGGCCTGCGATGCGAAACTGGCGGCCGAGGCGACGCGTTGGTTCGCCCGGTCGATCACCGGAGCAAAGGCCAGCCGCCCGGCCGCCGCCGCGATCGCGGTGGCGGCGATGGCGATGCCCGCCCCGTCGCTGCCGAGATGCGGCAGCAGGAACGCCACCTGGTGCACGATGAACCCGACCTGCGCCGCCAGTGCGAAGGCGAACGGCAGCGCGACGGTCCAGAAATGCAGGCTCCGCAGCATCTGGCCCGAAGAATGAGTGTTCTGTGCCGACGTGGTCTGCTGGTGTGCAGCCACGCGCCCCACGCCGAACAGCAGCATCGGCAGCAGAATTGCCAGCGCCGCCGGCACCAGCAGCAGCACGGCCGATTCGAGGCCCATCCGATGCACCAGGCTCACCAGCAGCGGCGTGATGGTAAAGCCGCCGGCGCTGGCGCCGTTCAACGCCAGGCTGAGCGCGAGACCACGCCTGCGGTCGAACCAATAAGCCAGTGTCATGGCGATGGCCGTTGTCGTGGTGGCTGCCCAGCCGATCGCCATCACGATGCCGCAGACATAGAGCTGCCACGGCGCGTGCACCCGGCTCAGTCCGATCACGCCGAGGCCGAGGATGATCGCGCCCGCTGCGAGCAGCAGCCGTGGGCCCCACAGCTCGATCGCTCGATGCACGCGCGTGAGCAGCACGGCGCCGACAAGATAATAGACCGTGGTCGCCGAGGCGATCAGCGAGGCCGGCCAGCCGCGTGTCTGGTGCAGGTCGGCGAGATAGACCGACTGGCCGTAGAAGCCGAACCCCCAGGCGAACACGGCCGTGCAGAAGCAGGCGAGCACAACCGGCCAGCCCTGGCGAAATTCACCCGCGGATGCTTCGACGGGAGCGGATAAGACGATCTGGCTCATGCGTCGCAGGTGTGCTGCCTCGGGCCGTCGCACAAACAATTCTTCATGGCAGGTTCGGTTGAGATAATCTATCCTGAGCCATGCCCGGTCTGCCGCCCCTCAATGCCCTGCGCGCCTTCGAGGCCGTCGCCCGCCATCTCAGCATGAAGGAGGCGGCGGCGGAACTCTCGGTGACGCCCGGTGCGGTGAGCCAGCTGGTGCGTGGTCTGGAAGCACGTCTCGGCACCCAACTGTTCCGCCGCGGCAACCGCACACTGGTACTGACCGAGGCGGGGCAGAGCTACTTTGCGCCGATCCGTCACGCCTTCCGCCAGATCGGTGAGGCGACGCGGCGGCTGCGAGCGCGGCCGTTTGCCGGCGTGCTGACCGTGAGCGCACCGCCCGCCTTCGCCGCTTCGTGGTTGGTGCCGCGGCTTGGCCGCTTTCGTGAATGGCACGCCGATATCGAACTGAACATCGCCACCACGCGCGGCCTGGCGAATTTTGCCGCCGATGGGGTCGATGTGGCGATCCGACACGGCCTTGGGCGCTATCCCGGACTGCGCTGCGACCGCGTCGCCGGCATCGCCATGATACCAGTGTGCAGTCCGCGCTTTCTTGCCTCGCTGGCGGCACGGCCAATGCATCCGGCGGATCTGCTCGGGCTGCCGCTGCTGCACGACGCGGAACGGCAGGACTGGGCACTCTGGTTTCAGGCGCAGGAGGTCGCCGATCTCGGCCACGCGGCGTCGAGCGGCATCAGCTTCGACGACCAGACGCTGCTGATCCGCGCCGCGGCATCGCATCAGGGGATCGCGCTGGTGACCGAGACGCTGGCACGGCCGGAACTCGAGCAAGGCGGTCTCGTGCGCGTACTGGACGTGGCCTGGCCGCAGGAGTTTGCCTATTGGCTGGTGTGCCCGCGCGCCACCGCCGATCAGCCAAAGATCGTCGCGTTCCGCGACTGGCTGATGGCGGAAGGGCGGCGCGTCAGTTCGAACGCGCGTCCAGCCAGGCGAGCAGCGCCGGGGCGAACACCTTGAGGCTCTTGTAGTGCACCGTCGCCTCCGGCAGCGCGCGTACCGCCTCTGCCAGGCGAGACGCGGCGGTCGGCGTGGCGATGGCGCGCGCCAGTGGGTATGAGTGCACGCGTATCCCGAACAGGATCGCGCCCGATTGCGGCAGACGGCGCAGCGTCTGGCGCTCGACACGCAGGTAGAGGGCGTCGCCGGCGTTGTCGGGCGTGATCGCGTTGTTGCGCTGCACGCGCCATTTGCCGCCGGGTTGGAACATCGCAGGATCGTCGAGCACCGACCAATTGAGCCGCGACGCGATATGGCCGGGCTTCACCTTCGCCATGAAACGATCGACCGGAGTGGCGAGGCGTTCGGCGTAGTGCGGCACTGGCCCGTGCACCGAAGCAAGCGGTTTGCCCAGCTTCTCGTGCAGTCGCCAGCGGCTGGGGAAGCAAAGAGCGGCGGCAGTGAACAACGGCCCATCGTCGCTCTGCTGGATGATGCAGAGATCCTCCTGCACCAGTCGGCCGGCGAGTTCCAGCGGATCACACGGCAGGGCTGCAAGATTCCAGGTCTCGCCGGTGATTGCGTTGTGCAGGCTGTCGCCGTCACGCGCGAACCACTGCGGCTCATGCATCGTCAGGTTCGCGACAAGTTCGTGCAGTGTCTCGGCGCGGGCGGCGTCGGAGCTCGGCAGGGCGCCGAATACATCGCCGTGCTGCTCCGCGAGTAGGCGGCGGCGTTCCGCCATCTCATCGGTATAGCGCTCATCGATTTCGAACCACGCGCTCTCCGGCACAGTGGTCAGTGCCATCGCCATGCGGAATGGCCCGCTTTCGAATGGCAGGTAGATCGCCTCTAGTGGCAGGGCCAGACCGTCGATGCCACCGTGGATATCGGAGACTAGCGTCTTGTTACCGCGCGGCGGCAAGTTAGTGTCCAGTGCTGGTTGAATCTGCGGCAGAAACCGACAGTTCGCGAATGCGTTTGAGCAGATCGTCCAGAACACCGGCTTCGACATCGACGCTCAAGTCGCCATGCGCAATAAGATTACGCAAATGGGCCTTCGCCCGAAGGTCGCGCCCGACCTGGCCGTCCACAAGTCCTGACATCTCCAACGATTGAACTGTCTGGTCTGGAGAAAGCGGGCGTTGCGAGGGTGCTCCCTCTTGAGTGAGGCGCGCCCGCGCGATCGCTTCCAGCACCGACCATGCAAGCAACATTGCTGCTTTGCGGTGACCGGAGGCCGCCAGTCGCTCCACCTCGACAAGCTGCCCATCAATTTGCCGCTGCGTCGGCGGATCTATTTGGACAGAGTCTTCGCTTCGTTCACCCTCAAAATAGACTTGCAGCCTCCAACCGGGCTGTCCCGAAATCAACTTGGCAAGCGCCTCGATCCGCGGCTCCCGCCCAGCCCTTCGACCGCTCTTTATCTCGATGATGACACCATCGCCTTGCTTCAACGCGATCGCGTCAGGGCGGCAATGTCCGAGGAAGGAAGGCAGCATGTCCGGCAGCGGCTCAGCAAAGAATTCATAGCCTAGATGCTCGTAATTTTCCCTAAGTCGTTCCAGGATGACCCGTTCTCGAGTAGGTGCATTAGTGCTCATGAGAATCGCCTCCAACCGAGGTCGTCGTCAATCCGTATGTACACGACGGGCGGTGGTGTATCCAGCGCCAGTCCCAGTTGGCTTGTTGGTGCGGAGAATGACCATGGGACACCAGGCTCGAACCGTTGCACTAGAAGCCGTTCCACCAGGTTATCGTCAGGGTACGCAATAGACTTCATGCCATCCAGGATCGGTTTGACAACATTGTCGATGTCACCCTCCATCCTCGCGACCGGGAAGTATAGGATCGTGACCGCGGTTGCCCGCTCATCAAGCCAATACCAATCTGTCAAATCACCCAGCCGTGCCTTGACGCTCTCAGCAACCATACTCCTCCACGCCGCCTTCGACGACGGTGATCCCTGAGACGAAATTGGCGTTGCCTCGATCACAATCTCCAGCGGAAACGGTATAAATGCCATACTAATTTCTGCTTGCGCTCTTCGCAGAAGTCTCAGATCACGCCCTTCGCACGCAGCTCTGCGAGTGCGCTCGCCTCCAGCCCAAGCCGCTCCGACAACACCGTATCGGTGTGCTCGCCCAGCAGCGGCGGTGGGATGCGGTAGTCCGGCGGCGTTTCCGACAGTCGTACCGGATTGGCGATCATCGTCACCGTCGCGCCAGACCCATGCGTCATCTCGCGCACCACGCCGCGGGCCGCCACGTGCGGATCGGCGAACACTTCCGACAGCTTGTTGATCGGCCCGCAGCCGATCTTCAGCGCCTCCAGCTTCTCAACCCACCACACGGTATTTTGCGTCTGCATCACCGGCGTCAGCGTGTCGGTCACCAACTGCCGGTTCTCCACTCGCGCCGCGTTGGTGGCGAAGCGTACATCCTCCAGCAGGTGCGTCAGCGCGAACGCTTCGCAGAACCGCTTGAACGTCGGATCGTTGCCGATCGACAGCACGATATGGCCGTCCGCGGTCGGGAATACCTGATACGGCACGATGTTGGGATGCTGGTTGCCGAGCCGCGCCGGGTTCTCGCCGGTCGCCAGGTAGTTCATGCCCTGGTTCGCCAGCCACGCCACGTGGGTATCGAGCATGCCGATGTCGATCTGCTGCCCCTGCCCTGTCGCATCGCGATGCCGTAGCGCGGCGAGGATGCCGATGCAGCCGTATAGCCCGGCGAACAGATCGGCCACCGGCACACCGACCTTCTGCGGCAGCCCATCCGGCTCGCCGGTCAGGCTCATCACGCCGCCCATCGCCTGGATCAGCGAATCATAGCCGGGCCGCGGCGCATACGGTCCGGTCTGCCCGAACCCGGTGATCGAGCAATAGATCAGCCGTGGGAATTTCGCATGCAGCGCCTCATACCCCAGCCCGTATTTCGCCAGTGCGCCGACCTTGAAGTTCTCCACCAGGATGTCGCACTGCGCGATCAATTGCCGCGCGATCGCCTGACCCTCGGGCTGGGCGATGTCCAGCGTGACCGAGCGCTTGTTGCGGTTCACGCCCACGAAATACGCGCTTTCCTTGGTGCCCGGCATGTAGGGCGGTGCGAAGCCGCGCGTGTCGTCGCCGGCACCGGGGCGCTCGATCTTGATAACATCGGCGCCGAGATCGGCCAACATCTGCGCGCAGGTCGGCCCCGCCAGCACACGCGTCAGGTCGAACACGCGCAGGCCGCGAAGTGGTCCGGTGGGTTGCGCGCAAATGGGGTCACTCATGCCACTTCTCCAGCTTGCCGGGACACCATCGCGCGTCCATACCGGCCTGCCGCTTATACCCCGGGAGGAGACGCCGGCAATGCCGGACACCATGCCGCCATCGCGCGCGGCCAGCATCGAGAGCCGCGCGTCGTGGGTCGCTGCCTGCGTCACCCTCGGCATCCTGTCGATCTCGTACGGCGCGCCGCTGCTGGTCGTGGTCGGCCTGAAGCCGATCCAGGAGGCACTCGGCACCGACCGTTCCGTCGTGGCGCTGGCCGGCGCTCTGGTCTGGATGGGCACCGGTGTCGGCGGCATCATGATGGGCTGGCTGGCCGACCGCATCGGCATCCGCTCCACGGTGATGATCGGCGCCGTGATGATGGCCGCCGGGCTTGCACTCTCCGCCACCGGCAGCGTGTGGGCGCTCTACGTCGGTCACGGGCTGCTGATCGGCCTGGTGGGCAATGGCGCGATCTTCGCGCCGCTGGTGATCTATGTCAGCCGCTGGTTCGACCGCCGCCGCGGCTCCGCGCTGGCGCTGATCTCGTCCGGCCAGTACATCGCCGGCATAGTCTGGCCGTCGGTGTTCGAGCGCGGCATCACGCTGTATGGCTGGCAGACTACCATGCTCTCCTATTCGGCGGTGGTCGTAGCGATCATCCTGCCGCTGACTTTGCTGTGTCTGCGCCCATCGCCGGAAGCTCATTTTGCGCACGCACTGTCGGGCGATCCGCGCAAGGGCGCATCTGTCCTCGGCATGCCGCCCAACCTGGTGCTGGCTCTGATCTGCGTCGCCGCGTTCTTTTGCTGTATCCCGATGGCGGTGCCGAACGGGCACCTTGTGGCGTTCTGCAGCGACCTCGGCATCGCGCCGACACATGGCGCGGCAATGCTGTCGGTGTTGTTGGCATGCGCGTTTCTCAGCCGGCAATTCTGGGGCATGCTCGCCGACCGCGTCGGCGGACTGCGCGCGGTGATGGCAGGCTCCGCGTGTCAGGCGGTGGCGATCGGCGGCTTCCTGCTGACGCAGAACGAGATCGGGCTGTTCGCGGTATCCGCGGCATTCGGACTGGGCTTCTCCGGCATCATCCCGTCCTACGTGGTGGCGATCCGCGAACTGTTCCCGTCATCCGAGGCGGCGTGGCGGGTGCCGACATTCTTCTTTCTCGGCATGTCCGGCATGGCGTTTGGAAGCTGGCTGGCGGGCGAACTGTATGACCGGTTCGGTTTCTACGCGCCGGCGTTCGCCGTCGGCGTATTCTTCAACATCGTCAATCTTGCGATGATCGGTTTCCTGGTGGCGCGGCAAACCGGCAATCGACGGTTGGCGCTCGCCTACCGGTAACCACAGATCACCATCTGCGTCGCCTGCGACCTGCCGGCAGCTGAAATGAATCCGCGGAATTTGCCAGGCGCTTGTCCTGCGCGATCCAATCGGCAGCCTCCGCCTCGGTTGCGAAACCGGCCGCCATCTGCGGCAACGCGCCAGGCCGGGTTATCTCGACCGCGACGCTGTCATCCTCCCGGCGAATGACCCGATAGGTTGCGTCCGTCACGTCATGGTTCCCGCGCGATGCCGGGTAAAACCGGCAATCAGCGACGCCCGCGATCGGCTCGCCCGGTAGGACCGCGCGACCGCGCATTCCCATTGCGTTCACGCGCTGTGTCCTGCTGCGCCTCAATCGTCTTGAAGTGCGAATTTGCGGTGCGTCCTTCAGCCTTTACCGCCATCATCTGGGGCTCGCTGACGGTGCGTTCCTGACCGTCACCGACGCGCTTCACCCGATATTGCCAGACGTTGGCCTCGGCCGGCAGTCTGCGGGAGATCGTATGGATGTCCCACGGACTGCTCTCGGCATATCGATCCAGGGTCAGCCGGACGCGATCGCCCACCGCAAACTTATGTGAGACCATTGGCATCGGCTCCAGCAGGGAAGCCCGTCCCCGCATTATGCGGGGACGGTCGCCATCCGCTCAGGAAGCTTGCAGGTTGACCGCGGAAGTCTTGCCCTGCTGGCCACGCTCGAGATCGTAGCTGACCTTTTGGCCCTCGTTGAGACCCGTCAGGCCGGCCCGCTCCACCGCCGAGATATGCACGAAGACATCCTTCGAGCCATCATCGGGCTGGATAAAGCCGTAGCCCTTCTGACCATTGAACCATTTTACCGTACCTGAAGACATCACGTCACTCCGGGTAATATCGGCGATCCACACGCTGCAGACCGTAGTACTTTTCTTCGGAGATGCCGGATGCGACGGAGTTGCGGATCTGGCCAAGAGTTGTCCTGGCGAAAAGTGCCGAAGTCTGCATATAGGGGGGCTGGCCGGTTTTTACCAGGGAGCGTCCTCACGAGCCGGCGGCGATGCCGGCCTGCACCTCGCTGATCGCCTCGTTGACCAGGCGCATCGCGTTGACGCGATGGCCGCCCTTGTTGGCTTCGGCGACCTGCAACTCGGCTCTGGCGCTCTGCAACGCCGCCAGGGCGTTCTGCATGTGAGGCTGTGCCGCCACCACGCAACCCCCGGCAAAGCTTGCCACAGCGATGGTGGCCACCGCCACGATCCCGGTGATGTGACGCCGGCTGCACCACGAAGTCACCGTCATCACGATTCCCTCCCGCAGGTTGGGATCATACCGCACCAGAAACCTGTATGTCAGCCCTTGCCTAGCTGCGCGCCCGCCAGTCGCTCGCAGAGTTTAGCCATCTCGGTATGATCGGCGTCGGAGCCGAACATCGCCAGCGCCGCCGCCACCATCTCCTTGGTTAGCGCGGACAGCGGGGCCGGCGTGCCGGTCTCGCGTCCGACCTGCAACGCGATCGACAGGTCCTTTGCCAGCAATCCCATGGTGAAGCCCGCGTCGAATGTTCGGGAAAGCACGAACTGCCTGAACTTTTTCTGCGTCGAGTTGTTCATCCCGGTCGCCGCGTTCAGCACATCGACCATCACCGCCGGATCCAGTCCGAAGCGCTGGCCGATCAGCAGCGCCTCGATGCCGATCAGGAAGCCGCCGGCACTCACCAGGTTGTTCAGCGCCTTCATCGCCTGGCCGGAGCCGACCGCCCCGGTGCGCAGCACGGTCGTGCCCATCGCCTGCAGCACCGGCATCACCGAATCGATAATCGCGCTGTCACCGCCCACCATGATCGCCAGTTCACCGGTGTTCGCCCGCGGCACGCCGCCCGACACCGGCGCATCGATCATGTGACTGCCGAGTTCCATCACGCGTTCCGCCAGGAGCTGCGTCACCGATGGCACGCCGGAGCTCATCTCAATCACCACGGTGCCGGGCTTCATGCCGGCCATCACGGTGTCGTCACCATTCGCCAGCACCTGTTCGACGATCGTGCTGGTCGGCAGCATGGTGACCACCACGTCGGACTCTGCGGCCAACTGGCGCAGCGTATCTGGAGCATCGCCGCCTATCTGCTGCACGAAATTATTGGCGATCTCGCGGCGTGCATCATTCACGTGCACGGTAAAACCCGCCTTCACCAGGCAGGACGCCATCGGCCAGCCCATGTTGCCGACGCCGACGAAGCCGACGCTTGGCCGGTCCGCCATCAGTCGCCGCCCTTCGTGCTGTCGACGTCCTTGAACACCTCAGTGGCAATGCGGAACGCTTCCAGGCAGGCAGGGATGCCGCAATAGGCGCCGATCTGCAGCAGGATCTCCTTGATCTCGTCACGCGTCACGCCGTTGGTGAGCGCGGCGCGCAGGTGCAGCCGGAACTCCGCGCCACGGTTCAGTGCCGCAAGCATGGTCAGGTTGATCATGCTGCGCGTCTTGCGATCGAGGCCGGGGCGGGTCCAGATCATGCCCCACGCGACTTCCGTGGTGATCTGCTGGAAGGCTGCGTTGAAGTCATCGGCGCGGGTGAGCGAGCCATCGACATAGTCGGCGCCCAGAACGTCGCGTCGCACTTCCAGGCCCTGCTTGAACAGATCGCTCTGGTATTCTGGACGGTTGGGGATGTTGGCCATATGACGCGACCTCCTCGGTGAACGCGCGGACGGTAGAGATTGCCAGCGCCACGGGCAAGTTGTTGAGTGTGAGCGCCAACTGGATGGACCGGTCCGGCGCAAACAAAGTAGGTCGGACACAGAGTTGCACAGAGTGCACACAGAGTTTCACCGAGAAGTATTTTGCTGTCGCTTCGCACCATGTTCCGCGCGAAGCGCCATTCGCTTTCTCCGTGAAACTCTGTGTGCACTCTGTGCAACTCTGTGTCCGACTTACTTGCCTGGTTGATGGAGACACGACATGACTGCAAAATCGAGCATCGCATACGAAGTCCTTGCCCTGCGCTACGGCATCTTCGATGGCCGCCTGCAGTTCCAGAACTACATCATCCCGGACGACCACGCGGCGCCCGATCCGCTGGACTTCTACGTCTTCGCCATCCGTGGCAACGGCCGCACCATCGTGATGGACACCGGGTTCAATCCGGTCTCGGCGCAGCGCCGCGGCCGCGAACTGCTGCGCACGCCGGCCGAGGCATTGCTGCAGGCAGGCATCGATCCCGCGGAAGTGGCGGATGTCGTGCTGACGCACATGCATTGGGACCACGCCGGCGGCATGGAGTACTTTCCCAAGGCGACGTTCCATCTCCAGGCGTCGGAGATGGCCTATTGCACCGGCCCGTGCATGTGCCAGCCGTTCCTGCGCCGACCGTTCGATGTCGACGATGTGCAGAGCGCGGTGCGCGCGCTGTATGCCGACCGGCTGCGCTTCCACGACGGCACCGCCGAGATCGCGCCCGGCATTACGCTGCATCTGATCGGCGGCCACTCAGGCGGTATCCAGTCGGTCCGCGTTCCAACCGAACGTGGCTGGGTCGTACTCGCGGGTGACGCCTCGCATCTGTGGGGCAACATCCGCAAGCGGATGCCGTTTCCGGTGGTGGTCGATGTGGCGCGCATGCTGAAGGGGTTCGAGATCCTGGAAAGCCTCGCGGACGGTCCGGACCACATCATCCCCGGCCACGATCCATTGATCCTGAAGCGCTTCCCACCCGAGGCGGGTCACCCGGACACGGTGCGCGTCGATCTGGCGCCGATCGCGTAGCTTACCCTGTCAGTCCGGCGCTTCTATGTAGATCCCGTCGCCCGACACACGCACCGGGATCGGCCGCAGGCGCACTCTCGGGTCGCCAGGATGCCGCCCGGAGTTGAGATTGAATTCATAGCCGTGCCAGGGGCACACGATGTGCCGATCCTTGGTGAACCGCAGGCCGCGGCTGGTCTGGTCCGGCATGATGATTTCCTCGACCCCGTTGAACAGCTTGCCTTGGCACACCGGGCCACCATGGTGCGGACAGCGGTTCTCGTACGCGACGACGCGTTCGCCCAGACGGAAGATGCCGACCTCGAGTTCGCCGACAGCGAGGATACGATAGTCGCCATCGGCCAGTTCGCTGCTGGCACCGACCATGATCTCACGCATTATGTGTCTCCTGTCATGGCCGGCTCACCGGACGCCCGAACCACATGGCGATATCGAACAGATTGAGTTCGGCGGCACGGATCATTGCGCAGGCGGCAACCGCCGTCTCGGTCGCGGTCACCTGACCGTCCTCGAACGGCGCGAATTCATCCCCGGTCGCCTCGGCTTTGGCGGCATAGGCCTTGACCGCCGCCGTCAGCACGCGGCGCAGCGCGGCATCCGGGATGGCGTCGAGGTCGCCGCGCTGCAAAGCCGCCGTCACCATCTCGCAGAACGCGTCGACGTGGTTCTCCGCACTCACTTGGCGAGCGCCGGCTCTGGTCCCGGCACCTGGGCAAGCTTGTGCGATGGCACCTCGAAGCCGAACAGGCGGGCCGCATTCAGGCCAAGAATGTTGCGCTTGGACTGCTCGGACAGGAACGGCAGGTTGGTGATCGTCGTAGGCAGATCAAAATCCCAGTGCGGCCAGTCCGATGCGAACAGCAGTTGCGTGTCTGCCTTGATCGCCTCCATCGTCGCCTGGGTCAGCTTGAGGTTGCTGGTCTCCAGTGGCTGGCTGGTGAAGTACATGTCCTGGATGTACTCGCTGGGCCGACGGCGCAGCATCGGTGCCTCGGACGTCCGCATCATGTATTCGGAATCGAGCCGCTGCATCATGAACGGCACCCACGCGAGACCGCTCTCCACCCAGATCACCTTCAGGTTCGGGAACCGCTCGGGGATGCCGTTGATGATCCAGTTGGTCAGATGGATCATGTTAAAATAGCAGAACGAGATCGCGTGCATCGAGATGAAGCGGTTGACCTGCTTCATCGACTTATCGCCCCAGTGGAAACCGGAGTGAAACGCCAGTGGCTTGCCCGCCGCCTGCAACGCGGCATAGAGCCGCATGTAGCTGTTGTGATGCACCGGCTTATAGCGGGTCGAGACCACGGTGAACCCGATCACGCCGGGCTGGTCCGCGAATTCCTCGACCACCTCGACGCACGCTTCCGGATCGTTGAACGGCAGATACATCATCGCCTTGATCCGTGGCTCGCGCGGCAGGAGTTCCTCGACCAGCCACCGATTGAACGCACGCCCCAGCGCGACCTCCACCTCGGCCTGGGGATGCATGCCCAACAGCAGCATCGGCGTCGGGAACGCCACCGTGTAGTCGATGCCCATGCTGTCCATTGCGCGCCTGGTCAGTTCGACCTGGCGATGCGTCCCCTCGCCGGACACTGCCTCCGCCTGCTGCTGCTGGTGCGGTATGCGGCCGAACATGTCCTGATACAGCATGCCCGGTTGAGCGTTCAGCAGGCCGGGTGCCGAGCCGCCGCGCTCGCGGAACGACTTCGCCGCCTGGCGCAGGTAGTCGTTGTCGATGCGGTCGGTGATGTCGGACCAGAACGCGGTCTCGGTGATATGCGCGTCGATATCGACGATGAAATAGTCCGTCAGCTTGCGCGCGCTTTTCGCTGCGTGAGCGAGCACGTCGCGCGTGTCGGACCTGATCGTGATCTTTTCCAGCTCGCGCACCGCCGGGGATGACATGGAGCTGTCGCCGCGTGATGTTGTCATGGCCGTTCCCTGATTGCGTCGGCGTGCGCTTGCACCGAAAACGCTAACACGACGCCAATCGGGGTGCCAGCAGGCCGGCACTCCGTCATCGACGTGTGCCTTTCCTTCCAGCCGGCGTTTGGCCACCTTGGCGCCATGCGCGCAGTTCTCCGCGGCGGCCGCCGCCTGTTGTCCTGGCTCGGCTTCATCGTGCTGCTGGTGGCGGCGGTCGTCACCGGTGTGCTGTGGCTGACCCTGCCACCCCGCTCGCAGCAGGCGCGCATCGCGGGTCTGTCCGGACCGGTCGATATCGGCTTCGACGCCGATGGTATCCCGCGCATTCGTGCCGCCAGCGCCACTGATGCCGCCGCTGCCATCGGCTTCGTGCACGCGCGCGACCGGCTGTTCCAGATGGAGCTGATGCGGCGTGCCGCCTCCGGCCGGCTGTCCGAGATCGCCGGCCCCGCCACTCTCGCGCTCGACCGCAGCATGCGCACGCTCGGGCTGCGGCGGCGCGCAGTGGCGGACTATCCCGCATTGCCCGCCGAGACCCGGGCCATGTTGGAGGCCTACGCGCGCGGCGTGAACGCCTGGATCGCGGAACGCGGCCGGTTCAGCGCGCCCGAGTTCCTGTTCCTCGGGACGCCGGAACCGTGGGAGGCAGTGGACAGTCTGCTCTGGGGCGAAACCATGGGGCTGTGGCTGTCGTTAAACTGGCGCACCGAACTGTCGCGCCAGTCGCTCGCCGGAAAGCTGCCGCAACAAACGATCGACGAACTGTGGCCGCCCGTGAGCGGCGATGGCCGGCCCGAAGCCGTATTGGCGCCCGCCCTGCGTGATGCTGCCAGCGAGCTCGCGACCGTGCTGCCGCGCTTCCCTGACCCCTACACGCTGCCCAATACGGCATCGAACGAATGGGCGGTGGATGGCCGCCACAGCGCCACCGGTGCGCCGCTGCTCGCGGGCGATCCGCACCTGGCATTTGGCTTTCCCGGCATCTGGTACCTGGCGCGGATCGAGACACCGGACGGGGTCCTGGCCGGCGCCACCGCGCCCGGCGTGCCGTTCCTGGTACTCGGCCACAATGGCCACATCGCCTGGAGCTTCACCACCACCGGCGCCGATGTGCAGGACGTGTTCATCGAAACGCCGGCGGGGGACGGCCAGTACCAGACCCCCGATGGCCCCCGCCCGTTCACCGTGCGCGAGGAGCGCATCAAGGTCCGCGGCGAACCCGATCAGGTCCTGACCGTGCGCGAGACCCGCCACGGCCCGGTGGTGAGTGATCTGCGCGGCGGCGGCGGGCCGATCCTGGCCGTGGCGATGGCCAATCTGGCGCCCGGCAATACCGCCGCCGCGGGCCTGCTCGCGCTCAACCAGGCGCGCGACGTGGACGCCGCCGGAAAAGCCGCAACCATGATCACCGCGCCGGTGCAGAACCTCGTGGTCGCCGACCGGCAGCGCATCGCGCTCTACGTTACCGGCCGGGTGCCGATCCGCCGCGCCGGCGACGGATCGGCACCGGCGCCGGGCGACGGCTCGCACGACTGGATAGGGTGGGCGTCGGGCGAGCAGTTGCCGCATATCGTCGCCCCGGCGAGCGGCCGGCTGGTCAACGCCAACGACCGCATCGCGCCGCACGATTTCCCCGTGTTCCTTGGCCGCGATTGGTTCGGCGACTGGCGCGCCGCCCGCATCCGCGAACTGCTCAGCCGGTCCGATCGCCACACCGCGGCTGACTTCGCCCGCATGCAGGTGGACGTGCATTCGCCCTTTGCACGCCAGATCCTGCCAATGCTGCTCGCCGTGCCGGTGACCGAGGATATCGCCCACCGCGCCCAGGCGCTGTTGCGCGACTGGGACGGCAGCGCAACCGTCGACGCGCCGCAGCCGCTGATCTTCAACGCCTGGACCCAGTACTTCTACGGCCGCGTGCTGCAACAGGCCGGCATTGCCGTGAACGACGGCGGCCCGCTGACGGAATTCGTTGCCTACGTGCTGTCTCCCGCGGGCGCGCACTGGTGCGGCGGCGATTGCACGGCGATGCTGGCAGCGGCGCTGACCGATGCGGTCGGCGACCTGACCACCCGCTTCGGCAAGGATCCCGCCCAGTGGCGCTGGGGCGAGGCGCATCCCGCGGTCTTCGCCCACCCGATGCTGCGCCCGCTACCCATTCTGGGCGCGCTCGCCACCCTCTCCATCCCCAGCCCGGGCGACGACACCACCATCGATCGCGGCGGACCGCTGTACAAACAGTTCCAATCGGTGCATGGAGCGGAGTATCGAGGCGTGTATGACCTCGCCGATCTCGACCGCTCGCTGTTCATCGTGGCTCCCGGCCAGTCGGGCAACCTGCTCAGCCGCCACGCGCGCGACTTCCTCACCCGCTGGCGCGACGGCGCCACGATCACGCTCGGTCCGACGCCTGACGCAACCACCGCAACCATCCGGCTGACCCCATGATCTATCGCGCCACCCCGATCGACAATTATTGGCTGACCGAGGGCGTGCTGGCCCGCCGGATATTCGCCTGGCTGATCGACGTCCTGCTGATCGGGCTGATCCTCGCCGCGCTGTGGCTGGTGCTGCTGCTGTTCGGCGTGCTTACGCTGGGCCTCGGTTTCCCGCTGCTCGGCATTCTGCCGTTCGTGCCGTTCTGCTATCATCTGCTGTTCGTCGCCGCTCCCGCCTCGGCCACGCCGGGCCAGCAGGCGTTGGGGCTGGCGGTCCGCCGCAACGACGATCTCGGCAGACCAACGCCGGTGCAGGCGTTCATCTACACTCTGCTGTTCTATGTAACTCTGGCGACCAGCGGGCTGCTCCTGCTGTTCGCGCTGTTCACCATCCGCCACCGCACGCTGCACGATCTGGCGAGCGGCCTGGTCGTGGTGCGCGCGCGGGCGTTGACCGGCGGCCTCGGCTCCTGGAACATGCAGGGAGGATCGCCCTACGCATGAGTTACAGACCGCCGCGCCGGCCGCAGTTCTTCTACACGACGGCCCCCCTGCCCTGCCCCTATCTGGCGGGACGGACCGAGCGCAAGGTCGTCACCGAGATCACCGGCCCCGACGCGGACGCGCTGCACGACCGGCTGTCACGCGCCGGGTTCCGGCGCAGCCACAACATCGCCTACGCGCCGGTGTGTCCGGCCTGCCAGGCCTGCATCCCGATCCGCATTCCGGTCGCCGCGTTCCAGCCCGGCCGCACGCTGCGAAAGATCTGGCGTGCCAATGCGCTGCTGGAGGGGTTCGAGGTGCCGGCTCGGGCAACCGCGGAACAGTTCCAGTTGTTCCAACGCTACCAGGTGTCGCGCCACGGCGACGGCGACATGGCGACGATGAGTTTCTACGACTATCGCGCCATGGTCGAGGACACGCCGATCGAGACCTTCATCATCGAGTTCCGCGACCCCGACGACCGGATGGTGAGCGCGTGCCTGGCCGACCGGCTGGGGGACGGGCTGTCGGCGGTCTATTCGTTCTTCGCGCCGGCGCTGGAGCGGCGGTCACTTGGAACGCACGCGATCCTGTGGCTGATCGAGCGGGCGCGCTCGCTGGGGCTGCCGTATGTATATCTCGGCTACTGGGTGCCCGAGAGCCGCAAGATGGCATACAAGTCGCGGTTCCGGCCGGCGGAGGTGCTGGCGGGCGGGTCGTGGCGGATGCTCACCGAGGCGGATGCGGGCGACGGCGTAGGGGCAGCGCAGGAGGCGCTGGTGCCAGAGTTGGCGGATTAATTCGGTGCAGCGGGCGGCACCGTTGACTCCCCTACGAGGGCTGCAAATACAGCGGGGGAGGATTAAGTATCCCTCTGCAAAATCGGAGACCCGCAGATGGCGCTCGTCAGACTAAGCCGCGAAGCGCAACTGACGCTGCCACAGGACATTCAGAAGGCCGCCAAGCTGAAGGAAGGCGACTATCTGGAAGCGGAAGTGACCAAAGCCGGAGCAATCCTGCTCAGGCCGGTTGGCGTCGCCGGCTGCGAGCCGACACCGGATCAGGAGGCGGAGATTCTGTCCGCTGTGGATGAAGCCAGGGCCCTTCATGCCGCTCAACGTCGTCGTTGATGCCTCGGTCCTTGTCAGCGCCTTCCTGTTCCCGCAGAGCGTTCCGGGGTTGGTCGTGAAGCTTGCCCGCAGCGGCCGGTTCGCCCTGCGTCTATCGCCGATCCTGCTCGACGAGACGAGGGACGCCCTGCTCTCGCCTCGGCTGGCTAATGCCTATGGACAAGATTACGATACCGTCATGGTGTGGCTGGCGGAGTTACAGAAGTTCGGCGCCGTATTTCTCGGAAAATTGCCCGATATCGGTCCCGCTGCCGTGATCCGGACGACGACCATGTGATCGCGGCGGCCGTCGCCGTCAGGGCGGATGTGATTGTGACCGGTGACAAGGACCTGCTGGCGCTCGGTCGGTTTCGGAGTGTCAGGATCCTCACCCCACGCACCCTCCTGGCCGAACTTGCACCCGGTCCGGCCTGACGTTGTCGCAATACCGAACGTCGGAAGAAATGTCCCCCGCTGGTGCCGGCCGCCACCGTCGGCACGTCTGGGCATAATTCGGCGTGCGCGGCACGCGGACGCCCGGTGAGCCAACCGCCAGGGGCGGCGGACCGGCAGCAGCGCCATGTCGCACATCACACTGCGCGATCAGGCGCGTCAGCCGGTCCGCCCAAGTAAAACGAGCGACCGCAGCCGCATCTTCCTACCCTTCCAAACCGATCCCGAACGTCTCGCGGAATCCCTCCAGCCCCTCCTGGCTGATTTTCACTGCCCGCGTATCCCGCTGCCGGGCGATCCACCCCAGTTCGAAGCACCGGCACGCCAGCGCCGCGCCCACCCGCCCCGCGAGATGCGGCCGCCGTTCACTCCAATCCAAGCAAGGCCGGCAAAACACCCGCCGCCCCAGCGCCGGGGCCGCGCCGAACTCGCCCAAGAACCGATGCCCCTGCTCGGTCACTTCACCGCCATCCGTGCCCAACGCTACATGTCCCCGCTCGCTCAGCGCATCGGCCAGGGCGACGCCGAGCCGCCCGGCCAAGTGGTCGTAGCAGGTGCGCGCCGTCCGCAGCGCCTCGCCACCGCGCCAGGCGATGGCGCGCGCCGGTTCCGGACCGCCAACCGCCATCACGCCCTCGAGCATCTGCCCCACCAGCGGCGAGGCCAGCCGGTAATAGCGGTGCCGCCCCTGCTTCTCCGCCGCCAGCAGCCCGCCATCGGCGAGCTTCCCCAAATGGCCGCTCGCGGTCTGCGGCGTGACATGCGCCGCGTAGGCCAACTCCTTCGCGGTCAGCGCGCGCCCGTCCATCAGCGCCGCCAGCATGTTGGCGCGCGCCGGATCGCCGAGTAGCGCGGCGGTCGCAGCGATACGGTTGGAATCGCTCATAGCGCTCTCCTTTGTCCCGGCCCAACATAGGCGCCGTGCCGCGCCAGCGCATGCGGTCATGCTTCGGCCGGCGCCGAAGTGAACGGAGCATCGCAATGCTGTCGGACCAGCACGTCGCGTTCCTGGCATCGCAGCGGGTCGGGCGCCTGGCGACCGCGGATGCGCAGGGCAATCCGCATGTCGTGCCGGTGTGCTTCGCGATCGCCAACGCCACGCTGTATGTCACGATCGACGAGAAACCGAAGCGCGCGGCGCCCCGGTCGCTGAAGCGGCTGCGCAACATGATGGACAATCCATCGGTCGCCTTCGTCGCCGACCGTTATGACGAGGACTGGGGCGAGCTCGGCTGGGTGATGCTGCGCGGACGCGCCGAGATCCTGGCCGACGGGCCGGAACACGATCGCGCCCAGGTGCTGCTGCGCGAGCGCTACGCGCAATACCGCACCATGCAGCTTGCCGAACTGCCGGTGATCGCGTTGCGCATCGAGCGCGTGACAGCATGGGGGAACCTCGCCATCATCACCGCCGATCGGCGGGAGTGAAACGACATGGAGTTGAACCTCCGCGGCAAGACCGCGCTGGTCACTGGCGCGAGCCGCGGCATCGGCGCCTCGATCGCGCAGGAACTGGCACGCGAGGGCGTTCGGGTCTGCCTCGCCGCACGCGACCAGTCGAAGCTGGATGAAGTTGCCGGCAGTATCGCCGCCATCTCCGGCAGCAACCGCACCGCCGTGATCGCGGGCGACCTGCGCCAACCCGCCATTGCGCAGGCCGCGGTCGAGGCCGCTGTCGCGGCGTTCGGCCGGCTCGACATCCTGGTGAACAACGCCGGCGCCACCAGGCGTGCCGACTTCTTCGCCCTGACCGAGGACGACTGGCAGGACGGTTTCGCGTTGAAATTCCACGGCTACGTCCGCACCACGCGCGCCGCCTGGCCGCATCTGCGTGAGTCCAACGGCTGCATCGTCAACATCGTCGGCATCGGCTCGCGCTCGGGATCCGCCGAGTTCACCATCGGCGGCTCGGTCAACGTGGCACTGCTGAACTTCACCAAGGCGATGGCGACCATCGGCGTCAGGGACGGCGTGCGGGTGAACGCGATCAACCCCGGGCTGGTCGAGACCGAGCGTTTCGCTCGCAACATAGAACGCGTGTCGCGCGAGCACGGCTTCAATCGTGAGCAGGCGATAGAATTCCTGCTGGCCTCGCACAACACGACGCGGGTCGGCAGGCCAGAGGAGGTCGGCTGGCTGACCGCATATCTTGCGTCGAAAAAATCCGACTTCATCCAGGGCTGCGTGATCGACATCGACGGCGGCGCGACACGTTCGCTCTGAGAGGGCACTGCCATGGCCAACGCATTCGTCAACGCGCCAGGCGACGTCACCGCGCGGCTGACCGATTACATCGTCTCCGCGCGCTGGTCCGATCTGCCGGAGGCGGTGCGGCGCGAGACATTGCGCTCGTTCGTCAACATCATGGGCTGCACGATCGGCGGCGCGCGGCACGAGGTGGTGGAGCTGGCCGATACGACGCTGGGCGAATACGCCGGAGCGTCGCAGGCCACGGTGATCGGCCGCGGCCACCGAGCCGATGCGCTGCACGCCTGTCTGATCAACTGCCTCGCATCCAGCATCTACTCCTATGACGATACGCACGCCGAGGCAGTGGTGCATCCGGCAGGTCCCGTCGCTAGTGCCGCCCTGGCCCTGGCCGAACGACGTCCGGCCAGCGGCGCCGATTTCCTGCTCGCGTTCGCCCTCGGCATCGAAATGACGTGCCGGCTGTCCAAGGCGATCTCGGTGCCGCCGGCGAAGGGAACGGTTGCGTGGTCGCAGACCGGCATCGCCGCTGGGATCGGCGCCGCGGTGGCAGCGGCAAAGCTGCTGAAGCTGGATGCGGCACGGGTGCAATACGCCATTGGCATTGCGCTGTCGCAGGCCGCCGGGTTCCGCGTGATGCATGCCACCATGGTGTCGTCGCTGATGCCGGCGCAGGGCGCGCAGACGGGACTGCGCGCGGCGGTGCTGGCTGAACGCGGTTTCACCGCCTCGCCGGCGGCATTGGAAGGACGCTACGGATTCCTGGAGGTATTCGCGGAGGCACCAAATGTGCCAGCGCTGGCGGACGGGCTGGGCGAGCGCTTCGAGATCCTGCGCAACACCTACAAGCCGTATCCCTGCGGCATCGTGATCCATCCGATCATCGACGCGTGCCTGCAACTGCGGCGCGACCATGCGATCGACGCGGCATCGATCGACACGGTGCGCATCAAGGCCTCGCCCGGCGCGATGACGTTGTGCGACCGGCGCAACCCGCAGAACGAACTGCAAGCGCATGTCAGCCTCTATCACTGGACCGCTGCGGCGCTGATCCGAGGCTTGGCGCGGATCGAGGAGTTGCAGGACCCCACGGTGCGCGATCCGGCGATCGTGGCCTTCCAGGACAAGGTAGAAGCGTTCGGCGATGCCAACCTGGCAGCGGATGCAGCCGAGGTGACAATCACGCTGAAGGACGGACATGGCCACACCTGCCGCATCGATCACTGCATCGGCAGCGCAAGCAATCCGATGACGGACGCGCAGTTGACACGCAAGTTCGGCGAACTGGCCGAACCGGTGATCGGCACGGCGCGAGCGAAGGAGCTGGCCGATCGAAGCTGGTCGGTCGAACGCATGGGCGATGTCGGCGATCTGGCGCGCGCAGCCGGATAGGCCCTAGCGTCGTTACTTCCCCATTGCCCGTCGCTTCCACAACTCCCACGGCCGATCCACCAGCCCATCGTTGGTCCGCATCGCCGCCGCGGCCTCGGCGTCGTTGAGGAATGTCGGATCGCCGAGCCGCAGCGCCTCGCTCTCCATGCGCGCGTTCACCTCCGTGTAGACCGCTCGGAACACCACGTGCCGCACCGACTGCGCCGCCGCCACCGAGCCATGCCCACGCATCAGCGCCACCGGATGCGGTCCCAGCACCGCGGCCAGTGCATGGCCGAGTGCCGCGCTGCTGATCAGCATGTTCGTTGCCGGTCCGGCGACATCGCGAATCTCGAACACCGGCACGCCGCCGCCGAGGAAGCCGGCAATGTGGTTCATCGGCCTGAGCGGCACATTGACATTGGCGTATGGAATCACCGATGGCGAATGACTGTGCACGATCGCACGCACATCCGGCCGCAGCTGGTAGATCTCGCCGTGGATAAATCGTTCGAGATAGACTGCGCGGCCGCGCTGATCGATCGGCGTGCTCTCCAGGTCATATTCGAGAATGTCATCCGCGGTCACCAGCGCGGGTGCCATGCTGCGCGACATCAGGTAGCGGTTCGGATCCTTGTCGTGCCGCGCACTGACATGGCCGAATCCGTCTACCACATTCTGGTCGTACAGAATGCGATTGGCAGCAACGAGGTCGTCAATCAACGCGGTATCCGCGGGACCGGCCGATGTCGGTAGCGGCGCCTGCGCATCGACGGCAGCAGCCAGCAGCGCGCCCAGGAATCCCCGTCGGCCCAAGGCATGCATCATTCCGCAAGGGCATTGCTCCATCACGGGCTCCTCGATCGGTTGTGCGGACCGTACTCGACCTTGCCATCGCCCGTCACGCCCGGCACGTTTGTCGCCACGTCAGCGGCAAGGAGACGGATGATGAGCGATTCAGAGCGTCGTTCGCTATGCGAGGCCGTCGATGGCTCGATCCTGATGGGGCACATGCAGGAACTTGCGCGCTGGGTGAAGCTGTCGGGCACGCCAGACGAGCTGCGAAGCCTGAGCTACTTCCAGTCGAAGCTGGACCAGTACGGCTACCGCACCAGACTTGTCATGCACGACGCCTACATCAGCCTGCCCGGCAAGGCGCGCGTCGATGTGGACAATCGGGCGCTCACCAGCATCACGCATTCGTTCTCGCGCAGTTCGCCGGCGAATGGCGTGACCGGACGGCTGATTTATGTCGGCGACGGCGACGAAGCCGACTTCACCGGACGCGACATGCATGGTGCGATCGTGCTGATGGAAGGCATCGCCAGTCCCGGCCAGGCGGCGCGCGCCTCGCATGCCGGTGCGGTGGGGCAGGTGCAGATCAGTCCGCATGAGCATCTGCACGAGATGTGCGTCTCACCGGTGTGGGGCAGTCCGTCGGGCGACACCCAATCGGACCTCCCGACCACCGTCGTGTGCACCGTATCGAATGTCGACGGCAGCGCTCTGCGCGAGCGGTTGGCGCGCGGCGAACAACCCAAGGTGACGCTGCACGCCGAGGTCGATACCGGCTGGCGGCAGACGCCGATCCTGGAAGCCGAGATCGACGGGCCGGACGCGGATGGTCCGTTCATTCTGTACTCTGGCCATCACGACACCTGGCACTACGGCGTCATGGATAACGGCGCGGCCAACGCCACCATGTTGGAAGTAGCGCGCCTGACCGCGGGTGAGCGCGTGAAGTGGCGGCGTGGCCTGCGTCTGTGCTTCTGGTCGGGCCATTCGCACGGCCGTTATTCCGGTTCCGCCTGGTACGCCGATGAGAACTGGGATGAGCTGGAACGACGCTGCGCGGTGCATGTGAACGTGGATTCCACCGGCGGCGTCGGCGCGGTCGTGTTGAAGCATGCCGCCGCCGCGCCGGAACTGGTCGCACTGGCCGGTGATGCGATCGGCGAGCAGGCGGGTTCCGAGTATGCCGGCAAGCGCATGTCGCGGTCGTCGGATCAGTCGTTCTGGGGCATCGGCATTCCCGCAATGTTCGGCGCGCTCAGCGAGCAACCGCCAGCGCCGGTGAAGATGCGCAACGCCCTCGGCTGGTGGTGGCATACGCCGCACGATCTGCTGGACAAGATCGACCAGAACAACCTGGTGCGCGACACCCGCGTCTACGTGCACACGCTGTGGCGGCTGCTGACCGACCCGGTGCTGCCGCTCGATTTTTCCGCGCATGCGCACGTGCTGCTGGAGGAACTGGACACGCTGCGTGCGTCACTCGGCGCGCGCTATTCGGTGGATGGACTGCTCGCCGCGGCGACGACGCTGCGCGACACGGCGGCCGCGGGCGGGCATTCCGATGCGGCACTGATGCGGGCGTCGCGCGCGCTGGCGCCAGTGTATTATACGTCAGGAGACCGTTTCGCTCATGATCCGGCGCTGCCGCTGCCAGCCTGGCCGGTGCTCGATCCGTTGCGCAGGCTGGCAAAGATGGCGCCCGGCACCGACAGCGCACGCCTCCTGACAGTCAGCGCGACGCGGGGGCGCAACCGGCTGGCGCATGCATTGCGTGAAGCGATCAGCGCACTGGACGGCACCGCATGAGGTTCATCGGCCGCTGGGTCATCACCACCTCGCCGTCCTGGTTCAGCACCTCTACCAGGCTGCGCACCAGTCCGCGATCCGGCTTCGAGCGTGACCGCTTCGCCTCCACCACCGTCACCCGCACGCGCAGCACATCGCCCGGCCGCACCGGGCGCAGCCAGCGCAACTCGTCGATGCCCGGCGACGGCAGGGTGGCGACCTTCGACAGATAGTGCTCGACGAACAGCCGCATCACCATGGCCGCGGTATGCCAACCGCTGGCGATCAGTTCCTTCGCCACAGTATGCATCGGCTGCGGATCGTAGCGCCTGGCGAATGTGACGATCTCTTCGGCGGTGACCGCGACCTCACCGAATTCATCGACCATGCCGACACGATAGTCCTCGAAGTGGCGTTCGGCTGGCGGAACCGTCATGCCTCGATCTTCACGTACTCGAAGTTGCCCGGCTTATTGTCGATGCCGATGCGCGGCGGAGCGATCCACGAGGCGTATGCGCCCGGCGCATGCGTCGCCCGCATCAGACTCTCCACGAAACGGTTGTCGTCGGCGGACGGCAGCATTGTCTCCTTGCGCGCCTGCCACTGATCGGCGGTCATCAGGTTGCCATCGGCATCGGCATGGATCGCGGCGAACTCGCCGATGCGGCGGTTGAATGCAACATGTGGCAGACGCAGGCGGAATTCCAACCCGGCCCGTTCCAGCACGCGATTCCATCGCGTGACGCCAGCGTTGGCGTCATCGACGAAGTCATCGCGCAACCGCATGTTCAGTGCCGACAGCGCCGGCGTATCCTCGCGCACGATCACTCCGTCCTTCAGCCGCAGCACCGGATACGTCGCATCGGTCAGCACGTGATCGTCGGTCAGCTTGTCCTCGTGATAACGGCCCTTCAGACCGGCGTTGAACGCATTCGCAGCGTTGGTGCTGATCTCGTTGCCGAACAGGTCGAGCGTCAGCGAGAAGTGCAGGTTCGCCTTCCTCTGCAACGTCGGCAGATCGATCACGCCCAGCGCACGCACGCGTTCGGTGTCAGTCGGATCGTCGATGCCGGCGTCGCGCATCGCCTGGCACGTGCGCTGCACGATGCGCTGCACGCCGGTTTCGCCGACGAACATGTGGTGCGCTTCCTCGGTCAGCATGAAGCGGCAGGTGCGCGACAGCGGATCGAAGCCCGACTGCGCCAGCGCGGCCAACTGCATCTTGCCGTCGCGGTCGGTGAAGAAGGTGAACATGAAGAATGACAGCCAGTCGGGGGTCGCTTCGTTGAACGCGCCAAGCATGCGCGGACTGTCCTGATCGCCGGAACGGCGGCGCAACAGTTCCTCCGCCTCCTCGCGGCCGTCGCGGCCGAAGTATTTTTGCAGCAGATAGACCATCGCCCAGAGATGACGGCCTTCCTCGACATTCACCTGAAACAGGTTGCGCAGGTCGTAGTTCGACGGCGCGGTGGCGCCGAGGTGGCGTTGCTGTTCCACCGACGCCGGCTCGGTGTCGCCCTGGATCACCAGCAGCCGGCGCAGCATGGCGCGGTATTCGCCGGGCACCTCCTGCCACGCCTTTTCGCCCCTGTGCGCGCCGAACGGAATTTTTCGTTGTTCCACCGACGGCGCCAGCAGCACGCCCCAGCGATACTCCGGCATCCGCACGTAGCCGAACTTCGCCCAACCTTCCGAGCCGACACCGACCGCGGTGCGCAAATACACCAGGCTGTCCTGGAAACCTTCCGGTCCCATCTGCCGCCACCAGTCGATATAGCCGGGATGCCAGGTCTCCAGCGCCTTGCGCACGCGCTGGTCGTCATTCAGACCGACGTTGTTAGGGATCAGGCCGTTGTAATCGACCGCTGTTCCATCTGGCATCACACTCGCTCCGCATCGAAGTTCGGCCTCTGTCCGCTGCCGTAGCGCTTCAACGAACCCTCCTCGCCGACCGCGTTTGGCCGTTGGAACACCCAGTTCTGCCACGCGGTCAACCGGCCGAAGATGCGCGTTTCCATCGTCTCCGGTCCGGCAAACCGCAGGTTGGCTTCCAGCGCGGTCAATGCATCGGGCGAGAACGATGCGCGTTCTTCCAGCATGAGCCGCACCTCGTCATCCCAGTCCGACTCGTCATAGGCGACGGTGACGAGGCCGAGCGCCTCAGCGTCCTCCGCGTACAACATTTCGCCCGTGCGTTCGCGCGCCTGCGCGAAGCTGTCGGGTTCGCCGAGGAAACGTGTCGCCAGCCGCGTCAGTCCATTGCCCATCGGATACGCACCGAAATTAAGCGCCGACAGGTGCAGATGTGCAGGCTCGCGATTGTCGCCGCCGTGCGCGCCGGTGAACATCACCGATCGATCGGCAGCAAACAGCAGTTCCGCGAGCGTGCCGGCGAAGCAGCTACCCGGCTCGATCAATGCGATCAGGCTGCGCGAGGTCATGTCGATGCGCTTCAACACCCGCTTCCAATACAGCCTGATCTCGCGCACCAGCCAGTCGTCCTTGCGCGCCTCCAGCAGTTCGTCGGCTGCCAGCACCGCCGCCGCTTCACCTGCCGAGCGCAGCACGATCAGCCCCAGCGCCGGTTCGTTCAGTCGCAGATGCAGGATCGCGTCGTCCAGCTCACGCGCCAGCAGCAGCGACCAGTCGAGGCCCGTCACATCGCGCGGTCCCAGTATCGTGACGTCTGCTCGCCGCCCGGTGCGATCGTACGCTACGCGGACCTGCGAATAGGTCACGCCATGATCGGAGAACTCGCGCCGCAGCGGCGCCAACACGATGCCCTTCGCGTCCGCCGGCCGGTCGGATAGCGCGGCCATTGCCTGCGCGCGTTCGTGTAACTTTGGCTCCCACGCCGACGGCGGCACCACCTCGTCCACCAGCCGCCACTCCACCGCGCGACGGCCGCGCACGCCTTCCTCGGTCGAGCAGAACACGTCGGCGCGGTCGCGCCGCACCTGGCGCTTGTCGGTGAGCCGCGTCAGTCCGCCGGTGGCTGGCAGCACCGCCAGCAACGGCAATTCCGGCAGTGCCACGCCGGAACGACGGTCGTCGATCAGCATGATGTGTTCCGCGGCCATCGCCAGTTCATAGCCGCCACCGGCCGCGCTGCCGCTTACCGCCGCCAGCCAGGCCTGGCCGGAATTGGCGCTGGCATCCTCGATCGCGAGCCGCGTCTCGTTGGTGAACTTGCAGAAGTTCACCTTGTGGCCGTGCGACGCCTTGGCGAGCATGCGAATATTGGCGCCGGCACAGAACACACCCGGCTTGCCGGATCGCAGCACGACGCAGCGCACCTCTGGATGCTCGAACCGCAGCCGCTGCACCGCATCTGCAAGCTCGATATCGACGCCAAGATCGTAGGAATTCAACTTCAACTCGCAGCCTTCGAACAGGCCGGCATCGGGATCGACATCCATGGTCAGCGTTGCCACCGGCCCGTCGAACGACAGGCGCCAGTGGCGATAGCGGCTCGGATCGGTCTGAAAGTCGATCATCGCTGATCACGCAGCCGGAAGCGCTGGATCTTCCCCGTCGCGGTCTTCGGCAACCCATCGACGAACTCGATCCAGCGCGGATATTTCCACACCCCGATGCGCTCCTTCACGTGTGTCTTCAGCAGCTCCTTCACCGTCTCGGCGTCCTGTTGGCGCGCCGCCTCCTGCAACACGACGAACGCCTTGGGCTTGGTCAGGCCGTCCTGATCTTGCGCACCCACCACCGCCAATTCCAGCACCGCGGGATGCGACACCAGCGCCTCCTCTACCTCGAACGGCGAGACCCACACGCCGCTCACCTTCAGCATCTCGTCGGTGCGGCCACAGAAGCGAAAATAACCGTCCGCATCGCGGATATAGGTATCACCGGTATGCGTCCACTCGCCGCGAAACGTACGGCGTGTCTTGTCGCGCTGGTTCCAGTAACCATCGGCCGACGACGGACCACGCACCACCAGTTCGCCCGCCTCGCCATTCGGCACGCGGCCGCCGTGTTCGTCGAGGACCATCGCGTCGTAGCCCGGCACCGGCTTGCCCGAGGTGCCGTAGCGGACATCGTCCGCGCGGTTGGACACGAAGATGTGCAACATCTCGGTGGACCCGATACCGTCGAGGATGTCGACGCCCACCATGTCGGACCAGCGCCGGCCGATATCGTCCGGCAGCGCCTCGCCGGCGGAGATGCAGCGCCGCAGCCGATCCGATCCTGCCCCGGGACCGATGTGCGGATTGGCCAGCATCGACGCAAACAACGTCGGCACGCCGGCAAAGATTGTCGGCTGATGACGCTGCATCGTATCGAGCACCGCATCCGGCGTCGGACGGTCAGGCAACAGCACGGCACCCGCGCCAACCGACATCGGAAACGTCATCGTGTTGCCAAGCCCGTAGGCATGGAACGCCTTCGCCGCGGAGAACATCAGATCGTCTGAGCGGATCCCCAGCACCTGCGCGCCATAAGCATCTGCCGTCGCGCGCAGGCTGCCATGCACGTGCCGCACGCCCTTCGGCGCCCCGGTGGAACCGGAGGAATACAGCCAGAACGCCACTTCATCCGCCGGCGTGGCAGCGGTCGATGTCGCCGGATCACCGCCGGCCAGGAAGTCGCCAAACCCGCTCGCGCGCACATCATCGATCGGCTCGGGTGTGCCACCGTCAGGCTGCGCTACCGCGATGCGGCGCAGCTCCGCCACGCTGTGCAGCACCGGGAGCAGCGGGCCAACCAATGGCGCCGAAATCACCACCGCATCGGCACGGCTGTCCGCCAGGATGTAGCCGATCGTCTCATGCGTCAGCAGCGTGTTGATCGGCACCGGCACGACGCCGGCACGGATTGCTCCCCAGAACGCAATCGGAAAATCCACCGTGTCCAGCAGCAACAGGGCGACGCGCCGTTCGCGCGCCACGCCGGCCTCGCGCAACGCTCCGGCGAAGCGCCGCGTCGCTTCGGCCAGCGCGCCATAGCTCAGGCTGCGCCAAGGGTCCTGGAACACAACAACGTCGCCGCGCCCATCACGGACGTGGCGATCGACGAAATAACCGACGGCGTTGCCGTCATCAGACCCGCTGCCCATCCGTTGCTCCCTCGCGGCGAGTATAGCGCGGGACGCGATGGCGTGAACTGCGCGAAGCGCCAAATATGTTCTCCGTGCAACTCTGTGTGCACTCTGTGGAACTCTGTGTCCGATTACTTTTTTACCGCAAGCTCCCCGCTGATTCCGCAATTGGCCACGAGCTGCGCG
Organism: uncultured Alphaproteobacteria bacterium; assembly: GCA_963819855.1. Lineage (GTDB taxonomy): Bacteria > Pseudomonadota > Alphaproteobacteria > Acetobacterales > Acetobacteraceae > JAMXLO01. The sequence continues at coordinate 62,775 of CAWFYC010000035.1, forward strand.
TTTCGAACGCTATTGCCCTACCGCGACCGGCAGGCCTAGCGATGCTCGGCCATCACCGGATCGAGCCATACCGTCTGACCGGCAGCCATGTCTTTCGTAGACCCGACCGGGTCAAGCCGAACGAAAAACGTGTTGAGGTCGTGATCGCCGGCCGCACGCGCGGCGCGCCACACCGCGAACTCGCCCCAATTACGCAGCTCCACGACTTTCGCGCTGACGGGTTCCGCCTGCCCTGAAGCATGCAGCGGAACCGAAGACCCGATCGCCAGTCCATGCAGCGCGTCTTCGCGAAGGCTGAACCCGAACCAAAGTCCATTGGCTGGCAGCAGCGTCAGGACGGGCGCGCCCGGTACGACAGCTTCACCCAACTCCACCGCCTGAATTGCAATCGTCCCGGAGGCCGGCGACCGCAACAGCATCTTCGCGGCCCGCGCCTCGATTACGTCCCGGGCTGCCTCCGCCTGGCCGACGGTCGCATCCGCCAGCGCGCGTTCCTCCGCGGTCGGACCACGCTGCGCCTCGGCATAACGGGCCTCGGCGACCGCGATGTCGGCACGGGCGCTTGCCTCCGCGGCAGTGGCGGTGTCGAGCTCCTGCACCGAGACGTCCGACCGTTCCGCCAGCACGGAGATCCGGGCCAGCTCCTGCTGTGCCTGCAGATGTGCCGCCTCCGCCTTCCCGATCTCGCGCTGCAACGCCTGCACCTGCTCGTCGCGCACGCCGACATACACCCGATCGCGGTCGGATCGAGCCTTGTCGACCTCCGCCCGTGCCGCGCCGACCGCGGCCCACAGCTCGGGATTGCTCAGTACCGCCACCGGTTGCCCGCGCTGTACCGTCTGCCCCGGCTCGACCAGAAACCGCGCCAGCCGGCCGCTGATCTCGGGGGCGATATGGATCTCGGTGGTCCGCACCATTCCGTCAGCCGACGCCACGTTGTCCGCTTCGCGCGGCCACCAGTACCAGACCGCAACCGCGGCGAGCGCCAGCACCGGCACCAGCGCAAGCAACAACATGCGCCTAGACGGCATGGGCATCACTCGGCGCCCGCCCGGAGCGAAGATGCGCGACGGCCGCGGACACGGCGAAATACAACAGGACCAGTCCCCACAACCGCAGCCAGTCCGGCCGCACCTCGGCAAAACTCGCCCCCATCTGGTTGACACGGACGAGGCCGTCGATCGCATTCACACTGGGCAGCAGCTCGCGCGCCTGCCGCAGGAATCCCGGCAGCGCCTCGGCCGGCCACGACACCCCGACCAGGAAGAACTGCGGCAGGCTGCTCGCCAGTACCACCAGCACTGCTGTCTCCCGGTGGCGGAACACCAGGCCGAGTGCCTGGCCCAGGAAGCTCGTTGCCAGGATGAAGGGAACCGAAAGTGCCGCCAGCGCCCAGAAACTGCCAAGTGTCGAGAAGCCATAGATCCGCGGCATCACGACGAAGTAGAGCAGCATCGCCGGTATATACAGCGTCCAGTGTGCCAACCCCTGGCCAAGGATCGCCGCGGCCGACGCCCGCGTGTGTCGGGCGGCAAATCCGCCCCGCTCGTAGGCGGCGCCGCCCAGCATTGCCGCCCCCATCAGCAGAGTCTGATGCAGGATCAGCACGAAAGCGGCCGGCACGACGTAGCTCGCATAGGAGGCAGTCGGGTTGAACAGCGGCACCTGCACCAGTTCCACCGGCTGGTCCAATCGCGACGCCGCCTGGACAGCGGCCCCCTCGGCCCGGGCGCCGCGGGTCAGCGCATCTGTCGCATAGGCCTGCACCGATTCAAGGATCCCCTGCAATGACCGGTTGAACAAAATGAAATAGGTGGAATCGGCATAGATCGGCAGCCGCGCCGAAACGCCCTTCAGCACGTTCTTCTCGGTATCGGGTGGAATTCCGACGATCGCGAAGGCGCGGCGTGCCAGGATAGCATCCTCCGCCTCACGGTAGCTCGAAGCGCGCAACACGACCGATATGTTGTCGTGCGCCTCCAACGCCTGGATCAACGCGCGGCCGAGTTCGCTGCGATCCTGGTCCACCACCGCGATCGGAATCCTGCGCACGATCTGGCCCAGATACGGCTGCGGGTAGAAGAATGCGTAGAGCAAAGGGGCAAGCATGAACAATGAAAACACCCCGCGATCGCCGAGGGTGCGCCGCCACTCCGCCACGAACGTCCCCGCAACACCTGGTGTCCTGGGCTCGATCTCCGGGTCGACCGCTTCGGACAGCATGACGCCATGCCGTGCCAGCCAGCGGAAGCGCAGCCAGACCAGCAACGCAAGCACCGCGGTGAGGCCGCAGAGAACCGCGAACGGTTCCGCGGTGAAGTTCAACGCAGCGCCGCGCGTGGCCTGGTCGAACAGGATCTGGATGTACCACCGCAGCGGCAGGATCGCGCCCCAGGCGCGCGCGAACCCCTCCATGGCCAGCACGGGAAAGCCGACGCCGGCAAAGCCGAAGGCGGGCGAGACAATGATCCCGGTCAAACTCAACCCGACCGCCATGTCGCGTGCCAGCAACTGCATCAGGCAGCCGATCATCTGATACGAAATGATCAGCAGCGTCGCCGACACCGCGGTCACCACCGCGCTGCCGCGGAAGCTGACACCCAGCCAGACGTCGAGAATGCCGACCGTCAGCACGAACATCAGCATCAGCACGACGTAGTACGGCAGCAGCTTGCCGACCAGCGCCGTTGCGATATTCCGCCCGGACAGGTCCCACCATTCGTGCATGTTCCGCCGCCGGAACTCCGAGCCGACCGCGTATCCCGCCGAAATGGCGATCACCACGTGCAACACCGTCGGCAGCACCGCACGAAGCAGGAACTGCGCATAGTTCAGCGCGGGGTTCGCCAGGACATATTCCTCAGGCACCAGGCCGGGGCCAGGCGTGGCCTGGTCGCCCACCGCCTGCCGCAGCGGCGCAACGGCGGCGCTCGCCGCGGTCATGGCGTCGCGAAGGCTCTTGCCGGCGTTGTTCCCCGGCGTGAAGAACTGGGTGTTGGTGAACACCACCGGACGCGGCGACCGGCCCGCAAGCAGGTCCTTGCCGAACTCCGGCGGCAGAAACAACGCCGCGATGGCCCGCCCCGCGCGGATCGCGCTTGCCGCCGCGCCGAGATCGTTGCCTCGCTCCGCCACCGTGATCCCAGGCGCGGCGGCCACCGTTTGGATGAACAGCCGCGAGGTCGCAGTATTGTCCATGTCGATCACGACGACATTCAGCCCCCGCACCACTGCGGAACTGAACGTGAAGCCCAGCACTGCGAAGGCGATGACCGGCACGCCGAACAGCAGAAAGCGTGCGACCGGATCGCCCAGTATCCAGCGCACTTCGCGCGCCGCGACCGCCAGCAGCCCGGGACGCAGCGGCGTCACGAGCGCCGCTCGGCCCAATCCGTGTAGACGCTCATGCCCGGTCGCAAACCGGCAACCGGCTGCGTCGGATAGGCCCGGATCTCGAACGTCCGCAGATCGAAATCGCCGCTCGCCCGCGTCGCGCGCCAGCCGGTGTATTCGCCCTTCGCCGCGATCACGCGAACCTCCAGTTCGACGACGCGACCGCCGAGCGCGGGAACCCGCACGTCGAACTTCGAACCCTGCCTGAGGTCGCGCAGCAGGTCCTCGCGCAGATCGAACTGCACCCACATGTCCTTGGGATCGATCAGCGAGATCAGCGGCACGCCCGGCAGCACGAACTCGCCGTCCTCCACGGGAATGCGGAACACCTGGCTATCGGCCGGTGCCATGACCACCATCTGGTCCACCAGCGCCCTGAGCGTGTCGACATCAGCCTTGGCGGTTTCCACCTTGGCCAACGCGACGCCCAGGTCCTCCCGGGTGAAGCCGGCCACAGCCTCCTTGTAGGCAAAGCGCGCCTGATCGAGCGAGCGTTCCGCCAGCGTCAGCGCGGCGCGGTCCTTGTCGAACTGCGATTGCGGCGAGTCGTGCGTCGCGACGAGTTGCCGCGTCCGCTCGAACGTCTTCTGCGCCAGCGTCAGATCCGCTTCGGCCCGCTCCACCTCCGCCTGACGCACCGCGATCGTTTCCGCCCGGAATCCCGCGCGAACCCGCGCCAGTTCGGCTTCGGCCACACGCAGTGCCGCCTCGCTCTGTTTCTCCTTGGCGATCAGTTCCGGGTTGTCGATGCGGATCAGCGGCGCACCCTGCGACACATCCTGCGAGCGAGCGACGACGATCTGCCCGATGCGCCCATCGACGCGCGCCGCCATGTCGAAGGTGCGCGACTGCACCTCGCCTTGAATCACCAGCGGCTCGCGCCGGGTCAGATACCAGAGCGACAGGCCGATCATCACGACGAACAGAACCACGACGATCAGCACGGCGGGAGCCGGGCGGCGTAACCGGCCAGCCATCGGCGCTCGGGATGTGGCTTCCGACATCAGAACATCATATGCCCGAACGCCGCCCATAGCGCTCCGGCGCCCGCGGCCAGTGGCATCGCCGCGTCATACAATGCCTTGACGGCCTCAGCCGTGCCTTTGATCCGCGCCGGTTCGATATGCAGCAGGGACTTGGCCGCGTTGCCCCTGTTGGCAGCGGCATCTATGCGCTCGGCACGCATGCGGCGTGAATGGGCCAGCGCGCTGCCGGCAAAGTGGCTCAAGGCGATCGCGGAAACCGACGCGATGATATCCTGGGCCGTCGGCGGCGCGGCGCCGTGACCGCCCACTGCAATGTCGAGCAGGCCGATCGCCAGCGTGCCTGTACTGCCGAACGCAAGCGCGGCCAGAACCTGGCCGGATGGTCCGCTGTCAGAATGGCGCTCGAAGCGAAAGCCGAACGGCAAGGCCACGGCAAGCGCGACCAGCCGGAATACGGTGCGCTCGCTGGTCGCGAGCCAATGCGCGGCAAGCAGCGTCGCCAGCCCGAGGAAAATGTTGTCCGCCATGTGCGGCCACTTGAACTCGCCGCGCACGGACGGGCTGGACGCAGGCGCAGAATCGCCCGCAACGGCGGCCTGCTCGCCCCCTCCTGCCCGCAGCACGGCCATTTCCTGCTCCAGCGTGGCCAATCTCTGTTCCAGCGCCAACTGTCTGTCCGCGAAACCCTGCAACGGCGTGAGCGTTCGGCGGCAATGCGGGCATACCGCGGCGCCAGGCCGGATCTCCTCGCGGCAGAATACGCACTGACGCAAATCACTGGTCGCGGTCTCGGCCGACCGGAGCGACGAACCAAGTGCGTCCACCATCATCTCCCGCAACGCTGATCCGGCCGTTGACCATCCGACCGGGCAGCCGGATGCTGCACTTGATCCTAACCACGTTCCACTGGGTCCCACGCATGACCGCCGCGTGTCCCGTCACCGTGATTGACCATCCGCTGGTGCAGCACAAGCTGACCCTGCTGCGCGACCGCGACACGTCGACCGCGCAGTTCCGCCTGCTTGCCCGCGAGATCAGCCTGCTGTTGGCCTACGAGGTCACCCGCGACCTGCCGCTCGCCAGCGTCGCGATCGACACCCCGCTCGAGCCGATTCTGTCGCCGCGGCTCGCCGGCAAGAAGCTCTGCTTCGTCTCGATCCTGCGCGCCGGCAACGGCATCCTGGACGGTATGCTGGACTTGGTGCCCTCGGCGCGTGTCGGCCATATCGGTCTGTATCGCGATCCCGCGACACTGCGCGCGGTGCAGTACTACCTGAAGCTGCCGGACGATGTGCACGAGCGGCTGTGCATAGTGGTCGATCCGATGCTCGCCACCGGTCATTCCGCCAGCGCGGCGGTGGCACGGCTGCGGCAGGCGGGCGTGCCGCGAATTCGCTTCGTCTGCCTCATCGCTGCGCCCGAGGGACTGCGCTCGTTCGCCGCGGACCATCCCGATGTCCCGGTGTTCACCGCCGCAATCGACCGCGGTCTGGACGAGCACGGCTACATCCGCCCCGGCCTCGGCGACGCCGGCGACCGCCTGTTCGGCACCAAGTAGGCTCAGCCGGTCAGCGCCCGTGCCACCGCAACCAGAGTCGCATCGCTGCCCCGCCCTCCCACGATCGACAGCCCGATCGGCAGCCCATCGAGTTCGGCCCCCGGCAGGCTGACCTGTGGCACCCCAGTCAGGCCACCGTGGGAGCACAGGCAGGAAATACGGTCGCGCAGCGGCCCCAGAACCGGTAGCGGCAGTCCCTTCCTGGGCGCCGGAAACGGCGTTGTCGGCAGGCACAGGATGGTGCCGGCCGGCAGCAGATATGCCATCCGTCCGCGCGCCTCCTGCCGCATCAGTTCGGCCCAGCCGCGTTCCGTCTCACCGATCATCGATCCGGCGACCAGGCCGCGCGCCACGTTGAACGCCATGCGCGGGTTGTCGCGCTCCACCCAGGGTCGGAAGGTCTGCCACGCCTCCACCGGCTGCAGCGTTCGCTGCGCGCGTGACCACACCGACAGCCCCTGCGGCGCCATCACCTCGTCCCGCGCGTGGCCGATCAGCGTTGCCAGGCGATCGACCATCGGTCGCAGCGCCGCTGCCACCTCGGCGTCAGCGAACCCGAACGCATCGACCGCGATGATCAACCGCGTGGGCAGCGCAGCCGGGATCGGCTCGCCCAGCAGCACACTCGAAACGCGTGCGAACGTCGCGGCGTCGCGGGCGAACCAGCCGGTGGTGTCGGAGCTTGGCGCTTGCGGCAGCATGCCGGCGAGATCGAGCCGCCCATGCGTCGGGCGGATGCCGTAGAGGCCGCAGAAGCTGGACGGCACCCGAACCGAGCCGCCGGTATCGGTGCCGAGGGCGGTGTCGCAGACACCAGCGGCGACCGCCGCGGCGGAACCGGACGAGGAACCGCCAGGCACCCGGCCGGGCGCGCGGGTGTTGAGCGGCGTGCCGTCGAATGCATTCTCGCCCAAAATGCCGAGCGATACCTCGTCGGTGATGGTCTTGCCGATCAGAGTCGCGCCGGCATCGAGCAGCGTCTGCACCGCCCAGGCGTGGCGCGTCGGCACCGGATGGTTGCGCGCCCAGTCGTGGTTGCCGCCGCCGGTGGGATAGCCCGCGACGTCGAACAGATCTTTCGCCGCGAAGGTGAGACCGCGCAGCGGGCCATGCGGCGCACCCTCGATGGTGACGCGCGGTCCGGGGACAAAGGCGTTGATCGCGTCATCCATCCATGAATTCCTTCCGGCTGCCGCGGCCTCAGGAGTACCCATGCGCACAGTCACCGTCCAGCTTCGCGCCGACAACGTGATCGGCAACACCGATCGCCGTCTGTTCGGTGCCTTCGTCGAGCACCTCGGCCGTTGCGTCTACGGCGGCATCTTCGAGCCCGATCATCCCACCGCCGATGCGCACGGTTTCCGCCAGGATGTGCTGGCGCTGGTGCGGGAACTGGCGCCGACCATCGTGCGCTATCCCGGCGGCAATTTTGTCAGCGGCTACAACTGGGAGGACGGCGTCGGGCCGGTGGAGCAACGCCCGCGCCGGCTGGATCTCGCCTGGATGTCCACCGAAACCAACCGGTTCGGTACCAACGAGTTCATCGACTGGTGCCGCGCCGCCGATATCGAGCCGATGCTGGCGGTGAACCTCGGCACCCGCGGCGGCGATGCGGCGCGCTCGCTGGTGGAATACTGCAACCATCCCGGCGGCACCGCACTTTCCGATCTTCGCCGTACGCACGGCTGGCAGCAGCCGCACGGAATAAAATTCTGGTGCCTCGGCAACGAGATGGATGGACCCTGGCAGATGGAAGCCAAGACCGCCCAAGAGTACGGCCGCATCGCCACCGAGGCCGCCAAGATGATGAAGTTGATCGACGGTTCGATCGAACTCGCCGCATGCGGTTCGTCGGGTCGTTCCATGCCGACCTTCGGCACCTGGGAAGACACTGTGCTGGAGCACACGTTCGACCATGTCGAGTTCATCTCGCTGCACACCTATCTGAACGATTACGCGCGCGATACGCCGGCATTTCTTGCCAGCCCCGACTTGATGGACAGCTTCATCGACGAGGTGGTGGCGATCGCCGATGCGGTCGCGGCGCGACGGCGGTCGGCGAAGCGCATCATGCTGAGCTTCGACGAGTGGAACGTGTGGTACCGCACGCGCAGAAATCGTGAGGAACGCATAAAGCCGGGCTGGCCGGTGGCGCCGGACATTCTCGAAGAGATTTATACCATGGAGGATGCGCTTGCGTTCGGTGGCGCGTGCATCTCGCTGCTCAACCATGCCGACCGGGTGAAGACCGCGTGCCTGGCGCAGCTTGTCAACGTGATCGCACCGATCATGACCGAGACCGGTGGGCCGGCGTGGCGGCAGACGATCTTCTGGCCGTTCGCCCACTTCAGCAATCACGGCCGTGGCCGCGTGCTGCGCGCGGAGATCGATTGTCCGACCTATGACGCCAGCTACTTCGATCCGCGTGGCACGCAGGACCTCTACTTCCCTGTCACCGCTCCGTATCTGAAATTGGCAGCGGTGCAGAACGAAGCTGGCGTTACCCTGTTCGCGCTGAACCGCAGCCTCGACGAGCCGATGCCGCTCGAGGTGACGGCAACCGGGTTTGGCAAACTCCTGCTCCAGGAGGCATTGCAACTGCATCATGCGGACCTGAAGGCGGTCAACACGAAACAGAATCCGGAGCGGGTGAAGCCTGCGTCGCACCCTGATGTTCGCGTCGAAGGTGGACACTTGAGTGCAACGCTCGCACCGGCTTCGTGGACGATGATGCGACTTGGCACTGCGCATCAGTGACGAGCTCGTCGGCGTGCAGTAGAATGCTCACGGACCAGAGGGAGCGAAACACATGGCCGACAACGCACAGCTGATCATCGAACTCGACCGCAAGCGCATGACCGCGATGGCCGAGCGGGACATCGGCACGCTGAACACGCTGCTGGCCGATGACCTGATCTACACCCACTCATCGGCTCGCCTGGACACCAAGCAGAGCCTGATCGGCAACATGGAGTCCGGCTCCACCGTGTATAACGCGGTCGAACCGTCCGACGTGAAGGCGCAGGACCTTGGCAGCGCTGTCGTGCTGACCGGCGTCGCGCGCATCCGTGTCACCTCGGGCGGCAAGCCGAATGCCTTCGCGGTCCGCTTCACCGATGTCTACGCCAACAAGGGCGGCAAGTGGCAGATGGTGACCTGGCAGTCCACCCGCCTGGCCGAGTGACGCGCAGTCAGCGCGACAATTTGACGCCGGCCAGATCGACACCGGTCAGGTCGGCTCCGGTGAGGTTCGCGAACGACAGATCGGCGCCGGCCAGCAGCACGCCGCGCAGATCGACGCCGCGCAGATCGGCGTGACGCAGGCTGGCGCCCGACAGATCCGACTGCATCCGCCGCGCGTTGTCGATCACCAGCTCGTGCAGGTTCGCGCCCTGCATCGACGCACCGCTCAGCATCGCACCGGACAGCACGATGCCACGCATGTCGGCGCCATCGAACCGGCAATCGCGGAAATCGGTCTCGGCGCAGCGGGCGGCCTGCAACGCGGCGTGTGACAGATCGAGCCCATAGAACACCGCATGGCGCGCCGTCATCATGGTGAGGCACGCGCCGGTCAGCGCGCCCTCGGTGCGCAGATCGAAGCCGCTCAGGTCGAGCGCCGCCCCCGTGGCGCCGCTGGTCTCGATGAATTCGCGATGCCGGAGCAGCAGCTCCTCCAGGCTTGCATCCAGTTCGCCGATCAGACGGCCGTTCGGCTTGTCGGACAGCGTATCGCGCAGGTCGGCGCCTGCCATGTCGGTGTACTCGAACTTCGCCCCGGCGATCACCGCGCCGCGGAAGCAGGCGTCTCGCGTGTCGGCCTGGGCAAAGTCGGCGCCCTGGAGGTTGGAGCCGGTAAAGTTGGCCCCGCGGACGTGGGCGCGCACCAGCTTGCAGCCGCGCATGAGCGCTTCAGAGAAGTCGGTCTTCACCGCGACGGCCCCGGCGAGGCTGGCGTTGGTCAGATTGGCGCCGGTGAATCCGGCGGACGATGCGGTTCCCGACGCCTCGCGCGGGACCAACGTGCGGAACTCGCCCGTCTTGTCGCGCGTGAGGTGCGCCCCCGGCCGCAGATCGGCCTCGAACAGATTGGCGCCCACCATGACCGCGCCGGCGAAGAAGCAGCCGCGCAGGTCGGCACGCGCCATGCTGGTATTCTCCAGGTTCGCCTGACGGAAATCGCAGGCGAACAAGGTGGCGCAATCGAAGCGCGCCGCGTGCAGGTCGGCGTCGAAGAATGAGGACCCGGTCAGGTCGGCGTGCGACATGTCGGCGCCGGCCAGACGGAGCCCGGACAGATCGTGGCCGATCACTACGGCGCGGCGACCGCCCGAACGTCCCTCGCGGAACAGCGCGTGCAGCCGCACCGCCTCGTCCAGTTGTGCCTGCGTCAGCCGGACCAGCTGCTGGGAAGAATGACCACTCAACGCCACACGAACCCATACCGGAGTAGGGTTCAATTATCGGCGGGTTTCCTTAATGGTTCGTGCACCAAAGCGCCGTCGCGCCGCGCGCATGCCGCATCGTCAGCTTCAACTATGGTGGCTCGCGATACGCGCAGCCGAAGCGCGCTTCACGGCGCTCCGCGTCGTCGCACGAAAGCGAGTCCCGCGAAGCCGAACATGAGCAATCCCAACGTAGCCGGCTCCGGTACCGGGGTTGTACCGAGCGTTGCCGTGAAGGTTGCGCTATAGCCGGAGTCCGGGCTCATGATCAGATCCCCGGCCGTCGTCGCCAGTGCAATCGGGGTGACACATGTTCCAGGAAAGCCCACACACGCAATTGCATCACCGGTGGTCGAAAACGCGCTCTGCAGGTCATACGAGTTGGCGGCGAAAATACCGAGCGGGTAGGCTGGGTCGCCGGGGAAATTGGGGTCCGTCGGCACCACACCGGCGGAGCCGAAGCCGATCCCGCCGTTGACATTGTCGACGCTGACAAACATCGCGTCGGAACTCAGGAACGTGCCTTGCGCCAGAACGGCGTGGGTGGTCTGGTCGGTCACGGTGACCGATGCCGTTCCAGCCAGAATTTCGTGCCCGTTCACTGGGACCGTGAACGACAGCACGTCCGCAGTGTCGCCCACAAACGTGAAGGTGATTACATCGTTCGCGCTAAATGCCAGAGCCCCAAGACTGCCTCCAGTTGGCAGCGACCCCGGCGTCGGACCCGTAGCCGTGAACGTGTAGGTAATCGGCGCGGCGCTTGCCGCGATCGAGCCCGCCACCATGCCGGCCGCGACTAATCCAAGAATCCTTGCCTGCACTGTATCCCCCGTTTTCATCAAGCAACCTGATCGGAATCGTAGGGATCAAACATTGCATTGGCAATGCATACCGAAGGTTGTGTCACCCGCAGCCATCGCACCTCCATCATTTCAATGCACCGGCGGTCAGTCCAGCGACGATCCGGCGTTGCAGCACCAGGAACAACACCAAAATCGGCGAGAATGCCGTCACCCGATTCCAGTCGGCGTATTCCGCGCCGACCAAACCGCCGCCGCGGCAACGTGGAAATCGTCGCGGCTTAATCCTTGTTGCCGCCCCTCCCGGGCGGATTACTGCAACGCGACTCCCATCGCGTCACCGTAGCGACGCGCCGGTTCCAGCGGGTCGCCATACTTCCGGTGCATCGCTGTGTGGTACGCCGCCGCCAGCAGCAGCCTGTCGCGCTCCGGATGCCGGTTGGTACCGAAATCCATCAGCATGCACTGGGCGATTTCCTGATTGTGCGGATCGTTGCCCATCTTGGTCGCGGCCAGCGCGATGCGCTCGACCAGCGGCCCACGGTCACCGACGTTGTCGAGATATGCCTGCGTCCACGCCAGGCTTTCCGCCCCGTTCAGCGCACACACCGAGCTGTCCACCTTCTCGAGCAACTGCCCCGCCGTCAGCCGGTCTGCCCCGCTTGGCGCCGTGATCGTCAGCGGATTGGAATCGCCCATCCCCTTCTGGTGCCAGGCAACGTGGTTCAGGAATGACGCCAGCAAGTAGATCAGCCGCAGTCGCCGCGGATGGTCGAAGTTGTCGTAGAACCAAGCCAGCGTGTTGCTGTACCTCGTAGCAGTGATGCGGCATGGAGAAGTTGTTCGGCTCGTTGGTCTCCATCACAACCTGAGCGGCAGCGATCTGCAGCACATCGAGAATCCGCCGCGGATCCTTGCCCACCTTCAGCAGCTTCGTCACAAAGTGCAGATTGTCGGGCTCGTGGCTGCGGATCACCGCCTCGATCAGCCCAGCCGCCTCCTCCTGGTTCAGTGCCTCCTTGTTGCGCAGCACTGCGAGCTCGGCGTCGCCGACGCCGCCATACGGCACGGCGTGCAGCGCCTCGCCCTCGATGTTCATCTTCACCATGTTGCAGGCCATCTCGTAGGTCGAATACCAACGCGGGCCCACGGCGATGTCGAGCGCGCCGGCGTACAGCACATGATGCGCCGCCGGATCGTCCCAGCCGATCGCGTTGCCGATCTCCACCGTCGAGCGCGCGCGATATGCCTTGTGCCCGGTCGTATAGGAGCGGTTGAACAGCATCCGGTCCTGCACATCGATCAATCCGGCGAATACCAGTTCCGCCAGCACCGCCTTGCGGTTCGGCACGTCCTCCATCAGGCCGAGGAACGTGCGGTAGGCATCGAGCACCTGGCCGCGATGCACCAATGTCATCCAGTTGGCCAGCCGTTCCTTGAGTGGCCCTGCCTGGCGCAGCGGCTCCTGGTCCGGCCAGTACACCACCGGCTCCGGCGGTCTATCCACCGCGCCGAGTTTGCCGCGCGCACGGGTGTAGTGCCCCGGCGCCTTGTCCATCTTCTGGTTCCAGATATCGAGGCCGCTCGGAATGTACCAGATGGTCTGCGCCATCGGCAGCATCGCGAGCCGCTCCGGCACCATCTTGGTCAGATTGATCGTCGCCCGCGCGCTCAACAGGCAATGGTCGTTATTGACGAAGTTCGGATAGCCGTCGTCGATACGCTCATGATACGGCACGTGCGTGTAGGGCGCATGGATCCGCACCCCCTCGGCCACGATCTCCTGCAACGGACGCCCGGCGCGCACGAGATCGTAATAGACCTGGCTGGCCCCGACCTGGTCGCGCGCCATGACGCGCTCTTCCAGTTTGGCGTAGAGAGTACTCGTGGCGCGGTCGACCTGCACGTCCATCTTGGCTCACTCCGACATATTCCGGACAATCCTAAGCTTGACAGGCCGGGTCCGACAACCATGGTGGCCTGGGCGGGAGGAGACACGACGATGCCAGACACGCAATGGATCATCAGTACCTGTCGCCGGAACGGGCGCGCAGGGCTATGCCGGTGATGGCGGCGCGGCGACGCAGGCGCTGCTGAACAATCCGTTCGATCTGGCGTTCGATCCGGCAGGCAATCTGTGCTTTTCCGACACATACAATCACTGCATCCGTCGCATCGATGCGCGTACCGGCGTCATCGGCACGATCGCCGGCACTGGAGAGAGCGGCTTCTCAGGCGATGGCGGTCCGGCGACACGGGCACGGATGAATCAGCCATACGGCATCGTCATCGACCGCAGCGGCAACATCTATGTGGCCGATCGGCTGAATGGGCGCGTGCGTCGGATCGACGGCAGCAGCGGCGTGATCACCACGCTCGCCGGCGACGGCTCAGGCAGGTTCAGCGGCGACAGCGGGCCATCCGACCGCGCGGGATTGGCGGAACCGAATGGGTTGGCGCTGGATCGCGAGCATCGCCGCCTGTTCATCGCCGATGTCGCCGATCACCGTGTGCGCGTGATAGATCTTGCATCCGGCATGATCAACACATTCGCCGGCACCGGGAATGGCGCCCATACCGGCGACGGCGGCGCGGCGACGGCGGCTGACGTCTTTGGTGCCCGCGCGGTCGCTTTGGCACCCGATGATTCGCTTTACCTGATGGAACGGCAGGGCAGCAGCATTCGCCGCATCCACGACGGCATCATCGAAACCATCGCCGGCACAGGCGCGCGCGGCTACGCAGGCGACGGGCACGATGCACGCCAGGCGGTGTTCGATGCGCCGAAGGAGATGGCGGTCGATCCGGCCGGCAACATCTTCGTCGTGGACACCGAGAACCACGTAATCCGGCTGATCGAGGCGCAGACCCGGACCGTCACCACGATCGCGGGCAGCGGCAAGTCCGGCCCTGACGGATTGGCACGCCCGCACGGCGCGGTCGTCGGACCCGATGGCGCCGTCTATATCGGCGATTCCGAGAATCACCGCGTCCGCAAGCTGGTGCGACGGCACTAGCGAAGCCGGCGAAACCGCCAGCACTGTCATTGCGAGTTCCGCACCGACGACGGTCCCAAGTGTCATTCCCGCGCAAAGCCTGCCCTCGCGAAAGTGGGGGCGGGAACCCAGGGCGAGGTCCGCGCGGTAGCCCTGGGTCCCCGCTGTCGCGGGGATGACAACGGGAGGGCGGTTTCTTGTCAGGAGCAAAGCCAGCGAAACCGCCAGCACCGTTGTGCATCTATCCTCGATTGCCTCGCTTCGCTCGCGATGGCAACGCTGCCCAACAGCTTTGCCTCCGTGATTCGTTATGCTCTATTCAATCTCAACACCTCCGGGGGAAACGATGCGCCGCCTATGCCTAGTCGTCATGCTGATGATCCCACTTGCCGGCACTGCGGCATTTGCGTGCGACAGCCCGCGCCAGATGGAAGGCTTCAAGACCTGCGCCGACGTAGCCAAAGCCGAACAGGAGGGCGCGCTGGTGGTGTATTCCACCGATCCCGAGGCCGCGGCAGAACAGGAGCTGGCAAAGTTCCACGCGCTGTTCCCGAAGATCAAGCCGACCTATCTGCGGATCCAGGCCGGCGGCCTCTATGCCAAGCTGCTGGCCGAACGTCAGGGCAACGCCTATCTCGCCGACATCGCACAGCTCTCCGACATGAGCTTCGCGCTCGATTTCCAGAAGCGCGGCGGCTACATGCAGTACGTCTCGCCGGAGCTGGCCGCCTACAAGCCGGACTTCAAAAGCTCGCCTGAGGGCTACTGGACCTGGGGCGCGCTGGCCATCGCCGCGATCGCCTACAATCCGAAGCTGGTGTCAGCCGAGGCGGCGCCGAGGACCTGGAAGGACATGCTCGATCCAAAATGGACCGACGCGATCTCGGTCAAGGTGTCGATTTCGGGATTGCAGCACGTGGAATGGTATGTGCTGCGCCAGCTCTACGGCAATGACTTCTGGCCGCAGCTTGCGCCGCTGAAGCCGCACGCCTTCGACTCCTATGTGCAGCAGTTCGACCGGCTGGTGAACGGCCAGGACAAGGTCGCGCTGACCGCGCAGTACTCCGGCTATCTGATCATGAAGGCGAAGGGCGCGCCGGTGGAATTCGTCATTCCGCCCGATGGCGTGGTGGCGTCACCGCAACCCTGGGGCATCGTGAGCCAGGCGCCGCATCCGGCAGCGGCACAGTTGTTCATGGACTGGTTCCTCGGCGTGCCGGGCCAGACCGGCAACGCGGAGGTGCTGTTCTACCACTCGCCGCGCGGCGATGTGCCACCGCCGCCGGGCGGCGTAGACGTGAACCAGTTCAAACTGCTGACGCCGACCGACTGGCACGCGTTCGAGCAGACCCACACGCAGTTCGTGCGCGAGTGGGACAAGATCACCGGTTTGCGCTGAACGGACTGCACCGGTGCGGAATATCAGCCTGCGACAGATCGTGATGCCGCTCGTCGTGCTGCTGTGCGGCGCGCTGGTGCTGTACCCGATTGGCTTTCTGATCAACGAATCGCTCAATGTTGGCGACCCCTCGGTGTTTCCGCCGGAGGAATACGGCTTCGACAACTTCACCAATCTGACCGACGACTATCGTGCCCTCACCAACACATTGCTAGTCTCCTGCATCGCCACCGTGCTGGCGGTGATCTTTGGCTTCCTGCAGGCCTGGATACTGACGCGCACCAACATCCCCGGCCGCCAGCGGCTCGAGCGCCTGATGGAGTTGCCGTACTACATGACGCCGCTGATTGGCGCGCTGGCCTGGGGCGTGCTGCTGGGACCGAAGACCGGTCTGGTCAATCAGGTCTGGCGTTCGATCGGCGCGCCGGGCGACCTGTTCAACATCTATTCGGCGTATGGCATCGCCTGGGTGATGGCGCTGTTCGAGGGCACCGTTGCCTTCGTCATGATCTCGGCGGCGATGAAATCGATGGACCCGTCGCTCGAGGAGAGTTCTCGCGTGCTTGGCGCCGGCAAGCTGCGCACGGCACTGCGCATCACGCTGCCGCTGGTCGCACCCGGCGTGCTGAGCGCGACTATCTTCGTGTTCGCCGAAATGCTCGGCTCGTTCGCCGCGGCCTTCGTGCTGGGCATTCCGGGCCGCTTCTACGTGGTCACCACGGTGATCTGGCAGGCAACGCTGTCATTTCCGCCCGACTACGGACGCGCCGCGGCCATGGGCCTGTCGCTGTTCGGCGTAATGCTGATCACGCTGACGCTCGCGCGCCTGGTACTGCGCCACGGCACCTACACCACCATCACCGGCAAGGCGTTCCGCCCACGCGAGATGGATGTCGGCGCAATGCGCTGGCCGCTGCTCGCCATCGCCTGGGGCTACATCATCGTCGCGGTGATCCTGCCGCTGGGTGCGCTGATGCTCACCTCGTTCGAGCGTTTCGCCACGGTGATCATCCCGCAGATGCAGTTCACCACGGCAAATTACGCTACCGCGTTGCAGATGGGCTCGGTCGGACCGGCGTTCGTCAACAGCCTGATCCTGGGCATCTCGGTCTCCACCATCGGCGTCGTCGTCATCGGCGTGCTCGCCTGGATCATCTATCGCTCGCGCATGCCGGGCAGCGGTGCCGCCGAGTACGTCATCATGTTCCCGCAGGCGGTGCCGCGGCTGGTGTTCGGTCTCGGACTGCTGTGGGCGTGGATCAACCTGCCGATCCCGATCTATGGCACCCTGTGGCTGCTGGCACTGGCATATTTCACCGTGTTCCTGCCACTCGGCCTGCGCACCATCGCGAGCGTCGTGCTGCAGGTCGATCCGAGCCTGGAGGAATGCGCACGCGTCTGCGGCGCCAAATGGGTCTATCAAATGCGGACCGTCACCATGCCGCTGCTGCGGCCAGGCCTCGTCGCGGCTTGGCTGCTGATCTTCATTGCCTCGGTGCGCGAACTTGGCGTGTCGATCTTCCTGATGGGCCCGAATTCCAAGGTGATCGCACCGGCGATCGTCAACTCCTGGCTGAGTTCGAGTTCCGAACTGTCCGCTGCCATGGCGCTGATCCAGACCGCGACGGTGTTCGTCGCAGTCGCCATCCTGTTCAGTCTGGCACGCCGCGTCACCGGAGTGACCCAATGAACCAGCCTCGCATCGAGGTCACCGATCTTGTGGTCCGCTATGGCGACGTCACCGCGGTGGACAGCATCGGCTTCGACATCGCGCCCGGCGAGCTGGTGACGCTGCTGGGTCCCTCGGGCTGCGGCAAAACCACCACGCTGCGTGCGGTCGCGGGATTGGAGACGCCGAGTGGCGGCAGTATTCGTTTGAATGGCGACACGGTGTATTCTGCCAACGAGCGTCGCAATGTACCGGCCGAGCGGCGGGGCGTATCGATGGTGTTCCAGTCCTACGCGATCTGGCCGCACATGACGGTGTTCGATAACGTCGCTTACGGACTGCGCGTGCGAAAACTGCCGCAGGCCGAGGTGCGGCAGAACGTGCAGCGCGTGCTTGGTCTGGTGCAGATGCAGGCTTACGCTGACCGGCCGGCGTCAAAACTGTCGGGCGGGCAGCAGCAGCGCGTGGCGGTGGCCCGGGCGATCGCGTTCTCGCCGAACGTGGTGCTGTTCGACGAGCCGCTGTCCAATCTCGACGCCAAGCTGCGCGCCGAAATGCGGGTAGAGCTGCGCGAGTTGCAACGGCGACTGGACATCACGTCGCTGTATGTCACGCACGATCAGGAGGAGGCGCTGGCAATCTCCGACCGGGTGATCGTGATGAACGGCGGCCGCATCGAGCAGATCGGCACACCGGAGGATATCTACAATCGTCCGCGCAGCAGATTTGTCGCGGACTTCGTCGGGTCGGCCAATCTGATCGAGGGCGAGGTGCGCGGCCCGTCAGGCGCGAACGGCACGCTGATCTTCGATGCGGCAGGCGGAGTGCAGCTTGAGGTCGTCGCATTGGATGCGGCACGCGCCGGGCAAGGCACGGTGGCGCTGCGGTCGTCCTACATTCATCTCGATCGCGTACCCGACTCGCACAACGCGGTGAAAGGCACCATCCATCGCCGCATGTTCCACGGCGACTTCATCCAGTATGTCGTCGACTGGCCAGCCGGGCAGTTGATCGTGCGCCGCCCGCCGACCGAGCTGTACGAGGAAGGCAGCGAAGTCACCGTGTCGTTCGCGCCGGATCACTGCGTGTTGCTGTAAGGCTGCCACCGCGAGTCGGTCGACCGGACGGGACGAAACAGGCCGACGACGGTCCCAATCGTCATTCCCGCGCAGGCGGGAATCCAGGGCGAGGTCCGCGCGGTAGTCCTGGGTCCCCGCTTTCGCGAGGATGACAACGGGGGGCAGTTCCTCGCAATGACAGTGGTGTCGTTACGCCGCCTTCGCCCGCTTCGGCCAGCGCGTCGCCACCATCGGCAGCACCTGTTCGATCAGCTTCCGCGTCTGGTCCAGCATGCCCTCATCGCCGCGCGCTGCCGGACGCAGGATGAACTTCGACGCCCCCGCCTCCACGTACTCTCCAATCCTTGCCAGCATCGTACCCGCATCGCCGATCGCGAAATGCCGCTCGGGATCGCGCCCGGTGCGCTTGCGGTACGCCTCCATCACTTGCGCCACACCTGGATCGTCGATCCGTCCGAAGTGATACGCGAACGCCGCGCCGTAGTGATCCTCGTCGATACCGCGTCCGCTCTCCACCAGCGCCGCCTTGATCTCAGCGATCACTCTGCCGACATCGGCCGCCGTCTCCGCACCTGCCTGCCAGCCGGTGCCATACCGAGCGGTGCGCCGCACCGCGGCGGCGGATGAACCGCCGATCCAGATCGGCAGGTCCGGCTGAACCGGCTTGGGCGAAATCGACGCACCGGTCAGATGATTGTGCCGTCCCTCGAAATCGACGCTGTCCTCGCGCCACAGCCGCGCGATGATCTCCAGCGCCTCGTCGGTCCTGCGCCCGCGCGTGGTGGTATCGACGTGCAGTGTCTGCCACTCCGGCCCCTGCGGACTGCCGATGCCGAACCCTGGCAGCAGCCGCCCCTGCGACAGCACATCGATCGTCGCGCACTGCTTCGCCAGCAGCACCGGATCGCGCAGCGCCAGCGACACCACGTTGACGCCGAACTTGATCCGCCGCGTGCGTCCCGCGATCGCCGCCAGCGCTGTCATGCACTCCAGGATCGGCTGGCGGCTGACGATGCGGTCGGTCTGCCAGATCGAATCGATGCCGCCTGCCTCACACAGATCTACCCAGCGCCAGAACCCGTCGGTGCTGGAGAACGGGAACTCCATCAGGCCGACGCCGACCGCGATGTTGCGTGCCACTGTCGTCTCTCCAATCAGTTGTTGCCCACCGCCTCGCCCAGCGTCGCGCCGATCTCCCGGTGCAGCACCAGATCGGCATATGCATCGAGCCCGGTCGGCTCGCGGTTGAGGATCACCAGCCGCACCCCGTTGCGCGCCGCAAGTTCGGGGAATCCGGCGGCCGGATACACCACCAGCGACGAACCGATGGCGATGAAGAGGTCCGATGCCAGCGTTTCCTCCTCAGCGCGGATCATCGCCGCCGGCGGCATCGACTGCCCGAACGAAACTGTCGCCGTCTTGACGTGGCCGCCGCACGACACGCAGTTCGGCGCCTCGCCGGTGCGCTCGAATTCGATGCGGATGTCCTCGATCTCGTATCGTTGCGCGCAGTCGAGGCAATGTGCGTAGGTGGTGTTGCCGTGCAGTTCGATCACCCGGTCCGCCGGCACACCCGAGACCTGGTGCAGGCCGTCGATGTTCTGCGTAATCACCGCCGAGGCCTTGCCGCGGTTGAGCAGCGCCGCCACCGCACGATGGCCGCGGTTCGGCTCCGCCTTGCGCATCGTATCGTCGGTGGCGAAACGCCGGCGCCATGTCTCGCGCCGTGCCTCGTCCGAGGCGAGGAAGTCGGCAAAGTAGATCGGCTTCATCCGGGACCAGATGCCGCCGGGACTGCGAAAGTCGGGAATGCCCGAACTCGGTGCTGATCCCGGCGCCGGTGAAAAACACGATCCGGCGCGCTTCGTCGATCATCCGCCGCAGTTCGGCAATGTCTGGTGTCATCGTGGCTGCTCCGCTGGCTCATATGGTCCACCAGCGGCGTGGCGTCGGCAATACGGCCGACCGAGCGGCGGATCAGCGCTGCTGAAGTGTCAGGTCCCGGGTGCAGCGGTGATCGGTCACGGTCGCCTCAAGCGCCGTGCCATTGATCCGGCCTCTGACCATCGCCCAGACCACGATCATCTGCGCCCACCGGCTGGTGGAGTCGGTGCCATATTGGATCTGCCCGCTGAACGTGCCGTCCGCCGCGATCCGCACCGGAATTGGCGCCGGTCGCGCGAGGCTGTCGACGAACGTGTAGTCGAACCTGCCGTCCTTTACGGTGACTGCGTCCTGATAGCTCGGCGGCTCGCACACAAACCCGAAGCCCCTGACCACGCGGTTCTCGCCTTGATAGCTCCCGTCGAACTGGGTTCCGGCGGGCCCGGGTCCCGGCGCGGCGCATCCGGCCACCAGGGTGCCCGCGCAACCCAGCGCTGCGAGGAGACGGACCGAACCGGCGGCAAGGAGACGAATGGACATGGTGTGCCGGACATGGCCTCGCGGCGGATTTCGTCAAGCTGCCCACCAGCCTATTCTGCTTGTGCCTCCACAGACTACAACGAAAACAATAAATCAGCGGCGATCTACCGAGGAACGTCCTTCCGTGCAGCAAACCAACGTAGCCAGGCCAGCCGGCCGTCCGGCCTGGCTGATCGACAGCGCGGATTTCTGGCGCCTGTGGTTTGTCGGTCTGGTGGTGTTCGTGGTCCGCTGGGTGGAGACCGTCGCGGTCGGCGTGTTCGTCTACCAGGATACCGGCTCCGCCTTCATCGTCGCCATGATGACCATGCTGCGGCTGCTGCCGATGGGGCTGTTCGGCGCGTTCCTCGGCGCGATCGCGGAACGGACGGAGCGCCGGACCACACTGATTTTGGTCACCGCCAGCATGGTGATCACGTCACTGACGCTGGCCATCCTGGCTCATTGGCACCTGCTCGAGGTCTGGCATCTCGCGGTCGCCAGCTTCATCAACGGCATCGGCTGGGCCACCGACAATCCGGTGCGCCGGGTGATGATCGGCGAGGCGGTCGGCGCCGGGCAGATGGGCACCGCGATGTCGGTCGATGTCGGGGCCAACAACGCCAGCCGGATGGTGGGGCCAACGATCGGCGGTCTGTTGCTCGCCAGCGTCGGCATCGACGGCGTGTTCACGCTGAGCGTCGCACTCTACGCGGTCGCCGTGGTGGCGGCGTGCCGCGTGCGCTATCGCAACACATTTCCGCCGGCCACAGCGGAGTCCGTGCTGGCGCGCATCGCGGAAGGATTGCGGCTGGTGCGCAGCGACCGGAGGCTGATCGGCACGCTCACCGTCACCGTGATCTACAACGTGTTCGGCTGGCCGTTCACCAGCATGGTGCCGGTGATCGGCCAGGACCGACTGCATCTCGGCCCCGAGGGCATCGGCATCCTCGCCAGCATGGACGGCATCGGCGCCTTTGCCGGCGCGGTGCTGATGGCGATGTTGTGCAAACCGCACTTCTATCGCACCGCCTATGTCGGCGGCGTGACGCTCTACATGGTCATGCTGATCGTGTTCGCACTGGTACCGCTGCCGGCGGTCGCTGGTTCGGCGCTGCTGTTTACCGGGTTTGGTGGTGCCGGATTCAGCATCATGCAGGCGACGTTGGTGTACCTGTCCTCGCCGCCCGAGATGCGCAGCCGCATGTTGGGCGTGCTGTCGGTGTGCATCGGCATCGGGCCGGTCGGCTTCGTGGCGCTTGGCTGGCTGGCCGATGCGATCGGCGCTCCGTGGGCAACCGCCGCGACCGGCTTCACCGGCCTGCTGATGATGCTGCTGACGCGGCCACTATGGCGGGCGATCTGAGGTCGGCTAGCCTGCGATGAGCAGCGCGACGCCCTTTGCCAATAGCGTCCACCAGGCTGCGGTCACCGCCAGGCAAAGCGCCGTAAAGGCCGCCGACATCAGCCGGTTCACCATGAAGTCCTTCCAAGGACGGCCGAGGCCGGAAGGGCTCGCATTGCTGCCGTATCGTCCTTGCCGATGTTGCGAACTACGCTTCCTATCGTTGCAAGCAGCATGTCCCGCCCGAATGGCTTGCATGGATGCGGACGACCAGAGCGTTGGAGACGGTCCATCACCTCAGGATAACCCGACATTTCGATGACCACTGCGCCCGGGAAGAATGCTGTCCAGCAGAACCAGATCCACGTGCGAGGTTCGCAGGAAGGCCAACGCCTCTCGCACCGTCACGGCCGAGCTTACGTGATACTCGAATTCAAGAGTCCCGTTGAGAACCTCGACTATGAGCTGCTCGTCTTCGACGATGAGGATATGGAAGCGGCTGGCCATTCCCTCCACCGAAATGCTCGTGACCGCCGATCGTCCACCTGGGCCATCGGCCTGTGTGCCTGGGCTTTCAAGAGCGCTCGGGCCGGATAAAAATCTCAACCAACATTAAGGATTAATGGGTACAACGATCGCCAGCTAAACAAAGCATGGTGAGTGTGTCCGATAGTGCCGTAATGAATGCACGAAATCGTACAAAGAGGCACAGCGTTATCCCAGGATCCGGTGACGGCTTTCTTGTATGATCCGGTAACAGTCGCATGCCGCCGCCGCCAGACCTTCGTGATCCAGAACCATGACACGGCCTCGCAGCACCCGAATGAGACCGCCTGCCTGGAGCGTGCTGGCCGCCACTGAAACGCCAGATCTGCGGACGCCCAACATCACCGACAGAAACTCCTGCGTCATTGGTAGGCTGTCGGCTCCAATCCTGTCACGAACCATCAACAACCACCGCGCCAACCGCTCGGGCAAATTGTGGCGAGCGTTGCAGGCAGCCACCTGGGACGCCTGAACCATCAGTGTCTCTACGTAGCGCAGGCACCGATCACGCAGGATGGCAGATTGGTCGATGGCAGATCGGAACGCAGCAGCACTCATGCGGTATGCGTTACCAGGAACCTGCGTGAATGCCCGATGGACAGCATAGGGTGCGGGATTCAGAACCACCTGTGTGCCGACGAATCCTTCGCGACCCGTGAGCCCGACTTCGACGTGTCCGCTGTCGTGGGTACTCGCGGTCAGCGAAACGACGCCGTCGGACACGAAGAAGACATCTGTTATCGGGTTGTCCGGTTCGTAGAGGGATTGACCGGACACCAAAGTCATGTGGTTGAGGTGCGGACGAAGCAGCTCCATGTCGGCGGTTGGCAGTGCTGCGAGAATCTCGTTGCGGAGTATCGCCTCGTTGGCATCCGGTCTGGCCATTGGCTGGCTCCCATTCGCGCGGGAGCGCAGCATGTCTCTCTGTCGTCTGGATCAGACATTCGTTCGCTCCCATTCGGGCGGGAGCACAGCGGTGTCTCTCGGTCGCCTGCGCCCATCAGCGCGAGCAGGCAATGCCAGTACATTACGCCTTTCCATCGTGCGTGACAGCCCTATTTCGACCGCACCGGCAGATGCCGAAGCCGTGTTTTGACAATGCTCCGGGAAAATGTCTGGTAGCGTACATAGGCCGCCCCTCACGCGGCCAAGCCACATGCTGGTTGCCAAGCCGCAGGCACTTTCTGCGAACGCCGGAGCTTTGCCAATGAGAGTGCTTCTGGTGGACGACGATGAGCTTGTCCGTAGCGTCATCACGGAGGCTCTCTGTGATGCGGGCTTCGAGGTCACCAGCTTTGCCTGCCCCGAGGAAGCCCTCAGCCTACCCAGTGGCAACGGCACCCCCGGTGTGGTTGTCACGGACATCGACCTGGGGTTGACGCTAAACGGTTTCGACGTTGCCGACGGCGCGCGCCAGCGCTGGCCCAACGTACGCATCATCCTGATCAGCGGGCTTCCAGCAACGCACACTGGACAGACGCTCAATCCACGGGACCGGTATCTGCAAAAGCCATTTTGCAACGACGATTGGTGCGGACCATCAATGAATTGGTGACCGAGGCCGGCGCCAGCTGATTCACGTCCATGATCGTGGCGTAGGCAATTCGAATTTGGCATCGCCGTCGAATGGCGGCCTGCCGCCTGCCAAATATCTTCCTTGTCGAGGACGGCAAAAGGACGCCACCCTGTTACCGACAGGTCGTCCGTGTCGGAGGAATGCCGAATGACAGGTGCGCAGTCCACGCCCAACGCCCGGCAGGTCGAGTACCTGGAACAGCCCCGCAGCGCAGACCTGGGTCAGGCTGCAAACGCGCCTCGATCAGTTGTTTCACCAGCTGACCCAGGTAGCGCTCGAGCATGCCGCGCCGCAGCCCGGCGAGCGAGCGATCGATATCGGCTGCGGCTGCGGCGCCACTGTGCTGGAGCTGGCCAGCCGCGTCGGACCGGGCGGTCATGTTCTGGGCGTCGACCTCTCCGAGCCGATGCTGGGCCTCGCCCGCCAGCGAACCGCGGCAGCCGGCCATACGCAGGTCATGCTGAAGCAAGCCGACGTGACCAGCTATGGCTTCGCGCCGCACAGTTTCGATCTCGGCTTCTCGCGTTTCGGGGTAATGTTCTTCGACAATCCGGTGGCGGCATTCGCTAATTTGCATGGCGCGCTGAAACCCGCGGGACGGCTGGTATTCGCCTGCTTCCGGTCGATGGCCGAAAATCCCTGGGTCCTGGAGCCGCTCAAGACGGTGCAGCATCTGCTGCCACCCAGCACGCCGCCCGGCCCCGATGAGCCCGGCCAGTTCGCCTTCGCCGACCCCGACCGGGTGCATCAGATTCTGCAGGCAGCGGGCTTCCGCGACATCAGGTTCGCCAGGTACGATCCGGTCATGCAGCTCGGCGACGTGGCGCAGGCGACCGAATTTGCCTGCCAGATCGGCCCGATCGGACGCGCCCTGATCGGCGCCTCCGAAAACTTGAGGGCGGCCGTCCGTGACGCCCTTGCCGCTGCGTACCGACAGCACGAAGGGCCGGACGGCATCAACCTGTCCGGCGGCAACTGGATCGTCACCGCCAAGGTCTGACGCCACACGGTGGAGCACCCATGCCGCGCAATCTACGATTTTCTGTACTCGTGCTGCCGAACGTGCCCTGGGGTGAATTTCTGCGGCGCTGCCGCCAGGTCGAGGAGCTTGGCTTCGATGCAATCGGCCTGGCCGATCATCTCGTCGATTGGGCAGGCGGCAAAGGACCGTGGTTCGAGCTATGGACCCAGCTTTCGGCGATCGCCATGGCAACGACGCGCATCCGCCTGGCGACCTTGGTCGCCCAGATTCCGCTTCGCAACCCCGCCCTGTTCGCGTTGCAGGCGCTGACCGCTGACCATATTTCCGGCGGCCGCCTCGATCTCGGCATCGGCACCGGACTGGAGATCGACCCATCGTATCGAATGATGGGCATCGACAACTGGTCCGCGAAAGAACGCGTCGCGCGTTTCGGGGAATATGTCGAGATCGTCGATCGGCTGCTGTCGCACGCGGAGACGACCTATCAGGGGCGGCATTACCAGATCGATGCCGCAGCACTCCTTCCTCGTCCCGTCCAGTCGCCCCGCCCGCCGATCATGATCGCCGCGATGGGGCCGGTCATGTTGCGACACGCCGCAAAGCATGCCGACATCTGGAACAGTCTGAGCTTTGCCAAGACCTTCGAGGCGCAACTCGAGGAGACGCGCCACCGCATGGCGGCGATCGACGCACGCTGCACCGCAATCGGCCGCGCCCCCGCCAGCCTGCGCCGATCCTATCTGATGTTCGACCCGACCGCTCGCTCAAGCGGCGGCGTGATCAAGTACGATGAGTTCGGAAGAGACGTTCGCGCAGATGGTCCGGCAGATTATCGACCTCGGCATAATCGAAATTGCGCTCTATTACCCGATGTCCGAACCGCAGATCCCGATGTTCGAGCGGATCGCACGCAACGTTCTGCCCGCGCTGAAGGCTGCGTAAGGGTCACCGCGGTGAGCAACTTCACGCCGGTTGCCTCGCTGCTCGGTGGTGTTCTGATCGGCCTGGCCGCTGCGATGCTCTGGCTCGCCAATGGTCGGATCGCCGGTATCAGCGGCATTGTCGGGAACCTGCCAGCCGCCCGCACCGGCGATGTCGCCTGGCGTATCACGTTTCTTGCCGGGCTGATCGTCGCGCCCTTGGGATATGCCGCATTGTCCGGCACACCGATGATCCGGCTCGATGCCTCAGTGCCGCTTCTGGTTGCCGGCGGATTACTGGTCGGGTTCGGAACCCGGCTCGGCGGTGGCTGCACCAGCGGTCACGGCGTCTGCGGCATGGCGCGCTTTTCGCCCCGTTCGATCGCCGCCACCTGCCTGTTCATGGCCGCCGGGTTCATCACGGTGTTCGTCGTGCGGCACATCGTCGGAGGCTGATCGCATGCCGCGTCTCATCGGCGCGCTGATAGCGGGCGTCTTGTTCGGACTCGGGCTGACCGTTTCGCACATGATCGATCCTGCCAAGGTACTCGGCTTTCTCGACATCGCCGGCGATTGGGACCCCAGCCTCGCCTTCGTCATGCTGGGGGCGCTGATCGTCGCGACCCCAGCCTACGCCCTGTCGAGACGTCTGCGCGCCCCGCTCTGTGCCGAGGAGTTCGCGCCGCCGGCCGCCTCGCAGATCGACCAGCGATTGATCGTCGGCGCGCTGTTGTTCGGCGTCGGATGGGGACTGGTGGGTTACTGCCCCGGTCCCGCGCTCGCATCGATCGGTTTCGGCGGTGGGCGGACGCTGCTGTTCGTCGCCGCGATGCTGGTCGGCATGGCGGTGTTCACCAGTATCAATCGAGATCGAGCGTCATCAGTTCTTCGTCGTGGAACCGCCCATCGACTTTGAGCGAGCGTCGCTCCACGCCGTACACCGTGAAGCCCAGGCGGCGATACAGACGCTGCGCGGGTGCGTTCCCCATTGTCACCGAAAGATGCAGCACCAGCGCGCCGGCCTCGCGTGCCCTGGCGATCACTGTCTCGACCAGTTGTTGCGCCAGTCCGGTGCGCCGATGCGCGGCATCGACATACATGGTGAACAGATAGGCCTTGTGTCGTTCCTTCACACCGAAACGAATTTGCAGACCGACCAGGCCGACCAGGTTGCCGTCGGCGAACCCACCGAACCGGGTGAAGCCCGGCGCCGTCAGACGTTCGAGGACCTGCGTGCGATCCAACGCCGCCTCTTCCGCGTAGGAGGTGCCGAATGCTTCCGGATGCAGGCGCAATGCGTCGAGGCGTACCCGGCGAAATTCCTGGGCGTCCTCGGTCCCGAGCGCGCGGATTTCGTATGTCATCGCAGCGCCGTCGCGATGCGCGCGGCCAGCCGCCGCGCCACCTCCTGCTTCGCAAGACGCGGCCAGTCCTCGACGCCATCGGCGGTGATCAGGTGAACCAGGTTTTCTTCGCCGCCCATGATGCCGGTGGCCGGCGACACGTCGTTGGCGACGATCCAGTCGGCATGCTTGCGTTCGCGCTTGGCCTGCGCATTCGCCACCAGATCGTCGGTCTCGGCAGCGAAGCCTACGACCAGCCGCGGACGCCGCAGACCCGGCTGCGCGACGGTGGCGAGAATGTCGGGGTTCGCCACCAGCTCCAGCGCCGGTGGTGCCGTACCGGGCACCTTCTTGATCTTGCCCGACGCCGCACGCGCGACGTGCCAATCGGCGACCGCCGCGGCGAACACGGCAACGTCGGCCGGCAGCGCCGCCTGACAGGCGTCCAGCATCTGCTGCGCGCTTTCCACATGCTTCACCGCGACACCTGCGGGATCCGGTACCGACACAGGTCCACTGATCAGCGTGACGCGCGCGCCCAGTTCCGTGAGCGCCGCGGCGATCGCGTGGCCCTGCCGCCCGCTGGAGCGATTGGCGATGTAGCGTACCGGATCGATCGGCTCGTGGGTCGGGCCGCTGGTGACCAGCGCATGGCGTCCGGCAAGCGGCCGCGCCGGCACGAGCAGCGCCTCGATCGCCGCCAGGATCGCCGGTGGCTCAGACAACCGGCCTGGGCCGAACTCGTTGCAGGCCATCGCGCCCTCGTCCGGTCCCACCACATGGATGCCGCGCGCGGCCAGCAGCGTCATGTTTGCGACCGTCGCCGCGTGCTGCCACATCCGCACGTTCATCGCCGGCGCGACCAGCACCGGCTTGTCGGTGGCCAGCAGCAGCGTCGAGGCAAGGTCGCCGGCAAGGCCGGCCGCCATCTTCGCCAGGATGTCGGCCGAGGCTGGCGCCACCACGACCAGGTCCGCGCTGCGCGAAAGCTGGATGTGCCCCATTTCGCTCTCGTCGGTCAGCGAGAACAGGTCGGTGTAGACCTTGCTTTCGCTCAACGCCTGGAGTGACAGCGGGGTGACGAACTGCGCGCCGGCCTCGGTGAGCACGCAGGTGACCGCGCAGCCGCGGCCGCGCAGCAGACGGATCAGCTCGAGCGCCTTGTAGGCGGCGATGCCGCCCGAGACGATCAGCAGCACGCGCTTGTCCATCACAGCCGCCATCCTGAATGAATCGCCGCGATGCCACCTGACAGATTGCGCACGGCAACGCGCGCGAACCCGGCGTCCCGCAACATCCCCGCCAACGCGTCCTGATCAGGGAACGTCCGGATGCTTTCCGCCAGATAGCGGTAGCTCGCTTCGTCACGTGCAACGCATCGACCGAGCCGCGGCAGCACGCGGAACGACCAGGCGTCGTACAGCGGCTGCAATGCCGCGACCTGCACATGGGAAAACTCCAGGCAGAAGAACCGTCCACCCGGTCGCAGCACCCGCCGCGCCTCAGCCAGCACCGCCGCCTTGTCGGTGCAGTTGCGCAGTCCGAACGCGATCGACACGCGATCCACTACCCGGTCCGGCAGCGGCAGACGCTCCGCGTCCGCGACCAGCAGCGAGGCGCCGGCGATCAACCCTCGGGACAGCGCGCGATCGCGCGCCACGTCCAGCATCGACGCATTGACATCGCTCAGGACCACCGGCCCGCCGCCCTCCTCCAGCCAGGCAAGCCCAACATCGCCGGTGCCGGCCGCAAGATCCAGCAGCGTCCGCCGCGGCGCGGGATCCAGCGCCGTCACCAGCACGCGCTTCCACGCGCGATGAATGCCGAGCGACATCAGGTCGTTCATCAGGTCGTAGCGCGGCGCGACGCTGTCGAACACGGCGCGCACCATGCCGCGCTTCGCCGGGCGCGGGACGCGGCGGAAGCCGAAATCGGTGGTCTCGGGCGACTGCGGGGTTGTCGCTCATTCGACCCACCTATAGCCTGTCCGACCCCCATGCCGGAACTCCCCGAGGTCGAGACCGTGATGCGTGGCGCTCCGCGAACGGCTGGAGGGCCGCATCATCGTGCGTGCCACCGCGCATCGCCCCGACCTGCGCTGGCCGCTGCCCGAAGGTTTGCAGACCCGCCTGACCGGCGCGCACGTCACCGGCTTCCGCCGCCGCGGCAAATACATCCTGATGCGGCTCGACGGCGGCGATTCCGTGCTGCTGCATCTTGGCATGTCGGGGCGGATGTTGCTGACGCCACTGCGGCCCAACGAGCCAACGCCGCACGAACATCTGGTGCTGGAGACCGATGACGGCTGGCGGCTGGGCTTCGTCGATCCGCGCCGCTTCGGCTCGGTCGATCTGGTCCCGACGCCGCAGGAGGACCGCCACAAGCTGCTGGCGGAACTGGGTCCCGAGCCGCTGGACCCCGCTTTCTCGCCTGCCCGCCTTTCCGCTTCACTCACCGGCAAACGCACCCGATCAAGGCGGCGCTGCTGGACCAGAAAGTGGTCGCAGGGCTCGGCAACATTTATGTCTGCGAGGCACTGTTCCGCGCCCGGCTCAGCCCGCAGCGTTCGGCGCACACCATTCCGGGCACCCGCGCGGCCCGGCTGGTGCCGGCGATCAAGGACACGCTGCAGGAGGCGATCGCCGCCGGCGGCTCTTCACTGCGCGACTATGTCCAGCCAGACGGCGAACTGGGCTACTTCCAGCACGCCTGGAAGGTCTATGGCCGCGAAGGCGAGCCCTGCGAACGCTGCCCAGGCCGCCCCGCCTGTCCGGGCATCCGCCGTATCACCCAGTCGGCGCGCAGCACGTTCTATTGCTCGCGTACCCAGCGCTAGCTACAAGCCGGCCACCTCGAACGGGGAGAGCCAGGATGGCCGATTTCCAGAACATCATCGTCGAGACGCATGGCCGGGTCGGGCTGATCCGGCTCAACCGCCCGGCGGCGCTGAATGCGCTGTGCGACGCGTTGATGGACGAGTTGGGGACGCAGCTCCTGGCCTTCGACGCCGACCCAGCCATCGGCGCCATCGTGTTGACCGGCAACGAAAAAGCCTTCGCCGCCGGCGCCGACATCAAGGAGATGAAGGACCGCACCCACCCCGACGCGATGCTGGAGGATTTTATCGGTCGAGCGCTGGGAGACCGTGCTGCGGGTCAAGAAGCCGGTGATCGCCGCGGTGGCCGGCTTCGCGCTGGGCGGCGGCTGCGAGCTGGCGATGATGTGCGACTTCATCCTCGCCGCCGACACCGCGAAGTTCGGCCAGCCGGAGATCAACCTGGGCGTGCTGCCGGGCGCTGGCGGCACCCAGCGGCTGACCCGCGCGGTGGGCAAATCCAAGGCGATGGACATGATCCTGACCGCGCGGATGATGGACGCGGCCGAGGCCGAACGCGCCAATCTGGTATCGCGCGTGTTCCCCGCCGACCAGCTTGCTGCCCGAGGCGCTGAAGATCGCCGCGCGGATCGCGGAGCTGTCGCCGGTGGCGGTGGCGTTCGCCAAGCAGGCGGTGAACCGGGCGTTCGAGACCACGCTGGTCGAGGGCGTGCGGCACGAGCGGGCGCTCTTCATGTCGCTGTTCGGCACCCACGATCAGCGCGAGGGCATGGCGGCGTTCGCCGAGAAGCGGAAGCCGGCGTTCCGGTTGGGGTAAGTCTGAGATGTGGACCAGCGCTCCTTAGCGGTGGGAGCATCTCGGTCAAGGCGGGGCAGCTCGCTATATCAGGCCCTTTGGTAAGTGGGCCAAGTTCTGCCTTGCCTTGTCGATCAGCCAAACATCGAACTCCTCCGGGAAATCCAGAATAATTTGTTCATAGGCACAATCCAGCCGATCGTACTTCGCCAGCAATTCCAGCCCTGTTGACATAGTGAGGTTCGTCACCGTCCGTCTGACTGCTTCCTTCTCGCCCCAGCGACCGATCATTGCCCTGGTCCGCGACGCGGCGACGCGCTTACCGCAGTGTTTGTAGGCTAGGAATTCCTCGTAGACCCGAATCGCCTCATGAACCCGCTCAACAAGCGTCAAGTTGGAAAGCGGCCTGCCGATAGCACCTCGCAAATCCCGTTCCCCAAGCTCGGCGAGGCGTGCGTCGATCGCGGCAATGATTTCGGCTGCATGGACCGCTACCATCCGTTCCCGGAAGCCGAGAAGCCAAGGTCTGTCGTGCGATTTCTTAACCGATGCTATGGCGACGGTGGGATTGGGCGGCTTCATGGCTAATGTCTTGTCCTTTTATCCGCCAATGAGACAACACTGGCTCCGAAGTTCGGGCACGACTCGGTACGCGAAGGTCCATGATACGTCCTCAGGCTGGACCCTCCCGCAGACAATCATCACGGCATTTTGCACGGCGCTTAAATGCCACTTGATCAGCAGCAAGGCATTGATTTGAATCAAAACAGGCGGCCGGCACTGCCGGTGGGGGTCAGCCGACCGCCTTGGCGTGCATTGACTCGACCTTCGCCGCTATCTGAGACCTGTTGCCCAGCGAGCTTGGCTGCAACTCCCGCTGCATAGGCTGGGTGCCCTCGCCATGTCCCCGATCAATTGCGCAATCGACCCGCAACGCCCGAACATCCCGTTGATAAAGAGGAGCCGACCCGTGCGCGGCCCGCATCGCCACCACAAGCTCATCAGGAGGCCGTAATGACGATCCCACCCGATCGCACCGAGCAACCTACACTGGATGTGCCGTTGCTCAGATCGGACACGCCCGGCGTGGCCAACGTGCTCCACTTCAACAACGCCGGTGCCGCCCTGCCGCCGCGCCCGGTGCTCGACGCGGTGATGACCCACCTGGCGCGCGAGGCCGCCATCGGCGGCTACGAAGCCGCCGACGAAGCAGCCGATCGGGTCGCGGATTGCTACGACGCCGTCGCCGCGCTGATCGGCGCGCAGCGCGACGAAATCGCGTTCGTGGAAAGCGCCACACGCGCCTGGGACATGGCGTTCTACGCGGTGCCGTTCCGGGCAGGAGACCACGTCGTCACCGCGCGCGCCGAGTACCTGTCGAACTATCTCGCGTTCCTCCAGATGAAGGAGCGCGCGGGGATCGAGCTCGACGTGGTGGACAACGACGCGTCCGGGCAGCTCGACCTCGCCGCGCTCGAGCGCGCGATCGGTCCGCGCACCAGACTGATCGCGATCACCCACGTGCCCACGCAAGGCGGGCTGGTCAATCCGGCAGCCGAGGTCGGCCGCATCGCCGCGCGCCACGGCATTCTTTATCTGCTCGACGCCTGTCAGTCGGTCGGCCAGCTCGCAGTCGATGTGCGGCAGATCGGCTGCCACATGCTCTCGGCGTCAGGCCGCAAGTACCTGCGCGGGCCCCGCGGCACCGGCTTCCTTTATGTGCGGCGCGACACCATCGGCAGGCTCGAGCCGCCGTTCATCGATCTCGCGTCCGCGTCCTGCACCGATGCCGGCGGCTACGTCGTGCGCGACGACGCGCGCCGGTTCGAAAGCTGGGAGCAATTCGTCGCCGGCCAGATCGGACTTGGCGTCGCCGCCCGGTATGCGATGCGGGTAGGCATCGACGCGATCGAATCCCGGGTCAAAGCGCTCGCTGCGCTGCTGCGCCGGGAGCTCGCGCAGCAACCCGGCGTGAGCGTGCACGATCTCGGCGCCGAGCAGTGCGGGATCGTCAGCTTTCTCAAGGACGGCGAAGCCCCGGGCAAGATGCGCGACCGGCTGAGCGCCAAGAACATCAACATCCACGTGTCCCGCTCGCCGGGCGCACCTGCGCTCGATCTGCCGGCGCGCGGACTGGACGCGTTGGTCCGCGCCAGCGTGCACTACTACAATGATGAGTCCGAGATTGAGCGCTTCGTTCGAGCAGTTGTGGACGATCAGGTACGATCTCTCTGATCACCGGCCAGCGATGAACCACCCAGTTCGCAAGCCATAGGCCCAGTCGGGTCGGTCGTTCTTCTCAGCCCTGGCAGACGCCGCCTTCCAATCGTACGATATGGCGATCATTTCCCCCCACACTTGGTGTTCGTCGATAACGAGAACCGCATACCACGCATGAGGCGAGCCGGATTCCGACACATGAGGATCGTCGCCGGGGTCATCATAGGACGGGCAACCGACGCTGCCCGGATTCAAGACTATTGGGCCATCGGGTAGTCGTATCAGGTGCTGTTGATGACTGTGCCCGCACAGAACCACGCGGGCCTGAACTTCTCCCAATCGCTCCCGGATCGTGGCTGGATTTGCCCGCACGAGCCGGCGTTCCGAAACATCCTCGATGAGGTACCGATTGTCGTTGGTCGGTGTGCCGTGGCAGACAAGAATCCCATGATCCGCATCGGCGGAGCTCGGCAAGGCTGCAAGCCAATGGCGATGGTGCGCGTCGAGTTGCGAATGGGCATACCGATCCGACGCACCCATCCGTGCAGGATCAGGCCCTGACACCCAGCGATCGTGGTTGCCACGAATGGTCAAGTGGTCGGCCGCCATGAGCAGATCGCAGACCTCACGGGGCCAAAGCGGGCCAGACACACAATCACCCAGATTGATCGTGCGATCGATGTCCCGCCGGAGGATGTCAGCGAGCACGGCTTCGAGTGCCGGCAGGTTCCCGTGTATGTCGGCGATGACGGCGATACGCATAGGTCTGGCTCCAGGATCATTCACCCTCACGGTGATTGTCGCAGTGAACGCTTGGTCGGACGCAGCAGGTTTATGCCGACCAGCACCGCCGGAACAGCGCAGATCGCCCAACCGGCCGAGTATCCGCCGGTCACACGCAGCAGCAATGAGAACACCGATGGACACAGAAACGCCCCCATCTGGCCGAACGACAATACTCCACCGGTCACCGAACCCGCCCGCCCGAACGGCGCGAGGCGAGCGGACTCCGACAACAGAATGCCGTGCCAGGACATCGCTGTGGCGCTGAGCGCGCCGCTGACCACACCGATTGCGACAACAGACCACGCTTCGCTGAATGCTCCGATCAGCACGACACTGGCTGCCATCCCGAACGCCAACCAGGACATCACGAATCGCGGCGCGATATAGAAACTGCCGACCCAACCC
Source organism: uncultured Alphaproteobacteria bacterium (assembly GCA_963819855.1). Taxonomy (GTDB): domain Bacteria; phylum Pseudomonadota; class Alphaproteobacteria; order Acetobacterales; family Acetobacteraceae; genus JAMXLO01. Next base: position 97,258 of record CAWFYC010000035.1, read on the forward strand.
CACAAGATGCGGCACGGGATGGCGATTGCGATGACCGTCGAGAACAACGCTCCTGCCGCCACGAGGTCGTAGCCAAGTGCAGTGAGGTAGGTCACGAAATAGGCGATGAATACCGCCTGAAGGCCGTTGAATGCGAAGCAGGCAAACGACAGCGCACGCAACTCCTGTACTGCCAGAACGCTGGTTATGGTCGTCACGAAATCCGACAGGTGAATCGCATGCGTTGCTATTGGCTCGGTATCGAGGCGTCGATGCAGCGGCTGCAACAGCACAGCGAAGAACCAGCAGGCTCCCGCGCTGACCAGCATTGTTCCGCGCCATCCGAGGGATTGGGCCAGCATCGGGCCGAGCCAGCCGCCAAGTAAGATGCCTGCCGGAATTGCGGTCTGCGTGATCGAGAACGCGAATGGCGCATATCGCCTGATCGCCCATCTGCCCAGCAACTGGGAACTCGCGGGAGTGGCGACGGCGGCGACACCGTTGCCGACAATTGCCGACAGCACGAAGCCGGCCGCGCCTCCGATGACCGCGACAGCCATCCCGCCACCGACCGAGAGCAGCGCGAACTGACTCATGCGAATGGCACCGTGGCGGATAATGAACCCGCCCGATCCGAGTTGACCGATCAGCGCGGCGATCGCTGTCAGGCCGAAATAAACCCCCACCCAGGACGGATCAGCGTGCAGTTCGAGAATGATCAGCGGAGCGAGCACCGCAGGGAGCACTCTGCCGACCGAACCGCAGGTTTGTTGCAGGAACATCGCCACGACGGCGATCAGCATTCTGGTCAAGCGGCACGTTTCCTTTGGTCTGACCTGTTCCAACCCAAAGGGCTCGCAGCGTCAACGTCAGCGTGCGTGGAGTTTGGACGGCGAGGCGATGGGCTTCACTGCGTTCAACCCATCCTACGAGGTGCGCACTGCTGTAGGACGCGTTGGGCGCAGCGAAACCCATCGGAACAGGCAGGCTCGCCATCCACGACCTCGTCGGCGCCGGCCTTCGCCAAGGCTGAAAGCTAGCCTGTCGCGGTAGTACCGACCTCAGCATCGGCAGAAGATTCTCCGGCCAGACCGTTGCCGTAGCCCGGGTCAGCTCGTCCTGAGACCGCCATTTATATTCGGCAACGACCTCCACTTCCAGGGCAGTCCATCCATCGCGCGACAACGGTTGTTCTTCCACTTCAACGAGAAAATAACGCTCAACCGAAATGACGTACTCGCTGTCCGGCATTTGCGGCACGAACTGTCCGACCTGGGGGACCGACATCGTCCGATCGAATACCCGTCTCTTCCTCGAGTTCGCGAATTGCGGCCTGCTCGAATGTCTCGCCGTCCTCGACGCCGCCGGGCATTGCCCAGAAGTCCTGGCCGGCAAGTGCGCCGGTCCGGTGACCGAAGAACAGAACCCTTCCGGCATGGTTCACCACGAGCAGTTCGGCGGATGGTCGGCGGCGTAACGTCTGGTCTGATCCAACGGTGCGTTATTTCAGCAGACGGCGAAGGCCTGGCAGAAGTCAATTGGTCAACGACCAACCGGCTTGTTGCCGGAACAACTGCCCACTGTCCCCTAAATTGAATGCGGGTGCGTAGGACGTCAGGCAGGCTGATGGCTGTATACTTGGCACGATGTGATCCAGCTCACAGTCGCGCCGCTAGACTTTCTGTTAAATAGGGGGCGTGATGGACTTCGGCCTATAAGCTCTTCGTACGTGGTTACATGATCGTCGCTGACGCCGGGTCGCGACGCGGCAGCGCAGGGCAAAACCTGCAGTAGTGCCGCCGTCGCGTTTGTTTCGGTTATGAGAGGATAGGAATCAATACCCATAACGATGTCAATGAAGGAGACGGAGACATGCAAAGCTCAAGGTCAGAGAATGAGGGGTTGGACTTTGATGTACACCGACGTTCTTGGGGATACAGTGGGGGTTGGCCGTTTTCGCCGCTTTCTCCCGGCGATGTCCATGGCCTCTTTGTCGAACGCATCTCCAAGGTGATAGGAGCAGCAAAGGGCGATTACTCGGAAGCAATGCGGACTGGCCTGATGAATCTTGGGGCGACGGGACTCATCAATACGGTCGATGTGGCGTTGCTGAGCAAGATGATTGATATCATCAATAGTACCAAAGGTATCATCGAACGCATATCCGCCGTTCGAGCATTGAATATCGAACTCCTGGCCTCGGAGGGCACCGGTCCACTTGCGAGGGCGATCTTCAGCATCGCCATAGATTCACTGGTCAACCAAGGCTCGCTTCCTACCCCGTTGCAGAAGAATATAGCCGGAGCTGATGTGGCGGGGGCCTTCCTCGGGGCAACCGTCGGGGGCAGTGTCGGAGCGGCATGGGGGGGTTTGATAGGCGTGCTCGTCGGTGGTGCTGCTTTCTCAGCGATCGAAGGGCTTGGCTGAGTTACCGACGACATGCAGATCGGCGCGGCCGCCCGCAGAGATGGCGCGTTCTGTCGCTGCGGTCTGGCGAGGCTCCCTGAGACGAATGCGAGTGGCCTCCGCCCTGCTGGTCACGGCGGCGCCGTCGACGATGGCTCCGCCGCGCCGTCCTCCGCCAGCCACGCATTGAACAATGTGTAGCCGGTCGCCAGCACGGTCGGACCGACGAAGATGCCGAGCAGCCCGAATGCGATCAGCCCGCCGATGACGCCGCCGAGGATCAGCAACAGCGGCAGGTCGGCGCCCTTGCGGATCAGCACCGGCCGGAGAAAGTTGTCCAGCATCAGTGCAACGATAGTGAACGCCAGCAGCACCGTCGCCCACAACGCGTCACCGGAATAGTACATCCACACCACCGCCGGGATCAGCACCAGACCGGGACCGAGCTGGGCCAGGCAGAGCACGAACATCAACGCCGTCAGCACTGTCGCGTACGGCACGCCGACGATCGCCAGGCCGATGCCGCCCAGCACGCTCTGCGCCACTGCGGTCACCACCACACCCAGCGCCACGCCGCGCAGCGCCTGACCCGCCAGCCGAACCGCTGTCTCGCCACGGTCGCCGCCGAGCCGGTGGCCGAAGCGAAGGGCGGTGTCGGCGGCGCGCTCGCCGCTGGAATACAGCACCGCGGCGACCGCGACGGTCAGCAGGAACTGCACGAACGCGCCGCCCAGACTGCCGGCGGCCGACACCAGCCATTGGGTCAACACCCCGGCATACGGGGTCAGTTTCGGTGCCCACTCTCGCACGCCCGTCGAGGTGAGCTGCGCCCAGGCCTGGGTGGCGCGATCCCCGACCAGCGGCACGCCAGCGAGCCAATCCGGCGGCGGTGGCACCCGCAGCGAGAGGACGGTTCGGACCAGCTCGGCAATTTGATCCACATTCGCCACGATGGTGCTGATCGCCAGCCAGAGCGGCACGATCAGTACCAGCAGCAGCACCAGCGTCATCACCAGCACCGCCGGGCCGCGGCGATTGCCGGTGTAGTGCTGCACCCGCAGCATCAGCGGCCAGGTGGGAATGACCAGCGTCACGGCCCACACGACGGCAGGCAGGAACGGCCGCATCACCCAGAAGCTGGCGGCGATCAGCCCGCCGATAAACAGCACGGCGAGCGTTATCCGGGTAAGGTCCTGATGCGGAGGCTGATCAGGCCCCGGCAAGGTCCACCGCCACCGGAACCACCTACTCGGCTGCCACGCTGACGCCTTGGCGCATCGGCACCCGGCGCGGAATGTGCAACGCGAAGGCCGCGATCAGCGCCGCGACGCCGGTGAACGCCGCCAGGCCATACAGCCCGCCGGCGTAGCTGCCGGTGACGTCCTTGATCCAGCCCACCAGCGCCGGCCCGACCGCGCCGCCGACGTTGCCGATCGAATTGATCCAGGCAATTCCTGCGGCAGCCGCAGTGCCGGTCAGCAGCATCGACGGCATCGACCAGAACGGGCCCTTGGTGCCGTAGAACCCGGCGGTGGCAACGCACATGCCGGCCAGCGACCACCAGGTTCCCATCGTCATGCCGGCGATCACGAGGCCGACCGTCGCGAGCGTGCAGGCCCAGAACAGGTTCCAGCGCCGCTCGCCCATCCGGTCGGAGATCCAGCCCCACGCCAGCATGCTGATCGCTCCGCAGGTATAGGCCAGCGTCGTCGCATAGCCGGTCCCCATGTTGGTGGCACCGAGCGACTTGATGATCTGTGGCACGAACAGCAGCAGACCAAGACTGGCTGTCACGATGCCGAGATAGTTGGCCGACAGCAGCAGGATCTTCGGGTTCACCAACGCCTGCCACAGGCTGAACTTCCCTGCCAACTCCACCGCGCGCCGTTCGTGCTCCAGGGTGGTGATCAGCCAGTTCTTTTCCTGGGCATTCAGCCAGTTCGCACGCGCCGGCTTGTCGGTCAGCGTGAACAGCACGAACAGCCCGATCGCCACCGTGGGCGCGGCCTCCATGAGGTAGATCCACTTCCATCCGGCATAGCCAAGGACACCGTCCATCCCGAGGATGGCGGTCGAAACCGGCGCCCCGAGGGCCACCGAGATCGGCAGAGCCAGTGTGAAGCTGGAGACAATGCGGGCGCGATGATGGTCGGGGAACCAGTAGGTGAACAGCAGCACGATGCCGGGAAACAGACCTGCTTCGGCGAGGCCGAGCAGGAAGCGGATCACCAGGAAGCTGGTCGGCCCGGTGGCGAACGCGGTCGCGCCGGAGACGAGACCCCAGGTGATCATGATGCGGGCGATCCAGATTCGCGCTCCGACCTTGTCGAGGATGACGTTGCTCGGCACCTCGAACAGGCAATAGCCGAGATAGAAGGCGGTGGAGCTAAGGCCATAGGCGGCCGCGGTCAGTCCGAGATCCGCATTCATCTGCAAGGCGGCGAAGCTCACGTTGATGCGGTCGAGGTAGCAGAAGAAATAGACCACCATCGCGAGCGGTAATATCCGCAGATAGACCTTTCGCATGGTCGCCTGTTCGATCGTCGGAATCAATTGTTCCTCCCGGAGGTCGTGTCGTCGCACCAACAGACTATCAGGCGGATTCGCCCAACGGCAATCCGGCGGTTCAGGCGTTGCGTGGCGCTCCGGTCCACGCCTCGCGATACAGCGCCATGATTTCCGGTTTGTCGGGCACGCGCGGGTTGTTGGCCGGGCTGCCGGAGGCCAATGCCTGCTCGGCCATCAACTCCATCTTGCCGTTCCAGACCGCTTCGTCGATGCCGTATTCGGCTGGGCTCGGCACCGCAAGTTCCTTGTTCAGCGCCGCAAGACCCGCGACCAGCTTTGCCCCAGCCGCCGCGTCGCCATCGCGCTCGTCGGCAAACCCGATGCGCCGCGCCGCTTCGGCATAGCGCGCTTCGGCAGCCACGACGGAGAACCGGGTGATCGCCGGCAGCAGCATGGCATTCGACAGACCGTGCGGAACGTGGAAATGCGCGCCGATCGGCCGCGACATGCCGTGCACCAGCGCCACGGAGGCGTTGGAGAACGCCAGCCCAGCCTGCGTGGCGCCCAGCATCATGCCTTCCCGCGCCGCGGCGTTGCGCGGTTCGGCGTAGGCGGTACGGAGGTGCCGGCCGATCAACGCCATCGCGGAAACGGCGAGCGCGTCGGAGAACGGATTGGCGCGCTTGGAGACGAACGCCTCCAACGCATGGGTCAGGCTGTCGATGCCGGTATCGGCGGTGGTGCGCGGGGGCACGCTGTAGGTCAGTTCGTAATCGACGATGGCGGCGAGCGGCAGCGCGCCGAGGCCGGCGATCAACATCTTCTCGTCGCGCTCGGTGTCGGTGATGACGGTGAAGCGCGTGCACTCGCTGCCGGTGCCGGCAGTGGTGGGAATGGCGATCACCGGCAGCGCGCCGTTGTCGGCGGCGATCGGCACCTTGTAGTCGCGCATCTTGCCGCCACCGGCGGCGAGGATCGCCATCGCCTTGGCGGTATCGATCGGCGAGCCGCCACCGAAGCCGATCAGGCAGTCGAAGTTGCCGCGCTTGAGTTCGGCAACGCCGGCCTCGATCACCGTGTCGGTCGGATCGGGCACGGTGTCGCTGAACACGGTGACGGCGATGCCGGCGGCGACGAGCGGGTCGAGGCAATGCTGCACGTGACGGGACGAGACCATGAACGGATCGGTCACCACCAGCGGGCGCGACAGGCCGAACTTGCCGAGTACGTCGGCGATCTGGCGCACCGCGCCGCCGCCGACCTGCAGCATACGAGGGGCGGCGATGTTGGCGTTCACTGCGGTCATGGTGCGGTCCTCCCTGTAGGAGAAGCTTCACCACAAAGGGACGGAGACCGGAAGTGGCGGTCTCGCGGCATTGATATCGGCATCATCCGATGCCAGATATGGTGCCGTCACCAAGGCAGGATTCCATGCGGACCACCATAACTCTTGACGACGACCTTATCGCGGCGGCACAGGAATATACCGGGATACAGGAGAAGTCAGCCCTGGTGCGTGCCGCCCTTACAGCGCTGGTACAGCGTGAAGCCGCGCGGCGGTTGGCCAAGATGGGGGGGACCGAACCTGATCTGAAACTCGCGCCACGCCGCAGGTTCAGGACGACTTGATCCTCGTCGACACGTCTGTGTGGGTTGACTACCTGCGCATCGGCGACGAGTTGCTGCAAGATCTGCTCGACAGGGAACAAGTACTGGCGCATCCGTTTGTTATCGGCGAGTTGGCATTGGGCGGCATGCGCCAGCGCGCGGCAAAGCTGCATCAATTGCTCCGTCTGCCTGCCGCGAACGTGGCCCGCCACGACGAGGTCATGCAGCTCGTCGAACAGCAACGGCTGTATGGGTTGGGGCTCAGCTATGCAGACGTGCACCTGCTCGCCGCAACCCGGCTGACCGCTGCGGCGACGCTCTGGACGCGGGACAAGACCCTGTCTGCCGCGGCGGAAAAGCTGTCGCTTGCCGCACGCGTCACACACTGATCGTTGAGTCTTGAATCAACCGGCCGCCGCACTGACCTCCGCCCGACGCTTCGCATACAGCGCCAGCCGTTTCGCCGCCATCGGCGCTACGTGCCCCGGCTCGATCACCTCGCCCGCCGGCGGCAGTTCCTCGGCGCGGTGGCACGCGGTGAAGTGGCCGTCGCTCCACTTGCGCAGCACCGGCATCTCCGTCACGGCAGCGGTCGATGACGAACGGACAGCGGGTGTGGAAGCGACAGCCTGACGGCGGGTTCATCGGGCTGGGCACGTCGCCGCCGGGAAGTTGGCGCGCGCCGCGGCGATGCGGATCGGGGCGCGGGATCGCCGTCATCAGCGTGCGCGTGTACGGATGGCGCGGTTCCGAGAACAGCACGTCCTTCGGCGCGAGCTCGACGATCTGGCCGAGATACATCACCGCCACGCGGTCGGCCATGTGCTTCACCACGGCGAGATCGTGCGCGATGAACAGATAGGACAGCCCAAGCCGTGCCTGCAGATCCTTCAGCAGGTTCACCACCTGCGCCTGGATCGACACGTCCAGCGCGGACACCGGTTCGTCGCACACCACCAGCGCCGGTTCCACAGCGAGCGCGCGCGCGATGCCGATGCGCTGGCGCTGCCCGCCGGAGAACTCGTGTGGATAGCGTTGCGCGTGATACGATGCCAGGCCGACCAACCCGAGCAACTGGCTCACCCGCGCACGACGTGCGACGCGATCGCCGATGCCATGCACGATCAGGGGCTCTTCCAGAATTTCGCCCACCGTCATGCGCGGGTTCAGCGAGGCGAACGGGTCCTGGAACACGATCTGCATCCGCCGGCGCAACCTGCGCAGCGGGTCGCCGTGCATCTCGGTGATGTCCGTGCCCTCGAAGCGGACGGTGCCGGCGGTCGGATCGATCAGCCGCAGCACCAGCCGCGCGGTGGTGGACTTGCCGCAGCCGGATTCGCCCACCAGTGCCAGCGTCTCGCCGCGCTCCAGCGTGAACGAGATGCCGTCCACCGCGCGCACCACGCCGACCGTCCTGCCCAGCACCAAACCGCGCCTGACGTTGAAATGCCTGGTCAGGCCCTCGACTTCCAGCAGCACCGTCACGAGACCAGCGCCTCCACCGGGGCACGGATGCAGGCGACGCGATGATCCTCGCCCAGCACACGCAGCGCGGGATCCTCGACCGTACAGGCGGCATCGGCGAACACGCAGCGCGGGTGAAATCGGCAGCCTGTCGGCAGGTCGAACGGTGCCGGAACGGTGCCTTCGATCGCCAGCAGACGGTCGCGGTTCTCGTCGATCTTGGGGATGCTGCCCAGCAGGCCGAGTGTATAGGGATGCTGCGGATCGTCGAAGATCGCGGCACCTGGCGCGCGTTCCACCACGCGACCAGCGTACATCACCGCGACCTCGTTCGCCATCTCGGCAACGATACCGAGATCGTGGGTGATCAGGATGATCGCCATGCCGGTCTGCTGCTGCAACTCGCGCAGCAGATCGAGGATCTGCGCCTGCACCGTAACGTCCAGTGCGGTGGTCGGTTCGTCGGCGATCAGCAGGTCGGGTTCGCAGGCGAGCGCCATCGCGATCATGACGCGCTGGCGCATGCCGCCGGACATCTGGTGCGGGTATTCCTCGAAGCGGCGCTCCGGCGCCGGGATGCGCACACGCTGCAGCGCCGCGATCGCGCGGCTGCGCAGCGCAGCGCCGGACGCAGTGCGGTCGTGCGCGCGCATCGCCTCGGTGATCTGGTCGCCGACCGTGAACACCGGGTTCAGGCTGGTCATCGGCTCCTGGAAGATCATCGCGATGCGGTTGCCGCGGATGTCGCGCATCTGCGCCAGCGACAGGTCGAGCAGGTTCCTGCCGTCGAACATGATCGCGCCGGCGGCGATGCGGCCGGGCGGCGGGACCAGCCGCATCACGGACAGCGACAGCACCGATTTGCCGCAGCCGGATTCACCGACAATGCCCAAGGTGCGGCCGCGATCGACCGAGATATCCACGCCGTCCACCGCTGCGACATCGCCGGCGGCGGTGCGGAAGACCGTGCGGAGACCGGCGACCGACAGCAGAGCGGTCATGCCGTACGGAATGTCAGCGGCGAGATCTGCTCCGCCGTGCGGTGATCCCAATCGAGGTTCGGCACATTGGCCTTCACCCGCTTTTGCGCCTCGTGCAGCGCGGCGGCGGAAGCTGGATAGTCTATTGTCAGAACACGCCCGTCATCGACCACCTTCTGCCCGTCCACATAGACGCTGCGCACGGCCCGGTCGCCGGCGGCGTAGATCAGGCTGCGTATCGGATCGTGCGACGGACGCATCATCGGATGGGTGATGTCCACCAGCACGATGTCCGCGCGGCAGCCCGGCGCAAGACGGCCGATGTCGTCGCGGCCGAGCGCACGTGCGCCGCCGATGGTCGCAGCCTCGAACAAATCGGTGGAATTCAGCGTCCGTGGATTGCCGGCCTGGGTGCGCGCCAGATACGCAACCAGCCGCAGCTCGTCGAGCATGTTGTGCGGATAGGTGTCGGTGCCCACGCCCATGTTCACGCCGGCGCGGCGGTAGCGCCCGAAATCCTTCAGCGTGATGCCGCGGCGGGCGAACACGGTGGGGCAGTGCGCGACGGTGGTACCGGTTTCCGCCAGCCGCTTGACATCGGTGTCGGTGTGCCAGCGGGTCGACGGATGATCGTCGAGGAAGATGCCATGGCCGATGATCGACCGCTCGGACAGCAGCCCCAGATGATCCAGCCAGCCGATCGGCGTATGACCGTGCCGCCGCGTGATCTCGTGGAACTCGCTGATCGATTGCGCCGCGTGGATCTGCCACGACACGCCGCGCGCCTTGGCTTCGGCGAACGACTCGCGCAGCAGACCTTCGGTGCAGGTGTCGATCTGCGCCGGCACCACCATGCCGAACAGCCGGCCGGATGGATGCTGTTCGGCACGCTCGATCAGCGACAGCGCCTCGCCCATCGCCTTCTCGCCCGCCGCCTCGTCCCAGGCATATTCAACCAAATGGCCGTTCTTGGTGTACCAGCGCCCCGAGCGGAACATCGGCGCGATACACACCCGCATGCCGGCCTCGGCCAGCAGGTCGAGCCAGCCGGGATGCGCCATCGACAGATCGGCGAGCGTGGTCACGCCCGACAGCAGCAGCTCGGACAGCGCCACGCGCACGCAATGCGGGATCGCCTCGGCATCGGCGCGGAAGATCGGCAGGTATTCGTAGAGCGAGGAATTGTAGAAACCAGGACTGCCGATTTCGTCGATCAGTCCCTTGTTCATCGGCTCGCTGGACGGATGCGAGTGGATGTTCACCAGCCCCGGCATCACCATCATGCCGGAGCCGGATACCACGTCATCCGCCGGTCCGTCGTAGCCGCGGCCGACAAAGCGCAGCACACCGCCGTCGAACACGACATCCGCATCCGGCATGTAGACGTGCGACGTCGCGGCGGCGTCCCAGGCGACCACCATGTCGGCGTTGCGGATGATTGTGGTCATCGGCGGTGCTCGTCAGTGAATCTCGCCCGATCGCTTCAACGCGTCGCGCAGCTTCGCCGGCGTGAACCCGGGCGCGCGGCACACGTCCAGAATCACCTTCTCGCGCCGCGAGATGAGATCGATCGCCGCCGGCAGCTGCTTCACCGCATCGGCCGGGATCACCACCGCGCCATGGAAATCCGCGTGGATCACATCGTCATGCCCGGCCTGCATGCCGAAGATGTTCACCGGACTGCCGAACTGCACCATGTGCACGTGCGCATGGCTCGGCCCGACCCGGCCGCCGATCATCTGGTAGCCTTCGGCCCACATATCGAGATCGCGGAACGATCCGTTGGTGACGCAGCCGATCGAGCCCAGCGCCTTGTGGATGGTGGACTGCACCTCGCCCCAATAGGCGCCATAGCCGATCTGTCCGTCGATGTCCTGGATCACCGCGATGGTGGGGAAGTCGGTGGCGTGAACGTAGTCGTACCAGTCCGCCCGATCGGTCACCTTGCCACGCGGCGGTTCGGTGGAACGGATCATGCCGACCCTCGCCAGGCCGACGATCGGCTTGGCCTTCGGATACAGGCAGACCATCGGCTCCACGGTGTAGCCGAAGGCGCGCCGCTCCGGCGCCACCAGTTCGAGGCCGTTGCAAATGGTCGGCGTGTCCCATTGCGCCAGTGTATCAAGGTCAGCCTGCGTGAACGGACGATCGGCCATTGCTTCCTCCTGTCGTCGGGTTGAGGCATGCTGCCAGCATGCAGATCATCGCCAGAGGCGGCAAGGCGCTGTACGGCGCGCCGCTTGGAATCCTCATGCTGGAAGCGAAATTTCCTCGCATCCCCGGCGACATGGGCAATGCCACTACCTGGCCGTTCCCGGTGCTCTACCGCGTGGTAAAGGGCGCAACGCCGGAGCGGGTGGTGCTGAACGCCGCCGCCGGATTGCTGGACGAATTCCGGGCGGCCGCCGCGGAACTGGTGGCGCATGGCGCCGAGGCGATCACCACCAACTGCGGCTTCCTGTCGCTGTTCCAGTCAGAACTGGCCGCGCATGTGCGCGTCCCGGTCGCCACCAGCGCGCTGATCCAGGTGCCCTGGGTGCAGGCGATGCTGCCGCCGGGCCAGCGCGTCGGGATCATCACGGTGTCCGCCGGCTCGCTCACGCCCCAACATCTGGCCGCAGCCGGCGTGCCGTCGGACACGCCGTTCGTCGGCACCGAGGATGGCCGCGAGTTCTTCCGCGTGCTGATCCGCGGCGAGAAGCAGGACATGGATATCGCCCTCGCCGCCGCCGACATCATGGACGCCGGACGGAGGCTGGTGTCGCGCCACCCCGATATCGGCGCGATCGTGCTCGAATGTACCAACATGCCACCGTACGCGTTCGCGCTGCGCGAGGTGCTGGGCCTGCCGGTCTACGACATCTACTCGCTGATCACCTGGCTGCACGCCGGCCTGCGCCCGCGCGAGTTCGGCCCGCCCGCCGACCGCGTCACCTGCCTCACCTTGGGAGACCTTCGCCGATGACCCTGACCCGCAAGCGCGTTCTGGTGACCGGCGGTGCCGGCTTCCTTGGCTCGCACCTCTGCGAGCGCCTGGTGCGCGACGGCCACGATGTGTTGTGCGTCGACAACTACTTCACCGGCCGCAAGGACAACATCGCGCATCTGATCAACGATCCGCATTTCGAGGCGATGCGGCACGACATCACCTTCCCGCTCTATGTCGAGGTCGACGAGATCTACAATCTCGCCTGCCCGGCCTCGCCGGTGCACTATCAGTACGATCCGGTGCAGACCACCAAGACCAGCGTGATCGGCGCGATCAACATGCTGGGCCTTGCGAAGCGGATCGGCGCGAAGATCTTGCAGGCCTCGACCAGCGAGGTGTACGGCGATCCCACCGTGCATCCGCAGACCGAGGAGTACCGCGGCAACGTCAATCCGCTCGGCCCGCGCGCCTGCTACGACGAGGGCAAGCGTTGTGCCGAGACGCTGTTCTTCGACTATCTTCGCCAGCACCGCACGCGCATCAAGGTCGCTCGCATCTTCAACACCTATGGGCCGCGCATGCACCCGAACGACGGCAGGGTCGTGTCCAATTTCATCGTGCAGGCGCTGCGCGGGGATGATATCACGCTGTATGGCGACGGCAGCCAGACGCGGGCATTTTGCTATGTCGATGACCTGATCGATGGGTTTGTCCGGCTGGTCGCCACCGGCGACGACGTTACCGGACCGGTCAATTTGGGCAACCCGTACGAGATCCCGGTGAGCGAGTTGGCCGATCGCGTGATCCGGCTGACCGGGTCACGCTCCCGTATCGTGTATCGCAAACTGCCGCAGGACGATCCGCTACAGCGCTGCCCGGATATCACGTTGGCCCGCCGCACACTGGACTGGGAGCCGCACGTTGCCCTGGACGATGGGCTGGCCAACACGATCGCGTATTTCGACCGCATGCTGGTCGAGCGAGGCGAGACCCGACATGCGTTGGCGGCCACGCCTACGGAAGATGTGAGCTGATCGCCATGGTTCATGCACGCGCGGGCTGGCGGAGCCGGATCAGTCGCGAAGCGGCTCGCGATTTCCTCGGTTGCTCATGCGAGCCGACACGTCCGGGCGTACCAAACCCTGCCTCACAGCATTGAGGCGGCGCTTCATCCCATGCAAAATGCTTTCAAGTTGCAGCGGCCAGGTCGGCCGTTCAGCCAAAAGGTAGAGCATGTCGGGTCCCGGTTCGCCCATGTTGGCCTTGTAACGGGCATCTCCGGCCATGAAGTCGTAGACGGTGCTGCCGGCGTCGCGGTGCTGATCAATGCATAGACAATGGCTCACCAAACCTGGCTTCAACTTCGGGTCGTCTTCGTAGTGGAAGCCGGACTGATAGGCATAAACGTGACCCCGATACAAGAAATTATAGACGTATCCGATCACGTCAGGTCCCGCCGAGATCCGCAGAATCTCCACCGTGCCGTGCGGCAGACAGGTCTGGATCAGCCGCTTCTGAAAGCGCTCGAAGTAGGGATAAGCGAACGCGCCGGGCTCGCCGCGACTTGTCCAGTACCGCTGATGCAATTCCTTGAGCCCATCGAGAAACGTCAGTGCCTCCGGCACGCTGCCGGCTGGCGTCGCGGTCAGCGGACCACGTCGCTCATACAGGCGCATCGAACGCCGGATCTGTTGGCGGGTGTTGGCGCTGATACACTCGAGATACCGTTTGCCGGCGGCACGAACGGCGGTCAGGTCGATGCGCCAGGATGGTTTGCGCTGCAGCTCGCTGAAGTAATACCCGCAGGCCGCAACGGCCGGTTCCAGATCGGCCGGAATATTCCGCAGGTGCAGCTCGTCGCGACGATGACCATCGACAATGACACCGTCCAGCAGGAAGGAAATAGCGTCGGTCTCGACCTTGCCTGCCCAGTCACGGTCCACCAGAAACCCGTTGTATTCAATCGTAATGATATCGTGCTGCAGATCACCGATTGCCTGCAACTGCAGGCCATGGATGGCAATCGGCAGTACGTCACGCCGCGTCGAAGGCGCCATGGCGCCGAGCAGAACGATTCGATCCTCGACGCGCCCAATCAGTACCGGCTGGCCGCAGCGACGCCTCCGCGATCCAGCAGCCGACCCAATCCCATGACAGAAAAAAGTGCGGCGACGCGCGGCCCTCAAGGTCCAGCCATGCTGCCTCGACCTCGGCCGTACTCATCGCGCTGGAGATCTCAAAACGCACTGGCATTGCGTGGATGGATGTGCCGAATGACCGATCTACCGTGGAAACAACCGTGGAGCTTGACATTTTTGGGCAGACACCCAGATGTTCCGCGCCCACGGTCCCTCGGGCCTTCACCCGAGTGGAAACGTTGGCGTGGTGGTCTATCAGAGTGTGCCCCCCTCTGGACAAGATTCGCTCAGCATATTGGACGTTGGGCCGACCGCTGGCGGGTGCGACCCTACGCTTTTTCCGGTGCGCTCGCCAGTGCCGGCCAGGGTGGACAATGTCGGCTGCACGTTAGTCGAAGAGGAACCGCAGCGTGATCACGGATGGTGGACGCCTGGCCCGGCTACCGGACGGCGCGCCATTATTGCAGGTTGTCGTCGATACGGAAGAGGAATTCGACTGGGATCGCCCATTCGACCGTCGCAACGTTGCCGTGACCTCGATCGACGCGCAGAACCTGGCTCAGACGCTCTATGCCCCTTACGGATTGCGCCCGGCCTATGTGGTAGACTTCCCCGTGGCCAATAGCAGGTCTGCCGCAAGTGTTCTGAAATCGTTCCAGGACTCCGGCCAGTGCCAGGTCGGTGCCCATCTGCATCCGTGGGTCAATCCACCGTTCGACGAGGAAGTCTGCGACTTCAACTCCTATCCCGGCAATCTGCCGGCCACGTTGGAAGCTGCCAAGCTGCGGGTGCTGACCGACACGATCCAGGCCGCATTCGGCCATCGACCGACCATGTACAAGGCTGGCCGCTATGGGGTCGGCGGCAACACCGCAGCAATCCTCGGCCAACTCGGCTATCGGATCGACCTGAGCGTTGTTCCGCACAGCGATTTCCGCCCGCAGTTCGGGCCGGATTTTCGGGGATGTCCGGATCGTCCCTACTGGTTCGCTGACGATATGTTGGAGATCCCACTGTCGCGGGGCTTCTCCGGCCTGGCAGCCCGCTCCGGCGGCCGTCGACTGCACGGAATGGCGGCGACGCATTGGGGCCGCCGCCTTCACTTCGGAGGGCTGTTGTCGAAGAGCGGCGTCCTGGAGCGGGCAACCCTGACTCCCGAAGGCGTCACGTTCGATGAAATTGCGCGGCTGGTGCGATCGATGCGGGGGCGTGGCCACCGTCTGTTCACCATGACCTATCACAGCCCGTCACTCGCACCCGGGCACACGCCCTATGTCCGCACCGCCCGCGACGTCACATTGTTTCTCGACAGGATCAAGCAGGTATTAGCGCTGTTCTTCGAGGAACTGAAAGCCCGGCCGACGACGCCCGAGGAGGTGTTCGCACTGGTCGGGTCGTCAACAGGGGCCTGACATGACGGCTTCACGACATGGCCATGGCGCAGCGGATCGGCTTCGCCCACTCTACTGGTCGCTGCGCGGGCTGATCAGGGTACAGACATTGGCGTTTTTCGTCTGCGAACATCAGTCGCAACTGCCGACACCGGACCAGACGGAGATCAGGTGCGGCGGCGTGGGCCATGAAGATGTCACGGAGCGTATGGCCATGTTGCGCGGGCATGACCCGGAGGAATACCGCCGGCGGCTGACAGCAGGGCACCTAGTCGTCTATGCGGTGGGTAGCAATGGCGATATGCAGTCCTGGGGCTGGGTCACCGCGCCGACTGACGGTGCGCAGGAATCGCCGTGGGAGTTCGGGATCCGGATCAGGGTCATGCCCGGCAGCGGTTTCTTGTGGGACTACGTCACAATGCCGGACTATCGGGGCAGGGGCCTGTATAATACGCTGTTGCGGCATGCCGCCGAGCAGTGCTTCGTCCGCGGCGCCAAACGAGCGTGGGGGTACGCCGATATCGGCAATACTGCATCGCGTCGGGGGCTCATGGGCGCCGGCTTTGCCGGGGAACCCGAGATCAAGATGACCAGAATCGGACCATTCTGCCGGATTTCACGGCCAGGATTCCAGCGCACGGTGCGCGTGGGCGGCGTGGTAGACCTCGACGCGCTACTGCCACGCGGCAGATAGCCACAATCGGTGGCTACCGACAGTCGTGTGCCCACAGCCAACGCGCCGCCGCCGCCGGATCGAGACGATTCGGTGCAGGTTCGATATGCGCCGCCGTGATACCAATTCGCCCGAGCGGACGCGTATGCGTCAGCATTCCTTGCTCCGTCGCGTTCAGCAGCTTGTCGCTGGTGAAGACCAGCTTGATCCCGACTGCGCGGGTGGCGGCAATGACCTTGTCGTCGTAGCGCCCATGCGGACAACCCAGCGCCGTCGTGACGGCAGCGCCCGCGCTCAGTCTGGCCAGCGCTTCGCGCGCGTTGGCGAGTTCTGCCGCAGCATCGGTCAGGGTGGTGAGAGGCACATGCCGATAGCCATGAAGGCCAATGGCGATGCCGAAATCATGGAGCCGGCGCAGTTCGTCAGTGTTCAGCATCATTCTGGAGTGGCATGCTCTCCGTGGCAAACTCACCAAAATGCTCTCGCGATGATCAGCATCCATCAGCGCAAGGCGGGTGACCACATCCAACGGATCGTCCCCGGTACCGATCGACATCGGCTCCATGATGCGGGCCCGACTGTTACTCTCGGAGAGCCACTTCGCGAGACCGCCGGAGCGGCTGACGGCGAACACCTCCTCCTGCCACCACGCCAGCGAATTCGCCTGCACCGCCTCGGCCGCGACAAAGATCACCGCGGGCATGCCGCGTGCCTTCAGCAACGGCGCGGCATAGCGGAGATTGTCGGCCCAGCCGTCATCGAACGTGATCAGCAGCGCATGATCGGGCAGCGCCCGAATGCCATAGCTTGCGTCCAGCACCTGGTGGATATCGACCACCGCATAGTGGTCGTGGAAGAAACCCAGCAACTGCTCGAACAGTGGCGCCGAGACCGTGTAGACTGGGTCCGCCTGGGCGAAGTCGGGATCGGTTGGGTCCATGACACGATGGAACATCACCGCGGTCAACGCATGCCGCACGCCGGCACGGGCCATCGAAAGGACACCCGTGCGATATGCGGTCTGACGAAGCAGCTTGCGTAGGCTCGTCATGCGGTTGATTGCCTTGGCCAATCATTGCCGGCCGCTGCGCGACCCGCCAGCCGCTTCATCGCCCGCAACGGCGGCGACGCCGTGATCAGATACCAGAGATTCGCCGTTACGCGATTGCCGAGCAGCACAGCGCGCAGCAACAGTGTCGCGCCACGAACCAATGACCCGGCAATGTACAGACTGCGCCCGACAGTGGCATAGCGCTCGCCAAGAATGGCCTTTACCTCGCGACGCGACAGCCTGTGTTCCTGCTGCTCGACATGGCGTTGAATCATCGGCAACATGTAGTGGTCGATCTTGTCGGCGTACACCTTCGTCAGGCTGCCCGCGGTGTCATGCACGATCGTGAGTATTGCCGGCACGAATTCGATGGCGCCAGTCGTTGCCAGCCTGATCCACATATCCTGATCCGCGCCGACCGCGAGGCTGGTATCGAACGGTCCTACCACGCGCAGCGCAGCCGCAGGCGTCACGACACAAGGTTTTGCGATCATGGTTCTGGCAAGGAGGAGACGCCATACCTCGGTCGGCGCAACCCCCACCGTAAACATCCCCGCATCCCGCGACGGCTTTCCCTGCTCGTACACGAAGCGGCACCCGCAGGTTGCCAGGACAGTGCCGGGATTTCTCTCCAGCGCCTCGACCTGCCTGGCGAGCTTCTCCGGCAACCATTCATCGTCGGCGTCAAGGAAGGCGATCAGTTCACCCTTGGCAGCAGAGATGCCCGCGTTCATCGCTCCGCTCTCGCCCTGGTTCTGCGGCAGTCTGAGCAGCCTCACCCGGTCACCATAACTTGACGCGACGATGTCCGCCGTTGCGTCGCAGCTGGCGTCATCGATCACGATGATCTCGTAGTTCCGGTAGGTCTGCGCCAGCACCGAATCCACCGCGCGGCCGATGGTCGCGGCGGCATTGTAGGCCGGGATCAGTGCGGTCACCAGGGGCGTGGTCATGTGGTTCTGATGGTCATGTCTGCACGGTCGCTAGCATGGACGAGGCCTGCGGTGTGGGTTGGTCACTGTCAGCATTTCAGGCGGCGAGTATCGTCGAACCCGGCCTCGATTATCCAGCCCGATGTCGAGGAACCGCAGCCTATGCCCGCAAATACCCCTTTTTTTCATCATCGGCGCCGGCCGCTCCGGGACTACCTTGCTGCGGCTGATCCGCACAGGCCACTCGCGCCTGCATATCCCGCGGGAAACGTGGTCCATCCGCCCGCTGGTTCGCGAACTCCCCGTGAGCGGTGAACTCACGCCCTCGCAGGTCGATCGTGCTGTGACTATCATGACCGAGGACCATCGCTGGCCTGACATGGAGATCATGGCCGAAGATCCGCGGCGCTGGGCCATGGGTGTTTGCCAGGTCCCAGGCTGGTTGACATCATCACGCGGCACCCTGGCTCCGGTGCGGCGACGCGGTGTCCCCTACCTGCAGCGGCGGAACCTGCTTCCCAAACAGATCTACATCTGACGAAGACGCGGGGGACCGTACGCCTATAGGTAGTAGAGCCTACGTATGTAGTTACGCCGTAGCAACGCCGGCAGCACCCGGTCGAGCACCGGCGCAACAGCGTGCATTACCGCACCCGCAGGCGCCAGTAACGGTCGCCACAGACGGCCAGAGAAACGCAGCTCGTAGCCGATCGCCTCGAGGTCACGGTACAACGACGCCTCGATCAGGAAGCATTCGATGACGGAGAGCCGCCGCCGCCACGCCGTAACCTCCTCAGATAGAACCGGTTGGAACAGCTTGGTATGCACGTTTGGTACTTCGCCCGGAAACAACTTGCCGATGCGACCATGCCAATTCAGCATGTCCGGTTCGAATGCCTCGCCAAGGAAGGCACATACACGACGCACGGCACCCTCGAGATCTCGCACCATCTCTTCGTAACGAATTTTCAGGATGCGATCCGCAAACGGAGCACGCCGGTACGCCAAGGCAGCGCGCACCGCGCGCGTCCAGTCAAAGTCGGGCCCATGGTAGGCCCTCCCCCACCCAACATTGGCAAATGAAATCGTGACGTCACGGCCGTCCCGGACAAGATGGATGAACCGTGCATTCGGGTAGATCTTTAGAATGTCTGGGATGTAACGGATGTATTCGGGCGTTTTGTCGCCAAACCGCGCCTTGCCGGCATTCCGCAGGTGGCAATGGTAGATCAGGTTCAACACATCGGCCAGTAGCGGCGCATTCAGGCCGATCGCTTGGTCGCGGAATTGTTCGGTCGACATCCCCATGGTGGCCCATCGCGGGTGCATCACGATCCGCCCCACCACCGCAACCACCTGATCCGGCAGCAGTGGTTGGTCCAGCGGAAAATCTTTCGCGATACGCCGGAGGAAATGCGTTTCCGGCAAGATATGCAACCGCGAGTGGCCGAGCATGATAGCGCGCAGCAGCGTGGTTCCGGAACGGCCACATCCTACTATGAAGAAGGGTGCATCCCGGCCGTCCGGAAGATTGTCTTCGGATGATGTTGCGACCGCCCGCCGGTCCACATCTCCAAGAGGCCCTCGCGGCGGCATTTCCATGTCCCCACGAAATGAAAATGCGTGCTCCATGATACGCGGATTACCGGAATGTCATCTAACGAATTAGCATATTGGCATCATCGCAGCATCTGCGTCTTGGTCGGCTGGCCAAGTCCAATTGTGGCACCCGAAACCTGCTATCGGTTAGCCCATTACCGAGCAAGCACGCAATCGAAACCGATCAGACAGACCGGTGAAATCGTCGCGCCGAATATGGCGCTGCCGCTACCGGC
>CAWFYC010000036.1:0-19313 GCA_963819855.1 uncultured Alphaproteobacteria bacterium
AGCACCGCGGCGTCCGGAATTGTTGCATCTGGCGCGCTGCTGCGGCGGAATGCTATCAGCGGAACGGCCCAGGCATCGAAGTTGGAAGCAAAGCGTTGAACCTGATCGACCTTGTCGTTCTGGCATGCACCTTGGTCAGCCCCGGCGCGTGTCACGAGTATCATCTCCTGTTCCAGTCAGCCGGTTCGCTGCGTGCCTGCACGATGCAGGCACAGCCCTACCTTGCCGAGTGGATCGGGGAACACCCGGGCTTGCGCGTGGCGCGCTGGCATTGCGCATGGCCCAATCAGGAGGACCAGAAAATCTAACCGACACGTTGACTAGGTTGGCCGCTATCCGCACCTTCATGACAGCAACGCAAAAGCAGGAGGGCGCCGGGTGCTCGGGAAGGGAATTGTTGCAGCGACGCTGCTGGTGGCGGCAACAGGCTCGGTACACGCGCAGGACGCCGCGGCCGGCGAAAAGGACTTTCTGGTTTGCCGCGCCTGCCATCAGGTCGGCCCCGATGCGAAGATCGCAGTCGGGCCGGTGCTCAATGGTGTTGTCGGCCGCAAGGCCGGGACCTATCCCGACTACAACTACTCACCGGCCAACAAAGACTCCGGCCTCGTCTGGACGCCTGAGGAACTCAACCGCTATCTGGAATCGCCGCAGACGGTGGTTCCACACACGAAGATGATCTTTCCCGGACTGAAGGACGAACAGAAGCGCAAGGACGTGATCGCCTTTCTCGAACAGTTCGGGCCGGACGGCAAAAAGAAGCAGTAGCCGACGCCCTCCCGTCATGGCCGGCGAAGCATGCCCCCAGCGAAGGCCGCGGGATGGCGGGGCCAAGCCCGCTATGACGATTGGGCACAAGTCGCCGCCTTGAACCGATTCACTTGCTCCTTGACAGGCCCAGTCGGCGGTCAGGCCGGGAGCGCGCCGGAGGCCTTGGCGATGTGGGTGGCGATCGCGTCCATCAGCGGTGGCGACAGGGCGTCGTAAGGCTCGAGGCCGAGCTGCTCCAGTCGGCCGCGAATGCCGGCCATCCGGTCCGGACTGACGCCGGATTCGATCACCGACGACACGAAGGCCGCGAATTCGGGCGGCGCCCACCCCTGCTCCTGGAACAGTTCGGGATGGACGAAATCGAAGCCGTAGAACGGATGCTTGGTGTTTTCGATCCGTCCGTACATGTGAACGCCGCATGCCTTGCAGGCGTAGCGCTGGATCGCCGCGCTCGGGTCTACAATGGCCAGCTTATCGCCATTCTCCGTCACACTGAGATTGGCGCGCGGCACCACCGCCACGACCGAGAAGGTCGCTCCGGCCGGCTTCCAGCACTTGGTGCATCCGCACGCATGATCATAGGCCACGTTCCCCTTGATGGCGACCTTCACCGGCGCCTGTGCGCATTTGCACACCAGCGTCCCGCCGGCAAAATTCGCGGAGCCAGGCTTTATGCCTTGATCCACGGATGGATGAATGTGAATCGTCTCGGACATCTTGCCCTCCCCTTGGTTTCTGTGCCGTCCGCCGTTGCTAGCCTGAGCGGCGAGCTCAATCCTATGGCAAAGTGACAGGCCGGGCAAAGGCGCAGCCATACAGGGGAATCGGGTGAAGGAGCTATGCGGTGAGCAGGCTGGCGAGGAAGTTGTCATCCCAGCCGGCGGACTTGCGCTTGAGCCGCAATGAGGTTTTGCCGGGGGCGTTTCGGATCAGATTGTGTGCCATGTGCTTGATGGTGGTGAAGTTGGCTGGTGCGTGATCGGTTCGCAACCGGGCTTCATCGTCGCGAAAGATCATGTCCATGACCCAATGTAGGCTGTTCTCGATCGCCCAGTGGCTGCGGATGATCGGGCCCACCAGATGCGCCAATAGCATCAGCGATGTGATGTAGAAGCGCGTCTCCTGCTCGATCTTGTCTCCGGTCTCGCGAACGCTGTCGACGACCACCACGGCGTTCAGTCCGGGCCAATCGTGGCGCTGCTGCAGCCATGCGACATCGTGTATGACGGTGGTGGTCCTGGTCTCGATGCGGCCGTGATCGCCATCGATCGTCTGGTCCCGGCTGATCTCGGTGTCCTTGAAGCCGGCCGCCTTCTGCTCAGCCACGAACAGTTCGACATCGTCGCGCAGCGAACCCTGATTGCCCTTCAGCGCCAGCATGTAGTCAGCCTTCTTGTCGACGATCTTCTGGGCGATGTCGCGCTGGCAGCCCATCGCGTCGATGGTCACGATCGCCCCCTCGATGGCCAACATCTCCAATAGCTTGGGGATGGCGATGATCTCGTTGGACTTTTCCGCCACCTTGACCTGGCCGAGCACTAGCCGCTGGCGTGCCGCGAACGCCGAGACCATGTGGATTGGCGGCTGGCTGCGGTTCTTGCGGCCAGACCGTCGCGCGGTCTTGCCGTCGATCGCAACCACCCCCTCTGGCACCCCGGTCGTCGCCGCCACCCAGGCAACAAAGCAGCGCTGGAACTGCTCGGCGTCGAGCGCGGCAAGGATGTCGCCCAGATGGTCATGGGCCGGTGTGCCGTCTCGGAAGCGGCGGAACCGGCGCAGCAGCGCCAGCTTCTTGTCGCCGAACAAGGCGATATCGACAATGGTCTCGGCGCCGGCCAGCACGGCGAGCAGGCAGAGCAGCAGAACCTCGTCGAGCGGGTAGGTGATCTTGCCTTGCTGGCGAGGGTCTTTCAGGTCCTTGAAATGACTCAGAAAAACCACCGTCTCGTGCCAAGCAGCACAATCCGCTGTTACCTCGTTCATGGCTGTCCCCCGGGTCGTGTCCCGCAAGCGAATTGAGGGGTGCCATCGATTCAGCACTTTATCGGTTTGTCACCTAATTCTTCACCCGATTGCCCTGCCTGCCATACTTGCCCCATTGACAGCACGCCAAGCGGAGCGGGGATAATCGCGCAATCTGCCGGGAGCGAAACTGATGCGTATGGCGCGACGCATGTTGCTGAGCGCAGCCCTATCGGCCACAGCCGTGCCGATGCATGCCGCACCGTTGCCGCCGATCCGCGTCGGCGCGCTGCGCTTCGGCACGGTGTCCTGGGAGATCGACGTGATCCACCACCACGCGCTGGATGTGGCTGCGTCCATCGCGCTCGAGCCAGTAGAGCTGGCGACGGCGCAAGCCGCTCAGGTTGCCCTACAGTCCGGGCAGGTCGACATGATAGTGGTCGACTGGTTTTGGGTGGCGCGCCAGCGCGGTACCGGAGCTGATTGGACCTTCGTCCCGTTCTCCAACGCGGTGGGAGCGTTGATCGCGCCTGTCGATTCGCCGGTGCGTGACGTGCCCGATCTGGCCGGGCGCACTCTTGGCATAGCCGGAAGTCCGCTCGACAAGAGCTGGCTCATCTTGCGCGCCTATGCGTCGTTGCGTTACGGCGTCGATCTCGATACCAAAACAAGCAAGAACTTTGGGCCACCGCCGCTGCTCGCAGAGCAGATGAAGGCCGGCCGTCTGGATGCACTGTTGACCTACTGGACGTTCGCGGCGAAGGCCGAGGCTGGCGGTGCGCGCCGCATCCTGGCGGTGGAGGACGCGGTCAAGGCGATGGCGATCCCCGCTGGCGTCCCGTACATCGGCTATACGTTCGCCGAGCGTTGGGCCGGCCAGAACCCGAATCTGATCGATGGACTCGTGACCGCCTCGCGCCAGGCACGCCGCATCCTGTTAACATCGGATGCCGAGTGGCAACGCGTGAAGCCCCTCACTGGCGCCGCTGACGATGCTGAGCTGGAACGTCTGCGCGACTGGTACCGCCACGGCATTCCGCTTCGCTGGGGCGATCCCGAACGCCGCGCCGCCGCTCAGCTCTTCGACCTGTTGGCAAGGATCGGCGGTCAGGATCTCGTCGGACCGATCAACGCCGTGCCGTCCGGAACCTTCTGGCCGATCACTTGGCCAGCGGACGACTGACAAACCGGATAGGCTCGGAACTGCCGACGCGGCTGGCATCCGCGCTGGTGTTCCTGATGGTCTGGCAGATCGCCGCCGACCTGGCCGGTAGCCGGCTGCTGCCAACAGTCACGTCCGTGCTGCGCGCCATGCTCCAGCAGACCATCTCTGGGGTGCTGCCGTGGAACCTTGCTATCACCCTAGGCCGCGTCGCAGCCGCATTCACGCTGTCGCTGCTGTTGGGCGGCACGCTCGGTATTGCAATGGGACGCTGGCGGCAGCTCGATCTCCTGCTGGACAACGCGGTGACCATACTGCTGAACCTACCTGCGCTTGTCGTGATCGTGTTGATCTATGTCTGGTTTGGCCTGAACGAAATCGCCGCCATCGCAGCGGTCGCGCTGAACAAATTCCCTACTACCGTGGTCACGCTGCGCGAGGGCGCCCGCGCGCTCGATCCGGCTCTGTCGGAGATGGCCGAGAGCTTCCACATGTCGCGCTGGCGCACGTTACGGAATGTGATCCTGCCGCAGCTCACACCCTATGGCTTTGCCGCTGCTCGATCCGGGCTGGCGTTGATCTGGAAGATCGTCCTGGTGGTGGAGCTGCTCGGTCGCAGCAATGGCGTCGGCTTTCAGATCCAGATCTATTTCCAATTGTTCGATGTCACGCTGATCCTGGCCTACACGCTCGCCTTTGTTCTGGTCGTCCAGGTGATCGAATGGGCGGTGCTGCAGCCGCTCGAGCGCCGGGCAACACGATGGCGGAGGTGATTCTGCGGCTCCACATCGAGTGCAAGACCTTTCGCACCGATAGCGGTGAGTTGCCGGTGTTGGGCAGAATCGAACTCGCGCTCGGTGCACGCGAGATCGTCGCACTGATCGGCCCATCCGGTTGCGGCAAGACAACGCTGCTGCGGATCGTCGGCGGTCTGGACGTCGACTTCCAGGGCTCGCTCGACTGGCGCGGCACCGTCATGGCGCGTATCGGCACGGTTTTCCAGGAGCCGCGCCTGCTGCCGTGGCGAACCGTGCGTCAGAACGTGCTGTTGGCACAACGGACCGAAGACCCTGACCTCGCCGACGAACTGTTGGGCAAGCTCGACCTCGCGCCGTTCAGCGACGCATTCCCGGCGAGGCTGTCGCTCGGCATGGCGCGGCGGGTGGCGATTGCACGCGCTTTCGCAATCGTGCCGGAGCTCGTTCTGTTGGACGAACCGTTCGTCTCGCTGGACGCGGCCATGGCCGCGCGTAGCCGCGCGCTGCTGGTGAACACCTGGCAGGCACGCCCGACCGCGGGACTGCTGGTCACCCACGACCACGCCGAGGCCGCGTCGCTGGCGGACCGTGTTCTGTTGCTCGGGAAACAACCGACGCAGGTACTGCAGGAGATTGTCGTTCCGCGCGCGTTGCACAACTCAGTCGGGTAACAGTGGCCTAAAACCTCAGTTGACCTTTCGGGAAAGAGTAGGCAGCTCCAGTCCGGTAACGCGAGTCAGCGTGGTCGCCCTCTGGCCATTCGCAGCGGTGAAGTCTGCGTCGGTCAAGTCAGCGCCATCAAACTGTCAATCGGCATCCAAAAAGGACCCCGTTGTGGAGTGCGCCCCCGGGGGTGGACAGATTGAGCAGTTGGAATTGACCACCCCTGCTGGGCTTCCGGAGGATGGGAGCCATGACGCGGCATCGATCGCACGGCGCGGCGTTCAAGCGACGATTGCGCGCCAAGCCGAACACGTAGTCGATGCGGTTCGCCTCGCACCACACCATCAGCTCGTCATTGGAGAAGCCGCTGTCGGCGCGCAAGATGATGCGTACCCGCGGTCACCGCCGACGGATCTGTGCGACAATGCGCGCCATCTCCTCCACCGCGCCATCGCAGTCCGCGACATTCGCACGCCTTTGGCGGGCCAGAAGCAGGTGCCGGCCGCAGAATACGTAGAGCGGCAGGTAGCAGGTACCCTTATAGTACCCGTGGTAGAATCGGCCTTCCTGCATCCCGTGCAGCGGGATGTCGGTGTTGTCGAGATCCAGCACGATCTCGCGCGGCGCACGCCGATGCGCCTCGAGGAACAGATCCACCAGCAACGCATCGACCTGCGCGCCATCGCAGTCGATCCTGTGATACTTCGACGCATGGCGCCGCGGCATGTGCTCCAGCCGATTGAGCGTGCTCTTCCCGGCCAGCGCCTCGCAGTCGGTCGACAGCACCGGACTCAACTTGCCGGCCAGCACCGCGAACGTCGGGTCCTTGCGCAGTTCGTCGTGGTCGTTGAGGTCCTCATAACCCAACGCCAGGCCGAAGATGCGCTGCCCCACCAGCGTCGCGACCCGATGCTCGACATAGCGGGCGTCACGCCGATCGATGAAGCAGTCAGCGAAGCGGCGCACCAGCCGAAGGCCGCGCAACCGCTTCAAATTCGAACCGCTTCGGCATACACTCTATCGGCATCGGGGCGCACCTCGGATCGTGGAGAAACTGTTGCTGCACAACGCTTCTCTCAGATTCGCAGCCCCGATGCACCCGCCGTGTTGTAGAGTCGAGGAGAGGTGCGGTGTCGTTTGACCGATCCGTTTCCCCTCCCCGCTCATCAAACCGGACGTGCGGATTTCCCGCATCCGGCTTTCCGACTGGCTTCATCTCGCCACTGTCGGCGGCGCGCCAATGTGCATCCGGCGTAGCCGGAGCACGCCCAGCCTTCCGAAGACCACTTGGTCCGAGAACTGCCGTGTGCCTCGCGAGGGCACTTTGTGTCGCCGTGTCAGGAAGCCACGAACCGTCGCATAGACATGATTGTCAGCCGCCCGGTAGGCCATCAGCCGCGTGCCGTAGCTAAAGTACGCCGCCCAGCCACGCAGGAGGTGGTTCAACCGGTCGCGCACTTCCTCCCAGGCTGCAACGTTAGCGGGGATCAGTGTCTCCGCCACGCGCGCCTTGAGGCGCTGCACGCTCTTCCGCGACGGACTCGCGCCCAGATACCAATGGCCGTCCTTCCGATAGTGGTGCGGTCCGAAGCTGTAGCCCAGGAAGTCGAAGCGCTCCTGCCGGGCATTGCGCACGGCGGTCTTCGCTTGGTTCACAGTAAGGCCGAACCTGGTCATGATCCGCCGCGTCCACGCCAGAGCCTCGTCCGCGTAGCCACGGCGGAGGATGACGAAGTCATCGGCATAGTTCACGACATGGGCGCGATACACCTCGCCGCGTTCCTGGCATCGCCAGTGCCGGAGGAAGCGGTTCATGTAGCGGTTGGCGAGCATCGGGCTGATCACCCCGCCCTGCGGCGTGCCGCAGGTGCTCCGCTTGCCACCGCTCATGCGCCGCCGTCCATCCGGGTCCGTCTCCTCGACCAGTGTCTTGAGCCATAGTTTGATCAGGCGCAGGACATGGCGGTCGACGATCGTGCGGCGACGGAACGTAGGAGTTCGTCGTGCGGGATCGTATCGAGATACTTCGACAGGTCGGCGTCCACCACGTCGGTGAACCCCTGGCACAACCGTCGGTGCACCGCCTTGACCACATCGATGCCGCTGCGGCCCGGTCGGTAACCATAGGCAGTAGGTTCGAGGTCCGCCTCGAAGATCGGCTCCAGTACCAGTTTCGCAGCGATCTGCACCACCCGGTCCCGGATCGTCGGTATCCCGAGTGGCCGTTCGCCGCCGCCGGGCTTGGGGATCATCACCCGTCGCACCGGCTGGGGCTGGTATGTCTTGGTCCGTAGTTCCGTCCCGATGCCGCCCAGCCAGTCCGCCAGCCCCGCCGCTTCGATCGCCGCGCAGGTCACGCCATCAACGCCTGGCGCGCCCTTGTTGGCGCGCACCAGATCATACGCATGGCGCAGGATGTCCGCTCGGTGGACCTTGTCGTAGAGCAGGTAGAACCGGAAGTTCGGCTCCGCCTTCGCCTTGAGATAGAGCTTCCTATCAAGGCGCTCTCGAACGGCACGCCCGTGACAGTGGCTGACTTTCACGCGCTACTCTTCGACCAGCTCGATGACCTCCGTACGCGGATCGCACGCGAAAACACCGATATCTATAAATCGTTCTGGAACATCGACAGCTACTTTCGGTCAGAGACCCCGCGGCCCGAGGAGGCTTGTCGCGATATGTTGGTGACATTGCTTCGGCCGGCTCTTGCGCGGAAGGACGTTGTGGTTGAGCCGGGGGGCCACATGGTCGCTGACAAGCGCGCTGACATTCCGGTCGCGATGCCGGGACGGAAAATCCTCTGCGAGTTATAGCGCGACTACCACGCCGACCTTTAGACGGCCGCAGACCAACAGCTTGAGCGATTTTACGCACATGATCCCGATGCCAAGGGCTTCGGCATCTACGGCGTGTTTTGGTTTGGTGACAAGCGCACCTCGCTGATGCCCAAACATCCGGACGGGCTCGAGCTTCCGAAGTCAGTAGCCGAACTGGAGCGGATGCTGCGCGACCGAATTCCGGCGAATAGGCGCAGTCGCCTCGCCGTGATTGTTATCGACGTAACCGGTCCGCCCGCTTAGGCAAAACACCACCTTCCGGAGAGGAGTAGGTCGCCCCGGTGGGGCGGGCCATTTCGGGTGGTCTACGATGAATTACCGACCCCGGGGCAACCAAGGCGTTACCCCGCCAAAACCAAAATGACCGCATTACACCCCTTCCAGAAATTCAAACCGACCCACACCCTACCGCTGCCGGCGGCGTGGCGGCATGGCGACCGTGACCACCTTGCAGTGAGGCAAGCTCGCAAGCGTGGCGGTATCGGCTGATACGCCGCGTAGGTCGACGCGCCGCAAACCGATGAGCGCGGCGAGCGCGCTCAGGTCGGTCACCTTGGTGTTGGTCAGATCCAGGTATTCCAGCGCCGGCAGCGTCGCGAACTGCGTGATGTCGCGAATGCTGGTATTGGAGAGGTCGAGGCAGCGCAGGTTCCGCAGCCCCGACAACGGCGACACGTCGGTGATCCGTGTGTCGCCCAGATCGATCCGTTCAAGTCCGGTCAGTCCGGTGAGCGGCGCGAGGTCGGCCACCAGTGTGCCGGTCAGGAAGCAGGCTTCGAGTTCGCGCATGTGGGCGAGCGGTGCCAGGTCACTGACCGCGGTGAACGACAGATGCAGCCTCTGCATATGCACCAGTGGTGACAGGGGCGCGATGTCGCTGATGCGGGAGCGGGTCAGGTGCAACTCGCGCAGCTCGGTCAGCGCGCCGAGCGGCGCCAGGTCGGAGAGGTAGCTGCGCTCCAGGCGAAGTTCGGTGATGTGCGGGATCCACGCCGGCGGCACCGCCTGACCTGCATTGATCAGGCGCGCGACCTCGGCTGGATCAATGCGCACGATGGAACGGCTTGTCGCCCTTCACCGTGACGCGATAGCCCGAGCGCGCCTGCGGGAAGTAGTCCCACATCGCGATGTGCTGCACGCAGCGATTGTCCCAGAACGCCACCGAATCCGGCTGCCAGCGGAACCGCACCTGCCAATGCGGTCTGCCGCAGTGCTCGTAGAGGAAGTCGAGGATCGCGCGGCTCTCCGCCTCCGGCACGTCCTTGATCGAATGGGTGAACACCGGGTTGACGAAGATCGCCTGCCGCCCCGTCACCGGATGCGTGCGAATCACCGGATGCTCGGCGCGCGGGAACGTCTTCGGCCCTTCGGCGCCGATCAGCCGGTTGGTGCGCGAGTAGTTCATCGAGCCGTCATGGATCGAGGTCAGACCCGACAGGAACGTCTGCATCGGCTGCGACAGTGCGTCGTACGCCGCGTACATGCTGGCGAAGATGGTGTCGCCCCCCACTGGCGGCACGATCTTCAGGTTCAGGATCGAGCCCAGCGGCGGTTCCGGATCGCATGACACGTCGGAATGCCAGCGCTCGCCGGCGATGCGCTTGGAGTTGGCGTCCGCGTGGACCGGGAGCATCTCGGGGTGGCCCTCGGGGCCCGGCGTGTTCGGATGGATGTGCAGCTCGCCGAACAGCCGGCCGAACGCCTTGTGTTGATCGAGGGTCAGCTTCTGGTCGCGAAAGAAGATCACCTGATGCGCCACCAGCGCATCGTGCACTTCCTGGAACTGCTGGTTGCCGAGCGGCCTGCCGAGATCAACGCCCGCAATTTCCGCACCGATCGCCGCGGTGGCCGGCTTCACCTCGATGGTCTCGTACGGCATCGGACTCCTCCGTGGCGACATTTGCGTGAACTATCCGCCGCAACCGACCGATAGGCAAATTCGTCCTATACTATCGCCTGCCTGCAACACACATGCTGATGCTCCATCAACAGGAGGTCCGACATGGCAATCAAGCGGCACGCCAGCGCCGAATGGCAAGGCAGTGGCAAGGACGGCAAAGGCAGCCTCACCACCCAGAGCGCGACGCTGAAGGACACGCCGTATTCGTTCAACGCGCGGTTCGGCGACGGCAAGGGCACCAATCCCGAGGAGCTGATCGCCGCGGCGCACGCCGGCTGCTTCAGCATGGCGACGGCGTTCCAGCTCAGCGGCGCAGGCCATCCGCCCGAGAGCCTGCACTGCGATGCGACGCTGACCATGGAACAGGAAGGCGCCGGCTGGAAAATCGCCGCGGTGCACCTGGTACTGCGCGCCCGCGTGCCGGGCATCGACGCGCCGAAGTTTCAGGAGCTGGCGGCGGGTGCCAAGGCGAACTGCCCGGTGTCAAAAGTGCTGAACGCGGAGATCACGCTGGACGCGAAGCTCGAATGAGCGCGCTCATACGTTGAAGCGGAACAGCAGCACGTCGCCATCCTTCACGACGTACTCCTTGCCCTCGACGCGCATCTTCCCCGCGTCCTTCGCGCCGGCCTCGCCCTTGCAGACGACATAGTCGTCGCAGCCGATCGTCTCGCAGGCGATGAAGCCGCGCTCGAAGTCGCCGTGGATCGCACCGGCGGCCTGCGGTGCCTTGGTGCCGCGCTCGATCGTCCAGGCATGCGCCTCCTTCGGGCCGACGGTGAAGAAGGTCAGCAGCCCCAACAGGTCGTAGCCGGCGCGGATGACGCGATCGAGTCCGCTGTCGTGCAGACCCAGCCCTTCCAGGAACTCGGCGCGATCGACTTCCGGCAACTGCGCCACCTCCGCCTCGATCGCGGCCGACACGATGACGACACGTGCGCCTTCCGAGCGCGCACGCTCCTCCACCGGCGCGGAGAATGCATTGCCGGTCGCGGCAGCGCCCTCCTCGACATTGCAGGCATACAGTACCGGCTTCGAGGTCAGCAGTTGCAGCCGCTTCACCGCCTCCGCCTGGTCCGGCGTGATGACCGACCGCACCGGCCGGCCCTCACGCAGCGCGGCCACCAGCGGTTCCATCAGCGCCACCGACGCGATCGCCTCCTTGTCGTTGCCACGGGCGCGCTTCTGCGCAGCCGTCAACCGCTTCTCCAGGCTGTCGAGGTCGGCGAGCATCAGTTCGGTTTCCACCACCTCGGCGTCGCGCAACGGATCGATGCCGCCCTCGACATGCGCGATGTCGGGATCCTCGAAGCAGCGCAGCACGTGGATGATCGCGTCCACCTCGCGGATATGCGCGAGGAACTGGTTGCCAAGGCCCTCGCCCTTGCTCGCGCCGCGCACCAGGCCGGCGATATCGACGAACTCCAGCGACGTGGGCACGATCTTCGCCGACTTGCCGATTGCCGCCAGCGTGGTCAGCCGCGCATCCGGCACCGCGACGCGGCCGACGTTCGGCTCGATGGTGCAGAACGGATAGTTCGCCGCCTGTGCCGCCGCGGTCGCGGTCAGCGCATTGAACAGTGTGGACTTACCGACGTTCGGCAGCCCGACTATGCCGCAGTTGAATCCCATCTATATTTCCCGTTGAAACCACAGATGAACACGGATGCACACGGATAGGTCGTGTGGTGGCGCGGTACCTAAGAGCATCCGTGTTTATCCGTGTGCATCCGTGGTTTCAATTCTTCTACTTTGCTTCCCGCGCCAGCAGCGCGACCTTGGTCATGAAATCCTCGGGCTTGCCTTGCACCAGCAGTGGCGCGGCGTCCGCCACCGCATCGAGCAGCGGCAGCAGCCAGTTGCGGTCGTCCTTCACGAAGTCGCCCAGTACATGGCCCAGCACGCGTTCCTTCTGCCCGGGATGGCCGATGCCGAGCCGTACCCGCCAGTAGTCCTGCGTGCCCAGGATGGCGTCCATGCTGCGCAGCCCATTGTGTCCCGCCGCGCCGCCACCACGCTTCACTCGTACCTTCCCCGGCACCAGGTCCAGTTCGTCGTGAAACGCGGTGATCGTATCGGTCGCCAATTTGTAGAAAGCGGCGGCCTGCTGCACCGACGCTCCTGATTCGTTCATGTAGGTCTGCGGCTTCAACGCCAGGATCTTCTCGCCGGCGACGTTGCCTTCGCTCACCAGCCCCTTGAAGCGCTGCCGCCACGGCGTGAAGCCATGCCGGATGGCAATCGTGTCGATCGCCATGAAGCCGATATTATGCCGGTTCCGGGCCATCCCCGGCTCCGGATTGCCGAGGCCGACCCAGAGCAGCATGACACGTCAGCGCCTCGGGCGGTCGCCCCCGCCGCGCGCCCCGCCGCGTGCCGGCGCAGCCGCCGCCGGGGCCGCTGCTGTCGCCGGAGCCGCGACGGCCGCGGCCGTCGGTTCGGCCGAGACCTCGGTCTGCTTGGTCGGCGGCGCCACGGTCGCGACGACGAAGTTGCGGTCGATTACCGAACGCGTGTTCTCGGTGCCCTTGAGATCCTCCCAGCGCACCGCGTCGTTGAAGTCGAGATTGGCAAGGTCGGCGGTGAACTGCTCCGGGATATGCTCCGTCTGAGTATAGACCTCCACCGTGTGGCGGATCACGTTCAGCACACCGCCACGCTTGAGGCCCGGACTGAGACCGTCATTGTCGAAATGTACCGGCACCGACACGCGGATCCGCTCGCCGGGCGCCAGACGCTGGAAATCGACGTGCTCCGGCGCGTCGCTGACGGGATGGAACTGCACGTCGCGGATCAGCGCCTGGGTGGCATCGCCGTTGATCTTGATCTCGTAAAGGCGCGACTGCCAGCCCGGCCGATGCAACTCGCGCAGCACCGCGCGGGGGTCGAGCGCGATTAAACTGGGCGCCTGTTTCGCGCCATAGATGACGCCGGGCACCTTGCCCTCACTCCGGGTCGCCCGCGCCGCCCCCTTACCGGCTCGCGCGCGTGCCTCGGCCTCGATGGTCACGACATTGGCCATGGTCAGCTCCTGCAAATGCAATCGCCGGCCTCCAGGGGTGCCGGCGTGGCGGGGGATGTAGCGAGGATGGCGGCCGGCGACAAGCGGGCCATCCAGCCGCCCTCAAATTATGGCGCTCTCAATGTCCATGCGGGCGAAATCATCGCATTTGAACAGAAGCGGGGGGCCATTTGCCCGGGCGCAGCCATAGGCGATGCAATCGCCCATGTTCAGCGCAGCCGGATGCCGGCCCTTGTCGAACCGACCATAGGCTTCGGCTGCTATTGCGAATTCAGGTTCAGCGATGCTGACGAAAGTGACGCCCGTTGCATCGAGGAACCGACGGACACGAGCTTCTGCTGCTGGGGGCAACCTGTAGGAGCGCCTAAGATCCGCCACCGTTTCCCAAGCGGATTATTCTGAGCAAACTCGATGCGGATCAGTGTCCAGACAAACGGCGAATGGGACCGCCTCGATCTCCTTGGCGATCATCGCCGTCAGGGCAGAAGAATCGGCAAAGATTGTCACGACTCGGCCGACATCGAAAAAGCCTTATCGCCTCCTGTCCAGTGGGCGGTGGCGGCAGCGGGTTGCCTCCCAGCGCCTGATGAGGTGCCTTGGCGATGTCGGCTGAAACCGGCGGCACCCAAACGCAGCAGTCCGCGATTGCCGGGTGAGCGCTCCAAGACCTGGCGTAACAGGGCGATCTGCGCCCGCCACGCTATTTTGCATGGCACGATTGAGTGGGACCAGCCGCGTGGACAGCGCACGAGGGTCACAGCTCAGGAAATCGCCAACAGTGGCTGATCACCAGGGCTGGGATAACCGCCTCACAATACCGAAGGTGCAGTTATCACGCCCGCCGACGGCGCCCGCGCGGTTCTCGGCCGGTGCCGGCTACGCCACCCTTCGGCTTGCCAGCGCGCTCGGCAACTGCGCGATCGCGTGATCGATCAGCCGCCCGTCGGCATCCGCCGACAGCCCGTCGGCGATCACCTGCCGGGCCGCAACAGTCGCAACCTCCGCGGCGGTCAGCCGCACCTCATCGACCGCCGCCTTCTCGGCCGCGGCGATGCGGTCCATCGCCATCTGCTCGCGCCGCCGCGCCGAGGCTTCGGCCTCCATAGCGGCCGCGGCGGCGACCCGGTCGGCCTCCGCCTTGGCGCCCTCGATCAGCGCCTGCGCCTCACGCAGCGCCTCGGCCCGTCGCGCCTCGGCGTCGCGCAGCATCGCCTCGGCCTCGTGGCGCAGCCGCGCAGCCTCCTCAAGCTCGGCGCGCACCCTGGCTGCGCGATCGTCCAGCATCGCCGCCAGCACCGACCACAGCTTGCGTCCGAAGATCGCGAAGAACAGGACGAACGCGATGATCACCCAGTTGCGCGGTTCGGCGAAGAAGCCCGGCTCCTCGTGCATGACGCCGCTCCCTCAGCCGATCCGGCGCGCGGCCAGAGCCGCGCCAATCGCGCCGTCCAGCCGCCCCTGATCGGGCGGCGCGCCGGTCAGCCGGCCGATCACGGTGGCCGCCGTGTCGGTCGCCACCTCGCGCAGCGCGCGCAATGCGGCCGAACGCGCTGCGTTGATCTGCGCCTCGGCCTCATGCAGCTGCGTCTCCAGCCGCTGATTCAGAGCTGCGATCCGCCCGGCCGCTTCCTGCTTGGCCACGTCGAGCGCCGCGTTGATCGCCGCCTGCGCCTCGGCCCGCGCGCGCGCCGTGGCGTCCGCGACCTCCTTCGCCGCCGCGTCGGAGCGCGCCTTGGACGCCTGCGCGGTCTCCAGGTCGGACGCGATGTGGCGCGCGCGCTGTTCGAGCACCTCGCCAACCTTCGGCAGGCCGATGCGCGCCAGCAGGACATACAGCACGGCGAAGATGATCGCGCCCCACACCACCTGGCTGGTGGTCAGCGGGTCGGCGAAGTCAAGCTGCGGCATGCCCTCCGCCCTCGCGGCGGCCGGCAGCAGCAGCAGCGCGGTGAACAGCGCCAGGCGCGGCAGCATCAGACGAACAGGATGATGAACGCGATCACCAGCGCGTACAGCGCCACCGCTTCGGTCAGCGCGAACCCGAGAATGGCGAGGCCGAACACGCGCTCGCGCGCCGCCGGGTTGCGCGCCACGCTGCTCACCAGCGCGGCGAAGATGTAGCCGATGCCGACGCCGACGCCCGACAGCGCGATCACGGCGATGCCCGCGCCGATGGCCTTTGCGGAAGCGAGATCCATGGTCCTGTGTTCCCTTCGGGTTAGTGGAGGTGCACCGCGTCGTGCAGGTAGATGCAGGTGAGCACGGCAAACACGTAGGCCTGCAGTGTCGCCACCAGCAGTTCGAAGCCGATCAGCGCCACGTTCACCGCGAGCGAGAAGGCGGCCGGGATCCAGAAGATCACTCCGGCGGCGCCCAGCATCACCACGAAGGCGCCGAACACCTCCAGCATCACGTGGCCGGCCATCATGTTGGCGAACAGCCGCACCGACAGCGAGATCAGCCGCGATAGGTAGGACAGGATCTCGATCGGCACCAGCAGCGGCAGCAGCGCCGCCGGCACGCCCTCGGGCACGAAGTAGCTGAAGAAGTGCCAGCCGTGGATGCGGATCGCCACCACGGTCACCAGCCCGACCACGAACACGGTCAGCGCCAAGGTCACCGCGATGTGGCTGGTGAAGGTGAAGAACAGCGGGAACACGCCCAGCAGGTTGCCGAACAGGATGAAGAAGAACAGCGTGAACACGAACGGGAAGAACGCGCGGCCTTCGGGACCGATGGTCTCGGTACACATCCCGAGCACGCTCTCGTAGGCCATCTCCGCCGCTGATTGCAGCCGCCCCGGCACCATCGCCCGCGGCCGCATCCCCAGCCACAGCAGCCCGAAGGTCAGCAGGCCGGCGACGACCATCATGAGGTTGGCCTGGGTGAAGTTCACCGAGGCGCCAATATGGCCCAGCGCGGGTTCCAGCCGGAACTGGCCCATCGCGTCGATCGATCCTCCGGCCGCCACTATCGTCCCCCGTCCTGGACCTTCGGTCCCCGTGTCTGTCGTGGCGCGAACAGGCGCCAGACATTGAGTATCCCAGCCGCGCCGCCCAGCAGTACGAACAAGGCGGTCAGAATGGGTAGCGTGCCGAACAGGCGATCCAGCCCGTAGCCGATGGCGACCGCCACGACCAGGGCCGAGACCAGCTCGATCCCCACCCGCAGGCCGATCCCCCAGGGACTCATGCCGCCGATGTCGCCGGAATTCCCGGCCGACAAAGGCGGCGGGGCGTCGAGCCCCTGCCTGCCGCGGGCGGCTTTCAGCCTCTCCTCGAAAGAGGGAGGCTCGTCCTCGCCCGGTTCCTCGCTCATGTCCGCTCCTGGCAGGTTGCCCTGCCGGAAGGCGGGGGCTTGCTACAGTTGGGGTCGGACAGTGTCAAGAATGCAACCACCGCGCCGCAGCCGCGTAGCCGGCCCGTTGCGCCGGCGGCACGGCACGGGTGGCGGCCTCGTGGGCGATCATCGCCGACACCACGTCGCGGCGCTCCGCCTTCATGGCGGAGTCGATCAGCATCTGGAAGAACATGTCACGCTGCGCATTGCTGCCGCCGAGCAGGCGGATCTGCGCCTGGCGTGGCGCCAGCAGTTCGACCACCCGGGCATGCTCGCCCCGGCGGTGCGCCTGCGCCGCCTCGCACACCGGGATGACCACATCGGCGATCGCCGGCGCGGTCCGCAGCGAGGGGTCGGCGGCGAGTTCCCGCAGCGCGGCGACGAACCGTGCCGCCGCCGCATCGCGCCCGGTGGCGACCAGCGCCAGCATCAGATGCGGCACCATCAGCAGATGCCCAACCTCGCCGATGCGGGCCTCGGCCTTGTCGGCCAGCTCGTCCCAGCGGCCGCCGACGTCGAGGCCCAGTTGCTCCAGCCGCCACAGCAGCGCGGCGGCGTTCTGCAGATCGACGTAGTGGTCGGGTGTCGCCTTGGTCATCGGGTCGTCGAAATTACGAATGTCCTGATCGTAACTCGCCATTACGGCGTCCACTTGGCCGAGATCGAGGCGCAGTAAGGCGCGGTGCCACCACAGGTGATGGATCAGGTTGTTGCCGAGCGACCAGTTGACCACCTGTGCGCCAAGCCAGTCGCTGCCCTCGCGCGCGCGGCAGTCGGTGTCCATCACGTGCGCCTTCACATGGTGCGCGAAGTAGTTCGTCGGGTCGCGCCCCAGCGCCGCGTCCACCGCTGTCTCGGCGCCCTTGGTGTCGCCGACCTCCTCATGGGCGAACGCCCAGATGGTCTGCGCACAATCGTAGCCGGGCAGATCGGCGGACCAGCGCGGCGCGACGCGGTCTGCCTGCTCGAGGATCGGCCGCGTCTGGCCATGGCGGAACCAGATGGTGTCGCAGATGCGGAACGCCAGCAGATCGGTCGGGTCCGCGTCCAGAATCTGCCGCCATAATGTGAAGGAGTCGTCGAGCGATCCGCGATGCCAGGCGTCGGCGGCGGCGAGATGCATCCGTTCGCGCACGGTGATGTTGGCGGCGCCGGCGTGGGCACTCGCCAGCGTCGCGTCGATCTGTGCCCGATTGGCGGGATTGGCCGCCATCAGCAGCAGATAGGCCTTGAGACAGTGGCCCATGACGAAGTCAGGGTCGGCAGCCAGTGCGCGGCCGGCCAGTACCGCGGTGTCGGCGTGGAACTTCAGGTAGTGCTCCACCGCGCGGTCGAACAGCGTCACCGCCTCGGTGCTGTCGGTGGAAAGCGGCAGACCCCGTTCATCGCGTTTCATGCTGTCGCACCGATCCTGAGTTTGTTGCCGGTCTCTGCGCCCAGCGCGTTGCGCAATGCGGTGAGCGCGGCGCCGATCGACGGCGCGGCACGCGGTGGGCGATTGGCGGATCGTCGCTCCGGCGTGTGTAGCAGCCAGCGGATCGGCCGCATGTCGGGGGCGGCGCGCTGCAGCAGGAAGGCGCCAGCACTCGACGCGATTTCGATTCCCTCGGCACCAACGACAACGCGCGCTTCCACGTCCCACAGCGCGACGCAATCGATCAACAGCGCGCGCAGTTCGGCGTCGGTCCCTGTTGTCATGCCGGAGCCTGGCCCGCTGGAGCGGACATCACAACGTCGGCCCCGCCAGTATCTCGGGCGCCACCTTCCGATGCTGCCACTTGCCGTCCGCCAGTGAGCCCCGCCATGTGCCGTTCTCCACCACCACCTTGCCGCGCAGTACCGTCAGACACGGCCACGCGTCCATCTTGCGGCCTTCCCACGGCGTGTAGTCCGCCTCGTGCAGGTCCTGCGCGCGGATCACCCGCTGGTCCGCCGGGTCGAGCACGCAGATATCGGCATCCGACCCCGCCGCCAGCGCGCCCTTGCGCGGATACAGCCCCATGATCTTCGCCGCATTGGTCGACACCAGATCGACATAGCGCGACAGCGAGTAGCCGCGCTTGCCCACCATCTCGGTGTACATCAGCGCCACCCGAGGCTCGACGCCGGCATTGCCGCCGGTGGTGTCGTCGATCCGCACGCCTTGCAGCTTCTTCGCCAGCGTGCAGCAGATTTCGTCGGTGGCGACGCAGTTGATGCAGCCATCCAGCGTGCCGGCCCACAGCGCCGCCTGGTCCTCGGCCGACTTCAGCGACGGATAGGTGTGATAAATCTGCCCATTCGGACGTTTGTAGTCCTCGCTGGTGTAAAGCATGTACTGGTGCAGCGACTCGCCATAGATCGGCACGCCGCGGGCCCGCGCCTCGCGGATCGCGGACACACCGGGCGCGGCCGAGGTGTGCATCATGTAGAGCGTCGCGCCGACCTTCTCGGCCAGCCGGATCACGCGGCGGAACGAGATGTCCTCCGACAGCGTGTTGTGCACCTCCGCCATGTTGGCGAAGCCGGTCCGTCCCTCGCGGATCAGCTTGCCATACATATGCATCACGATGTCGTTGTCCTCGGAGTGGATCACGCCGAGGCCGCCGTTTGCCTTCAGCACCTCGAACACTTCCCAGATGTCGCCGAAATCCACCATGCGACCCTTGCGCGACGGCGTGATGTCGGTGGTGAAGATCTTCACCGTCGGGAACCCGGCCTGGATCGCTTCCGCCAACTGCCCCGGCAGGTCCAACGGCAGCGCACCTTCCACCATGATATGCTGCGCATAGTCGCAGGCGCAGTGGCCCTTCCAGTCCTCCTCGCGGCGCACGATCGCGTCCTGCAGGTTGGTGCCCTGGCTGGCACGGGTGAAGTCGATGATCGTGGTGGTGCCGCCGTGGACCGCGGCGCGCCCCAC
>CAWFYC010000037.1:0-260255 GCA_963819855.1 uncultured Alphaproteobacteria bacterium
ACCGGTGTCAGCACTATAAGCCAAGATCCTTGAACAGCGCCGCGCACGACGCGAGGGCGCGCAGATCTTCTTCGCCGACGAGGCCGGTGTGGGATCGGACTTCCACAGCGGGACAGCCTGGGGTCAGCGAGGGCGGACGCTGGTGGTCTCGAGCACAGGCGCGCGGTTCCGCGTTAATCTGATCTCAGCGGTCAGTGCCCAGGGTCAGTTGCGCTTCATGCTGACCAAGGGGCGGTTCACCGCCTCGGCCACTGACCCAGTTGCCGCTTCACGCGCGTCCAAGCAGCTCTTTGGCGGTTGCCACAACCCGTTCTGGTTCGAAACCGAAATTGCGCAGCAATTCCTTCAGCGGGGCGGATGCGCCAAAGGTCTGCATGCCAATAACCCGACCGGACGGGCCGACATAGCGCTCCCAGCCAAGCACGGAGCCTTGCTCGATCGCGACGCGCGCCGTCACGCCAGGGGGCAGCACGCTGTCCCGATAGGATTGTGGCTGATGTTCAAAAATGTCCCAGGATGGCATCGAAACGACCCGGGACCGGATGCCCTGGCTGGTCAGCGTTTCATGCGCCGCGGTCGCCAGGCTCACTTCGCTGCCGGACGCGATCAGAATGACCTCGGGCTGTCCGCCGGGCGCGTCTGCCATGACGTACGCCCCCTGCGCCAGCCCAGAGGCCGCGGCGTAGCGGGTTCGATCGAACGTCGGCAGCGGCTGGCGCGACAGCACGAGGGCGGCGGGCTGATGACGCAGTCGCAAGACGTAACGATATGCCTCGACAACCTCATTGGCGTCCGCCGGACGCAGCAGGACAAGACCAGGCATCGCACGCATCGAAATCAGTTGTTCGACCGGCTGATGGGTTGGTCCATCCTCGCCGTCGCCCATGGCGTCGTGCGTGAAGACGTAGATTGTCGGCAGCTCCATCAACGCGGCAAGGCGGATGGACGGCCGCGCGTAATCGCTGAAGATGAAAAAAGTCCCGCCAAAGGCTCGAAATCTTCGACAGCGACAGACCGTTCAGAATGGCCGCCATGGCGTGCTCGCGGACGCCGAAGTGCAGATTCCTGCCTCCGGGAGTCGCCGCCTGGAAATCGCCGGCACCCTCGAATTTCAACGCCGTCCGGTTCGACGACGCGAGGTCGGCCGAACCACCTAGAAACCACGGTATGTTCTGGGCCAGAACGTTCAACACCTGGCCCGATGCATCGCGTCCGGCAATGCCTTTGGGATCGGGTTTATAACTCGGTAAATTCCGGTCCCATTCCGCCGGCAAATCGCGACGCTGCATTTGCTCGATTTCGAGCGCGAGCCCGGGGAATTCTTCCCGGTAAGCTGCGAACAGTGCTTCCCACCGGGCGCGCGCATCGGCGCCGCGCGCCCCAATCCCGTGATTGAAATGTTCGTATACGCCGTCGGGCACGAGGAATTGCGCGTCCTCGGGCCAGCCGTAGTTCCGTTTGGTGAGTTTGACCTCCTCCGCACCGAGCGGTTCGCCATGTGCCGCCGGGGTGTCGACTCTATGCGGCGAGCCGAAACCGATATGGCTGTCGAGAATAATCAGTGTCGGCCGCCCCTTGGTCTGGCGAAATACCGCCAGCGCGTGCTCGATACGCGCTGTATCGTTGGCGTCGCCGACCCGCAGCACATTCCAGCCATAGCCGAGGAACCGCGCCGCGACATCCTCGGTGAACGTAACGCTCGTAGGGGCATCGAGGGTGATGTGATTGTTGTCATAAATCCAGCACAGGTCGTCGAGACCGAGATGCGCGGCAAGGGAGGCAGCCTCCGAGCCGACGCCCTCCATCAGACAGCCGTCGCCGCACACCACGTACATGTTGTAGTCGAATAGTTCGAAACCGGGCCGGTTGTAGCGGTCGGCGAGCCACTTGCGCGCGATCGCCATGCCGACGCTGTTGGCGATGCCCTGACCGAGCGGGCCCGTGGTCACTTCGACACCCGAACGGAGATGATATTCTGGATGGCCCGGCGCGCCGCCAAGCTGGCGGAAGTGCTTGATGTCATCGAGCGTGACCGAGGCGTGACCAACCCGCTCATAGTCCGCGTTGACGGCCTGCACGCCGGTCAGGTGCAGTATCGACCAGGTCAGCATCGATGCATGACCATTGGAGAGAACGAAGCGGTCCCGATTGGGCCAGATCGGATCCTTCGGGTCGAAATTCATGACCCGGTTCCAGATCGTATAGACCAGCGGCGCCAACGCCATCGGCGCGCCGGGATGGCCCGAGTTCGCCTGTTGAATTGCGTCGATCGACAGTGTTCGGATCGTATTGATCGCCAATTGATCGAGATCGACGTTATCCATCTCATGTAACTCCCGAGACTGGTTTCTCCAGATGCCCGCCAAATTCGTAACGCATGGCGGAAAGCACCTTGTCGGCGAAATCCGCCTCGCCGCGCGAGCTGAAACGCTCATAGAGCGCCGAAGACAGCACATGGGCGGGCACGCCTTCATCGATGGCCGCCTTGATAGTCCAACGGCCTTCGCCCGAATCCGACACTCTGCCGGCAAAACCCGAGAGTTCCGGGTCCTGTGTCATCGCCGCGGCTGAAAGATCCAGCAACCAGGACGCAATCACACTGCCGCGGCGCCAGACTTCGGCGATGTCCGGCAAATTGAGATCGTACTGATAATGTTCAGGTTCGCGTAACGGCGTGGTTTCAGCATCAACGGTACCAGCCTTCTTGCCGACGTTGGCTGACTTAAGAACGCTCAGGCCCTCAGCATAGGCCGCCATCAACCCATATTCGATCCCATTATGCACCATCTTCACAAAGTGTCCGGCACCACTGGGTCCACAATGCAAATAACCGAGTTCAGCGGTGCCGGAGATTTTTTCGCGTCCAGGCGTGCGTGGAATGTCGCCACGGCCTGGGGCGAGTGCGGCGAAGATCGGATCCAAATGCTTCACCGTTTCGGCCTCCCCACCGATCATCATGCAGTAGCCGCGTTCCAGACCCCAAACGCCGCCGGAGGTGCCGGCCTCGACATAATGGATGCCTTTTGGCGCCAGTTCCTTCGACCGGCGGATATCGTCGACGTAGTACGAGTTCCCGCCGTCGATCAAAATGTCTCCAGACGATAGCAAGGGCACCAGATCGGCGATGGTTTCGTCGACTGAGGCAGCGGGAACCATCATCCAGACTGCTCGCGGCTTCGTCAGCTTCGCGACCATTTCAGCCAAAGAGGCACTGCCGACGGCGTTTTCGCCGACCAGCTCCGCGACCGCCTTCGGCGACCTGTCAAACACTACGCACTGATGCCCGCTCTGCATGAGCCGGCGCACCATGTTTGCTCCCATCCGGCCGAGGCCGATCATTCCCAATTGCACAGGCTG
Organism: uncultured Alphaproteobacteria bacterium; assembly: GCA_963819855.1. Classification (GTDB taxonomy): domain Bacteria; phylum Pseudomonadota; class Alphaproteobacteria; order Acetobacterales; family Acetobacteraceae; genus JAMXLO01. The sequence continues at coordinate 3,358 of CAWFYC010000037.1, forward strand.
ATCCTTTCACGCTGCGGCGGTCACAGATCCGGGCTTCTCGAAGATGTCGACGCATTCGCGGTATCGCCCGGACATTGCAGCAACCGTATGTTCGCGCATCACCTTCCCCGCCCGCCAATCCACCGACGGCTGCCAATACACAGTACGCCCAACCGCAAATCCGATAAAGCCCAGCACGCTCGCCGTCACGCCAAGCCATTCCGTCGACTTTTTGCTCGCACTCACCGCGCGGCCAAGGACGACGATGAGCCAACCACATCGCGCCCGTTTGCCCGTGCAGCGGCCACTGTCCTCTGACAGTCCTCCCGCCGATCAAGGCCTTCGACCTTCCAGGTATTCGGCTCCACGCGTCCGCCTGGAGTTCCTGGATGGCCTGAACCATTAACTCGGCCGCAATTCAAGATCATCGGCCCGCTCGTCGCCGTGCATCTTGTCCAAACGTGCTATTTCCGCCGGCACCGCCCTACAGAGCGCGGCCGACGCCGCCGCCTCGCTCGTGGGGCTATCGGCGGCAGGCACAGAGTTGTGATCTATTAATTAACCGGCCGCGCCACGTTGGCTTTGGTGCAAAGGAAGCGACCCATCAGCCAAAGCGTCAGATGTACGGCAGGGCCAAGCCCGCCTAAACACATCCACTGTTGGTAAGTGGCCCTGGATACGATCCGCACCTTGATCGGGCCATTCAATGTGCGTTCAAAACCGAGCGCTTCAGCCTCTCCGCCTCACGCCGCGGCGGCGGTCCCGCGTCCATGAAGCACCTCGCGTATCCCCGCAATGATGCGCCCACGGTCCGGAAAGACCGCATCCTCCAGCACCGGGCTGTAGGGTATCGGCACCTGTAAGGCGCAGACCCGCTTCACCGGGGCCTTAAGTCGAGAAAATGTTGCTGCGTCCTCAGTGGCAAGCGCGGCAACTTCCGCCGAGAAGCCGGCAGTCGGCCCCGCCTCGTCGGCGATCACCAGCCGGCCCGTCTTCCGCACCGACGCCCGAATCGTCGCCGTATCCAGCGGCACCAACGTACGCGGATCGACCACCTCCACCGAGATCCCCTCCGCCGCCAGCGTCTCGGCCGCGGCGAGCGCCTCGTGCACCAGCCACGCCAGCGCGACCACAGTCACATCGCTGCCCTCCCGTTTCACGTCGGCAATACCGAGCGGGATCGTGTAGTCGTCCTCCGGCACGTCTCCCTTGCGCGTCATCAGCCGGCCTGATTCGAACGAGATGACCGGGTTGTTGTCGCGGATCGCCGTCTTCAACAGCCCCTTCATGTCGTAGGGCGTCGACGGCAGGAACATCTTCAGCCCGGCGACATTCATGAACATCGAATACGGCGATTGCGAGTGCTGTGCGGCGACCTTGCCGCCGCCGCCGACGGACGCGCGAAACAGGATCGGGAAGGTCACCTGGCCGCCGAACATGTAGTGGATCTTCGCGGCCTGATTGACGATCTGGTCCATCGCGACGAAGCTGAACGTTACTTGCCGCCAATCAACGATCGGGCGGAAGCCGGAGCCGGCCGCGCCGATCCCCATGCCGGTCAGCGCCGCCTCGGTGATCGGCGTCGCTTTAATGCGCTGCGGGCCGAACTCCTTGAGCAGCGGCGGCAACGCGTCGGTCGACAAGTAGAAGATCTTCGGATCGCGCCGCATCTCCTCGGCGATCGCCTCGAGTGCAGCCTCGTTGTAGGTCAGCTCGCGCATCGTCCGCTCCTCGCCTCAGGCCGCAAACACGTCGTCGGTCGCCTGCTCGGGAAGCGGGAACGGACTTGCCTCAGCGAAGGCGACGGCGGCTTCGAGCGCACCCATGATCTCGCCCTCCATCGCCCGCCGCCCGGCATCATCCAGCTCGCCCTGCTCCCGAAGCTGCCGCTCCAGCAGCGCGATCGGATCCCTGCGCGTCCACGCCTCGACCTCCGTCCGATCGCGCGGATCGGGCTGCCCCGCACGCTCGGTATGGCCGCGCCAGCGATAGGTCTTGCACTCGATCAGCGTCGGTCCCGCGCCCGAACGCGCCCTCTCCACGGCGGCGTGTGCCGCCTGATAGACCGCGAACGCGTCATTGCCATCGACCACGACGCCTGGAATGCCGTAGCCGGCCGCGCGTGCCGCCACATCGCTCAATGCATGCGTCGCAGCGGCGGCGGTCTGCGCGGCGTACATGTTGTTCTCGCACACGTACAGCATCGGCAGCTTCCAGGCCGCCGCGATATTGAGGCACTCGTGAAACGGCCCGGCATTCGACGCGCCGTCGCCGAAGAACGAAACCGCGACACCGCCTTTGCCTTCCATCTGCGCCGCAAGTCCTGCGCCGGTGACGATCGCGATCCCGCCCGCGACGATGCCGTTGGCCCCCAGCATGCCGATGCCGAAATCGGCGATGTGCATCGAGCCGCCCTTGCCTTTGCAGTAGCCGGTCTGCCTTCCGTACAGCTCGGCCATCATGCGGTTCAGATCGGCGCCCTTGGCGATGCAGTGGCCGTGGCCGCGATGCGTCGAAATGATCCGATCGCGCGGATCGAGCGCGGTACACACGCCGACCGCGACTGCCTCCTCGCCGATATAGCAGTGCACGACGCCGTAGATCTTGCCGGCGCGGTAGTCGTCCGAGGCGCGCTCCTCGAAGCGACGAATGGTGAGCATCTGACGCAGCATCTCGCGCTGCTTGTCGGGCGGCAGATTGGGCGAGAGGCTCGTCATGGACGTGATCCCTCTTGGCCTGTCAGGGGTTTTTCATGATGGGCGGTGGCGCGAGCGCTGGCAACTCCGGCGGCATTGTTGTGCCGTGCCCGCAGCCGGGATTAGCGTCCGGGTAGGCTCGGAAGGAGTGGCGAACAGTGCGATCCTGGATCCATCACACCAAGGGGCGGCATGCCCGCCAGGCGCGGGTCGGCCTCGGCAACCTGCGGGAAGAACACATCAGTCGCCAGGGCTTCTTCGGCCCGGTCGCGATGATCTACCGCGAGCACGGTCCCAACGAGGTCGTGCGCGTCGAAGGCACGCCTGCATCCGCGCCGGGTCGCGGACACCGCGCGGGTCGAACCGTCCGACATGATCGATCCGCGCGGCATGCCGGAGGTGATGCTGTCCAACGCCGATGTCAGTGTCGCCATCAGCCGGCGAACCGCGGCGATGCCGTACGCCTATCGCAATACCGATGGCGACCTGCTGTACTTCGTGCACAAGGGGACCGGACAGTTCGCCACCGAGTTCGGACACCTGGTCTACGAGCCGGGCGACTACGTGCTGATCCCGAAAGGCATCACGTTCAGCGTCGTGCCGGACGCCGGCGAGAGCCACATGCTGGTGGTGGAGTCCCCTGCCCCGCTATCGCTGACCGAACACCAGCAGGTCGGCCGCCATATGCCGGTCGATCCGACCGTTCTGGTGCTGCCGGAACTGCACGACCAGCGCTGGCCGAAGCGCGACGAGTGGGAGCTGCGGGTCAAGCATGGCGGCGCGCACAGTTCCATCTTCTACCGCAACAATCCGCTGGCATCGGTCGGGTGGAAGGGCGATCTGTTCCCTTACAAGCTGAACATCCGCGATATCATCCCGATCAGCTCCGATCGCATCCATGTGGCACCCTCGGCGTGGTGCACGTTCCAGGCGACGGGTTTCGTCGTGATCACCTTCGTGCCGCAGATCGCGGTGGCCGATCTGAACGCCGAGGAGTTGCCGTCGTATCATCGCAATGTCGACAACGACGAAAGCGTGTTCGTCCATCACGATGAATCGGGGAGCCGCAAGCCGGGCATGCTGTCGCACACGCCGCAGGGAATTCTGCATGGCGCAGACGAGGCGACGCGGGCCGCATTTCAGCAGCGGCGCACGCCCGGGATGCGACGAACGTTGTGCGGGGTCAGTGTCGATACCGACCGGCCGCTGATGGTGTCGGCGGCGTACGAACGGCTGTCGCAGTAGCGGACGCCGGTAGCTTGGTTGGCCTCCCTCATCGGGGGGAACCCCCTTGCACTGATGCGAAAGGCCCAAATTCCCCTCAGATCGTGAGGTGAATTTGTTTATTTGGGAGCTGCCGGACTGGCCGCACTTCCGATGGGACGCCGACCGTTTGGCGCAACCGCTGGGAGCGACACATCTGAAGCAAGGGCGGCTCCTGGGGCGGTTGGAACGGCCTGGCTTTGCCCTGCAAGTCGAAACCGAATTGCAGGCCACGACCGAGGCAGCCGTCAAGAACGCGGAGATCGAGGGCGATATTCTGAACCGTGACAGCGTGCGTTCGTCCATCGCTCGCCAACTCGGCGTTCCCGACGCAGCCCTTGGCCCCGAGGACCGGAGGGTCGAGGGCATCGTTGAGATGACGCTTGATGCCACGCGCAACTATGCTGCCCCGCTGACCCGCGCAGCGGCTTTTCTCCTGGCAGGCAGCGCTGTTTCCAACTGGCCGTTCGGGCCTACAGATCATCAGGGTCGGCGCATGGCGGGATGACGCGCATGGACCGATGCAAGTCGTTTCAGCTCCCTTTGGCCGTGAAAGGGTTCACTTTCAGGCGCCGCCGGCAGAGCGGGTTGAGGCTGAAATGCAGGCGTTACTCGAATGGTTCAACCCACCACAGACAATCGACGGGATTCCGAGTTCTGTCATCGTCACGCCCTCGCGCCACTCAATGACCGTCAAAGGACGATCCTCAATCGATTGCTCGACGGGTTCGAAGGCAAGCTCACGGCACGCAAGTGGGTGGCGATTGCCAAATGCTCGACACCGACCGCCCAGCGCGACATCAAAGACCTCGTCGACCGAGGTGTTCTGATGCGCAATGAAGGCGGCAGCAAGAACCGAGCTACAGCCTGGCCATGCCATTATCGACCGAGTGAGGCGGCCGAGGCTCGGGTTCAGTCCTTGTAATCCGGCTCCCGCTTGTCGAGGATCCGCTTCAGCGCATCGAAGTGCCAATGGTACGGCGAACGACCACCATACTTTTCGCCCTTGCGGTATGCCGCGAATGTCGCCTCGATCACGTCGTCCGGCAGGAACTTGAGCGGCCGCCCGCTCGACATCGCGTAGAGCTGCACCTGCGCCACACGCTCGGTGTAATATAGCAGGTCATATGCCTCGGCGACCGACTTGCCCACCGTGGCGACGCCGTGGCTCGCCATCATCAGCACCTTCTTGTCGCCGATCACGCCGGCCAGGCGCTCGCCTTCCGCCGGATCGAACGCAGGACCGGCGTAGGTCATGTCATACCCGGTCACCATCATAATGCCGAGTTCGGTCTGGCCGATCGGCAGGATGCGCGGGTCTTCCAGTCGGGACAGCGCGCTCGCGTACGGCATGTGGGTGTGGAACACCGCGGCGCCGTCCGGCAGCAGCCGGTGCATCGGCGCGTGGATGCAGTAGCAGGACTGCTCGATCAGGCCCTCGCCGGCGAGCAGCGTGCCGTCGTAGCCAACCTCCATGAAGCAGCTCGCGGTGACCTCGGACCAGTGCAGACCGAACGGGATCTGGTAGTAGCGATCGTTGCGGCCTGGCACGCGCAGCGTCAGGTGATTGAAGATGCCCTCGTGGAAGTCGTGCATCACTGCCAGGCGATGCGCCGCCGCCAGGTCCACGCGCGCCTGCCACTGCACGGCGGCGACATCGGTGTCGATGGTCTGTTCGATCGATTCCAAAGGCATCGGCTTTCCCTCTCCTGACGGTCGTGCTGCGACGCAGCATACTGGCGCGTTAAGCCTTTGTCATCCATGCGCTCACGGCTTGCATTGCCCCGAAATTGCGCTATTCCCGCCAGCATACGGAACAACGAGGGGGAGGTGCCGGGTGAGCGCCGCTGGCCGACCAGTACTGATCGAGATCACCGGCCTGACCAAACGTTTCGGCAGCTTCACCGCGGTGGACGACGTCACGTTCAGCGTGGCGCGCGGCGAGGTGCTGGGTTTCCTCGGCCCGAACGGCGCCGGCAAGTCGACCACGATGCGCATGCTGGCCGGCTTCATGATCCCCATCGGCCGGCTCCGCCAGCATCTGCGGACACGACGTGCAGAACGACGGCGTGGCGGCGCGCCGGATGCTCGGTTTCCTGCCGGAAGGCGCCCCGACCTATCCGGAGATGACGGTCACGGGCTTCCTGACCTTCTGCGCCAAGATACGCGGCTTCGTGGGCCGCGAACTGGCGCAGCGTGTCGAGCATGCCGTGGAGTTGACCCGGCTCGGCAGCGTGCTGTTGCAGCCGGTGGAAACGCTGTCGAAGGGCTTCAAGCGCCGCGTCGGTCTGGCGCAGGCGCTGCTGCACGATCCGCCGGTGCTGGTGCTGGACGAGCCGACGGACGGGCTGGATCCGAACCAGAAGCACGAGGTGCGCGCGCTGATCGCGCAGATGGCGCCGCAGAAGGCGATCGTCATCTCGACGCATATCCTGGAGGAGGTCGACGCGGTGTGCTCGCGCGCGATCATCATCGCCGCGGGACGGGTGGTGGCGGACGAGACTCCGGCGGAACTGCAGCGTCGGCATCCGTCGGGGAAGCTGGACGACGTGTTCCGGCGGTTGACGATGGAAGCCGTTTGAACATGCGCAACGTCTTCATCATCTTCGAACGCGAACTCGGCGGCTACTTTGCCACCCCGGTCGCGTCCGTGTTCATCGTCATCTTCCTGGTCCTGCAGGGCGCGCTCACCTTCAACCTCGGCGGCTTCTTCGACCGCGGCCAGGCCGACCTGAACCCGTTCTTCACCTTCATCCCGTGGGTCTTCCTGCTCCTGGTCCCCGCCATCACCATGCGCCTCTGGGCAGAAGAACGCCGGCTCGGCACGATCGAGCTGCTGCTGACGCTGCCGATCACTCAGACCGAGGCGGTGCTCGGGAAATTCCTCGCCGCCTGGGCGTTCTGTGCCATCGCCCTGCTGCTGACCTTTCCGTTCGTCATCACCGTCAACATCCTGGGCCAGCCGGACAACGGCGTGATCGCCTCCGGCTATGTCGGCTCGCTGCTGGTGGCAGGCGCTTTCCTTTCGGTAGGCTCCGCGTTGTCGGCACTGACCAAAAACCAGGTCATCGCCTTCGTGCTCGCTGTCGCGGTGTGCTTCGTGTTCGCTGTCGCGTCCTATCCCGTGGTCACCGACTTCCTCTCCCGCAACACCCCCGCCCTCGCCGAGATCGCCCGTCGCATCGCGGTGATCGACCGTTTTCAGGACTTCACCCGCGGCGTGGTCAGCCTGCGCGACCTGATATTCTTTGCAACGTTCATCGGTTTCTGGCTGTTTCTCAACGCCGTGATCGTCGAACAGCGGAAGGCGGATTGACGCCATGCGCCGCCGCATCTGGTTCTCCATCGTCGGCGTGATCGCGGTTGCCGCGATCGTCATCGGCATCAACATGTTCGCCGATGCGCGGTTGGCCAACCAGCACGTCGATCTGACGCAAAGCCACATCTACACGCTGTCCAAGGGAACGCGGCAGATCCTTTCTGGCCTGAAGGAGCCGATCACGCTGCGGCTGTTCTATTCGCGCCGGCTCGGCAGCACGGTGCCGGTGTACGGCACCTATGCCGACCACGTGCGCGAGATGCTGAGCGAATACGCCGCGGTTTCCGATGGCAAGGTCCGGCTGGAATTCTACGACCCCGAACCATTCAGCGACACCGAGGACCGTGCGCTCGCCTACGGCCTGCAAGGTGTTCCGCTCGATCAGGGCGGCGTGCAGGTCTATTTCGGCCTCGCCGGTTCCAACCTGGAAGATGATGAGCGGACCATCGCGTTCTTCCAGCCGGAGCGGGAACGCTTCCTCGAGTACGACCTCACCAAGCTTATCTATGACCTGTCGAACCCAAAGCGTCCGGTGATCGGTGTCATGTCGTCACTGCCGCTCGACGGCGATCCGCGCATGATGATGATGGCGATGCGAGGCCAGGCCGCCGCGGGCGGTCAGCCCTTTGCCTCGACCATGCTGCTGCGGCAGACCAATCAGGTGAAGACGGTCAACACCGACGCGCAGGTGATCGATCCCGACATCCAGGTGCTGCTGGTGGCCGAGGCACAGAATCTGTCCGACGCGACGTTGTATGCCATCGATCAGTTCGTCATGCGTGGTGGACGGCTGATGGCGATGGTCGATCCGTGGAGCGAGGCGATGGCCGCCGCCCCCTCCCCCACCGGCATGCCGCCGACCGATACCGGTTCCAACCTGAAGAAGCTGTTCGACGCCTGGGGCATCGTGTTCGACCCCGCCAAGGTGGTCGGCGATCTCACCGGCGCCTGGCGTGTGCGCGCCAACGCCGATGAGCGGGTGCAGGCGGTGAGTTACGTCGCCTGGTTCAACATCCGCGACGGCATCAACCACGACGATCCGGCGACCGCCGATCTCCAGCAGGTGACGGTTGCGTCGGCCGGTTCGCTCGGCAAGGCGCCGAATGCGTCGATCGAGTTCACGCCGCTGCTGAGCAGCAGCTTGCAATCGGGCGAGATTCCGGTGGACCAGGTGAAGATGCCGGACCCTGCCAAGGTGCTGGCGGACTTCAAGCCGGAAGGCGGCCCACGGGTAATCGCGGCACGCGTCCATGGCGTGCTGAAATCGGCCTTCACCGGCCCGCCGGAACTGGCAAAGGATCAGAAGCGGCCGGAGAACTTCCCGGAGTTCAAGGCGCAGACCGACGGTCCTGCCAACCTTGTGGTGGCGGCCGACAGCGACATCCTGGCCGACCGGTTCTGGGTACGCGTCAGCGACTTCTTCGGTCAGCAGTCCGCGATGCCGTTCAGCGACAACGGTCCGTTCGTCGCCAATCTGATCGGCACTCTGGCCGGTGGCGACGCGCTGATCGGGCTGCGCTCGCGCGGCGATACCAACCATCCGTTCATCCTGGTGAACCAGATGCAGAGCGAGGCGGAAGCAAAGTTCCGCCAGAGCGAGCAGGCGTTGCAGAAGCATCTGGACGACACCGAGAAGCAGTTGCGTGCACTGCGCCAGGGACCGAGCGGCAGCGAGCAGGCAAGCGCCCAGCCGGTGATCACGGCAGAGCAGCGCACCGCGATCGATGCCGCCCGCAAGGACATCGTCGATACAAGGCAGCAATTGCGTGCGGTGCAGTATGACCTGAACCGCGGCATCTCGCGGCTGGAGACCGAGTTGCGGGTGTTCAACATCGTACTGGTGCCGGCTGTGCTGGCGATCGTGGCGATCGTCCTCGGCGTCCTGCGCAGCCGCCGCCGGGCGAGGGCACGGGCATGAACCCCCGTACCCTCATCGCCCTGGTCGGCATCGGCATCCTCGCCATCGCGGGCGGCTGGTATTTCGGCACCGCTCAGCAGCCGGCCCAGCAGCAGGCGTACAGCGGCGGCAAACTGATGTTTCCCGATCTTGCACCGAAGCTGCAGGACGCGGCGCGGATCGAGATCACCCATCAAGGCAAGACCACTGCGATCGTGAAGCACGGCGACGCCTGGGGCCTGGAGGACCGTGGCGGCTACGTGGTGCAGGCAAGTAAGCTGCGCGGCATGCTCACCGGTTTGACCGAGCTCCGTCTGGTCGAGCAGCGCACCAGCGATCCGGAGCAGTTCAGCCGGCTCGGCCTGGAAGACCCGAACGGCAAGACCGGAACGTCGAACCTGCTGCGCGTGCTCGATGGGTCCGGCAAGCCGATCGTTGCGGTTATCGTCGGCCATCGCCGTGTGCGAACGCAGGGCAACGTGCCGGAGCAGGTCTATGTGCGTCGCACCGACGACAACCAGACCTGGCTCGCGGAAGGCAGCTTGCAGGTCGATGCTGATCCACAGCTCTGGCTCGAACGCGACATCATGAACATCGACCACGCGCGCATCGCCAGCGTGGCGGTGACGCATGGCGACGACACGCTGGAACTGACCCGCGACGGCCAGAAGTTGGCAATGAAGACGCCGACGGAGCATCCACCGCTCGATGACTACAAGCTGGACGACATCGACCGTGGGCTGGAACTGCTGACGTTCCAGGACGTGCAGACCGACAAGGAGCCGGTCGGCGACAAGGTCGGCCAGTCGGTGTACACAACCAGCGACGGGCTGGCGGTGACGGCCACGGTGTTCAAGGGCGAAAAGGACATCTGGGCGCGCTTCGCCGCGACAGGGAATGACAAGACCAAAGACGAGGCGGACAAGTTGAACGCGCGGCTGGCCGGTTGGACCTACCAGCTCGGTGCCTGGAAGCAGAAGGCGCTGGTGCCTTCGCTCGACGATCTGAAAGCTCCGGCGCCAGAGAAGCCGGCCGCCAGCCCGCCGGCCGAAGCACCCAAGCAGTGATGGCCAGGTCACGCCCTGCCGTGACGGAAGGTGGCCGGGCTTACGCCCGGAACAGGACATGAGCGATCGCGAATATCCCGCCCGACCGATCGTCGGGATCGGGATCGTGGTGATCAAGGACGACACGGTTCTGCTGGTCCGCCGCGGCAAGCCGCCCAATGTCGGCGCCTGGACGCTACCCGGTGGTGCACAGGAGGTGGGCGAGACGGCCGAACAGGCGGCACGCCGCGAACTGCTCGAGGAGACCGGCCTGGAAGTGGACACGCTGCATTTCGCCGCCACGGTGGACAACATCCGCCGCGATGAGACCGGGCGCGTGCGCTTCCACTATACGATCATCGACTACGCCACGCGCTGGGTTTCCGGCGAGCCGGTCGCCGCGACCGACGTGACCGAGGCGGCGTGGGCGAAGGTCGATGCGTTGGATGATTACAATCTGTGGAGCGAGGCACACCGCGTGATCGCGATCGCGCGGAGGCTGGTGAGCTGAGTGTCAGGATCGCAAACCAGGTAGCGGATCGCGGTCATTCCGGTGGGTCCGCCAAGCGGAGTGCTTCAAGCAGCCTCGAGATACTCGGGAAGACGATACGACCCCAAGGTGTCGGGCAGCGTGCGATTGCGTCGCTTCGCTCGCAATGACAGCGGCGGTTGCCGTTCAGCTCCGGCGATGCGACCGGTGCGCCGGCTTCCGCGTGGACAGCGACAGCGACACGCCGCCGCAGATCAACCCCAGCCCGGCAGGCACGAGCCAAGCCGGCCGCATCATCAGCGGCGCGATCAGATAGTCCCATAGCCACGACGCCATGTGCGTGCCGATGAACCCGTGCACCGCGTTCATCAGGTCATGGTCCACCATGAACAGCAGCTGGGCGAGCGGCACCTCAGGCGGGCCGAGCATCGCCAGGGCGACGGCTCCGACCAGCAGCATGGCGGCCAGCACAGCCAGGACGCGTTGCGTGATCACATGAACAGTTTCTCATTTTTCCGGTCGCTGTAAAGCGATGCGACGAACTCACCATAGCCGTTGTAGATCTGGGTGGGCACCATTTCGTTGCTGCCCAGCAGCCGCTCTTGCGCCTGGCTCCAGCGCGGGTGCGACACGGCCGGGTTGACGTTGGCCCAGAAGCCGTACTCCGACGGCTGAATCGCCTGCCAGAAGTTTATCGGCCGCTTCTCGGTGAAGCTGATCTTGCCCAATGCCTTGGCCGACTTGAAGCCGTATTTCCAGGGTACCGTCAGGCGGATCGGCCCGCCGTCCTGCGGCGGCAGCGCCTTGCCGTACATCCCGGTCGAGATGAAGGCCAGGTCGTTCGCCGCCTCGTCCATCGCCAGGCCCTCGATGTAGGGCCAGGGATAGAACGGTGACTGCAGCCCCGGCATCTTCGGGTCCTGCGCCGTCTCGAACACGATGTATTTCGCGGACCCCAGCGGTTCAGCGATCTTCAGCAGCTGGCTGAGCGGGAAGCCGGTCCACGGCACCGTCATCGCCCAGGCCTCGACGCAGCGATGGCGATAGACGCGCTCCTCGAGCTGCACCAGCTTCAGCAGGTCGTCGATGTCGATGGTGCGGGGCTGCTTGACCTCGCCTTCCAGGCTGATCGTCCACGGGCGCGGCTTGATCACCTGCGCCGCCTCCCACAGGTTCTTGCCTTCGCTGAACTCGTAATAGTTGTTGTAGGTGGTCGCGTATTTCTCCGGCGTGATGTCGCGGCCGGCGACGTATTTCGGGTTGCGCGCCGGTTCGGCGGCACCCTGCGCCAGCGCGGGCGCCGCCAGCGCCACCGAGCCGGCACCCGCCAGAGCGGCGCGGCGGCCCAGCACCAGCGCTTCCGGACTTACCAGGCGCTCGGACAGTTCCCATCCGTGGCGTCGCAGAATGTGCATCGCTCTCTCCATTGGCCAAGGTAGCCCCAAATTGGGGCGTCCGCACGGTTTGTCACCAGGACGTCACACGGCCGCCCGCTGCATTGTCCGACACGGCAGGATGCGGGACATTACAGCCGGTCCGCCTGATTGGCAGGAGATGTCATGCACCTCGCCCGCTTTCCCCGTGTCCGCCTGTTCCCCACTCCCACGCCGCTCGAGAAGCTGGCCAATCTAAGCCGTCATCTCGGCGGCCCGGAAATCTGGATCAAGCGAGACGACTGCACCGTGGTGGCGACCGGCGGCAACAAGGTGCGCAAGCTGGAGTGGCTGGTGGGCGAAGCGCAGGCGCAGGGCGCCACGCACCTGGTGACGCAGGGCGCGGTGCAGTCCAACCACGTGCGCCAGACCGCAGCGGTGGCGGCCCGGTTCGGGATGAAGTGCACCGCGCTGCTGGAACACCGGATCGACACCAACGATCGCGACTACCTGAACAGCGGCAACGTGCTGCTCGACCGGCTGTTCGACACCGCGATCGAATACCGCCCCGGCGGGAGCGACATGAACGCCGAGGCGGAGGCCAAGGGCCAGGCGCTGCGGGAAGCCGGCGAGAAGCCGTACGTGATCCCGGGCGGCGGGTCCAACCAGGTCGGGGCGCTGGGCTATGTCTCCTGCGCGCAGGAACTGATGCAGCAGGCCGACGAGATGGCCCTGCGTATCGACCGTGTGGTGACCGCCACGGGCAGCGCGGGCACCCAGGCGGGACTGCTGGTCGGGCTTGAGGGGTGCAACGCCGGCGTCCCGGTATTGGGCATCGGCGTGCGGCTGCCCAAGGACCGCCAGGAGGCGAACGTACACCGGCTGGCGGAGGCCACCGCTGAATATGTCGGAGTGCGCGGCGGCGTTGCGCGCTCGGCGGTGGTGGCGAACTGCGACTATGTTGGCCCGGGATACGGACACCCGACGCCTGGCATGACCGAGGCAGTGCTGATGCTGGCGCGGCTGGAAGGCGTGCTGCTCGACCCGGTGTATTCAGGCAAGGCGATGGCCGGCCTGATCGACCTGATCCGCAAGGGTGAGATCGGCAAGGGCGAGACCGTGGTGTTCCTGCACACCGGCGGCGCGGTGGGACTGTTCGGATATACCGGCGTACTAGAGAGCGCAGCGGCCAATACAGTCCTTCGTTGAGGCTGGGTTAAGCAAGCAAGTCATACCTAGCGCGGCCGATCGGCCGCGCTAGGTATGACTTGCTTGCTTTCTTTGGAGGCTTCGATGCAGCGCAGCGAGGACCGCATTTTGACCACCCACGCCGGCAGCCTGCCCCGCCCACCGGCGCTGACGTCACTCTATGTCCAGCGCTCCCGCGGCGAGGCGATCGATGCCGCGGAACTCGACCGCGTCGGCAAGGCGGCGATGTACGAGGTGGTGGCGAAACAGATTGCCGCCGGCATCAACATTCCCAACAACGGCGAGCAGCAACGCGAGGCATTCTTCCTCTATGTGCGCCATCGCATGAGTGGATTCGGCGGTGGCTGGACGCGCCGGGTGTTCGCCGACGCCACGCACTATCCGGCCTACATGGCGTGGAAGGCGGCGCACGACGCGGTGAACGAGTCGATCAGCAACCTGGGTGGCGTGCCCGAGGCGATCGGCGAGGTGCGCTATCTGGATCGCGCGGCGGTCGAGGCGGAGTGTGCGGATTTCCGCACTGCGCTCGATGCGGCGCAGGGTGGCTCTGCCGAAGCGTTCATGACAGCACCGTCGCCCGGCATCATCGCCGCGGCAATGCGCAATGCCTGGTACGACACCGAGGACGCCTATCTCGCCGCCCTTGGCCGCGCATTGCAGGTGGAATACGAGACCATCGTCGCGCACGGGTTCGTACTGCAGATCGATGCGCCGGACCTGGCGATGGAACGGCACATCTCCTATCAGGACCGGCCGCTCGGAGATTTCGTCGGCTTCGTGGAACGCGTCGTGGCGACGATCAACGATGCACTCGTCAACGTGCCGCGCGAGCGGGTGCGTCTGCACGCCTGCTGGGGCAACTACGAGGGTCCCCACGACTGCGATGTCGCACTGCCCGAGGTGCTGCCGACGATCCGCCAGGCGAAGGTCGGCGGCTTCGTGCTGCCGTTCGCCAATCCTCGCCACGCACACGAGTATCGCTGCCTGAAGAACCTGCCGCTCGACGATGATCAGGTGATTGTCGCCGGTGTGATCGATCCGCTGACCAACTTCGTCGAACACCCCGAGGTGGTGGCCGACCGCATCGAACAGGTAGCGCGTGCGGTGGGGGATCCGCGACGCGTGCTGGCCGGCACCGATTGCGGGTTCGATACTTCTGCCGGGCGCGGCCGCGTGGCCGACGATGTGGTGTGGGCAAAACTGGCCGCCATGGCGGAAGGGGCGCGGATCGCGACGAAGCGTTTGTTCTGACGCGCTACAGCCCAGCGCACCGGGCGAAATCAATGCCGCGCTCGACGAAGCTGCGATAGCGACCGTAGCTCGGCGCGGCCGGCGACAACAGAATGACGCCACCACGTGGGGTGATCGTCCGCGCCAGCGTGACGGCCTCGTGCATCGAATCTGCCGGTGTTCCGGCGCCGAGCAGATCATGAATCCGTCGGCCGCTGGCGTCCAGCAGAACAACGCCAGGCTTCGGCTCTGCTTTCAGTCTCGCCACCAACCCAACGTAATCGATACCCCGATCGTGGCCGCCGATGATCACCGTCACCACGCGTTCGCGGTACACCTCGAGCGCCGCAATCGTCGCCTCGGGCGTGGTCGAGATGCTGTCATCGACATAGAGCACGCCATTGATCTCGCCGATCTCCTGCTGGCGATGCGGCAGGGCAGGAAAATCCGACGCCGCACGCAGCGCGTCAGCCGTGTCGACACCGAGCGACCGCGCCACGGCCATCGCACCCGCCAGATTGGACCTATTATGCGGTCGCTCGAGATAGCGGTTGTTCACTTGCAGTTCGGTACAGGCAGCAAACGTCGCATGATCCAGACTGTTGAGATCCAGCACACCGGCAACCGCCTCAAGCGCCTCGCGATGGATCAGCGAGCGCCGCGCATGGCGGAGCAGGTTCAGCTTGTCGCGGTGGTACACGGCAATGCTGCCGTGCCAGTCGAGATGCTCCTGACTGAGCGACGTCAGCACCGCGATATCGCACTGCCCGCAAAAATCCGCTGCCTGGTAACTCGACACTTCGATCACTGCGGCGTCCAGCCCGTCGCGTGGCAGCTCCGTCACCGGCACGCCGATATTGCCGGCTGCCACCGCGTTCCGGCCAACCCCGCGCAGGATATGCGCGATCAGCGCGGTGGTCGTGCTCTTGCCCTTGGTGCCGGTGACACAGATCGTCCGGCATGTCGGCGCATCGGCGAACCACAGATTGAGCAGCGAGGTGAACCGCACGCCATCTTGCCGCGCCTTTGCCACCAGTGGATCGTAGAGGCTGATACCTGGCGACTTCACCACCACATCGAAGTCGCCGATAGCCGCGGCGATCTGCGCGCGCCCGTTGATCAGCGGCGCATCGGCGTCATCTGTGTTGGAATCGTCCAGCACGGTGATCGCCATGCCCGGATCGCGATCGCGCAGCAACCGCAGCGCCGCTCGACCTTCACGCGCGAATCCCCAGATCGCGACGCGCCGGCCACGCAGCTCATCCACACGCATCGAGCATCGCCAGGTATCGCTCGGGCACCAGATGCGGCCCACGTGGCGCGAACAACGCAGCGAAATCACCGCGCAGCCGCGGTGACAGCGCCCGCACTGCCGCACAGTCGCGCCATTCCGCCATCTCCGCGAGACGCGCCATAACGGTGGCACTTTCCTCGATTTCACCCACGCATTCGAACGGCTTGTGCCGCTGCAGCCCGCACAGTTCGGCAAAACCGTCGATCTGTGCCGGATCATCCAGCATGTCGCGGCCGAATGTAGCAATCAGACGCTGCCGCTCTACGAACGGCGCCAACGCAAGGAAGACGAAGCGGCATTTCGGACAGTCGCAGCACCAATTTGTTCCCCGCCGGTCAGGTGACTGGCGGAACGCGGTGTTGCAACTGCGGAACACTGGGAAATACCCCGAATGCCGCGCGAAGCGGCGCGCGATGGCAACCTCGGTCAGCGGCCTCAGCAAGGAGAAATATCGCAGCCCCTGTACAACATGCTGCTCCAGCAATTGGGCGAGCGACCGCTCAAACTCGAACGACTTGCTGTACTGATGGTTCACGTCGGCGATGTTGGGCGCGCTGGCCGAATGCTCGTTCGACATCGCGATCGCATCGAACCCGTGGATGATCGCGCAGGCGACCACGATCAGGCTCAGGATGCCGGTGATCGGCACATGCCCATTCAACGCACCCGACTCATTCAGCGCGAACAGCGCCGGGTCCAGCCTGCGCGTGACGCGAACCGTCGGCAGTCCGGCCTGCGCGATCGTCGCCTCGATCGGCGCCGCATTGCCCAGCGCGAACAGCACCAGCGGTTCGCCGGCCTGTTTCAGGCATTCGATCGTCACGATGGAATCCTTGCCGCCGCCGACCGGCACGCAGGTGAGCCGTGGCAACTCAAGCCGCAAAGCCGATGGCGGTTCGACCGCATCCGCCACGATGTGCAAGCGCGACGCGAGATCGATCCCGTTGCGCCAGGCAAACTCGCCGAGACCCTTCACGTAGAAGTCGGTGAAGAAGGCAGCAGTGACGGAATCCAGCGGGAACGCCGCACAGCGCATGCGCTCCGGTGCGAACGCCTTGTAGTAGCTGACGCCGCACGCCAGCAACAGCAGGCGAAACACCCGATCCAGCGCTTCGCTGTCAGGCCGCGATGGCGCCCGCGCAGGGAACACGATGCGCTCCTCGAAGCTCGGGCCGCCATCGAACGCGTAGTGTAGCGAAAGTGTTCCGGTATCCGGCGCGAAGCGATACCCCTCGCAGACGAATTCACGCCGTTCCATAGGCCTCGACCACCGCGCGGATGGCGCGCAGCTTGGCGTGGTGCACCTCGGCCGGCATGCTGTCCACGGTGAGCGTGCGCTGCCGTGTCACGCCGTCCACCGCCGGTCCATCATTCACCATCGCCTGCAGAATGGCGCCATCGCGCTCCGGATCGAGGCATTCGATCAGCCTGGCGCGCCAGTCGTCGCGGATTAACGCGAGCGCGCCGATCAGCGCATAGGCGCCCCAGTTCGATACGCCGGCGACGATCAGATGATCGGCTGGTGTAGCACAGGCGATCGTTTCGCCGTGCGCCACATGCGCGCCGATCAGCGACGCCGGCAACGATCCCATGCCGATCTCGTTGCCGCCATCGCCGACCGCGATCCGCTGCCATGGTCCGGCCAGGAATAGCTCGTCGAGCGGCGTGGTGAAGGCGCTGATGTCTTCGCCGCGCATGTTGCGCGGTGCGCCATCGGCACTGCGCCCGCAGCGTTCGATCGACAATGCATGGCTGATACCCAGTGAGCGCCACAGCGCGACCGTGTCATCGACGGCACCGCTTAGAGGCACCACGTCCAGCGGGATTTCGCTGCCGCGCAGCGCCGCGGCACACGTCGCGCCACACGGCTCGTCGGTGACGAGGCGACAAGGAACGCCCACCGCTGTCAATGCACCGGCCAGCATCGCGGCGCCCACCGGTCCATCAGTTTCCGCCGCCGGCGGTGTGCCGAGAGGAACATAGAACCCGGTGATGATGCCGACCGATGCGTGCGGATCGGACGCCAACGCATTAGCCGCTTGCCACAGACCGCCCTTCGCCGCAGCAAACAGTCCATCGATGTTGCGGCCCACCTCCTGATGGATCAGCGCCTCGATGCGGTCGACCACACTACGCATGCCGCCACACGCACCGAACAATAATGGAACCACGGATGGACACGGATGCACACGGATGTCGTCCGAGCGGTCGTTGCACCTGTGGCAGTTACTCCCACCACGTTATCCGTGTTCATCCGTGTGCATCCGTGGTTTCAAATCTTTTCGTTCAAAGCGCAGCCAGCTTGGTGTTGCGCAGGTCGGTAATCAGCATCGCACCCGGCGCGTGGGTGATGCAGAACTCAGGCTTCACCGCCGCGATCGCCGCTTGCGGCGTGACACCGCAGGCCCAGAACACCGGCAGTTCATCCGGCCCCACCGGTACCGCGTCGCCATAATCCGGCTTGCCGATATCCGCGATGCCGATCTGCTCCGGCATCCCAAGATGCACCGGGGCGCCGTGCACCGAGGGAAACCGCGAGGTGATCTGCACCGCGCGGATCGCATCTGCCGGGCGCAGCGGTCGCATCGACACCACCAGCGGTCCGTGGAACATGCCGGCCGGCACGCACGGGATCGAGGTACGATACATCGGCACGTTGCAGCCGCAGGCGATGTGGCGAACCTCGATGCCGTCCTCGGTCAGCGCCTCCTCGAACGAGAACGAGCAGCCGATCGCGAAGCTCACCAGGTCGTCGCGCCAGACGTGGGCGATGTCGGTCGGTTCCTCGACCAGTTCGCCATCCCGCCAGATGCGATAGCGCGGCAGGTCAGTGCGGATATCGAGATCCCGCCCCAGTGTCGGAAACGTCGGATCGCCTGTTTCGGACACCGCCAGCACCGGGCATGGCTTCGGATTCGCCTGGGCAAAACGCAGGAAGTCGTTGGCGAGCGCCCGCGGCAGGATCACGAGGTTCGCCTGCACGTTGCCTGGCGCCAGCCCCGACGTGGGACCGGTGAACCCGCCCGAGCGGATCCGCAGCCGCTCTGCGCGACCGAGCGAAAATCCAGGTTCCGGCACGGCATCCATCGTTACCTCCATCCAACTCAGTGGTGCGATACTATCAGCCTTGGGCGAAGATCGTTTATCCCCCCACCTTCTCGTCCGAATTCACCCCCAGTTGCTTCAGCTTGCGGTGCAGCGCGCTGCGCTCCATCCCGACGAACTGCGCCGTGCGGCTGATGTTGCCGCCGAACCGCAGCAACTGCGCCTGGAGATACTGGGTCTCGAACAGATCGCGTGCCTCGCGCAGCGGCAGGCCCATGATGTCCGCGGTCGGATCGATGTTCAGCAGCGCGGGCGCGTTGGACCCGATCTCGGGCGGCAGCATCTCCGCCCGGATCGGATCGGCGGCACTGCCAGGCGCCATGATCAGCAGCCAGTCCATCAGGTTGCGCAACTGCCGCACATTTCCGGGCCAGTCGTACGACTGCAGCGCGGCCAGCGTATCCGCCGACAGTTCGCGCGACTGCATCCCCGCGTTCTCGGCCGAGCGCACGATGAACAATTGCGCCAGCGGCGGCACATCCTCGCGGCGCTCCTTCAGGGCCGGAACCTTCAGCGGCACCACCGCCAGCCGGTAATACAGGTCCTCGCGAAACCGCCCGACAGCGATCTCGCTTTGCAGATCACGGTTGGTGGTGGACAGCACGCGCACATCGACCTTGACCCGCGCCGATCCACCCAGCCGCTCGAACGTCGAATCCTGCAGCGCACGCACGATCTTGCCCTGCGTCTCCATCGGCATGTCGGAAACCTCATCCAGCAGCAGCGTGCCGCCGTGCGCCCGCTCCAGCACGCCGGCGCGGCGCGGCTGCGCGATCGGATCGTTGCCTGCCTCCAGGCCGAACAGTTCTTCCTCGAACCGTCCCGGCGCCAGCGTGGCACAGTTCAGCACCACGAACGGGCCGTCGGATCGGCGCGAGCGCGCGTGTACCATGCGCGCCACTACCTCCTTGCCGCTGCCGGCCGGTCCATGGATCAGCACACGCGACCCGGTCGGCGCTACCCGTTCGACGCCGGCGCGCAGGCCGCTGATCACCGCACTGTCGCCGGTCAGCACGGTCTCCGGGCCGGCGCGCAACCGCAGCTCTGCGTTCTCGCGCGCCAGTGCCGCGGCCTCCAGCGCGCGACGCACCACCAACAGCAGGCGGTCCGATTTGAACGGCTTCTCGATGAAGTCGTAGGCGCCCTGCTGGATCGCCTGCACCGCCATCTCGATGTTGCCGTGGCCGGAGATCATCGCCACCGGCACGTGCGGCTCCTCGCTGTGGAATGCCTCCAGCAACGCGAGCCCATCCATGCGCGAGCCTTGCAGCCAGACGTCGAGGATCGCCAACGACGGCCGTCGCGCGCGGAACGCCGCAATCGCCGCCTCGGCATCACCTGCGCCCCGCGTCTCATAACCTTCGTCGCGCAGGATGCCGTCGATCAGCATCCTGATATCGGGTTCGTCATCTACGATCAGGATGTCATACGCCATCCGACACCTTCACCGGCAATATCAGCGTGGCCACCGCGCCGGGACCGTCGGGCCTGTCGTCCAGGGTCAATCGTCCGCCGTGGTCTTCCATAATCTTCTTGACGATGGCTAATCCGAGTCCGGTGCCCTTCGGCTTGTGTGTTACATAGGGTTCCGTCAGCCGGGCACGATCTTCCTGTGGCAAGCCCACACCATCGTCAGTCACAATAATGCGAACATCGTCCTGGCCGCACTGCACACTGACGCCGATCGCGCCGGCGGCATCGCGCATCGCCACGGCATCGGCGGCGTTCTGCAACAGATTGGTCAGCGCCTGGCTCACCAGCCTCCGATCGCATGGGACCACCGGCCCGCGCTCTGGAATATCGCTGCGCCAGGCGATCTGCGGCCGTGCCGTTCGTTGCAGCACCAGCGCCTCACGTGCAATTCGCCCGACGTCCTCTGGCTTGATCACCGGTTGCGGCATGCGCGCGAAGCTGGAGAATTCGTCGACCATGCGGCCGATATCGCCGACGTGGCGGATGATGGTATCGGCGCACTGGCTGAATGTTTCGGGATCCGAAGTGATCTCGCGGGCAAACCGGCGCTTCAGCCGTTCCGCGGCAAGCTGGATCGGTGTCAGAGGGTTCTTGATCTCGTGCGCGATGCGGCGCGCCACATCGGCCCACGCGGCCTTGCGCT
The DNA here is from genome assembly GCA_963819855.1 of uncultured Alphaproteobacteria bacterium. Lineage (GTDB taxonomy): Bacteria > Pseudomonadota > Alphaproteobacteria > Acetobacterales > Acetobacteraceae > JAMXLO01. The sequence goes on from CAWFYC010000037.1 coordinate 24,375, forward strand.
GCGCCGACTGCAGTTCGGTGATGTCGTCGAACGTCACGACGAAGCCATCGGTACGTCCGCCCGACAGATCGGCGCCGATCCGCACCAGCAGCGTGCGGCGCTGGGTCGGCGGGCCGATCTGGATCTCGGCCGTGCGTGCCCGTTCCGGCGATGCTGCCGCCTCATGCAGCAGTTCGGAAAACTCCGGCACCACGTCAGCCAGCTCGCGGCCGATCGCGGAGAGCAGGTCGAGGCGCAGCAACTCGTCTGCCGCACGGTTCGGCAGCTCGATCCGGCCGGATGCATCCAGGCCGATCACGCCGGCTGACACACCCGACAGCACCGTCTCGGTGAAGCGGCGGCGCTCGTCGATCTGGCTGTACGCGTCCAACAGCTCGCTGCGTTGTGCCGCGAGCTGGCCGGTCATCCGATTGAACGCGCGCGACAACCCCGCAACTTCGTCGCCGGTCGGCGCTTCCGTCACCCGTACGGCGAGATCGCCGCTGCGCACGCGTTCGGCGGCAAGGATCAGACGCCCGATCGGTCGCGCGATCTGATTGGCGAGCACCAGGCCGATCGCCACTGCCGCCAGCAGCACCAGCAGCGCCACGATTGCGAAGATCCAGGCGAAGGCGACCTGTAGCCAAGAGCGGTCCTGGTCCAGCCGTTGGTATTCGGCGACCGCCTGCTCCGTGCGCGCCATATGATCGAGGATCGCCGGATCGACCGGGCGGCCGATCATCAGCATCAGCGGCGGCGTCGAATCGAGCCGCACCACCGCCTGCACGCGCGTGCCGTCGCCGGCCGCCAGCACCACGACCTCGCCGCCTTGCACCTGTGTGGTGACGCTTTGGGAAGGCAGCTCAACTCCCATCCCGACGAACAGACCGGCGGCGGCGAGCACCTGACGCGTCAGCGGATCGAAGATCACCGCCTCGGTAAGGCCTCGCAGGGTGGTCTGCGTCCCCAGCACATCCACGAACACCGACGGGTCCGCGGTGAGGAACTGACCGGCATGCGTCAAATCGTTCGCCATCTCCAGCGCGACCGAGCGAATGTTGTCGCGATGCTCCTCCAGGTAACCGCGGGACACCTGCAGCAATTCGGTGACCGCCTGACGGACCGGATCGTTGAACCAGGCCTGGATGCCGAGGTGGAAGAAGGCGACCGCGAAGCACGCCACCAAAATCGTTGGCGCCACCGCCACGCCACCGAACAGCAGCACCAGCCGGATATGCAGCCGCGATCCGGCGGAGCCGCGGCGGCGTTCCACCCAGACACGGGTCAGCCGCCCGGCCAGCACAGCGACCAGCAGTAGTACCGCCGATAGATTGCCCAGCACGAGGCCCACACCGACCCCGGGCCGCAGGACAAACGGTACGCCACGCGCCAGGAAAACGAAGGTCGCCAGCCCGACCGCGAACGCCAGTGCCGCCAGCATCAGCGTGACCGCCTTGCCGAGCAGGATGTTGGCGATCCCACCGAGCACCGAGCGCGACCGCGACAGTTCCGGCGCCGGCGTGGGCTCGGCGGGCAGTTCGGGTCTCAGCGACCCCGGAGGTGGCGCGACATTCACATCAGTCCTCGCACCACGGGGATATCGAGGTCACGGATCTTCTTGCGCAGCGTGTTGCGATTGAGACCGAGCATGGCAGCAGCCTTGATCTGGTTTCCCCGCGTGGCGGCCAGCGTAAGCCGGATCAGAGGTCGTTCCACCTCGGCAATCACCCGGTCATAGATATCCGAAGGCGCCATACCGCCGTCGTGATGCGCCGCCAGAAAGTCGCGGATGTGTCGCTCCACCGCGCGCACCAGCGGCTCTGGTCCGGTTGCCGCCGGGACCTCGGACGGTGCCGCGACGTTCTCCACGAGTTCGGCGGCGATCTGCTCGGCGCCGATCGTCTCGTGCGGGCAGAGTGCAGCCAGCCGGCGCATCAGGTTCTCCACCTCGCGCACGTTGCCCGGCCACGAGTAGCGCTTGAGCTGCTCCATCGCACCCTGGTCGAGCGTCTTGGCCGGCAGTCCATCGTCCTGCGCCCGCTCCAGGAAGTGGCGGGCGAGCAGCGGAATATCTTCCACCCGCTCGCGCAGCGGTGGCAGGCGAATCGGCACCACGTTCAACCGGTAGTACAGGTCCTCGCGGAACTGACCCTGGCGAATCGCGTTGCGCAGGTCGCGGTGCGTCGCCGCGATGATGCGCACGTTCGCCTTGATCGGCTGGCGTCCGCCTACCGAGGTGAACTCGCCCTCCTGCAAAACGCGCAGCAGCCGCGTCTGTGCCTCCGGCGGCATGTCGCCGATCTCGTCAAGGAACAGCGTGCCGCCGTTGGCCTGCTCGAACCGGCCCTGCGACCGCGTGGTGGCGCCGGTGAAGGCGCCGCGCTCGTGGCCGAACAGCTCGCTCTCGATCAGCTCGCGCGGGATCGCCGCCATGTTGATGGCGACGAACGCGCCGGCCCGGCGTTTCCCGTAGTCATGCAGCGCACGCGCCACCAGCTCCTTGCCGGTGCCCGATTCACCGTTGATCATCACCGTCAGGTCGGCGGTGGTCAGCCGCGCGATGGTCCGGTAGATTTCCTGCATCGCCGGGCTGCGGCCGATCAGCGGCAGGCGTTCATCGGCATCGCGCGGTTCCGGCACGTTCGCACTGGGCGCCGGCGAAACCGCGAGGGCGCGGCCGACCACCGACAGCAATTCCTGTAAATCGAACGGCTTAGGCAGGTATTCGAAGGCGCCGCGCTGGGTCGCCTTCACCGCCGTCATCAGGGTCGACTGCGCGCTCATCACCACCACGCGCAGCTCCGGGCGGATCTTGCGAATGCGCGGAATCAGATCGAGGCCGTTCTCGTCGGGCATCACCACGTCGGTGATCACCAGATCGCCTTCGCCGTCCTCCACCCATCGCCACAGCGTTGCGGCATTGCCGGTGCTGCGGACCTGATAGCCCGACCGTCCCAGCGCCTGGGTCAGCACGGTGCGGATCGATCGATCGTCGTCCGCGACCAGGACGGTAGGGGGGGTCATCGCAGCTCCATCAATCAGAGGCCGAGTTCAGCCTCTTCGTCTGCCACAACCGGCAGGTGCAGGCGAAACTCGGTGCGACCGGGACGGCTGTCCACCTCGATCAACCCGCCGTGATCGCCGACGATCTTGGCAACCAGCGCCAGGCCCAACCCGCTGCCCGATGGTTTCGTGCTGACGAAGGGTTCAAACAGGTGCGGCCGAATATCGTCAGGAATGCCCGGACCGTTGTCGCGCACCGCGACCACGAGCGGCACGTCCAGCCGTGTGGTGGTGCCTGGGACGGCCAGCCTCATGCCGTGCTGGAAGCCGGTGATCAGGGTGATTTCGGGATTGGGCTGTTCCTCCTGCGTGGCCGCCTCCGTCGCATTCTTCACCAGGTTGAGGATCACCTGCACAAGCTGGTCGCGATTACCCCACACCGGCGGCAACGACGGATCATACACCTCCTGGAACCGCACGTGCGGCGCGAAACCCGACTGCGCCAGCTTGCGCACGTGTTCCAGCACGCGATGGATGTTCACCGCAGTGCGCGCGATCGGCTTTTCGCCGAAGATCTCCATGCGATCGACCAGGGCACGGATGCGGTCGGCCTCGTCGCGGATCAGGACCGCCAGCTCACGGTCCTGCTCGTCGACGCTGGTCTCGAGCAATTGTGCTGCACCGCGAATGCCGGAGAGCGGGTTCTTCACCTCGTGTGCCAGGATGGCCGCCATTCCGGTGACACTGCGTGCCGCACCGCGGAAGGCGAGCTGACGGTCCAGCGCGCGGGCGGCGGAGGCGTCCTGCAGCACCAGCAGCACCGCACCCGGCTCCTCCGGCAGCGGCGAGCCCTGGACGGTCATGCCCTGCTTGTTGAGCCGCGGGCTGTCCACCGAGAGGTCATGGTCGGACACGCTCGCGTCGCTCTTGCGGACCTGATCGACCAGCAGGAACAAAGGGTTGTCCTCAGGAACCAGATCGCGCAGGCGAAGCTGCGAGAGCCCTGACGCGGAGATGCCGAGAAACTGCTCGGCCGCGTGATTGACGAAGCGGAAACGGTTGTCGGTGTCGAGCAGCACCACCGGTACCGGCAGGGCACTCATGATCTGCGCCAGATCGGGCGCCCGGCGACGCTCGCGCAGGGCCAGCGCGGCGCGGGTGACCGTGTTGATCACGCCGCCTCCGCCAGCACTTCGTCGCGCCGCGGGACCGCGCGGGTGATGCCACGCGAAATCAGCCGGTCGTAGAAGCCGTCGATCAGCCCAAGGACCGACTCGGCCTCGGTCAGCCGGTTCATCGCCGCGCGAAACTCCGCCGAGCCGGGCAGTCCGCGCGAGTACCAGGAGACATGCTTGCGTGCCAGACGGACGCCGGCATGGCTGCCGAAATGGTCGAGAATCGCCCGATAGTGGTTTGTGACCACGACTTTCTGCTGCGCCAGTGGCGGCTCAGGCAGATACCGGCCGGTGCGCAGGAAGTGTACCACCTGGGCGATGAACCACGGCCGGCCGTAGCAGCCACGGCCGATCATCAGTCCGTCCGCACCGGAACGCCGCAGTGCTTCGGCAGCATCTTCCTCGGTCACGATGTCGCCGTTGGCAATGACAGGGATATCCACCGCGTTCTTCACCTGACCGATGAAGTCCCAGTCGGCCGAGCCAGTGTAGAACTGCTGGCGGGTGCGGCCGTGCACGGTGACCATGCAGATGCCGCAGTCCTGGGCGATGCGGGCGAGCCGCGGTGCGTTCAGGTTGGCATGATCCCAGCCCATGCGCATCTTCAGCGTTACCGGCACAGAAACGGCGCGCACCGTCGCCGCCAGGATCGCCGCAGCGGCTGCCTCGTCACGCATCAGCGCCGATCCGGCCTGCTGGCCTAGTGCCACCTTCTTCACCGGACAGCCGAAGTTGATATCGATCAGGTCGGCGCCGCGGTCCACCGCCAGTCGCGCGGCCTCGGCCATTGCTGCGGGCTCGCAGCCGGCAAGCTGGAGTGCGCTGACCCCGCCCGCGCCATCCATCTCGGCCATCGCCAGCGTCTTCTGATTCTCACGAATCATCGCCCACGAGGCGATCATCTCCGACACCACCATGCCGGCACCGACCTGCTTGGCGAGACGGCGGAACGGCAGATCGGTGACACCGGACATCGGTGCCAGGATGACCGGCGTGTCGATTCGCACGCCACTCCCGAGGTCGATCGGTGGCAGTTGGTAGGTCGTAACTGTGGTGTCGTAACGACACATGCTCATCATTTGGGCAAAATACTGACACATATGCCGATGTGCAATGCGTATGTTCGCCGCCCCCCAAGCCTGGGACGCGTTGAGGGCTACCACCACTGTCGGGAACACCGTTGACGCCAACGAGCGGGCCGGCAACGGTGCCGACATGCGCGCAGCAGCGATCCTGGTGGCAGCCGGAACCGGCAGCCGAATTCGGCGCCGAGACGCCCAAGCAGTATCTGTCGCTCCTCGGCAAGCCGGTGATCCGGCACGCCGCCGAGACGCTGGCCGCCCACGTAGCGTTGTTGCAACCGGTTGGCGACGCGCCGGCGATCGAATCGGCGCTGATCGGCCTGCCGCACCTGCCACCGGTGCCGGGAGGCGCCACTCGCCAGGACAGCGTGCGGGCCGGTCTGGAGGCGCTGGAGCCCGCAACACCCGATATCGTGCTGGTGCATGACGCCGCCCGGCCGCTGATCCCCGCAGGGACCATCCCTGCCCTGCTCGCAGCTCTGCGCCACGCTCCCGGCGCAATTCCAGCCGCGCCTGTCGCCGATACCCTGAAGCGCGTCGTGAGCGGCACGATCACCGCCACGGTGCCGCGCGATGGGCTGTATCGCGCTCAGACGCCGCAGGCGTTTCATTTCAAGGTGCTGCTCGCCGCGCATCGCACCCCTACCGGCGTGGCCGCCACCGACGATGCATCGCTGCTGGAGGCGGTGGGCGAACGGGTCGCGATCGTCGCCGGTTCCGACGACAACATCAAGCTGACCTATGCCGAGGACCTTACCCGATTGGAACGCGCCATGGCTGGCCAGCTGATCCCACGCGTCGGCACCGGATTCGATGTGCATGTACTGGAGACCGGCCGGCCACTGGTGCTGTGCGGCGTCGCGGTGCCGCACGATAGGGGCCTTGCCGGCCACTCCGACGCCGATGTCGGCATCCATGCGCTGTGTGACGCGATCTATGGAGCGCTGGCCGAGGGCGATATCGGCCGCCATTTCCCGCCCTCCGAGGCGGCCTGGAAGGATGCCGACAGCGCCCGCTTTCTGGCCCACGCGGCGGGGCGGATCGCCGCACGGGGCGGCCGGCTGGCCAACGCCGATGTGACCCTGATCTGTGAGCGCCCCAAGATCGCTCCGCATGCCGCCGCAATGTCGGCACGGTTGGCGGCCATCCTGGGGGTGGATGTGTCGTGCCTCTCGGTGAAGGCGACGACGACCGAGAGGCTCGGCTTCACCGGACGCGGCGAGGGCATCGCTGCCCAGGCCGTCGCCACGGTCCTGTTGCCCGGCTAAGGAGGAGGCACCATCGGATGAAGCACATCTTTGTTGCCGCCGCGCTGCTGTTGGCAGGCTGCGTCGCCGGTGGCCCACCGGCGCCGATCCCGCCACCGATGGCAGAGGCCATTCCCAAACCACCGGTCAGCCCGGTACCGCTGACCTGGCAGCCGGGGCACTGGGACTGGACCGGGAGTTCCTATGTCTGGGCGCCAGGTCAATACATCGACCTGGCCGGTCACGGCACCAACTGGATGCCGCCCTATTGGGCGAGGACCGATGCCGGCTGGGTCTGGCAACCGGCGCACTGGATGTGACGGCGATGGGTTTCGCTTCCGCCCCACCCATCCTACCGGACCGCTCGGCGGGCGGTTGCCCGACGTAGGATGGGTAGAGCGGAGCGAAACCCATCGATCCCCCGCCGCACTTGCGGCACCCCGGCCACGGTGTTAGTGCCCGGCCGCGTTTGCAGAGGCTGATCGATGTCGTCGACCTTCGAAACCGTCGCTGGAATCATTGCCGAAACCTGCGACATCCCGCGCGAGAAGATCACGCCGGACAGCCATGCGATCAACGATCTCGGCATCGACAGCCTGGACTTCCTCGACGTCGCCTTCGCGATCGACAAGGCGTTCGGCATCAAGATGCCGCTCGAGCAGTGGACCCAGGACGTAAACGAGGGAAAGGTCTCGACCGACGAATACTTCGTCCTTGGCAACCTCTGCGCCAACATCGATGGGCTGGTCGCCGCCAAGGCAGCCTGATCCGGCATGCGGCTTGAATATTTCCAGATGGTGGACCGGATCGTGGCGCTCGATCCGGAAGCGCGGACCGTGCGCGCCGACTGCATGGTGCCCGACGCCAGCCCGGTGTTCGAGGGCCACTTCCCCGGCCACCCGCTGCTGCCCGGCGTGCTGATGATCGAGACTATGGCGCAGACCGGCGGTTGGCTCGTGCTGGCGGTGCTGCGCTTCCGACGCATGCCGTTCCTGGTCCAGGTGAAGGAGGCCAAGCTGCGCGCCTTCGTCGTCCCCGGCCAGGCGCTGCAGGCCGAGGCGCGACTGGTACACGACGGCTCGGGCTATGCCGTGGTCGCGGGCAGCATCAGTTCCGACGGCAAGAAGGTGGCGGACGCCGAGATCACCTACCGCGTGGTCCCCTTCCCCAACGACACACTGCGCGCTCAGATGCTGGACACGGCACGGCGTGTCGCTGTGCCGGAGGCATTCCTGGATGGCTAGGCCGCGCGACGCGATGATCACCGGCATCGGACTGGTCTCCTGTCTTGGCGAAGGGCTCGAGGCGCATTGGGCTGCGCTGAACCGCGACGGCGGCTTCCTGCCGGTGGTCGATGCGGCGACCTTCGCGCCCTGGCTGGTGCACCCGGTGACGCCGCTGGAACTGGACCGGCAGATCCCCAAGCGCGGCGACCAGCGCCAGATGGAGGCGTGGCAGCGCATCGGCACCTATGCCGCCGGGCTGGCGCTCGATGCCGCCGGCGTGAAGGGCAACGTCGACCTGCTGTCACGCATGGAGATGATCGTCGCCGCCGGCGGTGGCGAGCGCGATTATGCGGTGGATGCCGCGATCCTGTCGGCACTGCCATCGGCGGCCGACCAAGGCGGGTTCCTCAACGAGCACCTGCTGTCCGATCTGCGGCCGACGCTGTTCCTGGCACAGCTTTCCAATCTGCTCGCGGGCAACATCTCGATCGTGCACGGGGTGGTCGGTTCGTCGCGCACTTTCATGGGCGAGGAGGCATCGGGCACCGACGCCGTACGCATCGCCTGTGCCCGCATCGCGGCGCGCCAGGGTGATCTCTTCCTGGTCGGCGGCTCATACAATGCTCAGCGGCCGGACGTGCTGCTGCACTACGAGATGGGCGGGTTGCTGTGGAAACGGCCGTTCGCCGGGGTCTGGGCGCGCCAGGAGGACGGCGGCGGCATGGTGGTCGGCACGGTCGGCTGCTTCCTGGTGATCGAGAGCCGGGAACATGCCGCGGCGCGCGGTGCGCCCGGGCTGGGCCACATCGCCGCGATCGCCAGCGACCGCAGTCGGCGGCGTCCCGGGGAGGCAACCACCAACGCCACCCATCAGCTCATGGCGATGCGCCATCATCTGGAACCGCCACACGCGGCCGTTATCTCGGGAGCATCGGGCGTGCCGGCAGCGACACGCGAAGAGGCCAGCTTCGTGCACGACCTGGGCATGCCGGTGCGCGGCACCGCGACGGCGCTGGGCCATTCGCTGGAACCGTCGTTCCCGGCGAATCTGGCATTGGCGGCGCTGTCGCTGTCCCGGCAGCGTCTGTTCGCCCCGCTTGAGCCGGACGAGCAGGCGATGACCGAGGAATTGCGGCAGGTACTGGTGACATCCTGGGGCCATTGGCGCGGCGAGGCCCTTGCCGTGGTCGAACCAGCATAGGAGGCAGACATGGGATCGGCGGATCGCGACCATCTCGGTCGCCCTGTCGTGGTGGTGACCGGCACCGGCGTACTGACCTCGCTCGGTGCCGGCAAGGCAGACAACTGGCGCGATCTCACCGCCGGGGTCTCCGGCATCCGGCGCATCTCGCGCTTCCCGATCGCCGGGCTGCGCACCAACATCGCCGGCACGGTCGATTTCGTCCCGGTGGAGGAGCCATCTGCGCCAGGCCTGTCCGAGCGCCTCGCCGAGCTGGTGATCGATGAGGCAGTAGCGGAAGCCGGCATCGGCGCGCCGGGCGACTTTCCGGGGCCGATGTTCCTGGCGTTGCCCCCGGTCGAACTGGAATGGCCGCAGCGCCTGGCACTGGCCGCCGCCTCTGGCGCCAACGAGACGGTTACCTACGATGACCTGCTGCGCGCCGCGGCAACCGGAAAGTTTACCCGCTACTACGAGCGCTTCCTGTTCGGTTCGGTGGCCGAGCATCTCGCGGACCGCTTTGGCACCAAGGGATCGCCGGTCGCGACCTCGACCGCCTGCGCCTCGGGCGCCACCGCAATTCAGCTCGGCATCGAGGCGATCCGCCGCGGCGAGGCCGATGCGGCGCTGGTGTGCGGCACCGACGCGTCGGTGAACCCGGAAAGCCTCATCCGTTTCTCGCTGCTGTCGGCGCTGTCCACCCGCAACGATCCTCCCCAGGCGGCCGCGCGCCCGTTCAGCAAGGACCGCGACGGCTTCGTCATGGCAGAGGGCGCCGGTGCGCTGGTACTGGAGAGCCTGGCGCACGCGAAGGCGCGCGGTGCCACCATCCTCGGCGTGGTGGAAGGCTGCGGCGAGATGGCCGACGGGTTCCACCGCACGCGGTCCTCGCCAGACGGCAAGCCGATCATCGCCTGCATGCAGCACGCGCTGGACGATGCGGGGCTGGCGCCGGACGCGATCGGCTACATCAACGCGCACGGCACCGGCACGCCGGAGAACGACAAGATGGAGTGGGTCGCGGTGTCCGCCGTGTTCGGCGAGCGCGCTGCGTCGATCCCGATCTCATCCAACAAGTCGATGATCGGGCATACGTTGACGGCGGCCGGAACGGTCGAGGCGATCTTCACGCTGTTGTCGATGCGGCAAGGCCGGCTGCCGCCGACCATCAATTACGCAACACCCGATCCGGCACTGCCGCTGGATTGCGTGCCGAACGTCGCGCGCGATGCGCAGGTGGCACACGCGATCTCCAATTCGTTCGGCTTCGGCGGGCAGAACGTATGCCTGGTGATGGGGTTGCCGTGAAATGTCCCGCGCCCTGGTGATCGGCGGACGCCGCGGCATCGGCGCGGCGATCGTGCAGACGCTGGCCGCGCAGGGTATGGATGTGACCTATACCTATCGCACCACGTTCGACGAGGCGGCTGCGACATCCCGCCGGCTCGATCTTGCCGACCGCACCGCCGTCGATGCCTTCGCGCGCGAACAGGAGGACGCCCCCGCCTGGGACGTCTTCGTGCAGGTCAGCGGCGCCACCTTCGACACGCTCGCCACCGTGATGGACCAGGACGCGGCCGAGCAGACGATGCAGGTGAATTACTGGGCATTCGCGCGCATCGCACGCGCGGTGGTTCGTCCGATGTTGCGTGCGCGGTCGGGCCGCATCGTCGTGATCGGCTCCGTGATGGGACTGCACGCGAGCCAGGGCAACGCTGCATACGCGGCAAGCAAGGCGGCACTGCTTGCCTATGTGCGCACCCTCGCGATCGAGAGCGCCAAGCGCGGCGTCACGGTGAATTATGTGGCGCCCGGCTTCGTCGATACCGAGATGATGGCGCCGTACGCGGCGTACCGCAGCGCGATCGAGGCGCGCATCCCCGCCGGCCGGTTTGCGCGCGCCGAGGAGGTCGCCGCGGTTGTCGCTTTCCTTGCCTCGCCGGCGGCCGGTTACATCAACGGCGCCTACATCCCGGTCGATGGCGGCCTGACCGCGTCGCTTGGCATTCATCGCGGGTAAAATATCCGTTCCGGACGACACAGCGGATGGTATGCTGTGTCATTGCGGAGGTGAGCGCCGAGCGGGGGAAGCCGATTGGCGAGCGAACGTTACTCGGTCATGTTGTCCAGCACCTACCGGGAGCTGAAGGATCACCGGGAGGCCGTGCGGCAGGCATTTATCAGCCAGGGGATCTTCCCTCTGGCGATGGAGGACGATGCCGCGCTTCCCGACCACGATCTGATCTCCGCCTCGTTGGCCAAGGTGGACGAGGCTGACGCCTACGTCGGGCTGATCGGCTATCGCTATGGCCAGATGCCGGTCTGCCCGGAACGCAACGAGCACGCGTTCTCACTGACCGAACTCGAGTTTCGCCGCGCCGTCGAGCGCGAGATTCCGATCTGCATGTTCATCATGCATGACGACCATCCGGTGCCTCGCCGGGTGGTTCACGGGGAACGCGGGTCGGAGGACAAGCTGGCGGCGTTCGGCGCACTCGCCAGGGACGGTCGGATCTACGCCGAGTTCAGGTCGGTCGAGGAACTCAAGACCCAGGCGGTGCAGTCGCTGGTGAAGCTGAAGAGCGCGCTGGAGACACGACGGCCCGCACCGGTACCGGTGCGACCGACGACCACGCGCCCGGTCCGAAGCAACATCGCCCCGCTCGGCAACCTGCCGTTCATCGGCCGCGACGCGCTGCTGACCACGATCGCCGCCGCGCTGGGCGATCCATCGCACGAGGCGATGGCGGCGCTGCACGGCACGGCCGGCGTCGGCAAGAGCGAGCTGGCACGCGAATTCGCGCGGCGCCACGGCGGCGTCTATCCCGGCGGCACGTTCATGCTGGATGCCAGCCAGGGCGCGTTCGCGGTGGGTCTCGCCCGGCTCGCCCAGACGGCGCTCGGGCTGGACGCGCCGGCCGGGATGGGACTGGACGAGCAGGCCCTGCGCGCGCTGGCGGCGCTGGCAACGCAGCCGACGCTGATGATCTACGACAACGTGGCGGCGGAGGACGCTGTCGACCCGTGGCTGCCGCCCGCCGGGTCGCCTTGCCACGTGGTGGTGACCTCGACGCTCGATCGCTGGGGTGCGCGCTGGCGGGATATCGAGGTGCCGCCGCTGTCCCCGGCCGTATCGCAGGAGCTGATCGGACGGATCGCCGGGACCGATGTCGCCGCCAGTCATGGCGCGCGGCTGGCGGAGCTTGCCGGTGGGCTGCCGGTGCAGATCGTGCCGGCCGCGTCGGCGCTGGCCCGCGCGGCGCGGCGTGGCCGGTTACAGTCGGCGTCGCTGACGCTGACCGACGAGGCGCAGGCCAGCTTCCTCGCCGTCTATCGCCAGCTCGATACGCCATCCAGGCTGCTGCTGCATGCCGCGGCGCGGCTGGACCCGCAGCGGGTCCCGCGCGACGAGTTGCGGCGCCATCTGGCGGATGGCGCCGACTGGAGCGGTAGCGACTTCGAGCGCTGGCTGAGCGCGTGCCTCGATCTGCATACCCTACAGGACGGCGACGACCTGCGCATGCACCAGGTGTTCGCCGCGTTCCTCCGCGAGACACCGGCATCGGAAGAACTGGCTGCGTCGCTCCCGGCAGTGGCACGCGTGCAAGCGGCGCGGCTGACGGACGTCGCGCGCGAGGTCGCGAACCATCCCAACCGTGCCGATCTGGCGGCGGTGCTGCTTGCGTTCGTGCCCGAGGCCACGCGCTGGGCCGATGGAGATGCCGCGCTCGCAATCGACACTGGAGAGACGGTCGGCAGGGCATTGTATGAGATCGGCCGTTTCGCAGCGGCGCACCCCTGGTTCGAACGCGCCGTCGCCGAGAAGGCGCAGGGCGACGGGCACGGACGCGTCGATCACGCAAGCCTCGGCCGCAGCCTGCACCAGGTCGGCTTCTGCCGGTCGAGCACGGGTGAGTTCGCCGCGGCGCGGCCCTGGTTCGAACGCGCCGTCGCCGAGGCCGAGCAGGGCGACGTGCACGGACGCGTCGATCACGCAAGCCTCGGCAGCAGCCTGCACCAGGTCGGCTTCTGCCGGTCGAGCACGGGTGAGTTCGCCGCGGCGCGGCCCTGGTTCGAACGCGCCGTCGCCGAGGCCGAGCAGGGCGACGTGCACGGACGCGTCGATCACGAAAGCCTCGGCACCAGCCTGCACTTGGTCGGCACCTGCCTGTCGAGCACGGGTGAGTTCGCCGCGGCGCGGCCATGGTTCGAACGCGCCGTCGCCGCGGCCGAGCAGGGCGACGTGCACGGACGCGTCGATCACGCAAGCCTCGGCCGCAGCCTGCACCAGGTCGGCTACTGCCTGTCGCGCACGGGTGAGTTCGCGGCGGCGCGGCCATGGTTCGAACGCGCCGTCGCCGCGGCCGAGCAGGGCGACGTGCACGGACGCGTCGATCACGAAAGCCTCGGCACCAGCCTGCACCAGGTCGGCCATTGCCTGTCGAGCGTCGGTGAGTTCGCCGCGGCGCGGCCCTGGTTCGAGCGCGCCGTCGCCGCGGCCGAGCAGGGCGACGTGCACGGACGCGTCGATCACGCAAGCCTCGGCACCAGCCTGCACGAGGTCGGCCACTGCCTGGCGAGCGCCGGTGAGTTCGCCGCGGCGCGGCCCTGGTTCGAACGCGCCGCCGCCGAGGCCGAGCAGGGCGACGTGCACGGACGCGTCGATCACGCAAGCCTCGGCCGCAGCCTGCACGAGGTCGGCCACTGCCTGGCGAGCGCCGGTGAGTTCGCCGCGGCGCGGCCCTGGTTCGAAGGCGCCGCCGCCGAGGCCGAGCAGGGCGACGTGCACGGACGCGTCGATCACGCAAGCGTCGCGGCATCGCTCGACTACGGTGCGCATTGCCTGCGCCAACTGGGCCAGGAGCCGGAGGCGCAAGCCTGGGAGGCACGGGCGGCCGGAATGCGCCGCTGAGGTGCTGCCGCCCTCGCAACGCGTCCCCTCGCGCAACCCGCCGCTATGCACTACAGGCTGCGCCATGCCGACGATCCGCGCGCTGCAACTGCTCGCCGACCGCGAGATCGCGCTGGTGCAGCGCGATCCGCCGCCGCCCCCCGGCCCCGGCGAGGTGCAGCTCCGCGTCCGCTACGTCGGCCTCAACCACATCGACGTGTGGGGTTTTCGCGGCATGGCGTTCGCCAAGCGGCAGTTCCCGCTCAGCGTCGGCGCCGAGGCTGCGTGTGAAGTGGTGGCGGTCGGCGACGGGGTCACCACGCTGAGCCCCGGCGACCGCGTGGTGCCGTACGCCGCGCTGGTCTGCGGCACTTGCCGGGGTTGCGCACGCGGACGCGAGAACCTGTGCGAGAATGTCGCCGGCGTGCGCGGCTTCCACGTCGACGGGTTCGCGCAGGAGCTTACCAACCATCCCGCGCGACTCACGGCGAAAATCCCCGACGGTGTCGATCTGCGCGACGCCGCCTGTGTCGCCGTCGGCTATGGCACGGTCGAGCACATGCTGTTCGACAACGCGAAGCTGGAACCGGGCGAGTGGATCCTGGTGCACGCCGGTGGCTCCGGGATCGGCAGCATCGCCATCCGCGTGGCGAAGGCACTCGGCTGCACCGTGATCACCACCGTCGGCAGCGACGACAAGGCGGAAAAAGCGGAACAACTCGGCGCCGATCACGTGATCAACTACCGCACCGACCGGTTCGAGGGTGTGGTGCGCAAGCTCACCCATCGCAAGGGAGTCGACGTGGTGTTCGAGCATGTCGGCGCCGATACCTGGAGCGGTTCGCTGCTGTCGCTGAGGCGTGGCGGCCGGCTGGTGACCTGCGGCGCGACGTCGGGGCCGACCGGCAGCATCAACCTGATGCAGTTGTTCCAGCAGCAGTATCGCATCATCGGTTCGTTCGGCTCGCCGCTGAGCGCGCTCGGTCGCGCGCTGGATCGAATTGCCGCGGGCGTACGACCGATGATCGACACGGTGTACCACCTGGACGCATTCCGTGCCGGTCTCGCGCGGCTGGAGAACCGCGACGTGTTCGGGAAGCTGCTGGTCGAACTCTGAGCTGTTTCCGCACCCCGATAATGCTCCGCACCCTCTCGCTCTATGCCGACCGCCTGCTCGGCCGCCTGGTGAAGCACCTGCTGGTGTCGCTGCGCCACACCGATCCCGACCGTACCTCCGACCGATGCGGTGCGACGACCCGCCGCTTCGGCCCGCTGCTTCCCGCGCATCGCATCGGCCGTGCCAATCTGCGCGCCGCCTTTCCCGATAAGGACGCGGCCTGGATTGCCGCAACGCTGCGCGGCGCCTGGGACAATCTCGGCCGCGTCGCCGGCGAATACGTGCATCTGGGCCAGCTATGGGACTACGACACGGCAAATCCCAACACCGGCCGCATCGTCACCGACGATGCTCACCTGTTCCGCGACCTGCAGAACGACGACAAACCGGCGCTGTGCTTCGCCGCGCATCTCGGCAACTGGGAACTGCCGGCGGTGATGGCCGCGGCGCACGGCATGCCTTCCGCGGTGCTCTACCGCATGCCGAACAACAAGGCGATCGCCCGCGAGATCACCCGCATCCGCGCGCCGCTGATGGGCCATCTGATCCGCAGCCGTGCACAGGCGCCGCTGGAGATGGCCGCCGCTCTCGATCGCGGCGAGCATCTCGGCATGCTGGTCGATCAGCATTTCTCCCGTGGTGTCGACGTCACGTTCTTCGGACGCCGCTGCAAGGCCAATCCGTCGATCGCCCGTCTGGCGCGTCAGTTCGATTGTCCGGTGGTCGGCGTGCGGGTGATCCGCCTGCCCGACCACCGCTTTCGCATCGCGGCCGAAGGTCCGTTCGACCTGCCGCGTGACGCCACCGGTCGCATCGACGTGCAGCGCTCCACCCAGATGATCACATCCGTGATCGAACGCTGGGTACGGGAGCATCCCGACCAATGGCTATGGTTTCATCGGCGCTGGCGCTGATGCTCACCGGCTTGTCATCGCGCGATGCGACGCCTCGCCACAATTGCGGCACGCCACGGACGTAACCGTTCGCGAGAGGCCAAATTTGGGAAGGAGAATTCAAATGCGTTCCCTGGCGCTGTCGTTTACCGTGCTGGCCGGTCTGGCCGGCGCGCCCGTGCTTGCGCAAACCGCCGTTCCGGTCACACCAGCAAGGTGTGCCGCCTGGCGCCAATCCGGCGACCGGCGCGCGTCCCGGCAACGACATCGGCACTGGCATGTCGATGCCGCTGGGCACGCGTGCCAGCAACATCGATGCCGGCGACACCCGCTCGACCATCGCACCCAACCTGCCGAGCCCGCCGATCGGACCGAATGCCAGCGCTGCGGACTACCTGCGCGCCGCGCAGTCCTCGCTCCAGGCCAATCGTACGGGCGAGGCGCAGCAGTCGCTCGAGATGGCGCAGACGCGCCTGCTCGACCGCTCGGTGCCGATGGGGCAGACCAACAACCCGAGCAACAATCCCGCGGTGTCGCAGGTGTCGCAGGCGTTGAAGGCGTTGGCCGCCGGCGACCGGGCGCAGACCATGCAGTTGATCCAGTCGGCAATTCCGGCGGCGATGGCGTTGGCGCAATAACCCCGTCGCTTGCTCGCTGCACCGCAACCGTCCAGAGTAACGCCCTTGTCATTACCTGGACGGTGTGGCGGTGCCCGAAGCGGACGAGGACTTCACTGAACGGACGATCAGCTTTCGTGCCTCCACAGGATCGCGATCGCAGATCGAGACGTCGGCGCATCTGTTGCTGGTCCATGTCGAGAGCGCGCCGTCGCGGCACGTGCCGCTGCATCTGCTGCCGCTGACTGTCGGACGCAGCGCTCCCGCCGAAGTGATCCTGGAAGGCAGTACGGTATCGCGGCGGCATTGCAAGCTGGAGCGGCAAGGCGACAACATCCTCGTAAGCGACCTCGGGTCGACCAACGGCACCTTCGTCAACAGCGAGCGCGTTACCGTTCCGGTCGTGCTGGAGGACGGTGCGCGCATCACCATTGGTGCACACACGCTGAGCTACCATCGCCGCAGCCAGCAGGAGTTGGCCGGATGGGAGGCGCTGGATCGCGAACTGGGCGAGGCGCACGACTATGTGCTGTCGGTGCTGCCGCCGCCGATCACCACAGGACCGGTACAGGCCGAGTGGTTCTATCAGCCGTGCACGCGGCTGGGCGGCGATGCATTCGGCTACCAGATGCTCGATTCCCGCTGCTTCGCCGCTTACATGCTGGATGTCGCGGGGCATGGCGCTGGATCGGCATTGTTTTCCGTGACGGTGGCGAACGTGCTGCGCCAGCGCATGCTGCCTGAAGTGGATTTCCGCGATCCCGGCGCGGTGATTCGCGGGCTGAACCGCATGTTCCCGATGGAGCGGCACAACAACCTGTTCTTCACCATGTGGTACGGCGTGTACGACGTGGCGGAGCGCGCTGTCAGCTTCGCCACCGCCGGTCATCATCCGGCATTCCTGCTGCCATCCGGTGCGACGCAGCCGCTGCCGCTGGGAACCCGGAATCCGTCGATCGGCATTGGTGCGGATCGCGATGTTGCATCCGCGCGCGCGCAGGTGGCGCCGGGCAGTTCGCTGTTCCTGTTCAGCGACGGTGTGTTCGAGATCACCGACCACGAAGGCCGCGAATGGGGGTTGCCGCAGATCATGTCGCTGCTGCCGATGATGGCTGTACCCGGCGGGCCGCGCCGCCTGTACGACACGGTGCGCATGACGGCACGGCCAGGCCCGCTGGAGGACGATTTCTCCGCGCTGGCACTTCGTTTCGTTTAGGGGCTATGAAATGGCCGATCTGCCGATCCGTCTGACCTGCGCCGACTATGCGCGTGTTATGCCGTTGGCGGTCGGTGAGGTGAAGCCGGACGGCATCGATCTTACCATGGTGCTCGGCCGCGAAGGGTCGTGGACTGCGCGCGCCGAGATGCTGCGTCGCGCGGCAGGCGATGCGACGGTGCATGGTGGCGAGTCGTCGATGGCCGGACATCTGCGTCGGATCGACAAGGGTGATCGCAGCCTCGTAGCACTGCCGGTGTTCCCGCTGCGCAACTTCACCGGGCGCGACCTTTATGTGCGCAAGGATGGACCGGTAAGGTCGTCGGGCGATCTGCGCGGCAAACGCGTCGGGATGTATGATTGGGTGGCCAGCGGCTCGATCTGGTACCGGCATTTCCTGCGTTTCATCGAGGTGAGACCCGAAGCGCTGCAATGGACGATCGGCGCGGTGGACGAGCCGAACATCACCAATCACGTCTATACGCTGCCCGACGGCGTGCACGCTGCGCCTGAGGGACGTGCGCTGTCGGAGATGCTGATCGCCGGCGAGCTCGACGCGCTCTACAGCCCGCCGCGCCCGCGCCGCTATCATCCGCTGGACGGCCCGATCGTGCGGCTGTTCCCTGACATCCGCGCCATCGAGCGCCAGTATTTCCGTGCTACGCGCATGTACCCGCCGCAGCATCTGATTGTGCTGCGGCGCGAGGCGTGGCAGCAGAACAAGTGGATCGCGCGTGCCCTGACCGACGCGTTCACCCGCGGCACGGAGGTGTTCGCGAAGGCGCAGCGTTCATTCCCGTACGTGTCGCCGTGGCTGGATGCGGAACTCGAGGAGGCCGAGGCGCTGATGGGTGCCGACTTCCACGCCGACGGCTTCGAGCGGAACCGCGAAACGATCGAGGTGTTCGCCGAGCAAGCGCATCTGGCAGGGGTCGTGGGGCGGCGGATCAGCGCGGAGGAGTATTTTGCGGAGTTCCTGGAATCCTGATGGGTTTCGCTGCGCTCTACCCATCCTACGGCAACATGTGCGCGCCAATTCGTAGGATGGGTAGAGCGCAGCGAAACCCATCAACCCAACTCCTCACCTAGCGCATCAAGCACCATATTGATCGCGTCGATCCGGTATGGACCGGGGCCGTTGCCCTGCAGCCGCCGGTACGCGTGCGCCTGAGCATATCGCCGCACGCCGACCGGCAGCGATGGCAGCCACTCCGCGATGCGTTCGGCTGCGAGACCATGCACCCGTTCCCACTCGTCGCGCACCTGGCCGAAGTCGAAAACCGTTGTTGCCCGCTGGCCGTTTCGCAATCGCGCTGTCGCGGCCAAGTCCACCTCACCGCCGTCGAGCGCCACGCCATACACGTCCCTGGCCCGCTCGCGTGACACCAGCCCCGCGGCAACGTCACGCGCCACCATGGCAGGATCGCGGGTGAACGGATCGCCGTAGCCGCCACCGCCACCGCTCCACAAACGTATCACCTCGTGCAGCTCTGGCCGGTACACCGTGCGTTTGCCGATGTCGCGTTTCGGTGCGTCCGCCGCCAGGCTGTCATTGCCGTTCACCGCGCCGGCGCGCCCACCCTCAACGCCCCACGAACTGAAGCGATGCCGGTCCTTGCCGCGCATCACCACGACGGCGCTCGGGTGGCGGATCTCCAGCTGGTACTCCAATCCGAAGCCGCCGCGGTACCGACCTGGTCCTTCCGAGTCCGGAAGCAGGCCGAACCTGCGCACCAGCACGGGCGCTTCTGATTCCAGCACCTCCACCGGCACGTTGCGCAGGAACGCGACCGAGAAGTCGGTGCCGGAAATGCCGTCGCGATCCGGCCCGCCTCCGGACCCTGCTGGCACCGGATTGGCAACCACCACGCGGCCCTGTGTGCCGAGCTCCGACGTAGATATATAGGTAATGACAAGCGTATTGCCGCCGCCGGCCGGCACCGTGCCGGGCAGCGCCTGTGCCAGCACGCCCAGCACCATGTCGTGAATCCGCATCGCGGTGGTGATGCGCATCCCACATGAAGCCGGGAAGCGCGAATTCACCACCGACGCCTCCGGCAGCACAAGGTCGATGCAACGGATGATGCCGGCGTTGATGTGGATGGATTCCGACTGCGTGACCACGAAACTGGACAGCCCGAACGACAGAAATGGATGGTGCCGCATCGAGCCGGTCGGCAGGTTCAGCGCCGCCCGCACCTGCGGATCGGAGCCGGTGAAGTCGAGTTCCACCGTGCCGTCGCCGCGCGCGGTCAGCTTCAGAGCGATGCGCACCGGCAGATCGCTGATGTAGTCGTCCTCAAAGTAATCGACGAAGCGATACTCGCCCACCGGTATCCGCCGCAGCACGTCACGTGCAATCCGCTCGGTGCGGTCGATCGTTGCGGTGATTGCACCGCGCACCGCGTCGATGCCGTAGCGCTGCGCCAGACGCTGCATCCGTGTCTCGGCTTTGGCGAGTGCCGCGAGGCACGCCGTCAGATCGCCCCAGTTCAGCGCCGGGATGCGGCAGTTGTCGGCGAAGATGTCCCATACCTGCTGATTGATCTCGCCGCCGCGGAACAGCTTCACCGGGCGGAGGCGCAGGCCTTCCTGGAATACCTCGCCGTTCTGCATGTCGATGCTGCCCGGCGCGTAGCCGCCGACATCGGTGCAATGAATGAACGCCCAGGCAAAGCACAGCAGCTCGCCCTCGGCGAAGATCGGGCGGAACACGTAGAGATCGTTCAGGTGCATCACCATGCCGCCCGAGCTGTACGGGTCGTTGGTGATCAGCACATCGCCTGGTTCCCACTCCGGGAAAGCGCGCGTCCCGGCGTGCATCGGCATGCCGATCATCGTGGTGGCGCCGCTGCCATAGGGCGAGGCGAACGTCTCGCCAGCCTCGGTCACCAGCGCCACCGCAAAGTCCTGCGTCTCCTTGACGAAGGTGGTGTGCGAAGAACGCAGCACCACCCACGCCATCTCATCGACGATCGCCTTGAACAGGTTGGCGAACACCTCGGTGTTGACGGCGTCGGTCATGGCGCGCGCTCCAGCACCAGCGCGCCCGATCGCACGTTGCGTGCACGCCAGCCGGGCGGAATCAACGTCGTGGTGTCCATCTGATTGACGATCGCCGGGCCCGCCAATGTGCGCCCGTCGCCGAGTGCCACGCGGCCAAGTACGCCCGCATCGAACACCTTGCCGAACAGACGGATCGGTCGTGTCGCCGGCTCCTGCATCGCCGCCGCGTCCGGCGCGGCCACCACGCGCGTCTTCGGCATCGCGCCGATTATGTGGGCACGCAGTTCCTTCATCCACATCTCGGCCTGCTCGTTGGCGTGGCCATAGACGCCGCGATGCGCCACGTGAAACGCGGCGGCAATCGCATCGGCATCGCCATGCTCCAGCCAGATGGTTTCAAACGGAACCGTGACGTCGTAGCCCTGGCCTTCGTAACGCATGTCGGCCGCGTATTCGACGTGCACCCCGCGCACCGGCAGACGCGCGGTCTGTTCTGCTGCCCAGGCTTGCGCCTGCTCGGCCAGCGCGCGGTAGCGCTGGGTCAGCGCATCGGCCGTCAGGTCGTGCAGACGGCGATACACCGGCTGCACCAGGTCGCCCTCGATGTCGGCGCGAGCGGCGCCGAGAGCGGACAGCGCACCTGGCACCGGCGGAATCAGGATCGCGTCGATGCCGATCTCGTCCGCCAGCAGCGCCGCCATCAACGGTCCCGCGCCGCCGAACGCCACCATGCGGAAGCTCGGCGCATCGACCCCACGACGCGCCAACACGCGCGACGCCTCGGCCGCCATCAGTGCGGTGGCGACGCGGATGGCGCCGTCGGCGACCTCCTCCACGCTGATGCCGATCTGTCGCGCCACTGTATCCAGCGCGGCGCGCGCCGGTGCCATCTGCAACGCAAGCTTGCCGCCAAGACGCTGGCCTGGTTCGAGCAGGCCGGCAACCAGGAACGCATCGGTCAAAGCCGGGATGAGCGAGCCGGTGCCGTAACAGGCGGGTCCCGGATCGGCACCGACACTGCGCGGGCCAACCTTCAGCGACCCGGTCGGATCGAGCCAGATGATCGAGCCGCCGCCGGCGCCGATACTGGACACCGCGACTGTCGGCAGCAGGACTGGAAACTCGCCGACCTGCTCTTCCGAACTCAGCACCGGCCGGCCGGCGCGGATTACCCCAATATCGGCGCTGGTGCCGCCGACATCCAGCGTCATCAGATCGGCCGCGGTCCAGTCGGCGTCCTCCGCGGTGGCGGCGGCACCGGCCACGCCGGCCGCGGGTCCCGACAGCAGTGCAACGACGGGCCTCTCGCGCAGCGTGGCCGCGAGTTCTGCGCCGCCATTCGAACGCGCGACGCGCGGCGGCAGCGCGAGGCCACGCTCCGCCAGCCCCGCGGTGAGCCGGTCAAGATAGGCCTCGACGATGGGACGGATCGACGCATTCAGCGCGGTCAGCACGCTGCGTTCGTACTCGCGCGCCTGCGGCCAGATTTCGCTGGACAGTTCCAGACGCAGCCGCAGTCCGTGCCGCGACACGATGTCGCGCATCTGCTGTTCGTGCGCGGGATTTCGGTAGCTGTGGATCAGGCCGACGACAGCGATATTCACGCCTAAATCCTGCAAGGCGCGCGCAGCCTCGACGACATCGGCCTCGTCGAGCGGTTCGAGTTCGACGCCGTCCGGGCCGATGCGCCCGCGCACCTCGCGCACCAGGGCACGCGGCACCAAAGGCTCCGGCCGCCGCGAGTCGAACCGCATCGGATGCGGGATCGCGAGGCGCTGCAGCTCGAACACGTCGCGGAAGCCGGCAGTGGTGATCAGGCCGATGCGCGCACCACGGCGCTCGATCAGCGCATTGGTCGCGACGGTACTGCTGTGGGTGTGGTGCACGCCCTGCCAGGTCGCGGCACTCGGCGCCAGCGCGCCGAACAGTTCGTCGACGCCTTCCAGAATGCTTTGCCCAGGCTGCGACGGCGTGCTGGGTACCTTGAAACAGTGGAGCTCACCAGACGGCGTGCACCAGGCGAGGTCGGTGAAGGTGCCGCCGACATCGGTGCCGAGATTGCAGCTTTCCGTCATGCGGCCGTCCTATCGTGGGAGCGGGAACAACGCCAGCAGTCAAGCCGCCACGTGGCGCTTGAGCGGGATCCCATCAAAGCCAGAGCGAATTCCAGGTGAAGATGGCCGGTGTACCACCGGTGTGCACGAACACCAGCACGTCGTCCTTCCCATAGCGGCCCTCGCGAATATGCGCGATCATGCCGGCGGCCGCCTTGCCGGTGTAGATCGGATCGAGGATGACGCCCTCGGTGCGTGCGAACAGCTTCACCGCGTCGACACACGCCTCGGTCGGGATGCCGTAGCCGGTGCCTACGAACCGCATATCGCTGCGGATCTCGTCCTCGCTCAGCCGCATGTCGAGGCCGAGTACCTCGAGAGTTTCATTGGCAATGGTTGCCGTGCGTGACGGCACATGGAATTCGTCGGTCGCGGTGACGCCCTCGACCGCATGGCCCGCATTGGTCAGACGCTTGCCGAGGACCAGACCCGCCTGCCCCTTGCCGCTGGACGACATGTAAAGCGCGTTCGGCTGCACGTTGAGCGGTTCCAACTGTTCCAGCAGCTCCAGCGTGGTCTCCAGATAGGCCAGGGCCGAAGCGACATCGAACATCGGGTTGTCGTTGAGGATGTGCGGTCGGCCACCTGCCTCGCGGACACGCCGCGCATGTTCGCCGAGCGCCGCGCGCTGCGCCTCGCGGGTCGGCGCGAACACCACCTCGGCGCCAAGCAGGTAATCCACCAGCAGGTTGCCCTGCACCACATCTGGCTTGTCGCCCTCCAGCACCAGGATGGTCTTCAGGCCCAGCTTGTTGCAGGCGCCAACCGTCTGGCGTGCCGAGTTGGACTGAAGGTCCAGACCGACCACCACGGTGTCGGGACGCTCCTCGATGGTGCGGGCCAAACGGAATTCCAGGTTGCGCAGCTTGTTGCCGCCGAACGCCACGCCGGTCAGGTCGTCGCGTTTGATGAAGATGCGCGGGCCGCCGAGCGCGCGTGTCAGATTCGGTGCCTCGTGCAGTGGCGTTGGGATCAGCGCCAGTCTGACGCGGGGCACACGCGCGATCCGCTCGCGGATCCATACATGCCGAGCGAGCCCGAAGCTGGCATCGTTCATTGCTTGATCCCCGCCAAACCGCCGCTGCCTAGAACAATCCGGTCAGCTCAATCCCCGGTGGGTCGAGCCGGATCGCACCATCGCGGATGATACGGGTGGCAATAGCGCCGGCGTCGTCGCGCTGATGGTGGATGACGGCACGGTTCCGGATCGTGATAATCAGATAGTGCCGTATCGACGGCACCCGGAAATAACCTTCGAGCTTGCTGCTCGAATCCCGACTGGCGGATGATGGCGATACAATCTCGACCACGATGAGCGGATCCGCCACCTCGACTGCGTCATCGTCCAGCCTGGGGCCACAACGGACAAGCGCGTCCGGCTCGTACACCGTTTCGGCATCCACTCGGACCGACATGCCGTCCGGGAATGCCTCGCCTGGTAACTCGGCGGCGCGAATTGCCTGGCCCAAATCCTCGCAGATCCGGTGCTTGACACGCGCGTGCGCGGCGCGTTCGGGCGCCATGCCGACCACCTCGCCCGCGACCAGCTCGTAGCGCTGCCCCTCGGGCTGCTGCATCGCCCAGGCGATGAATTCATCGGCGTTCATGCGGGCGGGCTTCGTCACGCTCATGTCGGTACCATGGCCATTGGCCGCCAGCCGCGCAAGATGAAGAAGATTGCGCGAAGGGGCTTTCGCAGGTGCGGCATAAGCCGCATGCTAGGGCCATCCAGAATACCGAGGCATGCATGGCCGAGATCGTCCACGCCGCACCGGAACCCAAGACCGGCGAGACGTCGCCGCCGGTGGTGGTGAAGAAATATGCCAACCGGCGGCTCTACAACACCGAAAGTTCCAGCTACATCACGCTGGACAACCTGGCCGACATGGTGCGCCAGGGGCGCGACTTCGTGGTCTACGACGCCAAGAGCGGCGAGGACATCACCCGGGGCGTGCTGACCCAGATCATCGTGGAGCAGGAGGGCAAAGGCCGGGCGCTGCTGCCCACCGCGTTCCTGCGCCAGCTCATCGGCTTCTACGGCGATCAGATGCAGAGCATGGTGCCGCGCTTCCTCGAGCAGGCGATGGGAGCGCTGGCACAGCAGCAGGAGCAGATGCGGGAGGCGATGCAGAAGACCATGGGGTCGATCGGCACGATATTCCCGTTCGGCAACATGGAAGAGGTCGGCCGGCAGAACATGGCGATGATGGAGCGGGCGTTCAGCCTGTTCACGCCGTTCTATCGCGGGGCGGAGACGGGGGACGCGGGCGAGGGACAGGAGATTGCCTCGCTCCGTGCCGAGGTCGAAAACCTACGCCGGCAACTGGAAGAGGCGAAGACAAAGGCCTGACGGGTTCAGGTCAGAACGGTCAGGTCCTCCCATCCGTACGCGATGCCGACCGCGCTGAAGCCGTCGCGCTGCTGTTCTCGCCTGGCGATCTCCCGGCCGCCGAGCGCCGCGTAGAATCGACGGGCCGGCGTATTGCCCTCCAGTACCCAGAGTGCGGCGGACGCATGACCCTGCGCCAGCAGGTCACGTGCCATGGCCGCCATCAGGGTGCGGCCGGCACCCTGCCGCTGTGCCGACCGCAGCACGTAGATGGCGTGAATTTCGGCGGCGCAGGACAATGTCGGGTCGGGCTGTGGCCCGCTCGACCCGAAGCCGACGATGGCGCCGTCGCGCTCCGCAAGCTGAACAGCGGCGCCCTTCGTCAGCAGATCGTGCCACATCGAAGCGCGCTGCCGCGGGTCGAGGTCAGCCAGAACCGCATCGGGGATCAGGCCGGCATACGCCTCGCGCCACGCTGCAACGTGCACATGCCCGAGCGCGTCCGCGTCCGCCGGCGTGGCACGGCGAAACCGCAGGCGTTGGGCGCGTGCATTGGCGATGAACGTGCGGATCAGCGTCGGGTCCTTCACCCCCCGCTCGCGTTCCACCCCCGAGGACACATCCACCGCCGATGCTCCGGTGACACGGATCGCCTCCGCGACGTTATCCACGGTCAGGCCGCCGGCCAAGATCCACGGCGCCGGCGCGCGCCAGCCGCACAACAGCGACCATTCGAAACGCACCGCGTTGCCGCCCGGACGCGTCGCCCCCGGTGGCGGTTTGGCTTCCACCAGCAGACGGTCGGCCCCGCCAGCGACGGCCGGCAGGTCGGCAGCGCTCGCGACGGCGACCGGGCGCCAGATCGGCAGGCCGAACCGGGTGCGCAGCGCGGCAAGGTCGAACTTGCCGTAGAGCTGCAGGATGTCCAGCCGCACCGTGTCGAGCGTCGTGGCGATTGCCTCCGGCGTCGGATCGACGAACAGGCCCACACGCGGTGGACCGCCCGGCGAACGTGCTGACAGCTCGGCGGCACGTGCCGGTGCGACATAGCGCGGAGAGGGCGGGAAGAAATTGAATCCCAACCAGTCGGCGCCGGCGGTTAGCGCGGCGTCGAACGCGAGCGGATGGTTGATGCCGCAGATCTTTACCTGCACGGTCATGGCGGCGGGGCCTGCGGCAGCCGGGCCTTCAGCTCCTGGACCTGCGCCTCGAGCAGACGCACGGCATGCTCCGCCCGTCGCGCGCGGCGACGCTGGGCGAGCTCCGACAGCCACACCAGCGCCCCGCCAAGCAGGAACGCGATCGCCATGCCGCCGAGAATGGCAAGCGAGAGTGGCAGTTCCAGTGAGTAATCGGTGGGCCAGATCTGCAGGTGAGCCGGCGTGGTGTTGGACAGCGCGAACAGCACCAGCAACACCAGGAACGGAAATGCGATCAGCAGGCGCATGGTGGCACTCCCGCTCCCGCGCAGCAGGGGAAGGTTAGGGAGGGGGTGCCGCCGCCCGCCCCGACCTGCCGCGGTTGACCCGGTCGCGCAGCTCCTTGCCTGCCTTGAAGAACGGCACCGCCTTCTCGTCCACTGGGACCGTCTCGCCGGTCCGCGGGTTGCGACCGGTACGGGCATTGCGCCGCTTCACCGTGAACGCGCCGAAGCCGCGCAGCTCCACCCGCTCGCCGCGGGCCAGCGCGCCGGTGATCTGGTCGAAGATCGTCGCCACGATCAGCTCGACATCGGCGCCCCGCAGATGCGGGTTGCTGACGGCAAGCTCCGCGATAAGTTCCGATTTGGTCATGGCTCCGGCAACCCAGTGGCAGTTCAGCCTCCGAAACGTTGCCAGACCAACCGCGTGCCGTCAAGGATAACTCCTTGGGAAAACAGGCTTTTCCACAACGCATCGAAGATCCAACCAAAGCTGCCCGACAGCGCCCGGCTGGTGAAGCTGCTGGTGGAGACGTCCTCGACCGGCAGATCGGCCGAGACACCCTTGTTCTGCGCCAGCCATTGGCGGGCATCGTGCTCGCCGCCGATCGCGTCCACCAGGCCCAGTTTAAGAGCCTGGCGGCCGGTATAGGCGCGCCCGTCGGCCAGTTCACGCACCCGATCGGCGTCCATGTGTCGGCCGCTCGCGACCATCCCGACGAACTGCTCATACATGTCCATCACCAGCCCATGCAGCACGTCCCTGCCCTGCTGCGTCAGTGGTCTGGTGAAGCTGGGCTGGTCCTTCAGCGGACCCGAGGTGATCGCCTCGGCGTTCACACCGAGCATCTTCAGCAGGCCTGACACTTCACCGGTTTCCAGCAACACGCCGATCGAGCCGGTCAGAGTGGCGTCGCGGGCGAAGATCCGATCGGCGGGCACAGCGACCATGTAGCCGGCCGACGCCGCCAGGCCGCCCATCACCGCGACGACCGGTTTCTTGCCGGCAACACGGGCGATTGCGTCGTGCAGGCCTTCACCGCCCGCAACGCTGCCGCCCGGGCTGTCGATCGCCACGATCAGCGCCTTCACGTTGTCGTTGTCGGCGAGCCTGGTCACCGCTTCGTCGAGCTTGCGGTCGTCGGTGATCACCCCGCTCACCGTCAGCCGTGCCAGGCGGGAACGGCCGAACCGCAGGTTCTCGCCACGCAGCGCTACCAGCACCGCAGCCAGAACCGCGAGCACGGCAAGGCTGCGCCAGACGAACAACCGGCGCTTGAGCCGACGGCGATCCAGCAGAAGGTCGGTCTCCAGGCTCATCCACAGCGATCAGTGACAACACCGATCACTGCACGTCAATCGCTGTCGGTCTGGGCCTGCTGGTTGCGACGACGGATTGCCGCGCCGAGGATATCGCCCAGCGAGGCGCCCGAGTCGGAGGAACCGAATTCGGCCATCGCCTGCTTCTCCTCCTCGACCTCCTTGCCCTTGATGGTGAGGCTGAGCTTGCGGGCGGCACGGTCGACCGCGATGATCTTGGCGTCCACCTTCTCGCCCACGGCGAAGCGGTCGGGACGTTGGTCGCCCTTGTCGCGGGCCAGTTCGGCGCGGCGGATGAAGCCGGTCAGCACGTCGCCGACCTTCACCTCGATGCCGTTCGACTGGATCGCGGTCACCACGCAGGTCACCACCTCGCCCTTGTGCACGGTGTCCAGCACCGAGGCGGCGGGATCGTCCTTGAGCTGCTTGATGCCGAGGCTGATCCGCTCCTTCTCGACATCGACGTCGAGCACCTTGGCCTTCACCACCTGGCCCTTCTCGTAGATGGCCATGGCGAGTTCGCCCGGCTGGTCCCACGACAGGTCCGACATGTGGATCATGCCGTCGATATCGGCCGACAGACCGATGAACAGGCCGAATTCGGTGATGTTGCGGATCTCGCCCTCGACCTCGGTGCCGATCGGGTGATCGTCGACGAACTGCTCCCACGGATTGCGCTGCACCTGCTTGAGGCCGAGCGAGATGCGGCGCTTGGAGGCGTCCACGTCGAGCACCATCACGTCCACTTCCTGGCTGGTGGCGACGATCTTGCCGGGGTGGACGTTCTTCTTGGTCCAGGACATTTCCGAGACGTGCACCAGGCCTTCGACGCCGGGCTCCAGCTCCACGAAGGCGCCGTAGTCGGTGATGTTGGTGACTCGGCCGGTGTACTTGGCGCCGACCGGGTACTTGGCGGCCACACCCTCCCACGGATCGGCCTCGAGCTGCTTCATGCCCAGGCTGATGCGCTGGGTCTCCGGATTGAACCGGATCACCTGCACCTTGACCTGCTGGCCGATCTGCAGCGCCTCGGACGGATGATTGATGCGCCGCCAGGCGATGTCGGTGACGTGCAGCAACCCATCCACGCCGCCCAGGTCCACGAAGGCGCCGTAGTCGGTGATGTTCTTCACCACGCCATCGAGGATCTGGCCTTCTTTCAGGCCCTGGATCAGTTCGGAGCGCTGCTCGGCGCGGGTCTCTTCCAGCACGGCGCGGCGCGACACCACGATGTTGCCGCGGGCGCGGTCCATCTTGAGGATCTGAAACGGCTGCGGCGAACCCATCAGAGGGCCCACATCGCGCACCGGACGGATATCGACCTGGCTGCCGGGCAGGAAGGCCACCGCGCCACCGAGATCGACGGTGAACCCGCCCTTCACCCGGCCGTAGATCGTGCCGTTGACCCGCTGCTGGGTCTCGAACGCCTTCTCAAGACTGGTCCAGGCCTCCTCGCGGCGGGCCTTCTCGCGCGACAGGATGATCGCGCCATCCTTGTCCTCGTAGCGCTCGACGTACAGCTCGATCACATCGCCGGGCTTCACCTCGGGCTTGGTGCCGGGCGGGCCGAATTCCTTCAGCGCGATACGGCCCTCCGACTTCAGGCCGACATCGACGATGGCAAACTCGTCGGTGAGCCGGAGCACGCGGCCGGTGACGACGGAACCGTCGAAGCCGGTGTCCTGGCCGAGGGTTTCATCGAGGAGGGAGGCGAAGTTCTCGCCTTTGAAATGGTCCTGCATCGGGACCGGAAGGGTGGTGCGGGCGACAGTGGCGGATAGAGCCATGTGTTGGTTATGTTCCGTTACGGAGGTGCCGGGCGGGATGCCCGGGGTGAACCGTTGATGTGCGCGTTCCGATCAGGAAACACGTCTTGCCCGCGGGAAATGACCGCAGGCCAGGTTGCAGGAATTGGCTCTGGCGCTCGCAGTGCGAGGCCATTGCGGGACACATACGCCGCGAGGCGACGAAGTCAAGCGTGCTGGCCGCTTTCCGGGTTGTCCCAGATCACGGTCGCACTGCGCGGTAATTGCGCGTCGTCCGACCGCCAACAGATCAGCGCATGGGTATCAAGCAGGAGCCTTGGCCCCAATCGGGTGAAAGAATGGCTCAGATCTCCCTATCTTGTAGACTAGGTCAGTTGATCTGCACCGATTTGCCGAGCTGACTTCGTACCTCTCGGACGGCACTCTCGAATGCCGCCTCGGCATCCAGTGACGTCGTGTCCAGTACGTGCGCATCGCGCGCCCGCCGCATGTTGGGCGCGTCGCGGGTATCGCGCGCCAGCATCTCGGCCTCCACCGTGGCCAGGTCGGCCGCGATCCCCTTCGCCTGGAGCTCCAGCCAGCGCCGCCGCGCCCGTTCGGGCAGCGAGGCGGTGACGTAGAGCTTCACCGGCGCGTCCGGAAAAATCACCGTGCCGATGTCGCGGCCGTCCAGCACCGCGCCGCGCGCGGTCGCGAAGCCGCGCTGAAAATCCAGCAGTGCCGCGCGTACCGCTGGGATGGCCGCCACCGACGCAGCGGCGACATCGGCGATCGGCCCACGCAGATCGTCCCGCTCCAGATCGAGCGGACGCAGGGCGCGCGCCACAGCCTCCGCCGTCGTCGGATCGGAGGGATCGCCGCCGCTATCCAGCACCAGCCGTCCGACGGCGCGATACAGCAGGCCGGTATCGAGGTAAGGCAATCCCAGCGCAGCGGCGATACGCCTGGCCAGCGTGCCCTTCCCCGCCGCGGCGGGACCGTCGATGGCGATGACCGGCCCGTCCGTCACGCCGGCGACAACGCTCCGCCGACACGGTTCAACAGTTCGGCAAAGCCGGGGAAGCTGGTGTCGATGAACCCCGCCTCGTCCACCGTCACCGGCTGTTCGGTTGCCACCCCGAGCACCAGCGCCGCCATGGCGATGCGATGGTCCATATCGGTCTCGACCAGCCCGCCACCCGACAGCGGACGCTCGTCGCCGTGCACGATGAGGTCGTCGCCCTCGATCTCGACCCGCGCGCCGTTCACCGCCAGCAACGCTGCCGTGGCGGCGACCCGGTCGCTCTCCTTTACCCGCAGTTCCTTCAGACCTCGCATCCGTGTGGTTCCCGCGGCGTGAGAAGCAATAACTGCAAGTATCGGATATTCATCGATCATGGTCGGCGCGTGTTCCCACGGCACGTCGACGCCGCGCAATGCACCGTGCGAGACCACCAGGTCGCCGACCGGCTCGCCGCCTTGCACACGCCGGTTCCCGACCACGATGTCCGCGCCCATTTCACCGAGCGTAGCGTAGAGGCCGCAGCGCAGCTCGTTCAGTCCGACACCGGTGATGGTCAGCCGTGAACCCGGAACCAGCAGCGCCGCAGCGACCAGGAACGCGGCGGATGACGGATCGCCTGGCACCGCCACATCGGCGGCGCGAAGTTCCGGCTGGCCCCGCAACGTGATCACGCGCCCCCTGCCCGCCGGCTCTACGTGCACCGTGGCGCCGAAGTGACGGAGCATGTTCTCGGTGTGGTCGCGCGTCGCCTCGGGTTCCTCGACGCGGGTGATGCCGGGCGCGTTCAGGCCGCACAGCAGCGCCGCCGATTTCACCTGCGCCGAGGGCACCGGCACACGGTACTCCAGTGGCAACGCCTCCTTCGGCCCCTGCACGGCGAGCGGCAGCCGGCCGCCCTCGCGAGCGGTGAAGCGGGCGCCACAGGCCGACAGCGGATCGATCACCCGGCGCATCGGGCGGCGGCGCAGGCTGGCGTCGCCGGTCATCACCGCGAACAGTGGATGGCTGGCCAGCACGCCGCACAGCAGCCGCGCTGCGGTGCCGGAGTTGCCCATGTCCAATACGTCGGCAGGTTCGACCAGGCCGCCAACGCCGCGGCCGGCAACCCGCCAGGTGCCATCCGCATCATGCGTCACCTCGGCGCCGAGAGCGCGCATTGCGGCGGCGGTGCGCAGCACGTCCTCGCCCTCCAGCAAGCCCACGATCCGCGTCTCGCCCACGGCCAGCGCACCGAACATCAGCGCGCGGTGGCTGATCGACTTGTCGCCCGGCACGGTGATGCGGCCGGCGAGCGGCGCCGCGGCACGGCGTGACGCGAATTTGCGGGTGACGGTGTCCATCGGGCGATGCTCCCTGGATCGGCCGGCGATTAGCATGCGGGTGGGGGATTGGACAGTCTGCCGGAGGGCCGGAATGACAATACACTTCCCGAATGAACCATGCCGCGGGACAGGCCCCGGACTGGTGTTACCAACCAGCGAAACGCATGACGTGCGGCGCCTGCGCGCGGCCATGGCAGGCCCCGCGCGTGACGCCGCGATCTTCGAGTGGCAGCCAGAGGGCAAAGTTCAGGGTGGCCCGGTGCCGCCTGGTGCCTCGAACCGCGGGGTCGGTGGCCCGGCCGCGGTGGCTGCGGACGCGGACCGGGCAGGCGTGGGGTATGGCCGGCCGAGGATCGCCATCACCAGGCGGACCAGGCTGCCGCGGTGCTTGATGATGGCCCATTGCACCTCCCGCCACAGCGGATGGCTGCCGGTGATGCCGAGGTCGCGGCAGATATCGACGATGACGGCGCCGATCGGCCGGCGGCGGGCCTCGGCGGCGATCTGCTCGGCGGTGGGCAGCTGTGCGAGCCGCGGATCGGTCTCGGCGGCAACGCGCGGGACCGCAGGTGTCCTGGTGGCAACTCGAGCCCTGCCGGGCTTCGGTTCCGCGTCGAGGTGGGCGGCACTGCGGAGTACTCGCGCCTCGAGCGCTTCGGCGAGGAGCAGGCCGCGGGCTATGCGCGCGAGAATCACTGCGAGATCGATGGTGTTGAAACGGGCTTTGACGAAGTAGGGGTCGGTGGCGGTGCGCTGGCGGATGGTGGCGGCGAGTTCGCGGCCGTAGTCGATCAGCTTGCGGACCAGGTCGAGCAGACGGCCACTGCGGGTTGGCTCGGTGGTCGGGACTGAGGCTTGTGCCGCGGCGGACATGAACGTAACAAGAACACCAACGGGCGGCGGATGTCAAGGAATATATTCCGCCACCTTACCGGGCCATGGCTGGGTACGGGAGCGGTCCGGCATTTCCGGCTTGTCGCCATTGTCCGCTGCTTGGCAGTTCGTGCGATGGATTCCCAACACGGGCCGCCGGAATGGTTGGATGGTCCACAAGGAAGGATTCAACACGGAGCAAGACCGAGGACCACGGAGGGCCACGGAGAGCGGATTTAATGCGCTGTGCGCCTGCCGTAACTAACCTGCTCAGTGGCCCTCCGTGGTCCTCGATCTTCCTCCGTGTTAGGGCCTTTCTAGCCTTCGGCAGCTCCGGTCATTCGGCCTGTCGCCCTGGTGATCCCAACTTCCCATCCGAGCAACGTTATGTATGCTGAGACATAGCGGATTGTTTTAGTCGAGGCTGCCATGCTGCGGATCGTCAGTGCCCTCCTTGCCGCCGCCATCATCGCGGCGCCGGTGCGCGCGGAAAGTCTCCGAGTGCTCGCGGCGGGCAGTCTGACGGACGCATTCTCCGATCTGGTCCGCCGCTACCCCGCCGCAGCGGACAGCACCCCGACGCTGGAGTTCGGCCCCTCCGGCCTGCTGCGCGAGCAGATCGAGGCAGGCGCGCAGGCCGACATCTTCGCCTCCGCCGACATGGGGCAAGCGCGCCGCGTCGCTCTCGGCCACCCCGAACGCAGCGTGATCAACTTCACCCGCAACCGGCTGTGCGCCCTGGCACGCACCACGCTTGGTCTGACACCGGACACCGTGTTGGAGCGGATGCTCGATCCGACGGTTCGCCTCGCCACCTCCACGCCGGGCGCCGATCCTGGCGGCGACTATGCCTGGGCGGTGTTTGCCCGTGCCGAGGCATTGCACCCGGGCGCCCGGGCGACGCTCGAGGCAAAGGCGCTGAAACTGGTCGGCGGCGGTGACAAGACCCCGCCGCTGGTACCCGGCAAGGGGGCCGTCGAGGGCGTGTTCCTCGCCGACCGCGCCGACGTCATGCTGGGCTATTGCAGCAGCGCCGACACGGTGGCGCGCGCTATGCCGGGCCTGGCAGTCGTCCCGCTGCCACCGGAGCTGACGGTGGAACCCGCATACGGCATGGCGCTGCTGAACGCTCAGCCGGCGACGCTGCGCTTCGCCGTGTTCGTTATGTCGGAAGCCGGCCAGGCCGTGCTGCGAGCGCACGGGTTGGCACCGGTCGCGCTGGCCGATCCGGCGCAGCCATCGCACGACCTGCTGGTACATCGGGCCGGTCAGCCGGCACGACTGATCCCACCCGAGCGCATCGCCGCATTGCACACAATTACCCAGCAAGCTGCGATCGAGCACGCGGATCGCGAATGGACCGGGCCGCTGCTGTGGGATGTGCTGGTCGATGCCGGCGTGGTCGATCCCAAGAAGCCGGCGGAGCAGGTCCATCTGGACGTGAAGGTGACCGGTGTCGATGGCTGGATGGCGGTGTTCGGGCTGGCGGAGCTTAGACCGCAGTTCGCCAATCGGCCGATTCAGCTCGCGAACCGGATGAACGGGGAGGCGCTGCCCGATCAGGGGTTGCGGCTCATCGTGCCCGGCGAACAACGCGGCGGACGTTCGGTGCGCGACGTGGTGCGCATCGATGTGGAGTGACCAGGTCACTGTTGCACCCTGGATGCGGTGGCATCGGATGCCGGCGCTGCAGATCACGTCATTCCGGCGAGGGCGGGAACCCAGGGGTCGAGCCCGTGCTGATGCCCCTGGGTTCCCGCCTTCCGCGGGGATGACGCGGGATGACCGCTAGCCTGCCGCGCCGACGTATAGCGCGACCCAGCGCAGATCATGCTTGTCCTGGACCAGCAACACCACATGATGGCGCTGCGCCGCCCGCACCTGATTGAACTGTATGAGCACGTCCGCTGATGTGGCCACGGACGCCTGCTGCACCCGCAGGATCACGTCCCCGGCGGCCAGCCCAGCTTCTTCGGCAGAGCTGCCGGGAGTGACGCCGGTGATCACGACGCCGGTCTGGGTTTCCGTGAGCTTGTATTTGGCACGAGTCTCGTCGGTGATCGGCGCGGTCTGCAAACCAAGATCGGGCAGGTCAAGACGTACCGCCAGAGCCGGCTTCGCGGCGCCATTGCCCGACGCCAGCGGCTCATCGGGCCATGCGGCCACCGTCGGGGTGAGCGTCTGTTCCTTGTGGTCACGCCAGACCAGCAGGGGAGCCGCATCGCCGATCGCGGTGGCGGCGACCATGCGTGCCAGCGCGCGCGCATCCTTCGGTACCTGCTTGCCGAATCTAAGGATCAGATCACCGATCTGGAGCCCGCTACGAGCGGCCGGGCCGTCCGGTTCGACGCCGATCACGATCGCCCCATAGGGTACGGGGAGGCCGAACGCGTCGGCGATGTTCGGCGTGACATCCTGCGCCCGCAGCCCTAGCCATCCTTGCTGCAGGTATCCGGCGCGACGCAACTGATCGACCGCGGCGCGCGCGTCGTTGCCGGGGATGGCGAAGCCGAGACCTACGGAGCCGCCTTCCTGGGTCGGCGTATAGATCGCGGTATTCACCCCGATCACCTCGCCGCGCGTGTCGAACAGCGGTCCGCCGGAATTGCCATGATTGATCGCCGCGTCGGTCTGGATGTAATCGTCGAACGGGGTGCCAATGATGTCGCGGTTCTTGGCACTGACGATGCCGGAGCTCACCGATTCGCCGATGCCGAGCGGATTGCCCACCGCCAGTACCTGATCGCCGACCCGTACCTTGTCGCTGTCGCCCCAGGTCACGACCGGGAGCGGCTTGGGTGACGCCACCTCCAGCAAGGCAATGTCGATCGTGTGGCCGGTGCCGCGCAGCTTCGCCGGCAGTGCCGTGCCATCCGACAGGATGACGGAGATGTCGAGGGCCTCATCGACCACGTGCCGGTTGGTCACGATCAGCCCAGATGGGTCGACGATAAAGCCGGACCCGAAGTATTCGACCCGCCGCTTCTCGCCGGTCCCGGACGGGTCGGTGGATAGCTTGTGGGTGGAGATGTTCACCACCGTCTGCAGCAGCTTCGCGATCCGATGGGTGCGGCCGAACGGCAGCAGGTCGCGCAGCGACTGGGCGTGGCCGTGCGCCGGCAACAGCGTCGTCGCGGACACCATGACGGCGACCGCAATGAGGAAGGCACCGACGCCGGTGCGACGCATGACCATGATCGTGATCTCCCGTGGTCCCGACACGGGCCGGTTCGGCTCCGTGGCACCCGGGACTGATCGCGCTATAGTGAAGAAGCGCCTGTGAAACGCAATAACGGCCGGACTCCTGCCAGGGGCCGGCCACCGAGGGTAGGATGATCAGCTGGCTGGTTCACTGGGCGACGGCTCATCTCGATCCGAGCGCTTTTTCCTGGCATCTGGTGCCCGGCTACCTGGGCGCCTTGCTCATCCTCGGCTCGTTCCTGGTCCGCACCATGATCCCGCTGCGGGCGCTTAGCGCCGGCAGCAATCTCTGCATCATCATCTATGCCTGGCTCGACGGGCAGTATCCGACCCTCGCACTGAATGCCGCCCTGCTGCCGCTGAACGTGCTGCGCATGGTGCAGATGATAAAGCTGGTCCGCCGCGTGCGCACCGCGGCGCGCGGCAATCAGACCATGGACTGGCTCAAACCTTACATGACCCGACGCCGCTGCGCCGGCGGTCAGCTGCTGTTCAGCAAAGGCGACGTGGCCGACACGATGTACTACATCGTTTCGGGCTGCTTTCGGATCCCGGAGTTGGCCATCCAGCGCGTGCCGGGTGAATTCGTCGGCGAACTCGGCCTGCTGGCGCCGGGCGGTCTGCGCACGCAGTCGCTGGAATGCCTCGACAAGGGGGATGTGCTGGCGATCCGCTACGACCAAGTGCGCGAGCTGTTCTTCCAGAATCCGGATTTCGGCTACTATTTCATGCAGCTGGCGGCTGGGCGTCTGTTCCACACGCTCGAGCTGCTGGAGCAGGAGTTGGGGAAGCGCAAGGCGGAGGCCGAGGTCTGACGGCTGCCGCGCACCTGGCGCGGTCGGGTAATTTGACACCCGCACGCCGCAGTGGCATGGGCGCCCGCTTCCCGCACCGCCAACCCCTGCGAGGCCTATTGGATGGCGAAGATCGAACTGGGTACCAAGCGCGTCTGCGTCGCCTGTGGCGCGCGCTTCTACGACCTCACCAAGGTTCCCGCGGTCTGTCCAAAATGCGGCACCGAGCAGCCGATCGAGCAGCCGCGCCCCCGCCGCACCGGCGGCAACGTCGCCGAGGAGCGGCGGCCGAAGAAGCCGGTGCCCGCTCCGGGCATGGAGGAAGCCGACATCGAGGTGGAGGGCGTCGAGGAGGAAGCCGAGGAGGCACTGATCGAGGATGCCGACGACCTCGAGGATGATGCGGACGCGATCGGCCCGGAGATCGAGGTGGAACCGGATTCCGACGAGACCGAGCGGTAGCGAATTATTTCCCCTGTGTCATTCCCGCGCAGGCGGGAACCCAGGGACACCAGCATGGACTCAACCCCTGGGTTCCCGCCTGCGCGGGAATGACGTGATCTGCCGCATCCGAGTCCTAAAGCGGCGAACCGTCCTTGCGGGTGTAGACATACTTGCCATCGGGCCCGACCGCGGCCTTCAGGTCGTCGTCCGGATAGTACCCTTCGTCGCCCGGCGTGCGGTCGCCGACCTCCAGGATCACCACATCGGCACTGCCGCGGTTTTCCAGGTGGTGCGGCGAGCCGCCGGCCGGAAAGCCGGCGCACATGCCGGGCGACAGCTGCGCCGCGCCGGCATCGGTGATGAGCGTCGGCGTGCCTTCCAGTACATAGATGAATTCGTCTTGCCGGCTGTGCCGGTGATGCAGCGCGGACCACGCACCGGGTGGCAGCCGCGTCAGGTTCACGCCGAACACACTCAGTCCGAACACATCACCGAGCGGGCGCTTTTCGCGTCCCGCGACAAGCGCCGCCAGTTCGGCGGGGTAGCCCGAGGCACGCGCCCGCAGTGGCGCGTCGGCAGCACGGATAGCCGGCGAGTGGGCGGCGTCAGCCATGACGGTTCACTCCCTGGCGGTGACGTAAGCAGCGTTCATCGTCGTCCGCACAGACGCAAGAGCACGGCGAGAGCCGCGTCGTAGATCAGCGCCGGCACCTCGCGCAGCCACCAATGGCAACGCCGCCACCAGCGCGCCGCGGCCGGCACCGTCGGTGGTACGGCGGCACGCGCCGGAACGCCGAGCAGGCGCAATAGCAGCAGGCAGCGCGGCAGGTGATACAGGCTGCTCGCGGCGAACACCGGCGCGGCGATACCGTGCGCGTGCAGCAAGGCCGCGACCGCGCGCACCGAGGACAACGTATCGGTGCCGGTTTCCTCGGCCAGAATCCGCTCGGCCGGCACCCCGCGCGCGCCGAGCAGCCCGGCCATCACCGAGGCCTCAGATGGCCCGAACCGGCCGATGCCGCCGGTCGGCACGAACAGCGGGTCGGCGAAACGCGCGCCGAACGCCGCGGCGGCCTCGACGCGCCAGCGCAGCGTGGTGCTGGGTTGGCCGTCCGGGCGCACCGCAGCGCCGAAGATGACGATGACGCCGTCAGGTACGGCGCACGTTCCAGAAGATGACGAAGCCCTCGGGCACGCCGGTGATGTCCTGGCGGAACGCCGTCGGCGATTGCGCCACCCCGAGCGGGTAGAACGGCACGTCCTCGAACGCCTGACGCTGGATCGCCTCGCCGATACTCTTCTGCGCCGCCGCGTCCTCGGCGTTGAACCACGCCTCACGCAGTTCCTCGATCTTCGGCATCGTCGGCCAGCCGAACCAGGCATTCTTGCCGTTGCCACGCAGCGGCAAGTGGCTGGCCGGCGTGAACCAGTCGAGACCGGAGAAACCGGTGCAGAACAGGTTCCAGCCGCCCTCGGCCGGCGGCTTGGTCAGGGCACGGCGTTGCACGACGGTGCCCCAGTCGGTCGCCTGATAGTCGACCGCGATGCCAACACGCTTGAGTACGTCTGCCGCCACCTCCGCAAGCGGATAGTTGGTGGGCTGGTCGGTGGCGCCCATCAGCACGACCTTCTCGCCCTGATAACCCGCCTTCTCCAGCGCCGTCTTCACCGCCGCGTAGTCGCGCGGGCCGGTCAGCGCGGACAGCCCGGCGTCACTTGCCAACGGCGAGGCCGGCGGGAAGAAGCCCATCGGCACGGACCAGAGCGACGTGTCCTCACCCATCATCGCCAGCATGAATTCCCGCTGGTCGATCGCTCCCATCAGCGCCTGGCGCACGGCCGGCTTGTCGAACGGCGGAAACAGGTGATTGGGACGCAGGATATAGGGATTGCCGGTATGGTCGTTGATCGGCGTCAGGATCTTCGCCTTGCGCAGCACCGGCAGCAGGTCGGCTGAAGGGTTCTCCCACCAGTCCATCTCACCCGCTTGCATGGCCGCCGCCTTGGTAGCGAGGTCGGGCTGGATGTGCCACTCGACCCGGTCGAAGTAGACGATCTTGGGACCGGAGGTGAAGCTGACCTCGCCGCCGTCGCGCGGCTTGTACTGGTCGAACCTGTCGTAGACGAACAGCGACCCCTGCACGCGCTCATTCTGGTTGAAGCGAAACGGGCCGCTGCCGACGACCTCGGTGAACGCCTTGAACGGGTCTGTCTCGGCAATGCGCTGCGGCATCATCGCGCACATGTTGGAGGCGCCGTGACACAGCGCGTCGGGCAGCAGTGCGAACGGCTGCTTCAGGCGGAACATGATCGTCTTGTCGTCAGGCGCCGAGAGCTCATCGGTGCGCGCCATCAGCGCCTGACCAAACGCGTCGCGTGCTCCCCAGCGCTTGATCGAGGCCACACAATCGCGCGCCAGAACCTTCGTGCCGTCGTGGAACACCAGCCCGTCGCGCAGCGTCAGCTTCCACGTCTTGCCGTCGTTTTCGATGACGTGGCCGGCGACCATCTGCGGCGTGGCCTTGAAGCCGCCGCTCTGTCCGGTCTGTCCATACAGCGTGTCGAACACCATGAACCCGTGGTTGCGGGTCACGTAGGCGGTGGTCCAGATCGGATCGACGATCGCCAGATCCGACTGCGCGATGAATTTCAGGACCCGCTTGCTCTCCGCCTGCGCCACCGCGGGCAGTGCCAGGGTAGCGGCCGAGGCCGCGAGGAAGGTGCGTCTCCGCATGATTCAGTCTCCCAGTTGTTGTTGCTTCCTCCCGGCTTGCCGACGATGGTGGCGTGGGAGTATCGCCTTTGTCCATCTCATTCCGAAACAGGACCGCCCCGATGAAGTCCCTGTCAGAATCCGCCGTGCGGCAGTATCGCGATTACGGCTACTACGCGCCGGTTCCGGTCGTGACCCACACCGAGGCAAGCGCGCTGCGCCGCAGCCTGGAAGCGTTCGAGGCCAGCGGCGACGGCATGCAGGGCGCGGTCCGTCACAAGCCGCATCTGCTGTTCACCTGGCTGAACGACCTGATCCGTCATCCGCGCATCCTCGATGCGGTGGAGGACATCATCGGTCCCGACATCCTGTGCTGGGGCACCTCGTTCTTCACCAAGGAGGCGCGCAATCCGAGCTACG
The DNA here is from genome assembly GCA_963819855.1 of uncultured Alphaproteobacteria bacterium. Lineage (GTDB taxonomy): Bacteria > Pseudomonadota > Alphaproteobacteria > Acetobacterales > Acetobacteraceae > JAMXLO01. The sequence continues at coordinate 64,726 of CAWFYC010000037.1, forward strand.
TGTCCTGGCACCAGGACTCGACCTATTGGGGACTGGAACCGCCCGACATCATCACCGCCTGGGTGGCGTTCACCGACAGCACCGCGGCGAACGGCGCGATGCGGGTGATCCCTGGCTCGCACAAGCTGGATCAGGTGCCGCATCACGACACCTTCGCCGCGGAGAACCTGCTGTCGCGCGGCCAGGAGATCATGGTCGAGGTCGATGAACGCCAGGCGGCAATGCTGGAACTCGCGGCCGGCGAGATGTCGCTGCACCATGTGCGGCTGATCCACGGCTCCGACCCCAACCCGTCGGACGACCGCCGGATCGGGTTCGCGATCCGCTACATCCCGACCTATGTGCGCCAGATCGCCGGCAGCCACGACAGCGCGACACTGGTGCGCGGCGAGGACCGCTATCACCACTTCGAGCCGGAGCAGCGGCCGGATGCCGACATGTCACCGTCCGCGGTGGCCTACCACGCGGCAATCACCGGCGCACACGCGCAGATCCTGATGCGGGGCACCGACAAAGCGATGCGGGCGTAGGCGGAGGGTTCAGCGCCGACAAACTCACCGCGACCGTTTCCGCATCACGCAACACGCGCGTGGCGATGCGCGACCGGCGCGGAGCGTCCTGCACAGCGGCGCGCACCAAAACATCGGTATCGATGGTGATCCGCAGGCGACAACTCATCGACCGGTGCAATCCTATCGTCATCCCCGCGAAAGCGGGGACCCAGGACCGCAGGCACCGTGCGGCCGCCCCTGGGTTCCCGCGTTCGCGGGAATGACATCAGTTTCGCGGGAATGACATCGGTATGGACGCGGCACGGGGCCATCGGTCAACACCCGGCTGGATGCCGCCGGTCGGGGGTGGGCCATGAGCACGTTTCACACCGCGCGGCGGTAGGGTATAGCGACAGCCTGACTGCGGGACTCCGGTGACCAACCGATGGCGTGGCGCAAGAACCCGGCCGTGAAACGCGTCCGCCGCGTCGCCTTGCTGGTGGCGATCCTGGCGCCGGCCGCATGGTTCGTACCGATTCCCACCGCGATCATTGTCGCCTGCGGCGTGATGGACGTGCTGCGGCACCGGCGCATCACGCTACGTCTGATCGAGCAGTATTTCACCGGCAACGGCATCCTCACCTGGCTGCTGTCGCCGATCAATTTGCTGGCCGACCTGCTGTCGTACCGCACGCCAGGGGTCTGCCGTCTGGACGACCTGCCGCCGGCGCATCGCGCGGAGATCGTCGCCTGCACCAGCGCGCTGACGGCGAACGCGGCGGCGGTGAAGGCGCATGTGGCCAACAGCCTCGCCGAGAACCGGCGCGGCATGTTCACCTTCAAATGGTACGATCAGCCGCAGGCGCCGGTGCTGCGGATTGCGGACTTCGACCGCGAATATCGCTTCATCAAGACGATCGCGCTGTCGGTGTTCAACACACGCGAGCACACGACATGGCATTTCGGCCCGCTGCGGTTCACCTATCGCGTGCTGTTCAACCTCGACCCGGTGGACAGCCGCGAGGTCTTCATCGAGGTCGATGGCGGCACGCACTACTGGCGCGATGATCCGCTGTTCATCTTCGACGACACGTATTTCCATCGCTCGGTCAACGGCGTGGACCATGTCCGCTACTGCCTGTTCATGGACATCGTCCGTCCGAATCGCTGCCATGCCGCGTTCAATGGCGCGGTGCATGCGGTGAGTGTGATCTCGGGCTCGTTCCAGCGCATGTTCTACAAGCACTGGTCGTTCCTGCGCTGAGCCGTTCAGGCGACGGGCGCGGCCAGCAGCAGGCGATTGATCCGTTCGAGCGCGGTGAAGGTCGTGCGCCAGGCGCGCTGGAAGGCCGCCTCGCCGGTGCCGTGTTGCGCCAGGGCGGCAGCGATCGCGCCGACCGACCGGCGCCCATCGATCAGACGCAGGATGGCCGGCGCCAGCGGCGGCAACGCAATCGGCAGGCGCAGCCCGTCGAGCAGGAAGGCGATCGTGCCGTCGGGCTGGATACCGCCGGCAAGCTCCGGCCCGGACAGCTCGCGCAGCACCGGCACCGCGTCGGCCGCCATGAAGTCCGCCGGCGTCACTTTCTCGTCCTCCCGCATGCAGTACACGATATGTGCGCTGACATTCCCCGCCAGCGCCTCCGCCAGCGCGACGCGGCCAATCGGATCGAGCGCCTCAGCCCGCGCGCGCAACCGCGGATCGGGCAGCAAGCGGGATCGGATCGTAACGTGCGGGTTCGACCCAGCAGGTCACCGTCAACCCCTCGGCCGCGAGCAGGTCATGCAGTTCGCGGGCCGTGAAGGCGCGGTCGCGCGGATTGAGCAGCAGATCGTACAGCCCCGCATCGCCCCCGTTGATATGGTCATCGAGGAAGCCGTTGCGCCGCAACCATGCGGTCTCCGGCAGATGCCGCATCACCCGCTTCGCCACATCCAGTCGCGCCGCGGGCGGATCGTCGGGCGGCGCCAGCAGCCGCAGTGCATCCTGCAGCATATAGATCCCGGTGCGGCCGTGCGGCGCGTACACCATCAGCCCAAGTCCGCCGCCCGGTGCCAGCACCGACAGCAACGCGCGCAGCCCCGCGGCCGGATCGGGCAGGTGGTGCAGCACGCCGCAGCAATCGACATAGTCGAACGGCCCAAGCCCCGAGCCCGGCAGCTCCAGCAATGAACGCTGCTCCCAGACGATGTTGGTGAGGCCGCGTGCCGCCGCCCGCGCCTGGCCGATGTTCAGCGCCGCCGCCGACCGGTCGAGCCAGGTCACGCCGCCCGCCCTGCCCTCGCGCGCCATCTGCTGCGCCAGCATGACCGTGGCATCGCCGGTGCCGCCGCCGGCGATCAGCGCGTGCAGCGGCCACGACGCCGGACGCCGGGCGCCGAACACCCAGTGGTCGATCTCGCGCAGATGCCCCGGACTGCCGACGATCAGCCGCTTCGCCTCGTCGCGCGGCTCGCGCTTCGGATAGGGATACGCCTCGTACTGCTCCGCCAGCCTGGCGTCGGTTGCGTCGGTCATGCGGCGGGCATAGACCGCCGGCATGGCTGAAGCCAGATCGCGCGGCTATTTCGGCATCGGCGTCGAGGGGGTGTCGAAGTCGGCCAATGTCGGCGCCCTGCTGCGCACCGCGCACGCCTTCGGCGCCGCGTTCTGCTTCATCGTGGGCGCCGGCTTCGATGCCCGTGCCGGCCGACTCGCCGACACCGCCGACACGCCGGAGCACGTGCCGCTATGGCGCTTTCCGGACCTCGAGACACTGGACCTGCCGCAGGGTTGCGTGCTGGTGGGCGTCGAACTGCTGGAGGATGCGACCGACCTGCCCTCGTTCCGCCATCCGCCGAACGCGGCCTACGTGCTCGGCCCGGAGCGATCCGGCCTGTCGCCCGCCATGCTGCAACGCTGCCGCCACGTGGTGCGGATTCCGACCCGATTCTCGCTCAACCTGGCAGTGACCGGCGCGCTGGTGCTGTACGATCGGCTGCTCCAGCACGGCCGCTTCGCCGAGCGCCCGGTCGGCAGCCGCGGCGTCGCTGCACCGCAGCCGGAGCCGGGCCGGCACGGCGCGCCACGGTTTCGCCGCAACGTCCCGGACTGGGTGGCAGGCAAGACCGAGCCATGATCCGCCGCCGCTTGTCGCACCGCATCACGCGCCGTATCTCTGCCCGCATGCGCCGTATCGTCACCGTATTCATGCTCGTCGTCGCCATGCCGGCGGTCGCACAGGCGCCGCCGAAGCCGGCAGCGCAGGCCAAGCCGGCAGTCGCCGCGGGGCCAAAGGAACTGGGCAGGTTCGACGATTGGATCGCCGCGACGCACGAGGAGGCGGGTCAGAACACCTGCTACGCGTTCGTCCGGGCAAAGAACTCTGTCCCCGTGCTTCCGAGTCGCGGCGAGGTTGTGCTGACCGTGACGGAACGCCCCACCGGCCGCGACACGGTGGCGATCAGTGCCGGCTTCCCCTACCCCAAGGACGCGGAGGTGACAGTGCAGGTCGATACCACCGGCCTCGATTTCTACACCGCGCAGAGCAGTGCCTTCGCCCGCGACGGCAAGGCGGCGGTGGCCGCGTTCCAGAAGAGCGGGCAGGCACTGGCGCGCTCGCCCGGCCCACGTGGCGGCCAGCCGGTGGCGGACACCTTCAGCCTGCGCGGCTTTTCGGCTGCCTACGCGGCGATCAGCAAGGCATGCCCGGCGCGCTGATGAGCGACGCCAACCTAGATCTGACCGCGGCCGAGCGCGATCGCATCCTCGCCAAGTCGGCGCTGTTCGATCCGCCGCCGCCGGGACTCGCCAATGGGCGGCGTGAGCTGGTCGGGCTGTCGCGCGCGGAGCTTGCCGCCGAGGTGACCGCAATCGGCGAGGCGCCGTTCCGCACCAAACAGCTCTGGCATTGGATCTACCACCAGGGCGTCACCGATTTCTCCCGGATGTCCTCGATCGCGCGGCCATTGCAGCAGCGGCTTGCCGAACGTTTCGTCATCGGCCGGCCCGAGGCGGCGGCCGTGCAGACCAGCGAAGACGAAACGCGGAAATTCCTGTTCCGCTTCCGCGACGGACAGGAGGCGGAGACAGTCTACATCCCGGACCGCGCCGAGGATCGCGGCGCGGTGTGCATCTCCTCGCAGGTCGGCTGCACGCTGTCCTGCCGGTTCTGCCACACCGGCACCCAGGCTCTGACCCGCAACCTGGGTGCGGCGGAAATCGTCGGCCAGTTCATGGCGGCGCGCGACGCCTACGGCGAATGGCCAAGCCCCACCGGCGAGGCGCCGCGGCTGTTGTCCACCATCGTGCTGATGGGCATGGGTGAGCCGCTGTACAACTACACCAACGTCGCCAAGGCGATGACGATCGCGATGGACAACGAAGGCATCGCGTTGTCGCGCCGGCGCATCACGCTGTCGACATCCGGCGTGGTGCCGATGATGGATCGTGCCGGCGCCGAACTTGGCGTGAACCTCGCGGTGTCGTTGCATGCGGTGCGCGACGAGCTGCGCGACGAACTGGTGCCGCTCAATCGCAAGTATCCGATCGCCGAGCTGATCGCCGCCTGCCGGCGCTATCCCGGCGCCTCGAATGCGCGGCGGATCACCTTCGAATACGTGATGCTGAAGGGTGTGAACGACAGCCAGGCGGACGCCCGCGAACTGATGCGGCTGATCGCCGGCCTCCCCGCCAAGGTGAACCTTATCCCGTTCAACCCCTGGCCCGGGAGCCCATACGAGACCAGCAGCAACAGCGCGATCGACCGGTTCGCGGCCATCGTGATGGATGCGGGGTTCGCCTCGCCAGTCCGCTCGCCGCGCGGCCGCGACATCCTGGCGGCATGCGGCCAGCTGCGCACCGAAAGCCGCCGCGCCCCGACCGGACGCTAGAGCATTTTCAGCCTGACCGGAAACCCGCGCCGTCATCTGGCTCGATGGGTTTCGCTGCGCTCTACCCATCCTACGAATTGCTGCCCGCTCGTTGCCGTAGGATGGGTAGAGCGTAGCGAAACCCATCATCCCGTCGCGATTCCGCTCTGCCTGAAGCCGCTCTAATGGATGAATCTGACGGATGGGTCCGGTCGAATTGTCTGAGGCAGGCAAGAAATTGAAACCACAGATGCACACGGATGAACACGGATATATCGCGCCGCCACCTCGACCCAGTGGTTTCGACCGGTTGAACGCGGCGACCCTCGTTTAGGGCTGTCTGTCAGCCGTGTGAGCCGCTTCCGACCCCAACCCGTCGGCAGCACCCGATCAGGCGATCAGGATCGGACATCCACCGTCACATCGGGCCGAAGCCTCAGGGATCAGCTTTTCAGCGAGTGTGCGTCGTCAATGCGTTCCAGGCAGCGAGAGAGTCCATGTAATCTCTCCAGTGCGCGATTTTCCTGTTATCAATGCTGATGATTGAACAAAATCGATTGTTGTATTTCACGCCAGTGGCGAGGACGGTCCCGTGGACCTCGTATTCGATGACGACGACGCGGCCATTGTCTGCCTTGTGGGTAATCAGCTTATCGGCAGATTGAAGCTCGATGTTGTCGCCATAGCCCCCGAACTGAGCCATCAGATCGGCACGCCCGTGGATAATGCGAGGCCAACCGGGGAAATCATAGAGGACCTCGTAGATGACTCCGTCAGTGACGATGTCGAAGAAATGCTCACCATCGACAAGATCGCCTAACGCCCCTCGAACCAGATCGAAGTACGGTTCGGCGGCCTTGTAGGCAGCGTATTGCGGATTCGACATCGTAGACGCTCCATGTGCTTCACAAGGTCGCTTACCAAAAGCGAGCTACATATACATTATAGGCTTCGCTTCGAAGAAGCAGGAGGGCTTTGGGCAGGCATTGTGGTGCTCCAGGTATGCGAGGATGGCGGTTTGCAGTTCGGGACGCTCTTGAACACTCCGCGGCGAATCCGGTTCTCGGTGATAAGATCGAAGAAGCGCTCGACTGATTGATCCAGAAAGCGGAGGTTGGGATGGAGTGCTTGAGGAACCGCGGATGCCGCTCTCCTGCCGGCGGCTGACCGTCACCTGGGAATCTTTCGTTGGGATCACAGCACTTAGGGGCAGCGTCAGCTCCGGCTGCCGTGCCGCACAAATCCGATTCACGGACGGATTATGTTTGCCAGCCAACAGGAGCTGTGGCAATATTCGCAGCAGGTGCCCGGACTTGCCAACGCCTGCTCGCAGGCCAGCCGTGTCGGTCAGGAAACTCATGCGGAACGAAACATATCATTCGCCCGCGACCGTGCGTTGCTGCTGGTCCACCGTGGCGTTCGTCATCTTGCTGTGCGGCGTCGTTACCTTCCTGAGCTCCGCTGCATCGGCGGAACCGAACATCATGGTCAGGCAACTCAACATCGATGTCACGATCCAACCGGATGGACGCTACACCAAGATCTTCCATATGGAGCGCAGCGCGACGAACGCCACGGCGGCAGATCGCATCGGCCAGTTTGCGATTCCGTTCAACCCGTCGCTCGGACGTCTCGACATCATCGAGGCATACACGCTGAAGGCCGATGGAACGCGCAAGAACGTGGACGTCAGCGCGATCCGGGATCAACTGGCACCCGGCGTGCCGAACCTGCCGATGTTCTTCGACGTGCAACAGAAGATCGTGGTGTTTCCCGACGTAGCGGTTGGCGATACCGAGGTACTGACCGCACAGGCGGAAATCGACCGCCCGTTGCTGCCGGGACAGTTCACCTGGGAGGTGGCATTCGAGCGGTTCACCGGATGGCAGAATGTTGCCATCACCGTTACCGCACCGCGTGACTTCCCGCTTTATACGGAAACTTTCGAGCTGGCATTCGAACGCACCGAGTTGGATCGCGACGTGCGTTATGCGTGGCACTACATCGCAATCGGTTCCGGCACCGAGGAGCAGGCCGCGGTATCCGGATGGGACTACCGGCCCCGGTTCTTCGTTTCGTCGTTCCCCGACTACGAGGCGTTCGCCGCAGCCTACGATGCGCTGGCCGCCCCGAAGTCCGTGGTGACGCCTGCCATTCAGGCCAAGGCGGACGAGATTACGGCTGGATTGACCGACCGGCGAGAGCAGGCACGGGCATTGTACGAATGGGTCAGCGCGCACATTCGTTATGTGGCGCTGTATCTGGGCCGTGGTTCGGTCGAGCCGCATGCCGCAGAGACCGTACTCGGCAACGGTTACGGCGACTGCAAGGATCACGTTGCGCTGTTCGAGGCGCTGCTGCGCGCCAAAGCCATCGCGAGCCACGCGGTGCTCATCAACCTCGGCAATGCCTATACGCTGAGCGCGCCGCCGACCATGGCGCAGCTCAATCATGTCATCACCTGGCTGCCGGAGTTCGGCATGTTTGCCGACACCACCGCGGCCGTCGCGCCATTCGGCACGCTGCCGTATCAGGAGTATGGCAAGCCAATCGTGGTCGTCGGCGCGATCGGAAAGGCTCTGCGCGCCGTGCCGGTGCTGGCGCAGGATGCCCTCACGATGTCCGCCAGCACCAATGCATCGCTTGATGCGACCGGCAAGATTTTCGGCAATACTCTCACGACCGCAACCGGACCGGCTGCGCTGGCGCTGCGGCAGCAGGCTCGCCAGGTTCAGTCGATCGGCTCGGCCGCTGCGGTTGGCCGGCAACTGCACGCCCTCGGCCAGACCGGCCGGGGCAACTACGTCTTTTTGGCGCCCGACGGGTTCGGCCTGTCCTATGCGGTTCATGCCAACTTCACGCTCGAACCGCAGCCCGAGATCCTGGACGGCGACGCGTTCGCGCCGGTACTTGGTCCGATCCTGCTGGCGCGCCCCGGTGACCTGCTGCTCGGGCCGGCCAATCTGCCGACGCTCCGCGACCAGCAGCCGACGCCATGCCTTGCCGGACGGCAGGTCGAAGAGCTGTCACTGCGGTTGCCCGACGATCGCAAACCGCTCCGCCTGCCGGCGGATCGAAGGATCGCGACCGAGGCATTCACTTACACATCCCATTGGGCGTTCGACGATCAGACGGTAACCGTACGGCGTGAGCTGGTCTCGCGGATCGGCGAACCGGTCTGTCACGGCGCGCTGCGCCTTGAGGCAGCGGCGGCGTTGCGCGAAATCCGCCGCGATCAGCAGCGACGGCTCGTCCTCGACGTGCCGTGATGATCTTGGGTGGGCCGACCGTTCACGAACCGCCGGGTGGCGTGCACTCCTTCGGCGGCACAGCATCGGTGACGAAGCGCAGCAGGCACGCGCCGAACCGGCGGGCGAAGTCGGCAGTGCCGCCGCCGCCGTGGCCGGTGATGCCCTCCGGCTGATCGATCACCAGCGCTGCTGCGACGCGGGACGGCAGCAGATCGCGCAACATATCGATCCGACCCGGCATGTCGCGGACATAGATGTCTCCCTTGAACTGCACCACCGCGACACGCGCACGGGGCGACGCGGCGGCACGCCGCAGGATGCGCGACAGATCGGCCTCCTGCGTCGTCTGGCTGCTGAACCTGGCAGGCGAGATGGCGATCACGGCATCCGCCAGGCCCGGCGTGTCGAGCGCCTGAAGACTGTTCCACGCACCGCGCGACTGGCCGGCCGCCACGACCGTCCGCCAGCCGCGCGCGCGCAGCGTCGCCAGTCCCGCATGCAGCCACTCGTCGGCATCGCTCGCGGTATCCGTGGTCGGCGCGCGATCGAAGCGGACGATGTCGAAGCCGGCGTTGTTGAACGCGCGGACATGTGGCTGCGGCTGCGCGCCTCGGGAGTCCTGGGCGGTCCCGGTACCGTGCGCCCAGACATACACGCCGAGAGCTGACTGCGGGCCGTGCCAGATGTACCGCGGGTCGGGTACGAAGGCGTAGTCGCGCGCCTCGATCAGCGGTCCGGGGACCGGCGGCAGCGCCTGCGCCGGGCGTCCTTGCCAGACCACCTGCAAATCCTCGGCGTAGATCGCGCAACCTGTGCCGCCCTTGTCGGCACAGGACTTCAGCGCCTTGGTGCGCGCGTCCTCGATCGAGCCGCCACCGCCGTACCAGCCGTATGCGCCATCCGAGGCCACCGCGATCACGCGCGGCAGATTGGTCAACAGGAAACCGGCGTAGCTGCTGCGACCTTGCGCCTTCAGGTACGGCACGGCTTCGGTATCGAGAACCGGCCACTGCGGTTGCGCGGCACGGCTCGCTGCGGCGCCGAGCAGCCATGGCAGCATGACAAGCAGTGCGGCAACGGCCCGCATGTCATTCCCTCCGGTTCGTCAGCGAGCCGATCATGCCGAGGCCCCCGCCGCTTGCGCAATCGTCTGGTCCAGGGCTACTCCCGGCACTCGACGGACACTCCAGAAGGACGGCCGCTGCCATGCGCGTCAAGGATGTGAAGAAGGTCGTGCTTGCCTATTCCGGCGGTCTCGACACCAGCGTGATCCTGCGCTGGCTTCAGGTGACCTATCGCTGCGAGGTGGTCACCTTCACCGCAGATCTCGGCCAGGGCGAGGAACTCGGCCCGGCGCGGCAAAAAGCGGAAATGTCCGGCGTGAAGGAAATCTTCGTGGACGACCTGCGCGAGACCTTCGTGCGTGACTTCGTGTTCCCGATGTTCCGCGCCAACGCACTGTATGAGGGCCAGTATCTTCTCGGCACCTCGATCGCCCGTCCACTGATCGCGCAGCGGCAGATCGAGATCGCGGAACAGGTCGGCGCGGATGCGGTGGCGCATGGCGCGACCGGCAAGGGCAACGACCAGGTGCGGTTCGAACTCAGCTATTACGCGCTGAAGCCCGACATCAAGATCATCTCGCCCTGGCGCGAATGGGAACTGACCAGCCGCACCAGGCTGCTGGAGTTCGCAGAGCAGAATCAGATTCCCATCGCCAAGGACAAGCGCGGCGAGGCGCCGTTCAGCGTCGATGCCAACCTGCTGCACTCGTCCTCCGAGGGGAAGATCCTGGAAGACCCCGCGGTGGAGGCCGACGAGATCGTCTACCAGCGCACGATCCGCCCCGAGGATGCGCCCGACCAGGCAACGGTGATCGCCGTCGACTTCGAGCGTGGCGACCCGGTCGCGATCGATGGCGCGCGCCTGTCGCCGGCCGCGCTGCTGACCCGGCTCAACGAGTTCGGGCGTGCGAACGGCATCGGCCGGCTCGACCTGGTGGAGAACCGCTTCGTCGGCATGAAATCGCGCGGGGTGTACGAGACGCCGGGCGGCACCATCCTGCTGGCGGCGCATCGCGGCATCGAAAGCATTACCCTGGACCGTGAGGCGGCGCACCTGAAGGACAGCCTGATGCCGCGCTATGCCGAACTGATCTACAACGGCTTCTGGTTCAGCCCGGAGCGGCGGATGCTGCAGGCGCTGATCGACGAGAGCCAGCACAGCGTGAACGGCCGGGTGCGGCTGAAGCTGTACAAGGGCAACGTGTCGGTGATCGGCCGCGAAGTCACCCAACAGCCTTTACTCGCAGAACGTGGTCACCTTCGAGGACGACCAGGGCGCCTATGACCAGTTCGACGCCCAGGGCTTCATCAAGCTGAACGCGCTCCGCCTGCGGCTGGGGGCGATGGCGGGTCGGCGTGGGGGCAGCCTGTAACACCTGCGGCCGTCGCCGGTCTAAAGCAGCACCAACTGCGGAGGCAGCCGATGCGACGACGTGAACTGATTGCCGCGGCGTTTGCGGTAGGCATCGCTCCGGCCGCTCGCGCTGCGTCGAAGCCGGTGGTGCTTGAACTGTTCACCTCCCAGAGCTGTTCATCCTGTCCTCCGGCCGACGCGTTACTCGGCCAGCTGACCCTGCGGCCCGACGTGATCGCGCTCGCCTGGCACGTCGATTACTGGGATCATCTCGGCTGGCGCGACAAGTTCTCCAGTCGGACGGCGACCGCCCGCCAGCAGGCTTATGCGCGCCAACTCGGCGGTGGCGTGTTCACACCGGCATTGGTGGTGGACGGGGCGGCAGTCGTCGTGGGCTCGGAGCACGCCGCGGTCGATGCGGCGATCGTGTCCGCGTCCGTGCTGCCAGTCACGGTGAGGCTCAGCCGCTCGGCAGACACGATTGCGGTCGAGATCGGCACTGCCCCTGGCCCGTTTCGCGTGCAGCGCATCGTCTATGACCCGGAGCACGCCACCGATGTCGGCGCCGGCGAGAACGATGGTACGCGGCTCCGCGAGTTCCGGGTCGTGCGCGAGGTCGAGACTCTGGCCGAGTGGGACGGCACGACGCGGCGCCTCACTGCCAAGCCGCCCGGTCCCGGACAGGGATTGGCGATTCTCGTGCAATCGTCAGACCTGCGTATTCTCGGTGCGGCGGATCTGCCAAGCGGCTGATCAGGGCAGCGCGCCCATCGCAGCATTGATCAGGTCCGGCAGCATTCTCCAGTCGACGATGACGAACCAGGACGCCAGCAAGACCAGGATCCACACCACCGGAATAAGTTGCGCATGTCCCCGCCCCGCTCGGCGCGGAGGTTGGGAACCTGAGCTGTGCGATTTATCCATAGCAATGTCTCGCGGCACACCGGAATATTCTGAATACCTCACTAAGTGGTGAATGCGGCGGATTTTTGCCGACACGCGGATCAGGACTGAGCGTGACGCATAGGTCCGACGCCGCAACGCTCGCATAATCACGCACCAACCGACACGGCAGGGCGACCTTGAGCGACAACGCTGTCACAGCACGACCGACCGCCGCCCAGGCGGGCAGCGAAACCACGACCTTCGCGATCCTGGTGTCGCTTTCGGTGTGCCACCTTCTGAACGACATGAACCAGTCGCTGGTTCCCGCGCTCTATCCGATTTTGAAGGAGACTTATCGGCTCGACTTCGGCCAGATCGGGCTGATCGCGCTTGCCTCGCAGCTTACCGCCTCGATGCTGCAACCGGTGGTGGGCATGGTTACCGACCGTCGCCCGCAGCCGTATTCATTGCCGATTGCGATGGGTTCCAGTTTGATCGGTTTGCTGCTGCTGGCGGTCGCCAGCAACTACCTGACGATCCTGTTTGCCGCCGCCCTGGTCGGCGTCGGTTCCTCAGTGTTCCATCCCGAGTCATCCCGGGTGGCGCGCATGGCCTCGGGCGGACGCCACGGTTTTGCCCAGTCGCTGTTCCAGGTCGGCGGCAGCACCGGATCCGCGATCGGCCCGCTGCTCGCCGCCTTTATCGTGGTGCCGCGCGGCCAGGGGAGCGTCGCCTGGTTCTCTGCCGCGGCCCTGCTCGCGATCCTGCTGCTGAGCAATGTCAGCGTGTGGTACAGCCGCCATCTGTCGCCACAGCGGAGCCGCGGCAGCAGTGCCCGGGGCGCCGCCTATGCCGTGCTGTCACGCAAGAAGGTGCTCGGGGCGATCGCCGTCCTGGTGGCGCTGTTGTTCTCGAAGAACGTCTACACCTCCTCGCTCAGCTCGTACTACACGTTCTTCCTGATCCATAAGTTCGGCCTCTCGGTGCAGGACGCGCAGATCCACCTGTTCGTGTTCCTGGCTGCGGTGGCGGCCGGCACCTTCGCCGGCGGACCGATCGGCGACCGCTTCGGACGCAAGCCGGTGATCTGGTTCTCGATCCTCGGCGCCTTCCCGTTCGCGCTGATGCTGCCCTACGCGAACCTGTTCTGGACCGGCATCCTGACGGTTGCGATCGGCCTTATCCTGGCCTCGGCGTTCTCGGCGATACTGGTGTATGCGCAGGACCTGCTGCCCGGGCGGGTCGGCACGGTCGCCGGCATGTTCTTCGGCTTCTCATTCGGATTGGGCGGACTTGGCGCCGCGGCGCTCGGCCAGGTTGCCGACTGGACCAGCATCGAGACGGTGTATCGGCTGTGCTCGTTCCTGCCGCTGATCGGGCTGCTCACCGCGTTCCTGCCGGACATCGAGCACAAACGGGCCTGACCTACCCGCCTGCGTTCCACTGCCGCGCGGGAACCCAGGCGGGCAGCCTGGCAGATTGCCTATTGGCAGTCGTCGCAGCCTAGCTTGCCAGCGCCGGCACCTGACGATTGCGATGCATCGGCGACGATGACGGTCAATGGCACCGCGATGGCCAACAAGCCCAACAGAAACAGTATCCGCATTGGAACCTCCCACGAGCTGGTGCGCGACCATCCGGTCGCGCAGGTGACTACCGCGCCAGCGCCCGTGTTATTCCCGCCAGCCCGCACATTCATCACAGCGCGCGCAGAAAGAACCCGATGGTCACGCCAGCGGTCAGGATGACGATGCAGACGCGTACCATCGCTGCCGGCAGCACTTGAGCCAGCCGTGCGCCCAGATAGCCGCCGACGACACTTGCCCCCAGCATCGCCAGCGTCTGCGGCCAGCGCACTGAACCCGTGCCGATGAACCACAGCACGGCGGCGCCGTTCGCCACGCTCACCAGCAGCACTCTTATCGGTGCCATCGCCTTCAGATCAGCATTCGCGGTCAACAGGCTCCAGGCAGCCATCATCATCAGCCCGACAGCGCCGCCGAAGTAGCCACCGTAGATCGAAATCACGAATTGCACCGCCGGCATCCCGCGTGGTCCCACCCGGACCAATCTGTCCAACGCATGCCCGGCGCGGGCGCCAAACGCGAATGTCACCGTGGCGAGCAGCAGCAGGAATGGGATGACCGCATCGAACAGACGCTCAGGTGTAGCGAGCAACAGCACCGCACCCACCAGCCCTCCGGCCACGGTGACCGGCACCATCGCGCGCAGTGGAAGACCGCGCACATGCGCGAAGTCGTGGCGGTAGGCCAATGTGCTGGCCAGCGTGCCGGGGAACAACGCCACCGTGGAGGACGCGTTGGCGATCACCGGCGGCAGTCCGGCGGCAACCATGGCTGGAAAGCTCACGAACGAGCCGCCGCCGGCGACGGCATTCATCGCACCGGCCGACAACCCGGCCGCGGCAAGCAGGATGACGTGTTGCATACGTGACAGGCTGGGTGGCCCAGCGTCGCTTCGCAATCCGGCACAGTTCGGTCTTCGCCGAAGCGATCGGTCTTGAATAATGACTGAACAGTCAGTAATTAAGCGCTATGCCCCGCACCCGTCGCAAAGACGCACGTCCCGGCGAGATCATCGCCGCCGCCCTCGCCTCGTTCGCCGAACGCGGTTATGCGGCGACCAAGCTCGAGGATGTCGCTGCCGCCGCCGGGATCAGCAAGGGCACGATCTACCTGTATTTCCCGACCAAGGAAGACCTGTTCCGCGCTGTCGTTCGGCAGGCGGTATTGCCGAACGTCGAAGCGGCCGAAGCCGACCTGGCCGCGCACACTGGTCCCTCGGCCGACCTGCTGCGTTTGCTGGCACAGCGGTTTCTGCACCTGCTCGACAGCGATCTGACTGCGGTTCCAAAGCTGGTCGTCGCCGAGTTCAGGCAACTTCCCCGCCATCGCACAGTTCTATGCCGATGCCGTGCTGCGCCGGGCCTTCGTCTTGATCGAGGGCATCCTCACCCGCGGCATCCAGCGCGGCGAGTTCCGCCCGATCGACGTGCACGCCACCTTGCCGCTGTTCGCCGGGCCGTTCCTGCTGCTCGCGCTCTGGAAGCACTCGCTCGGCCGTCACACCGACCTCACATTCGACCCACGCGCCGTTGCCGAGGCGCATATCGAGACGCTGCTGCGCGGCCTGGCGCCGGACCCGCCGGCATGAAGCGAACCCTGGTTCTCATCGCGCTGCTGCTCGCGGGCAGCGGCGCGGCCGGCTGGTGGTGGCTGCACCGCGCCACGGACCCTGCAGCCTGGCAGGGCTATGTCGACGCCGAGTATGTCCGCGTGTCGCCAACGCTGACCGGCCGTGTCACCGGCATTGCCGTAGCCCGCGGCGACCAGGTGGCGGCGGGCGCTCCGTTGTTCACCCAGGACGATGCTGACGATGTCGCGGCCCGCGACGCCGCCGCTGGAAAGCTGGCGGAGGCGCGGGCAAGGCTCACCAACCTCGAGACGCGCATGCGGGATACCGAGATCGCCCAGGCACGTGCCGATCTCGCCGATCTGGTCGCCACGCGGGATCGCATTGCCAAAGACCTGGCGCGCAATGAGGAACTGCTGCGCACCGCCGCCGCCAGCCGGCAGACGGTGGATCAACAGCGCGCCGACCTGTCGTCGGCCATCGCGCACGTCGAGGCGGCGACCGCGAAGCTCGCGCAGATGGAATCACCGACCGGGCGCGAATACGAGATTGCCGCCCAGCGTGCCATGGTGGCGCAGGCGCAGGCCGGGCTGGCGCAGGCGCAGTGGCAGGTGGACCAGCGCCACATCGCCGCGCCGGTCGCCGCGCTGGTGTCGGATACCTATGCGCGACCCGGCGAGACGATCAACGCGGGCGTCCCGGTGGTGTCGCTGTTGCCGCCGCAGAATATTCTGGTGCGGTTCTTTGTCCCGGAGACCGCGCTCGCCACCCTGCATACCGGCGACCGGCTGAGCATCGCCTGCGACGCCTGCGCGGCCGGGCTCACCGCCACCGTCACGTTCATCGCGCCGCAACCGGAATACACGCCGCCGGTGATCTACAGCGAAACCAACCGCGAGAAGCTGGTCTATCTGATCGAGGCGCATCCGCCAGCCGACCAGGCCGTGCAGCTCAAGCCGGGCCAGCCGGTGGATGTGCGGCGATGACTGCGCTCGCCATCGACGTCCACGATCTGCGCAAGAGTTTCGGCCAACGGCTGGTGATCGATGGGCTGACGTTGCAGGTGCCGGAAGGCGAGATCTGCGGCTTCCTCGGCGGCAACGGCAGCGGCAAGACAACCACCATCCGCATGCTGTGCGGCCTGCTGCGCCCCGATGGCGGCGGCGGTACCTGTCTCGGCATGGATCTGCTCAGCGACGCTCCGCGCATCCGCCTACAGATCGGCTACATGACCCAGCGCTTCAGCTTCTATGGCGACCTGACGGTGGCAGAGAACCTGGAATTCATGGCGCGGCTCTATCAGATTCGCGATCGCCGTCGTGCGATTGCCGAGGTGCTGGAACGCATCGGCCTCACCGATCGCGCCGATCAGTTGGCGCAGGAACTGTCGGGCGGTTGGAAGCAGCGCATGGCGCTTGCTGCCTGCGTGCTGCATCGCCCGCGTCTGCTGCTGCTCGACGAGCCGACCGCCGGCGTCGATGCCAAGGCACGGCGCGAATTCTGGGACATGATCCACGAGATGGCGGCCGACGGGATGACGGTGCTGGTTTCCACTCACTACATGGACGAGGCGGAGCGCTGCCAGCGAGTGGTGTATCTATCCGGTGGGCGGCTGGTGGTGCAGGGCACCGCGGACGACGTGGTGCGCGCCGCGCATCTGGTGACATTCGAGGCGACCGGCGACGGCATCGAGCAGGCGGTGCGCCGATTGCGCCACCTCCCGGGCGTGGAGACCGCCGCGGTATTCGGCCGCTCGCTGCGCATCGCAGGGATGGATCGCGCCGCACTGCGTGCCGCGATCGATAGCCTCGGCGAAGACATGCTGCACTGGGAGGAGGTCGAGCCGAGGCTCGACGATGTGTTCATTCATATGCTGCGGGACACCGAGGCATGAACCGCTTCTCGTTCGCGCGTCTGTTCGCGATGCTGATCAAGGAATCGCTGCAGATGCGGCGCGACCGTGCCACCGTCGGCCTGACGGTGATGCTGCCCATGGTCCAGCTGTTCCTGTTCGGCTACGCGATCAATGCCAATCCACGGCATCTGCCGACCGGACTGCTTGCTGCGGAACATTCCACCTATGAGCGCTCGCTCGCCGCCGCGTTGCAGAACACCGGGTACTTCGATATCCGGCCGATGGCGACCGAGGACGAAGCCGAACAGGCGTTGGCACGCGGCGACGTGATGTTCGTGGTGAATATACCGCCGGACTTCTCGCGCCGGGTCGATCGGGGCGAGGTACCGCAGGTACTGATGGACGCCGATGCCACCGATCCCACCGCGATTGCCAACGCGACCGCGGCCGTGGTGGCGCTGAACGCCACAGTGCTGAACCGCGACCTGCCGGCTGACATGCGGGTGCAGCCGCAGCATCCACCGTTTCAGATCGTGTTGCATGGCCGCTACAATCCGGAGCAGATCACCGCGCTGAATATCGTGCCCGGGCTGATCGGGCTGATCCTGACCGTCTCTACGCTGGTGATGACGACACTGGCGATCACGCGCGAACGCGAGTCAGGCACAATGGAGAACCTGCTGGCGACGCCGGTGCGTCCGGTGGAGGTGATGCTGGGCAAGATCATCCCCTATGTCGGGCTGGCCTATGTGCAGATCGCGCTGATCCTGCTGGTGTCGGTCACGGTGTTCGCAGTGCCGGTGCGCGGCTCGGTGCCGCTGCTGCTGCTGGCGCTCGGCGTGTTCATCGCCTGCAACCTGGCGATGGGGTTCGCCTTCTCCACCATGGCGACCACTCAGATGCAGGCACAGCAGTTGTCGCAGTTCGGGCTGCTGCCATCGATCATGCTGTCGGGTTTCATGTTCCCGTTCATGGGCATGCCGGCCTGGGCACGCATCATCGGCGAGGCGGTGCCGCTGACGCACGCGCTGCGCATTTCTCGCGGCATGCTGCTGAAGGGCAACGGGCTGGCGCAGATCTGGCCGGACCTGTGGCCGATGGCGGTGTTCGCTGTGGTGGTTGGGGCGATCGCGGTCAGCATGTACCGCGAGACGCTGGATTGACCTGATGAAGGGCGATGATGGGTTTCGTTCTCCGAGCTGCCGGTTTCGCGCCTTCGTAGGATGGGTTGAGCGCAGCGAAACCCATCATTGGTCATCGATCAGCGCGGCCGCCACGGCAACATCCGCCGCAGCGTCGCGTCGCGCAGCACATAATGATGGAACAGCGCCGCCGCCGCATGCACACCGGCAACGATCAGCACCGCGTTGGCGGCCAACGCGTGCCAGCCACCGATCAATTGTCTGAGTGCGCGATCGCTCGGATCATACGCCGGCACCTGAAACAGGTTGAAGATAACATCCCCGCGCACCCAAACATTGGCGATGCCGAGAACCACCGCGAGGATCAGCAGCACATAGAGCAGCCAGTGCGTGGCGCGGGCGATCGCCAAAAGCACGCCGTGATCCAGCGGCGGCAACGTATCGCGGCGGGTCAGCCGCCAGCCAAGCCGGGCGAGCAGCACAACGCCGAGCGCCACGCCGAGCAGGATATGAACCGAGCGATAATCGATCCGCAGCGGACCGTTCGGAAACACATCCACGGTCTGGCCGATCGTCCACAGGGCGACTACCAGCAGGGCACTGATCCAGTGCAAGGCAATGGTCGTGGAGTCATGCCGCAGGCCCTGCATCTCGGCAGGCTGCATCACGATCGTATCCCGCATGCAATCCTCTAGCTGCTGCCAATCAGGATGCCGGTGGCGAACACCAGGGCGCCGCCAAATGCCACCTGGAATGCGGCAGAAATTGGCGGCGTATCCATGTACTTCCAGCGCACCCAGCTGATCGCTGCGAGTTCCGCCACCACGACGCACATTGCCAGCGTGACGGCGGTCCAGAAATTTGGGATCAGAAACGGTAATGTATGACCAATGCCACCGAGTGTGGTCATCAGCCCGGTGATCGCGCCACGGATCACCGGCGCGCCACGCCCGGTCAGGCTGCCGTTGTCCGACAGCGCCTCGGCGAATGCCATCGAAATGCCGGCGCCGATCGAGGCGGCCATTCCGACCAGGAACGCGTTCCATGACTGGCCGGTGGCAAACGCTGCGGCGAACACCGGCGCCAGCGTGGAGACCGAGCCGTCCATCAGCCCGGCCAATCCCGGCTGGATCACCCGCAGCACGAAATTCCGCCGCGCATGCGCGTCCTCACCTGCCCGGACATTGGCGGGCAGGTTCTCCTCGACGATCTGATCGGCACGCTGCTCGTGCACGGCCTCGGCCTCGGCCAGGTCGCCAAGCAATCTGCGGATCGACGCGTCGGTCGTCCGCGCCGCGGCGCGGCGATAGAATCGTTTGGCCTCCGTCTCCATGCTCTCGGCGAGGTCGCGCACGGAATCGAGGCGGAGCGGCTGGAGCTGCCAAACCGGCCGGTGCTGAATGAAACCGCGAATGTCGTAGCGGCGGATCAGCGGGATGTGCTCGCCGAACTTTTCCTGATACAGCTCGATCAGCCGACGCCGATGATCGCTCTCCTCGCCGGCCATCTCGGTGAATACATTCGCGCTGGCGGGGTAATCCTGCCGCAACCCTTCCGCGATGTCGGTGTAGATACGGCCGTCCTCTTCCTCATTGGCGATCGCCAATGCAAGAACCTCGCGCTCGGACAGGTCTGAGAAGTTGCGCATTGCGGCCAATGTGGCCGTTACGGTCCGTCGGTCAAGTGGCCGGGGCGGCGGGCGACGGCGCGCTGGCAGATGGCCTCGAACTGCCGGCCGACCGACGCCCAGGAGAACCGCGCCTCCAGCAACCCGCGCGCCGCACCGGCAAGGCGGCAGCGCAGGTCGGCATC
This sequence comes from uncultured Alphaproteobacteria bacterium, assembly GCA_963819855.1. GTDB lineage: Bacteria > Pseudomonadota > Alphaproteobacteria > Acetobacterales > Acetobacteraceae > JAMXLO01. The sequence goes on from CAWFYC010000037.1 coordinate 84,584, forward strand.
CTCCAGCAGAATCGGTGGCGGCAACAGCCTCCGCGCCATTCACGGTCGCCGTGAGCGTTCCGCGTGCGACGGCATCGGCAATCAGCTTATCGACCGATGCCTCGACGATCGGCGACTGACCGCGCTTGAGGAGGTCGATCTTCGCCGGCGCAACATCGACGCCGATGACCTGATGGCCGAGATCGGCAAGGCAGGCGCTGGACACCGCACCCACATAGCCGATCCCGAACACGGAAATCCTCATTTGCCGGCAGCAACCGCTGCGTCGACCGCGGCGCCCAGTCGATCGACGATCGTGTCGATGTCGGCGGCTGTCGCGATGTAGGGCGGTGCGACGATGACGTGGTCGCCGTGCTTGCCGTCGATCGTTCCGCCCATCGGATAGATCGCCAGTCCGCGCGTCAGCGCCTCACGCTTGACCCGCTCGTTGATCGCCAGCTTCGGATCGAACACCTGCTTCGTGGTGCGGTCGGTGACAAATTCCAGCGCCCAGAACAGGCCGCGGCCACGGATATCGCCGACATGGCGGTGGTTGCCGAAGCGCTCGGTCAGCGCGGTCTCCAGCCGGGCGCCCATGGCGCGAACGTTCTCCAGCAGATTGTCGTCGCGGATGATGCGCTGAACCTCCAGCGCGGCGGCGCAGGCAACCGGATGCGCCTGGTAGGTGTGGCCGTGCATGAAGCCCCCGGAGCCGACGTTGATCGCACCGACGACCTTGCCGCCGATCAGTACGCCGCCGATCGGCTGGTAGCCACCGCCGAGGCCCTTCGCCACCACCTGCAGGTCGGGCGCGATGCCCTCCTGCTCCCAGGCGTGCATCGTGCCGGTCCGGCCCATGCCGCACATCACCTCGTCCAGGATCAGCAGAGCGCCATGGCGGTCGCAGATCTCACGCATGCGGCGGAAATAGCCGGGCAGCGCGGCGACACAGCCGGTGGTGGCGCCGACCACGGGTTCCGCGATGAACGCGATCACCGTGTCGGGACCCAGGCGCTGGAATTCCGCCTCCAGTTCGTCCGCCAGCCGATCGACGTACTGCTGGTCGATTTCATCATCGTGTTGGAAACGATAGGCAAAGCAGGGCGAGACCAGGCTGAACGCTGGTGCAAGAATTGGCTCGTATAGCGCCCGCCGCATCATGTTGCCGCCGGCACCAAGCGCGCCGAGTGTGTTGCCATGGTAGCTCTGGCGGCGAGCGATGAAGCGGGTGCGCCGGGGCTGGCCCAACTCGACGAAATACTGCCGCGCAAGCTTGAGTGCGGCCTCGGTGCCCTCGGAACCCGATGAGCAGAAATAAGCATGGGTCAGGCCGCCGGGCTCGCCGTCCAGCACGATGTGCGCCAGGTCCTCGGCTGGCTGGCTGCTGAAGGTGCCGGTATGGGCGTAGGCCATCGCGGCGGCCTGCCTGCCGACGGCCGAGGCGATGCGCTGATTGCCGTGGCCGAGGCAGGCCACCGCTGCACCGCCGGAGCCGTCGATGACGCGCGTACCGTCGGCGAGGCAGAGATAGATACCCTCACCACCGACTGCGGTTGGTGGGACGGCACCGGAGCGATGCAGGACGCGGCTGGTCATGATCAATTGCTCAATTGAGGTGGCATTGGACAGGCATTAGGAGTCAGGGTCATCGGGTGGAGATTGCGCGTCCAGCGCTGTCAGCAGTGCGCGTATCTGCGTCTCAAAGGGCGGAATGTCATCTCGCACTGTCGCCCAGGTCTGGATGAGATCGATACTGAAATATCCGTGTATCAGTGCATTGCGCATCTCGTAGGGCGCGTGCCACGGAACCGTCTCATGGGCAATGGCAAATTCGTCATGATACCGAAGGACGTTGCGGCATGCCTCGCCTATCACTTCCAGATTGCGGATCACGGCATCCTGGGTAATTGGCGTTTTCAGGAACTGCTCCTCTGCCTGGCCTGCTGTGTAGCTACGTATTCGTTCTGCCGCGTCGACGATGTGCTCAAGATACGCGCGGAGGCGGAGCGCGCGTGGCCGCCGCACCATCAGACCGGCAAAGCACTGGTCAGGACCTCGGCGCGGAAACTTTCGGGTAGAGCACGAGGCGTCACGACGTCCACTTCGATGCCGAGCAGCTTGCGCAACTCCCAGCGGATTGCGCCAAGATCGAACAGCGTCATGCCCTCGGCCGGCTCCACCAGCAAATCAAGATCACTGGCGTCGGTATCCTCGCCGAGGAGGACCGAGCCGAAGACGCGTGGGTTGCTTGCGCGATGCGCCGCGACCGTGTCTCGGATGGCCTGACGGTGTTGGTCAAGCAATGCTGATGGTCTCACGGCGACACACAATCCTTTTGGTCACTCCGCCGCTTCATTGTCACTGACGGCGGCAAAAGTCACGCCCGAGCCGGCGCAAGTCAGATGGGCTTGCCCTCGCTGCTCCGCCAGGCCTCGCCCAGCAGCGCGTTGCTGGGCAGTGTCGGATCACGGACCTTGCGCGCGGTGTCGGCACCGGCGACCGGCAGACCCTGCGGATCAAGCAGCCCGATCTGCACCAGCACCGATGCCTGATCCCAATAGATGTGCTCGTGCGCCACCTTCCCGTCGCGGAATTGCACGATCGCCACCAGCGGTACCTCGACGGCTCGCCCGGTGGGGGCGACGCCCGGCAGCATCCAGTCGATCGACGCAGTATGGGTGAAGCGGAAGATCACCTCATCCACGATGCGATCGGCGCCGATGGTGCGGCTGACCGGAATCATCGCGGTATCGGGCGGATTCGCGCCGATGAAGTGATACCGGTAGAAGCGCTTGAGCTGATCATGCCCTACGCCGCCCGCCATGGTGGGGATGTGATTCACGTACGGCGACGCAACCATCGTCGCCATCGTCGCATCGACATCGCGGGTCTCGAACTCGTACCGGCAATGCGCCTCCCAGAGGACCGCGAGGTCATATTCGGGCATCTGTTCCCCTACGACGGCTTCAGGTGCGCCACGCGCGGCCCAACCTCCTCGGCCAACAGGCGAAGCGAATTGTGCCAGGCCTGCGGGTTGTCGGCGTAGTCGAAGCCGAACACCAGCAAGCCGCCGAAGCCGCCCGCCTCGCGGTAGATGCGCTCCAGCTTCTCGGCCACCGTCGCGGGCGAACCGATCAGCCAATTGTGCTGCGCGCAGTATTCGGGCGTCACATCGGAATCGGCCACGTTCGGATCGTGCTTGAGGTACTCCAGGAAACCGAAATTGCCGAGCAGCGGGAGGAAATACTCGCGCATCATGCGTCCCATCATGCCGCCCGCCGACAGCCGCCACGCCTCCGCGTCGGTCTCGGCGACAAACACCTCGCGCACCAGCCGCCAGTCGCGGCGGTGAGGCGTGCGACCGGTGCGCGCCGCGCCGATCTCCACCGCCTCCCAGTGGCTCGCCACATAGGCCGGATTGAGGTTCAGGCTCAGCGGCAGGAACCCCCGCTCGCCCGCCAGCTTCAGAGTGTCCGACTGCTTCGAGAAGCCGGCAACGCCGATCGGTGGATGCGGCCTCTGCAGCGGGTAGATGTGCGGTTTCAGGAACCCGAACATCGTCTCGGGCTTCTCCACCTTCCAGAATTTGCCCTCATGGGTGAAATGCGGTTCGTCGCTCCACAGGCGCAGGATGATGTCGAGCGACTCGCGCGTCATCTCGCGGTTGACGCCGGCGGTGCCGTCCACCTGGAACATCGCCCAATCGGTCGGCAGGCCCGATGCGGCGACACCGAAATTGAGCCGTCCTTCCGAGAGATGATCCAGCATCGCCACCCGCGCGGCCAGCTCGGCGGGATGGTGGTAGGGCAGCAGGAAACCACCGGGCCCGATGCGCAAGCGCTTGGTCTGCAGCAGCGCCTGGGCGATCAGCAGGTCCGGCGAGGGATGCGGCTCCCAGGGTGCGGTGTAGTGCTCGCCGATCCAGGCTTCGGCATAGCCGAGTTCGTCGAGCCAGCGCAGCGTCTGCAGGTCCCAGTCGTGGCCGGCCTTCAGCCCTCGCTCCGGCGGATGGGAGGGCATGGCGAAATAACCGAATTCCATGGCGGTTCCTCCGTGCTTGCGCGTGCAGGCTACACCCGCCCGCACCGCGGTTGCCAATGGTCGCGGGAGGAACCATATCGGCACCACTCTGATGCCGGGATGAAACCGATGACTGTTACGCTGTCCATCAAGAACGTGCCCGATGATATCGCCCAGCGGCTGCGTGAACGCGCTGCCCGCAATCATCGCTCGCTGCAGGGCGAGCTGATGGCCATTCTCGAATCGGTCGCCACGTCTGCGCCGGTGTCGCGGATCGATGAAATCTACACCCGCGTTCAGGCTTCGGGCGTCCGGACACCGAGCGGCGAGTCGGTCAGGATGATCCGACAGGATCGCGATGATCCGCGTCGTTGACGCTTCGGCAGTCGCTGCGATGTTGTTCGGTGAGCCAGATGGACCCTGGGTCCATGCCCGTCTCTCCGGTCAGCTTCTGTTCGTACCGAGGATATTTCATTTCGAGCTCGGCAATACCTGCCGAATGAAATCCCGACGACACCCTGATAAGGCCGAAGAAGTAATAGGGGCAAAACCTCGGGCGGTTGTTACGCTGGCTGACCGCGGCAGTGGATGAGGTCAGGGAGCGGCGGTAGTGCGGGCTGTCCGGGGATGGCAAGCCTGCTGCCGAGATAGTCCCAGAAAGCGACGCCCAATTTGGCGCAAGTCTTGGCCAGGCCGAGGAAAGCGTCTCGGCAGTCGCGGCCGAGATCGCTGCGGGTGCCACCGCTGACTTTGCGTTTGGTCACCTGGCATCGGATGTCATTTTCCGAACCGTTGGTATGGAGCGGGATGTCTGGATGGTCGAGCACGGCCAGCAGTTCGGCCTTGTTGGCGTGCAACCGCTGCAGCAAGCGATCCAGACTGACGAAGCCGGTGTGGCGACAGAAGACGTAGTCGAACCGCGCGCGGAACTGGTCGCGCTGCCATGGTGTCGGCGTGGTGCGGTAGTCCTTCAGATCGGCGTAAAGCTGCCAAATCAGCGCGCGGACCTGCTGCTGTGCGGCACGCTGTTGGTCGGTGAAGGTGTCGAGTTTGTGCACCAGCCGCTCGGCGTGTACCCAACAGAGTGCGTGCTGACCGACGGCAAACTGTCCGGCGTCGTCACTGACAATCACCCCCTCACGCAGAAAGTCATGCGCTTGGATGCTGCCCCACAGCGCCCCCTCGGTGGCGATCTGCACCGGGTTGGGTGTTACCGTCAGCGCGGTGATCCCAAGCTGCTCCAGATGCGCCCGCCAGGCCGCAGGATCGGCAAACTGCTTGTCCGCGTGTTCCGCCAGGCGAGTGATGATGGGTCCGGCGAGCGCACGCTCGCGCATGTAGCTCAGTGCCACATCATTGATCACGTAATCGGTATATCCGGCGCGCAGCAGATCGAGGAAGTTCCAGCGGCACTTGCTATCGGTCGTGCCGAACCAGGCAAAGTTTTCGTTACCGATCTGGGTGCAAAAGCCGTTGGCGGCTTTATGTCGCGCCCCAGTGTCGTCCACCGTGATCCAGCTGGCGCTCCGCAACCCGGCACGCAACACGTCACGCGCTTCGGCGAGGAATACGTCCTGCCCGGCAATCAGCAGCCGCATCACTTGCCGCTTCGAAATGCTGACACCGATCGCCCGCAGCTGCTCCACCAGTCGTGGCACCGTAACCTGACCTTGGTGGTATTGCGCCAACACGAAGCGCCGTAACTCTGGCCCGAAGTGGCTCGCCACGCCAGATGGCAATGCCGCCACCACCGTTCGCCCCTCCGGCGTCACCCAGCGCTCGCGGCGATAGCGGATCGTCCGAGCCCGCAGCACAAGATCCTGCACCACGAAGTCTTCGTATCCCTTGAAGCGCGAACCAGGCGGAACCTGGGCCCGAACAACCTGGTCCTCGACGCTGACCCGGGGCGACGACCTGCCGCGTCCCCGATCCTTGCCACCTCGCGGCAGCTTCGGTGTGGTTCCCTTGTCCATCCCGCTGGGTTTGATATCCGGTCGGCCCTTCAGGCCCTTCAACCGCGCGATCTCCTCGCGCTGCTCGGCAACCATCCGCTTGAGATCCGCAACCTCACCCAGCAGCTTCAACACAAGCTGCTGTAGTTCGCCATGCGACAGACCAGACATCTCTGGTGGGATGGTCACGTCCAGCTTGAATCAAGCCGCCGCGCGTCGACGCAAGCAAAATATCAGCTCGCGCCCGAGGTTTTGCCCCTATTACCCGAAGAACTCCTAACCGCCTGGCTGTACTGGAATATCCAACCACCGGTCACGGGAATGGCCATTGACCTCACCACCACAATGGAACTTGCTCGCCACCACAACCTTACCTTTTGCGATGCCAGCGATCTCTGGTTGGCGCAGAATCATGCCTCGGTGTTGATCAGCCTGGATGCGCAGCTCGTGCGTGCCGCACGCAGCCTGGGACTACACACCGTCGCCTGCTGACGGTGGTCACCGCGTTCGTGCGACTGATTGATCTGGCCGACTGAATAGCCGGTGCAATCAAATGCAGCGATCGCTACTCGGGAGCGCGCCCGGCTTGCGGCCGCCATAGGCCGACATCCTCGTCGAGCATGGTTTTTTGTTCGTCGCTGAGCAGCGCGGCGCTCTGCCGGAGCGCGGCTTCCGCCGAAGGTCGCATCGCGTCTACCGGCGAATAGGTTCGGACCGCGAGCGACAGCCAATAATACGCCATGGAGGGCGACGCCGTGATGACGTCGCCACGCAAAAACAGGCCGCCGAATGTATGCATGGCGTTCGGCTGCCCGGCCTCGGCGGCGGCACGCAGCCACGGCACGGCGCGGACCGGATCGCGCGGCACGCCTTGGCCGGTCAAGTACGAGTAACCGACCCCGTTCAACCCCTGCGGAATGCCCTGGCGTGCCGCCCGCAAGTACCAGTCGAACGCCTCCACGGCATCGACCGGACCGCCACGTCCTGACGTCATCATGATGGCCAGGTTGGCTTGGGACACGGCATCGCCACGCGATGCGGCAACAAGATAGTAGCGCCGCGCCCTTACCAGGTTCACAGGCACGCCCTGCCCTCCTTGGTAGAGGTAGCCCAACCATTGCGCCGCTTCCATTCGTTCCGGCAGCGCTCGGAGGAACCATTGCTCCGCGGCAGCGCCGTCCCGTGCGGTTCCGGCCGCGCTGGCATAATGCACGCCGAGTTCGAACGCCGCATTCCGGTCACCCGCCTCCGCCCGCTGCGTCAGTTGCGCGAGCGTAGGCTGCACCCGCGCGATGTCGGGTTGGCGGCCAGGCCGGATCTGGCCGGCCCAATACGGCAGGGTGGCCAAGGGCACCACGATCAGAGCACCTAGCAGGACCGGACGGGCGATGCGGCGCAGAAGCCAGATCAAATACACATAGACGACAGCGCCGAACCCGATATGTAGCGAAACGATCGCGACGGGCAGGAGCACGACCATCAGCCAGAGCGCCGAACTCGCGCGCGTGAAGCTATGCCTGGCAATCCGCTCGAGCTCAGCGATGCGGCGGGCATCAAAGGCGTGACCGATCCACGGTTGGTGTCGATGGAATTCGCCGACCAGTTGCCGCAGCGGTGGTTCCGGCGGCAGCAGACGGGACAGAAAGATGCGCCCACGTCCCAACAGCAGGCGAGCCGCCGTCGCGGCGTGACTGCCCAGGTAATAGCGATAACTCGCGGCCGTCAGCCGGAGTGCCGCCAGCCAGTGCTCGGCGGCAATCCGGGCGCCCAGACGATCAAGCAGCGGAGACCGCTGATCGGTTTCCGCCTCGCCGTACCAGCCGAGCCGCGTTGCCGCCTCGATGATCGTTTCAACGTTCAGCATACGGTCGAACACCAGTTGCGCAAGCAGGTGATCGGACAGCGCCATCTCGTCGGCAAGCGACAGATCACCCGCCCGTTTTGCCTTTGCCAACGCCGCGGCGGCGGCGGTCACGTCGTGCCGCTCGATTGCCGCCACGATGTCGCGGGAGGCGGCATCCTGCCCACTGACAATCGACGCATCGGAGCCGAACGACGGCGTTTCCTCCGTCCTGACAGCTTCCGCGTTTCCTGGTGCCCATTCAGGCATTGCCAGCGTGTCGTGGTCGGCTGCGGGGACGGTTGCCATCGCCATCGCCGCCTCGTAGGCGGCCCGCAGGCGCCTGAAGCCTTCCGGGTCGTCCTCGGGCCGGTTCTGCTTCAGCCTCGCGGCATAGCTACGGCGAATGATGCCGGTATCGCCGGTCGGCTCGATCCCCAGCTCATCCCACGGCGAGTGCATCGATCACTGGAAATAGGATGTGTCGACCAGGTCCAGCCACTCGATCAGCTCACCGCGGAACCTCCCGATCTCCGCGGGATCCTGCCGCTCCAGCAGTGTGCGGAACTGGTCGAGACGGCCGGCCACCTGTGCCCTCTCCTCACCGAGCCGCTCGGAGAAGAGCCGCTCGGCGCGCGACAGCACCGCCTGATTCTCTGCCTGATCGCGCGGATGAACCTTCAGGTGGGCCATTGCCTCGAGACGCTGCTGGACTTCTGCTGCCGACAGCACGCCGGGCTGGTTCTCGATCACGAGGTGCCGGGTCGCACCGGTCGCATCCACCCGCGTATCGACCTCCAAGAGCCCGCTGGTGTCATAGGTGAAACGGATCTCGACCGACTGCTGGCCGGCCGGCGCAGGGGGAACCGGCAATCGAAGCTGGCCGAGCGGGATGTTGTCGGCCACCTGTCGCGCCTCACCCTGAAACACCCGCACATCAAGCTGCCGCTGTCCGTTGCGCAGCGTTTGCACCCGTACCGAACGGCTTGCCGGGATGACCGTGTTGCGCTCGATCACAGGAAGATAAAGACCGGTCGCCACCACCTGACCATCGCGGGCATCGGCCACCTCGATGCCCATGGAGAACGGCGCGACATCGGTCATCACGCGATCGTTCAGCGCGGCGTCTCGCGCGACCAGCCCGACCTGCACCGCCGCACCGCGCGCCACCACTTCGTCCGGGTTGACGGTCGCGATCGGCAACCGTTGGAACAGGCGCGCCGCCAGCCGGCGGAACAGTGGCATTCGCGTCGCGCCGCCTGCCAGCACCAGATGATCGATCTGCACAGGCATCAGCTTCGCATCGCGCAGCGCGCGCTCCACCGGAGCACGCAAGCGTGCGAGCAGCGGCTGGCTGAGTTGTTCGAAGCCGTCGCGCGTGACGGTCCAGCGCCACTCCTGGCCTTGATGGGCGAGAACCATCTCGTGTGTCTCGGCGTCGGTCAGGGCGCGCTTGGCGACTTCGGCCGCCCGGCGCAACGCCGCGTGCACCGGCTGTTCGTGGCCGCGCGGCGGAATCCCGGCAGTCCAACCAACCGCGCCGATGAAGCCGTCCATGATCGCGCTGACAAAGTCCTCGCCGCCCAACATGTTGTCGCCGGCGGTCGCGCGGACCTCCATCACGCCTTCGAACATCTCCAGGATCGACACGTCGAACGTGCCGCCGCCCAGATCGAGAACGAGAATGCGTCGTTCCGACCGACCTTCGTGCAGACCGTAGGCTAGGGCCGCGGCGGTCGGCTCGTTGAGCAGTCGCACCACGTTCAGGCCGGCAAGCTGGCCGGCGGCGCGGGTCGCCTTGCGCTGGGCATCGCTGAAATAGGCAGGCACCGTGATGACCGCATCGGCGACCGCCACGCCGAGATGCCGCTCGGCATCCTCCTTCAGCACACGCAGCACCAGCGAGGACAGTTCCTCGGCACGGAACGTCTGGTTGCCCAACCGAAATGCGTGCGGGGTTCCCATGGCTCGCTTGAAGGCTGCGACCGAGCGATCGGGATGGCTGGCCAGGCGCTCGCGCGCCGCCATGCCGACCATGATGGTGTTGTCACGGTCGAGGCTCACCGCCGATGGGGTCAACACCGAACCGAGCGCATTGGGGATCAACTCGATCGCACCATCGCGCCACACGGCCGCCAGGCTGTTCGTGGTCCCGAGATCGATGCCGATGATCATCCGCTCGTTGCGCCCCGATCGCGCTGCATAGATTGCCTTATAGGGCCAACAACTCGTGCCATGTGGTGAAGTCCTTCACCATCGCGCCGCCGCCAATCCGTCATTGTATGCCAAGCCGCTTTCCGGCATGCTCTCCTGGTCCCGGCCACCCGGCGCGGGAGAGAGCGGAGTCCCTCCGCCGCCGAAGGCGCAACCGGCCCCCGGAAACGCTCAGGTACCAGGGACCGCGTCGGGATCAGGGATCTCTGGAAAGCCGGCCGGCGTGGCTGCACGCCGTCCGCACCGACGAGGTAAGGGACGCCCCGCGCGTTCTGAATCTTTCAGGTACCGCGACAGAGGGGGGTCAACGACGCCGGCACCGGTCGCCGGCGCATGACCCTTGCGGAGCGGACCAGTGATCGAGAATGCCCTGCCGGACGACCCCACCCCCAAGCCGCTGAAGACCGTCCCGCTGGACGCCTGGCACCGCTCACTCGGCGCCCGGATGGTGGAGTTCGCCGGCTATGCCATGCCGGTGCAGTACCAGGGCGTGCTGGCCGAACATCTGCACTGCCGGACGCAGGCGGCGCTGTTCGACGTCTCGCACATGGGCCAGGCGACGCTCACCGGTGCCACGGCGGCAGCGGCGTTGGAGCATCTGGTGCCTGGCGACATGCTCGGGCTGAAGCCGGGCCGGCAGCGTTACACGCTGCTGACCAACGAGGCCGGCGGCATTCTCGACGACCTGATGGTGGCGAATCTCGGCCAGGAACGCCTGTTCCTGGTTGTCAACGCCGGCCGCAAGGATGTCGATTTCACCCACATCGCCGCCAACCTGCCATCCGGCGTGCTGCTTCAGCCGCACGAGGACCGTGCCCTGCTGGCGCTACAGGGACCTGCCGCTGCCGCGGTGATCGGCCGCCTCGGACCGGATGCGGCGCAACTGCCGTTCATGGGCGTGGCGGCTGTCGCGGTCGCGGGCGCTGCCTGCCTGGTCTCACGTTCCGGCTACACCGGCGAGGACGGGTTCGAGATTTCGGTCCCCGCAGATAGTGCCCAGGTCGTGGCCCAGCGCATCCTGGACCAGCCCGAGGTCGTCCCTGCCGGTCTGGGCGCACGCGATTCGCTGCGACTGGAGGCAGGTCTCTGTCTCTATGGCAACGACATCGACGAACTGACCACGCCGATCGAGGCCGACCTCGCCTGGGCGATCGGCAAGCGCCGCCGCACCACCTGGGATTTCCCGGGCGCCACGGCGATCCGCGATCAGCTCGAGCACGGCACGGCGCGCCGCCGCGTCGGCATCCGCCCCGACGGCCGCGCGCCGGCCCGCGCGCTGACCGAGATCGTCGCCGACGACGGCACCGAGGCGGGCACGATCACCTCCGGCGGTTTCTCCCCCTCACTGAGCGCGCCGATCGCCATGGGCTATGTCCGCAAGGACCTCGCCACCGCCGGAACCGCGCTGCACCTGATGGTGCGTGGCAAGCCCCTGCCCGCGCGCGTCGTACCGATGCCGTTCGTCCCCCACCGCTACGCCCGCTGAAACAAGGAACGTCCCGATGGCAAAGCCACCTTCGGATATCCGCTACACCAAGGAACATGAATGGGTGCGCATGGATGGCGACATCGCCACCATCGGCATCACCGACCACGCGCAGGAACAGCTCGGCGACGTGGTGTTCGTCGAGTTGCCGGAGATCGGCCGCGATGTCGCCGCCGACGAGGCCTGCGCGGTGGTGGAGAGCGTGAAGGCCGCGTCCGATGTCTACGCGCCACTTACCGGCAAGGTGGTTGAGATCAACCAGACCATCATCGACGACCCCTCGATCGTGAACAGCGACGCCGAGGGCGAGGGCTGGTTCTTCCGCGTCGAGATCGACGACATCGATGCCTACGACGCGCTGATGGATGCCGCGGCCTATGACGAATACGTGGAGACGCTCGACTGATGGACGTATTGGCAGAACTTGCCGCTCTGGAGGCGGCGGACAGCTTTGTTTCGCGTCACATCGGTCCGTCCGAGACCGATATCGCCGCGATGCTGCACGCGGTGGGCGCGGCGACGCTGGACGATCTGGCGGCGAAGACCGTGCCGCCGGCGATTCGAACCAACCGGACGCTCGATCTGCCGCCACCGATCGACGAGGCCGCAGTGATCGCCGAGCTGCGCGGGTTGGCGGCGAACAACACGGCCGAAGAAATCACTGATCGGCATGGGGTATCACGGCACGCACACACCGCCGGTGATCCAGCGCAACGTGTTGGAGAACCCGGGCTGGTACACTGCCTACACGCCGTATCAGGCGGAGATCGCGCAGGGCCGGCTGGAGGCGCTGCTCAACTTCCAGACGATGATCTGCGAGCTGACGGCGATGGAGATCGCCAACGCATCGCTGCTGGATGAAGCCACCGCGGCGGCCGAGGCGATGGCGATGGCACATGCCGTCAGCCGGACCAAGTCGGATGTGCTGGCCGTGGCGACCGACCTGCACCCGCAGACGCGCGCGGTATTGGCGACACGTGCACGTCCGATCGGCATCACACTGGTCGATGTCGCGCCAGGCGATCTGGCGGCGATCGCGACGGCGCAGCCGTTTGCTCTGGTGCTGCAATATCCCGGCACCACCGGCGCGATCCGCGAACTGTCGCCGGAGATCAGTGCGGCGCACGAGGAAGATGCGCTGGTCATCGTCTGCGCTGACCCGCTGGCGCTCGCGCTGCTGACGCCGCCGGGCGAGATGGGCGCCGATGTGGTGGTCGGTTCGTCCCAGCGTTTCGGCGTACCGATGGGATTTGGCGGCCCGCACGCCGGCTACCTGGCGACGCGCGACGCCTACAAGCGGCACATGCCCGGCCGGCTGGTCGGCGTGTCGCTGGACGCCGGTGGCCAGCCGGCGATGCGGCTCGCTTTGCAGACGCGCGAGCAGCACATCCGGCGCGAGAAGGCGACATCGAACATCTGCACCTCGCAGGTGCTGCTGGCGGTGATCGCCGGCTGCTATGCGGTGTGGCACGGACCAGAAGGGCTGAAACGCATCGCGCGCCGGGTGAACCTGCAGGCGCGATTGCTTGCCGACGCGGCAAGACAGGGCGGCCATCGCCTGGTGCACGACGTATTCTTCGACACGATCGCGGTCGAAACGTCGAATGCCGATGCATTGATGCAGGACGCACTGGCACAGGACTTCAACCTGCGGCGGATCAGCGACACGCGTGTCGGCATCGCGCTCGACGAGACGGTGACGCGCGAGGAACTGACCCGGCTTGCTTCTGTGTTGGGTGGTCCGCTTGCGAGCGCGCCGCCCTCGATCCCAGCGGAACTGGCGCGCAACACGCCGTTCCTCGAGCAGGCCGTGTTCAATCAGCACCGCGCCGAGCACGAGATGCTGCGCTATCTCAAGCGCCTGGAGGAAAAGGACATCGCGCTGAACCGCAGCATGATCCCGCTCGGCTCGTGCACGATGAAGCTGAACGCCTCGGCCGAGATGATCCCGATCACGCTGCCTGGCTTCACCGACATCCATCCGTTCGCACCGGCCGACCAGACCCAAGGCTACGCCGAGCTGATCGCGCGCCTGACCGACTGGCTGAAGGCCATCACCGGCTTTGCCGCGGTCACACTGCAACCCAACGCCGGCTCGCAAGGCGAGTATTCCGGCCTGCTGGCGATCCGGGCGTATCACGCCGCACGTGGTGAGGCGCACCGCAACATCTGCCTGATTCCCTCCAGCGCGCACGGCACCAATCCGGCGAGTGCGGCAATGGCGGGATTGCAGGTGGTGGTGGTCGGTTGCGACCGCGACGGCAACATCGACGTGGACGACCTGCGCGCCAAAGCGGACCGGCACGCGGCCAATCTGGCTGCCCTGATGGTGACCTATCCCAGCACGCATGGCGTGTTCGAGGCGGCGATCCGGGAAATCTGCGCAATCGTCCATTCGCACGACGGGCAGGTGTACATGGACGGCGCCAACCTCAACGCGCAGGTCGGGCTGACCAGCCCCGCCGCGATCGGCGCCGATGTCTGCCATCTCAACCTGCATAAGACGTTCTGCATCCCGCATGGCGGCGGTGGCCCGGGCGTGGGACCGATCGGCGTGGCAGCGCATCTCGCGCCGCATCTGCCGAACCATCCGCTACGCGCCGATGCCGGACCGGCGAGCGGCTTCGGACCCGTTTCGGCCGGACCGTTCGGCAGCGCCATGATCCTGCCGATCTCGTACGCCTATGTCCGCATGATGGGCGCCGCGGGACTGAAGCGCGCGACCGAGGTGGCGATCCTCAGCGCCAACTATATCGCAGGGCGTCTGCGCGGACATTATCCGGTGCTGTACACCGGCCCTGGCGGCATGGTGGCGCATGAGTGCATCATCGACTGTCGCGGCTTCCAGACCGAGGCCGGCGTCATGGTGGAAGATATCGCCAAGCGCCTGATGGATTTCGGCTTCCATGCGCCGACCATGTCCTGGCCGGTCGCTGGCACGCTGATGATCGAACCGACCGAAAGCGAGAGCAAAGCCGAGCTCGACCGGTTCTGCGAGGCGATGATCGCGATCCGGTCGGAGATCGCAGCAATCGCCGCCGGCAAGCTGGACAAGGTGGACAATCCACTGAAGCACGCACCGCACACAGCACGCGACGTCATGGCGAATGTATGGACACACGCCTATTCGCGCGAACAGGCGGCGTTTCCGCTGGAGTGGGTGGCGGCGGCGAAATACTGGCCGCCGGTGAAGCGGGTGGACAACGTCTACGGCGACCGCAACCTGGTCTGCACCTGCGCGCCGCTGGAAGCCTACGCCCAGGCGGCGGAGTAGCCGCCGGCCGCCACAGCCCCCTCCCCCTCCCGCAAGGGGGCAGGGACCAGGCGAAATACCTCCGCCATTTTCCCCGGCTTCACCTAATCCGCACTCTCCGCAAAGTTCGCGCAGTTTCTGACAAAACCGGCGAGCGATGTCTCCTGTATCGGTAACGGGTTCGCATCGCCTAGCGTCACGGCGTCGAACAACTCACCCGGTGGAGACACCAAATGACCACCTCCCTCACCCGCAAGATCGCCGCCACCTGCGCCATCGTCGGCCTCGCCACAATCGGCACCGCCGCAACATCGAAGCCAGCCTATGCCTGGTGGAACCACTACGGCTACGGCTACGGCTACGGCTGCTGCCGCGCCGGCATCTTCGTCCCACCGGTCGTCGTGGCACCGCCGCCGGCCTACTACCCGGCCCCGGCCTACTACGCGCCGCAAGCTCGCGCCTGGATTCCGGCACACTGGCGGGACGGTTACTGGATCCCCGGCCATTGGTCGTGAACCTGTGACGCGGTTCATAGCGGCCAGCCCAACCGACCACCAAATTGCCGATCACGGGCGAGGCACCCCGTAACGCTTCGCCCGCAATGAGGACACACCGGTCATGCGCCAGTTCATGATAGCCGCCGCAATGGCATTGGGACTCATCGGGCTCTGGGCGGCGATCCTGCCGCTGACCGCGCAGCCAGCCCCGACGCAGACCGCCCTCGCCTCGCCTGCCATGTCAAAGGCCCTGTTCCTCTGCCGCGGCGCGAACGGCATCGACCGCACCTGCGCCGCTGCGCTCGCCAGGGCCCTGGTGCTGGATACCTCGGACAACTCCGTGAGCCACGTCAGCGACCGCGTGTGCCGCATGGATCGGGAAATGCTCGCCCGCCTCGATCGCCGCAGCTGATCACCCCCAATCCGAGGAGTCCAGGACATGCTGCCGGCAAGCATCAGGCGGCTCCGACCCGACACGTTCGTCATGGCGCTGGTGGGCACCGTCACCGTCGCGACCTTGCTGCCTTGCCAGGGAACCAGTGCACGGCTGTTCCACGCACTCGGCCTGTTCGCCATCGCTTCGCTGTTCCTCCTGCAAGGCGCGCGGCTGTCGCGGGACTCGATCCTGGCCGGCATGACCAACTGGAAGCTGCATGCCTCGATCGCGGCCACGACGTTCGCGCTGTTCCCTGTGCTGGGGACCGCGCTCATCGCGCTGATGCCGCATGCCCTGGACCGGACGCTGGTGCTGGGTGTGCTGTTCCTGTGCGCCCTGCCCTCCACCGTGCAGTCGTCGATCGCGCTCACCTCGATCGCGCAAGGCAATGTGGCGGGCGCAGTGTGCGCGGCAACCGCATCCAGCCTGATCGGGATGGTGTTCACGCCGCTGCTGTTCGGCTTCATGACGCGCGTACGCGGCGGCGGCGTTGATATCTCCGGCATGTGGCAGGTGTTTGCCGAACTGCTGCTGCCGTTCGCCGCGGGCCATCTGCTGCGGCCATGGATCGGTCCGTGGGCCGCGCGCAACAAGAGACTGCTGGCGATCACCGACCGCGGCTCGATCCTGATCGTGGTCTACACCGCGTTCAGTGCGGCCGTGGTGCACGGCATTTGGCACCAGGTACCACCGATGATGCTCGCCACCCTGGCGGCGATCGTCGCGGCGCTGCTGGCGATCGGTCTGCTGATCACCAGCGCCGGTGCCCGCGCCTGCGGCTTCGCTCACGCCGACGAGGTCGCCCTGGTGTTTTGCGGTTCCCAGAAGTCACTGGTTGCCGGAATTCCGATCGCCAGTGTGCTGTTTGCCGGGCCGATGCTTGGCGTGGTCGTGCTGCCGATCATGATCTACCACCCGCTCCAACTCGTGGTGTGCGCCTGGCTGGCGCGGCACTATGCAGGCCGCCCGGTCGCCACGGCGATGGTCAATGGAGATGCTTTGCTGCCGGCGAGCGCCACGTTGCGGTAGCTAGACTTGAATATCCCGAGCATCCTGCTAATTTGGTGGTCTGCGTGCTTGTTCGAGAGCATCGAGACAAGTGGCCACAGGAACATTACTCCGCCGGGCTATCTTCAGCACCCGATACGCCTTCTCAAGGGCAGCCTCATGCCCAGGTGAACAAGCACCAATCGTGTCATTAACAGGGGCCGATGAAACGACCTCAAGTGTTGGGAGAGCATAGGAGGGTCAAATGACCTTGCGCCAGGCTCGCAACGTCATCGTGGTCGCCGTGGCGATGCTGGCATCCTTCCTCCCCTTCACCGTTGCCGAGGAGGCCGCCCCTGCTGTTCACGTAGAAACCGATCTCGCGCGGTCCTGCTACGCCGCACACGCAGGTTTTGGCTCTTGGTGGATGTTGGATGGCAATGAGTTCTATCGTGTCGACTTTCGCGACAACTCAGTGAGACGCGTTGCGGTCAAAGGCCTGCAATCCTGGCACGGAACCGTAACAGTCGGAAACGGCGCTGTCTGGATTGGTGATACCCGCACCACGGTCTATGAGATCGATCCCCGGAAGGAGCAAGTTGTCCAGGAAGTCCGCGTGGAACTGGACCAGTCCTCCTCCGCCTACTGGAGTTTGGCAGCAGATGAAGGTGCGGTTTGGGTGCTCGTCGGCAACGAGAAACTAGGGCGATACTCCGCGACGAGTGGGGCTGAGGAAGCGGTGATCCGTCTCCCGTCCAACAGCTCACGGGTCCTTGTCGCCTTTGGCTCCGTGTGGGTGACGGGAACGGGAAACGACGAATTATACCGTATTGATCCGACAACTAATCAGATTGTGGCGACTATTGAACTGCGAGCGCGACCAACTCTCCTCGCGGCAGGGGAGGGGGCGATCTGGGTCTTTAATGAGCGCGACGGCACTGTTCAGCGGATCGACGGAAAGAACGGCAAGCAACTCGCCACTATTGAGACAGAGGCTGTTGGGCAGGCCCAAATGACTGTCGGTGGAGGCTTTGTCTGGGTCCTCACAGTTACTGGGACTCTTATACAGGTTGATCCGCACACCAATTTCGGTTCGGCACAAATTGAAAGCCCCGACCGAAGACCCGGTCAACACTTACTTTTTTGGCATTGCTTACGAGGATAGCTCGCTTTGGATGTGCGGAATTGCACTGAAAGCCGCTCACTTAGTACTCCGTTTCATAAATACGGTGACGTATTTTTGAGCGACTCGGCGTGACAGGGCGAAATGATCCTCAGCCACGAGGATGCCGCCATGCCAAGGAAGAGTCCCTACGTGATCGTCCTCACCAATAGGGAGCGAGCCGACCTGGCGGCGCGGTCGAGGGACTACACGTTGCCGTACCGAGAGGTTGTGCGAGCCAAGATCGTGCTGCTGGCGAGCCAGGGGCATGGTAACGATCGCATCGCAGCCCGCCTCGGCATGCCGCGCCAGATCGTCAGCAAGTGGCGTCGGTGCTTCTATATCCAGCGGCTTCCTGGCCTTGACGAACAGCCGCGTGGCGGGCGACCGGCCCGTTTTTCCCCCCAGTGTCGCGGTCGCGATCAAGGCGTTGGCCTGTGAGTTGCCGTGTCGCCGAGGTCTGCCGTTGTCTCGCTGGTCAGTCGCCGAATTGCGCCACGAGGCGATGGCGAGCGGCATCGTCGCGCAGATCAGTGGCACCACTCTCTGGCGCTGGCTCAGCCAGGACGCGTTACGGCCTTGGCGCCATCGCACCTGGATCTTCCCGCGCGACCCACAGTTTGTCCGCAAAGCCGGCCGCGTCCTCGATCTCTACCAGCGCCGGTGGAAAGGTGCAGCACTGGAGCCGCGTGATTACGTTCTGTGCACTGACGAGAAGACCAGCATTCAGGCTCGGCGGCGCAAACACCACTCGTTGCGGCCGGCTCCGCGTCGCCCGGTCTATGTCGAGCACGAATACGCGCGTGCCGGCGCGTTGGCTTACCTTGCGGCCTGGGACGTGCATCGTGCCAGGCTGTTCGGCAGCTGCGAACGCAAGAACGGTATCGCTGCGTTCGAGCGTCTGGTCGCTCAGGTCATGGGCCAGGAACCCTATCGTTCCGCCAGTCGCGTGTTCGTCATTGCTGACAACGGCTCGTCCCATCGCGGCCGGCGAGCCGCTGCTCGGCTGCGAGCCAAATGGCCAACCATCGTTCTGGTTCACACACCAATCCATGCCAGCTGGCTCAACCAGATCGAGGTCTACTTCTCCATCGTTCAGCGCAAGCTCCTCACGCCGAGCGACTTCGCCGATCTCATTGCCCTCAAACGCGGATTGATCGCCTTTCAACGCCGCTATCAGCGGTCCGCCAGGCCGTTCAAGTGGACCTTCACGCGTCGCGACCTGCACGTCCTTCTCGTCAAGCTCAAGTCACACAATGCCGCACCGCACCGGAAGATACGGTCCCGGAATACGTCACCGTAATTGCAAATCAGGGTACTTAGCATACCGAATCGCGCCTCCGATGTGACGGTTGGCGGAATCTCCCACTCTCTGCGACAGTCGCAGGGCGCCTGCTGTTGTTCCTTGTCGGTCGTTGCAGAATTCCTGATTTATGGAAAGTCATCAGCATCCCCAACAGAATAACCCATAAGGTCGTTGTCGGTTGCCTTTTCTTGTTTTCACACACCCAGTCGGTGACCTGAGCCCTGAGTTCCCTCCACTCAAAAGCAAAGTCCTGGGTTGCCGCCACGCGGGTTGCGGACTCGACTTATTCTTGGAGGAGTATCCGGGGCTCGTCAGTGGCGCTGAAATCATTTCATCCGCCGCCGTTCCTGAGCCCGGCAACCTAGCTTTGCTCTGCGGCGGCCTGCTGAGCTTCGGTCTCTTGCGGGGCAGACGCGGCAGGTCTTAGCGGAGCGCTCTGTTCCGTCTCGCTCGGCCGGCAGGATTTTCAGCCCTGTCGGCGCCGTCACGAGCCACAGATGGGGTGGCATCGTTCCCCGAAAAGTTGGGAGGGCGGCGCATCGTGATCGGGCCGCGGCACCCCACTCATTCCTCGGCCTTTGGTGCCGACAGTGGCACGAGCGCCTTACGGACGTGCCGTAGCCAGCACCTAAGCGAAACACCGGGGGCCGTCCCAAGGCGTCGAGGGCGCTGACAGGGCAGCACCCCCGGGGCGAGCCTCGGGAAAGCCGCTACGGCCCGTCCAGCTATCCCCTGCACCGGAGCACCTGGCCGGCGTTGGTGATGTAGAAAAATGCACACTATTGTCGGAAAAGTTTACAGTCTTTGGGATTCCAGCTAGCTCATGCGCCATAACATATTGAATTCGCTTAATAGAATGCAGTGGCATGAATGTTGCTATCATCCGATATCCTGAGGTCAATCTCTTAATTAGGAAAATACGACCAATGCGCAGATTTCTTGGCACAACCGCTCTCGGTGCAAGCGCCTTCGTGGCACTCCTGGCTATCGGAGGCGCTGCGCATGCCGTGACCATCAAATACTCGGCTGCCAACACCTACGACCAACATCCGCATTCGAGCGGCGGCCCCCAGGTCAATCTCACAGCCGAACAGACCGTTGTGCTGCCGGCCAGTGGCTGGACGGCGAATACCTCTGGCACCAACAACGGCATCGCCACGATCGTCCCGGCCTCGTCATGCGGCAGCAGCAGCAACGGCTGCGTAAGCCACATCGAGACCGACAATCTGACGTTCAGCCTCACCCTGTCCGACGACAACGACTTACACAAGACCACGATCACCGGGGTGACCGGCGTGTTCACAGCTAATTACAACGGCACACTGACCTGCTCGGGCACCGACAATCCGGGCGATTGCTTCCTGTGGACCGGCGCCCTCCCAACCGGCAGCGGCAGCGGCGTATTGAGCTATGGCACCGTCACCCTGTTCGACGGCAAGAAGATCGCGGTAGACTTCGACAGCGCCTACGACTGGAACGCCCAGCCGGGCGTGCAGTTCGAGTTGGTGGACCCTCCGGCCGTCCCCGAACCGTCATGCCTGGCCCTGCTTGGCGTCGGTGTGCTCGGCCTAGGCGTGATCCGTCGGGTCCGCCGGTCGTAAGGGGGGCCGGCCCCCGCCCAGGGGACTGATCCGGGGAATACTGCCCTGGGCGCGCGTGCTGCGGCCTCGCCGTCTGCCACACGCTAATTGCACGCTAACTCGCGTCCGAAGTCGCCGGATCGCGAGCGAATGATCGCCGCTTCGAGCATATCAAGTCGGTCCTGCCCCCAGAACCGATGGCCTTCGAACAGGTAGAACGGCGAGCCGAACACGCCCGCGGCGAGTGCGCGTGCGGTGTTGTCGCGATACTCGGCCTGCACCGGCTCTGCACGCGCCGCCTCGATCAGCCTGTTGCCGTCGATGCCGCAACGCTCCGCGATAGCCACAAGCACCGCGGGATCGGCAGGGTTCTGGTCCTCGGCCCAGATCGCCCGCATCACCGCATTGACGAAGTCGCCAACCGGCAAACTGCGCCGCTGGCCTGCGATCACCATGCAGGATGCGAGATCCACATCGGCCGGAAAATACCGGGGCTCGATGTTGAGCGGCATGCCGAGCCGCGCCCGCCAGCGCTTCAGTTCCTCGATCCGATACGCCTGTCGCTGCCACGCGCGGTTCGCCAGGACGATGCCGCCGCTGCCGGTGAAAACGTCCTGCATGCGCATCGGTATGTGATTGATGCGGACATCGTGTCGCGCGGTCATCTGCACGAAGCGGACACCACCGAGATACGCCCAGTCCGACAACAGCCAGACGTAGTAGTCGATGGTGGGTACTAAATCCTTCGTCATTACATCATCCTCCCCCGGCCGCCTTCTCACGGTACAGATTAAGCCCGGTTCGACACGTCTCCCAACGTTCTGGCCTGACCGGAAGCTCATGCGACCGCTCGGCCCGATGGGTTTCGCTGCGCTCTACCCATCCTACGAGTTGGCGCGTGCGCGTTGCCGTAGGATGGGTAGAGCGCAGCGAAACCCATCGTTCCGTCGCGATTCCACCTTGCGTGAAACCGCCTCAGCCACTGGACACCACGAGGGCGGATGGTGGCAAATGATGTAAGGTTCTTCCGGAGGCGTTTATGCCCGACGCTGACATCGCCGCAATCCGCACCTTGCTCGCGAGCCGAGCGCGTCCGACAGGAGCGGCGGAACGCCGCGAACGGCTCGACGATTTCGGACGCGCGCTAGGGGTCCCCGAGCAAGCTCGGCTCGAGCCGATCCAGATCGGCGGCGTGCCGGCGGAGTGGTCGACGACACCCGAGGCTGATCCCGCGCGCGCCGTGCTGTACCTGCACGGTGGCGGCTACATGGCGGGCTCGATCGTCAGCCACCGCTATGTCGCCATTGAGATCGGCCGCGCCGCGCGCGCTCGGACGCTCGCGCCCGGCTATCAACTCGCGCCCGAGCATTCCTATCCCGCGCAGCTCGAGGACGCGCTCGCGGCCTGGCAGTATCTGCGCGATCAGGGATTTGCGCCGGAAAACATCGCGGTCGGCGGCGACAGCGCCGGTGGCAACCTCACGCTGGCACTGCTGCTCGCGCTCCGCACGCGCGGGATGCCGCTGCCCTGCTGTTGCTGGCTGGTCTCGCCGTGGAGCGATCTCACCGCGAGCGGTGCCACGATGCAGACCAAGGCAGGCGTCGATCCGATGATCCAGCGGCCGTATTTGCTCGAACTCGCGCAAGCCTTCGCCGGTGGCAAGGATCTTGGCGATCCGCTGGTTTCGCCACAGCTCGCCGATCTCGCGGGTTTGCCGCCGTTGCTGATCCAGGTCGGGTCCGAAGAAACGTTGCTCGACGACTCGGTGACGCTTGCAGGCCGTGCGGGCGCCGCTGGGGTGGCCGTGACGCTCGAGGTCTGGCCCGACATGATCCACGCCTTCCCGATGTTCTTCCCCCGCGTGGCTGCGTCCCGCCGTGCGACCGCCGGCGCCGGCGACTTCATGCGCCGTCATTGGCCTGGAAGTGCGGGATGATCTGCTCGCCAAATAAACGAATGGTATTGAGCACCTCGTGATGCTGAGCCGGCCCGATGGCACACAGCAGGAACACTTCCTCGATACCCAGCGCTTGGTACAATTCGAGAAACCGGATGCACTCCGCCGGCGTGCCGACGCAGAATGAGGTGCCTTGCTCACGCACCTGCTGGGGCGTGGGTTCACCTGGATGCGGACCGCTGGCAAGACGCTGATCGCGCGCGTAGTAGCCCTGATAATCCGGCGGCACAGTGCTCGGATCATAGTCGCGCCACACCAGGCGGGCGCGCTCGCGTTGTTGCTCGAGATACCAGCCCACGAGTTCGGTGCCGCGCTCGGCGACCACCTGGGGATCCTCGTTACAGTAGCCCGCCGTCATCAACGCGGCGCTCCTTGTGGGCGCGGCTCCTTTGCCCGCAGCCGTCCCCAGCGCGTCCCGATACAGCGCCATGAGCTGCTGGACGCGGTTCGGCCCTCCTTCGCTGCCGAACAGCCCACCCATCCCCAGGCTGCCTGTCAGCCGTGCGGTCTCGTCGCTGCCACAGGCAGACCACAGCGGAGGGTGCGGACGTTGCACAGGCTTCGGGAGTACTTCGCGGGGAGGAATCTTATAGTACGTCCCTTGGTACTCGATTGTCTCCTGGGTCCAGATGCGTGGCAGCACATCGGCGAACTCCAGCCACATGCCCCGCGTGTCGTGCAGGTCGCTGCCGTACGGCGTTAGCTGGTACGGATAGCCGGTGCGGCCCAGTCCAACGTCCACGCGCCCATGGCTCAGGATGTCGAGCGTCGCCATGCGTGCCGCCACGTGCAGCGGGTGATGGATCGGTGCCAGAACCACACCGATGCCGAGGCGGATACAGCTGGTGCGCTGACTCACTGCCGCAAGCGTCAGGTCCGGCGCGCTGTTGTGCGACCACACGGGGCGGAAGTGATGCTCCGAAAACCACACGCTCGCAAAACCCTGTTGCTCGGCGAACGGAATCTGCTCGAGCGCCTCATGGATGCGTTGCGACTCACTGCTTGGCGTCCAGGGTTTCGGAACCTGAATCTGATAGAACAGGCCAATGCGCATGCGACTGTCTCCTGGGGCATGGTCTGACCGCAGGGTATGCGCCCTCGCCCTGGTGCGCTACGCTCGTCGACAAAGCACAGTTGGATGTCCTGGGGAGGAGAAAGATCCAATGACCTACGATCTGTTGATCCGCAACGGCCGCATCGTCGACGGTTCGGGCATGCCTGCGTTCCGTGGCGATGTCGCAGTGAAGGACGGCAGGATCGCCGAGATCGGCAAATTGAGCGGATCGGCGGCCCGGGTCATCGACGCCCACGGAGCCGTCGTGGCACCCGGCTTCATCGACAATCACTGCCACTACGACGCGCAGGTGACCTGGGACCCTTTGTGCTCGTATTCGTGCGACCATGGCGCCACCACGGTGATCTTCGGCAACTGCTCACTGTCGCTTGCGCCGGTGCGCCCGGGCAGATCGGAGCGGCTGGCCGAGTTCCTGTCCTATGTCGAAGCGATTCCGATGGAAGTGCTGCGCACTGTCGATTTCAGTTGGGAGACGGTCCCGCAATACATGGACAAGCTGGACCGCAATCTCGGGGTCAACGTGGGCAATTTCATCGGCCACACCGCGGTGCGCTACTACGTGATGGGCGACGAATGCCAGCAGCGCACGGCGACGGACGCCGAGATCAAGCAGATGCAGGATATCGTTCGCGACGGCATGCGCGCCGGCGCACTCGGCCTGTCGGTTTCACGCAATCAGGGCCACTACGATCCGCAGGGCGTGCCTCTCCCGGCACTGTGGGCCGACGAGAAGGAAATGTTCGCGCTGTGCGACGTGCTGCGTGAACTCGGCACCGGCGTGATCCAGAGTGGCGGCGGCAATGGCGCCGAGATGAAGAACAGCCTGATGAGCCGGTTGTCCGAGGCCACCGGCCGCCCGGTCGTCTACAACAACCTGAACCAGTCAATGCGCCGACCTAACGAGTGGCGGGAGCAGATGGCGCACGTCGACGAAACGATCGCCAAGGGCATCCGTGCCTATCCGACCTGCACGCCCAACCGCATCACCGACTTCTTCACGATGCGCAATACCCAGACCTTCCGCGGCCTGCCGACCTGGCATCCGATCCTGCTCGCCTCGGACGAGGAGAAGCTGCGTGCCTACAGCGATCCGGCGGTCCGCAAGAAACTTCACGACGAGGCGGTCGAATTCAAGATCGACTTCAGCCCTGCGGGAATCTGCCGCACCTGGTGGGACTACATGACGGTCCAGCAGGCGGTGCTGCCGAAGAACAAGAGCCTCGAGGGCATGACCGTCGGGCGGATCGCCAAGGCGCAGGGCAAGGGCATCATCGACGCCTTCCTCGACCTCGTCGTCGAGGAGAATCTCGACACCGCGTTCCTGCACGGCGAGAACAACGTCGACGACGAGGCGGTCGCGAAGATCCTGAACTATCCGAACGCGATCATCGGTCTGTCGGACGGCGGCGCGCACGTGCAGTTCCAAAGCGGCTTCGGGTTCAGCACCCGCCTGTTGAGCGAGTGGGTGCGCGAGCGGAAGATCATGTCGCTGGAAACGGCGGTACGGCGGCTGACCTTCGAGTCCGCGTCGGTGTTCGGACTGCACGACCGCGGCCTGCTGCAGCCGGGCATGGTGGCGGACATCGTGATCTTCGATCCCGACACGGTCCGACCGCTGCCGCACGAGGTCGTGCACGACTTCCCGACCGGCGCCATGCGCATCCGCGAACCAGCGCAGGGCATCCACATGACGGTCGTCAACGGCCAGGTCCTGTTGGAAGACGGCAAGCACAGCGGCGCACTGCCCGGCCGCGTGCTGCGCAACACTTACTACCACGCCAATCACCGAAACTGAGGCGACAGCAATGACCCTGACACTGGAAGAAGCCAATCGCATCATCGAAGGCGCGGTGGCGAAAGCGAAAGAGCTCAACATCCGGGTCAGCGTCGCGGTCTGCGACGCCGGTGGTCGTCTGGTGGCGTTTCAGCGCATGGACAACGCCATCTGGGCGAGCGCTTACGGCAGCCAGGGCAAGGCCGTCGCATCGGCGGCCTTCGGCCGTCCGAGCGGCGAGCTGTCCGAGCGCGCCAGCCACCCGACCCCAGCCGGCATCGCCGCCGCGGAGGGCGGCCATATGATCATGGGGCAAGGGGCCGTACCGATCATGCGCGATGGTGTTGTCGAAGGGGCCTGCGGTGTGGGTGGTGGGACCGCGCAGCAGGATGAGGACTGCGCACGGTACGGAGTGGGGAAGCTGTAGCGACCGCTAAAGCTATTTCCTCACCTTCCAACAATGGGCGCGCAACTTCGACGCCAACCGTGAATTCGTCGTGGCGCGGTTCGGTGAGTTCAATTATCTCCGCTTTCGCCTGTATCTCTGGGGAGCGGCACACGAGTTTTTCAGCCGCAGTCTCGATTGCTATCGGATGATCATTCACTACCCCGGCGGGGATGCCACGATCTGAGGCTTCGACGCCATTGCAAGACCGTGTGCGGGCATTGCAACATAACGGCAACACGGATCGAGCAGGAAGGGCAGCGCCGATGAAGTCGAGTCGCATGACGACCTACATCCTCGTCGCGATGGTGCTTGGGATCGCCGTTGGCGGCCTGATCCACGACCAGTACGCCAACCCGGCCACGCAGAAGGTCTTTGCCGGCTATATCTCGATCGGCAGCATGATCTTCCTGCGCCTGATCAAGATGATCATCGCGCCGCTGGTGTTCTCCACCCTGGTCGTTGGCATCGGCCATATGTCAGACGCAGGCGCCGTCGGGCGGGTGGGCGGCAAGGCCATGCTGTGGTTCGTCAGCGCCTCCCTGGTCTCGCTGGCGCTCGGGCTCGTCCTGGTCAACCTGTTCGAACCGGGGGTTGGGGTCCACAAGGTCGCCAGCGGCGTCGCTTCAGGGATCGACGCCCACGCGATGACGCTGGACGGCTTCGTCAAGCACGTCTTTCCGGACTCGGCGATCCGTCCGATGGTCGATAACGAGATCCTCCAGATCGTCGTGTTCTCGATCTTCTTCGGCGTCGCTTGCGCCGCCATGGGTGAGCGCGCCAAGCTGGTGCTCGAGGGCATCGAGGGCCTGTCCCACATCATTTTGCGGGTGACCGGCTATGTGATGAAGCTGGCGCCGCTCGCCGTGTTCTGTGCGATGGCGGCGACCATCGCCACCAACGGACTGGGGATTCTCGTCAACTACGCCAAGTTCATGGGTCAGTTCTACTTCGGCCTGGTATGCTTGTGGATCATCCTGATCCTGGTGGGCTTCATCTTCCTGGGCCCGAGCGTCAAGCGGCTGATCCTGCTGGTGCAGGAGCCGTTCCTGCTCGCGTTCTCCACCGCGAGTTCGGAAGCGGCCTACCCGAAGATGCTGGAGCAACTGGCGAAATTTCCGATCTCGCGGAATATCTCCAGCTTCGTCCTGCCGCTTGGGTATTCGTTCAACCTCGACGGCACGATGATGTACTGCACGTTCGCCAGTGTGTTCATCGCTCAGGCCTACGACATTCCGCTCAGTACCGGCACGCAGATCGCCATGCTGCTGACCTTGATGCTGACCAGCAAGGGCGTTGCCGGAGTACCGCGTGCATCCCTGGTGGTGATCGCGGCGACGCTCAGCCAGTTCAACCTGCCCGAGGAAGGACTACTGCTGATCCTCGGCATCGATACTTTCCTCGACATGGGCCGCTCGGCCACCAACGTCATCGGGAATTCGCTGGCGACCGCGGTGGTTGCCAAGTGGGAGGGACAACTGATCGCCGATCTCGACACACAGGAGATGATCGAGGAGATGGAGGTGGAACCGGTATGAGGCGCCTGGGCCGGGCCGCGTTTCTGGTCGCAGCCGCGCTTTCGACTTTCGCCGGCGCGCGCGCGGAGGAGGGCGAACTCCTAACCGGCACGCTGAAGACGATCCACGCTCGCGGCACGATCCTGATTGGCTACCGGCAAAACTCGCTGCCGTTTTCCTTCCTCAACAAGGCGGGACAGCCCATCGGCTTCTCGCTCGACCTGTGCCACGGGATTGCCGAGGACGTGGCGCGCACCCTGAACAGCGAACTGCTGGAACCGGAGGCGCCGGCCTGGCAGATGGGAGTGCGCATCGTCTATGTGCCGGTGACCGCGAGCGAGCGGCTGCCGAAGCTCGTTTCCGGCGCCATCGATCTGGAGTGTGGCTCGACGACGGCCAACGCCGAACGCGAGCGGACCGTCGCGTTCTCGCCGGTGTTCTTCCTCGCGGGAACCAAGCTGATGGTTCCCCTGACGGACGGACGCGCCACCGTGTCGTCGTATCGCGATCTGGCCGGGCGCTCCGTGGTGGTTGGTGCCGGCACTACCAACGCCGAGGTGATACAGCGCCTTGCGGATCGCGTGTCACCATCGATCACGGTGACCGAGGCACCCGGGCTCGACGCCGCCTACGCCATGTTGGCAGCAGGCAAGGCGGACGCCTTCGCCTCTGATGACATCCTGTTGTCCGGCTTCATCGCCACCCGCCCGGATGGAAGGCGCTTCCGGGTCGTGGGCGACTATCTGTCCTACGAACCTTACGCGATCGCGCTGCGCCGCGACGATGCCGACTTTGCCGATCTGGTCCGATCCAGCTTCGAGCGCATGGCGACTGAGGGAAGGCTGAACGCGCTGTACACGCAATGGCTGGTCGATCGGCTACCGACCGGGGAAACGCTCAGTCTTCCCATCAGCCCGCACCTTGCGGAGATGTATCGGGCGCTCGGCCAACCCGATTAGAGCGTCTTTGGTTTGAGTTGAATTCCGACAACGAGGCGATGGGTTTCGCTGCCCTCAACCCATCCTACGAGTTGCCAAGCACTGTAGGATGGGTTGAGCGCGCAGTGAAACCCATCGGAACAGTCATGGTGAACCACCTTGGTTGTGCCCCGGCAGCCCTTGCGGAAACAGGTTTGCCGCCAACAGCCCGCCATCCACGTCGAGCGTCGTACCGGTAATATAACTCGCGAGATCCGAGACCAGAAACAGCGCCGCCTTGCCGATGTCGTCGGTCTCGCCGCGATGGCGCAGTGGGATCAGGCTGTTCGCATACGCATCGACACGTTGCGGCGTGTCATAGAGGCGCGGTGTGACGATGTGGCCGGGAGCGATGGCGTTGACCCGGATCCGATGCGGTGCCCACTCCACCGCCATGGTCTGCACTAGGCTGATCAGCCCCGCCTTCGCCGCACCATAGGCGCCACGCATCGGGCTTGATCGCTGTCCGTCCACCGAGGCAATGCCGACGATCGCTCCCGGACTGCCGCGCTTGATCATCGCCGACGCCACTTCCCTTGCACACAGGAAGAAGTAGCGCAGGTTCAGACCCAACTGCTGGTCCCAGACCGAAGCTGTGGTGTCCAGTAAGGATCCCCAGACGGCGGCGCCGACGATCGACACCATCACATCGATCGCGCCCAACTGCTGTTCGGCAGAGCCGACGATCTCCGGGATCTGCGCATCGTCGAGCACGTTGCCGATGATCGGCACGCCACGGCAGCCGATCCCGTCCACGATACCGGCCACACGCTCGGCACGGTCACGCTCGATATCGATCACCGCAACATCACAGCCAGCGCGGGCCAGGAACCGCGACGTGCTTTCGCCCATGCCCTGACCGCCGCCGATCACCATCGCCTTCTTGCCGGCCAGTCCGAACACGGATGCTTCGGTTGCCATCACAGCGATACCCCGCCATCGATGGTGACTTCAGCTCCGGTGATGTAGGCGCTTTCATCGGACAGCAGGAACAGTACGAGCTTCGCCACTTCCTCCGCGGTGCCCATGCGCTTCATCGGTACCTGCTGGATGCGGCGCCGAGTCTCATCCGGACTTCGGACGTTCAGCATCTCGGTATCGATCGGCCCGGGGTGGACCGAGTTCACGCGGATTCCACGCGGGGCGAAATCGATGGCGGCCGCCTTGGTCATGCCCCGCAAAGCCCACTTGGTCGCGCTGTATGCGATGGCCCCGGGCGAACCACGCAATCCCGCAACCGACGAGATATTGACGATCGAACCGCCGCCGGAACGCTCCATCGGGCCGGCAACCGCCTTCATCCCGAGGAAGCAGCCAAGCTGATTGACCCGCATATGCCGCTCGAACAGCGCGGCATCGGTCTCCAGGAGCGGCCGAGGCACGAATATGCCGGCGTTGTTCACCAAGCCATGCAGACCGCCGAGCGACTCGGCCGCGTCGGTCGCCTTGGCCCAATCGGCTTCGTCGGTGACATCCTGACGCAGGAATACCGCGGCGCTGCCGAGTTCGTTCGCCAGCCGTCTTCCCTCTGCTTCGAGCACGTCGCCGATCACCACCCTCGCGCCCTCGGCGACAAGCAGCCGCGCCTCTGCCGCTCCCTGGCCTCGCGCGCCACCGCTGATCAGCATCACCTTATCCTGGAACCGCGCCATTCCCATCCCCTTTGCCGGCTTATCCCCTTACACACCGAGCGTAGGCCGCAGCGGACGCACCGGGCAATCTGGCCCTTCCCCCGCCACTGCCGCATACTCCCGCCGGTGCAACGAGGCCTCGATTGATGAGCGACATTGAACGTCCCTATGTCGGACGCTCGCTGCTGCGACGCGAAGACCGCCGGCTGCTGATCGGCCAGGGCCAGTTCATCGCCGATCTGGTGCTGCCGCGGATGCTACACGCCGTGTTGGTGCGCAGCGAAGTTGCGCATGCTCGCATTCGCTCGGTCGATCTGTCGACCGCCGGCGTCGCGCCGGGCGTGATATGCACGCTGAGTGGCGCCGATCTGTTGCGGTTGCTCCCGCCGGTGCCCGAAGGACAGATCTCGTTGCCGAGCAAATGGACTTCGGTCATCCAACACAAATTCTTCAGCCCGCAACAGCCTCTATTGGCACACGACAAGGTCCGGCATGTCGGCGAAGCAATCGCAGTCATTGTCGCGGAAAGCCGCGACCAGGCAGAAGACGCAGCCGAACTGGTAACAGCGGATCTGGAGGAATTGCCGGCGGTCATCGACCCTGAAGCGGCGATGCGACCGGACAGCGCCATTGTGCACGATCGGTTTCAGACCAACCTGATCGGCAGTTTCTCGGTTGGCAGGGGTGATGCCGATGCGGCACTGGCGCGTTCGCCGCACCGGCTGCAGCGCCGCTTCTATCACCACCGCTATGCCGCCGTGCCGATGGAGTGTCGCGGCGTGGTCGGCGCTTACGACACCCGTAGTGACTCGATGACGATCTGGTCCTCGACCCAGGTGGTTCACTGGGTACGGCGCGAAGCTGCCACTCTCCTGGGCATGCCGGAGGCGCGCGTTCGCTGCGTCGCGCTCGATGTCGGCGGCGGTTTTGGCGGCAAGGGCCATGTCTATCCCGAGGACATGTTGATCACGTTCCTTGCCCGCAGGCTTGGACGGCCGGTGCGATGGATCGAGACCCGGCGCGAGCACATGATGAGCGCGACGCATTCGCGCGACCAGTTGCACGATGTCGAAGTCGGCTTCGACGACGACGGCCGCATCCTGGCGCTGCGCGATGACTATATCGTCGATTGCGGCGCCTGGAATCCCATCGGGCCGTCGGTGGCCTATAACACCGCGGTCCATCTGACCGGCCCATACAAGATCGAGAACTTTGCCGCGTCGGGCAGGATCGCCGTCACCAACAAGGTCCCGAACGCGCCGTATCGCGGAGCCGGGCGCCCCGAAGCGGCGTTCGCGATGGAACGGACCATCGACATCGTGGCGCGGACGCTGGGACTGGAGCCGGCCGAGGTGCGACGGCGCAACATGATCCGCGCCGACGAGATGCCGTATCGGGTCGGCATCCCATATCGAGACGGCGAACCGATCGTCTATGACAGCGGCGATTATCCGGGCGCCTTGGCGAAGGCGCTCGATGCGGTCGGTGGTGTTGCGGCCTTCCGCTTGCGCCAGAGCGAGGCGCGACGGCAGGATCGCCACCTCGGGCTGGGCATCGGCTGCTACATCGAGGGAACCGGTGTCGGGCCGTTCGAAAGCGCATTTGTCCGCGTTGACCCATCCGGCAAGATCTATGTTGCATCAGGCGCCTGTCCGCAGGGACAGGGCATGGAGACGGTCTTCGCGCAAGTTGCAGCGGATATCTGGAAGGTCACGCCCGATGACGTTGTAGTCGCGCTTGCCGATACCGCCGCTGTTGCCATCGGGTTCGGGACGATGGCGAGCCGCAGCACGGTCACCCTGTCGGCGGCAATGCATCACGCGAGCGAGCGGCTTCGCCACAAGGTCTTCGCCATCGCGGGCAATCTGCTGGAATGCGCGGAAGCCGATCTCGAGTTGCGGGTTGGCGGCGTCGGTGTGGTCGGCGCACCGGGTGCGATGGTGAGCCTCGCCAGGATCGCACAGGCGGCGCGTCCGGCGTGGGAAAATGAGCGTCCGCCGGGCGTCGACGCCGGACTGGAGGAAACATTTTACTGGCAGCCGCCGACCGTCACCTGGAGCTATGCCGTCCATGTTGCGATCGTCGAGGTGGACCGCGAGACCGGCCGCATCGCAGTTGAAAACTATGCCGTAGCCCACGATTGCGGCGTCGTGGTCAATCCGATGCTGGTCGAGGGTCAGATCATGGGCGGCGCTGTGCAAGGGCTGGGCGGCATCCTGTTCGAGGGGATCGCCTACGATGCGACCGGGCAATTGCTCAGCGGTTCGTTGATGGATTACGCGCTTCCGACTGCCGGGGACGTCCCCGCGTTTCAGATTCTGCATCAGCATTCGCCATCGCCGCTCAATCCACTCGGCGTCAAAGGCGTTGGCGAAGGCGGCGCGGTCGCCCCGCCGGCAGCGATCGCCAATGCCGTGTGCGACGCCCTGGCCCCATTCGGCGTGGAGGTGAATGCGACACCGATCAATCCCGAACAGCTCGTTCGTGCCGCAGGGCCGCGTTGACCATTCGAATGCGACCACCTGTCCGGACATTACCACCCCGTGCCCTTGCAGTTCGCGGGCTCGACAAGCCGGTGTTGTGATCGCGGCCGGTTCAGCCACGGCAATTCAATACTGGTTTCGTTCGCAAGCGAGGCGCGGCGTGTTCCGACGGCGCCAAACCTCGTCGCGCGTCGTCACCTCCGCCGAAGCGCTGTCATCGACCGGTTGGGCCGGCACGGGTGCGCTCGCGGCAACGGGAACCTGGATTGCCGTCATCCCCGGCGTCGTCGTGCTTGCACTCGTTGCCGGCGCAAGGATGATCAGCCCAGCCACGCGTTCATAGCACAATCGCGCCACGCGCGCTCATTTCGTGACGCCGCGGAATTCGACGCGCCGGCGCAGGGTTACGCACAAAATAGGATTGGGTCATGACCCATCCACCCCGCACCATCTACACCAACTGGCAATAGACTCCAGCTCTCAGGACTGAAAATGGCCAGGACTGTCCGCCGCATCCTGCGGTGGGTGGATTTTCATTTTAGACTCTAGCGTGAGCAAGCCAAGCAATCCACGATTCGCACCACCAACGGTGACGTTGTTCCTGTTCCCGGCAGCTTTGCAAGTAGGCTTTGCCGGTTCGGGCACGGCTCATTTGCTCGGGGGACGCTGGACGGAAAGCGTGGTGCTGCTCGCAACCGGCGCGGCCGGACTCTTCGGCGCGCTGGTGGCGGCGTCGCGATGAGCGCTGCGGAAAGAATTGGCGTTGCGGCGCGAAATCACCAGCGGCGCGCGACACGGACGCTGTCTGGTCGGTCGCCGGCGGCCCGGACCGAGCTGGACCTGCCGCCGCTCACGGGCGTGCGTTCTCGGCGTTGCTATGGGGCTTGTTCGGACTGGCGCTTTACGTGCTGATCGCGAGTGGGTGATCGTCATCAATGAGAGATCGGCGTCGGCAATGCTGCTGGCTCGCCGCAACATCGTGTTGGCTGCGCTATCGATGCTGATGGCGGTTGAAAACACTGGCGTCCCGGGTGTGATAAAACTAGGCACTGGGAAGCAGTCGTCTTGAGACAGGCCTAACTGCCCGCTGATCGACGGTTGTGGCGTGCCGGATGGGGCAGTCGGTTGAGAGCTGCGCCAGCTAGCACGACACTAACGGTCTCGCAGCGCTTACTGCATAATTGGCTTCGCAAATGCTGCGACCATCCGCTGGAACCTGCTCTACGCCTGGGCGACCGCACTTGGTTGGATACTTTTGGTCCCACGTTTTGCATTGGGTTGCGCGCGATGTCACCCGCGATGAACTCCCACCAAACGCCGATACCAGTGCCGAGTCACGACCGAGCGAACGACTGCTGCCATGCCGGATCAATCCAAAGTTAACCTTGCTACCGTAGGGTCGAGGCCGATCAAGCAAGTTGATTGCGATGGGCCGAGACGTTTGAGGCCAGGGCGACCCAGGCAATGGTCGAGGTTGGTTGACGAACTACCGCCATGGCAGAAAAGTCGCACAGCATAGGACAGCCGGCCAGCCGGACCGGGGCGCCCAATCAGTCGGGTGTCGTCGTCGGGCTGCCAGGGTTCCGCGAATGGTATGCCGGCGTCCCGGCACAGTTCTTCGACGAAACGCATGTCGTGGAGACGGCCGATATCGCCCTCAGCGGCGATCATGCTGTCGCCGACCTGACGGTTCGCTGGGAAACGCGATCCTGGAAGGCGGGTTCGGCTCGATCCGAGTACCACGCCTACCTCTCGCATCAGAAGATCTGCGTGGCACGCCGCGGTGACGGACGCGTGGTGATCACCAGCAAAATCGTCAGCCCGCTAGGGCCGACGGCGCCCCTCTACGGCGTGGGCAGCTAGACGAGGCAAGTGGAGGTCGCGCGTGGAGATTCGGTGTCAGTCCAAATCGTCCGTGACCGTGGTCTCGCCGGGTGGGCGGATCGATACTGCAACCTCCGCAGAGCTGGAGAACCGCCTGTTGGCGCTGATCCAGCGCGGCGACGCTCAAATCGTGCTGGACCTTGCTCAGGTCGAATACATGTCCAGCCGCGGCCTGCGAGTCCTGCTGCTGGTCAGCCGAAAATGCCGGCAGTCCGAGGTGCGCTTCGCGTTGGCAGGACTCAACGATTTCACCAACGAACTGCTGACCATCACGGGTTTCCTTCCGCATTTCGAGGTGTTCGGCAAGGCCGACGATGCCGTTATGGCCATGAGCTCGCAATGACGATTGCTTCCGGAGGAAGCTGGATGACGACAGCCGCCCGCGCGTTTCTGGTGGCCATGGCGATGGCATTCGTGGAACCGGCCGTTGCCTCGGACACACCACCGCCTTCGTCCGCCCAGTTGCTCGGCAGCGTGCGTGATACGCGAGGCCGCTGGAATCCCTTCCTGTCCGATAACGACATGGCACCGAATGGTGAGAGCGGCGAATACGTGTGGCAAGGATGGCTGAGCGCCGATGGCGGTCGTAATGGCGATGGTATATATGCAATCCGCTTCGCCACCGATCATCGCCTCGACGGGACGTGCAAGGCCGAACCGACGGCGCCGGCAAGCCGATTGATCTGCGGCCCGATTGCCCAGGCCGACAACATCCTGTTTCGCGTGCCGGCGGACGGACAGTATTCTGTCCGATTCTCTCCTGCCCGCCGCACCTTCGCGATCGACCCGCCGGTGATTGCGCAGACGCGGATTGAGTCGATGCAGCTCAACGGCTTTGTCTTCGATACCGAGGGCAGCGTCGAGACCGTGCGCGACGGCCGCACTCGGCCAGCCGAGAAGTGGGACGAGACATTGGCCAGTCACCGGATGTATCCGCTTGCCAGCGGCGGGTTCACCAAGAGACTGGCGCTGTCGGCGAACGGCGGGCACGAGCACAACGGCGTCTACCAGTTCCTGTTCAGTGCCAACGGCAACGGCGACTGGGGCTATTGCGGCGTCAATGGACAACCGGGGCGGCTCGCAGGTGGCTGCGGCTACGCGAGCCGTGTCGGACGCATCGACGAATCAGCGGTGG
The DNA here is from genome assembly GCA_963819855.1 of uncultured Alphaproteobacteria bacterium. Classification (GTDB taxonomy): domain Bacteria; phylum Pseudomonadota; class Alphaproteobacteria; order Acetobacterales; family Acetobacteraceae; genus JAMXLO01. The sequence goes on from CAWFYC010000037.1 coordinate 120,174, forward strand.
TAATTCGAGTGCCGCGGGATGACGAATACACCATCACCGTGTTTCCCGACGAATACCGCTACACCGTTACTCCAGCGGTCGAAATCCTCAACACGCTGGCGTCCTTTCAGCTGAACGGCACGGTTTTCGCCGACCCCTGGCGGCCGGCCGCTGCTGACCACCAGATGACCAGGCGCTCAGATGGAGGTTGGGAAAAGGTGGTGCAGCTGACACCAAATGGTGGGCCCGAGGGCAACGGCACCTACGCCATCAGCTTTTCCATCGGCCAGGAATTCGCGCTCGACTCGATCGCATTCGGCGGGCGCTGGGGTGAGACGTGGCATGCACTGCCACAGGAATTGAACATCCTGTTCCGAGTGCGGCTGGCCGGCGATTACACCATCACGCTCGACCCCGCTACCGGTCGCTTCGCCGTTTCGCCGACAGTCGATCCGATCGAGACCATCCAAGCACTGAGGATTGCCGGCAATTTCGACGCGTTTTCCGACGATGGCAGCGGCGGCTGGACCCTGTCCGATCCTCGTCATCGCATGGAAGCCGCCGGCCGCGGCCTGTTCACCCAGGTGCTGCGGCTCCGCGCAGACCGGACCTACGACTACAAATACGCCGCGAACGACGCCGGATGGGCATGGAGCTTCGCCGACTATCCATACGATGGCGAGCGGCGTCTGGCGCTGCATGGCGATCCTCCACCGCTGCGATTTGTTCCCGAGCGTTCCGGATTGTACCGCTTCGAGGCCGATGTCGTGACCGGCCGCTACTCCACGATTTTCTTGCAGGAATGAGGAGGATCGACCGATGCCGGCTGGTATTGCCGTCCGTCTCGGTTTGATTGGCCTGTTACTGGCCGTCGCCGTTCCATCTGCCGCTGCCGATACCGCCGTGCGTTTCGATCGCATCCAAGGAACACTCGAAACGGCAAATGCGGCGAGCCATGACCTGACGCTGCGCTTGCGCGACGGATCGAAGGCTGCCGTCCATGTTTCCGACACGGCCTGGATCCATCTGGTGCGCGCCGCTGACGATATCGACCGGCGGCCGGCGCTGCCCGACCTGTATGCCTTGCCCAAAGGAGCGCGGCTGCTGGCGGCGGGCCTGGTCTATGCCGACAAAGATGAACTCGAGGCGAAGGAAATCGTTGAATTCGGCGCCGATGCCGCGACTCCGGTGATCGAGGCGGCGGACTGGTGGTCGGCGCAGGCACGAGAGCTGGCGCGGTTCTGGGTACGAAACCAGGGCGAGCAGAGCGATCTCAACCTTGACCCCGCCAACTACCGCACGCGCGTCACCAAGTCGGGCAGCAAGCGCCCAGACGAGGAGAACCTGCAGGAAACCGATACACTATCGCGACTGGTCTATGGCCTCTCTTCGACCTACATCACCACCGGCGACACATGGATGCTCGAGGCAGCGCGGCGTCTGGTCGACTATCAGCGGCGCACGATGCGCTACCAGACTTCCGACGGTCGTGAGGTCTATTGGGCGCATGCGGTCAGGAACGGCAAGCCCGTCCTCGCATCGCTGTTCGCCGACGATGCGGGATCCATCCCGCTTTATGTACAGATCTATGCGCTCGCCGGCCTGACCCAGTACTGGCGGGTGACTGGTGATCCCGAAGTGCTGGATGACATCCGGCGCTCCATCGCCTTCATGGACGATCATTTCTGGGATGGCGCCCCAGCCGAACCGCTGCGACAGGGCTATTTCTCGCATGTCGATCCCGCAACGTTCGATCCGGCGGCAACGTCGGCGACCAATCGCCTGCGGAAGAACTGGAATTCAGTCGGCGACCATCTGCCGGCCTATCTGATCAACCTCTATCTCGGCACTGGCGAGCCGGCGCTGCTGCAGAGGATGCGGCAGCTCGGCGCGTTGATCGTTGCCCATTTCCCCGATCCAGGCAGTCCTTTCGTCCTGGAACGTTTCCACCAGGATTGGACACCTGATCTTGACTATGCGTGGCAGCAGGATCGGGCGGTTATCGGCCACAACCTCAAGATCGCCTGGATCCTGACCAGCCTGCACAGCGTCACGGGCGACGACGGCCTTATCGAGGTGGCACGTCGCTGCGCCGATAGTACGATGGTGCACGGCGAGGACCTGCGGCGCGGCGGATGGTACGATGTCATTCAACGACATCCCGATCCCAGGACCGGCCGCTACGAACTGGTGTGGCACGACCGCAAGGCGTGGTGGCAGCAGGAGCAGGGAATTCTTGCAAACTACGCTCTGTTCGGTACCACCGGCGACCCGCGCTACCTGGAAACCGCCCGCGCGGGCAGCACCTTCTACAACGCCAGCTTCATCGATCACGAGGACGGCGAAATCTTCTTTGATGTTCAGGGTGACGGCACCCCCTATCTGGTCGGCGACCGCGCCGACAAGGGCAGCCACTCCAAGAGCGGCTACCACGACATGGAGCTCGCCTATTTCGCTCACCTCTATACCAACCTGCTGGTGGCCCGGCGTCCGGTCGGGCTGCATTTTCGCCCGCTGCATACCCAGGAGGGCCAGGTCCTTGCGCTGCAACCGATCCCCTTCCCCAAAGGCAAGGTGCGGCTTGCCGCAGTAACGATTGACGGCCAGCCGACAGCCGCATTCGACCCGGTGGCCATGACGGTCCACCTGCCGCAGTCCGAGCGGCCGCTTGAGGTCACGGCAGTTCTTATGCCGGTGCAGCCGTGAGCCTCCTGGACATCCGGCGGGACGAATGGAGCAAGGTCACCTTGACCTGGCTGATGAGCGCCCTGCTGGCGATGGGCTACACCATCGGCTGGTCCGCGATCCATTCGATGCTGGTGAAGCGCCTGGGTGTCGGCTTCCTGCCCTACAGTTATATCGGCATCGCCTTGCTGGGCATGCTTGGTTCGTCGGTCTATCTGCTGTTCGCCGATACGGTGCGCCGGGCGCCGCTGTTGATCTCATTCGCCGCGGTCACCGCGGTGGCGCTCGCGGCGTCGCGGCTGCTCGTCGAGAGCCGGCACGTCGGCGAGGCTGAGCTCACTCCGTCGCTCATCTTGTTCTTCGCCATCGTGATGCTGGCCCAGGGGGTAGGGAATTCAACCCTGGGCACGCAGGTTTGGACAATCATCGGCGATGTGCTGCGCCCGGGCCGGGCGCGGCAGCTCTATCCGATCATCGGTACATCCGGGACCGTCGGCGGCATCCTCGGGGGGCTGTCTATCGGCGCCTTGGTCCAGGAATTCGGCACGGCCGATCTGGTGGTCGTATGGGCGATATCCGTCGCCGGCCTGATCCCTCTGACGCTGCTGCTGCAGGCGCGCCATGGCGCCGAACTCAAGGGCGGACGCCGCAGGGGCCGCACACCACCAACCGGCGGGAGGCTGGCGAACTATCGCGAGGGATGGCGACACGTCACCGGGTCGCGGCTGGTTCAGGTGATCAGCCTCATTGCCCTGATGTTCTGGATCACCGGTTCGCTGCAGGATTTCCAGTACACGCGGATCATGAACCAGACATTCGTGTCGGAGGCGGCCCTCGCCCGCTACTACGGCTACTACAGCATTGCGTTCAACCTCTCCGGGATGGCGATACAGTTCGGCATTGCCGGCTATGTCCTCTCGCGCATCGGTGGCGTCGGTCGGGGTCTTATCGTCCTGCCGCTGACCGCTCTGGCCGGCTTTACCCTGGTGGCAGTCGATTTCGCGTTCCTGCCCGGCCTGGCCTTGCGCTACGCCTGGGACATCGTCGGCATGACCATCCAGGGAAATGCCTACAATCTCGCCCTCAATGGCGTGCCGAGTGCGGTTCGCGGGCGAGCGCGCGGATTCATCGAGGGATTGATCAATCCGCTGGGTGGCGTCATCGGCGGGCTGATGATCCTGCTGCTGAATGCCCTGCCTGCCGCGGTGCGCGGCTCCGGGATGACCGATATCGTCACCTGGGCAGGCGTGGCGGCGACGCTGTCGTGGTTCGTCATCAGCTTGCGTGTCAAAGCGACCTACACCGATTCGGTTCTGCACAACCTGGGCAGCAAGGATCGACGTACCTTCCTCGACGCCATCGAATGCCTTGAGGAACGGGGCAATCCTCGGGCGATCGCCAAGCTGATGGACGTGGTGCAGTCCACCGACCGCGACACGAGGGCCACAGCCATGCAGACCCTCGCGCGGCTGTCGCACCTGCCCGGGCTGCGGCACATCGCGCGCGCCCTCCGCTCGGACGATGAGGCAACCCGTCTCGATGCGGTGCGCGCCGTACGCAGCTTCCGCAACATCGTTCGGCATCCCTTCCTCGCCATCTACTTTCGGGAGCGCATGCAGTTGCTGTTCACCGGCGACCCATCGCGCGAGGTGCGGGCGGAGGCTGCACGCTACCTGATCGAGCACCATCCGCCCGAGGAGGTGCCGAATTTCGTGGCCGAAGTGCTGGCCGGAGCCGAACCTGCGGTGAAGGTAAAGGTCGTCGAGACGTTGCCGACGCTTGACCTCGACTATGCCGATTTCGCCCTGGAACGTCTGTTTTCCGATCCCGATCCGGCTTTGCGTGCGGCTCTCGCCACCGCCCTTTGGCCAGTCGAGGGGCGCCGCCAGGACGCAATCGCAATCTTGCAAAGCCTGCTCGACGGCCAGGAAAGCGAGGAACGGTTGGCCGGCTGGCGCGCGGTGGTCATCACTGGGGCCGGAGCGCTGTTTGCCGACAGGATCGCTCTTGCAGACCCCACGCCGCAGGTTCGTGTCATGGCCGCCCTGGCAATGCTGACGGTCGCACCGGCAGCCCAACAGAGCGAGACGGCGGTGGCAGTGATCCTGGACCAGGCATCCGACACGGCCGGCCGTTCGACGTTCCGCAGCGATATCCTGCCGCTGTTGCCTGGCCTTGGCGAGGAGGCGCTCGACGCGTTGCTGCTGGGAGCGATGAGCCTGCCGCCCGGCCGCCGCGATGCCGCCACCGAAAGCCTCGGCGATTTCCGCGAGGTGTTCGAGCGCTCCCTCTACGGAGTGGACTGAAACGGGAGAGAGACGACGGATGGTGCCGGACGATATGCCACCTCCAGGAGCGGCCCGGCCTCCCGTCCCGGATGACAAGCGAGGACAGCCATGCAGGTACAGACGATCAGAAGGGACGGCATCACTATCGTCTGCATCGATGGTGAGATCGACGGCCGGACCGCTCCGCAACTGGAAGCAGGGCTTGCCTCCTGGCCGGGCAGGGATCGGGTACTGCTGGACCTGAGCGGCGTTTCGTACCTCTCGAGCGCCGGCCTGCGCGCGCTGCTGCTGATCCATCGCAGAGTGACGGGGGAGAACGGACGGCTGGTGCTGGCCGGTGTCTCGCCGCCGGTTGCCGACATCATGAAGGTGACCGGTTTTCTTCGCTACTTCGTGCTGCTTGAAACCCAGGGCGATGCCGTTGCGACGCTGCTGGAGGAGGTGACGTGAGCAGCGGCGACGGCGCCGATGTGCGACCGGGCCGGATCGACGCTTATCCGACACATCGGCATGGCACCTGGCGACTGCGGCCAGGGCGGGTGGTTCCGTTCGGCGCCACGCTTGTGCCGGGCGGAGTCAATTTTTCGGTCTACTCGCGCCTTGCCACAGCATGCACCCTGGCTCTCTTCGAGCGTGGGGCAAACGCCCCGATGGCGGAAATTCCGTTCCCGCTGTCGTTCAGGCTCGGCAACACATGGTCGATGATTGTCTTCGACCTCGATCCGGAATCAATCGAGTACGGCTACCGCATGGAGGGACCCTACGACCCGCGCGCCGGCCATCGCTTCGACCCCGCGCGAATTCTGCTCGACCCCTACGCCAAAGCTGTCGGCGGCCGGGATCGCTGGAGCGAGCCCCCCAACGCGAGGGAGATTTTCCCCCATCGCGGTCGGCTGGTGTTCGATGATTTCGACTGGGAGGATGACAGGCCGCTTGAAATCCCGATGGCCGACATTGTCGTCTACGAGATGCACGTGCGCAGCTTCACCGCTCATTCCTCGTCTGGCGTGCGTTTCCCCGGCACATATGCCGGCATTGTAGAGAAGATCCCGTATCTCGCCAATCTCGGCATTAACTGCGTCGAATTGATGCCAGTATTCGAATATGACGAGTTCGAGAACAGCCGCCCTGGTCCCGACCCTGGAACGACACTGTACAATTATTGGGGCTACAGCACCGTCAATTTCTTTTCGCCCAAGGCTGGCTTCGCCGCATCCGGTCCGCTCGGCATGCAGGTCGACGAACTCAAAACGACGATCAAGGAACTGCATCGCGCGGGGATCGAGGTCATCCTCGACGTCGTGTTCAACCACACCGCGGAGGGCAACGAAAATGGGCCGACCCTGTCGTTCCGGGGCATCGACAACCTGACCTACTACATGCTTTCCCCGGACGGCGGTTATTTCAACTTCTCCGGCTGCGGCAATACGCTGAACTGCAATAACCCCGTAGTGCGTGGCCTGGTGCTTGACTGTCTGCGCTATTGGGCCGCGGAGTACCATGTCGACGGCTTCCGATTCGATCTCGCTTCCATCCTCGGGCGCGACCCCTGGGGATCTCCGATGTCGAACCCGCCATTACTCGAGGCGCTGGCCTTCGATCCAATCCTCGGCAAATGCAAGCTGATCGCGGAGGCCTGGGACGCCGGCGGGCTGTACCAGGTCGGGTCGTTTCCGGCATTCGGACGCTGGGCCGAATGGAACGGCAAGTATCGCGACGATATCCGGCGATTTCTCAAGGGCGACGATGGACTGATCGGTGCCGTGGCACAGCGGCTGTGCGGTTCACCCGACCTCTACGGATGGAACCGGCGCGGGCCGACGGCATCGGTCAATTTCATCACGTGCCATGACGGCTTCACGCTGCGCGACCTGTTCAGCTATGATTGCAAGCACAACGAAGGCAACGGCGAGAACAATCGCGACGGCACCAACGACAACCACAGCTGGAACTGTGGTGCCGAAGGAGAAACAATCGACGAGGGAATCAATGTCCTGCGCCGCCGCCTCATTAAGTACGCCTGGACCGTGCTGCTGGTCAGCCAGGGCGTGCCGATGGTGCCGATGGGCGACGAAGTCGGTCGCAGCCAGAGGGGCAACAACAATTCCTATTGCCAGGACAACGAGCTGAACTGGTTGGATTGGACCCTGGCGGAGCGCGAGCACGACCTGTTGCGTTTCGCCCGCATGATGATCGCACTGCGCAAGGCACATCCGGCCCTCCGCCAAGCCCAGCACCTGACGGAACGGCCAGTGCGCGGCGCCATCTATGCTGACATCACCTGGCATGGGACGCGTGCGTGGCACGCCGATTGGTCGCCCGGAAGCCGGACGATAGCTTTCATGCTGGCACCGCCGGCAAGTGTTGACGGGCCGGCCGACGGCTTTATCTACGTTGCGCTCAACAGCCACTGGGAGACGCTTGCCTTCGAATTGCCGACGCTGGCGGCCAGCCAGGCATGGCACGTAGCTGCCGACAGCAGTGCGGCGGCTCCCGACGACATCCATCCCTCCGGCGCCGAACCACGCCTGCAAGACCAGCAGCTGATCCGCGTCGCCGGTCGCTCCGCTGTCGTGCTGGTGGGACGTTGATGGAAAATATCGGCGTGGCCGCGGCAACACCTCGACCGCAAGATGGGAAAGACGCCATGCCGCGCAAGGTGTTCGAAGTCCCCGCAGTGATCGCGTCGCTTGGGACAATCGCGCACTTTGTGGAGGATGCTGCCGCAGAGGCCGGACTGGAGCGGATGGCGGCGTATCGTTTGCGCCTCGCCGTCGATGAGATTGCCACCAACATCATCACCTACGGCTATAGCGATACCCGCGCGGCACCGGCCATCATGCTAGAATGTCGAATCACCGACGTTCAGATCATCATTAGATTGATCGACCGCGGCCGGGTATTCGATCCTCTGTCCATTTCGACGGATCCGGACGACTTGACGAAGCCACTGCAAGAACGGCGTGTTGGGGGCCTGGGAGTCTTTCTTGCGAAATCGTGTGTCGACGATTTCCGCTATGAAAGAGTGCAGGACGCCAACCACAACACATTCGTCGTGAACCGGGTGGGACATGCTGACAAGGAGCGAAACCGATGAACGCTCTCTGGCACGGCCTGACGTTTCGTCTCATCGCCCTTCTGCTGCCGATATCACTGCTTGTTATGGCGGGCCAGTTCGCTACGAACCACTATGAAGATCGTGCACAGGCCGCCACGGCGGCCAAGGCCTACACCCAGGCGCAGGCACTGCTGACGGCAGACCGCATCGAGAAAGTTCTGCGCACGGTTACGGTTGCCGCTACGAGCCTGAAAACCTTTGTCACGAGCGAGACCGAGCCGCGCATGCTTGAACGGTTCGTACGAGGACTACTCGATCAAAACCAGACGATTCTCGGCATGGCCGTAGCTATCGAGTCGCCTGGCGCCGAAAGTCCGGCGCGTTACTGGTACCGCCGCACCGACGGCTCCATCGCCTACCGCGACATCGCCACGACCGATCCCCGGTTCAGAACGTTGGAATGGTACGCCGCCCCCATAGCGTCGGGCCAGCCGATTTGGACCGAGCCTTATTTCGACGCAGCCGGCGCCGAAACCAACATGGTCACTTTCAGCCTGCCACTCCTTGAAGCCGGTAACAGTGGAAACCCCATCGGGGTAGTCACGGCCGACCTTGGACTGGATTCACTGCAGGACATGGTGAATGGGTTGACGGGGGATGGCAGCGGCTTTCTGCTCTCCCGCAAGGGCGTCTATCTTGGTCGATCCGAGGAGGCCGATCTCTTGCCCGCAAGCATTTTCGAGGACGGGGCGGCGACGCCGTTTCGACGGAGTTTGGCCGAACATATTCGCCGCGGTGCGACAGGTCTGATTGCCACCACAGAGGCCGATGGCAGTCAACTCTGGACGGCACTCGTGCCAATACACGAGACCGGCTGGTTCCTGTCGATATCCTACCCGATGCATACCTTCCTGCCAGCAACCGATGAGCAAAGCGCGACGTTGGCGCTCGAGGCCTGCATTGGATTTCTATTGCTCGCCGCCGCAATCAGCGCCGTCGTCTGGTCGGCAATCCATCCTCTGGCGGCGTTGACCCGTGCGGCCCAAGCGGTGGCGGCCGGCAATTTGGCGATGCCAATACCAGCGATGCAACGACGTTGCGACGAAGTGGCTGTACTGGCACACGCTTTCGTGGACATGCAGCAGTCGCTTGGTGTCTATGTCGAGAACCTCAGGCAAGCAACGGCGGCGCGGCAAAGTATTGAGACCGAACTGGCGATTGCGAAGGAAATTCAGGCGAGCCTGCTTCCCGAAATCGAGACGGCGCTTGCCGGGCACAGCGAAGTCGAGGCCGCCGCTGTGATGCGGCCGGCGCGCGAAGTCGGAGGCGATTTCTATGATGTGTTCTTGCTGGACGAACAGCACCTATGCATGGTGATCGCCGACGTATCGGACAAAGGGGTTCCCGCGGCTCTCTATATGTCGATGACGAGGACTCTGTTGCGACTGGAGGCGCGGACCGGAACGCTGCCCGGCGCGATTCTCGGCAAGGTCAACAATATTCTCGCTCGGGACAACAGAGCCTGCATGTTTGTGACGATATTCTGCGTGGTACTTGACCTGACAACTGGGGAAATGCATTTCGCCAATGCCGGCCATAATCCGCCGTTGCTGGCTCAGGGTGATACGTCGTGGCGGTTCATTGACGTACCCTGCGATGCCGCCGTTGGACCGATTGCTGGCTCGACATATGAGCCTCGGAGTATTCAGCTAACGCCAGAAAATATAGTCCTCCTTTATACTGACGGAATCACCGAGGCGCGCAATGTCGCCGGCGAGTTGTTCGGCAACGACCGCTTGATGGAAGCTCTCGAAGGGAGGCAGTCGGCGAGTGTGGCGACTCTGCCGCGGCATCTTCTTGGCGTGATTGAGACCTGGACGGCAAATTGCGCTCAATATGACGATATCACGTTGTTGGCTTTCCGCTACGGAGCGTGAACTACAACCGCTCCCGTAATCGTTGGCATACGCCAGCAGAGACTGCGCCCTGTCTCCATGGGCATAGGCCGTGCAACAGTCAATGCGATAACCTAGCCCGCATTTCTCACACTTGGTAGGTGCATCGGGGCTCTGAATCGGCGAAAGTTCTTCTGCGACAAAGACTTATCGCAATGCAGAGTAATAGGGGCAAAACCTCGGGCGCGAGCTGATATTTTGCTTGCGTCGACGCGCGGCGGCTTGATTCAAGCTGGACGTGACCATCCCACCAGAGATGTCTGGTCTGTCGCATGGCGAACTACAGCAGCTTGTGTTGAAGCTGCTGGGTGAGGTTGTGGATCTCAAGCGGATGGTTGCCGAGCAGCGCGAGGAGATCGCGCGGTTGAAGTGCCTGAAGGGCCGACCGGATATCAAACCCAGCGGGATGGACAAGGGAACCACACCGAAGCTGCCGCGAGGTGGCAAGGATCGGGGACGCGGCAGGTCGTCGCCCCGGGTCAGCGTCGAGGACCAGGTTGTTCGGGCCCAGGTTCCGCCTGGTTCGCGCTTCAAGGGATACGAAGACTTCGTGGTGCAGGATCTTGTGCTGCGGGCTCGGACGATCCGCTATCGCCGCGAGCGCTGGGTGACGCCGGAGGGGCGAACGGTGGTGGCGGCATTGCCATCTGGCGTGGCGAGCCACTTCGGGCCAGAGTTACGGCGCTTCGTGTTGGCGCAATACCACCAAGGTCAGGTTACGGTGCCACGACTGGTGGAGCAGCTGCGGGCGATCGGTGTCAGCATTTCGAAGCGGCAAGTGATGCGGCTGCTGATTGCCGGGCAGGACGTATTCCTCGCCGAAGCGCGTGACGTGTTGCGTGCCGGGTTGCGGAGCGCCAGCTGGATCACGGTGGACGACACTGGGGCGCGACATAAAGCCGCCAACGGCTTTTGCACCCAGATCGGTAACGAAAACTTTGCCTGGTTCGGCACGACCGATAGCAAGTGCCGCTGGAACTTCCTCGATCTGCTGCGCGCCGGATATACCGATTACGTGATCAATGATGTGGCACTGAGCTACATGCGCGAGCGTGCGCTCGCCGGACCCATCATCACTCGCCTGGCGGAACACGCGGACAAGCAGTTTGCCGATCCTGCGGCCTGGCGGGCGCATCTGGAGCAGCTTGGGATCACCGCGCTGACGGTAACACCCAACCCGGTGCAGATCGCCACCGAGGGGGCGCTGTGGGGCAGCATCCAAGCGCATGACTTTCTGCGTGAGGGGGTGATTGTCAGTGACGACGCCGGACAGTTTGCCGTCGGTCAGCACGCACTCTGTTGGGTACACGCCGAGCGGCTGGTGCACAAACTCGACACCTTCACCGACCAACAGCGTGCCGCACAGCAGCAGGTCCGCGCGCTGATTTGGCAGCTTTACGCCGATCTGAAGGACTACCGCACCACGCCGACACCATGGCAGCGCGACCAGTTCCGCGCGCGGTTCGACTACGTCTTCTGTCGCCACACCGGCTTCGTCAGTCTGGATCGCTTGCTGCAGCGGTTGCACGCCAACAAGGCCGAACTGCTGGCCGTGCTCGACCATCCAGACATCCCGCTCCATACCAACGGTTCGGAAAATGACATCCGATGCCAGGTGACCAAACGCAAAGTCAGCGGTGGCACCCGCAGCGATCTCGGCCGCGACTGCCGAGACGCTTTCCTCGGCCTGGCCAAGACTTGCGCCAAATTGGGCGTCGCTTTCTGGGACTATCTCGGCAGCAGGCTTGCCATCCCCGGACAGCCCGCACTACCGCCGCTCCCTGACCTCATCCACTGCCGCGGTCAGCCAGCGTAACAACCGCCCGAGGTTTTGCCCCTATTACGCCGGCGATGAACATGGAAGCACGCCAACGCGGCCAGGCGCCGAGCAACGCACTGCCGATGGTGCCGAGTGCGACGATGGCGCCGCCGCCCTGGCGGAACGTCCACAGCTCCTGCATCCGCATCTGGATGCCCTTGCCGATCTCCGGCCCACACGGTGCACCTGGCCGCGCCTCGGCCGGGCATGCCGGCCAGATGAGGTTGCCGGTGCGCATGCCGGCCGGCTGCAGGTCTCCGTCGATCCAGATCACGTTACCGCAGTGCACGATCGGCGCGCCGGTCTCGCCGGGCCACACGCCTGGCCGGCGCGTGATGACGTGCGGACCCCAGATCGGTTGCTCACCCGCCAGTTTCAGGAGCCAATCGACCGCACCGGTTAGCACCCAGCCGACGATGGCGACGCGCAACTCGCCGTCAATTTTGCGCGTAGCGAAGCGCGGCCAGCACGTCCACAGCCATTCGGTGTTGCCACCCCCTACGAGTGCCATGAACTCGGCCCGTACGCCGAGTTGACGCGGCGTAAGGGCGCGATACTCACCGCGGAAATCTAACCAATGCGTCATGCCGTCACTCATGCCTAGGGCGATCACAGGGCAGCCTGGCGCCGGGTCGGTCGCCGGGCCCCGGAGCTCGCCGTCCGGCGGCAGCGCGTCGCCGTTCGCCACCGCGTCCCACCGCTGCCAGATTTCTTCGTTGTCGCCGGTCACGGGTTGGGTCCGATCACCCGCATTTGCAATGGGAAGTGCCGCCGCAACCAGCTTGTGTCGCCGCAGAACAAAGTTTCGATGCCGATGCGGGTGCGTAGCTCCTGCTCGGTGAACACGCAGTATCGACCGCGCGCGTCCAGCCAATGCGTGTTGCCGTCGGCGTCCCGGCCGAGCGGCAGCACTGGGCAGTCCGTGCGGGGATCTACGGTGTCGGACATTACCCGTAGGCGAGCCGCTCGAAGCCGAACGCGTAGCCGACCTGGGCCGGCGGCGCGTTGACGCCGCCGCTGCCGCGCACGTCGACCGTGGTGCCTGGCGGCGCGTTGGCGAATTTCACGTTGACGTCGACCGCGCCTTGCTGGCCTGGCGCGCCTGGCGCCGAGCTGGGCGAGTAGAGGTTCGGCGTGATCTGCAACGGCGCGATGCCGCCGCCCCGCTCGCCCGGCAGCGCCGGCAGCGCGAGTGGTGCGAACACGCCCGGCGGCGGCGCGGTCGGCAGCCCTGGCGGCGTCGCGCCTGGCGCGGGCGGCGGCGGCAGGGCAAGCGTCGGCAGCGCACCCGATGGCGTCGGCGGCCCATACAACGGCGCCGGCGGCAGCGGCGGCGCGTTGGTGAACCAATCCCAGATCGCCTGGCCCACCGGCTTGCCGCCCACGATGTTGGTCGACGGCGTAGTGCGGCCGGTCTCCTGGCTGGCGGGTGAGTTGGGATAGTGAAGCTGCTGTTCGTGCGGGATCTGCCGCCAGAACGGCGATTCCGGCGACAGGTTCTCCGGCTTCTGGAAAGCGGCGAACCGATCCAGGCCGACCACAATGCCGGCGATCATGGTCGCGACCGGGCCGAGCGCCAGCACCACCGCGGCGGCGGCGATTTTCGCCGCCGGTCCCCATCCGCCGATCGCGGTCGCGAACGCATCGGCGCCGCCGGTGATCTGTGACAGGTGATCGCGCAGCTCGCGAACGCCGCCGACGATATCGCTGGCGAGCCAGTCGCGGTTTGCCGCGATCCAGCCACGCATCTCCTGGACGATCGGCGTCAGCACCGGCGCCAGCCCGGCACCGACCTCGTTGGCGAAGCCGCCGACCGCAGTTTCGAGGCCGATCCAGGATTGGCGGAACTGCTTCAGGTTGTTGTCGTCTATTTCGGTGAACTTGTAGGCTAACCGGTCGAATTCGCCGGCCATTGCCCGCACGTCGGCCGGCGCTTCGAGCAGCAGCGGAGCGACCTCTTTCCAGCCGCGGCCGAACAATTCCGCCGCCATCGCGGCGCGCGTCGTGGTGGAAGTGGTGGCCTGGAATGACGCTGCCAGCTTGCCGAGAATCGACGCCGCGTTGCCGCTTCGCAGTTCTGTCATGGTCACGCCGATGCGCTGGAACAGCGCCAGTGCCTGTTTGTTTCGACCGCCGGCAGCGTCGCCCATGACACGGTTCAACCGGGTCATGCTGGTGTGCATGGCCTCGATATTGGTGCCTGTCATTTGCGAAACGTAGTTGAGGCGGCCGAGCGATGCCGGCGCGATGCCGATCACCTTCGCCATGCGTAAGGTTTCTTCCCGCGCGTCGGCGACATGCTTGACCAGGCTGACGATGCCCGCGAGCGAACCGACGCCGGCGAGCGCCGCCATGCCGGGCACCAGCGAGGTGATCGAGGAGGCGACGCCGCCGATGCGCGTGCGCAACGTGCCGAACGCACCGGAGACGCGGGCGACGTTGCCGTGCATCGCAGCGAGCGGACCGGCACTGCCGAGCCCGATGCGTTGCGTTGCGACGTTGGCGCGCACCGCCGCACCGGTCATGCCCTGAATGTTGCGGGTGATGGTGGCGAGCGCCGGCGATGATCGATCGAGCGTGCTGACGATCGCTTGGAACACGGGCTGCGCCATCTCAGTGTCGCCCCCGCGCCCGGTCAGCGATCGAGACGATGCGCGTGGCCAGATCGGCATCGGAGACCCTGGGCGCATCAAGCCCGACGCCGGTCGCCGGCCGCGCCGCCATCCGGTCGGAGAGCCGGACCGAGCCGTTCCGGCTCGCGCTAGCCGCCGCCTGGCCTAGCATCGCCAGCACCTCGTTGCGCGGCAGTGATGTGCTGAAGGCGAGATGACGTGCCAGCCGCGGGTTCGCCTGGCCGGCGCCGCTGTTGATGATCGCTTTGATCCGGCCGCGCTCGCGCATCGCCGCGGCGCGGTCCGTCACCGACATCGCGGTGTAATCGTCCTCGCCGGCCTGCGACGCGCCGGCCGCACCGCCATCGCTACCGTTGCGTCGCGCGATCGCAGCGGCAAGCGCGCCGGGCTGGCCTGGCGCGCCGGGCTCACCTGGCGCGATCGGGATCCCGCGCCGCCTGGTCGCGGTTAGGAGGTCGGCGAGTGTGTTGCGCAGGCTCATGATGGGTGCGCCTCCGCTCGCACGTCGACCTCGACCTCAGAAGTGATTTGCAGTGCGTGCTCGACCACGCGACGGCGCCATTGCCGGGCACGGGCCATCGCTTCCTCCAACGGCACACGCTCGATGTTGGTCCAGTGCGATTTGAGCATCGTGGCTACGCCGGCGATGGCACCGTGGATCAGGACCGCCGATCCGATTCTGGCGTCACGCAGATATTCGGCGAACAGGTCGGCGTGGCGCTCCCAGTCGCCATTCCACGGCTGCACCGATTGCAGGCTGAGCGGGAAGAACTCGACGCTGCCGGCGTGGCGATCGCCGCCATCGACGGCGCTGCGGATGCGAGCGGACTTTGCCATGTCGTCTCCTATGGCTGATCGTTGCGTGATGCCGCGCGGTCAGATCACCCTGGCGGAGAGGCACGCGTTGACCCGCGCCGGGATCAACAGCGGCGCCGATTGCATCATCAACATGCGCGCGGCGGGATCCTGCTCAACCCAACTTTTCGGAGCGAAGGCCATCGCGCCATAGCCGAAGCCGGGATCGATGATCGCGCCGAATGCGCGTACGCCCTGCATTTCGGAGGAACCGACCAGGACGGTTCCATCAGTCAGGATCGGCGTTGAAATATCCGTTACGGGATCGACATACCAATCGTTATAGAGCCAGAGCTGAAAGAACCCCCAGTTGCCTTTGTAGACCGCGCCCGTCTTTATTCCGCCGCCGAGATTGATCAGACTGTCACCGGCGCGCGGAAACCAAATTGATTCGCGCACCCGCGGGTCGCGGACGAAGCCGTTCCAGGCCGACTTGGTGAACACCACGACGTCGCACACGGCGCCGGATTTTTCGAGGATCGACGTCGACCATGTTTCCAAATCTTCCGCCGGCGATACGGTGCCGGGCGAGTTCGGTGTGCCGATATGCGCGGCCGACCAGGTGCTGGCGCCGCCGGCGGCGGTCAGATCGATCGTCAGGGACGCATCGCGTCCGAAATCGACCAGAGAGGTTGGATAGCCTTCGCCACTGATCGTTGCCTTGCCGGTGGCCAGCTCCTCGCCCGCCATCACCTCGAGGCGGCGGGTGATCATCTGGACCTGGTCCTCCAGCTCGAACGCGATGTTGGCCATCTCGCGTTCTGGCGCGCTCAGGCTGCCGCCGATGCGCTCGCCGATCGCGCGCATCACCGGCCGGAACGGATCGAGTTGGCGCTTGTCCTTGACGTAAGGCGGCGTGAACGTCGAGGTGGCGATGCCGCGACTTTCCACCGGCTTCCCTTGCATGAGCGGACTGACGAACGGCGCGATGCGCCGCTTGCCGGCGTCGACGTCGATCGCAATCGTCTCGGTGTCGAACTCGACAGTGTTCGGGTAGAACGTGGCCTGCAGGAAGGTGGCGGGAAGTTTCAGGTTCCGCACCACCGCGGCCAATGTCACGGTGTCGTAGATGCCAAGCGTCATGGAAACGGCTTCCTTTCGTTTGAACGGTGTTCAGTGCGACGCCGCCGAACCGGCTGATTCCGGCGCGCGATCTGGCAATAATTCGCCGCCCGGCGCTGCTGCGATCGCGAGCGCGGCCTCAAAGATCGATGGCGAGGTGTCCTCGACCGCCGCGACTGCCATGCGGCGGTTCCGCCGCATCGGGCATTCTTCCTTCAAAGCCTCACGATCGGCCCAGCGGTCCAACTCGGTGCGATCGTATAGCGGCACTATGCCGAGGTAGCGGCATGTCGGGCCGCGTCCCGCAGCGCGCCAGTTGCGCATCGTCTTGTCCTCGACCGGGAGGCCATGCACGTCGCGGAGGTAGGACGCTGCCTTGTCGCTGCGCATGCGCGGCGGGTAAGTCGGGTCTGGTGCCGTCTTCACTTGGGCGGTCGCGGCGACCGCAACGGGGTCGGGTGTCATCTGGTCCTCTGCTGCGTTGTGTGGCGCAGCAGCGGATTAGTCCCGCGAGGCGGACCCTTTCAAAATAATCAATTCGGCAGGCCGAACTTCATTGCCGAATTTGGTTGGCCGAATAAGCGAGCCGCGCCCGAGATGCCGTGGCGCGGAGGCCTGCGAGCGGTCAGCACAACCGCCGGAAAAGGTGGCTGGCGCCCCGGCGACTGTCCCCTGCCTGTCCTGGGTTGATCGGCCTCGCCATGCTATCCCGTAAGCTATTGATAACACTGGCGTCCCGTACGGGATTCGAACCCGTGTTACCAACGTGAAAGGCTGGTGTCCTAGGCCTCTAGACGAACGGGACAGCAGGGCCGGCGGTGGGTAGCGGAGGGGCACCCCAGGGTCAAGCCATCGCCATATCAGTGATGAAGAACCCCGGACTCACCGCACCGTTCCATTCCTCGGCGCGCAGATGACCGGCGAGATGCAGCGGCATTCCGTTCCCTACCAGCAACGTCTCTGCCAGTGCGCCATCCCGCGCGCGAAACAGCATCGCCTTCAGGCGCGGCCCGCCTCCTTCACCTTGGACGAACGCACGGATGGCGGTGCCTTCGCGGCCGACGCGGTCGGCACGCATCACACGCGCGCGCTGCAATACCAGGATCGGCTCTTCGTTGCCGGCACCGAACGGTGCCAGTCGCGCAAGCTGATATGCCAGTTCCGTACTGGCGCCGGGCACCGCGAGCGTGCCCTCGACCGACAGATCGGCCGCCGCAGGCAGCAACCCCGCGGCGGCGAGGCGCTCGTCGAGGAAGGCGTGGAACTCCGGCAGCCGATCTGGCACGAGCGAAAATCCTGCCGCCATCGGATGACCGCCGCCGGTCTTAAGAATACCGGCTTGGCGTGCCGCGATCACCGCCGCCCCCAGATCCAGCCCGGCCACCGAACGGCCCGATCCCTTCGCCAGACCATCGGCTATACCGGCGACACAGGCCGGACGATTGAAGCGTTCCTTGATGCGTCCGGCAACGATGCCGACCACGCCAGGATGCCAGGCCGGACCGCTGACCACCAACGCCGCATGCCCCTGCCCTGCCTGTGTCTCGGCGGCACGCAGCGCATCGTCCAGCATCGCCGCCTCGACCTCCTGGCGCTGGCGGTTGACCGCATCGAGCGTGGCCGCGAGCGAGGCCGCTTCCACGGCATCCTCGCACAGCAACAGACGCAGGCCGAGGTCGGCTTCAGCGATCCGCCCCGCCGCGTTGATGCGCGGGCCGAGCGCGTAGCCACAGGTACCCGCGGTCGGCCGGTCGCGGGACTGCGCCACATCGAGCAGTGCAGCAACGCCGGGCCGTGCGCGCCGCGCCATCACCTTCAGACCCTGGCAGACCAGTGCACGATTGACGCCGGTGAGCGGCATCACGTCGCACACGGTGGCCAGCGCAACGAGGTCGAGCAGACCGATCAGGTCCGGCTCCTTACGGGCGTTGAAAAAACCCTGGCGGCGCAGCGTGCGCACTGTTGCTACAGCGGTCAGGAACGCCACCGCGGCAGCGCACAGCAATGACAGGCCGGACGTGCAGTCCAGCCGGTTCGGATTGACCGTGGCAACGATCGCCGGCGGAGGGCCTTCCGCCTTGTGATGGTCCAGCACCACGATGTCGGCGTCGCCGGCGATGAAGCTCAGTGCCTCGGCCGCCGCAGTGCCGCAATCGACGCAGACGATCAGGCTCGCGCCGCGGATCACCAGCGAATGCAGCGCAGGACCGTTGGGGCCGTAGCCTTCCATCATGCGGTCCGGCACGTGATGCAGCACCTCGCAGCCGAGATGACGCAGCAGCGTCACCATCAGCGCAGCACTGCACGCGCCATCCACATCGTAGTCGCCGAACACACCGACCATCTCGCGGTGCTGCACCGCATGCGCCAGACGGTCGGCGGCGACATCCATGTCGATCAGTACCGAAGGATCGGGCAGCAACGCGCGCAGCGTGGGGTCGAGGAAGTGGCACGCCGCATCCATGTCGATGCCACGCGCGGCGAGCAGACGGCCGACGATCTCGGGCAGGCCCATGCGTTGGGAGATGCCGAGACCGATGCGGTCCTCACCAGTGCGCCAAACCCAGCGCCGTCCACTCAGGCTGCGGGCGACGCCGAGGACGCAGTCACTCATGAAGATGCAACCACGGATGAACACAGATGAACACGGATGTCGCTACGACACGCCGGTGAGCCATATCCGTGTTCATCCGTGTTCATCCGTGGTTTCAATTCTTCAGTTCTTCACCCAGGTCTTGGTCTGGAAGTTGTGGTGCGCCTCGACGAACCGCACGGTGCCGGACTTGCTGCGCATCACCATCGAATGCGTGATCGCGCCGTGGCCGAAGCGCTTCACGCCGCGCAGCATGGTGCCCGACGTGACGCCGGTGCAGGCGAACATCACGTCGCCCTTCGCCATCTCCTCCAGCGTGAACTTCCGCTTCGGATCGTTGTGTCCCATGTCGCGCACGCGTTGCACCTGTTCGTCGTTCTCGAACATCAGCCGTCCCTGCATCTGCCCGCCGATACAGCGCAGGGCCGCGGCGGCCAGGACCCCTTCGGGGGCACCGCCGGAGCCAAGATAGATGTCGATCTCCGAGTCGGGTGTAGCGGTGGCAACGACGCCGGTGATGTCGCCGTCGCTGATCAGCATGATGCGCGCACCGGCCTCGCGCGTCTTGGCGATCAGCTCCTTGTGGCGGTCGCGGTCGAGGATGCAGGCCATCAGATCGGACACCTCGCAGTTTTTCGCCCGCGCGAGTTCGCGCAGGTTCTTGCCCACCGGCGCGTCGAGATCGACCACACCGTCCGGCAGGCCGCCGCCGATCGCGATCTTGTCCATGTAGATGTCGGGCGCGTGCAGGAAGTTGCCGTGCTCGGCCAGTGCCACGACGGCGAGCGCGCTGGGGCCGCCCTTGGAGGTGAGCGTGGTGCCCTCCAGCGGATCGACGGCGATGTCCATCGGCGGGCCGCCGGCGCCGACCTTCTCGCCGATATACAGCATCGGCGCTTCGTCCATTTCGCCTTCGCCGATCACCACGGTGCCGGCGATCGCGACGGTGTCGAACGCCTTGCGCATGGCCTCGACGGCGGCGCCGTCGGCCTCGTTCTTCTTGCCGAGGCCGATCCAGCGAGAGGCCGCAAGGGCGGCTGCCTCGGTGACGCGCACCAGTTCGAGGGCAAGGTTGCGATCGGTGACGTCGCCGGGTTGCAGCGTATGGTCGGTCATGGTGCGTTCCTCCGGGCGTGTGGCATTGCCTGAAAGAGTAGCAGGTTGTGATGCGGCGGCCCAACGGGCTTGCGGCGTATCAAGGTCGGCCATCGCAATATGCAGGGAAAGCAGCAAGCGCCGTCTAGCGGACGTCATTTCCAGCGGTACCAGGCGACGGCGAGTCGTCAAATGGACTGCCGCCGATCTGCACGCCGTAGCGCTCCGTCATCGCCAGCAGCGGCGCCTTGATACCGACCGCCCCGGTCAGGTCGGTCCCATCCAGCACGGCGGCACGCAGATCGGCGCCGCTCAGGATGGCTCCATACAGCGTCGCGCCGCTCAAATTCGTCCGCCGGATATCGGCGTTCGTCAGGTCGGCGCCGACCAGCACCGCCATCGAAAGATCCGCGCGCAGCAGGCACGCGTGATCGAGGCGCGCGGATGTGCAATCGGTGGGGCACCTGTGCTCGCCGCCAACCAGCAAGGGCTTGGCGCACACTTCGATCAGCATGGCGCTGCTCAGCGTCGCCCGCTCCAGCTTCGCGCCTCGCAGATCGGCGTTCGTCAGATTGGCCTCCCGCGCGTCCACCAGCGACAGGTCGGCCATCGCGAGCAGCGCGCCCGCCAGGTTGGTTCGTCGCAGCACTGCGCCGTGCAGCACCGCGGCACCAAGATCCACGCCACGGAGGTCGAGACCACTCAGGTCGACCCCGGTCAGATCGGCACGCTGCCCGCTCTGGCCGCCGCTCTGTGTCCAGGTGGCGTGGCTTGACAGGATCTGCGCCAGGCCAAGTCTCAGCTCACGGAAATTCCGCGCCCCGGTCGAGTTCCTGGTCCTGGTGCGCGGGGGATCGACCTCATAGAGCAGCGCGCCCACCAGACTGGTGCCCTCGAGGTTGGTGCCGGAAATCGTGGCCCCGATCAGGATCACACCTTCCAGGCTCGCGCCGGCAAGGTTGGCGCCGGTGAGGTCGGCGCCCCGCATGTTGCATCCCCGCAGGTCGGCCTTGGTGAGGTCCGCCCGCGTCAATACGGCACGGTTCAGATCGGAATCCCGCAGATCGGCCTGGCTGAGGAAAGAGTTCGACAGCTTGGCCCGTTCCAGCCTGGCCCCGATAACCTCGGCTCTGAACATCGTCGACGCCGATACGGTCTGCGTCTGCCGTATATCGCCCGCGTACGTCGCCATCAGTACGCCTTCGCGCAGGTCGACGCGCGTGAGGTCGGTGCGGATCAGTCTGGCGTCGCTCATGGCGACACCGCGCATGTCGGCGTCCACCAGAATCGCCTCGGTGAGATCAACCCGCGTCAGGTCGGCGCCGAACAGGTTGGCGCCCCGCAGGTTGCCGCGGACGATCCGGCAGCCGCGCAGACATGCTCCGCTGAGATCGGCCTCGGCAAGCCGGCACGCCGTGAGATCGAGACCGGACAGATCGCGGAACTTCAGGCTGGCACGCCGCCCGCCCGGACGCCGTGTCAGATAGGCATCATGGGCCGCGATGATCGCCTGAAGCTCGGAGGCGCTCACCGGGTTAAGCCCGTGTGGATTCGGCGAGGCAGGTGGATTGATCGACACGTTGGCGGGCCAGTGGAACCTTGGGCGATCGTGATCAGCCTGGACCCGCGGTGTGAACAATCGCTTAGCCGGGCCTGAACCGACGGAAATTTACCCGCTCTTCATGTGGCTCCGGCATCGTTATCGGCCGGCGCCCAGGCAGCTCCAGGTCGGATTCTCGTGACGTCTATCCTCAGCGACACAGAACAGGTGCGCCTGATCGACAAGTGGCGGTTGCGACACGCCTTTCCCGATGCGATCGGGATGTGGGCAACCGCGACCGGGTCGGAAGCAAAAGCATTTGCCTTCAATGCGATTGCGCAGGACCCGAGGGTCTTGCAGCGCGCGGCACGATTTCAGGCGATCAAACTGGCGGCCCAGGCGGAGGACTATGCCTTGTCGGTCGCGGGCGCCGGCACCGCCAGAAGTGACACCTGGCGAGCGGTGACGTTGTTCGTTCAGCGATCAATCGATACGTGGCGACGCTCGCTGAAGGCATACGACCGTCGGACCGATGGTATCGGAGTATCCGTCGCACCCACGATCGTGCGAGCGCACTCCAGCGATCCGTGGGAGATCGCGCAGCGCAACTTTCCGCACGTGGACGATGAGACCGGCAGGCTCGCAACGCGGATACTGCACGAATTCGGCAGCGACGTGCTGCAACGCGCGCGCAAGCCATGGGACCAGGTGATCGCGCTTTCCGTCTTGCGGCACGCGGCGCGACGGCTGCGCGGCGAGCTGGGCGAGCGCGAGGCCGACCACGCGAGCGCGGTCGCAGACATTCTTGCGGTGCAGTCGTACGCCGAGGAGAACGGCCTGTCGCCGATGCTGGTCGGCTACTCTGGCCCCGGCAAGCCCGCCGCACAGGCGCTCAGCCTGCTGCGCGACGCCCGTACGTTGCGGGACGCGGTGTGCTCGGCTGAAGCCGGTGGCAATGAATGGGCATCGATCTGGCAACGGGCAATCGACTTTCACGCGTTTGCCGTTGTCGCGCTGGATCATCGGATTCTGTTGGATTTGCCGCTGGACGAAGCCTACGAGCTCGCTGCTGCGGCAATCCGACAGGCGGATGCGATTATGCAGACGCCGGACCTGGTCGAGATGCCGCGCCTGCCGTACGATAATGGATCGGCGCCAGAGGTCGTGCGTTTGCACGCCAGCGCATGTCTACCATCGAGGGATACGGACGCTACGCAATAATCAGGGCGGTCGCTGTTCGGCGGAGCGAGACGCGCGAACCATTGACCAGATCGTCGAAAGTCTCGCGCCCAGCACGGTTGAGACCGACGGGCCGTCCGGCCCGTGATCGCTACTGGATGGATCGGCGTCCGGCACGCGCGGCATCATCGAGCGCAACACCCGAAGCTTTGCGGGCGCTTCTGTTGGTGGGCCACGCAACGCATCGTGCGCCGATTTCATCAGCGAGGGCCATTCGTCCAACATCAGCGACAATCGATCGATCGCCCGCCGGAGCACCGGCAGTTCGGTGCTCCACCGCCTGATCGTGCTGCCGATATCCAGCACCGCGTAGTCGAGCATATCGAGTACCAAACCCGCGAGTTGCGCGGTTCGGCCTGCTGTTTCGGCGATCGCTGTCAGATGCGCTCCGACGTCCGGCGATCCCGGTGGCAGCGGCGTGGCGACGTTCCGACCGAAGTCTTCGATTTCGTCATGCAGCACGCGCAGCCAGCCGGATTGGATCGCCCCTTCTGTCGTTACCAGGCCGACCGGAGCCAGCACCTTCGCGAATTCGGCGATACGCAGGTAGATGTCCTGCCGCCTCACGCCTACTGCCGTGGCAACTGCTGCGACCGCCGCCTTCGCATCCCTGTCACGCCAGCGCGCCGGATCCGCCATCAGGGTGGCAAGGTCCGCGCCACTTCGATCCAGCAGGTGCAGTATGAGCACCAACTCGGCATCGGCGAGCCTGATCTGGTCGGCCCGGGCGCACTCCCCCTCTCGCGCCTTCGCCTCCGGACCCAGGCTGCCGGACAGCGCCAGCGTGCTGACGACGGCGCGAACCTGTGTGGGCGTGGACGCCCGAGCTTCGCCGACCGCCTGGTGCAGCGCCATGTCGTGTTCCGTCATCGACGCCATCAGCGGCAGGCTGGTCCACGGCACGATGTACGCCGTGCCGTTGTTGGCGAAATCGCGCAGGATCGCGATCAGCCCGTCGCGTTCGTCATCGCAAACCCGCGCCATCTGCAGTGCGGGAGCCTCGAACGGCACCGCCGCGCCGCGCGGTCGGTGCTGCGTGAACCAGTTGCGGATGATCCCGCTGCCCAACCAGCGTGCCATGTCGCTCCAGAGGACAATGCCCGACCGGCGTGATAGCTGGTAATGATGAACAAGCCGTACCCGAGTGTCGGATTTCCGCCCACGGATGTCCGGGTCGGGCATTCACCAACGATTAGCGTGTACGTGCTGACATGGCGCAGCGGGTAATCCGGACCTACATGTGCGTGTCATAACTCTCTCGCTGTTCGCCGCGCTGCACGCATTGGCGCCATGGGGAACCGCCGTTCTCGCACAGGTAGCGGAGCCAGGACCCGCTCAGCCGATCACCGACTGCCGCAGTGCCGCCCGGGCGTTCGAGCAGTCCGCAAACCTGCCGCCCGGCCTGCTGCTGGCGATCGGTCAGGTGGAGAGCGGCCGAACCGATCCGATCACTGGTCGCACCGATCCCTGGCCGTGGTCCACCAACCACGCCGGCGAAGGCCACTATTTCGCTTCGGCGCAAGAGGCGATCGCGTGGACTGCCGTGCAGCTCGCGACCGGCAACCGATCGATCGATGTCGGCTGCTTCCAGGTGAACCTGTATTATCATCCGGATGCCTTCGCCAGTCTGGCCGAAGCCTTCGATCCCGCGGCCAATGCGCGCTATGCGGCGGCGCTGCTGAACCGGTTGCACGAGCAGGCCGGCAACTGGCCGTCGGCGATCGCGCTGTATCACTCGGCGGACCCGTTCGAGGGCCAACGCTACGGCAGTCGCGTCATCGAAGCCTGGACCACCGGCGGCAGGATCGTGGGCATTCCTGTCATTGCCGCAATTCGAGCGGGTGATCCAGTCGTTGTGCGTCTTTCGACGGCGGCGGCGGCGGTACGCGTCGTGGTGCCGAACTGGGTCTCGGCTCGGCCTGTGGCGATGCTGTCCGACCGTCCGGCCGGTCTGCCGCGGGTGATCACGCCCAACCGTTGACCGATGGTGATTCGATCCCTCCGACACATGACGGCGTGCTGGTGACCTGTGGTGTCCCACCAAAAAAGTGCTGCGAATTCGAGTAGCGAACCGTGGAAGATCATACGAAGATCAAACGGGACAAAACGTGAAAATTGTCGATGCAACTAAAATGTTTGTTAACTGTCCCAGGCATAAAACAATACCCGAGAGCCGGAATTCGGGCATCCGAGAATTCGGCTTTCATGACAGAGGACATCAGACAATGCTCGACTATGCACGGACGTGGCTGGCGCTTCGCTTCGACAAACGCGGCGTGACAGCAATGGAGTACGGCCTGATCGCCGCGCTTATTGCCGTAGTGATCATCACGGCGGTCACAAATATCGGACAGTCGCTCAAAACGGCATTCGAGACGATCCAAAATGCGCTGGCCGCCTGACAGCATCTTTACAGGAATGGCACGGAAGGGCTGGACGAGGCGGCGGATGATGCCGATTTGGTGACCGACCTAATATAAATCGGCGCACCGCCGTCTTGGTTGTGCACACAGCAGCGCGCAATGGTGCAAAGCGGTCTCCACAACGGTGCTAGAAGGGCCCGCCGGTGCTCGCGCAACTGCCTCGCAAAAGGCAGTGTGACACATGCGATCCTCGTTTCCAAGGCGCGAACCGATGCGGTTGCGATCCAGCGGCACAAGCTGTTTGGTACTTGATGGTCGTTGAACGTGCCGCATCGGAGTCATCGTCTGCTCCACAAATGACACCCCGACTGCCAGGGACCCGAAGAGACCAAGCATGTTGCTGATTCGCGCTTGCGCGCACACAATCCCAGGCACTTGCACCGATCCCGTGCGCCCGGAGCCTCCGACTGGACAGATCGAAACCAATAGACCTAGCTATGGCAATTTTCTGCATACGCACTGCCGAAATTTACAAGGGGGCAGTCAGGCATCTCGGCTGTATCTGGTTTATTCTTCTGGCCACCACGGTGACCCTTGGGGCATCTATACATCTGAAGACGATAGGCATCGCCGCTCTCACACTACTTGACTGCGCTAACGCGCTAGCCTCGCTATGCCTAGCGCTGTTGTATTTATCTTTCTCTCGGAGTATATTTTATAGATCTTCTCCTATTGTATACACGGACCGTCTCTTGCCGTCAATAACAGCTTTTGCCGGCACCTATCTTCCTTGGTCCTTTGTACTATTTGCTTCCAATCAGGACTTCGAGGGCAAAAATGTTTTATCCGTGGTGTTTCTCTTAATTGGGACTGTTGCCGCAGTCGTCGTAACACTTTATCTTGGTAAATCGTTTAGCATTGTCCCTCAGGCGCGTCACCTGGTTCGGGAGGGGCCATATTCGTTCGTACGACACCCGCTGTATCTCGCAGAGGAAGTGGCTCTGCTGGGGTGCTTGCTACGATTCTTTTCTCCACTAACCTTGGCAGTTTTCATGGCGCATTGCGCCCTGCAGACCGCGCGGATTCTTATTTGAGGAAAATCTCTTGCGCCATGCCTTTTCAGACTATGATGACTACACGCGCTCTACTTCGCGTCTGATCCCCTTTGTTTGGTGAGGCCCACGGCGCGACGTCGCATCTGCCTGAATTATAAGGATGCCCAAGGACCACATTACGTCAACAGGATCATAGCGACAGTGTTAACGGAGGCATGGTAATTCATTCGCGCCGGATCGGCGGGGGGCCGTTCTCACCTCCCACGCCGTTTCATACTTTTTGTTAATTATCAGTGTGTAGAACGAGCGTGCGCGACAGATATCAGGGTGGCAGCTTTCCTATCTCTCAGGCCCAAGGAATCGCCAGGGTTGAAGGAGTACCTCTGCGACGGCACCGAGGAGTTCGCATGTCTAATGCGTCCCTGCTAGAATTCATCTGGCAACCAAGCCTTTTTGCGCTTGCGGCCACCATGCTTGGTGTTGCGTCACTGAACGACATCGCGGTTAGGACAATCCCGGATTCCGCGTCATTCGGTCTGGTGATAATTGGTGCTGCGATCCGCTTAGCGGACGGCACCGCGCCCGTTGCGCTTGCCGCTTCGGCGGCGGTTCTGTTGTTTGGTGCGCTGTGCTGGCGCTGCGGCTGGCTCGGCGGCGGCGATGTGAAGCTTCTCGCTGCCTGCGCCTGGCTGGTGTCACCTGCGCTGGTGCCGCGGCTTGTGCTGCTCACGGCTGTTGCCGGTGGTGTTCTGGCTTGCTTTTACCTGGCTCTGAGCTGGATGGCTCGGGCTTCGCCGGCACCGCCCCACTCCATACGCCCGCGCACGCTTGCCGGACGCGTGTGGCGGGCGGAGCGGTGGCGCATCATGCGACGCGCGGCGCTGCCGTATGGCTGCGCGATAGCTGTCGCAACTCTATTCACCCTATTCGGTTGGTGACGCAACATGCTGGCGCGCGTCGCTCTGTTCGTGCTGATGGCGGTTGGACTGGCCGGCTTCGGTGCCGTCGCGTGGGTCAACCTGCAACCCGCGAAGCTGCCGGCGCCGACCGAGGCGGCGGCGCCGAACGACCGGGTTGCGCTATTGATTGCCGCCAGGCCGCTGCGCGCCGGCACGCTCTTGAAGCCGGAGGACTTGGCCAGCGAGCAGCGGTCCGCAAAGGAGGTTCCCGCCGGCGCCTGGATCGACACCGAAGCCGCTCGCAGTGATCTGTTGGGGGCCCTGATCAGGCGCAACCTCGCCAAGGGTGACGTCCTGCTGTCGTCGGACGCGCTCAATCCCGGCGACCGCGGTTTTCTGGCAGCGGTGCTCGGCTCCGGCATGCGTGCCGTCACCGTCGGCGTCGATGCGGTTTCCGGCCTCTCCGGGCTGGTCTGGCCTGGCGACCGCGTCGACCTGATCCTGACCCAATCGCAGGAAGGCAACGACATTCCGGCCTCGCGCCGCGTGTCCGGTGAGACCGTGCTGCACGATGTGCGGGTGCTCGCGATCGATCGCCAACTGATCCAGGGCGCCACCTCGGAAAGCCCGGAATCGCAGGCGGTGCGGACCGTCACCCTGGAAGTGACACCAGCCGACGCAGAACGCGTCGTGGTCGCCACCAGGCTCGGCCACCTCTCGCTGTCTGTAGTCGCCGTCGCACAGACCGCCGCAGGCCAGGAAACCGCCCCGGCGCAGCCCTCTGGCAACGGGATCACCTGGGGCGGCGATGTGTCCTCGGCGCTTCGCAAAGGCTCCGGCACCGACGGCACCACGGTGCGGCTGTTTCAGGGACCTTCCGAAAGCAAGGAGATCCACTTCTGATGAAACACCCGCTCGCAGCGACGGCGCTATCCATCGTGTTGACGCTTCAGGTTGCGTTGGCTGCTTCGGGTCCTGAAACCCCTGCCCCGCCTCCCGCACCGAGCGCCGCGCCACCCGGCGCCACCAATGTCGTCAAGCTGCCGGTGCAGAACGTGCTCACCCTCGATGCCGGCACCGGGCGCGTGATCCAGCTCTCCGGCGCCGCGGCCAGTGTGTTCGCCGCCGATCCCAAAGTGGCCGAGGTTCATCCGGCCAGCGCGACCAGCCTGTTCGTGTTCGGCGTGGCTCCCGGGCGCACCACGATCGCCGCCTTGAGCGCGGGCGGCGGGCCGATCGCCCAATACGATGTCATCGTCAAACCATCCCGCTATGGCGCGGCCGAGGCGGAGTCGGCGATTGCACGCGTGCTGCCCGGCGCCACCGTGCATGTCGAGACGCTGCAGAACGGTCTCGCCATCACCGGACAGGTGAAGACCGCGGCCGATGCCGATCGCGTGGTACAGATCGTGCGCGGTTATCTGCCGACCGGGCAGACGGTAGACAACCGGCTGTCGGTTGCCGCGAGCATTCAGGTCAATCTCCGCGTGCGCATCGCGGAGATGAGCCGCAACCTGGTCCGCCAGTTGGGGATCAACTGGGAGGCGCTGGGCAATATCGGCAGAATCGGCGCGTTCCCGGCGCTGACGCTCAACGCCAACAAAGCTACCGCCGCCGCGATCGTCGCCGCCACCAATCCGCTGGGCCTGGGCGTCAACTTCACCGGGCTGATCGACGCACTTGCCCAGGACTCGCTGGTCCACGTCCTCGCGGAGCCGAACCTGACCGCGGTCAGCGGCGAGCCGGCGAGCTTTCTGGTGGGCGGCGAATTTCCCATCCCGGTCGCGCAACAGAACAACCAGGTGACGATCGAATTCAAGCAGTTCGGCGTCAGTCTGGCCTTCATCCCGACGGTTGCCTCGGACGGGCAGATCTCGCTGAAGGTCCGGCCTGAGGTGAGCCAGATCTCCAATCAGAATGCGGTCCAGCTCACCGCAGGCAATTCGACCATCGTGGTCCCGTCCCTGATCGTACGTCGTGCCGAAACCACAGTGCAGCTCGGCAGCGGCGAGAGTTTCGCCATCGCCGGACTACTACAGGACAGCAGCAACGTTGGCGGCAGTGGCCTGCCGATCATGGGCGATTTGCCGATCCTGGGCGCGCTGTTCCGTTCCGATCAGTTCCAGCGCAACGAGACCGAACTGGTGATCGTCGTGACGCCCTACGTGGTCCGGCCGGTTGCCAGCCCCACGACGCTCCGGCTGCCCAGCGAAGGCTACCAGCCGCCGTCCGATCTCGAGCGGATCCTGCTGATGCGCCAGAGCGCGCGAACAACCAACGGGGCGGACGGGGCGAACCAGGCGCCACCGCATATCCCCGGCAACGCCGGCTTCATCGTGCAATGATGGAGATGCTTTCGTGCTGACACGTCAACTGCTCTGCATCGCTGTCGTAGCGCTGGCGGGCTGCGATGTCACCGATCCTTATCGCCGGGAAGGCGTGTGGCGGCCGGACGACGCCAACGAAGTCAATCTGCGAGCGATGGTGGTCTCGCCCTCCGACCTGGTGCGAGGCGTTTCCAGTCCGGGCGGCGACGGACAGCAGGCCGCGGCCGCCCTGGACCGGATGAGGAATGACAAGCTGCGGCCGCTGCCCGACAGCGCCATCGCCAAGGTGGTGCCGGTCGCCAGCGGCGGATCGCAAGGCGGCCAGTAATGCCACCCGACGTTCCGCTGGCAGAGATCCCGCAGGACCAGGCACCTGCCCGCCCCGACCGCAAAGATATCGTTGCGTTCGTCAGCGATGCCGAAACCGAGAACATTCTGCGCGACGGGCTGAGTGACGCCGCCCCACACGGGGTCGAATTCCATCGCACCAATGTTCGCGGCGCGATCGATCTGTTGGGCCAGACTTCGACGCCGCGCGTCCTGATCATTGACGTCACCGGCGAGGGCCGCCCGCTCACCGCGCTGGAATCGCTGTCGGATGTCGTCGAACCCGACGTCCATGTCCTGCTGATCGGCGAGTTCAACGACGTCAATTTCTATCGCCACGCCACGCGGATCCTCGGCGTGAAGGAATATCTGTTCAAGCCGATCACGCGTGACATGGTCGCGCGCCATTTTGGCCCCATCATCCTGAACCGTTCGCGTCGGCCGGAATCCATGCAGGGTGGCCGCGTGGTCACGATCACCGGCGTGCGCGGCGGGGTCGGTGCCAGCACGATCGCGGCCAACCTGGCCTGGCATCTCGGCAAGCGGGCAAACCGTCATACCGTGCTGGTGGATGCCGATCTATATCGGGGAAGCTGCGCCCTGCTGCTGAACGCAAAATCCGGCGCCGGTCTGCGAACCGCCCTCGAGACCCCGCAGCGCATCGATGAGCTGTTCATCGAGCGCTCGTCGCAGGCGGTCACGGACCGCCTTCACGTGTTGTCCGGCGAGGAGAACCTGGTCGACCAGATCAAATACGAGCCAGGCGCCGCCGGCCGCCTGATCGATACGCTGCGACGGCGCTACAACTTCATCGTCATTGACGCGCCGTTCACCGGGAGCGGGCTGCACCGCGACCTGCTCATGCTCGGACATCAGCGAATCCTCGTCATGGAGCCGACACTGGTCGCGGTGCGCGATGCGCTCCGCCTGCTGGCTCTGCCGAACGGGCCATTGCAGGTGCATCGCGGGCTGCTGGTTCTCAATCGGCTGAAACGCCCGGGAACACTGACGCGCAACCAGATCGAAGACGCATTGAAGATGAAGGTCGACATAACGATCCCCGACCTGCCGAAATTCGTCGAGAACGCCGCAAGCTTTGGCACCCCAGCAGCACTGAACAACAAGTTCCACAAGGGCATCATCGCTCTGGCCGCTCAGGCGGCTGCCGCATTTCCGGTCGACAGTTCGCCCGACGGCGCAGGCGCATCGGCACAGCGTGGATGGAGGCATCTGTGGCCGCTGAAAAGGTGAACGAGGCCGTCCGGGGATTGAGCGAAGAGCCGGTCTGGTTCGGTCGCCGCCAGGCAACAGCCGTGCAGGCCGCGCCCGTCCAGGAGGCCGAACCACCTCCGCCACCCCGCCTTCCACCTGGCGCGGCGATCGTCGAATTGCGCACGCTGTGTCTCGGCGAGATGGATCCGACCTCGCTGGCAAAGCTGACCCAGGAAGAGCTGACCCAGGAGGTCGAGCGGACCCTCGCCGAGATCGCCACCCAGAAGCGCATCCAGCTCAATGGCCGGGAACAGCGGGCGCTAGCGCGCGAACTGGTCAACGACATGTTGGGGCTTGGCCCGCTCGAGCCCCTGCTCGAAGACGACCTGATTACCGACATCATGGTCAACGGGCCGGAAAGGGTGTTCGTCGAGCGTCGTGGCAAGCTTGAGCTGTCCGGCGTGCGCTTCCGCGATGCCTCGCACGTGGCCCATGTATGCCAGCGGATCGCGTCGCGGGTCGGACGTCGCATCGACGAGAGCACCCCGATGGTGGACGCGCGGCTGAAGGACGGCTCCCGCGTCAACATCGTGTTTCCGCCGCTGGCGCTCGATGGTCCGTACATATCGATCCGCAAGTTCTCGCGCCACAAGATCGACTTTGCCAGGCTCATCGAATTCGGCTCGATGACCAAACCGGTTGCCAAGCTGCTGGAGATGGCCTCGCGCGCTCGTCTCAACGTGATCATCTCGGGCGGCACCGGTTCCGGCAAGACCACGCTGCTGAACGCGCTGTCGCGGCTGATCGACATCGGCGAGCGCATCGTCACGATCGAGGACGCCGCTGAACTGCAACTGCAGCAGCCGCACGTGGTACGGCTGGAGACGCGGGTCGCCAGCCTGGAAGGCCGTGGCGAGGTGACCCAGCGCGACCTGGTCCGCAACGCCCTTCGCATGCGGCCTGATCGCATCATCGTCGGCGAGGTCCGTGGCAGCGAGGCCTTCGACATGCTGCAGGCTATGAACACCGGCCACGACGGCAGCATGTCCACCATCCACGCCAACACCGCGCGCGATGCGCTGACGCGGATCGAGAACATGGTCCAGATGGGCAACATGGGCCTGCCGGCGCGCTCGATCCTGACCCAGATCATCGGCGCCGTGGACCTGATCGTGCAGATCGAGCGCCAGCGTGACGGTGTGCGGCGGGTGGTCCAGATCACCGATGTCTGCGGGATGGAAGGCGATATCGCCACCCTCAACGACATCTTCCACTTCGAGGTCGAAGGCGAAAGCCTCAGCGGAAAACTCGTCGGTCACTATCGCTGTACCCGGGCGCGACCCAGCTTCCACGAGCGTCTCACCTACGCCGGCGTGGACCGCGCATGGACCGCCGTCATGGACGAGGCGAGCAAATGACTCGGGCGCTATCGGTTCAACTGGCGGCCGCCTGCCTTCTGTTGGTCCTGGCGTGTGCTGCCGCGGTGCCGTTCATGCAGGCGGAGCAGCGCCGCCGCAAACTACAGGATCGTGTCGCGCTGTACGCCTCGCCGTTTGCGCGCGCCACCGTGTCCGACGCGCGGGAGAAGAACAGCGTCGGTGCAGCCGACAGCGGCAGTCGCACGCTGATGAAGTGGCTGCTACGTCTGGTGGCCTTCGATCCGGCGCATCAGAACAGCTACCCACTCGCCTGGTGGGTTGTTCTTCCCGCCGCGCTGCTCTTCGCACGACTGGTAGTGGCGCTGGTGCAAGCGCTGCTGGGAAGCTCGGCGCTGTTGGCCCTGCCGCTGGTCTGGGCCCTGTTCATTCGCCAGTTCTACCGCTGGTGCGAGAAGCGGCGTCTGCGGACGCTGTTCGAACAGTTTCCCGATGCTCTGTCGATGCTGGTGCGCGCGGTTCGGGTCGGCATCCCCATCACGGGGGGTATGCGCAATGTGGCAGCCGACAGTCCGGATCCGACCGGACCTGAGTTTCGTCAGGTCGCCGATCAGCTCGCCCTCGGCGTTACGTTGGATCAGGCGCTGTACGCGCTGGCAGCCCGCAACCAGGTGCCTGAGTATGGGTTTTTCGCCACCGCTCTCGCGCTGCAGAGCGAGACCGGAGGAACCGTCAGCGAAACACTGGAACGACTGGCCGAGGTGATCCGCAAGCGGGTGGCATTGCGCGAGCATGCCCGCGCCCTTGCGTCCGAGGCACGCACCAGTATCGGCATCCTCGCCGCTCTGCCGGTATTCGCGGGCGGCGCTCTCGCCGTCATCAACCCGGATTACCTGGACACGCTATTCACCGACCCGCAGGGGCGGACCGTTTTCGCAATCGCCGTCACGTCGCTTACCGTCGGGATCGCGACGATGCGGACCATCGTGTCGCGGAGCCTGTCATGACCCGGCAGATGCTGTCCCTGATGGCGCTGGCGGTCGCAATGTTCATTGTCGCCGGCATCGTCCTCAATCGCCAGTTGCGTCGCGACACCGTGCTCGCAGCGCGAGTGCGCGACGTGCAGCGCACGGTCGGCATCGAGGCCGTGATCGCGCCGACGGACGCATCCCAATCGAAGCTCCTGGCGCTGGTCGCTGGCGTGGGCGAGGCGATCACCCGCGGAGGTCTGCTATCGGCAAACACGCTGGAAGACCTGGAACTTCGGCTGACTGCTGCTGGTTTCCGGGGGCGCAACGCACTGGCCGCGTTCATCGGTGCCAAGTTGCTGGCACTGGTCGGGTTGCCATTGCTGGCTTGGATCATGACCGCGCGAGCCGGATGGTCACCGTCGGTTCGCATCCCGGCGATCGCCGGCGCGGGCCTCGTTGGACTGCTGTTGCCCGACTACGTTGTACGGACATTGCACAAGCGCCATCTGAAGGCAGTCGAACAAGGGCTGCCGGATGCTCTCGACATGCTGGTGATCTGCAGTGAGGCCGGATTGGGCCTCGAACCCGCGATCGAACGCGTCGGCCGCGAGATCGGTCATGCGCATCAGGCCGTGGCCGAAGAGCTGCTCAACGTGGCCCGCGAGATGCGTGTCAACGCTGACCGCCGCGCCGCGCTGATGAACATGGGCACGCGCACCGGGCTTGCCTCGCTGCGGCGGCTCGGCGTCACGCTGGTGCAGACACTACAATACGGCACCCCGCTCAGTCAGGCGCTGCGAACCTTGTCCGCAGAGATGCGGCAGGAGGCATTGACCCGGTTCGAGACCCGAGCCGGCCGGCTGCCTGCGCTGCTGACCGTCCCGATGATCGTGTTCATTCTGCCATGCGTGTTCCTGATCGTTGGCGGGCCCGCGATCGTCCACGTCATCCAGTTGATGCACCAATAGGGAGCACAAACATGAAACAGCTTGTCATAGCGGCGTCACTGGCACTGCTCGTCGGCTGCGCAGTGCAAGACGGCAACAAACGGATCGCCAACTCGGCCGATCTGCGCGTCGTCGACGCGGCGATGGCGAACGGGATGCCGCAAACGGCGCTGGCCGTGACGCGGGAGATCCTGCAAGTCGATCCTCGCAACGTCGAGGCATTGTTGCGTCAAGGCGACACGCTCGTGGCGATGGGCCAGTCCGACGCTGCCGCCGAGTGCTACCTGCGCGCTCTGGAAGTCGATCCCCAGTCGGTGGACGGACTGCGAGGCCTTGGCCGGCTTCGGCTGGCCATGGGTCAAGCGCGAGAGGCGGAGGCCGTGTTCCGCAAGGCGCTCGACCATGCGCCGAACGACGCCGCCGCATTCAACGACCTGGGCATCGCGCTCGATCTGCAGGATCGGCACGACGAAGCCCAGGCAGCGTACCAAGCGGCACTGACGCAGCGGCCGGGAATGACGGCGGCACAGGTCAATCTGGGGCTGTCGCTGGCGCTCACCGGCGCGACCGATCGTGCTCTCGCCATTCTGCAGCCACTGGCGAACGATCCGGCGGCGGATGGCAAGGTCCGGCAGGACCTGGCGGTCGCGTTGGCGCTCGCGGGCGATCCTGTCAGGGCGGGTAAGGTCCTGTCGGGCGAGCTGCCGCAGGACAAGATCCCGACCGCACTTGAAGGCTATGTCGCCCTGAAGGTGTCCGCCAAATGAAAGCTCGCGGCACATCAGGTGCGGTGGCGATCGAGTTCGCGCTGGTCGGCCTGGTGTTCATCTCGCTGTTGCTGCTGGCGATGGAAACTGGCTGGCAGTTGCTGATTGAATTGGCGCTGGGCGCTGGCGCCAGGGCAGCAAGTCGCTTCGGCAGCACGGGCACCACGGTGGCAGCCGGAATAACTCCGGCGCCCCCTGATAGAAACTCCTCGATCGAAGATCTCGTGATCCAGAACTCCGGCAACCTGCTGTTGCCCAACCGCCTGCAGATCACGGAAGCAAGCTATGCGAGCTTCGCCGCCGTCACCGCCGGTGGCGCGAGCACTCCGGGACCCGGCAACGCGAGCCAGGTTGTTCAGTACACATTCACCTATACCCAGCCCTATTTGACGCCGATCGCGGCGGCGATCACCGGCCAACAAAACCTGATCCACAGCGTAAACGTGACCGTGCTCAATGAGCCATTCCCAACGAACTGACCGGTGTGCCGGAGCGCGGCGTGGCGTGGCGGCAGTCGAATTCGCGCTGGTGGCGCCGTTCATCATGTTGCTGATGCTGGCCGGCACCGATCTGACGATCTTCATGCGGACCAAGATGCGTGTCGATGAGACGGCAACCGAGGTTGCGCTCGCGGTGACGCAATACCAGAGCCTGTATGACAGCGACTTCACCATCCTGTTCAACGCGGCACAGACCATAGCCGGCACGACACCGGTCACCGGCCTGTTCGGCACGACGATCATCACCGGCATCGTCACCGACACCAACGACAGACAGACGATCGCCTGGCAGAAGCGCAGCACACAGGCCACGTTTAACAGTTTGTTCGGCACTGGCGTCGGA
The DNA here is from genome assembly GCA_963819855.1 of uncultured Alphaproteobacteria bacterium. Classification (GTDB taxonomy): domain Bacteria; phylum Pseudomonadota; class Alphaproteobacteria; order Acetobacterales; family Acetobacteraceae; genus JAMXLO01. The sequence goes on from CAWFYC010000037.1 coordinate 156,062, forward strand.
AGTGTTCCAAATCTGCCGAACAGCTATCTCATGCCGAAAAGCGGCACTCTGATCGCAGTCGAAGTGTTCACCTCGGCTTCGCCGTGGGTCCTCAGCGCAAGTCTGATGGGCGGAGCCGGCGCAACATCGCTCCGATCGTATGCGCTTTACCAACCCCGCCTCGGCTCGCTGTCGACGGTCATCGCTGGAACTCGACCATGACGACAAATGGCTTGTTGAAGCGCGGCTCGGTCACCATCATGGTCGGCTTGCTCGCGATTCCACTGATCGCGATGACCGGCGTGGCGATCGATCTTGCCAGGATCTGGCTGGTGAAGTCGCGGCTGCAGATGTCGCTCGACGCCTCCGTACTGGTGGTAGCGAAAAGTCTGTCTACCGGCGGAACGTCGGTCGACGGATTGAACCTGTTCTGGGCGAACTGGGGACGCACATCGAGTTCATCCATGGCCGGCTTCCTGGGCGCCACCGCGACGACCCCGGTGGTGCACAACCCGGCACCGGGCAGCGTGGCCGGCAGCGTGCAGTTGACCAGCACCGCCACCGTCACGCCGACACTGGTCGGCATCATGGGCATCGGTCCGGTCACGGTGAGTGCAGCATCCACCGCACAGACCGCCGCCTATGGGTTGGAGCTGGCGCTTGTGCTCGACAATACCGGATCGATGGCCGGGTCCTCGATTACGTCGCTGATCACCGCATCGAACCAGCTCCTTGAACATACTCTACGGCGGCAGTGACACACAGCCGCATCTCTGGGTGTCGGTCGTGCCGTTCGCCGCCGCGGTCAACATCGGCAAGTCGCATACCGGCTGGCTGGTGACGGGCAGCCTCAACCAGTCCGCTTATTCACCATCCAGTTGGATGGGCTGCGTGATGGCGCGAACCGCGAACACGGGTGCGACCAGCGGCGATGACTTCAACGATACGCCGCCGGGTGCCGGTCACTATTTCGAGCCATTCCTGTACACCTTCGACCTATCACCTGTATCCCACTCGCGGCCGGCATCCAGTACACGACAGGAACCGGCAAGAACAAACAGACGCTCACCTATTGGTATCCCGGCGACAACGACTGGCAGGCGTCCAGCTGGACGAAGACGGGCAACGAGCCGGATTCGAGCAACAATTCCGTCGGTCCGAATCTCGATTGCCCATCGCTGGCGACTTCTGCCGGAAACCGCGAGCAAGGCCGGCTGTCGCGGCGGTGATCAACAAGATGGTGCCGGTGTATCGCGGCGGCACGTTCATCAATCTCGGCCTGCAGGCTGGATGGTGGACGCTCAGTCCGAACTGGCAAGGGTTGTGGGGCGATCTACGGGCATGCCGCTCGCCTACAACACGCCCTATATGAAGAAGGTCATCGTGCTGATGACCGACGGCAACAACGAATGGTACGACTGGAATTGTGGAGTGCCCGGGCCAGACACCGCCCACGTCCGGCTGTCCATGGTCCACGACGCCGCCGAGCGGGGTTCCAGCAGTGGACGCAGATCCGGCTGACGCAGACTACACTGCCTATGGACGGCTGCTGACCAACACGCGCGGCGTCGCGCCAGGCAACATCACGACCACGATGAACACGTGGATGTCGCAGATGTGCACGACCATCAAGCAGAACGGGATCATCATCTATACGATCCTGTTCAACAACAGCAACGCTGCGACAGAGACATTGTTTCAGAGTTGTGCCTCTGGACGCCCAGCGACTATTTCCTACAGTCCGACTGGAGCGGCGCTGCAGAATGCCTTCACCCAGATCGGTCAGCAGCTGTCCTCGTTGCGGCTTTCGCAATAGGCGCGGGTTGCCGCTACGGCCGCATCGTGAATTGCGACTCCCCCGGCGTGCGCAGCGGCGCCGCCATGTTGGCGAACTCGCACAGCAGCCGGCGCGTGTCGCGCGGATCGATCACCTCCTCCACCCAGAACGGCTCCGCGGTCCGGAACGGCGAGCGCAGCCGGTTCAACCGATCCTCGATCTCGTCCATCTTCGCCTGCGGATCCGGTGCGGCGTCGATCTCGGCGCGATACGCCGCCTCGATGCCGCCCTCCAGCGGCAGCGACCCCCAGCTTGCCGAGGGCCAGGCATAGCGCACGCACAGATGGCTGACGGGCTGGTGCCCAAGCCCGCCGACGCCATAGCAGTTGCGCACGACGATGCTGCACCACGGCACGGTGGTCTGGTTGATCGCCGCCAGGGCGCGAACACCCCAGCGGATCACCGCGCTGCTCTCGGCTGCCAGTCCGACCTGAAACCCGGGGCAATCCACGAGGTGGACGATCGGCAGGTGGAAGGTCTGCGCCATGTCGACGAAGCGGATGATCTTGTTGCAGGCGTCCGCGGTCCAGGCGCCGCCGTGAAACAGCGGGTCGCCGGCCATCAGCGCCACCGGCCAGCCGTCCAGACGGCAGAACCCGGTGATGATCGGCCGACCGAACAGGCGGCCCATCTCGAAGAAGCTGCCCTTGTCGACCAGCGCCTCGATGATCCGGCGCATGTGGTAGGCTTCTTTCTTTACCCGCGGGATGGCGGCGATCAGGAATTCGTCGCGGCGCTCCGGGTGGTCCCAGTTGCGCACCCGCGGCGGCACGTCCCAGATCGAACCCGGCAGATACGACAGGAATTGCCGCGCGGCATCGAACGCCTCGTCCTCGGTATCCACCGCGTGGTCCACCGCGCCGCAGGCAAGCTGCACGTCCCAGCCGCCGAGTTCCTGCTTGCTGCGCGGTTCGCCCAACCGTTCCACCACGGGCGGGCCGGCGACGAACACCGCGGACATCTCCTTCACCATCACCGAGTAGTGGCTGGCCGCGAGCCGTGCCGCCCCCAGGCCGGCGACAGATCCCAGCCCCAGTGCCACCACCGGCACCGTCCCCATGTTGTTCGCCACCAGATCGAACGAGGTGGTCTCCGACAGCCCGCCCGGCAGATTGGCGCGTCCGGTCGTCTCGATCGTCTTCACCGAGCCGCCGCCGCCGGAGCCTTCGATCAAACGGATGATCGGCATGCGGTACTCGGCCGCGATCTGCTCCGACATTTTCGGCTTGCCCTTGATCGAGGCGTCCGCCGACCCACCGCGCAGCGTGAAGTCGTCACCCGCGATGGCGACCGGCCGCCCGTCCACCGTGCCGCGGCCGAACACGCAATTGGCGGGCATGAAGGCGACGATCTGTTTGCTGTCGGCGTCATAGGTCGCCTTGCCGGCGGTCGCGCCGATCTCATGGAAGCTGCCGGGATCCAGCATGCGGTCGATCCGCTCGCGGACGGTCAGCCGGCCGCCGGCGTGCTGGCGGGCGACACGGTCTGCGCCACCCATCTCCTTCGCCAGCGCGATGCGGGCACGCAGTTCCGCAAGTTCCGGCTCCCAGCCGACCGGCGCGATCTGTTGCGGACGTGGCGAAATTGAGTCATCGGGCATCGATGGTGTGTCCTGCTTCTGGCGTCAGCTTGTCGGAGGGCCGCAGCGGTGCCAGACCTGCACCGGCCCGTCGGACGAATAGGATGGCGTGGCCCCGATGCGCAAACGCACCGTATCTTCGTTGATCAGCGTCATGGAGACGGTCTGTCCCGCGTCCGGGTCTGATGGTGGCACAACGTAGCTGAAGAAATGGCGCGAGTAATCGCCCTGGAGATGGCTGCCCGCCGGCGTGATGATGGCAGGGCCCTGGATCGAGATCCGCTTGCCGTCCGGGTAGCACCAATGGCCATCGATCACGTCCGCCCGCGCAAACCCGGCGCTCGCAACGATCAGGGCACAGCTTAGCGCTGCCGGTTTGCTCCAAGCCATCGACGCCATCCTTTCCGGTGGACGCTATGGCACGACGTTCTGGGTCTGCAATGCATTCGCGTCTTGCTGCATTGCACAATCCGCCGCAGAATGAAGTTGTGCCGGATGCGCCATTCGATCGGACCGGGCCGCTCGCCCAGGAACTCCTGGAGCTGACTGCGCGCACCACCGCCCGAGCCGAGGAAGACCCGTTCGGCAATCCCGTCCTGCTGGTGGCGCTGGCGATCAGCCGGCGCATCGACGCCGGCGCGCTGGACGACGCAGCGATCGGCAAGCTGATTGAATACCTGCGCGATGCCGCCTTTGCCGATCGTGCACGCCGCATCGCGGCCTATGTCGGCGGCACTGATGTCGCGGCGCACACGGCGGTGCTGAAGGAACTGGCGGAACGTCTGCTGCGGCCGGATCCGAATGACAGCCCGGTGCGCTGGGCAGAGTATCGCGCGCTGGTGGAACGCTCGCGGTTCGCGGTGGTGTTCACCGCGCACCCGACATTCGCGCTCCCACAAGCTGTGGCGCGCGCACTTGCGGAGACCGCCAGCGGCAGGGTCACCGCGGTGGTGGGATCGCATCGCCCTCCGCCGATCACGTTGGCCGACGAGTTTGCCCAGGCGGCGGCGGCCATCGCCAACGGCCGCGATGCCATCGACCAGTTCAATGCCGCACTGCTGTCGGTCGCGCACGGCGCCTGGCCGGATCGCTGGACCGAACTGGATCCGCGACCGGTGATCCTGTCGAGCTGGGTCGGCTACGACACCGACGGCCGCACCGACATCGGCTGGTGGGACACGCTGCGGCTACGGCTGGAGATGAAGCGCCGGCAGCTCGCGCGGCTGCACGCGCAGGTCACCAGGCTGCCTTCGACCGAGCCACTCGCCGCACGTACCGCCGAGGCGCTGGATGCGGTCGGCGAACAGCTCGATCTGTGTCCGGACTCGCCCGAACCCTCGCGCGTCGCCGCGTTCGCGCAGACGTTGGTGGGGCGGCGCGAGGCGGCGCTGACCTCGCCGCTGCCGCTGCTGCCGCTGTTCGAGCAGGCGCTTGCCGCGGCAGCCGACGACGATGCGCGACAGGCACTGTGCGTCGCGCGGGCCGGACTGGTGTCGCATGGACTGGCGCTCGCACACACGCATGTGCGACTCAATGCCGCGCAGATCCACAATGCGGTGCGCCAGCGTCTCGGCATCGCCGATGCACCGGAGGACCCTGCCCATCGCCGCGTGCTGTTCGGTGCGATGAATGCCGCACTCGATGCGGTGCAGCCGATCAGCGTCGATTTCGGCGCGCTGCTGGCCGAGCAGGCGTCGGCGATCCGGCTGATGATGACCATCGCGCAGATCATCAAGCACGTGGACGGCTCGATGCCGGTGCGTTTCCTGATCGCCGAGACCGAGACCGGCTACACGCTGCTCGCAGCACTTTGGCTGGCGCGGCTGTTCGGCATCGAGCGGCACATCGAGATCAGCCCGCTGTTCGAAACCGCCAGCGCACTGGAGCACGGCGCGACGGTGCTGGAGGAGGCGCTGCGCAGCCCGCACTACCGCGCCTACCTCCAAACCACCGGGCGGCTTGCGCTGCAATTCGGCTATTCGGACTCCGGCCGCTATGTCGGCCAACTCGCCGCCAGCTACCTGATCGAGCGGCTGCGCCTGAAGATCGGCCAGACGCTGGCGGCGCACGGCATTTCCGGCGTCGAGGTAGTGCTGTTCGACACCCATGGCGAGAGTGTCGGTCGCGGCGCCCACCCCGGATCGCTGGCCGACCGGCTGAAATATCTGTCGCCGACCGCGTCGCGGCAGGCACTGAACCGTGCCGACCTCGCGGTGCGCGAGGAGTCGGCGTTCCAGGGTGGTGACGGTTATCTGCTGTTCGGCACGCCGGAACTTGCCCTGGCGACGATCACCGGCATCGCGCAGCAGACCTACCACCCGGCGGCCGGTCCGATCGAGGATCCGGTCTATGCCAATCCAGACTTCGCCGCCGACTTCTTTGCCACCGTGCGTGCCGGCATGGAGGCGTTGGTCGACGACCAGGGCTACGCCGTGCTGCTCGGGGCGTTCGGACCCTCGCTGGTCGATGTGACCGGTTCGCGGCCGGCGGCAAGGCAGGCGGATGGCATGGCGGGGACCGCGCGCATCCGCCATCCGCGAGAGCTGCGCGCTATCCCGAACAACGCCATCCTGCAACAGCTCGGCTGGTGCGCGAACACGCTGCAGGGCATCGGCGCCGCCGCGGCGCGACATCCCGAGCTGTTCGTCGATCTGCGGCAGAACAGCCGGCGGTTCCATCGAGCGATGGACCTGGTGACGCATGCGCTGGCGCATTCCAACATCGACGTGCTGCGCGCGGTGATCGCGACACTCGATCCTGGCACCTGGCTCGATCGTGCCGAACATTCGCCGAAGCGCACCGGGCGCGAGGCACTGATCGGTGTGGCGCGCGCGCTGGAGCGATTGGGTATCTGGGCGGCGGCGCAATCGATGTTCCGCCACGTGCACTCCGATCACCTGGCGTTGCGCGAGATCTGGCCCGACGCACCGCGCATGGCCACACGCGAGGTCCTGCTGCACGCGCTGCGGCTGGCGCTGATCCATCGCATCTGGCTGCTGTCCACCGAGATCGCCGATTTCTCACCGCGGCATGGCGTGACGCGGCAGGTGCTTGAAGGAGTTGTGCTGCGGTTGGAGATCGAGCCCGCACTGGAGGTGCTGGCGCAGATCTTTCCCGCGGCGCCCGATCAATCCGAGGATTACGACTACGCCGAGCCGGTGGCGCCGCGCGGCATGACCGCCTACGCGCGCGAGCATGAGGAGATCTTCGCGCCGATGCGCTCACTGCACGGGCTGGTACGCGAGATCGCCACCATCATCACCCACGAGGTCGGCGCGTTCGGGTAACCCCGACTCCCCACCCCGTTGCTTCGTCGCTACGCTCCCCGCAATGACACCATAGGGGAAACGGCAATGCTGGCTGACTATGTCATCGTCGGCGCCGGCTCGGCCGGCTGCGTGCTGGCCAACCGGCTGACCGAAGACGCTGGCACACGCGTCGTGCTGATCGAGGCCGGTGGTCGCGACTGGAATCCCCTGATCCACATTCCCGCCGGCTACATGAAACTGCTGGATCATCCCACACTCACCTGGGGCTTCAAGGCCGAGGCCGATCCCGGCACCAATGGCCGCGTCATCAACTACCCGCGCGGCCGTGTGCTAGGCGGGTCGAGCTCGATCAACGGCATGATCTACGTACGCGGCCAGCCGGAGGACTTCGACCACTGGGGCCAGCTCGGCAATCGCGGCTGGACCTGGGACGACGTGCTGCCGTTCTTCCGCAAGGCGGAGAACTGGGAAGGCAACGAAGACGCGGTGCACGCCAAGGGCGGGCCGCTGTTCACCTCGCATGGCCGCGACAAGCCGCTGCTGTGTCAGGCGGCCGTCGAGGCGGCGAAGCAGCTCGGCCTCGAGTACCGCGAGGACGTCAACAATCTGCCGTCCGGTGCCGGCGACGGCGTCGGCTGGGTGCAACAGACGCGCGGCGGACGCCGTCGCGCGAGCGCCGCGCGCAGCTATCTGCGGCCGGCGATCAAGCGGCCCAATCTTCAGGTCGTCACCGGCGCACTGGTGCATCGCATACTGCTGGACGGAACACGCGCAGTGGGGGTCGAATACTCACGCAACGGCAGTGTGGAACGCGTCGATGTGTCGGGAGAGGTGATCCTTGCGGCAGGAGCCATCGGCTCGCCGCACATCCTGCAGCTTTCCGGCATCGGCGATCCCGAGCACCTGCAACGCGTCGGCATCGAAGTGCACCACGAACTGCGTGGCGTCGGCCGCAACATGCAGGATCATTATCTGGCACGCATCGCGTGCGAGATTCAGGGAGCGTCAAGCCTGAACCAGCAGTCGCGCGGCCTGGGACTGGCCGGGCAGGTGCTGCGCTATCTCGCCACCGGCAATGGAATACTGACCTATGCGGCATCGCTGGTCGCGGCGTCGGTGAAAGTGCTGCCGGAATCGGCGACGCCCGACGTGCAGTGCCTGTTCGCACACGGCAGTTATGCACCGGGAGTCGCGCGGCAATTGGACACCGTGCCGGGCATGACCTGCGGCATGTGGCAGATGCGTCCATTGAGTCGCGGCTATGTCGAGGCGCGCTCACCCCGGCCGCAGGAGCAACCGAGCATCAATCCGCGCTACTTCAGCGACGCGACCGACTGCCGCGCCGCCGTGGGTGGGCTGAAATGGATCAGGAAGCTGTTCGCGGCACCGGCGCTGGCGAAATACGTGGTGGCCGAGACGGTACCCGGGAAGGATGTGCAGAGCGATGACGAGCTATTGCACTATGCGAAGCAGACCGGCGGCACCGTGTTCCACGCGACCTGCACCTGCAAGATGGGACGCGATCTGCTGGCCGTGGTGGACGACCGGCTGCGCGTCCACGGACTGGAACGGCTGCGCGTGATCGATGCATCAGTGATGCCGGCGGTCACGTCCACAAACACCAATGCGCCGACCATCATGATTGCCGAGAAGGGCGCGGCAATGGTTCGGGAGGATGCGCGCGTGGCCAAGGCAGCTTGACGCGGCGATCAGCCAGAATATGAAAGGTGACCATGACACTCTCCATTCGCGCGATCGATCCGGTCTCCCGGCCGTTCTTTGCCGGCGAGGTCTCCGGCGTGGACATCACGCAACCGCTGACGCATGCCGATGCCGCCGCGATCTCTGCCGGCATGGATCGGTATGGTGTGCTGGTGTTCTACGACCAACATTTCACCGACGAGACCCAGCTTGCGTTCAGCCGCCATTTCGGCGGGCTGGAGCAGGCCACCGGCGACATCGCGCAAGGCCACGAGCGCCGGCTGTCGATGGACGTGAACGACATCTCCAATCTCGACAAGGACAACCAGGTGCTGGCACGCGATGACCGGCGGCGCCTGTTCGGGCTGGGCAACCGGCTGTGGCACTCGGACAGTTCCTTCAAGGCGGTGCCAGCGAAGTATTCGCTGTTGTCCGCACGGCGCATTCCACCGGCGGGCGGCAACACCGAGTTCGCCGACATGCGCGCCGCATATGAGGCGTTGGACGAAGCCACCAAGGCGGAGTGCGAGGATCTGATCTGCGAGCACAGCCAGTTGTTCTCGCGCAGCATTCTCGGGTTCGCCGATTTCACGGACGACGAGCGCCGCAAGTTCGCGCCGGTGAGACAGCGGCTGGTGCGTCGCCATCCAGCGACCGGACGGAAGTCGCTGTTTCTGGCGTCGCATGCCGGCGCGATCCTCGGCTGGCCGGTCCCGGAGGCGCGCGCCTTCCTGCGCGACCTGACCGAGCATGCGACGCAGCGGCAGTTCGTCTACTCGCATGTCTGGCAGCAGTGGGATTTGGTGATGTGGGACAACCGCGTCACCATGCACCGCGCGCGTCCGTTCGATCACGCCGAGGTGCGGGACATGCACCGCACCACGGTGGCGTGCGAACTGTCCACGATGGAGCAGGCGGCATGATCAAGGTCGTGGGTTTGCTGACCCGCAAGCCCGAAATCACTCACGAACAGTTCGTCGAACACTGGCTGGAGATCCACGGGCCGCTGGCGCACGCGGTGCCGGGCGTCCGTCGCTACGTGCAGTCCCACATCGTCGGCACGCGGACGCGCCCGGACATTCCGGAGACCGACGTCGAGATCGATGGCATCGCGGAGCTATGGTACGACGATCAGCCCGCCCTGGCGCGCGCCGCCGCCTCACCCGAGATGAAGCGGCTGACCGACGACGGCGCGCTGTTCATTGGCCGGATCAAGTCCTACATCGTCGAAGAGAAGCAGATCATTCCGCCGCAGGGCTGAGCGTATCCACCGCTTCGTAAGGGAAGCGCTTCACCCGCTCCATGTTCATCCCTTCGATGCGCAGCAGCCGCGTGGAACCCTCGCGCCGCGGCGAGTGCAGCACGCCGGTATCATACAGATACGCATCACCCGGCTTCATCGTGTAGTCGCGGACATGCTTGGCCTTGCCGGGCGTGGTCTCGGTCGGGCGCGCCAGGCAGTCCCAGTCGGTCATGATCGTCTCGCCGGCGGCCTGGCCGTAGATTGCCCAGGACGGTCCGTGATCATGCGGCTTGCTGCCCTTCGCTCCGACGTAGCCGTGCGCCAGGATGGTGAAGCCGAGATTCGGATCCTCGTACAGCACCTTCCGCTCCGGGGTGCCTTCCGGAATGTACCTGGCGGCGAACTCGCCATCCTTCAGCACGTCCTGCACCAGGGCGCAGACCGCCTTGCGTCCCTCGGTGCCCGGCTGGCTGTTCAGCGCGTCACGGCACTTGTCGGCGAATTGTTCCAGCGTGTAGCCCATCGCGGTTACCTCCTGTGTGCGATTCATTCCCGTCGATACGGATAACAATGCGCCCGATCGAGCGGGATGTCGAAATGTTCGGCCAGCGCTTCGATTGCATCGGCGTGCTGCTTGTAGGGATCGCTGTTGCCAGGCCCCACGATGATGCAGCCGAACGAGCGATCGCGGCGTCCGCCCGCCGGTAGCATGGCGGTGACCAGCGGTGCTCCCTCGTCATCGCGCAAGGTCAGGAACAGCGGCATTTCGCGCTGGATGTGCGCCGACTTGCCGATGTCCTGCTCGATGAACACCGAGGTCAATGGACGGTAGCTCTCGGTCGCCTTCTCCCATTCGCGGCGGAAGTATTTTTCCACTGCATGGCGCATGAGCTCGGATTCCATTGTGGCCTCGCCCTCGCTCATCAGCCGAAACCAGGTCCTGGCACCGGGAGCGTCGCAAATGTACTCCATGTGTTCCTCCCTCCCGGCTTGGATTGGCTTCCTGCGCCAGTTTAGGCTGGAGTGGCGGCGCAATCAAACGGTCAGGGGAAGCGCATGGCAACCGGCGTAAGGGCGAACGCGGGCGATTCGTTCGACTATGTCATCGTCGGCAGCGGCGCCGCCGGTTCGGTGCTGGCGCACCGCCTGACCGAGCAGCCGGGTGCCACGGTCTGCGTGCTGGAAGCGGGGCCGCCGGACCGGCACCCGTACATCCACGTGCCGGCCGGCTTCATCAAGATGCTGTTCAACCCGGACTTCACCTGGCAGTTCAAGACCGAGCCGTCCGAGGGCAGCGGCGGCCGGCCCATCCCCACCACGCAGGGACGCACGCTGGGCGGATCGAGTTCGATCAACGGCATGATCTACAACCGCGGCCAGCGCGCCGACCTCGATAGCTGGGCGCAGCGCGGCAATCGCGGCTGGGGCTATGTCGACATGCTACCGTACTACAAGCGCACCGAGCGGCGGATCGGCATCGCCGATGACCGCATCCATGGGCACGAGGGCAACCTGCCGGTCACCGACATCGACTGGATCCATCCGATCTGCGAGGCGTTCATCGCCGGCGCGGTCGGCATGGGGATCCCGCGCTGCGTCGACTACAACAGCGGCGATCGCCAGGCGGGCGTCGGGTATTTCCAGCGTGCGATCCATCGCGGCTGGCGGCACTCGGCCGCGCGGGTGTTCTTGCATCCGGCGAAGGCGACCGGACGGCTGGAGATACGTACCGACGCGCGCGCCGCGGCGGTGCTGTTCGACGGCAAGCGGGCCACGGGCGTGCGTTACGTGAACGATCGCGATCGCACTGCCCAGAGCGTGGTGCATGCACGACGCGAGGTGATCCTGTGCTGCGGCACCGCCAATACGGCGAAGCTGCTGCAGATCTCCGGGGTGGGACCGGCGGCGCTGCTGGAATCGATCGGCGTGCCGGTGGTGCACGAACTGCCTGGCGTCGGCGAGAACTTCCGCGATCACTACGCGCCGCGGCTGGTCGCACGGGTGCGCAACAGCACCACGATCAACGAGCTGGCGCGCGGCATGGGACTGGCGGGCCAGATGCTGCGCTGGGCGCTGGGAAAACCCAGCATCCTCGCGTTGAGCCCGTCGCTGGTGCACTGGTTCTGGAAGTCGGACGACAGCATGGACCAGCCCGACCTGCAGGGCGTGTTCAGCCCGGCGAGCTACAAGCAAGGGTTCGTCGGGATGCTCGATGACTATCCGGGGATGACCTGCGGGGTATGGCAGCATCGGCCCGAGAGCACCGGCTACGTGCGGGCACGCTCGGCCGATCCGTTCGACGATCCGGTGATCCAGCCGAACTATCTGGCCGATCCAATGGACCGTCGCGTCTTGATCGCGGGCATGAAGCTGGCACGCCGCCTGCTGCATACACCGGAGCTGGGGCACTATTTCGATGGCGACATGCTGCCTGCGCCGGAGGTGCAGAGCGACGATGAGTTCCTGGGCTACGCGCGGCAATACGGGTCTACCGCGTATCACCTGATCGGCACCGCGCGCATGGGGCCGGCGACCGACCCGACCGCGGTGGTGGACGACCAGCTGTGCGTGCATGGAATGCAGGGTCTACGGGTGGCGGATGCGTCGATTATGCCGACCATGCCATCGGCCAACACCTACGCGACCACTATGATGATCGCAGAGAAGGCGTCCGACATGATCCGCGGCCTGCGGCCACTCGCGCCGGTGGAGGGGATCGCCGCCTAGCGGATGGATTCCGACGCGCGGTACCGACGAGGCCGTAGTCACTTGCAACCTGTTCCAACCTTTCGCACCGGATTTGCGCAGCGGTTAAGCCCTTGGTTTGGTTCGGGCGTTGGCGCGCTGCGAAATTCTCGAGTTTTGCGCCTCATGATCTGCCGTGGCTGGAGAGTGGACCTCCGGTTGTTGGCCACACCGCCAAAATGGCGCGCAGATTGTGTCCAACCTCATATCCGCGTAACGGCGGCTAAAGCTATCCTGCAGAACCTGGGGGGAGATTTGTAGCATGGCGAAGCTCGTCTTTGGAATGAACCAGTCTTTGGACGGCTACGTCGATCACATGGCGTTTGCACCAAGCCCCGCGCTCTTCCATCATTTCATCGAGCAGGCGCGCAACCAGGCGGGCAGTGGGTACGGTCGCTGCCTGTACGAGGTGATGCGCTATTGGGACGACGACCATCCCGAGTGGGACGCGGAGGAACGCGAATTCGCGGCGGCGTGGCGCAGCCAGCCGAAGTGGGTCGTATCGCGCTCGCTGACGTCAGTCGGTCCCAACGCCACTCTTGTCGAGGGCGACCTCGAGGCGGCGATGCGCGGGCTGAAGGCTGAGAGCGTTGGGGAGATTGACGTTGGCGGACCAGACCTGGCGCGAACCCTGGGCGACCTTGGTCTTGTCGATGAGTATCGGATCTACCTCCACCCCGTCGTGCTTGGTGGCGGCAAGCCATTCTTCACGGGTCCCCGGCCGCCGCTCCGCTTTGTGGCCAGCGATCTCATTGGCGAGGACGTGATTAGGTTGACGTACGTTCCTGCTTAATCGCGCGCCTCGCCCGGCCCAGCAGTGGCGGCAAGCGGCAAATTCTGTTCTTTAGAACGCCAGCCCCGTGCGGAACACCAGACCGGCGTAGAAATACAACTCGGCATCCAGGGCGCGCATGATGTTCGATCCCTTGCGGAAGCCATGCTGCTCACCGCTGAACAGCATGTATGCGACCGGGACACCCTTGCGGCGAAGCGCCTCCACCATCACCTCGGTCTGGTTGGGTGGCACGACCTTGTCCTCGTCACCCTGGAAGAAGATGACCGGCCGGTCCAGGCTCTCGGCGTGGTGCAGCGGCGATCGTTCCCGATAGAGCTGCTCGTTGCCGGCCAATGGCGCGATCAGCCAGTCGAGATAGCGCGATTCGAACTTGTGCGTGTCGCGCGCCAGCGCAGCGACGATCGCTCACGCCGTAATGGCTGGCGCCACCGGCGAAAGCGTTGCGCGTAAGCGCCATCAGCGTGGTGTAGCCGCCCGCGCTGCCACCGGTGATCACCATCCGATCGGCATCGGCCCGGCCGCTCCGGGCGACATGACGGGCGGCGTTGATGCAATCGTCGACATCGACGACGCCCCACTGTCCATGCAGGCGATCGCGATAGGCGCGCCCATAACCCGTGCTGCCACCATAGTTGACGTCGAGCACGGCAATCCCGCGGCTGGTCCAATACTGCACGCGAAGATCGAGCACGCCCGGCGAGAACGCGGTCGGTCCACCATGGCATTTCACCACGAGTGGCGGCCTGGTGCCGGCTGGGGCCACGTAGTCGGGGTTGGCCGGCGGATAGTAGAAGGCGTGCGCGGTCCTGCCGCCCTCGGTGGGAAACGTGATGTGCTCCGGCACGGTGAAATAGGGCTCGAGTTCCGGCTGCAGGCTTGCCGAACGCCGCAGCACTTCCGTCTGGCCGGTCGCAAGGTCGAGACGAACGATGGAGGCAACCTCGGTGGGGGAGGCCGCGCGGAACACGGCCTCGCCCGGGCGCGCGCGCACGTAGCCATAGTCGGTGTAGGGCAAATCGATCGGGACAAGCTGAAGCGGCGCAAGTTCGAGCTGCGCGAGACGGCCAAAGCCGTTCTCCCAATAACTGCAGATGATCCGATCTGGGCCGGCGAACGCGTAGCTGGACATGCCGAACATCCACGGCGCCTGCGCAAAGTCGGCCTCGAGCGGGCACAGTGCGCGGATATTGTCGCCCTCCAGCCGGTAAAGGTTCCACCAGCCGCTGCGGTCGGAAATGAAATACAGCTGTCCATCCGGTGACCATTCCGGTTGAAGCACGGATTCGCCGCGACCGCCGGCGACTATCCTCGCCGCGCCAAATGTGCCGTCAGGCGCGACGATCCGCAACCCAGAGCTCGGTCTCAACCCAGGGCATGTTGGGGTGATGCCAGGTCAACCACGCCAGGTGATCGCCGCTCGGCGAAAGTCTTGGCGATGCATAAAAGTCATTGCCGCTGGCCAGCACGCGACCGGCGCCTTCCGTGGCCAGATCAACCTCGACGATGGCGTTCTCCACATGGCCTCCGGCTCCGGCATGGCTCTCACGCACGCCGATCCAGCGGGAACGCGGCATATCGATGATCCCGTCGGCGTAGCGGTGACCGGAGCCGGCCGGCGTCAGCGGACTGGGTGCGCGTACCCGGCGCGTGACGATACAGCCGCTGGTCCGCCATGTGGGAGAAATACGCCACATCGCTGTGCATGACCGCTGCACCGCCGCCGTATTCGTGAACCCGGGTGCGCAGGTTGAAATCTTTCGGTGCAACCTCGAGTGGAGCGCTGCCGGGCCGATGCCGCACGAGCACGTTGCGGCCCTGTTCTAGCGGACGTCCCTCGAGCCAGTAGATGTTCGTTCCGTCGAGTTGAACGCCGGAAAGACTTATCAACTCGGCGGCGATAAGATCCGACGTGATTGGAGAGCGCCAGAAGCCATAAGGGCGGGTATTCTGCATCAATGGGTTCCTAGGAGCGACTTGCAGCGGCAGGGGACCTGCTGGCAACTGCCAATATTTAACACGGAGAAAGAACGGAGGACCACGGTGGGCCACAGGAGCCGGAGCAGCAATCGCCTCGCACGTTGTTCAGGCACCAACTCCTGTGGCGCGCACCGTGGTTCTCGATCGTCGTCCGCGCGCTCCCCATGCGAACCGAGGCGCCGGCTTGCAGCTTCGTCGCTCTGGCCCGACACTGGGGGCCGACCGTACAAGGAGCCGAGGGTGAGCGCGTCTTTCAAGAGTACCGAACGTTACATCGCCTCGCGTGATCTGGAAGTGGCGGTGAATGCCGCCGTGACGTTGCAGCGCCCGTTGCTGGTGAAGGGCGAGCCCGGCACCGGCAAGACCGTGCTGGCCTACGAGGTGGCGCAGGCGCTCGGCCTGGAGCTGATCGAGTGGCACATCAAGTCCACCACCAAGGCGCAGCAGGGCCTGTACGAGTACGACGCGGTATCGCGGCTGCGCGACGGCCAGCTGGGCGATCCGCGGGTGCACGACATCGCCAACTACATCGTGCGCGGCAAGCTGTGGGATGCGTTCGAAGCGGACAAGCCCGTCGTGGTGCTGATCGACGAGGTGGACAAGGCGGACATCGAGTTTCCCAACGATCTGCTGCTGGAACTCGACCGCATGCGTTTCTTCGTTTACGAGACGCGCCAAACCGTGATCGCGCGGCATCGGCCGGTCGTGATCATCACCTCGAACAACGAGAAGGAGCTGCCGGACGCGTTCCTGCGCCGCTGCTTCTTCCACTACATCCGCTTTCCCGATCGCGCAACGATGGAACGCATCGTGCAGACACACTACCCGGACCTGCGCCGCGATCTGACGCGCGAGGCGCTGAACGTGTTCTTCCAGATCCGCGAGGTTCCCGGGCTGAAGAAGAAGCCCAGCACGGCGGAGCTGCTCGACTGGCTCAAGCTGCTGATGGTGGAGGACCTGCCGGTCGACGCGCTGCGCACCAACGAGAAGCACCTGGTGATCCCGCCGCTGTATGGTGCGCTGCTGAAGAACGAGCAGGATGTGCATCTGTTCGAGCGGCTGGCGTTCCTGGCGCGGCGCGGGACCTGATGTTCTCGCATCTGATCGAAGGGCTGCGGCAGGCGGGGATGCCGACGTCGATCACCGAGTACCTCACCCTGCTCGGCGCGATGCGGGCCGGCGTAGCGGAATGGAGCGTCGATGATTTTTACTACCTGAGCCGCGCGACGCTGGTGAAGGACGAACGCCACCTGGACCGCTTCGATCGGGTGTTCGCGCAGTGCTTCAAGGGGCTGGAGCCGCCCGAGGGCGTGCTGCCGCGCGAGCTGCCCGAGGAGTGGCTGCGCAAGCTGGCCGAGAAGCTGCTAACCCCGGAAGAGATGGCGAAGATCGAAGCGCTAGGTGGCTTCGAGGCGCTGATGCAGCGGCTGGCGGAACTGCTGGCCGAACAGAAGGAGCGGCACCAGGGCGGCTCGAAGTGGATCGGCACCGCGGGGACATCGCCGTTCGGTGCGTACGGCTACAACCCCGAGGGCGTGCGCATCGGCCAGCATGAATCGCGGCACCGGCGCGCGGTGAAGGTGTGGGATCGGCGCGACTTCCGCGATCTCGACGACACGGTGGAGCAGGGTACGCGCAACCTGAAGCTGGCGCTGCGTCGGCTGCGCAGGTTCGCGCGCCAGGGCGCGGCGACCGAACTCGATCTGCCGGACACCATCCGCTCGACCGCGAAGAATGCCGGTTCGCTGGACCTGAAGATGGTGCCGGAGCGGCACAATGCGGTGAAGGTGCTGCTGTTCCTCGATGTCGGCGGTTCGATGGATGACTTCGTGAAATTATCGGAGGAGCTGTTCTCGGCGGCACGATCGGAGTTCAAGCATCTGGAGTATTTCTACTTCCACAACTTCCCGTACGAGCGGGTGTGGAAGAACAACCGGCGCCGGCATGACGAACGGCTTTCCACCTTCGAGGTGATCAGAAAATACGGGCCGGACTACAAGCTGATCTTTGTCGGCGACGCGGCGATGAGTCCGTACGAGATCACCATGCCGGGCGGCAGCGTCGAGCACATGAACGACGAGCCAGGGCGGGTATGGCTGGAGCGACTAACGTCGCACTACACGCGTGCCGCATGGTTGAACCCGACGCCGCGCAATTCATGGCAGCATGTGCGCTCGATCGGCATGACCAGCGAGCTGATGGAAGGCCGAATGTATCCGCTGACGGTGAACGGCATCGACGAGATGGCGCGCGAGCTGAGTCACTAGGACGCACCGCACCCGTCATTCCCGCGCAAGCGGGAAGCCAGAGCTGGGTCCCCGCTTTCGCGGGGATGACGAATTGGAGGAAGCGCAAATGCCGCGGCTCGAAGGCAAGGTCGCATTTATCACTGGCGCCGGCACCGGCATCGGCCGCGCAACCGCGATCCTGTTCGCCCGCGAAGGTGCGCGGGTGGCGATCGCGGAGATCGACGCTGCCGCGGGCGAGGAGACGGCACACCTTGCCGGCCATGGCGCGATTGCGATCCGCACCGACGTTACCGACGAGGCGAGCTTGCAGGCGGCGGTCGGCGCCACAGTGCGGCAGTTCGGCGCGCTGCATGTGCTGCACAACAACGCCGGCGGCTCGACCCCACAGGACAACACGGTGGTCGAGGCGCCGATCGAGGAATTCTGGCGCGTCATCCGGCTGGACCTGTTCGGCACCTTTCTGGGCTGCCGGGTCGCCATTCCGGAGATCATCCGTTCGGGCGGCGGATCGGTGATCAACATGTCGTCCAACGTCGCGCTGATGGGGATCGCCGGACGCGACTGCTACACGGCCGCGAAGGGCGGCGTCGCCGCGATCACCCGCTCCATGGCGGTGGAGTTCGCGGCGCAGCGCGTGCGGGTGAACGCCATCGCGCCCTCGGCTACGATGACCGAGCGCGTGCGCAAGCTGGTTGCAGGCAATGCGGCGCTGACCAGGCTCGCGGATGCGCATCTGCTCGGACTGATCGAACCGCCAGGACATCGCCAACATGGCGCTGTTCCTGGCATCCGACGAATCCCGCATGGTCACCGGTCAGGTCTATCCGGTGGACAGCGGTGTGACGATTTCCTGAGGAGGCAACCATGAAGATCAAGCGGGTGGAACACATCGCCATCGCGGTGAATTCGCTGCAGCAGTCGATGGACCTGTTGCAGAACACGTTCGGCATTCCGTTGGAATACGAGGAGCAGATCGGCGCGACACGGCTCGCGATGTTGCCGGTGGGCGAGACCTACATCGAACTGCTGGAAAGCAAGGCGCCGGACTCCGGCGTCAACCAATGGATCGCCGAGAAGGGCGAAGGCCTGTTCCACATCTGCTTCGAGGTCGAGGACATCGACGGCGCGCTCGCCGAACTGAAGGCGAAGGGCGTGAAGCTGCGTGACGAGACGCCACGCATCGGCCATGGCGGCGCGCGGATCGCGTTCCTCGATCCGGCGTCCACCGGCAATGTGCTGATCGAACTGGCGGAGTTGGCAGCATGAGCGGTTTCACCCATCCCGAGTATCTGGTCGAGACCGACTGGCTCGCCCAGAATCTGAACAACCCCGGTGTGCTGGTGCTGGACTGCACCACGCATCTGATCCCCGACCCGAAGATCACCTATGAGGTGAAGCCCGGCCGCGAGGACTTCGAAGCGGCGCACATCCCCGGCGCACAGTTCGTCGACATGCTGCGCGACGTGTCCGACACGTCGCAGACGCTGCGCTTCATGCGTCAGTCGCCGGAGGACTTTGCCGCCGCGATGCGTCGGTTCGGCGCCAACGACACGACGCGCGTGGTGACCTACAGCAGCGCCAACGTCTGGTGGGCGACACGGCTGTGGTGGCTGCTGCACGAGTTCGGCTACGACAACGCCGCGGTGCTGAACGGCGGCTGGCAGAAGTGGAGCCGCGAAGGCCGTCCGATCGAGGCCGGCCCGGCGCGGCCACGCGCAGCGGGCAACTTCACCGTGCGCGAGGTTCGCAATCTGATGGTGGGCAAGGACGAGGTGCTGCGCGCGATCGGCGACGGCGCGATCTGCACCATCAATGCGCTGCAGCCGGCGCAGCATACCGGCGGCGGCGGCAACAGCTACGGCCGGCCTGGCCGCATCGCCGGCAGCGTGAACCTTCCCGCGGCCCACCTGCTCGACCCCGACACCAACACCTTCCTGCCGGCCGATGAACTGCGGAAACGCTTCGAAGCGGTCGGCGCTATGGACCGTCAGGTGATCAATTACTGCGGCGGCGGCATCGCGGCGAGTGCCGATGCCCTGGCGCTGGTCATGCTCGGCCATAAGGACGTCAAGCTATACGACGCATCGCTGTCCGAGTGGGCGAAGGATCCGGCGCTGCCGATGGAAACCGGCTGAGGAGAACGACCATGCTGCTACCCCTCGACGGGCGCAACATCGCCTATGACCTGGTCGGACCGGAGGCCGGTCCGATGGTCTGCATGACGCATTCGCTCGCTTCGGACGGCGGCATGTGGACCGAGCAGGTGCCGCCGCTGTTGCAGGCCGGCTTTCGCGTGCTGCGCATCGACATGCGTGGTCACGGCGGCAGCGGGCCGGTTGCCGGCGACTACACGATGAGTGCGCTTGCCGCCGATGTGGCCGCCGTGCTGGACGCGCTTTCGATCCAGCGTGTGCATTTCATCGGGCTGTCGATCGGCGGCATGCTGGGCCAGGCTTTCGCGCTGGAGCACGGCGACAGGTTGGCGTCGGCGATGTGGTGCGACACGCTGCCGTCCACGCCGGCCGGTGCGCCGGAGGTCTGGCAGCAGCGGGTCGATACGGTGCGTGGCGCGAACTCGCTGGCGCCGCTGGCCGATCCGACCATCGAACGCTGGCTGACCGCTGCGGTGAAGCAGAGCCGTCCGGGACGCTGGAGGCAGATTCGCGACACCATCATCGGCACCACGCCGGCGGGCTATCTCGGCTGCGTCGCGGCGATCCGCAACTTCGACTTCGTGGCGCGGCTGCCGAGTGTGAAGCTGCCGGTATTGGTGGTGTGCGGGTCGGACGATGCGGGCACGCCGGCGGCGGACAACCGACGGCTTGCAGGGCTGGTGCCTGGTGGTCGTTATGAGGAGATCGCCAACGCGCTGCATTTCCCCAATGTCGAGCATCCCGACACGTTCAACCGCATCATGCTGGGCTGGCTGAACGCCCAGGGCTGAAGGAGGGGAGAAATGCGCCTGTCAAACAAGATCGGCATAGTCACCGCGGCGGCGTCCGGCATGGGTCGCGCCGGTGCGCTGCGCTTCGCACAGGAGGGTGCGGCGGTCGGCGTGGTTGATCTGGACCAGGACGGCGCCAACGCGGTGGTCAAGGAGATCACCGATCGCGGCGGCAAGGCCATCGCGCTGGCCGGTGATCTGCGGCAGGACACGTTCGCGCGCGAGATCGTGCGCCACACCGCCAACACGTTCGGCGGACTTGATTTCGTCTGGAACCATGTCGGCCATCCCGGTCCGGCAGCGATCGAGGGCATCGACTGGAAGGATTTTGAGCTCGCGATGGACCTGAACCTCCGCACCGTGCTGGTCACCACCGAGGCGGCGATTCCGGAACTGCGCGCACGCGGGGGCGGGGCGCTGCTGTATACCGCGTCCACCTCGGGGCTGACCGGATCGCAGTTCAGCCCGGTGTACAACATCGCCAAGTTCGGCGTGGTCGGCCTGGTCCATGGTCTGGCGAAGCGCTATGCGCGGGAAAGGATCCGGGTGAACGCGGTGTGCCCCGGCCCGACCGACACGCCGATGCTGCGCGTGTTCGTGGCGCGCCCCGACAGCCAGTTGCCGCCGGGGGAAACGCCCGAGACGCTGGTGGTGAAGCGCGGCGGCCAGGTGCCGATGGGGCGGCCGGCACAGCCGGAGGAGATCGCCAACGCCGCGCTGTTCCTGATTTCGGACGAGGCGTCGTACATCACCGGTGTGGCGCTGCCGGTGGATGGCGGCGCGACCGCCTGACATGCGTCGCGACAGTGCGCCGGCGCTGCAAATCATGTCATTCCCGCGAAAGCGGGAACCGAGGGGTCGAGCCCGTGCTGGTGCCCCTGGGTTCCCGCTTTCGCGGGAATGACACAGGGGGCGATGTTGGCTGTTTGAGTCGCAGCACTAGAGCATTGTCGGCCTGACTGGAAACTTATGTGATCACTTAGCTCGATGGGTTTCGCTGCGCTCTACCCATCCTACGAGTTCGCGAGCACGGGTTCCTGTGGTTGCTGTAGGATGGGTAGAGCGCAGCGAAACCCATCGCCTTGTCGCGATTCAACTTTCCCTGAAGCCGCTCTAGCGAACCTGCTGCTTCTCCAGCTCCGTTGCCAGTCCGCGCAGCTCCGCGTTCGATGGATCCAGACTCTGCAGCTCTCGCACGTGTCGCAGCGCAACCCCGAGATTCCCCCCGTCGCGGGCAATCGATATAAGCGCAATGAGAACATCCCGATTGGTCGGGTGTTGTTCATGAGTTGCCTCGAGCAACGACATCGCCTGATCTGATGCGCCGGTAGAGTTCAGCGCTACAGCGTAGACGTAGGCGTAGCGAGCATCGCCGGGAGCAAGCTCATGCGCCTGCCGCAGGAGCGCCAGCGCACCGACGTAGTCATGCTGGCGCACCAACAGCAGGCCGAGCGAATGCCGGACATCGGCGTTGTTCGGCTCGATCTCCAGCGCGCGGCGCAGCAGTTCGGCACCCTGCTGATCCATCCTCCGCATCCGGTCGAGATCGGCCAGGTTCGCCAGCGCCGGCACGAATTTGGGATCAATCCGCAGTGCCGCACGGTACTCCGCTTCGGCCTGATCGCCTTGCCTTTGCCTGACATTCAACAGACCGAGGTTCAGGTGGGCTTCCGGACGGTCGGCATTCACTGTTTCGGCCGCAACCAGTTCCTGGTAAGCGGCAGCGAAGGCGGTTCGCTGTTCCGGGGACATCGACCGTGGGTCGGCGCCTGCCAGTGCGCGCGCGGCCTCGACGCGAACGGCGCGCACCGGATCGCTCAGTAGCCGTGCGACCACCTGGACGAGCGCCGGCGAAGGCGATGTCGGCAGCGCTCGTGGTGCCGCCGCGCGCACCAAGGGATCGGCGTCGAAGATTGCCGTCTTGATGGCGGCTTCGGATGTCGCGGACGGATAGGCCGGAAGCATCAGCAGCGCGCTGCCACGCGCAATTGCCGGCTGACTCTGGTCCATGATCAACCGATCGAGTTGGTGTTCGGCGTCCACGGCGCCAACCCGGCCCGCATTGAGTGCGACGCCGTAATGTGACGCGGTCTGCCGTCCCTGCGGGAACCATTCCGCGACCTTTTGTGCCGCCCAGTCCGCGGTGCGGTCGGTATGGCATTGCGTGCAGGCGTTCGGCGTGCCGATCGCCTTGGACAGATCGGGGCGCGGCACCCTGAAGCTGTGGTCACGACGGGCATCGACGACCATGTAGGTCCTGGTCGGCATGTGACAGTTCACGCACTGTGAGCCGGCGCTGCCTGCCGCATGATGGTGATGCGACGCGACGTCGAATTTTTCCGGCATATGGCACTGCGCGCAGAGCATGTTATCCGCCGCGCGGAGCTTCAGGCTGTGCGGGTCATGGCAGTTGGAGCAGGTGACGCCGGCCGCGTGCATACGGCTTTGCAGGAACGAGCCGTACTCGTAGTCCTCGCCGTCGATCTGGCCATCGGCGTAATAGAGACCGGGCTCCAGATATGCCGGCAAATACGAGTCGAGAATCGGCGCACCAGACGCCTTGTTCCTGGCGATCACTTTGCGTCGCGAATGGCACGCGGCACAGGCATCGAGTTCCCCGGAAACCAGCGGTTCGGTGCGGCGCGCGATACCGGTCTCGGGGTTCATCTCCCAGTGGCCGTTATCGGTCGCCTTCAACCAGGCCACCAGGCCCTTCCTGTCCTGATTGGAAAGCCCGGGCGACGGCGATTGCATCGCGGCGACATGACGCGAACCGGGCCCGTGACAGGCCTCGCACGACACATCAACATCGGTCCAGCTGGTCGCGTAGCTGTTCGAGGTCGGGTCATAGTTCTTCCGCAGATTGGTGGAGTGGCAGTCGGCGCACATGTAGTTCCAGGTCTGATCGATGCCGGTCCAGTGCAGCCGATCGCCGGCCGGCAGCTTCTGATCCGGGTACAGATGAAACCAGCGCTGCCCGCCTTGTTCCTTCGGGCGGCTGTCCCACGTGATGCCGAGCGCCTGATAACGGCCGCCGGGCAACCCGATCAGGTATTGCTGCAGGGGATAGAGGCCGAATGTGTAGGCGATCTCGAAATCATGGATCGCGCCATCGGGACCGTCAGTGCGCACGACAAACCTGTCGCCTGCGTGCGAGAATGTCGTGGTGACGCCGGAATGTTCGATCTGTGCGCCGGAAAAGTTGCCGAGCACAGTCGCTGCCGTGGCGGGTTGCATGGCGAGTGCATGATGGGAATCCTTCCAGGCATCGGCTTCCGCGGAGTGGCAACCGGCGCAGGCCTGGGCACCTACGAAGGCGGGGGGCTCGTCCGCCCACGCGCCCATGGAGGCCGCGAGCATCACAACCCACAGCCACATAACGGTACGGCGAACGCTGCTCATGTGCCGCTCAACCTAACCTCAGTCGGTTCAGCGGTCACCGTGGCTACGGCTCGAAGGCGAAGATGCGCCCCCAGTCTCGCTTCATGCTGACGACGATCCACCCCTGCTTCATCGCCTCTTCGTACAATGGCTGCGTAAAGGTGCCCACCTTGCTGGTCGCCAGCCCTTGCGCCGGACCATAGGCATACTCGCGCGCTGCATCGTCGTGCAGCACGAGCATCGCAAGCCGTGCACCGTCGCCGGCCTTGGTATACTCCAACATCTGCCGGTCGCCGACCGAGTTACCGGCGGCGAAATACGGCCTGCGTCCGATCATGAGATGGATGCCCTCGGGTTTGCCGGCATTGTCGTCATTCAGGAACAGCTTAGGCTCCTTGATCAGGACCGGCCGCCCGTCCTTGGCGTAGCGGTAGCTCAGGCCGAGGGCGCTGCCGACCACCTGCTCAGGCGGGATGCCGTACGTCTGCTCGGCGTATGCCCGAACGAAATCCTGGCCGCCGCCGGTCACGATGTAGGTCTTGTAGCCACTGGCCCGCAGGTATTTCAGCAGCTCGATCATCGGCAGGTAGGTCAGCTCCGTGTATGGCCGGCTCCATCGCGGATCACGGGCGGTCCGGAGCCAATTAGTCACCTCGGTGCGAAATTCGTCGACATCCATGCCGCTGAGCGTGGCGCCGACGATCTTGCGGAGATCGTCCATCGAGAACCTCGCCATCGCCGCGCGATTGCCCGACAAGACGGTCTTGAATGGCTCGACATTGGCGAGCTCAGGCTTTGCCCGCACGACGGCCGGGACGCGATCCAAACAGTACACCAGCTGCGAGTACATCGGCTGCTCGACCCACAGCGTGCCGTCCTGGTCGAACGTGGCGATACGTTCCTCCACCGGCACAAAATGTGGACTCGATTGGTCCGTGGTCTCATGCACGAAGCTGATGATCGCCTGTCTCGCAGGACCGTCACGCCACGACGGCAGCACGTCGTCCGCGCCGAGCACGCGACGTGCCGGCGTCGCCACAACGGCTGCCAGACCGAGAAGTGTAGACCGACGCGTGAGGATGGGCACGGATTGTTCCCTATCGGGTGTGGTCTGCCGAATGTTGTGGCTCCGCCGCAGGCAGGTTGCGGCAAGCGCAGCCACTCCCCGCCCGCATCGGTCGCTGTTCGCTACTGCCCCTCGTGTTCCTTGATCATCTCGTCGACCTGGGCCTTGACTGCGTCGAGATTGAATGACGCAGGAGCCTGCATCGGCGGATAGTCGATCGCCGTCTTTGCCAACGCCCCGACCGTCTGCTGCACCAACACGAAGCGCCAGAACTCACGGGCAAAGAACTCGTTCATGTAGCCGCCGCCCATTGTGTTCAGGTTTTCGCCACGGATCGACGGCGTGCGTTCAAACGGATCCTGGCGAATGTTGACGATCGTCGGCATGTCGGTCGTCACCTTCTCGCCAGGCCAGCCGTAGGGCTGCTGATAGAACTGGAACTTGAAGTCGTCGACGCGGAGTGCGCCCAGCTTCGGCCCGCCGAAGTAGAACAGCTCATGCCGTGCCGACGGTCCGTTGCCCAGCAGCAGTTCGGTCTGGTCGTAGCCGTCGAGATGGTTCTTGTAGGTGCGGTCACCCAGCTTCACGCCGGACAGGAGCTGGGTCGTGATGTTGGGATTCCCCGCCGCGTCGGCGAGCGTCGGCAGCCAGTCGAGGCCGGAAAAAATGCCGTTCTCCACCACGCCCGGCTTGACCTTTCCCGGCCAGCGGATGATCGCGGGCACCCGGAAGCCGCCTTCGAACACCGTGCCCTTGGTGGCCCTGAACGGCGTCATGCCACCATCGGGCCAGGTGAACACCTCCGCGCCGTTGTCGGTGGTGAAGATGACGATGGTGTTGTCGGCCTCGCCGATGTCCTGCAGGTGCTTCAACAGATCGCCGATGCTGTCATCCATCTGCGCCATGCCGGCCTCTTCCAGGCCGTAGTTGCTCTGGTAGTTCATTTTCGCCTGGTACTTCGGCGGGATGTAGGTGAACACGTGCATGCGCGTGGTGTTGTGCCAGATGAAGAACGGCTTGCCGTCCTGCTTCGCCTTGTCCATGAAGTCCGAACTGGCCTTCACCAGCACGCTGTCGAAGGTCTCCATGTCATAGCGGGCTTTGCGGCCTTCCTGCCAGTTCTGCCGACCGGCCATGTCCGGGAACGGCGCCAGGGGACCCTCGTCGACAATCCGCTGCTTGCCGACCTTGCCCCAGCGGGGCTGCACCGCGGGGTCGTCCACGTCGGTCGCGTAGGTATGGATCAGGTCGCGTGGTCCATATTTGTCGATCCAGTCCTGCGGGTAGTCGAACCAGTACGGATCGGACATCGCATCGAGGTGGTACAGGTAGCCGAAGAACTCATCGAACCCGTGTACCGTCAGGCAGGAACTTGTTCAGGTCGCCCAGATGGTTCTTGCCGAACTGCCCGGTCTCGTAGCCGAGCGACTTCAGCACGGTGGCGAGCGTCACCGCCTCGTCTGGCATGCCCACATCGGCGCCAGCCTGGCCGACCGTGGTAAGCCCGGTGCGCAGTGGCAACTCGCCGGTGATGAAGTTGGCGCGACCGGCCGTGCAGCTTGCCTCGGCATAATAGTCGGTGAACATCATGCCTTCGGAAGCCAGCTTGTCGAGGTTGGGCGTCTTGCCGGACATGATTCCGCGGTGGTAGGCGCCGACGTTGAACCAGCCGACATCGTCACCCATGATGACGAGGATGTTGGGCTTTCGTATCGGCGTCTGCGCTTGCGCGTGAGGGCCAACCAATGACGTGGCGGCCAGTACGACCCCGACAACGAACCCACCGAGCACCTGAATGAACCTGGACTTCGCGATCATCCACTGTCTCCGTTGTTAGGCGAGTGCGCGAAAGGCACCCTGCGCTTTGCCGCATCGTGGTGGCTATACGACGCACCTGGCGATGCTCAAGCCTAGCCGTGGAAGCAGTACCCCGACGATGCGGAATCCACAATAGCTGCATAAAATCCGCTGGCTGACGACACCTGGCAGATTGACCAAAACTGAATAGCCGCGGATAGCAACACACTCTGTGACAAAGCGATGAAAGCTTGCGCGTCCGTAGCTCTTCGTCGGCTCAACAAATCTCTTGCACACCGCGGGAAAATCCCCCGCAGCGCGACACCACAGCAGCAGAAGAAAGGTGATGGATGCAATCATCGGCGAGCTTGCTGGCAGCGTCGCACTGCCGTTGGAATTCGCGCGGTCGGCACTATGAGCGCCTACCCGCCGAACAATCACAAGTGTGATGCATTGACCTTACTGCATGAGGCGATAACCTCACTCCGCTTGCGACGCCGTTACGCTAATTTCCGCCAACGCCGCGACGGCACTGCCACCCAATGCACAAGATTCAAGGGAAGGGTCCGCGATGCAGATAGTCGATGCCCAGATCCACCTCTGGGGCTCCGGATTGCCGAGCAACCTCTCGCACCGCCAGGTGACGCACTTCACCCCCGCAGAGGCCGTCGTCCTGATGGATGAGGGCGGTGTCGGTGCCGCGGTCATCCATCCGCCCGGCTGGGACCCGGAATCGACAGAGATGGCGTTCAAGGCCGTGCAGGACTATCCGGGCAGGTTCGCGATCATGGGTGCGGTGCCCCTGGAACGACCTGAATCTCGCACCCGCATTGCGGATTGGCGGCGGCAACCGGGAATGCTCGGCCTTCGTTACGGATTCCTTAGCGATCCGGCGCGGCAGTGGCTGCACGATGGCACGCTCGACTGGCTTTGGGCAGCAGCCGAGGATGCCGGTGTCCCAATTGCGGCGCTGGCGACTGATTCGCTTACGGAGCTTGGCCGGATTGCCGAACGCCACCCCGGACTTCGATTGACGATCGATCACCTGGGCGGCCGCGGCGGGCTGACCACGCTGAAAGATGCCGCGGCCATGACCCACATGCCG
This sequence comes from uncultured Alphaproteobacteria bacterium, assembly GCA_963819855.1. Lineage (GTDB taxonomy): Bacteria > Pseudomonadota > Alphaproteobacteria > Acetobacterales > Acetobacteraceae > JAMXLO01. The sequence goes on from CAWFYC010000037.1 coordinate 183,730, forward strand.
GAGCTTCTGGCGTTGGCGAGGTTGCCCAATGTGGCGGTCAAGGCGACGGGTGCGCCGGGCTATTCCGGCGAGGCCTATCCGTTTCCGAAGATGCACACATACCTGCGGCAGATCTATGACGCGTTCGGTCCGCATCGAATGTTCTGGGGCACCGACATCACCAAGATGCCCTGCTGCTGGCGCCAGTGCGTGACGATGTTCACCGAGGAACTGCCGTGGCTTGGCGGTGACGACAAGCGGCTCATCATGGGCGATGCGCTGTGCGACTGGTGGGGCTGGCAGCGGGCAGCGTGACGTCGAATTCCACGAACGGCAAAGGAAACACGTCCGAATGAGCGAACATCACGAGTCGAACACCAAGGGCAAGGAGGTCGCCGTGGTGGTCGGCGCCACCTCCAAGTGGCAGTCGGATGGCCGCAATACCTTGCTGGCGCACGGCCGGCCACTGGACGACAGCGACCTGCCGGTCGGCGTTCGCTGGGGGGTCGGAGGCGCCATCGCGCAGAAATTCGCCCAGGAAGGTTTCTTCGTCGTGCTGACGACCCGCACCGCTGCCAACGCGTCAACACTTGCGGCGGCCATCCGGGAACAGGGCGGCGAATGCACGATCGTGGAGCTCGATCTCTCCTCGGAAGATTCCGTCGCCGCGGCATTCGCCACGATCCGTCGCGACGCCGGCGACCCGGACGTACTGATCTACAACGCGGGTTATCTGGAAGGCCGCGATCTTCCCCCCGGGAAAGAACTGCTCGAGTACATCCCGGTGGAGATGTTCGATACCGCGCAACACATTGCGAGCCGTGGGCCATTTTTGGTCGCCAAGGAAGTCTTGCCGGCGATGCGCAGAAAGGGCGCCGGATCGTTCTTGTTCTCGAACAACTCCAAGTCGCTGCGCGGGACCAAGCGAAACACCGGAGAGTCGCTTTACTACCCTCGGGTCATGATGCGCGCACTGGCGCAGGTGCTCACCGAGGAATACTCCGAGCACGGCGTGCACGTGGCCAACGTGGTGATCGACGGGACCATCAACTCACCCGGAACGCGGGCACTGCCGAAGGTGCAGAATCGACCCGAGCTCGTGATCAATCCGGTCAAGATCGCCGAGGCGTTCTACTACCTGCACACCCAGGACCGGTCATGCTGGACGCACGAGCTTCAGCTCACGCCGTTTCCGACCAAGCCGAGCCACTGACTTCATCGCGTTCGGCCGGCCGGTTCCGCCGTGGGCAAAAAGGAACTATCGGTAGCCGGACGACACAGGAGTACCCCCATGCCACGCCTACGTTTCGGCGCGTTCCTCGCCCCACACCACCCGGTCGGCGAGCATCCGATGCTGCAGTTCCGTCGCGATCTCGATCTCGTCGAGTTGCTGGACAAGCTGGGCTACGACGAATTCTGGTGCGGCGAGCACCACTCCAGCGGCTGGGAGATGATCGGGTCGCCGGAGATGTTCCTCGCCGCCGCCGGCGAGCGCACCAAACGCATCATGCTGGCGACCGGCGTCGTCTCGCTGCCCTACCACCATCCGTTCAACGTCGCTCAGCGCATGGTGCAGCTCGACCACATGACGGGTGGGCGCGCGATCTTCGGCTCGGGACCCGGCGCGCTGGCGTCCGACGCGCACACACTGGGGATCGACCCGATGGTGCTGCGCGACCGCCAGGACGAGGCGATCGCCGTCATTCGCCGGCTGTTCAACGGCGAGCGCGTCACCGCCCGCTCCGAGTGGTTCACGCTGCAGGATGCAGCCCTGCAATTGCTGCCGTTGCAGGAGGAGATGGAATTCGCCGTGGCGTCGCAGATCAGCCCGTCCGGGATGACGCTGGCCGGCAAGCACGGCATTGGCATCATCTCGATCGGGTCACTGTCGGCGGAAGGCCTGAACGCGCTGCCGACGCAATGGGGCTTCGCCGAGGCCGCCGCCACGAAGCATGGCAAGGTGGTGGATCGCAAAAACTGGCGCGTGCTGCTGAGCTGGCATATCGCCGAAACCCGCGAGAAGGCGCGCGCCGAGGCCCGCGACGGCCTGATGCGCCATCACAACGAATACATTACCGGCACACTGCAGCGGCCCGGCGCTCGGCCGTTCAAGACGCCCGACGAGGCGGTGGACAAGACCGCGTTCTCGGATGGCGCAGTGTCCACAATCGGCACGCCGGACGATCTGGTGGAGCGGATCAAGTCGGTGCTGCAACTGAGCGGCGGGTTCGGCACGGTGGTCGGTTTCGTGCACGATTGGGCCAATCCGGAGAACACCACGCGAAGCTGGGACATGGTGGCGCGGTATGTCGTGCCCGAGATCAACGGCTATCTGGCCGGACTGCGGAAGTCGCAGGACTTTGTCACCAACAACCGTGGCGTGTTCGAGCGCTCGCGCGAAGCGATCATGGCCAAGATCAACGAGAATGATGCCGCCGTCGCCGCGCTGGCGGTCACGCGGTCGCCAATGTTGAGCGCCTCGGCCAGCAACGTGCCCGACCTGAACAAGTACCGGACCGGGACGTGACGCCTGAGCGGGCACTGGTTTTGGGCGCGATGTAATCGAAAGGTTCAACGCAGCGATCGCCGAGAAGGATTCAAATGCGCCACGCGCGAAGCGCCACCCCATTCGGGCTGCCTCTGCGATCTCTGCGTTCTCAGCGATCTCTGCGTTGAGTCCTTTTGCGGGCTGCGGGAATCTATAAGCCTTTGGGGATGGGACGTGCGACGATGACGAATGTCGTTCAAGTGCATCGGTTCAATCCATGAGCGGACCTCTCGCCGGCATTCGTGTGCTCGATCTGACCACGGTGCAGATGGGCCCCTGGTGTACCCGCATCCTCGCCGACTATGGCGCCGACATGATCAAGGTCGAAGCGCCGGAGGGTGACTCGTCGCGCTATACCGGCGTGCCACGCCATCGCGGCATGAGCGGCAGCTTTCAGCACAACGCGCGCGGCAAGCGCAGCATCGCCATGGACCTCAAGCAGCCGGCGGCCCGCGAGGCACTGCTGCGACTGGTGCCGACCGTCGATGCGCTTGCCTCGAACATCCGTCCGCAGGCGCTCGCCCGCCTCGGCCTCGACTATGAGGCGGTGAAGCAGCGTAACCCTTCCATCGTCTATCTCAGCATGGTCGGCTACGGCAGCGGTGGGCGTTACGCGGGGCGCCCGGCCTACGACGATCTGATCCAGGCGGCCTCGGGCATTCCGATGCTGCTGCAACGCTCCACCGGCGAGCCGCGCTTCATCCCGATGGCGGCGATCGACCGCATCGTCGGTTCGGCGGCAGCCAATGCGCTGCTGGCCGGGCTGCTGGCACGCGCGCGCACCGGCATCGGCCAGTGCATCGAAGTACCGATGTTCGAAACCATGGCGCAGTTCGTGCTCGCCGAGCACATGCAAGGCCGCACCTTCGATCCACCCACCGGACCCGCCGGCTATGCACGGACGCTGTCGCAACATCGCCGTCCGTATCAGACCAAGGACGGCTTCATCGCCGTGCTCCCCTACAATGACGGTCAATGGCGCCGCTTCTTCGAGGCGATCGGCAAGTCGCATGTCGTGGAAACCGACCCACGCTTTGCCGACATCACTGCCCGCACGGCGAACATCGACGCGCTCTACGCGATGCTCGGCGAGGAACTGCGACATCGCACCACCGACGAGTGGCTCGATCTGCTGCAGCGCAACGACATTCCCTGCATCCGTCCGCACACGCTGGAGAGCCTGCTCGATGATCCGCACCTTGCCGACATCGAGTTCTTTCGCTTCGAGGAGCATCCGTCCGAAGGCCGCATCCGCACCATGCGTGAGCCCAGCAAATGGTCGGAAACCGAGCCGCCCACCGGCCGCTTCGCTCCCCGTCTCGGCCAGCACACGCGAGAGGTGCTCGCGGAGGCAGGCTACACGCCAGGCGAGATCGACGCGCTGATGGCTCAGCACGCGGTGATGACGGACGGCACGCAAGGCTGAGGACGAACCAGGAGCGCCACCATGAAAATCGGAGTTTTTGCCACCTTCATGTCGCCGTTGGCCACGCCGCAGATGATCCGCGATTTTGGCCGGCGCGCCGAGGACATCGGCCTCGAATCGATCTGGATGGGCGAGCACGTTGCGCTGTTCGACAGGAACACCTTCGGCTATCCGGGCTCGAAGGACGGACGCATTCCAGTTCCGCCAGGCGGCGGCATGCTGGACGTCGTCGCCACCTTCGGCTTCCTCGCCGCCGCAACGAGCAGATTGCGCCTCGGCACCGGCGTCGCGCTCGTTCCGCAACGCAATCCGATCTACACCGCGAAGGAAGTGTGCACGCTCGACTGGCTGACGGACGGACGCATCGATTTCGGCATCGGCGTCGGCTGGAACAAGGAGGAAGTCGAGGCCTGTGGCTATCGCTGGGAAGACCGCGGCGCACGCTGCGACGAGTTCCTGGAGGTCATGCAACGGCTGTGGACCGAACCGGTGGTGGATTTCGCGGGAAAGTGGGTGAAGCTCGAGACCTGTCGACTGGATCCCAAGCCGATCCAGAAACCGCACGTGCCGATCATCGTCGGCGGCTATGCCGAGGCGGCCTTGCGGCGGGCCGTGCGTTTCGGCGCCGGCTGGTACGGGTTCAATCGCGATCCTGCCGCCACCAGGGAGATGCTCGACCAGCTTGACGCCACGTTCGCGAAAGCCGATCGCAAGCGCGGCACGGAGTTCCAGATCATCATTACGCCGCCCGCCTCGATGCCGATCGAAGCGATGCAGGAATACGCCGAGGTCGGGGTCGATCGTCTGGTGGTGAACCTGGGAAGCCAGCGGCCCGAACGGGCCGGGCAGCGCATGGCCGAGATCGAGAGGCTCGTGAAGATCATCAACTGAGTGCGGGCTGCCGTCGGGTCACGGCAAACTGCGCCCGCTCGATACTAAAGCTCTTGCTTAATCGTCCGCCTTCAGCATACTTAGGTGTATGCTTAACCAATCCGCCAATCTGGATCGCCTGTTCCACGCCCTCGCCGATCCGGCGCGCCGGGCGATCGTGGAACGGCTGAGCCACGGGCCGGCGCCGGTCAGCGAACTGGCTCGGCCGCTGCCGATGTCGCTGCCCGCGGCCATGCAACACCTGGGCGTTCTGGAGGCGGCGGGCCTGGTGCGCTCGGAAAAGGTTGGCCGGGTACGGACCTGCGCGATCGAGCCCCAGGCACTCAGCCAGGCCGAGCAATGGATCAACGCCCGGCGGACCGAATGGCAGCATCGCCTGGACCGGTTGGGCGAATACCTGAAAACCCTGGAGAACGAAGGAGAACACGATGGCGCAGGCGTTTGATGCAAACAAGGACGCAACCCTGCAGCAACCGCCGCCGCTCAGGCTGTCCCGGGTGTTCCACGCCCGGCGCGAGACGGTCTTCAAGGCCTGGAGTTCCACAGACCACGTGAAGCGCTGGTTCAGCCCGGCGACCTTCACGGTTCCGGACGCCACGGTGCAGATGCATGTCGGAGGCCCATTCGACGTCTGCATGCGTTCGCCCGCCGGCGAGGAGCATTGGGTCCGCGGCAGGTTCGTCGAGGTCTCGCCGCACAGCAGGCTGGTGATCGACATGCACTGCATTGACGCCGCCGGAAGGCCGCTGTTCCGCGCCTATACCGAGGTTGACTTCGCCGACGCACTTGGCGGGACGCGTATGGATGTGGTGCAGACCTACACCCTCATCGATCCGTCGACGGCGTGGATGGTGACGGGTGCGCCGGACGGATGGCGGACCACGCTCGACAAGCTGGAGCAGGAGGTCGTGCGCGTGCAGGGTGGGGGTGAGACTGCGGTCTGCTCGGTGGTACATGCGACCTTCCATCTGGAGCGCACCTACGATGCGCCAGTCGCGCGGGTGTGGAAGGCGTTGACCGACGAGACGGCCAAGCAAAAATGGTTTGGCGGCACGCCCGGAAGCTGGGAATTGCTCGAGCGGCACATGGACGTGCGCATCGGAGGACGCGAGCGATTGAAGGGCCGCTGGGAGGGCGGGGTGGTTTCCACCTTCGACGCCACCTATCACGACGTAATCCCGAATGAGCGGCTGATCTACACCTATGAAATGCACATGGACGACAGGAAGATTTCGGTGTCGTTGGCGACCATGCAGTTGAAGACGGCGGGCGCGGGGACCATGCTGAAGGTCACCGAGCAGGGCGCATTCCTCGACGGCTACGACGACGCGGGCTCCCGCGAGCACGGAACCGGCTTTCTGCTCGATGCGCTTGGGGCATCGCTGCGGGACTGAGCCGGATGGCGATGTGCAGACAGTCCAAGCGAGGCGATGATGGCTGACATGATTCGACTTGGCCTGATCGGTGCCAGCGTGCAGGGCACTTGGTCGGCCCGTTCTCACCTGCCTGCGGTGCAGGCCAGCCCGGATGTAGAGTTGACGGCGGTTTGCACCACCAAGGCCGCAAGTGCCGAGGCTGCGCGGCAGGCTTACGGTGCCCGGCTGGCTTTTCACGACTATCGCGAGATGATCGCCTCGCCGGAGATCGACGCGGTTGCCGTCGTCGTCCGCGTGCCATCTCACTTCGCGCCGACCAAGGCGGCGCTCGAGGCGGGCAAGCATGTCTATTGCGAATGGCCGCTCGGACGGACGACAGCGGAGGCGGTGGAACTGGCGGCTTTGGCAAAGGCGAACCGGCTCGTCACCTCGGTCGGTCTGCAAGCCCGCGTCAATCCCGCGCTGATGCACATGAAGGAACAGGTCGAGGCCGGGTTCGTCGGCGAGGTGTTGGCCATCCACGTCAGCCTGCTGCGCGAAGGCGTACTGTCGCGGCCGTCGCACCGCACCTGGCAGCGCGACGTCGAACTCGGCGCTCACACGCTGACCATCGCCGCCGGTCACACGGTGGACGCCATGCGCTTCGTCGCCGGCGATTTTTCGCGGCTGTCCGCCGTGGTGGCGACCCAAGCGAAGCAATGGCTCGACACCGGCACCGGGACACCGCTCGATGTCACCGCGCCCGACAACGTTCTGCTCAGCGGCCGGTTGGCGAATGGCGCCGTGGCGTCGGTTCACGTCGGCGCCATCCCGTTCGCCGGCAGTGGCTACCGCATGGAAATTTATGGTCGTGAGGGCACGTTGTTCGCCAGCGGTGAGGATTCGCCGCAGTTGGGCGAGGTCCTGCTGCATGCCGCGAAGCGGGACGACAAACTCGCGCCGCTGCCGGTGCCGGAGCGACTGAGGTTTGCCGCGCCCGGCACGCCATCAGGCGAAGCGAGCAACGTCGGACAGATGTACGCCTTGTTCGCTCAGGCCATCCGTGACGGCAGGAGCTACCAGCCGACCTTCGAGACCGCAGTCGAACTGCACCATCTGATCGACGCAATCAGACAGGCATCAGAAAGCGGTCGTGAGATCTCGGCCGGATAGGTGCTTGGCGAAATAGCCTTTGATGTCGGTCGACAGCTGTTCGCGATAGCTCGGCCAGTGGCGTTCGCTGGAAACGCAGCATGTCATTGCTTCGTCGCTGCGCTGCTAACAAGAAGCCGCCCCCCGTTGTCATCCCCGCGACAGCGGGGACCCAGAGCTACCGCGCGCACCCCGCCCTGGGTTTCCGCCCCCGCTTTCGCGAGGGCAGGCTTTGCGCGGGAATGACGCTTGGGACCGTCGTCGGGCCGTTTGGTCCCGTCAGGGTCGGCCGACAGGCCAGTGCGGAACTCGCAATGACGGTATCGAGACGTTCCGCGTGCCCGCAATGAATGTCTGCCTCAGTCGAACAACGTAGCCAGACGCCGCTTCATGCTGTCAGCGACGTATAACGCCACCGCCTGGATGGTCGAAGTCGGGTTCACCCCGCCTGACGTCACCCAGATGCTGCCATCGACGATGAACAGGTTCTTCACGTCATGGCAACGGCCCCACGAATTGACCACGGATCGCTCCGGATCGTTCCCCATCCGCGCGGTCCCCAGCAGATGGCCCGGGCTGTTGAGGATGGTGCGCGAGGTATACAGATCGGTGGCTCCCGCCGCGGTCAGGATCTCCGACGCGTGTGCGATCCCATGTTCCATCATGCGCCGCGTGTTCTCGCTGATCGCATAGTCGATTCGCGGCGCGGGAATCCCGTGGCTGTCCTTCAGCACGGGATCAAGCGTCACCCGGTTATGTTCTTCCGGCAGGTCCTCGCAGGCGATGCCGATCCCCAGGCGGCGATGCACCAGCCGGCGATAGACGCGATGATGCTCCCTGCCCCACGGCAGTCGTCCGGCGGCTGCGCTGGTGATCGCCTCGTTGACCACGCCGGCACCGCGGGCGAACTGCAGCGTATAGCCGCGCACGAAGCCGCGGGACGGGTCGGTTTCGTAAAACTCCTTGCTCCACAGACTCAGCATCGGCGCGCGATCGCCATCCATCTCCTCATCCACATAACCGCGAACCTGCGGCCACGGGTGGAGCATCAGGTTCTTGCCGACCAGACCACTGGAGTTTGCCAAGCCGTTATGGAATCGAGACGAGGCCGAATTGAGCAACAGTCGCGGCGTGCCGATGCCGTTGCAGGCCAGGATGACCACCTCCGCCGGCTGAAACCGCTCGATCCCGTTGGCGTCGTAGTAGATCGCGCCGGCAGCCAAACCATGTTCATTGGTGGTGATTGCGCGCACCCGGCAACGCGTGCGCAGCTCGACGCCCGCCCGGATGGCATGCGGCCAATACGTGATGTCCGTGCTCGCCTTCGCCCCCTGGGCGCAGCCCGGCGTGCAATGACCGAGATTGATGCACGGCGCCCGCCCGTCATACTCGGTGGTGGCGATCGCGCTGTCCGATGGCCACCAGTGCCAGCCCAGTTTGTTCATCGCTTTGGCGTAACGGGCGCCGGTCCTGCCGAGTGGCAATGGCGGCATCGGTGGCTGATGCGGCGGATAGGCTGGATCGCCGGCGAGCCCGGCAACGCCCGTCATGCGGTCGTTCTCGGCGAAAAACGGCTCCAGCGTCGCGTAATCGATCGGCCAGTCATCGGCGACGCCATCGAGCGTGCGCACCCGGAAATCCGACGGATGCATCCGCGGAAAGTGCGCGGTGTACATGATGGTGCCACCGCCGACGCCGTTGAAATTGGCGATCTTCATCGGCGAGTTGTCGTCGTTGATCGGATAATCCGTCGGGCGCGCCCGGCGGTTTGGACTGGCGTCGAAATCAGCGTGACGCCGCGCCTCCCAGTCCCGCCCGTGGCTGGGGAAGTCGGATTGTTTCATCCAGTCACCTTGTTCCAGGCACAGGATTTTCATCCGGGTCTCGGCCAAGCTCCACGCCACTGCCGCGCCGGACGCGCCGGAACCGATGATTAGGGCGTCCACGATGTCATTGCTTTGCATGCGGTTTCCATCGGTCAGGGACGCGGCCAAGTCAATCGGCGCCGGTGGCATGATCGCGCAGCGGAACCGCCGCGTGGCTACAGCTTGTCACGAAGCCGGTTACCATGAACGATCCGGACCAGGCGCGATGGAGGAACCGATGAAATACGACCTGCTGCTCACCGGCGGCGACGTGCTCGATCCCGGTGCCGGACTGCGCGGTATCATGGACATCGGCATAGCCGGTGGCAAGATCATCGCGGTCGCGCCATCCCTGCCGGTCAACGAGGCGCGGCAAACCATCAGCGCCAAGGGCAGGCTCGTGACCCCCGGTCTCGTCGATATGCACGCCCATGTCTTTGTCAACGCACACGACATGGGTGGCCGCACCGATTGCATCTGCCAGGCGAGCGGCGTCACCACGTTGTGCGACGCCGGCAGTGCTGGTTCCGCGACCTTCGCCGGTCTGCGCCACCTGTTGGATCACGAGGTGCGCACTCGGGTCCGAGCGCTGGTCAATCTGTCTGCGATCGGCATCACCGGCACATCACGCGGCGGCGAGCTGTCGCATTTCCCGTACGCCGATCCCGAAGGCTGCGCCCGCACGATTATCGAAAATCCCGACCTAGCGTTCGGCGTCAAGTTGCGCTTCGGTCCCGGTCTGGTGTGGGAATACTCGGCCGAGCCGGTGAAGCTGGCGCGCAAGGCTGCCGATATGGCGGGTGGCGTGCCGATGATGATGCACATCACCGACTCGCCGATCCCGTTGCCGGACCTGCTCGAGCACATGAAGCCGGGCGACATCGTTACGCACTGCTATCATGGCCGCGCCCATGGCATCATGGGCAACGAGAAGCAATTCGTGCTGAAGGAAGTGGTCGAGGCGCAGCGCCACGGCATCATCTTCGATTGCGCACACGGGCGGAACCATTTCAATTTCAGGATGACCGAGCGGGCGCTCGATCAGGGGTTCATGACCGACACGATCTCGACCGACCTGACCGTGACGACGGCGACGCGGGGCCCGGTATGGGACCTGCCCACCACCATGACCAAGCTGTTGCATTTCGGCATGCCGCTGGACGAGGTCGTCCGCCGCGCCACGGCCGTGCCGGCGAAGATCATGGGTTATGAAGGAACCGTGGGCACGCTCAAGCCCGGCGCCAACGCCGACATCTCGGTGTTCGAACTGCGCGACGACAGGTTCGAGTTGCGGGACAGCGATGGCGATACCATCACCGCGCGGCGGCGATTGCTTGCGCAGCTCACGCTGAAGGACGGCCGCGTCTGGTATGAGCGGCCCGCGGAGTAGCGCGGCCGCTATCTTGCCGTGATAAAGCTACTGCGAGTCCAGCCAGGCATTCGCGGCATCCAGTTCATTGAATGCGAAGACTGTGAGCCCGCTGATCGCGAGTTTGGCCGCCATGTACTGCATGATACGGGCCGCACCCGGCAGCCGCGGCAGGATCAGGGCCCAGTGCCGCCATCCCGCGCTGATCGTTTGCGGCAGCAGTTCATGCTCAATCCAAGGCAGAAGCGCCGCGTCAAATTCTCCGAGGTTCCGATCATCGGCCAACCATTTGGTCGCCCGGTGTTCGATCAGGCAGCGTGCAACATTACCCAGTAATGCGCGAAGCTGAGCCGTCCCCAATGGTTGATGTATCTGATGGTGCACGAGCCTTCTGGCCGGATAGAGCCCGACAGACGCAATCGCATCCTGACGGAACGCGACACGATCTGCGGCGAGATCTTGGCTCACGAAGACCTCCTCGGGGCGTGCCCGGTGCTCTACTCCCAGCAGCGTGACTTTGCCCCATACCACGCGAATGCTTTCATTAAGTTAACATATGGCATTTATCGCGCTCGAGCCTGGATACAGCCTGTCGCAGGGCACAATGTGCAGAAAGCGCCCGATTAGGCGGATCGCCCCGTTCAGTCCCCGCCCGCTATCAGCCATTCGCATCAGCTCCGGCATCGGCGTGAGCGGCTTGCCCGCGGCGCTCTCCTATTGCCAGATGGCGAACGGAGTGGTGGGTGGTAGCGGGTCCACTCCACGCCCTGGGCGAACGCCGCGCCGGTCGCCATGGCAAGCGCAGCGGCCGCAATGATGCCGAGACGGCCTGCGCCAGCATCAGGTCGGTATGCAAAACCCGGCGATCAGCGGAAACTCGGGCCTACGGCGCGACCTGCGTTCGCGCTGGCAGCGGATTGCGCGGACTATCGGATGCCAACGCGACCACATGCGGTGTCGCATAGCGCAAATCACTCGGATTCCGCCGCCAGGCTACTATCTGGACGCCGTTCCGGCGGGCCGGAGCTGGACCTGGACGAGTCGCATTGCTACATGTAGCGACTGCGGAGGGCCAGCCGATGCCTAAGACCACTGCCGAGCGTGTGCGCCAGACGCGTGACAGGCATCGCGACGCGGGCCTGCGCCCCGTACAAATATGGGTGCCGGACACGCGTGCGCCCGGCTTCACCGAGATGGTGCGCCAGCAGTGCCAGGCGATCGCCGCCGCCGAAGACACGCCAGAGGGCCGTGAGGACGCCGCGTTCTGGGAAGCCGCCACGACCGACGTCTGGGACGATGCGGCGCGGTGATCTCGTGGTGGTCGCCATGCAGGGCGATCACGGCAAGCCCCGGCCAGCGCTCGTGATCCAGTCAGACCTGTTCGATCAGCTTGCGACCGTCACGGTACTGCCGCTGATCAGCAGCGGGCTCGTGGCGGCAATCTCACGGGTGGACATCGCGCCGTCCGAAGCGAACGGATTGCGCCTCGCGTCACAGATCGTCGTGCATCGGCCATCAACCATTCGACGCGACAAGGTCGGCCGCGTGATCGGCCGTGCTGATGATGAGACAATGCTGACCGTCACCCGCTCGCTGGCGGTGTTTTTGGGGCTGGCATGAGCGACGCCGCGCCGAAGGAGGATCCCACGCTGGCCCGGCTGGCGATCGCGCTCGCCCTGCCGCCCGTGCTGCGCGCCGACCTGGCGATCGTGCGCCGTGCGATCGAGATCGCGATCGGCCTCGATGGCGAGGCGGCCGGCGCCCGGCGAGGCGCTGCTGCCGCGGTTGCGGCTGGTCGATCAATCAGGCGACGCGCTCAAGCGGAATGCTGTGTGGCCTCCGTTGTAGCTTGGTTCGATAGGCCGGCGCGCTCGCTTGGCGCTCGCTTGCGCAACTGGCTTCGCGGTTCAGCAAGACAAGCTGCCTGGAGTCCCGGAGTGGATTTATATCACCCGCACTGGCATCGTTAAAGCCGCGGCATTGGCAGTGCCCGGGCGGACTCAAAGATTGACCCATGCCAAGGCCGATACGCGATTGATTCGACGCGCAGGGGATCACCAACGACAAACAGCCAGGCCTCCTTGCAGGCTGCGACGATGGCCTGGTAGCTGTCCCAGACACACCTGCTGAGCTTGTTGCGGCGCAAATAGTCCCAGATGTTCTCCATCGGATTGAGCTCGGGAGAGTAGGGCGGCAACGTCAACAGCAAGATGTTGTCCGGGACGCGCAATCGCTTGCCTTGTTGGTGCCAGCCGGCGCCATCGCACACCACGACAGCGTGCGCACCAGGCGTCACCTGGGCACTGATCTCCTTGAGGTGCTCGTGCGGCGAGAAGCCGCCCAATCGTCCATCAACGCCTGTCGCTTATCAAGCAGATCGCCGCGTCGATACGCCGCCTCTACCTTGTCGCCCATCGCTGTGGGCGGGGGCCGGGTGGGCGCAGCCAAAATATGGTGCCCAGGGGCGGAATCGAACCACCGACACTGCGATTTTCAGTCGCATGCTCTACCAACTGAGCTACCTGGGCAGCCGGGCCGCAGCCCATAGCCCATGCCATCCGGCCGATCAAGTTGGTTCGGCCGGCGCGTCGTCCTCCGTATCGTCTGGCGCTGCCGGAATCCGGTACTGACCCGTCAACCAGCGGCCCAGATCGACATCGGCGCACCGCCGGCTGCAGAACGGGCGCAGCTCGCCCACCGGGGGCTTGCCGCAAATCGGACAGGTCGGTTTCGCTCGCCCGCGCTCAGCCATCGCTCGCCTCGATCGTCCATGCCGTCGCCGGCAGGCTGGGATCCGCGCGCAGAATCAAGTCACGGCCGGCACGGCGTGCAAGGTCCGGCAGGGCCTCGGCATCGGCGCACAGCGCCGCCACGATCGCGGGCGACGTGCGCAGTGCCGGCAAGCGATGCGGCGGCGCGCCGACCTCGGTCGCGATCCGACGCAACGCCGCCAGCCCCGCGGCATGCGGTCCGGCGATCAGTTCGTGCAGCGGCGGATGCACCCGCGTGCGGACGATTTCGGCCAGCCCTAGCGCCGTGAAGCCGAGCAGCCGCGGGCGCAGCGGATCCTCCGCCAGCGCGGCGTGCAAGGCAGGTCCCAGCGAGGCCCGCCGGCGCGCCGGCAAGCCGGCAAAATCCACCAGGATCGCGCCCGAAAGGTTGCGCAGCCGAATCTGTTGGGCCAGCACCGGCAGTACCGTCAGATTCGCCGCCAGGTGTGCGGCCACCTTGCCCTGCCGCGGCGCCACCGCACCGCCCGCGTCGACGTCGATCGCCACCAGCGCGGGCGTGGGATGGATATGCAGCCGTACGCCGCCGCGGAGTTCGATATCCGGTTGCGCCAGTGCCTGAACCTGCTCCTCGATTTCGTCATCGAAAGCCCGCGCCACGATGCTCATGCGGTCACCCAGCACCGGCTTCATCTGCGCGGCCAGCGCGCCGTCGTCTATCAGCACCGGCGCATCCGGATGACGCTGCGCCAGTTCCAGCAGCGCGCCCGGGCCACGCGCCGGCGGAACCTCGTCCAGCGTCAGACGGGCGGTCAGCCGCGGCCCCTTGCCGCCCTGCGCGGCGCGCGTGATGCGGACCGACACATGGTCGCCCTCGCGCAGACCCGCGCCGCCCTCGCTGTCGGGCAGAAATCCCTCGCTGCCGTCCAGTGCCAGGAAACTGCCGGCCATCGCGGCGACCCGGGCAATCACGCGCCCGCGGTGCAAATCGCCCACCCCGTCCGGCGACCCCGGCCGCCAGATCGCAAAGTCCTGCAACGCATCGTCCCGCACCGCGGCGACGCGCACCTCGCCCGGGCTGCATGCGGCCAGAACGCGCAGCATCATACCAACGGCCAGCCGAGCCCGCGCAGCAGTTGCGCCGTCTCGAACAGCGGCAGGCCGACAACGTTGGAATAGCTGCCGGACAGGAAGCGGTTGAACGCTGCCGCCCGGCCCTGGATCGCGTACCCGCCGGCCTTGCCGCGCCATTCATCGCCGGTGAGGTAGCCGGCGATCTGGCGCTCGCTCAGCCGCGAGAACCCGACCACGCTCTGCACCAGCCGCTCGCCGCGGCGGCCGTCGGGCGCGTTCAGCACGACGGCGGTCGTCACCCGATGGCGGCGCCCGGACAGCAGCGTCAGGCAGCGACGCGCATCTGCCTCGCTCTCAGTTTTGGGCAGGATTCGCCTGCCCGCCGAGACCACGGTGTCGGCGGCCAATACGTAGCACGCGGGCACAGCGACCGCCGCCGCCTTAGCCCGCGCCAGGCGCAGCGCGTGCTGCCGCGGCAGTTCGTCGCGCAACGGGGTTTCATCGATGTCGGGAGCGATCACGCGATCCGGCACGATGCCGATCTGCGCCAGGAGCACCAGCCGCCGTGGGCTGGCGGAGGCCAGAACCAGCGTCGGCGCGGTCACTTGAAGCGGAAGGTGATCCGGCCCTTGCTCAAATCGTACGGCGTCATCTCGACGTTCACCCGATCGCCGGCCAGCACTCGGATGCGGTTCTTCCGCATCTTGCCGGAGGTGTGCGCGAGAATGCTGTGCTCGTTGTCGAGCTTGACGCGGAACATGGCGTTGGGCAGCAGCTCCATCACCGTCCCGCTGAATTCGATCATGTCCTCTTTCGACATCCGGCCTCATGCAAAATGTTGATTTCGCGCCGGAACATGAGCGTGGGACCGGGCAAGGTCAAGCGCGCCCCTGCAATCGCAGCGCGATGCTGCGGGCGTGCGCGTGCAGTCCCTCAGCTTCGGCCAGCGCGACCGCCGCCGGGCCGACGCGGGCGAGCGAGGCGGCGTCCGCCGCGACCCAGGTGGTGCGCTTAAGGAAGTCGAACACCGCAAGCCCCGAGGCAAAGCGTGCGGTCCGGCCAGTCGGCAGCACATGATTCGGGCCCGCGACGTAGTCACCGACCGCCTCCGGGCAGAAGGCACCCAGAAACACCGCGCCGGCATGGCGGATGCGGGCAAACACGGATGCATGATCGCGCAGCATCAACTGGAGATGCTCGGGCGCCAGACGATTGACCAGGCCAATCGCCTCGTCCCAGTTGCGCACGACGATGACGGCGCCATACGCCTGCCAGCTCTCCCCGGCGATGGCGGCCCGCGGCAAGGTCGCGAGCTCCAGCGCGACCGCCGCGGCAACCTGGCCGGCGAACATGGCATCGTCGGTGATCAGGATCGCCTGCGCCGCCTCGTCGTGTTCCGCCTGGGCCAGCAGATCGACCGCGACCCGGCGCGGATCGTTCGCCGCATCGGCGAGCACCACGACTTCCGACGGGCCGGCGATCGCGTCGATGCCCACACGGCCGAACACCTGCCGCTTGGCCTCGGCGACGTAGGCGTTGCCCGGACCGACGATCCGGTCGACCGGCGCGATGCTGGCGGTGCCATACGCCAGCGCCGCGATCGCCTGCGCGCCGCCCACCCGGTAGATCTCCGCGACGCCGGCGCGGCGTGCGGCGGCGAGCACCAGCGGGTTCAGCACGCCGTCCGGGGTCGGCACGCACATCGCGATGCGTCCCACACCGGCAACACGGGCCGGCAGTGCATTCATCAGCACCGAGGAAGGGTACGCAGCCTTGCCGCCCGGCACGTAGAGCCCGACCGAATCCAGCGGCGTCCAGCGCATGCCGAGGGTGAGGCCCGCTGCGTCCGTCGTCTCCAGATCGGCCGGCACCTGGAGCCGATGAAACGCCTCGATGCGGGCAGCGGCGAGGTCCAGCGCGGCCATCAGCTCGGGGGCAATGCCGGAGACGGCGGCATCGATCTCGTCGGCGCCGATCCGCAGTCGATCGGCGATCAGCGTCAGGCGATCGAACCGCTCCGTGTAGCGCAGCAGTGCGGCATCTCCGCCGGCGCGCACGTCCGCGATGATGGCCGCGACCACGTGACCGACATTTTCCGTGGTCTCGCGCGCCTGGTCGAGCAGAGCAGTGAACGCCGCCTCGAAGCCTGGTTCGGTCGTGGCAAGCCGGATCATTGCCCCAGCGCGACGCGGAAGCGGGTGATCCAGGCGCCGATCGTGTCCGGCTGCGTCTTCAGCGCGGTGCGGTTCACGATCAGCCGCGAGGTGATCGGCGCAATCACTTCGGTCTCCACCAGTCCGTTGGCGCGTAGTGTCGAACCGGTCTGCACCAGGTCGACGATCAGCCGCGACAGGCCGAGGCTGGGCGCCAGTTCCATCGCGCCGTTGAGATGCACCACATCGGCATGCACACCACGCGAGGCAAAGTGGCGGCGGGCGATGTTGGGATACTTGGTCGCCACCTGCACCCGCGACCAGCGCGAGGGATCGTCGGCGCCGGCGGTCCCGGCCGGTTCGGCAACCGAAACGCGGCAGACGCCGATGCCGAGATCGAGCGGCGCGTAGATCTCCGGGTAGTCGAACTCCATCAGCACATCGGCGCCGCAGATGCCAAGCTGCGCCGCACCGAATGCGACGAAGGTGGCGACGTCGAACGGCCGGACCCGCACCACGTCGAGCGCCGGATCGTCGGTCGGGAAGCGCAGCCGGCGGCTCTCTTCGTCCGTGTAGTCGGATGCCGGTGTGACGCCGGCTCGCGCCAGGAGCTGGCCGCATTCCGCCAGGATCCGACCCTTCGGCAGCGCCAGGATCAGTGGCGCCGTGACCTCCGGTTCCAGGGCGGTGGCGGGGTAGGGGGCGGTCATCGGAATTCCAGCCGGCGAGGGTAGCGGCGTCTACACCACGGTGCGGCACAAATGAAGAGGGCCGGTTGCTACCCGGCCCTCGGTCAGTCAGCCCAACGTGCCGGCCCCGATCAGGGCGTGCGCACGATGGTCGTGCTGGTGGGCGCCACCGGAGCGACGTAGGTCGCGGTCGGCGCCGGCGCCGGTGTCACGACGGTGGCGGTCGGTGTCGGGTTCGGGTGCTCGTGCACATCGACACAGCCGGCGAGACCCAGGACAACCAGCGGCAGCAAAAAGGTAATGCGCATCGGACGTATCCTTCAGTTGCGGGAAAACAGGACAGGGCGGAATTCGTCGCGTTTGGTGGCCGGTCCGTGCCGCTTTTGTGGCAGGTTGTTGGCCAGCGCTCACATCTGGGTGCGACGCTCCCACGAAGCATAAGCCCGCTGCCGGCGCTTGGATTTGACCGTGCCTGGCACAATCTGTGGAACGTGGGGGGAACGGCATTGTGGCGCTTGGGCCCCGCCGGCCGAAGCGCTAGAGTTCTTACCTTGGAAGCTGATTCGGTTGCCTGTGCGGCACACTGTGGCGTTGCCGCAACAGGCACGTATGTTGTGGCCCGATTGGAAGGCTCCTCCCACATGTTGATTGACGACAGGTTGAAGGCGGGCGGAAACTGGGGAGAAACGCGCCAGGGGGAATCCGAAGTGCTCGACGCAGTGCAGATGCCAGGTCGCCACCAGGTCCACATCGACCGCTCGCGTGATGTGCTGCTGACCGACTTCGGCCGAGCGACGCTATCCGACCGCTACCTGATGCCGGGCGAGGAGTTCCAGGACCTGTTCGCCCGCGTCGCCTCGTACTACGGCGACGATGCCGGGCACGCGCAGCGCATCTACGACTACATGTCGAAGCTGTGGTTCATGCCGGCGACGCCGGTGCTGTCGAACGGCGGCACCCAGCGCGGCCTGCCGATCTCCTGCTTCCTGAACGAGGCCTCGGACAGCCTGGAAGGCATCGTCGGACTGTGGAACGAGAACGTGTGGCTGGCCTCGAAGGGCGGCGGCATCGGCTCCTACTGGGGCAATCTGCGCTCGATCGGTGAGAAGGTGGGCGCGGTCGGCAAGACCTCGGGCGTGATCCCGTTCATCCGGGTGATGGACAGCCTGACCTTGGCGATCAGCCAGGGCTCGCTGCGGCGCGGCTCGGCGGCGGTGTACCTCCCGGTGTGGCATCCCGAGATCGAGGAGTTCGTCGAGATCCGCCGTCCCACCGGCGGCGACCCCAACCGCAAGGCGCTGAACCTGCATCACGGCATCCTGGTGTCAGACGCGTTCATGCGCGCGGTGGAAGCAGACGAGCAATGGGCGCTGCTGTCGCCGAAGGACGAGACGCCGGTGCGGTCGATCTCGGCCCGCGCGCTGTGGGTCCGCATCCTGACCGCTCGGATCGAGACCGGCGAGCCGTACCTGATCTTCTCCGACCACGTGAACCGCGCCCGGCCGGAGCATCACAAGCTGGCGGGACTCGAGGTACGGACCTCCAACCTGTGTTCCGAGATCACGCTGCCGACCGGACGCGACCAGCACGGCATGGAGCGCACCGCGGTGTGCTGTCTGTGCTCGCTGAACCTGGAGAACTGGTTCGAGTGGCAGGACCATCCGACGTTCATCGAGGACATCATGCGGTTCCTCGACAACGTGCTGCAGGACTTCATCGACCGCGCTCCGCCGGGGATGGAGAAGGCGCGCTATTCCGCGATGCGCGAGCGGTCCGTGGGGCTGGGGGTGATGGGGTTCCACTCGTTCCTGCAGTCACAGAACGTGCCGTGGGAGAGCGTGATCGCCAAGGTGTGGAACAAGCGGATGTTCCGCCACATCCGCGAGCAGGCGGACCTGGCGTCGCGGGTGCTGGCTGAGGAGCGCGGGCCGTGCCCGGATGCGGCGGAATACGGCGTGCTGGAGCGGTTCTCGCACAAGATGTCGATCGCGCCGACCGCGTCGATTTCGATCATCGCGGGGAATTCGTCGCCGGGGATCGAGCCGATCGCGGCCAACGTGTTCCTGCAGAAGACACTGTCGGGCAGCTTTTCGGTGCGCAACCGGCATCTCCAGATGCTGCTGGCGGCGAAGGGGATGGATACCGACGAGGTGTGGTCGTCGATCACGCTGCGCGCGGGAAGCGTGCAGCACCTGGACTTCCTGACCGAGCAGGAGAAGGCGGTGTACAAGACCGCGTTCGAACTGGATCAGCGCTGGATCGTCGAGCACGCGGCGGATCGCGCGCCGTTCATCTGTCAGAGCCAGTCAGTGAACGTGTTTCTCCCCGCGAATGTGCACAAGCGGGATCTGCACCAGATCCATTTCATGGCGTGGAAGCGGGGGGTGAAGTCGCTCTATTACTGCCGGAGCCTGTCGATCCAGCGGGCCGACAATGTGAGCGAGGCGGCGGTGCGGCCGGCGGAGTTTACCGGGGTGATGGGCGTGCCCCTGCCGGTGAACGATGGGCAGATGCCGTTGCCGCTGGTGGCGGCCGTGGGGGCAAATGCGACGGATTACGAGGAGTGTCTGGCTTGTCAGTAATATCTGGCGACAACGTAAGCCAAATCTTGAATCTTGATTTCGTTGGTGCCCTTCGTGTGAAACTCCAACGGGCTCGAGATAACGTCGTCGCAGCCGGTCAGGATGACTGCGACCGGGCGCAATTTCTGGCGTTGCGGATCCGGGCCTACTCGGTATGGCAAGACCTGGAGATTGCACTGAAAGGGCAGCGAGCGTAAGGCGGTACGGCAGAGCGCATTGCGCCACAAGTGATATCAATTTGCGTTCGCCCTCCAGTCGTGGCAGGCAGGCTCGCGATCTGATAGTTTGCGCGCCATGGACCAGACCATTGTCGACCGCCCCCTGATCGAAGCGTTCAGCCGAGGCGAACTCGATCGTCGCGAGATAGCTGCTCGCTTGGGTCGAACGGTGTCCGTGGCCGACCTGATCTTGGCATTGCGCACCGCGCGCCTGCCCATGCCGCGCTATCCCTCTTCATTGACGCCAGAAGACCAGGACTGGCTATCGTGCTGGCTTGGTCAGTCGCCAGACCGTGGCGATGCCGCCTGAGCGCATCACGGCGAAGCTGCTCATTGTCGATGCGGGCCCGCTGATCACCCTTGCGGCTGCGGCGAGCCTCGATTACCTGCTCTACGCGAACGGCGCCGTGATCATCCCCGACGCGGTCTTTTTCGAGGCTACGCGCGACGCCTTGCGTCTCGGCGCCGACGTCATCGTCGAGTGGGTGAATGCCAATCTCGATCGTGTGCATATCGCGCCGACCAACGCCTTTGCCGCCTTCACGCGCGATTACGAGGCAGGCGAGCAAGGGCGACGGCTCGATCTCGGCGAGCAAGCGGCGATCGAATACGCACGGCATCACATCCACCTGGAGATGAACGAACGCGCGGTTCTGCTCAGCGAGGATCGGAAGGTCAGCGGCCTGCGTCTGGCTCGAGAGGAAGCATCGCGCGCCATCATAATCACGATGCGCGACTTCCTGCTCACTTTGGAACAGATCGGCCGGATCAACTCGGCCGACGCTGTCTATGATGCCGCCGCCGAAGCAGGCCGCACACCTTCGCGGCGAGTATTGCTCGATCAGCATGAACCGATGCTGCGGGATGCCGTCGCACGGTTGCTGGGCAGAGCCGAACCGGGCGGGGACGACGAGCCACGAGCCTGACAACGGTATATTCGGCTTACAGTGCTTTCGAAGTCCCGTCGGCTGTACCTCCGCATGTACTTCGGAGCACGTTCATCAACGCCCAGATGAGCGGCTGGCGCTACAAATATCCAGTGAGGGGGTGCGCGACGCGCTCCCCATCCGACCCGCGAGGCGGTGCTCACCGGGCCGATACGTAATTGCCGCCCTTACGTCCGCAAATTCTCCCGCATCGTGGCGCCGGTATATTCGGTGCGCAGCAGCCCGCGCCGTTGCAATTCCGGTGTCAGCATGCGGGCGAACTCCTCCCACATCAACGGCGAGATCGTCGGCGTCAGCACGAACCCGTCGCACGCCTCGGACTTGAACATGTCCTGCATATAGTCGGCAATCATCACCGGCGTGCCGACCATCATATTGCGCGGCCGGCGGATCGCCTCGGCGAAGCTGATGCCCTCCGCCCGCATGGTCTGGCGCATGCGGTCTTCCAGTCCCCCGTGACCTTGATTCCCCTTGTTGCGGCTCAGCTCATCCTCGTCCTTCGTCGTGCTGAGATCGGCGCCGAGCATCGCCGAATTGGTCGCCAGCACCATTTCCAGCGGCACCAGCGACGTCAGATAGTCAGCCTTCTCCCGCGCGATCGACTCGGTCTCGCCGAGCACAATCGTTGTCGATGTGCAGAGCGCGCAATCGCCCGGCGCGCGGCCGAACCGCTGCATACGCCCCTTGATGTCCGCATAGAACTCGACCGCGTCCGGCTTGCTGCCTGACGAGTTGAAGATCGCCTCGGCCCAGCGAGCGGCAAAGTCGCGGCCGCGCGGCGACGAACCGGCCTGCATCAGCACCGGGCGCCCCTGCGGCGAGCGTGGGATCGTTAGCGGGCCGCGCGTGCGCACATAGCGGCCCTCGTAGTCGGCATAGCGTACCTTCTCCGGGTCGATGAACAATCCGCTTTCCTTGTCCATCACCAGCGCATCGTCCTGCCAGCAATCCCACAGCGCGCAGCAGGCCTCGACCACCTCGTCGGCGCGGTCATAACGCACCTCCTTCGCGGGCAGTTCGCCGATGCCGAAATTGCGCGCCTCGAAGTCCATGGTAGAGGTCACGACGTTCCAGCAGGCGCGGCCGTGCGACAGGTGGTCGAGCGAGGCCAGCGTGCGCGCCAGATGATAGGGATTGAAAAACGTCGTGGACAACGTTGCCCCGAGCCCCAGATGCTGCGTCGCCCGCGCCATCACGGGCAGCACCATCATCGGGTCGAGATACGAAAGCTGGCCGCCGTGGCGCAGGTAGGTATCGAAGCTACCCTTATAGACGTCGGGCAGTCCCAACGTATCGGCAAAGAAACACCCATCGAACCGCGCCGCCTCGAGCACCCGAGCCAGGTGCTCGTAGCGTTCCGGCCTGAAGATGTCGTCCAGATCGGCCGCCGGGTGGCGCCACGCCCCCGCGAGCTGCGCGGTCGGTCCGGTCTTGACGTATGCCAAGAGGTGCATCTTGCGGTCGCGCATCGCTCATTCCTCTTCGGGGACAGCCGATATTGTCAGTGGGCGAAATCCCTTCATCCGGACCGAAAGCGCATTCCAGCAACGCAGCAGACGGAGCGCTAAAGGTTTTTTAGGCAGTGGGTGCCACACTGTTGTCAGGCCGCAAATACTGCGGCGATGGTGCCCTTCACAATACGGAGTCGTCATGCCATCGACTGTCGGCCCCGCGGTTGCGGCCGCCAGCGGCGCGGCCGCGACTATCGGCCAGGCCACCAGCGCTTCGCGAGCGCAGCAGCTGGCTGCGCTCAATCAGATGCTCAACAAGTACCAAATAGGCCAGTCACGCGGCGAGAGTGCGGCCATGCTTTCCAACCTGGGCAAGCAGATCCTGGCCACCGCAAAAACGCTCGGCCAGCATGTGACGCTGCCGAAGACACCAGTGGTCGCGGCACCCGCGAGCAGCGAGGCGGAACGCACTGCCCAGGCTGTCGCAAAGCCGAGAAGCACGCTCAATACCACCGCGTGAGCGCCATCTTCGACGGGTAATGCTCCGGCGTGCCTGCCGCCGCAGCGGCGCAAACGCCGCACACGTGCGGCATATCGCCTCGATCAGGCTTCGCCCGGCGTCACCTGCACCTCGAGCACTTCCGTCCGTCGCAGCAGCGTCAGCGGCAGTGCGCGACCCGCGCGCTCCTCGGTCAGCGAGCGGTGCAGATCGTCCACCCCCGCGATCGGTTCGCCGTCGAACGCCACCACCACGTCGCCGCGCTGTACCTCGGCCAACGCCACCGGGCCGCCGGCCACCACGTCCAGCACCAGCACACCGCTCGCCTGTGCCAGATGATGGAATCGCTGCACCCGGGTGCCGATCGGCACCGTCTGCCCCGACAACCCGAGCCGCGACCGCCTTACCCGCCCGTCGCGCATCAGCCGCGTCGCCACCCACACCGCGGTATCGATGCCGATCGCGAAGCAGATGCCCTGCGCCGGCGCGATCGTCGCGGTGTTGATGCCGACCACCCGCCCCGCCCCGCTCACCAGCGGGCCGCCGGAATTGCCGGGGTTCAGCGGCGCGTCGGTCTGGATCACGCTGTCGATCATGCGTCCCGAGGGTGTGCGCAGCGTGCGGCCGAGCGCCGACACGATGCCGGCGGTGACGGTGCACTGGAAGCCGAGAGGATTGCCGATCGCCGCCACCAGTTGCCCGACCCGCAGTGTCGCGGAACGGCCCAACTCGGCATGCGGCAGGCCGTTGCCCGACAGGCGCAGCACCGCGGTGTCGGTGGCGGCGTCCTCGCCCACCGGGGCGGCGTCCATCGCCTGGCCGTCGGTGAACGAGGCGCGCAACCGCGCGGCACCGGCGACCACGTGCGCATTGGTCAGCACATAGCCGTCGGGGGTGAAGATCACGCCCGACCCCTGCCCTTTCGGCTTGCCGTCGGCACCGAACGCGATCACGTGCACGACGGCAGGGCCGACGCAATCGAATGCGTTGGCGATCTGTGCGGAATAGGGGTCGAGTTCGTCGGGCGCCAGGGCGCCGGTCGCGTCGAATGGCATGCTATTGTCCTCAAAGCCACCCAGATAGGAGGCGAACGGTCCCGCACCAGCCCGGCCATGCGGCCGGGCTTCACACCGGTCATCCGGCCGATGCCACGGCTGCGCTGCCTCGTGCAGTCTGCCGGCACCGGCACAGGAGTTTGGCATTGATGAGTACCGACCCACTTGAGCAGTTTTCCGAAGCGCTGGCCGATCGCATCGCCACCGCATCGCGCTTCGTCGTCACCGTCCGCACCGGGCGCCGCGATTGCAGCGGCATCCTGTGGCGCGACAATGTAGTGGTGACCTCGGAGCAGTTATTGCCCGAAGGCCCGATGTTCCCGGTGGTGCAGAACGGCACCGAGACCCAGGCAACTCTGGCCGGCTGCGACCCCGGCACCAACGTCGCCGTCCTGCGCCTGGCGCAGACGCGGGGCACCGCTTTGCCGGCGATCGCCCCCTCCCCTCGCCCCGGCTCGCTGGCGCTGATCGTCGGCGCCGATCCGCGCGGCGCGGCCACCGGCCGCCTCGGCATGGTCCACGCCACCGGCCCCGAATGGCACAGTCAGGCCGGCGGCCGCATCGAGGCGCTGCTGCGGCTCGACACCCGTCTCGGTGCCGACGAGGGCGGAGCAGTGCTGACCGTTGGCGGCCGGTTGATCGGCATGTCCACCTCCGGCCCGCGCCGGCGTGCACTGGTGATCCCGGCGGCGACGATCGAGCGCGTACTCGACCCGCTGCTCACCAACGGCCGCGTCGCACGCGGCTGGCTCGGCATCGGGCTGCAGCACGTGCTGGTGCCGGAGCGCTTCCGCGACGCCGCCGGCCGCGACGCGGGCATGATGGTGGTCGGCCTCGCCTCCGGTGCGCCGGCAGAGCAGGCCGGCGTGCTGCCCGGCGACATCATCCTGGAGGTGGACGGCCGTCGCACCGGCCGCACCCGCGGCCTGGCCGCAGCGCTGGCGGCGGAACGCATCGGCCAGCCCGCCACGCTGAAACTGTTGCGCGCCGGCGAGGTGCACCTGGTGACGGTGACGATCGGCGTCCGCCCCGCCAAGGCATGATGGCCGGATCGGGTCCGGCCATGACGGCAGAGGGTCGGGCATTCGCCCGAAACCATGCATGAGCCAGGGCCTCCGCATCCTGCTGCGCGCTGACGACCCGGTGCGACGGCAGGGCCTTGCCGCCATGCTGAAGGCCACCGGTCATGCCCTGGTGGCGGAGACGCCCGACGTCGTGCTGTGCGACCCGGCGCGGGACGCCGAACTACCCGGCGAAGCGGAGGCGCCGGTGGTTGCACTGACGGACCGGCCGTTGCACGGCGAACAGCCAGCCGGCGTATTGCCGCGCACGGTCTCCGCGGAGCAACTCGACGCCGCATTGCGCGCAGTTGCCGCCGGGCTGCTGGTGCGAGCGCCGGGCGGCATTCCGGCCGACGGATTTCGTGCCGCCGGTGAGGACACGTTGCCGCTGCTGACCCCGCGTGAGGCGGAGATCCTCACCCTGGTCGGCGAGGGCATGAGCAACAAGGCGGTCGCGCGTACCCTCGGCATTTCGGTGCACACGGTGAAGTTCCACCTCGAGGCGCTGTTCGCCAAGCTGGAGGCGACCAGCCGCGCCGAGGCGGTCGCAAAGGGGCTGCGCGGCGGGGTGATCGAGCTGTGACTATTCCGGCTCGATGCGGATCAGCGTCGGCGCCTCCAGCACCGCATTCAGCGCGGCGATCCGCGTCAGCGCCTCGCGCATGGCACTTTCCTGGGTCTCGTGCGTCACAAGCACCACCGGCACCGCCTCACCAGGCGACCGCCCGCGCTGCAACATCGACTCCAGCGATACCCCGAGATCGCGCAGCACCGCGGTGACGTCGGCGATGACACCGGGCCGATCCACTACCATCAGACGCAGGTAATACGCGCCGACATGGGCGCTCATCGGCACCGACGGCGCGTTCGACAGCTCCGCCGCGGCCGCGCCCCACACCGGGGTGACACGGTTGCGCGCGAGGTCGATCAGGTCGGCGACCACGGCGGACGCGGTCGGTCCGGCGCCGGCGCCGCGGCCTTCCAGCATGACACGGCCGACGAAGTCGCCCTCCGCCACCACCGCGTTGAAAACGCCGTCCACGCGGGCGATCGGCGCGGATTGCGGCACCATGCAAGGATGCACGCGCGCCTCGATCCCGCCGTCGGTCTGCCGTGCGATGCCGAGCAGCTTGATGCGGTAGCCCAGCTCTCCGGCGAACGCGATGTCGAGCGCTGAGACGTTGCGGATGCCCTCGACATGCACGGCATCGAACGCGACCGGCCGGCCAAACGCGAGTGCGGCCAGGATCGCCAGCTTGTGCGCGGCATCGATGCCGTCGATGTCGAACGATGGATCGGTCTCGGCGTAGCCCAGCTTCTGCGCATCGGCGAGCACCTCGGCGAACTCGCGGCCGCGTTCGCGCATCTGGGTCAGGATGTAGTTGCAGGTGCCGTTCAGGATGCCGGCGATACGCAGGATGCGGTTGGCGGCGAGGCCCTCGCGCAGCGCCTTGATCACCGGGATGCCACCGGCCACCGCCGCCTCGAACGCCAGCGGCACGCCGCGCTCCTCGGCCGCGGCGGCGAGCGACGCGCCGTGCACCGCGAGCATCGCCTTGTTGGCGGTGACCACCGGCTTGCCGGCGGCAAGCGCCGCCTGGACCAGGGCACGCGCGGGGCCATCCGAGCCGCCGATGAGTTCTACCACCACGTCCACCGCCGGGTCGGCGGCTAGCGCCACCGGGTCCTCGTACCAGCGCAGGCCGGACAGCGACACACCGCGATCGCGGGTGCGGTCGCGCGCGGACACGGCGGTGACCGCGATCGGCCGTCCGGCGCGGGCGGTGATGACGTCAGCGTTGTCGCGCAGCAGCTTCAACACACCACCACCGACCGTGCCGAGTCCGGCAACCGCGACGGAGAGGGGATGGGTCATGGGCATAAGCCGCGGCACGGCGGCGCTGGGAAGATGGGCATGGTGACGGCATTCCGTAGTGTGGTGGTGCGGGCTGCATAGCAGACTCGACCGGCCAATCCAGCATCACCGCGGATGCCCGCTTGAACCAGATACCCTTATAGGGTAAATTATCGTTGTGGAGAAGCGCACGGCTCATACGACCCGCGCGCGTGCAGATGGATGTTGCGCGACTTGGGGCGGCGGCACTCACCAAGACCGCGTTGGATGGCGGTCGGGCCATGGGACTTACCTCTGCGGAGATGCTGGCAGTGATCGCTGCCCTGACGCGGCGTGAATTCTACAAGTCGATGACAACGTAAGCCGATCATCGCGTTTGGCAGGACGTGTATCACGCTGCGACACCAGTACGAAAGGACGCCTATATCAAGATCACCTTGCGTGACGCAGCACCGGTGATCCAGTTCAAGGAGAGATGACTGTGGCACGGCAGTGTGTGAACTGTGAATCTCGGGATGGCATGACGCACTTCGAGGACGAGCGCTTCGTCATCGAGCATGCGGTCATGACGTCCACGGTGGAGGGCCTGTCGGGTTGGCGTTGCGGTGGCTGCGGCGAAGTGGAATTCGACGTCGAGAGCGCGCGGCGTTATGCGGCAGCCGGCGACGCGTTGGTGCTGCATGACCGTGAACGGCAGAGCCAGGAAATCCGCCGCATCCGCCGTAAGCTCGGCTTGAGCCAGGTTGCTGCTGCGCGCCTGACGGGCGGCGGCCATAACGCGTTCTCGCGGTATGAGCGAGGCGAGGCCGCACCGCTGCCGGCGGTCGTCAATTTGTTCCGGCTGTTGGACAAGCACCCTGACCTGTTGAAGGAGCTGCTTTGAATTCACTGTACGCGAACCCGCTGGCCCGATGGTGGGAATAACCGGCAGCTGGAGATCCCCTGGTAAGTTGTAGACGCCTTCCACACCGCATGTAACTTACGTTGCTGATCGACTAAGCAACGGTCCCAAGCAGAGCGCCGCGTCCGGAGATTCCGTTGGACAGACAACACGGCATTCCTCTTCTCCTGCCCGCGGGCGCGGGGAGCGTAATTCCCCTGACACCGCTCAGTCAGCAGGATGGCGGTAGAACAGTGAGTGAGGCCGACATTCAGGAACTCGTTCAGACGCACCCGGAGTGTTTGCCTATTGCCGAGATCGACCAGATGTTTTCGGGGCCGGTGCCAATTTGCACCGAGCTGAGCACCCCGGCAGGACCGATCGATAATTTCATGGTCACGCCGTCCGGCCTGCCCGTACTGGTCGAATGCAAGCTCTGGCGGAATCCAGAGGGGCGACGTGAGGTAGTTGGCCAGATCCTCGATTATGCGAAAGAGCTCAGCCGTTGGTCTTCGTCCGACCTGCAGCGAGAGGTTAACAGGCGTCTCAGGCGTGACGGCAACTCGCTGCTGGAAATCGTGCGGGCGGTTGATCCCACCGTCGACGAGGTCCGGTTCAACGATGCGCTGACTGCAAACTTGCGGCGCGGCCGTTTCCTCCTACCGATTGTCGGCGACGGCATCCGCGAGGGTGTGGAAACAATAACAGAGTACCTCCAGGTGCACGCCGGGTTGCACTTCTCGTTGGGTTTGGTCGAACTACCCATCTACATGATGCCTGACGGCAGCCGCTTGGTGGCACCGCGGATACTTGCGCGGACGACGCTTATCAGCAGGAACGTTGTGGCACTGCCCGACGGTTATGTTCTACGGGAGGTTGACAATTCTCCGACAGCGGCAGAGGCAGATCCTGATCGCAATGCACTTGCAGATGAGCAGCAGCAATTCTGGATGGAGTTTCTCCCCTACCTCAAGCTCGACGACCCGGAACAGCCGCGGCCAAAGGCAGCTCGTCAGGGTTACATTTTCCTGTCCCTTCCGGCGCCCACGAGCTGGCTCACGGTCTATCGCGATGGGTACCGTGGTGAGCTTGGAGTGTACTTATCATCGTGGCGCAATACCGCCGGCGGGTACTCTATGGAGGCGATCACCGAAGACTGGGATACGATCAAGGGCTTGTTGGGAGGCACCGCCAGGTTGGTAGATAAAGACGGCCGCCCCCGAATTGTCGATTCGCTTACATTAGGATCACTGGAGCAGCCCGAGACTCGGAAGCGAGGCTTCGCCTGGCTGGCCGAGCGGGTGAATACGTTCGTGAACGTCTTGCGTCCGCGTATGCGGTCCGCCGCGGCCGCCTTTCAGGCGAAGGGTAGGTAGGGCCCTGCAAAATGATACATTGTTGCCGCGGCATCGCGAACCGGAGGTGATAGCCGGACAACCCCTCGATCAGGCATTGATGGAGCGAGATCGTCTGGTTCCAGGCCAACGCCGCGCGGCGGTTCGCGCCCCTCTGTCATTTCGCCGCATGAGCATCGCGCGCCCTCACCTTGTTGCGCGGATCGAGCGCACGCATCACCGCATCCGGTTCTGACGCGATGACGCGCAGCAACGTCGAGGCTGGGCCTGACGGCACCCTGCGTCCCTGCTCGTATTGCTGCAACGTGTCCACCGTGAAGCCGAACCGTCGTGCGAACTGTGCTTGGCTCAAGCCCAGCCGCGATCGCAATTCGCGCACCTGCACAGCCGTCAGCGGCGGATACACCGGCATCGCGCTGGCCACGTCTGCTTCACTCCATGCATTGTCGTCTTCCGCCGCCTGCCGCTCGATCTCTGCCTCACTTGGCTCACGGCTTGCCGCCAGGTTTGCCAACAGACGCTTGCGGTCGATGTTAGTGCGGGAACGTCGCACGATAGGCATCTCGTTCTCTCCTGTTCGCGTACCGCAGACTGATGATCCGCCGGACCGTGCCACGATCGGTGTAGACCCAAAGCAATGCCCTGCCGGCCACAAGCCCAATCGCTTGCATGCGCATCTCGCCATAGTCCCGGCGCTCATCGATCCGCTCCAGGGTGGGACCTTCGAACAGCGGTATCACCAACTCGAACGTTAACCCGCGGTCGAGCTGGTTACGCTCGCTCTTGGTGTCGTCCCACTCGAATTCCATCGGCGACTATACGTCAATGACGTATATGCGTCAAAAGCTGACCAGTTGGATCGAATTCAGCCTTCCGCCGCCTCGCTCACCGCCGCCTGATTCGTCCCCGCCTGCATGAACGCCCGGATACTCCGCACCGCCTGGCGCAGCCGGTGGGTATTCTCCACCAGAGCGATGCGGACGAACCCCTCGCCGTGCTCGCCGAACCCAAGCCCCGGCGACACTGCGACCTTGGCGCGGGCCAGCAGCAGCTTGGAGAACTCCACGCTGCCCAGGCCGGCGAACTGCGGCGGGATCGGTGCCCAGGCGAACATCGACCCCTCCGGGCTCGGCACGTCCCAGCCGGCGGACGCCAGGCCACGGATCAGCACGTCGCGGCGCTCGCGATACAGCGCGCGGATCTGCTCCACGCAGTCCTGCGGCCCGTTCAGTGCCGCCGCCGCAGCGACCTGGATCGGCGTGAAGGCGCCATAGTCGAGATACGACTTCATCCGCGTCAGCGCGTTGATCAGCCGCGCATTGCCGGCGGCGAACCCCATCCGCCAGCCGGGCATCGAGTAGGTCTTCGACAGGCTGGTGAACTCCACCGCGATCTCCTTGGCGCCCGGCACCTGAAGCAGCGACGGCGGCGCCTTGTCGCCGAAGTAGATCTCGGCGTAGGCGAGGTCGGACATGATCCAGATCTCGTGCCGGCGGGCGAACCCGACAATCTCGCGATAGAAGTCGAGGTCAGCGAGATACGCCGTTGGATTGGAAGGAAAGTTCACGATCAATGCGGTTGGCTTCGGCACCGAATGGCGGACCGCGCGGTCAAGCGCGCGCAGCATCTCCTCATCCGGCAGGGCCGGAACGGAACGCACCGCAGCGCCGGCGATGATGAAGCCGAACTGGTGGATCGGATAGGACGGGTTGGGCACCAGGATCGTGTCGCCCGGCGAAGTGATCGCAGACGCCAGGTTCGCCAGCCCCTCCTTGGAGCCGAGGGTGGCGATCACTTCGGTCTCGGGGTCCAGCCCAACGTCGAAGCGGCGCTGGTAGTAGGCGGCGAGCGCGCGCCGCAGGCCGGGGATGCCTTTGCTGACCGAATAGCGGTGCGTGCGCGGGTCCTGCACCGCCTCTACCAGCTTTGCGACGATGTGCGGCGGCGTGGGACTGTCCGGATTGCCCATGCCGAGGTCGATGATGTCCTCGCCGCCGACCCGCGCCTTCGCCTTCGCGGTGTTGACCTCAGCGAACACGTAGGGCGGCAGGCGGCGGATGCGGTGGAACTCTCCGGACGGATCGGAACTCATATCGGCTCTCGCGGGGTAGGGAGTTACTGGACCAGACGCGCCGTGCCGCCACGACCGAGCGCGGCGGCATCGACCTGCACGGCGGAGGCAGGTACGCCGGCGGCGGCCAGCGCCGCGGCCATGGCTTTGGCACGCGACAGGCCGAGAGCGAGCGCCGCGGACTGGGCATCCGGGTCATTCGAGGCGGCGTCGCCGTAGCCGGTGACCGCGATGATGCCGCTGCCCCGCCGCCCCGCGAGCTGCTTCAGAGCATCGGTTCCGGTGGACGGCAACTCGGCCGAACCGGTCACGAACGTCACGCTGAGACTGTTGGCCGGGTTGGGCGGCGGTGCTGGCGCGGGCGTTGCCGTGGCGACAGTGGTGGGGGCAGTGGGGGCCGGAGCCGGCGCGCTTTCAGGGGCCGGGGCTGGCGCAGGCACTGCAACGGCGACCGGCGCCGGGGTTGGTGGCGGTGCCGGCGGAGGTGGCGGCGCGGCGGACGCGACACCCGGCAGGTTCGGCGGCGGTGGCGGCGAAGCAGGCAAAGGTGGCGGCGGCGCTGCCTCGACGGCGGGCGGCTGTGCCGTCGCGCCCGGCGGAGCAAGCGGCGCGCTCTGCACCGTGCTGACCGGGGCTGTGGCCGGTGCTGGCGCCGTTTCGGGGCCGCTGGCCGCTGGGTTGGGGATGGCTGGAGCAGGCGGAGCCTCCGCCGCGGCCATGGAGGCACTCGCCTTCTCGGTGCCCGGCGGCGGCGCAGGCGGTGGCGGCGGCACGGTGCCGCGGCCGAACAGGCCCGGTGATGCACTGGGTAGCGAGGGATCCGCGATCGGCGCCGCCGCGGCCACGTGCTGCGCGTTGGCACGGTCCGCGATCAGCGCGCTGGATATGTTGGTGAGCGCGGCGCGGTCGGGCTGCGCGGGCTTCGGCGGCACGCTGGCGAGGTTCGGATACGGCTGATCGGCACCGGGCGGCGGCGGCCGCTCCTCGGCGATCTTGCCGCCCTGAAGATCGTGCCACCAGCTCACCGGGTTCATCGACGCAGGTAACGACGAACATCCTGCCAGCAGCAGCGCGAGCAAGGGGGCGGAGCGGAAATGCAGGCCAGCGCTGCCGGATTCGAGGCCGCAACCAGCTTGAACCCGCCTCCCCGCGCCCCTAGGTTGCCCGCCACTTCCGCTGCTCAGCATCGTCGAATCCGCTCCAGGCCGTGCCCTGATGTAGCTTGTGGTGGTGCCGACGGAAAGGACGGGTATGGCCGACAAGGACAAGACCGAGACCACCGGGTTCAAGCTGCCCGACCCGGCGGAGATTGGTCGTTCGATGGCCGACGTGGCCGAGCGCTCGCAGCGCATCGTCGGCGAGTGGCTGAAGCGCCAGGCGGACGCGGAACACGCGCCAGACCCGCTGAACATCGCCAGCGCGTTCATGGAGATGACCGCGCGGCTGATCGCCAATCCCGCCCGACTGGTCGCCGCGCAGTTGGGCTTCTGGCAGGACTACATGACGCTCTGGCAGAATACCGCGCGGCGTATCATGGGCGGGGAGAACGAACCGGTGATCGACGCCCCGGCCACGGATCGCCGCTTCAAGGACGATGCGTGGCGCGAGAACGAGGTGTTCGACTTCATCAAGCAGAGCTACCTGCTGTCGGCGCGTTATGTGCAGGACGTGGTGCGACAGGTCGACGGGATGGACTTCGAAGACCGCGCAGAAAGTGGATTTCTACGCGCGGCAGTTTATCGATGCGATGAGCCCGTCGAATTTTCTGCTGACCAACCCGGAGGTGCTGCGCAGGACCGCCGAGACCGGGGGCGAGAACCTGCTGAAGGGGCTGAACAACCTGCTGAGCGATCTGGAGCAGGGCAAGGGCAAGCTCCGCATCAAGATGACCGACATGGACGCCTTCAGGCTGGGTGAAAACATCGGCGTCTCGCCCGGCAAGGTGGTGTTCCAGAACGACCTGATGCAGCTCATCCAGTACACGCCGCTTACCGAGACGGTGCTGAAGCGGCCGCTGCTGATCGCGCCGCCGTGGATCAACAAGTTTTATATTCTAGACCTTCGCCCACGGAACAGCTTCGTGCGCTGGGCGGTGTCGCAGGGTCATACCGTGTTCATGATCTCCTGGGTCAACCCGGACGAGAAGCTCGCCGAGAAGAACTTCGAGGACTACATGCAGGAGGGCTATCTGGCGGCGCTCGATGCGATCGAGCAGGCGACCGGCGAGCGCGAGGTGAACGCGATCGGCTACTGCCTCGGCGGCACGCTGCTGGCGAGCACGCTCGCCTACATGGCGACCAGGAAGGACAACCGAATCCGCTCCGCGACGTTCTTCGTCACCATGATGGATTTTTCCGAGGCGGGCGAGCTCGGCGTGTTCATCGATGAGGAGCAGTTGCAGGCGCTCGAGGAGAAGATGAACAAGCGCGGCTATCTCGAAGGCTCCGAGATGGCGACGACCTTCAATATGCTCCGGGCGAACGACCTGATCTGGTCGTTTGTGGTGAACAACTACCTGCTGGGCAACGATCCGTTCCCATTCGACCTGCTGTACTGGAATGCGGATTCGACGCGCATGCCGGCGAAGATGCACAGCTTCTACCTGCGCAAGATGTACCAGCAGAACCTGTTGGCAGAGCCCGGCGGAATCACCCTGGCCGGCGTGCCGATCGATCTGCGCAAAATCAAGACGCCGGCCTACCTTCTGTCCACGCGCGAGGATCACATCGCGCCGTGGAAGTCGACCTATCGCGGCACCCAGTTGCTGAGCGGGCCGAAGCGGTTTGTGCTGGCGGCGTCGGGGCATATCGCCGGCGTGGTCAATCCTCCGGATGGCGGGAAATACAGCCACTGGATCAACACCGATCTGCCGGCCGATCCGGAAGAGTGGTTCAAGGGCGCCACCGAAATCGCCGGTTCATGGTGGCCGGACTGGCACCGCTGGGTGACCGCACTGGCCAAGGAGCAGGTAGCGGCGCGGGTGCCTGGCGAGGGCAAGCTGAAGCCGATCGAGGACGCCCCGGGAAGCTACGTGCAGGTGCGGCTGAGCTGAGACAGCCTCAGCTCGGTCACTGGATGCGGGAAAGCACGTATTCGTAGGGTGCCGTCGAGACCCGGAAGTCGCCGCGAAACGGATTGCTCAGCGCGATGATCAGCACCAGCACCAAGACCCCGGACACCGCCAACAAGGCGCACATGGCGAGGTGCATGGCGATGTTGGGCGCGCCCAGGAACGAGCTGAAAACGATGGTGATCGTTCCTCCGGCGATGACGACGACCCAGACGATCGCCGGGATCGTGGACTCCGCCGCCAATAGTCTCTCCTGCCTGGCGTCGCGCAACCGTGTCAGGGATTGCAGCAGCAGTGCGTGAAAGTCGCCCTGCATCTGGTCGGATGGCCGCAGACTGAGCGCCAGGCGATGCAGTTCGTCGAGATAGGCGTCACCCGAGCGGTCCACGTGGCCCTCCGCCTGAGCCGGCCACTCGGCGCCGATCACCGACCTGGTGTAACGCTTCAAACGATCGATCAGGTCTGCCCTTGCCGGGTCGGGGAAGCCGTCGGCCGCCTCGAACACGTCCTGGATGACAACGGCCTCCAAATGGCTCGCCGCCTTGGCCTTGTTGAAGCCATCCCAGGCCAGCATGGCAACAAACGCCAGCAGCACGGCGTAGGTGACACCGATGATCGAGAAGATCGCCGCCGCGATTTCGTTATGCTGGCGCCGGAAGTCAGCCGACACAAAGCGTCGCACGCCGATCTCCAGCAGCATCGTCGCGATCACG
Source organism: uncultured Alphaproteobacteria bacterium (assembly GCA_963819855.1). Taxonomy (GTDB): domain Bacteria; phylum Pseudomonadota; class Alphaproteobacteria; order Acetobacterales; family Acetobacteraceae; genus JAMXLO01. The sequence continues at coordinate 218,717 of CAWFYC010000037.1, forward strand.
GCCGCAATCATCAACGAGAGCGCGACTGCCCAGATCGGATACTGGTAGACCGCGTCCGGACGCATCATCACTGACAGCACTCGCATGCAAAGCACTTCCTGCAGCAAGCATCGGAGCTAGACGCGGGCGCGGTCAATCCGCCGGATGACGGGATGCCGACCAGGCTACCCAGCGTAGAGTCCTTGCCAGTTCGGAAACGTCGGTTCCAACGGCTGCATCAGTTCAGCGATCGTCGCGTGCAGCCGTTCCAGCACATGCACCTTCTGCTCGATCGATCCGCCGAACGGATAGCCGCACCGCAGCAACACGTCGTGCAACGCGCCCTCCACCAGCGCGCAGACCGTTCCGAACGACCCGGGCGGCACCAGACCCGGCATGGCCAACGCATGCACCATCAGCACCGCACAGGACCGTCGCACCGGCCGAGCGGGCGCCTCGTTCGCCAGCTTGATGATTGCGGCGACCGACGGCTGGTCCGGCGGCTCGATCCCCAGCAGCGCGACGCAATGCCGGACCAGCACCAGCCGTGCGGCCCGCATCCTCGCGTCGCGGCTGCGTTCCCGATCGGGCGGGGCCAGCGCGGCTGCGAGATCACGCAGCGCCGCCGCAAGATTCGTCGCACTCACTTCGGCTCCAATGCGCTTCGTCATACCCCCACTTTGGCACGGCGATCTTGATTTTGATAGATACCACGATATCTATCATAGTTAGGCCCGTGGAGAGTTCCCCATGACAGAGACCGGCACCGCCAAATTGTTCCGCCACGGTCGCAGCCAGGCGGTACGGCTGCCCAAGGACTTCCGCCTGCCAGGTACCGAGGTGCGTGTGCGTCGCGTCGGCCGCGGCGTGCTGCTGGAGCCGATCGAACGCAACGCTGCCGACATTCACGCGATATTCGCCAAACTGGCGAAATATCGCGACATCCCGTTCATGGAGGAAGGCAGGCAGCAGCCGCCGATGCCGTCCCCGGACGATGTTTCGCTCGACTGATGTTCCTGCTTGATACCAACGCAGTCATTGCCGCGCTGAAGGGCGATCCGCCCGATGTGGCAGAACGACTCGAACGCGAACTCCTGCACGATGTTGTTGCACTGCCGGTGATCGTACTGTTTGAAATGCAATTCGGCATCGCCAGGAGCGCAAGGCGCAATGACAACATCGAGCGACTTGCCGTGTTCCTCCAGTTGCCCATCACGATCGTGCCCTTTGACGCAGGAGACGCCGAGGAAGCCGGCGATATTCGCGCGGAGCTGGCACGCGCCGGAACACCGATCGGACCCTACGACGTACTCATTGCGGGCCAGGCGCGTCGCCGCAGCGCCGTGTTGGTCACAGCCAACACGCGCGGGTTCACCCGTGTGCCGGGCCTGAAGACGGAAGACTGGGCGATCGCCTGAACCGCTATGGGAACAGTTGCTCGCCGGTCTCCGCATCCTCCACGAAGATCGCGCTGACCGGGCAGTTCTCCGCCGCCTCCAGGATCTTCTGCCTCACTCTCCCCCGCGGGATCGGTCACCTCCGACTGGCGGTTGTCGTTGAGCCGGAACACCTTCGGCGCGATCGCCTCGCACATCGCGTTGCCGACACAGGCCTGCTGGTCCACCCAGACGCGCAGCTTGCGTGCCACTGTCAGTCTCCTAGTGCCAGGTGATCGGCAGCGATTTCAGCGACCGGAAGGTGATGCTGGGCTGATAGTCCAGTTCGTCCGCCTCCACCTGGAAGCCGGGGAAACGTTCCGCCAGGGCCTTGAACACCTCCTGCCCTTCCACGCGCGCCAGCGTGGCGCCGAGGCAGTGATGCGTGCCCGAGCCGAATGCGACATGCGGATTGGGATGCCGCGTGATGTCGAACGTGGTCGGGCCGTCGAACGCCTCGGGGTCGCGGTTGGCGGAGGAAATAAACCAGCGCAGGCGATCGCCCTTGCGCAGCACCTTGTCACGCAGTTCCACATCCTGCGCGGCGATCCGCTGAATCGAGACCACCGGAGAATCGTAGCGCAGACACTCCTCGGTCGCGCGCTTCGCATGGCCGGCCGGATCCTGCTTCAGCAGCGCCCATTGATCCGGGTGGTCGATGAAAGCCCGCGTGCCGTTGCACAGCAGGTTGATCGTGGTCTCATGGCCCGCCAGCAGCAGCAGCGACGTGTTCACCAGCACCTGGTGCCGGGTGAACACTCCTTGCTTCTCGCCGCGCGCCAGCACGGAAATGAAATCATCGCCCGGATCGACGATGCGGCGGTCCACCAGCGGGGAAACATAGTCGATCATCCCGCGCATGCCTTCGGTCAGCGGCTTCATCCGGTCGTACTCGCCACGTCCGATGTACAGCAGCTTTTCGGCGAGCTCCCTGATGTAGGGCCGATCCTCCCGCGGGACGCCCATCATCTCCGCGATCACCACCACCGGCAGCGGCGTCGCCAGGTCCCGCATGACATCCATGCTGCCCTTCGCCTCGGCCGCATCGAGCAGCTCCTTCACCGCGGCCTGCACGAACGGGCGCCACGCCTCCATCGATTTCGGCGTGAAGTAGCCATGCATCACCCGGCGCATCTCCAGATGGTCCGGGCGATCGTGCTGGATGAACTGGCTGCCCTGGTAGTTCTTGACGTATTCGTAGAGGCCCAGGTCCGACTCATCGATCGCGGGATATGCCGATCGCCTGTCGTTCTTGAACACCGCGGACGAGAACATCTCGTGATGCCGGGTAAGCCAGACCAGATCGTCGTGGCGGGTGACCACCCACAGCTCATACTTCTCGTTCCAATGAACCGGATCTTCCTCCCGCAGCCGGCCGTAGTAGGCATAGGGATCCGCGATGACATCCGCGGTGAACATGTCGTCCTGGATCGGTGCAGCCATTGTCATCTCCCCTGGTTTCCTCCCGTTAGTGCGCTATGGCCGGCCGTTCGGCGGCCTCGCCTTCCGTTTCCTCGTGCAGCGCCATCGGCACGCCGTGCGTCTCCACGCCGATGATGCTGAACGACAGCCCGACGCAGACCATCGCGAAGGCCAGGAACATGAACGCCGGCAGCACCGCTTCGGCGGTCGCGTGCGGCGACACGATATTGCCGGTGCCGGCGATCAGCGCCAGGCTGAGCGGCCCCAGGATCTTGCCCACGCCGTTCGCCGCCTGACCGAGCCCGGACGAACGCGCGCCCAGTCGCACGCCGAACACCTCCACGGTATAGGGCGCCAGGTTGGAGAAGCTGCCGTCGATGCCGAAGGTGGAGCAGCACAGGAACACCACCAGCAACGGCACGCCGGCGACGAATGTGTTGCTGAAATACGCCGCTGCCGCCAGCGAGATTGCCGCGAGGAACCCCCAGGCCTGGCCGCAGCGCCGTCGCCCCATCAGCGGCGACACGAAGGACACGACGATCTTGCCCACCACGCCCGCGCCGGCGACAAACACGAAGTACTTGGCCGCCGCGGGCACCGAGATGCCCAGCAGCAGCGACACGATGGTCGGTCCCCACAGATAGACGCCATACGCAGCGGTCGATGCACCTCCCCAGATGATAACGGTCTCCCAGAACCGCGTCGGGTTGCGATACAGCTCGGCAATGCGACCGGTCGGCGGTGCGACAGGTGGGGCACTCGGCAATGGCACCTGCTCGAGCGGCAGTCGAAGCTGCCGGGCCACCGACGCGCGCGCCTCGGCGAAGTGTCCCTTTGCGGTGAGCCAGCGCACCGATTCGGGCACCACCAGCGCGATCGCGATGCCGACGGGTATCGTCACCGCGCCCAGCATCGCCACGCCGCGCCAGCCGAGTAGTTCCAGCAACGTCGCGGAGGTCGCCGAGGCCAGCAGTGCGCCGGCGGTCGCGAACACGACGTAGAAGCTGGAGAAAGACGTGCGGTAGCGCGTCGGCGCCGTCTCCACCACCAGCGTGAGGCAAGGCGTCACCGCCGCGGTGAGACCGAAGCCGACCACAAAGCGCAGCAGTGCCAACACGCCCCACGCGCCTTCCGGCACCAGCCCGATCGCGCCGGCGCCGATGCCGCAGATGAACGTGCCCAGCACGAGCTGGCTCTTGCGGCCCCAGGCGTCGGACAGGCTACCCCAGGCGATCGCGCCGCAGATCGCGCCGACACCGCCACTGTACAGGATCACCGCGGACTGCCCGTAGGTCAGGTGCCATTGCGGCCCGATCACCGCGAGCAGGAACGCAACGATGGCGAAGTCGAAGAACTCCAGCACGGTAATCAGCGACAGCAGGCCGAAGTTGATCCAGTAGCGCGGCCGCAGCGGCGCACTGTCGAACTGCGACAGCAGAGCTTCGGACGTATGTCCGTTCATGGGCGCCTCCTGTTGGCGCCTTGCCTGACCAGACGCGTCCGGTCAGGACGGCGCTGTTTGCACGCACGATAACCCTGTCACGCCCCACACGCATCTGTTGATTCGCGACGTGAAGTGATCACCGTTGCGTGTTCCCGGCGAGACGGACCAGCTTGACCGTCGCATACAGCCGGCTACGCTGCTCCGACTGTCCCGGCACTCCATTGTGGCAGGTGCGGCGTGAGCGATCTCCAGGTACAAAAGCCACTCCCAGGTGCCGGATTCGGTGGCCTTGTGATGCTGCCGGGCGGCGATGGCGCGCATGCGGTGATTGCCGCCGCGGCAGCGGCACCAGGCGTTCTGGTGCAGGCGCTCGCCGATGCGTCCGGCCTGCTGCTGCTGCGGGACATGCATGCCATGGCCGATGCGCCGGAACTGCTGGTGCGCCTGTCGCGCGTGTTCGGCCCCGAGGTCGAGGACTATCGCCAGACCCTTACGCCGCCGCACATGGTGCATCCCGACGTTCCCGAGATCTTCCTCGTCTCCAACACGCCCCCGGCCTCACGCGCGCCGCCACGCCGGCCCGATCCGCCGTTCACACCCGAAGGTCGCCTGCCCGTGCAGTTCCCGCACCGTCGCGGCTGGCACACCGACCAGAGTTATCGCCGCCCGCCACCGGACATCTCGCTGTTCCTCGCGGTACAGCCAGTGCCGCGCGACCAGGGTCAGACACTGTTCGCCGACGGCACCGCCGCCTACGCCGCTCTGCCGCCGGCGCTGCAGGCGCGGGTCGATACGCTCGAGGGCCTGCATGTCGGCGGCAGCGCGCGCCGAGGTCGCGACGCGGTGCTCGCCGGGGAGACGCCGCGGCCGCTGGGTCCGCACGAGCAGCCGCAGCGTCAGCCGGTGGCGCGCGTCCATCCGGTCACCGGCAAGCGTGCGCTGTATCTATGCGAGTATGGGCAGATGGACTGGCTGGAAGGCCCGTTCGTCGGCATGCAGCCCGGCCCGCACGGCGACGGCGCGGCGCTGCTGGCCGAACTGATGGCGCATCTGACGCGCCCGGCGTTCGTCTATGTCCACGAATGGTCGCCGGGCGACCTGGTGGTGTGGGACAATCGCTGCCTCGTGCATGCCGCCACCTGGTTCGACGCGGACCACGAGGCGCGCGTGATGTGGCGCACCACGGTCAGCGGCAATCCCGGCGCGGCGTACGCCGGCGAACGCAAGAGCTGGATCGCGGCGGCCTAAATCACCGTCATCACCGCGAGAGCGGAACCCCAACTCATGTCATTCCCGCGAAAGCGGGAACCCAGGGGTCGAGCCCGTAGTGTTGCCCCTGGGTTCCCGCTTTCGCGGGAACGACACGGGAAGCGATACGTCACCTGTTTGAGTCGGAACTAGAACCCGCCCAGCGGATCGTTGGCCTGGTTGCGCCAGGCCTGGAATCCGTCCGGCCATTGCGGCACCAGCACACCGATCGCCGCCGCCATCATCTGCAGGTTTTGTGCGCTCGGTGCGGTGCCGGTCGGCGTCTCGGCGGCGAAGCCGCCATTGCCGCGATGCAGTTCATCGCCGACCCGGATCAGTTGGTTGTGCATGCTCTCGTGGAAGCCCATCCGCGCGAGGTTCAACCGCGTGGTGGCGTTGGCAGTGTCGCGGCAACGCGCAACATAGACCTCGCTGATGCCGAGTGTCGGCGTACGGCCACCGACCGCGGCGCCTTGTGGCGTCCAGCGGCTCACCGTCGTGCCCCAGATCCCGGTATCGCTCTCGGCCGGCAGTGTCGTGGAGCGATACTGCGGATGCAGCTTGATCACGCTCTCACGCGGCGATTGCACGTAGTAAATGATCAGGTTGATGATGAGCGGGTTGCCGGCGTCCTGACCGGCGCTGTTGCCGCCTGGCTGCGCCTGCCACTGCACATCGGCGGTCCACGTCGTGTTGCCGCTGGTGGCCTGCTGGCACACCGAGCGAAACCACGCGGTGAGCGAGGCGCCGACCGCGGCAGTGTTGGTGTCCACGCCGCCCGACGAGCCGGCGCAGTCGATCAACCGCACCGTATAGGAGTTGGCCATTACATCGTTCGTCCCAAGCGCGCATCTGCGCTATCACAGTGGGACAATTGGTTGCCACAATGGGTCGTTGCGCTCACCGCGAATTGTACTCCAGGGAGGAGACCGACATGAGCCGCCTGTTCGGATCGCTGCGCCAGATGGGCTATGTCGTCACCGACGTCGAGGCCGCGATGCGGCACTGGATCGAGGTGTGTGGTGTCGGGCCGTGGTTCTATGCCGAGCGCCTGCCGCTGACGTCATTCAGCTATGCGGGGCAGCGGCATGATGACATCCATGTCTCGATCGCGCTGGCGAACTCTGGCGAGATGCAGCTCGAGCTGATCCAGCAGCGCTCCAACCATCCGTCGATGTATCGCGACTTTCTGGCAGCCAACCCGCACGGCGGCTTGCAGCACTGGTCGAGCTGGCCGGAAAACTACGACGAGCTCTACCAGCGCGCACTCGCCAACGGCTATGTGGTCGGCCAGGAAGGCGACGCGCCACGCGGACGGTTCGTGTATTTCCGCAACGAGGGCCACCCCGGCACAATCATCGAGATGTCGCACGCCACGCCGATGCGCCGGCGCATTTTCGACGCGGTGCGCGAGGCAGCGATCGGCTGGGACGGGCGCGATCCGATCCGCACCGGCTGGCCGACATAACGGTCAGCGCGAGAACTCCAGGACCAGCGCGGCGCGCGCCCGCAGCCTGGCCAGGTCGGTGTCCGGGAGGCGCGCCTCACAGCCCGCGACAACTCCCTGTGCACGCCGGTACAGCACGTCGCGCAGCGCGGGATCGCGCAGCGTGCCGGCAATGTCCGCGTAGGCGCGCAGCAGACGCAGGCTCACCGCGACATCGCCGGCACCGTAGTGGCGGATCTGTTCGAACGCGGTGTCGAGCAGTCCATCGAAGTCGATCCAGGGCAGCACGACGCGCAGCACATGCGGCGGGTCGTACAAATGCGAAGCAGGCCGCACGCGGCCGACCCAGCGAATCAGGATGCGGCTGAGCTGGTCGACGCAACTGATCGCCGTGCTCGGATCGTTCACCGCCGGCGAGATGGCGCGCAAACCGATGTCGACGATCTGGATGACGCCGAACTCGACGTCCTGCTGCAACGTGCGTGTGGGGCCGATATCGACGGTGCCGCGCAGTTCGGCGATCAGGTCGTGGGTCAGTCGATCCGGCCGTGACACCACCAGCAGCGGCACGCCGGCGGGAATGAAATGGCCGACGCAGCGCTGCATCCGCACGCGGATGCCGTGGGTTCGCGCCAGATATACCAGACGCTGCGTGTCGATGAACCGCACATAGCCCGATGTCTCGTTGACGATGGTGGTTTCATCGTCGATCGCCGGCACCTCCGGCAGTGGCGTCCGATACAGCGACGCAAGCGCGCGTGGCATCAACTCATCGATCACCAACTCGGTCTCGCGCGCGATGCGATCGACGATGTGATTGACGCTGACCGACTGCGAGATGTGATTGATGAAGAAGATCAGCCAGCCGACGCACAGCAGTGCCAGCAGCATGGCGCCGAGTAGTGTCGCGACCGGAGCGAACGGATATGGCTGCGAGCGCGCCGCGGGCAGCGCGGCGATGCAATAGGCGAAAGTCCCGAGAAACACGCCCAGCGTCCATTGCGTCGTGCGGTCGCGGACAAAGTTGACCAGGATACGCGGCGAGAACTGCGTGGAGGCGAGTGTCAGGGTCATCAACAGGATGGCGAAGACGATGGACACCACGGTCATGATCGAGCCGGCGATACCGCCGAAGATGACCTGCGCCATCTGCGGATCCTGGTGCGACGGGAACAACGTCGACGGCAACCAGGCCGAGATCGCCGGAACCGCCTCCTCCAGCGAGGACAGCACGGCACCGATCGCACCCAGCAGTATCGCGATAACCAGCGGACGGACCAGGAACCCGCCGCGCAGCGCGTACATGAACGAACGGAACATGAGTGGCAGCGACCGGTGCATGCGCAATCGTCCGGACTATTGCGTCAGTGCGCAACGCAAATCAGACCACGCAAATGCGCTGCAGCCGGCCGAGCGTCATGGCCGCGGGAACTGCATCGCCATCGCGTCAAGCCCGCCCGCGCCGGCGACCACGGTCAGCGACGGTTCCTCTGGATGGACAAATACGCACGAACGCGGCGGTACCGTCTTGCCGTCGTGCCTCAGGCTGCCGGACAACACCAGCCAGAACTGCCCGCCACCGTCAGCGGGATTGGGCCCAGCCACACTCTCGCCGGCGGCAATATGATAGCGCCGTGCCCACAGCCCATCCGCGGTCGACGCGATTTCGCCCACCTTTTCGCGGTGCCGGCGCGGCACGGAACGCCGCGCGGCGCGGTTGTCCGGGAATTCCATGTAGCGCGCCCCGGGGTCCCAGCCGTTGCGCAGTGTGAAGTACTGCAACCCTTCGTCGCCGGCGACGAGCGGACCGTACGGTGACCAGGCCCCGGCGAAATGCACGGCCGCCGCCGCCACACCATGCGTCCCGAGTCGTCCGTTGCCGGCGACCATCACCTGGAACTGGTCGGCCTGATGGTAGTGCGCGCCGACCACCGCGTCGGCATCCTGTTCCACCAGGAACGCCACCGGATAGATCGCGCCTGGCTCCGCTGAAGCATCGGCGCCCGCCGTATAGCGGTTGGCGCCGATATAGCTGGTCAGCCAGAACCCCGTGCCGTTGGAACTGGCACGTCGCCGCGTCGGGCACGCATCATCGGCCGAGGCGATCACTGGCATGGCGGTACCTTCCCCCACAGGCGGCTCGACCCCAAGATAACAGCCATGAGCGAACAGGACATACTGGCCACGATCCGCTTCGACGCCGCCGGCTTGGTGCCCGCCATCGCGCAGCAGCACGACACCGGCGAGGTGCTCATGCTCGCCTGGATGAACCGCGACGCTGTGTCGGAGACCCTCGCGACGCGCCGGGTCTGCTACTTCAGTCGCAGCCGCAACGGGCTGTGGCGCAAGGGCGAGACATCCGGTCAGGTGCAGCACCTGAAGGAGCTGCGGGTGGACTGCGACGGTGACACGCTGCTGCTGCTGGTGCACCAGGAGGGCGTGGCCTGCCACACCGGCCGGCGCAACTGCTTCTTCCGCGCCGCGCGCGACGGCGAGCTGGTGGAGATCGCGGCGCCGCTGGTTGCGCCGGGAACCTTGTACGGCGGCCACACGCATGGCTGACTCTGTCCCAGTCTCTGTGCTCACCGGCTTTCTCGGCGCGGGCAAGACCACGCTGCTGAACCATCTGCTGCACCAGCCCGCGCTGGCGGGTACCGCGGTGCTGGTCAACGAGTTCGGCGAGATCGGTCTCGATCACCTGCTGGTGGAGAAACTCGACGAGAACACCGTGCTGCTGAACGCTGGCTGCCTGTGCTGCACGGTGCGCGGCGATCTGTCGCGCGCGTTGGCCGACCTGCTGCCGCGCGTGAACGCTGGCGAGGTGCGGCGGGTGGTGATCGAGACCACCGGGCTCGCCGACCCGGCGCCGATCCTGGCGACGCTGATGAGCGATCCTGTCGCTGCCCGCGCTTACCGGCTCGACGGCATCGTCACCGTGGTGGATGCGGTGAACGGCATGGCGCAGCTCGATGCGCAACCCGAGGCGGTGCGGCAAGCCGCGGTCGCCGACCGCATCGTGCTGAGCAAGACCGACCTCGCCGATCCACCCGCGTTGCGCGAACGCCTGCGCCGGCTGAACCCGGGCGCTCCGCTGTTGACCGCAGTGCAGGGCGCCGTGGATGCGGTATCGCTGCTGCACGCAGGGCTGTTCGATCCCGACAGCAAGATCCCCGACGTGCGCGGCTGGCTGGATGCCGAGGCCTATACCGACACGGGGCATTCGCATCAGCACGACCCCAACCGCCATGACGCGAGGATCGCCGCGTTCTGTCTTAGCTTCGACCAGCCGCTGCACTGGCAGGGTGTGGCCACCTGGCTCGATATGTTGATAGCGACGCGCGGCGAGTCGCTGCTGCGCATCAAGGGAATTCTGAACATTGTGGGCCACGAGCGGCCGGTAGTGATCCATGGCGTGCAGCACCTGTTCCACCCCCCTGCCCTGCTCGCTGCCTGGCCGGACGGCGATCCGCGTAGTTCGCGACTGGTGTTCATCACCCGCGACCTGCCGCGTGACGTGATCGAGGAGGGACTGCGCGCGTTCAACGACGCGGCGGCGGCGTGAGCGATCGAGGGTCGGTTCGCCGCGTACACGGCGGGACCCGACAATGATGCGGCGGCTCCTGCAGACTGTCCTCATGGGGTTGCTGCTGGGCGCCTTTGGTGCGAGGGCCGAGGAGCCGGCCCGTCCTGTACCCACCGACGGACAGTGCCCCGCCGCGGCAGACGAGCATTGGACACCCCAGGAGAAATTCGTCTGGAGCCGAGTCTGCGTTGGTCAGACCGCCGATTTCAACACGGCGCCGGAATACGGCGGCGACCTGGATCCCAAACAGGCGCAAGCACTACCGGATAGCCGTATCCTCAGCTCGGCCTTTATCGAGACCATCCTGCTGGCGGACAAGTACCGTCGTGCGCTCACGCGAAATGGTGTGCGTATCGTCGGAGCCCGCTTCAGGGAGCCGCTCGATCTCCGGCACGCCGAGCTGGCGCACGAGCTCTGGCTCGATCACAGCCTGCTCGAGCAAGGCGCCAACTTCGCTGGCGTGCGGTCGACCAGTCGAATCACGCTCGACGGAACACGTGTCAAAGGAGTGCTCAACTTCACAGACGCCCGGATCGACGGAGATATATCCCTTGGGAAATCTGAACTGGCCGACCTTAATATGTTCGAGGCTCATATCGGGAGCGGCCTCAGCTTGAGTGAAGCCAGATCCGGTGGCCATCTCTTCCTTGATCTGCTCCACGTCGCCGGCAATCTCGATATGAGCGCCACGGAATTCAGTGATATGAGGCTGTTCGGAGCAGAAATCGCCGGCTCGCTCATGCTGTTCTCCACGAAATCCTCTGGCCCGCTCAGCCTGATCGGTGGCGAGATTTTCGGCCATGTCTTAGGCGATCAGGGTCAATTTGCCGACCTGACCGTTGCTGGCACACATATCCACGGACAATTCGGGCTGCCTCGATCGAAGATCGGCGGGACGCTGGACATGGCCGGGGTCCGGATCGACGGAAACCTGGCGTTGAACAGTCAATCGGACTTCAACCATGTGCGTCTGGTCAATGCGCAACTGCAAGGCAACGTAGGCATCGACACCGCGAAGGTGCATGGACTGCTCGACATGACGAACGCCCAGATCGACGGCAGTCTTGACATGAGCGGTGCGGAGTTTGCCGAAGTCAACCTCATCGACGCTCATGTTGCAGGCTTCGTGACACTGATCGGATCGAAAGCAAGCGGCCTCCTCAACTTTGCCGACGCCCGGATCGACGGAAATCTTGCGATGCGCGACAAGGCTGAGTTCACCGAAATCAATCTCCTGAATGCCCGCATCGGTGGAGTGCTGAACCTGCGAGAGTCGAAGGTCGCAGGAATGCTGAACCTCGAGTCGATCGAGGTGCATGGCGACGCCTTTCTCAGCGGCGGCGCCGAGTTCTCCGGCCCGGTCAACCTGATCTTCAGCAGCCTCGGCGAACTGGAACTGGCAAGCGGAACATTCCGCGACACCGTGGATATCACAGGAGCGCAGATTCGCAGCGACCTCGTGCTTGGTCCATTGCCGGCACACTGGACCGGCAAATCGGCACTGATCCTGCACAACGCCAGGGCCAACGCCATTCAGGATACCAATGATGCCTGGCCGGCGAAGCTCGATCTCACTGGCTTCACCTATCGCAGCCTGGGCGGCGTTCACCCTGACGAGCACGACCGCATGGCGGACCGCCCGGTGAGATGGTTCAGGCGATGGCTCGCCAAGGAACAGTACTCACCGCAGCCATACGTACAGCTCGCCGCAGTGCTGCGCGACGCGGGAAGACCGGACGCCGCCGACGACATCCTCTACGCCGGCAAGCAGCGCGAACGCCGGGAGGCGACGTGGCCGCAGCGTGTGTGGCTGACCGCGCTCGATTGGTCCGTTGGCTACGGCTATCACGTCGAGCGCGCGCTGTTCTGGGTCGTGGGCTTCATCCTCGCCGGCGTCGTCGTGCTGCGGGTGTCGGGCGAGGGCCGCCGCCACGGCATGCCGTTCGGCTTTGCCTACAGCTTCGATCTGCTGTTGCCGATCATCCGCCTGCGCGAGATGCACTATACGATCGAACTGGCCGGCTGGCCGCGCTACTACTTTTACGTCCACAAGATTATGGGCTATGTGCTGGCGTCATTCCTCGTGGTCGGCGTGTCCGGACTGGTGAAATAGGTCAGCGACACATGACAGGGAACCAACTGCCGCGCGCCGCCGATGCCGCACACATCACCGAGGCGCTTCGCCGTTCGAACCTGCCTGGTGATAGGCGGGTGCGCGAGGTCGTGGTGGAGAGTTCGCGCGCAACCATACTGTCACGGATTATTCGACTTCGGCTGATATATGACCGCCCCGCCGCCGATATGCCGACCTCCCTCATTCTGAAGACCGGCCTGCCCGAGCGCATCCGCAGCGGATGGAAAGCCGGCCAGCAGGAAGTCGCATTCTACAGCAACGTCGCCGCCGCAATGGAACAGCCTCTGGTTCCACGCTGTTATGACGCACACTGGGACGCGGCCACCAATGACTGGCATCTGCTGCTGGAAGACCTCACCGACACCCACGCCACCCCCACGGTGTGGCCGTTGCCACCCACGACGAAGCAGTGCGAAGCCATCGTGGAAACATTGGCACGCTTCCATGCTGCCTGGTGGGACGATCCGCGTCTGAGCAGCTCGATCGGTACCTGGCGCGACGCGGCCGCCAACGAACGCCTCCTGCACGACCTGACGACACACTTCACGCGCTTCGCCGAACGCCTCGGCGATGCTCTGCCGCGCGAACGGCGAATGCTGTACCAGCGGTTGCTCGCTGCGTTCCCTCGTCGCAAGCGACCTCGCCTATATGATGGCACTGCACTGGTATCCCGATCGCCGGCAACGATTGGAACGCACGCTGCTCGATCGCTACCACGCAGTACTGATCGCACATGGCGTGCGCGGCTATGACCGCCAGGCATTGGACCACGACTATCGCTGGGCCGTGCTGTTGCAGATCGCGACACCGGTGTGGCAGGCGGCGTTCGACATTCCGCCCGTCATCTGGTGGAACCACATGGAACGCATCATGCTCGCGGTGGAGGACCTCGGCTGCCGCGATCTGCTGACATGAACCGACGCTACGATGCCGTGCTGTTCGACCTGCTGACCGCGCTGCTGGATAGCTGGTCGCTGTGGAACGCCGTCGCCGGCAGCGAGCAGGCCGGCCGTAGCTGGCGTGCGGCATACCTTGCGATCACCTATCGGACCGGCCGCTACCGGCGATACGAGGACCTTGTCGCCGATGCCGCCGAGTCGGTCGGCCTGCCGCGTCAACTCGCCGACGAACTCGCGGCGCGCTACGGCGATATCGAACCCTGGCCCGAAGCCGGCCACGCTCTGGGCGCGCTGCATGAGGCTGGCGTGCCGCTTGCGGTGGTCACCAATTGCTCTGAATCACTCGGACACCTGGCGGCCAGCCGGGTCCCGGTTCCGTTCAGCGTGATCGTCACCGCCGAGCGCGCAGGTTTCTACAAGCCCGATCCACGCCCGTATCAGCTCGCGCTGGAGGAACTCGGCTTGACGCCGGAACGCTGTCTGTTCGTGGCGGGCTCCGCCTATGATCTGTTTGGCACCGCGCGCGTCGGGCTACCAACATGGTGGCACGATCGCATCGGCATGACGGTGCCGCCAGATGCGCCCGCGCCGATCGCACATCACCGCTCACTGACGCCACTCGTGGCGCACGTGCTGCTGTAGTTCATGAAACCACGGATGCACACGGATGCACACGGATGCGGCGTCATCCGTGTTCATCCGTGTGCATCCGTGGTTTCATAAACATGCTATGCCGTTGATCTATCTGGTCGCCGGCGAGGCGAGCGGCGACACGCTGGGTGCTCGCCTGATGACGGCGCTCCGCACCCGCCGGCCGGACCTGGGCTTCGCCGGCATCGGCGGCGAGCAGATGGCCCGGCACGGTCTCACCAGCCTGTTCCCAATGCGTGACCTCGCCCTGATGGGCCTGCTGGAAGTGCTGCCGCGCCTCTACCACTTGCGGCGCCGGCTGCAGCAGACGGTTGCCGATATCGCAGCGCGGAAACCAGACGCAGTGGTGACAATCGACAGCCCCGGCTTCACGCTGCGGCTGTTGAAGGCAATCCAACCTCTCGGCGTGAAGCGTGTGCATTATGTCGCCCCCCAGGTCTGGGCGTGGCGTGAAAGTCGCGTGCGGCACTATCACGGACTGTGGGATCAGTTGCTCTGCCTGCTGCCGTTCGAACCATCGTTCTTCGCCCGTCACGGTCTGCCCGCGACCTTTGTCGGCCATCCAGTGCTGGAGAGCGGCGCCGACCACGGTGACGCGGTGCGGTTCCGCGCGATCCACGGCATCGATCCGTCCACGCGCGTGCTGACGCTGATGCCGGGCAGCCGACGCACCGAAGTGGCGCGGCTGCTGCCAATCCTCGGCGCGACGTTGCAGCGATTGCAGGACGTCATGCCGGTGGTGCCGCTGGCCGGACCGGTGGCGGAGACGGTGCGGGCGGGCACACGCGATTGGCAACGACAGCCGGTGCTGGTGACGGAGTTGCAGGACAAGCACGACGCGTTCGCCGCCTCCGCCGCCGCGCTCACCAAGTCCGGCACATCGACAGTGGAACTGGCGATGGCAAACGTGCCGATGGTGGTGACCTATCGCGTCAATCCGCTCACTGCGGCGATCGCACGGCGGTTGCTCACGGTGCGCTATGGCGCGCTGGTCAACCTGTTGGCAGGGCGGGAGGTTATACCGGAACTGATCCAGCAGGCGTGCACACCGGATCGTTTGGCGGCGGCGGTACGCACGCTGCTGGACGATCCCGCTGCGGCAGCGGCGCAGCGCACTGCCTGTCACGACGTGCTGACGTCGCTGCACCCACCCGCCGGTACGCCTTCAGCCGCCGCCGCCGCCGTGGTTCTCGACCTGCTCGATCAGCCCTGACGCCACCATCCGCGCGCGCGCGGCGGCAATGCCGTCGGTCACCATCAGCGCCGCCGCCAATGCGCGCCGCCCGGCGGAGGCATCCACCAGCACCGGCGCGCCGTCCAGCACCGAGGCGACGAACGCGGCATGTTCTGCGGCCAGCGAATCATGGTCGTGCCACGACGCCTCCTCGATGCCGAAGTCAGCAACGCCCGGCACCGGCTTGCCCCGCCCGCGTGCGATCACCGTCAGGCGCCGGTTGGCGAAGTCGACCGCCAGGTAGCCGTCCTGCGCGAACACCCGCATGCGCCGCTCGGTGCGCATGGCGACACGCGAGGCAGTGATGGTTGCCACCGCGCCATTGACGAAGCGGATGCGCGCATTGGCCATATCGGCATGCTCGCTGGCCACCGCGGCGCCGACCGCATCGACGCTCTCGATTTCGCTCGCCACCAGCGACAGGATCAGATCGAGGTCGTGAATCATCAGGTCGAGGATCACCGACACGTCGGTGCCGCGTTGTTTGAACGGCGCGATGCGCGTCGCCTCGATATAGAGTGGTACACCGAGCCTTCCCTCCATAGCGGCGAAGGCGGCGGAAAAGCGTTCCAGATGGCCGACCTGCAACACGAGATTGCGCGCGGACGCCACCTCCGCAAGTTCGTCGGCCTGCGCGAGAGTGGCGGCGATCGGCTTTTCTACCAGCACATGCTTTCCCGCCCGCAATGCCTCCACCGCCAGCGCATGATGCGCCTCGGCAGGCGCTGCGATCACCAGTGCGTCGCTGGCTGCGAGCAGCATGGGAAAGTCCATTGCGGGCGCGCCGGCTTCCCAGCCCACCGTTCCAGCGCGTTCGGCGTTGGCGTCGAACACGCCCGCCAGCGCGGCGCGCTCCGCAGCCGCGACCTTCAGCGCGTGGTAGCGGCCGAAATGGCCGACGCCGGCAATGCCGATGCGAAGCGGAACAGGCATGTGGGTGGTTTGTCCGTTCTACGCCGCCAGCTCGCGCATGATCGTGTATAGATCGCGCTTCGCCTCGAAGCCGATCCCCGGCAGGTCAGGAAGCGTCACGATGCCGTTCTCCACCCGCGTGCCGTCGGGAAATCCGCCATAGGGCTGGAACACGTCGGGATAACTCTCGTTGCCGCCAAGTCCCAGCCCGGCTGCGATAGCCAGCGACATCTGATGCCCGCCATGCGGAATGCAGCGCCGCCACGACCAGCCGGCATCCTTCAGCATCGCCAGCGTCCGCTGGTATTCGCACAGCCCATAGGACAGCGCGCAATCGAACTGCAGCCAGTCGCGGTCGGGTCGCATGCCGCCGTAGCGGATCAGGTTGCGCGCATCCTGATGACTGAACAGGTTTTCCCCGGTCGCCATCGGTCCCGGATAGAATTCCGCCAGCGCCGCCTGCAACTGGTAGTCCAGCGGATCGCCCGGCTCCTCGTACCAGAACAGCGGATACGCGCGCAGCATGTTCGCATAGCCGATCGCGGTGGCGAGGTCGAAGCGGCCGTTGGCATCCACCGCAAGCCGCGCGTCGCCGCCGATCTCATGCAGCACCGCCTCGATGCGGCGGCGATCCTGATCGATGCTGTCGCCGCCGATCTTCATCTTCACCACGGTATAGCCGCGATCGAGATAGCTGCGCATTTCGGCACACAGCGCCGCATCATCCTTTCCCGGGTAGTAGTAGCCGCCCGCGGCATAGACGAACACGCGCGGATCGGCCGCGATCCCATGCCGCTCGGCCAGCAGGCGGAACAACGGCCGGCCGGCGAGCTTCGCCACCGCGTCCCACACCGCCATGTCGATCGTGCCGACCGCCACCGAGCGGTCGCCGTGGCCACCGGGCTTCTCGTTCGTCATCATGCAGGACCAGACCCGGTCCGGATCCAGATTCTCGCCGGTCGCATCGAGCAGCGACCGCGGGTCGGCCTCGAGGATGCGCGGGGCGAAGCGTTCGCGGATCAGTCCGCCCTGGCCATAGCGACCATTCGAGTTGAAGCCGTAGCCGATCACACGGCGGCCATCGCGCTCGACGTTGGTCACGACCGCGACCAGGCTCGAGGTCATCTTCGAGAAGTCGATATAGGCATTCCGGATCGGCGAACTGATCGGTTGCGTGATCTCGCGCACATCGACAATGCGTAACGGCATCTGACCGTGATCCTCCTGTCCGCGTGCCGCAGATGCACCACCCGACCGGACATGGCAAGATCGTCGCCGGTTGCCTAGGACTAGTCGCGCTCCCATGGCTTGGTGCGGCGGGGAGAACCGAGAGCGTAGTTGCCTTGGGCCAGCGAAAAGTTTGGGCTGTAGAACGGATCCGCATCCAGAACCGTGCTCCAGCGCCGGCGCATGAAGGCGACCTCGCGCTGGAAGCGCGGGAACGCCTCATCGGTCGTATCCGGCCCGCGCGTAGCCAATTCCAGATGATACAACTCCGCAAACGGCGTCCATACGATCCGAAAACCGCGCTCGCGCAGGCGCAGGCACAAGTCCACATCGTTGAAGGCGACCGGCAGGTTGGCCTCGTCGAGGCCGCCGACCGACAGATAAACCGATCGACGCACCGCTAGACAGGCGCCGGTCACCGCCGAAACGTCGCGACTGAGACCGAGCCGGCCGAAATAACCTTGGTCATCGCGAGCGGCGTTGGGCTGGAGATGAGCACCAACTCCTTCCACGGCACCGGCACCGAGCACGATACCGCCATGCTGGAGCCTGTCGTCGGCGTACCACAGTTTTGCGCCCACCGCCCCGACGTCTGGCTGCACCACGAGTGCAATCATCTCGGTCAACCAGTGGCGTTCGATCACATCGACGTCGTTGTTGACAAGTACCAGGATGTCACCGCGAGCGACATTGACCGCGCGGTTGTTCAGCGCCGAGTAATTGAACGGTCCGGGACTTGCAATGACGCGGACCCGTGGATCCGCGGCAAGGTGGGCGAACAATGCATGCGTCTCCGGTTCCGTGCTGTCGTTGTCCACAATCAGCAGTTCGATAGGCCGATAGTCGGTGCGCCGCAGCAGACCGTCCACGCAGCGGGCAAGCAGTTCGGCCCGGTCCCGGGTCGGGACGATCAGCGAAACCAGCGGCGCGGGATCGGGCAGCGGCCGGATCACGCGCGTGAATGCCGGCATGGCCGGATGCGGCACAACCTCGGCTCCGCGCTCGCCGACCCGATCCAGATGCTCGGCGATAGCGCGCCGCGCCGCAGCCGTGCACTGCGCCAGTCGGGTTTGCGAAAAGGTATCGACGGCCAGCCCGTGACGCCAGTGATACAGAATGGCGGGAATGTGCCGTATGCGCTCGGGAGTGGTCTGCTCCGAAACACGCAGCGCAAGGTCGTAGTCCTGGCTACCTTCGAAACCAATGCGAAACCCACCCAGCCTTTCCAACAGCGAGCGGCGATAGACACCGAGGTGGCTGACCATGTTCTGTCCGAGCATCAACTCGGCGCTCCAGTCGGTCTTGAAGTGCGGGTCGAAGCGGTGGCCGCGGCGGTCAACCTTGTCCTCGTCCGAGAAGACCAGGTCGGCATCGCCGTGCGCATCCAGTTCGACCGCCACCTCGTACAGCGCATGCTCCGGGAGCAGATCGTCGTGATCCATCAGTGCCACGAACTCGCCTTGCGCCAGCGACAGCGCCGAGTTGGATGCGGCACTGATATTGCCGTTCGACGCCCGCCGGATCACCTTGATTCGCGGCTCCTTGGCAGCGGCCGCCGACAGCACCCGGGCAACGTGCGGCGCGGTCGAGGCATCGTCAGCGATGCACAACTCCCAGCGGGGATAAAGCTGCGCCTGTACCGAGGCGATGGCCTGGCGCAGCACGGCCTCCTCGGGGTTGTACACCGGCATGATCACGGAGATCAGCGGCGTTCGCGACAGGCGCGCGACATGCTGGCGGATCGCTGCACGATCCGACTCTCGCAGCGTGTCATAGCGCGCGATCCAGGCGTCATAGTCGATCGTGGTCGGAATGGTCAGCCAGCTCGCGACCGTCGGTGCCAACCCGGGCGCCAAACGACGCAATTGACGGCGAACCGCGGGATAAGGTTGCAGGGATCGACGCAGCCGATGCACCGCCCAACGCAGCAGCGAAGACGCATGAGCCGTTAGCTGCCGCGTCGCCGGCACCGTTATGTCCGATCGTTCAGGTGGCATGCGCTGCGATGGCCCGGCGCGATCTCGCGCAGGCGCGGCGACTCCAGACCGCAGCGCGGCATCGCATGCGGGCAGCGGGGATGGAAGTGGCAACCAGGCGGCGGCGCGATCGCACTGGGGATCTCGCCCTTGATCGCCGTGAAGCGCCGCTTGCGCGCCTCGATCCGGGGTACCTCGGCAAGCAAAGCCTGCGTATACGGATGGTTCGGGCGGCTGAACACGTCCTCGGTCGGTGCACTCTCGACAACGCGGCCGAGATACATGATCAGCACACGGTCCGAAAGATGCTCGACCACACCGAGATCGTGGCTGATGAACAGGTAGGTGAGATCGAGCTCGCGGCGAAGGTCCATGAAAAGGTTGAGGATCTGCGCCTGGATCGACACGTCGAGCGCAGCCACAGCCTCGTCGCACACCAGGAACTCAGGCTGCACGGCAAGCGCCCGTGCGATGCCGATCCGCTGGCGCTGGCCACCGGAAAATTGGTGCGGATAGCGGCGACGGTAGCTGGGATCGAGGCCGGCACGGCGAAGCTGCGCGTCAAGATAGGTGTCGAAGTCGGCGCGCTTCACCAGGCCATGCACCAGCGGCGCCTCGCCGACGATGTCCGCCACGCGCAGCCGCGGATTGAGCGAGGCGTACGGGTCCTGGAAGATCATCTGGACCTTCAGCTTGGCATCGCGCGCGCGGTCCGGCGCCATCGCGGCGATGTCGTGTCCCTTGAACAACACCTGGCCCGCGGACGGTGGCATGATGCCCGCAACCATGCGGCCGAGGGTGGACTTGCCGCAGCCGGATTCGCCGACCAGACCGACCACCTCGCCGCGTGCCACGCTGAAATCGACGTCGTCGACCGCGTGGACGATTTCGTTCTTCGGCACGGCGCCGAGCCGGCGCGAGATCGAACGCGCAAGGCGTGCGGCGCCGTCGTAGGTTGGGCCAAAGCGCTTCGAGACGCCGCGCAACTCGATGATGGGGACGCTCATACCACCTCTCCCGCCAGCGGGAGAGGCGGATCGAACCGCGCCAGCAGCGGATGGAAACACCGTGTCGTCTGGCCGGGCACCGGCTGTGACGGCTCGGGCTCCTGCTCGCACGCGGCATCGGCGCGCGGACAGCGGGTCCGAAACGCGCAGCCAGGCGGCAGGCTGAGCAGACTCGGTGTCGTGCCAGGAATCTGCCGCAGCTTCGCGCCGCGCTGGTTGCGGCTGGGCACGCTGCCGATCAGACCGTGTGTATACGGATGCAGCGGCCGGTCCAGCACGGTGTCGGCGGCACCGGTCTCGACGATGCGGCCGGCGTACATCACCGCGATCTCGTCGGCGAGGCCAGCGATCACCGACAGATCATGCGTGATCCAGATCAACGCCGTACCATAGGTCGTCGCGAGCCTCTGCACTTCGGACAGAATCTGCGCCTGAATGGTGACGTCGAGCGCCGTGGTGGGTTCGTCGGCGATCAGCAGGTCGGGATGATGCAGCAAGGCGATCGCGATCGCCACCCGCTGGCGCATGCCGCCGGAGAACTGATGCGGATAGGCCGCCAGACGTTCATCGGGACTGGGGATGCCAACCATGCCGAGCGCATCGCGCGCCCGGGTGCGTGCCTCGGCGTGCGAGACCTTGGCGTGCGCATGCACCGTTTCGATCATCTGGGTGTCGATGCGCAGGACCGGGTTGAGCGTCATCATCGGGTCCTGGAAGATCATCGCAATGCGGTTGCCGCGCAGCGCGCGCATCTCGCGTTCGGAGAGCTTCGCGAGGTCCTGGCCTTGATACAGGATCGCACCGCCCGCGATACGGCCTGGCGGATCGACCAGGCCGATGATGGAAAAGCCGGTAACCGTCTTGCCCGACCCGGATTCGCCCACCAGTCCCAGCACCTGCCCGCGCGCGATCGAGAACGACACATCGTCCACCGCCTTCACCACGCCGGCGCGCGTGAAGAAATGCGTGCGCAGGTTGCGCACTTCGAGAGTGGCCGTGGTCAACGTTGCAATCGCGGATTGAGCACGTCACGCAACTGGTCGCCGACCAGGTTGATGGCGACGATGGTCACCAGCAGCGCGATCCCCGGGTAGAAGCTGATCCAATATTTGCCGGACAGCATGTACTGATAGCCGTTGGCGATCAGTAGGCCGAGCGATGGCTCGGTGATCGGCACACCAAGGCCAAGGAACGAAAGGGTCGCTTCGAGCGCGATTGCGCGTGCGACCTGCTGCGTGCCAACGACGATCAGCGGCGGCAGACAGTTGGGCAGCAGGTGGCGGAACACGATGCGGTGCGTCGGCAGCGCGAGGCATTCGGCGGCTTCGATATATTCGCGTCGCCGTTCGACCAGCGCGGAGGCGCGCACCGTCCGCGTGTAGTACGCCCATTCGACGATGACCAGCGCAAGCACGACATTCATCACGCCTTTGCCGAGAATGGCGAGGATCATCAATGCGACCAGGATGGACGGGAAAGAGAGCTGCAGATCGACCAGGCGCATGATGGCGGCATCGGTACGGCCGCCGACATAGGCCGCGAACAGGCCGAGCGCGGTGCCGAACACACAGGCGATGAGGGCGGACCCGACACCGACACCGAGTGAAATGCGGAGGCCGTAGAGGATGCCGGAGAACATGTCGCGACCCTGGTCGTCGGTGCCGAGAATGTAGGTGTAGCCGGCACCCGATGCAGACCCTGGCGGCAGGCGGCCGTCCATGATGTCGAGCTGGGCAAGATCGTAGGGATTCTGTGGCACGATGAGCGAGGCGAAGATGGCCGCGAGGCCGATCAGCACGAACAGGACGAGCGCGGCGAGTGCGATACGGGAGGCGGCGAATTCGGCGACGAAGCGGCGGAACGGGGTTTCCTCGCGCACCACGGTGGGAACGGCGGTGGTGCTCACCCCTTCGCCTCCAGCCGCACACGTGGATCCAGCATGGTGTAAAGCAGATCAACCACCAGATTGATCGACACGAACAGCAGCACGATCATCATCAGATAGGCGACGATCACCGGCCGATCCAGCACGTTGATCGAATCGATGATCAGCTTGCCCATCCCGGGCCAGGCGAACACGCTCTCTGTCACCACGGCGAACGCGATGGTGGAACCAAGCTCCAGCCCGACGACCGTCACCACCGGGATCATGATGTTCTTCAGCACGTGCACGAAGATCACCCGCGCCGGCGTCAACCCCTTGGCACGGGCGAACTTCACGAAGTCCATCGGCAGAGTCTCACGCACGCCGGCCCGCGTCAGGCGCAGCACCAGCGAAATGTTGAACAGCGACAAATTCAGGGCCGGCAGCAGCAGATGCCGCAGCCCGTCCAGCGTCACGAACGACCACTGGATGCCGAACAGCTCAGCCGTCGTCCCACGGCCGGTGCTGGGGCAGCCAGCCGAGTTGCACCGCGAACACCATGATCAGCATCAACCCGACCCAAAAGGTAGGGAGCGAAAAGCCGAGGATGCTGCCGGCCATGATGGTGCGGCCAACCACGCCCTCGGGATACAAACCGGCATATAGCCCAAGCGGGATGCCGAGCAGGATCGACAGCAGCACCGCCGTCACCGCCAGTTCCATCGTCGCAGGCATGCGCTGCGCGATCAGCCGCAGCGCCGGCTCGTTGAACACGAAACTGCGGCCCAGATTGCCATGCAGCGCGTCGTTGACGAACAGCAGGTACTGCTTCCACAGCGGCTGATCCAATCCCAGTGCCGCTATTATGCGCACACGCTCGGCCTGGTCCGCCTCGGGTGAGATCAGGATATCGACCGGATTGCCGATCACATGCACGCCGATGAATACGATCACCGACATCGCAAGCAAAACGAACAGCGCCTGGATCAGCCGCCGGACCAGCCAGGTTGTCATCAGATCTCCCACTTCCCTGACATCGGCTAATACCACGCCCGCGCTGGGTGGCGCCATCGGTTGGCCGTCCACCTCGACCCGTATAAACTCCCGCGGCATGGATGCACCCACGCCCGCCGCGCCGCGCCTCAGCACGGCGGAACTGCTCGCCAGGCTGGTGTCGTTCGACACCACCAGCCGCAATTCCAACCTCGCGCTGATCGGCTACGTGCGCGACTACCTGGACGCGCACGGAATTCCGTACCGCGTCAGCACCGATGCGACCGGCGAGAAGGCCAACATACACGCCATCGTCGGCCCACACGGTCCGGGCGGGGTCGCGCTGTCCGGCCATGTCGATACCGTGCCGGTCGACGGCCAGGCCTGGAGCGCCGATCCGTTCACGCTGCGGCGGGCGGACGGCAGGCTGTATGCGCGCGGTTCGGCCGACATGAAGGGCTTCGTCTCCGCCTGCCTCGCCGCGGTGCCCGACATCAAGGCGCGCAACCTCGCCCGCCCGCTGCATCTGTTCATCAGCTACGACGAGGAGGTCGGCTGCCATGGCGCACAGCGGCTGCTCCGGGACCTCGACGAATCCGGCCTGAAGCCGGCACTGTGCGTGGTGGGCGAACCGTCCGGCATGCAGCCGATCCTGGCGCACAAGGGCAAGCTGAACCTGCACGTGCGCGTGCGCGGCCTGACCGGGCATTCCAGCGAACCCGGCAAGGGCGTCAACGCGATCCAGGCCGCCGGCGAGGCGCTCGGCTACGTCGCGGCGGAGGCGCGCCGGCTGGCGACCGAAGGCCCGTTCGAGGACGGCTTCGACCCGGCGCACACCACGATCCATGTCGGCACCATCCAAGGCGGCACGATCCTCAACATCATCCCGGAACGCTGCGAGTTCATCATGGAGTGGCGCACCATCCCGGGCGACGATGCGACGCGCCACGTCGAGCGCCTGCGGTCGTTCGTCGCGGCGAACATCGAGCCGGCGATGCATGCGGTGAACGCCGCTACCGGCTTCGACTTCGAGGTGATCACCACCATGCCGGGACTGTCGCTCGATGCCGACCATCCGCTTACGGCGATCGTCAAGCAGCTCACCGGGTCGAACAGCACCGGCAAGGTGAGCTACGGCACCGAGGGCGGCTACTACCAGGGCGCCGGCATCCCGACGATCATCTGCGGCCCTGGCCACATCGCGCAGGCGCACCAGCCCGACGAGTGGATCGCGCAGGAACAGCTCGACGCGTGCGACGCATTCATCCGCCGCCTGGCGGATCGCGTGCTGGTCTGACCGGATAGGCAAACCGCATGTCACCGATCACGCAGCCACCGTTGCCGTCGTTCGAGGTGCGCATCACGGCACCCGACATCGACCGCTGGCTGGCCGGCAACACCGGTGTTCGCGGCTTCACCACACGAGATGCCAGTGTCGCCGGCCCACACGTCGCACTGCTTGCGATTACCCACGGCAATGAGATTGCCGGCGCGATCGTGCTCGATCGGCTGCTGGACGCCGGACTGACGCCCAAGCGCGGGAAGCTGACCTTCGGCTTCGTCAACCTCGCCGCGTACGAGCGGTTCGATCCGCGCCAGCCGACCGTCTCGCGGTTCGTCGATGAGGACATCAACCGGCTATGGGACACGGCGGTGCTGGACAGCTCGCGACGCTCCACCGAGCTAGACCGGGCACGCGAGATCCGGCCGCTGATCGACACGGTGGATGTGCTGTTCGACCTGCACTCGATGCTGTGGCCGTCCGATCCGCTGATCCTGTGCGGCACGTCACCGAAGGGCAAACGGCTTGCCCTGGGCGCGGGCGTGCCGGCGCTGGTGGTGGCCGACCACGGGCATGCCAGCGGACGCCGCCTCATCGATTATTCCGCTTTGCCGACGCAGCAACACCGTGTGCGGCGAGCCTGGTGGAGGCCGGGCAGCACTGGCAGGAGGCGACGGTTGAGCACGATGTTCGCCAGCGTGGCCGGACTGCTGCGTCATCTCGACCTGGTGGGCCCGCATCCAGCACTGCCCGAACTGACGCCGCAAGCCGCAGCGTTTTGCCGAAGTCACGACTGGCGGTAACCGCCGCCACCAGCAGCTTCGCCTTCGTGCAGGCGTATCGCGGCGGCGACGTGATCCCTCAGCGCAATACTCTGATCGCGCTCGACGGCGAGACGGAGATCCGCACGCCGCACGACGACTGCCTGCTGATCATGCCGAGCTTGCGACCGAGCCGCGGGCATACCGCGGTGCGGCTGGCACGGTTCACGGAAGAATAGGAGAACCTCATCCCTCCGGCTCGCCTGCTATCGGCACCCTGCCGAAGCCGGTGATGATCTGGGTGACTTCCGCGATCACCGCCTCTGCTGCCGCTACATCGGTGCCCTTGGCGACGATCGCCACCCCGTTGCCGCTCGGCCGGTAGAACGGATAGCTGCCGATATCGATGTCGGGAAATCTGCGCCTGCACCTCGCCCAACGGCGCAGCGATGATCCCCTCCGCCAGCCCGCTCACGTGCACCGCGCGCGAGACGATCGGCGCGCCGCCCTTCAGCCGCGGCGCCAGCCATTCGAACATCGACTGCATCACGCGCGGCACACCGGCCATCACATAGACGTTGCCGATCTGGAACCCGGGCGCCACCGACATCGCGTTGTCGATCAGCGTCGCGCCGCGCGGCATGGTCGCCATGCGCTGGCGCGCGGCATTGAACTCGCCCGGCTTGTAGCTGCGCTCCATGCGCGCCCAGGCCTCGGGATGCGGCTCCCACGGCACGCCGAACGCGGCGGCAACGCACTCGCTGGTGATGTCGTCATGCGTCGGGCCGATGCCACCGGTGGTGAACACGTAGTCGAACTTTGCCCGCACCTCGTTCACCGTGCCGATGATCGTTTCAGGCACGTCGGGTATCACCCGCACCTCACGCAGCGGGATGCCGATTGCGCCGAGACCGGTGGCGAGGAAGCGATGTTGGC
The DNA here is from genome assembly GCA_963819855.1 of uncultured Alphaproteobacteria bacterium. GTDB lineage: Bacteria > Pseudomonadota > Alphaproteobacteria > Acetobacterales > Acetobacteraceae > JAMXLO01. The sequence continues at coordinate 245,152 of CAWFYC010000037.1, forward strand.
ATCCTGCGTGCGACCCGACAGCACCTCGTTGCCGATCACCAGCAGGCAGGCGGTAGGGTTCTTGTCGGGCATCGGCATGTCCCTCAGAGAAAGTCGCGCAGCAGCGGGATCAGCGGCTTGTCGGCCGGCGGCATCGGATAGTCGGCGAGCTTTTGCGGACGCACCCAGGCGAGCGTCTGGTTCTCGCGCGGCGTCGGCACGCCCTTCCAGCGGCGGCAGAGGTACAGCGGCATCAGCAGATGGAAGCGCTCATACGCGTGCGAGGCAAACGCGAACGGCGCCAGGCATGCGGCGGAGACGTCGATGCCAAGTTCCTCCTTCAATTCGCGGATCAGCGCGGCTTCCGGCGTTTCGCCGGGGTGCAGCTTGCCGCCAGGGAATTCCCACAGTCCGGCCATCTTCTTGCCCTCCGGACGGCGTGCCAGCAGCACGCGGCCATCGGCGTCGATCAGCGCGCAGGCGGCGACCAGCAACATCGGCTTGGTGCCATCCTCGCGCGCCGGTTCAGCGTGACCGAAGATGTCGTCGCGCGTCGCCTCGAACCGCCAGACCGCATGTTCGCCGCCACGGGCCAGGAAGGTTGTCGATCGCCTCACCGGTCTGGCGGAATCCGATGCGGCGCAGCACCGCGCCGGAGGCGGCATTGTCGGTGATCACGCCGGCCTCCAGACGGTCGAGGTCAAGATTGGCCAGCGCCCAACGCGCCAGCCGGCCGGCCGCCTCGGTGGCAACGCCGTGACCCCAGAAGCGACGCCCGACCCAGTAGCCCAGCCGTCCGCATCGCTGTTCGGCGTCGATCCGCAGGCCGACGACCCCCACCATGATCTCGTGTTCGCCTTCGCGACCGGTGATCGCCAACTGGTAGCCGCTACCTTCCGCAAGCGAGCGCCGCGTGGACTGAATCCACTCGTCCGCCAGTTCTCGCGGATAGGGGAACGGCACCACGGCAAGATTGCGCGTCACCTCCCAGTCGTTCACCAGACGATGCAGCGCTTCGGCGTCCTCGGCGATCAGCGGGCGCAGGATAAGCCGCTCGGTTGCCAAGGGCGCGAACACGTCAGGTGGCGCCAGCGGATCGAGCAGCGCGGCATCCTCGCGCCGGCGGCGGGATCGCTTCGCCGGCTTGGTTCGCGGTCTTGTCTCGCGGACACTCGTCATGGCTGCACGTTCGCACCGAGTCGTCAGGGCCGGTCGCGGGACCGAAGGGCCGCGAAGGTGGCGCAGCCCGATGGGTCGGCGCAAGGGCAATCGGGCGAACTGCCGATGTAATCGTTTCTAATAAAAAATATTAACACGGAGGACGATCGAGGGCCACTGAGGGCCACGGAGAAAGGATTCTAGGCGCTGTGAGCCCGACATAATTGACCTCCGTGGTTCTCAGTGGCCCTCGATCGTCCTCCGTGTTGAGTCCTTCCTGGCCAGCCGTTCCGCCAAACCTCACTCGATTGCCCTCGGGCAAGCGCGCTGCACGGTTGACACGGAGGTCTTCGCCGTAGGAGCGTCTCGGGCAAAAGAAAATCGGGGGCTTTGGCATGGACGGGAAACTTGCGGCCGCGGGCCGCCTGGGTCGACGCGAACTTTTCATGGCCACCGCCGGGGTGTCCGTGCTGGGACGCGATGCTCTCGCGCAGGCCCCCGGACCCTGGGCGATACCGCCCAAGACCAAGGTAGATTCGGTCAACTTCGTCGTTTGGACCTACGGCGACATCTACACCAAGATCCAGGCCAAGTTCAAAGCGGACTGGGGCGTTCCTGTCGAAGCGACCATCTCGGCGTTCAACGACCATCCCGCCAAGCTGATGACCATGTACGCGGGCAGCGAAACGATCGACGTCTCGCAGTCCTCGCCGTTCTCGTTCCCCAACTTCATCAGCCAGGGCCTGGTGGAACCGCTCGACGATCTGCCGGGCGCGAAGGACTACCTGGCCGATTTGACCGACAGCGCGAAGCAGGTGGCGGTCTATGACGGCAAGCTGATGGGCCTGCCGTACTTCTCCACCGTCTGGGTGTGGAACTACTACACCGACCTGATGGAGAAGGCGAAGTTCGAGCCGTTCAAGAGCTACGACGAGCTGCTGGAGCAGTTGCGCAAGGCGAAGAAGGACAAGATCGCGGACTATCCGATCTTCTGGGTCGCCGGCGTCGGCCTCGAGCAGTTGCCAGGCACCTGGTACCAGATGACCTGGAACCGCGGCGGCGTGTTCTTCGACAAGCAGGGCAATCATCAGCTCGGACCCGGCTCGATCGCACGCGAGACACTGAAGTGGTGGATCCAGACCTTCAAGGAAGACCTCGCCGATCCTGAATCGCTGAAGGCGCAGTTCACCAGTTCGGCCAAGGCGTTCGGTGCCGGCAAGAACATCTATCGCGGCCCGAACCATCACTACGGCCTGAATATCGCCAACGACCCCGCCCAATCGCCCAACGCCGGCAAGATCAAGGTGCATGGCTCGCCGGGTGACGGGAAGACGATCGGCGACACGCATGTCTACTTCCTGTGCACCGCCAATCGCGACAAGGAGTGGGCCTGGAAGCTGCTGCAATATCTCGGCGGCAAGACCAAGGATGGCCAGTACACCCAGGCCATCAACCTCGCCCGCGATGCGATGCTGGGCTCGGGCTACAACTCGGTGATGAAGAGCACTGCCATCACCGAAGGCTGGAAGCCGTGGGGCGATCCGGCGCAGATCCTCGCGATCTGGGACAAGGCCACCTACGTCGCCGAGGTGGTGCCGTCGATCTACCAGCCGTGGCACTTCCCGTGGTCGGATCGGATCAACATCGAGGTGTCGAAGGCACTGACCGGACAGACCACGGCCGATGCCTGCTGCGACACCCTGATCGCCGCCATCAAAGAGGTGCAGAAGGGCTGACGGTGCAGGCGGCGCTACCGTTCCGCTTTCGCCGGGAGCTGCCGCCGGGCGCACTCGGCGTCGCGATGAACATCCCCACGCTGCTCACGCTGGCCCTGGTGCTCGCCTATCCGATCTACTACGCGGCGTATCTGTCGTTCCACAAGGTGTCGCTGGCCGAACTGCGCCGCGGCATCTTCCCGTTCGTCGGTCTCGCCAACTACCAGCGCATCTTCAACGACCAACTGTTCCTGCTGTCGCTGAAGAACACGCTGATCTTCACCGCATTCTCGGTGACGGTGGAGATCGTGCTCGCCATCGCCATCGCGCTGCTGATCGATCAGAAGCATGTCTGGACCAGCCGGATCACCAAGTTCCTCATCCTGGTGCCGTATGCCGTACCACCGATCGCCGGCGGACTGATCTGGTCGTTCATCTACAGTTTCGAATACGGCTTCCTCAACCGCATCCTGTTCACCACGCGGGCTGTCCAACAGCGCGGTGAATTGGGCCGGCGATCCGGCGACCGCGCTGTTCGCCGTCTCCATCCCCTACATCTGGCGCACGCTGCCGTTCGCCATCCTGCTGCTGCACGCGGCGTTGCAGGGCATCAACCAGGAACTCTACGAGGCCGCCTCGGTCGATGGCGCCGGCGCGCTGCAGCGCTTCTGGCACATCACGCTGCCACTGCTGCGGCCGATCATCGTGGTCATCCTGGTGCTGCGCACCTCGTTCGCGTTCGCCGTGTTCGACGAGGTGCTGGCGATCACCCAGGGCGGGCCAGGCGATGCCACCTGGGTCGCCTCCTGGTACAGCTACAAGAAGGGCTTTTCCCCGCCGTTCGACATCGGCGTCGCCGCCGCCTCGGCTTATGTGCTGGCCATCGTCATCGGCCTGATCGCCATCGCCTATGTCGGCCTGATCTACCGGCGCACCCAGTGATGCGCCCCTCGCCGTGGACCCGCGCCGCGCTGCATCTCGCCAACCTGGCGGTGATCGCGTTCTTCCTGCTGCCGCTGATCGCGGTGACATTCGCCGCCCTGCAGTCCGAGAAGAGCCTGCACGCCGATACCCGCGGATTGTGGCCACCGGAATGGACGCTCGACAACTTCCGCGTGATCCTTTCCGGCGGCGCGCAGCGCGGCAAGGTGTTCGAGCAGGCGACCTATCTGCCCGACAACATCAAGAAATTCCATTACGCGCTGATCAACAGCACGATGATCTCGGTCAGCGTCACCCTGCTGACGCTGATCTTCGCGTCGCTGACCGCCTATACCGTGGTGCGGCTGCGGGCACGCTGGGTGATGTGGCTGATGGGCGTGAACGTGTTCGCCCGCTTTGTGCCGATCATCGTGCTGATGATCCCGCTCTATGTCGTGTTCCGCCAGATGGGACATGCTGAATTCCGATCTGGGGCGTGATCATCGCGGAGACTGGCTTCCTGCTGCCCTACGGCATCCTGATCCTGGTCCCCTATTTCGCCACCATCCCCCAGGAACTGGACGATGCCGCGCGCATCGACGGGTGCTCACGCTTCACCGCGTTCCTGCGCGTCACGCTGCCGCTGTCGACGCCGGGGCTCGCGTCCTACGGCGCCATCGTGTTTGTGATCGCCTGGAACGATTTGCTGATCCCGCTGATCCTCAACAACCGCGCCGAGTTCATGACGCTGCCGGTGATGATCGCCAGTCTGGTCGGCGACGTGTTCGCGTTCTTCAACCTGACGATGGCGATCTGCCTGATCGCGCTGGCGCCGACGGTGATCCTGGTGCTGCTGCTGCGCCGGTTCGTCGTGCAGGGATTGTCGGCAGGTGCCGTAAAAGGGTGAGGAGCATCCTCCCCCGTCCCTGCCGCGCGATCGTGATCCCTGGACGCGGCCAGCGCAACGCGCGAGCCTCCCGCCACAACGGGAGGAGATTGCGCCATGCAGATCGGCATCCATCTGCCCCATATCGGCCGCAAGGCGGGGCCCGACGCGATCCGCCGCGCGGCGGTGCAAGCCGAGGAACTTGGCTTCGCCGATGTCTGGGTCAGCGAGCACATCATCATTCCGAAGGATGCGAATTACCCGCCCTCGCCCAACTTCTGGGACCCGGTGCTGACACTGACCTGGGCTGCTGCGTACACACAGCGCGTCAAGCTGGGCACCAGTGTGTTGGTGCTGCCGATGCGTCACCCGCTGCCTCTGGCTAAGGAACTGGCGACACTACAGAACCTGTCGCAAGGACGGTTGATCCTGGGCGGCGGCGTCGGCTGGATGGAGGCGGAGTTCGACGCGCTCGGCGTGCCGTTCCGCGAGCGCGGCCGGCGCATGGACGAAGGCATCGCCATGATGCAGGCGGTGTGGAACGACGATCCGGTGACGTTCCCCACACGCTGGATCGCGGCGAAGATCGACACGATGCGCATGCAGCCGAAGCCATGCGCGAAAATCCCGATCTGGATCGGCGGCTCGTCCGACGCGGCGATCGCACGTTCGCTGCGGCTCGACGGCTGGCACGGCAGCCGCGTGACGCCCGAGCAGGCACCGGCGATGGTGCAGCGCCTGCGTGCCGGGCGGCCTGATGCGGCGTTCACGATCTCGCTGCGCACGTCAGATGAAGGCAGGGATAGCGGCGCACTGCGCGGTCGGCTGGAGGCCTACAAGGCGGCCGGCGTGCAGCATGTGCTGGTGGCGCCCGAGGAACGCGAGCTCGACGTCTATCTTACCGCGGTGGAACGCGTGGCGCGCAGTGCTGAAGGGATATAGAGCGAACCCACCCCCCTCGTTATTCCCGCGCAAGCGGGAACCCAGTGGACCCCCGTTGTCGCGGGGGTGACGGTTCTTTTGGAGTTCCTGAACCATGATCAATCCCGCCACCGACCGCGTCCTGATCACCGGTGCCGCCGGTGCGATCGGCACTGCGTTGCGCAACGGCCTGCGCACCGAGTGGCGCCATCTGCGTCTGACCGACCACAAGCCGATCGCCGATCCCACCCCAAATGAGGAATGCATCGTCGCCGACATCGCGGACCGCTCCGCGATCGAACGCATGATGCAGGGCGTCGCCGCCGTCGTGCATCTCGCCGGTGTCGGCGGCGACTACACGCTGGAGGACCTGTTCCGCGTCAACGCGCGCGGCGTGTTCGACGTGTTCGAGGCAGCGCGTCTCGCCGGTGTGCAGCGCATCGTCTACGCCTCGTCCAACCACGCGTTCGGCTGCTATCCGATCGAGGAACGCGTCTCCCCTGCCCTGCCGCCGCGCCCCGACAGCCTGTACGGCACGTTCAAGGCGTGGGGCGAGACCATGCTGCGATGCTACTTCGACCGCCACGGCATCCGGTCGGTGTCGCTCCGCATCGGCACCTATCGCACGCTGCCGATCGACCAGCGCTCGCTTGCCACCTGGCTGTCGCCCGGCGACGTGGCACGACTGGTCGATGCCTCGCTGCGCCATCCCGATCCGGGCTGTCTGGTGGTGAACGGCTATTCCGCCAACACACGCATCAAGACGTTCGATCCGAACTGGGAGTTTCTCGGCTATCGTCCGCTGGACAATGCCGAGGACCATCGGGAGATGCTGCGCGGCAAGGGCGTCGATGTGGACGGAGCGTGGGAATGGCCGGAACATGGCGGCTCGCACGCCCGCGCGCCGGAACGTCCGGCACGGCGATAACAACGCGAGGGGGTCGCTATGGTGAGGCTGTTGGCTTGTATTGCGGCAATACTGCTCGCGACGGGCGGTGCACATGCCCAATCGCTCGGCTTCGCCGGATCGGTGACCTGGTTCGGCCAGGTGCCGATCATGGTCGCGATCGACAAGGGCTTCTTCAAGCAACAGGGTCTGGACATCGAGTATCAGGTGATCCTCAACTCCAGCGACCGACTGGCCTCGGTCGATGCCGGATCATCGGCGTTCAGCAACCTCGGCCGCAGTTCGGTCATTCCCGCAATGGCGCGGGGCGACACCAACTTCTTCTACTTCTACAACTTCGATGATTCGCCCGGCATCGAGGGCTGCTGGGCGCGGCCCGGCATCGCCGCGATCAAGGACTTGCGCGGCAAGAAGGTCGCCGCCAATACCTCGGCCGAGATCACGCTGAGCGGGTTGCTCAGCACGCAAGGCATGACCGAGAAGGATGTCGACTATCTAAATTTAGGCCCCACCGACATGGCGCCCGCACTCGCCAAAGGCGATATAGAGGTCGCCTGCGTCTGGCAGCCGCTGCTCGACGGCCTGAAGAAGGCGGCGCCGGACGGCAAGCTGCTCGGCCTGGATACTGATACGATAACGTATCAGAAATTCGGCACCATGGCATCGCCGGACATTGTGATCATCTCCCGCAAGCTGGTCGAGCAGCATCCGGACCAGGCACGCGCGATCGCACTCGGCATGTTGCAGGGCGCCGACTTCACGCTGTCCAACCCCGAGGACGCAGCGAAGACCGTGGCACACTATTTCCGCAAGACTCCGGACGATGTGCTGGCGGGCATGAAGCCGCTGAAGTTCTTCGGCACCAAGGACTGGCAGCAGCACATGAAACTACACACCGCGCAGATGCAGTATCTGGCGCAGTGGCTATACGACAACAAGAAGATCCCCAGCGTGCCGGATGTGGCGAAGTGGGAGAACACCAGCTTCATGCCGAAGCCGTGATGACGTCTGAATACACCTCTCCCGCAAGCGGGAGAGGTCGCCGTGCGCAGCGCGGCGGGTGAGGGTGCTGGACGCGGCACCCTCACCCGGCGCGAAAGCGCGCCGACCACTCCCGCGCAGCGGAAGAGGTGCACGGACCGGCGCGCCTAATCCAGTCGGCCTTCTGATCAAGCTCGCCTCCGTCGCCACCTTCCTGCTGGCCTGGCATCTCGCCACCACAACCGGCGCCATCTCTTCCCTGTTCCTCCCCTCTCCCGCACAGATCCTCACCCAGGCGCAGGACCTGATCGCCACCGGTGATCTGTGGAAATCGATACTGATCTCCTCCGCACGCGTGTTCGCCGGCTTCGCGCTCGCCGGTCTCGTCGCCGTGCCACTTGGCGTGGTGATGGCGGTGTGGTGGCCGGCGAAGGCGATCTTCGATCCGTTCATCTCTCTGCTGCGACCGCTGCCGTCGATCACCTGGATTCCGCTCACCATCCTCTGGCTCGGCATCGGCGAGCAGCAGAAGGTGGCGATCGTGTTTCTCGGCTCCTGGATTTACATGCTGTTCTACACGCTCGCCGCGGTGCAGCGCGTCGATCCGTTGCTGGTGCGCGCCGCGCGCAATCTCGGCGCCGGCGACATGGCGGTGATGTGGCAGGTGATCCTGCCCGCCGCACTGCCCGGCATCATCGCTGGCCTCAAAATCACGCTCGCCATTTCCTGGTCGTGCGTGCTCTCTGCCGAACTGGTGGCGGCGCAATCCGGCCTCGGCGCGTTGATCTGGCAAGGCAAGGACTGGGGCAATCTGCCGCTGGTGCTGGTCGGCATGGTGGCGATCTCGATCACCGTGCTGATCGCCGACCTGATCGCCGAGCGCATCGAGCGCCTGCTGCTGCCATGGGAGCGGCATCGCCGCACCTGATGCCGCCGATCCTCGAAGCCGAACACGTCACGCGCACGTTCTCGATCGGCCGCGGACCGGATGTGGTGGCGGTGCACGACTTCTCGCTCGGCGTCGAAGCGGGCGAATTCGTCTGCCTGCTCGGCGCGTCCGGCTGCGGCAAGACCACGATGCTGAACCTGTTCGCCGGCTTCATCCAGCCGACCGAGGGCCGCGTCCTGCTGCACGGCGAGCCGATCACGCGCATCGAGCCGCGCTGCGGCGTGGTGTTCCAGTCCTACGCGCTGTTCCCGTGGAAGACCGTGCAGGGCAACGTCGAGTTCGGCCTCCGCATGCAGCGCGTTCCTGCCGCGGAACGCCGCCGCCGCACCGCGCATTTCATCGAGATGGTGAAGCTGCAGGGCTTCGAACGCCACTATCCGGCCGAACTGTCCGGCGGCATGCAGCAGCGCGTCACCCTGGCACGCATCCTCGCCGCCGATCCGGAGGTGCTGCTGATGGACGAGCCGTTCGCCGCGCTGGACGCGATGACACGCCAGGAGATGCAGGAAGAGTTGCTCCGCATCCAGGAAGCCAGCCGCAAGACCGTGGTGTTCATCACTCACTCGATCGACGAGGCATTGATTCTCGCGGACAGAATCGTTGTGATGTCGGCGCGGCCGGGACGGGTGAAGATCATCCTGGACAACACATTGCCGCGGCCACGCCACGTTTCGATTCAGCTCTCCCCCGACTATGCCGCGCTGAAGGCGCAGATTTGGGCTTTGGTCGAGAGCGCCTGACGCCATTCCGATCAAGCGAAGTTGCCGCCAATCACCCTGCGGAACAGCAGACGTTGCATTGCCGGGACATACTCGACCACGATGAAACCGGCCTTCTCCAGCACACGCCGGGAGGCGGCATTTTCCGGCCGGGCGAACGCACACAAAGCCGGCAGACAAAGCACGCGATCGGCGAGATCGGTGCAGGCACGGACCAGTTCCGTTGCGTAGCCGCGCCCCCAGTCCGCCGGATCGAAAAAGTAGCCGACCTCTGCGCCCCAGCCAGGATCGAACGGGTCATTGTAGAGACCGCCCCAGCCGATGATCCTGCCGTCGGCGCGCGAGATGACGGTCCACGGCGCGTAACCGTCGCGGCGGCGGCGCCATTCGTGCACCGCGATCCGTCGCCGGCAGTCGCGCAAGGTCATGTCGCGATGCGTGTAGCGCATCGCGTCGCGGTCCCCCAGGAACCGGAACAGACTGGGCACGTCCGCCAGTCTCGGCGGACGCAGAATCATGCGTGGTGTCTCGATCTGCATCGCGTGTGCCTCATCGGCGTTCCAGCGCCGCCTCCGCAGCGAAAATAGCGCAGGCCACGGATTTCCATCACAGTTGCTGCGCGACCAGGAGACAAGAGTGATGAAATTCGGCCTGCTGAGCCAGATCCAGGTACCCAGGCCGTGGGCCGAGGACACCGAGCGCAACGTGTTCTGGCAGAACCTCGATCATGTGGTGGCCGCGGAGCATGCCGGGTTCAGCCATTTCTGGCTCACCGAACAGCACTTCTTCGCCGAGATCGGCCACTCTCCGTGCCCGGAGATGTTCCTCGCCGCGCTGTCGCAGCGCACGCGCACAATCCGGCTCGGCTTCGCGGTGATCCTGATGCCCTGCCACAACCCGTTCATGATCGCCGAACGCGTCGCCACGCTGGACGTGCTGTCCAACGGCCGCTGCGACTTCGGCGCCGGACGCGGCACGGCGGCCTATGTGGTGGAAGGTCTCGGTTTCAACGCCGATGCCGAGTACGGGCGCGAGGTCGGCCGCGAGGCGCTCGAAGCGGTGGTGCAGATGCTCGAGCAGGAACAGTTTCCCGGCTACCGCAGCAAGCACTTCGACCTGCCGGCGCGCCAGGTGGTGCCGCGGCCGATCCAGCGCCCGCATCCACCGCTGTGGTTCGCCGCCTCCAATCTGGAGACGTTCGAGCGTGCCGGCGCCGCCGGGGTCGGTGTGCTCGGCGTCACCCGCTACACGCACGCCGAGATCAAGCCGCACATCGAGGCATATCGCGCCGCAATCCGCACCGCGGCGCCGATCGGGCGCTTCGTCAACAACCATGTCGGCGTGTTCGCCATCGGCTGCGTGCACGACGATGACCGGATCGGTCGCGAGATCGGCTGCGCGGCGGCGCGGTTCTACTATGGCGACAACGATGCGGAACTGAACCATGTGCGATTCGGTTCGTCGGAAGGCGTCGCGCGCATCAAGGCTCGTATGGCCGACTATTCGAACGACGATCTGCTGGACAGCGGCATGGCGATCGGCGGCAATGCCGACAGCGTGTGTCGTCAGGTGGAGCGCTGGGCAGCGACCGGCATCGACCAGATGATCTTCATGTTCCAGATTGGTCGCACCACACACGACCAGATCATGCGGTCGATCGAAATCGTGGGAGAGAAGGTGATTCCTCGATTCGTCAGTGGTGGTGTCGGTGCATGAGGGACGAGATTTACTCCAACATGCCTACCGAGACTTAACGAATATTCACAACGCTTTGTCATAATCCGCTGGCCTCGCGGCATTGCACATACAGCGCGTAATGGATCTTCTCGATCGTGCGGTCATAGTTCCAGCGGGTGAGGTAGTCGTGCACTGTGCTCTTTTGCGGCAGGTCCTTCGGGATGTAACGCCACTGGCAGCCCGTGCTCAGCACATACATGACGCCGTTGACCACCTCCCGCACCGCCACCTCGCGCTTACGGCCACCCTGCTTGGCCGGCGGAATCGGCGGCTCTACCAGGGACAACTCCTCGTCGGTCAGATCATTCGGGTAGCGCAGTTTGTCCCGGTCGTAGCGGGGACGGTTCTTAGTCGTCCACATGAGGCACCTCGCGAATCGGTGCCCGAGATAGAATCACAGGCAATTCAAACCGTTCAAGCCCGATCGCGTAACCGATTCAAAAGACTCACAAACCTTCCGGACGGACACTTACTGTCTTCCGACGTTAGCACCTTCTAAGGCAATCAACTCATTTGTCTTTATAGCATAAAGTGCAATTCTCAACCGGCTCGAATTGTCCGGCCTAATGATACCTGTGGTCCACAAGTTAATCAATTGGATCATGACGTAGACACGGTCCTGCTTGGTGATATCCATAATTTCGACACATGCTTCTTCAGCATTATATATACCAGGTTTTTTGGCAATAAGCTCAAGCAGTGCCTTTTGAATGTTTTTGTGTCTCTGTTCTTCGTTATAATATGTCTCGATCTTCTGATCCTGCCTTTCCAGAAGACTTACAAACGCATTCTGCAAGTTTGTAATAGTGCCAGTTATCTGCTCCAAATTACTCTTCTGCTGTCCAGCTATCTGCTCCATGGTATTCTTCTGCTGTTCGGCAGAAGCCGCCATCACATTCTGCATTACATCGTCAAGCAACTTCTTAAGATCATGGCTGACTTTGGAAAACTTCTCGTCCAACTCTGCTTTGGTCTCATCTCTCCTTATCCGATAATGTCCCGCGCTATCCTGTGAGACAACGTTCTTCGATTGCAGTTCAAAGAGCGCCCTGTGTATCTCAACGTCCTGTTTGTAACGCTTCGTGATATTAAAGTCTTTGTACGTGTCTGCTGCTCTCAAATACCGTGACTTGATGTCATCGAAATCTGTGTATGTCGACTTCTGCTCTGATAGAATGGTGCCGATGGTGTCTAACTGCCACTGCCGTGTTTCTGACCTCCTGGCGCGCCTCCATTTGCCAACTTCGGTTACAATAAAGGTGATAACCCCGATCACGAGAGACCCTGCAGCGATAGGAAGTGGTGTTGCTTCGAACATTGATCCAACTCCAAGTAGTGGTTCCCTCGCCTTCAGAACCCGTGGCCCCCGGTAGCGCGCGTAGCAGCCAGCGTCCGAGAGGCCGGCTATGGCCTGCAGTCCCGTCGAGGGTGAGCGCATCTCAGGCTTTCTGTCTGTGAGCTAATTCACACACTGCTGGTCCATTTGTCCAATTCGGGCTTGCACAATTCACATCTGTGTGTGCAGTGCAACGAAACCAGACCTCACCAATCTCAACACGCAACGGCGACGGAGAGGATGGTGTTGCTCGCGCCGGACGTTGGCCGGCTTTTCGCGGAGTCAGATTTTTCCCGGCTCTCTCCTACCGAGGTGTGGGTCGGCTATGGCGCGACCTGGCTGAGGGACCCATCCGGTTGGACAGTTTGGCAGCTGATGATCCACGGCCGTGCCTCAGCCCGTTGCGACGACGCCCATTCCGGACACAGGCGAGACAGTCGCCGTTGCAGAAGTGTTGGAGCAACATTTCGTTAACGCGCCTGACTTCGGCTGGCCGTGGTTGAGTGGCATACGGGACACGTGCTAAGTGTCTGTCCGGGAACAAGTTAAGTCTTTAGAATCGGTTAGCGCAAGGAGCTTGAAGCGGCAGAATGCCTTGTGATTCGCTGTGCGGCATCGATTCGCGAGGTGCCACATGTGGACGGAAGAGAACCGCCGCCGCTACGACCGCAGCGGGCTGCGCTATGAGAGCGACCTGACCGACGATGAATGGGCCGAGATCGCGCCCCTGATCCCGCCTGCCAAGCCAGGCGGTAACAAGCGTTCGGTCAATATTCGCGAGGTGGTCAATGGGCTGATGTACATCCTCAGCACAGGCTGCCAATGGCGGGCCATCCCGAAGGACCTCGCACCGCGTAGCACGGTGTACGATTACACCGACCGCTGGAGCTGGGACGGGACGCTGGAGCAGATCCACCATGCGCTCTACCTGAAATGTCGGGAACAGGCCTCGCGAGAGGCCAGCCCCACTGCCGCGGTAATTGATAGCCAGAGCGTCAAGAGCGCCGAAAAAGGGGGGCCTGTATCGACCCACATGGCTATGATGCGGGCAAGAAGATCAAGGGGAAGAAGCGGCATATCCTGGTAGATTTACAGGGATTGCTGCTGCACGCCATCGTGCACGCGGCCGACATTCAGGATCGCGACGGCGGTGCAATGCTGATGGCCACTTTGTTTGGGCTCTACCCCTTCTTGCTGAAGCTCTACGCCGACGGTGGCTATCAGGGGCCGGAATTCCGCAAGGCGATGAAAACGATCCTCTCCCAGGTGGATGTGGAGATCGTCAAGCGTTCGGACCAGGCAAAGGGCTTTGTCGTCCTGCCCAAACGTTGGGTGGTCGAGAGAACCCTCGCATGGCTCAACCGCTGTCGTCGCCTGGCCAAGGATTGGGAGAGCCTCAACCACAAGGCGCGCGCGTTCCTGCTCCTGGCATCCATCCGCCTGATGGTCAGAAGGCTATGCAGAATCGCGTGAGGTTTCCGGACAAACTCTAAGAATCCCGAAAATATTCTTGCAGTCATTGATCGGCTCCATGCAGGAAATAGGTTTCGATAAACACACCGTCTCATTAAACAATGTTTTCACATAGCGCCATTGTTGGTTAATTGGCGCTCGAAACCCCGTTGCATAATTAAAGACTTTCAGGCACCTCGCTTGGCCCAACAGTTTCAATGGGTTGCTCTTACCGCAAGATATGACCGAAAAGAGCTCGCAAAATCACCGCGCCGGGTACACCAGCGTCAGCGCCTAAGGGCAGACGCTCGACGTGCACCTCGCGCACTTGCGCGCCGGAATGTGACGTGACGGGTTGATCCGCCACATCCGGCCTGCCCTACCCCTACAAGAAGATATTCCTTGACAGCCGCTGCCGCAATGTGTTCTTATAACGTTCATGTCCGACCCGCCCGTAACCCCTCCAACCCAGGATCCGCAAAGCCGCTTCGGGCGCCTCCTCGACCTCGTCCGCCGGCTGATCGACTACGGCAAGGAACTCGCTGCCACGCTGACCCAGAGCAGCGTCACCCCCGACCTCGGCGCCACCGCCCGCGCCTTCGGCACCAGCGACATCCGGCTGATCCTGGCGCGCATCACCCTTGGCCTGCTCCGCGCCAACGCGCTCGAGGCAAGGCTCGTGCAGGGCGCCTACCCGGATGCGGCGCCCGCTTCCTGCGGCGCTCCGGCCCGGCGCGTCGATCCTCGGGTCAGGTCCGAGGACAGGCCACGGACCGCCGCCGCACCGGCCACGCAGCGCACCAGTGCCGCCGGACTTGACCTCACCAACCTCCCCACCCCCGAGCAGATCGCCGCCGAAATCCGCCGCCGGCCGATCGGTACCGTCATCGCCAACATCTGCCGCGATCTCGGAATCATGGCGGACCATCCGCTGTGGCGGAAACTGAACTTGGCCATCCTCACGTACGGCGGCAGCCTCGTCCCGCTGTACAAAGACATCATACGGCGGGCGTCCCAGAGTTGGCACGCCGCCACGGCTGCCGTATCGCCGGCACATTTCCCGCCCATCCTCGCACCCGCCGGCACCGGCCCGCCCTGAACTTTACCCTCGGGCTTGACCCGAGGGCCGCCGCCCGGACCGCGCGCGTGACACCCGGGGCCAGCGCTGGCCGGCCCCGCCGTCGTGATTCGTCCGCAGGCTCGTCGTATGCCAGCAAAAAGGGAGAACGCAGCGCAGCCCGACAGCTGCAATCAACGGCTGATCCCGCAGCGTCGCCAGAAAGCAAGTATTCAACGCAAATGCACGCCGATCAGAAGGGATGCACGCAAACGCACCGAGCAGTCGCGACGCCGGCGCATCCTTTGAGGCAGGGCACCGGCGGATCGACCGCTCAGGACCATCAGCGTGCATCCCTTCTGATCAGCGTGCATTTGCGTTGAATG
>CAWFYC010000038.1:0-196072 GCA_963819855.1 uncultured Alphaproteobacteria bacterium
TGCAGCCGGGAACGCCGGCAATTTGTCGATGTCGCGCGCATCGTGCTGGATGACGAGCGTGGCCTTGGAATTCGCCACGATCTTTTTGATGCGATCGATCGACGCCAGTGTCTGGGCGCGGTCGTAATTGAACCAGGGCACGCCGTTGGTTTCATAGTTTTCGCGGAAGTGCACGGCGTCGCCGCTGATCAGGACGGCACCCATCTGCGGCAGCTTGACCAGCAGGCTGCGGTGGCCCGGCGTGTGGCCGGGCGTGGCGAGCACGATCACGCTGCCGTCGCCGAACACGTCCTTGTCGTTCGGCAGCGGTTCGACCTTGCCGCCGCCTTTGCTCCAATGCTCGAACGGCTTGAAGTTGACGCCCGCGGCCGGCGTCGGGGCGGTGATCGCCTCCCACTCGGCCTTGCCGATCAGGAGCGTCGCGTTCGGAAACGAACCGACCTGGCCGGTGTGATCGGCGTGATAATGGCTGATGCCCACGTAGTTGATCTGCTCGGGTTTGACGTTGATCTGCCCCAGCTGAGATCGACCAGGCTCACCTTCGGCGCGACGTTGGGGGTCGTCATGGCGTGGCCGGTATCCCACAGCAGGTATTGGTCGCCGTGTTTGATCAGATAGCAACTGAACACGAACTGTATTTTCAGATCACCGTAGGCGTACGTGTCCGAGAAGCGCTGGTTGACGGGGGTCGGCGCCTGCGGAGTGCCGCATTCGAAGCGCGTGAGCGCCATGTCCGCCGCCGCTTGCGCGGGGCTTTGCAGAGTGACCAGAGCAACGGCGCAGAGCCCGGCCGCGAGCAAAGTCGAAATGTGCAATGTCGAAACGTGCAAAGTCGAAATTCGACGCATTTAGGTCCCTTCCCTTGGATTTTAGGCCTGTAGCTAACCCCGCTCGCTGCCATTCATTCGGCTTTGATGTCGGCGAACTTGATCACCTTGGCCCATTTGTCGATTTCATCGGCAATGAACTTGCCGAACTGCGCCGGCGTCATCGGATTCGGCACGACGCCGATGGCGAGAAACTTCGACTTCAGTCCGGGGTCAGCCAGGCCGGCATTCATTTCCTTATTGAGCTTGTCGATGATGTCGGCCGGCGTGCCGGTGGGGCGCCGATGCCGTACCAGCCGCTTCGCATCGTAGCCCGGCACGAATTCGGCCAGCGTCGGCACATCCGGCAATGCTTCGGAGCGGGTCGTCGTGGTGACCGCGAGCGCCCGCAGCCGCCGGCCGTGCCACGGGACGAATTCGATGACTTGCGGCAACGGGCTGAAATACATTTGGACTTGGCCGGCCAGCAGGTCGGTCACCGCCGGCGCCTCGCCCCGATAGGGCACATGCTGCATGCGCACCCCGGCCATCAGCTGGAACAACTCGCCCGCCATGTGGGTGGGATTGCCGATGCCGGCCGAGGCCATGTTGATCTTGCCGGGATTGGCCTTGGCGTAGGCAATGAACTCGGGCACCGTTTTGGCCGGAAACGACGGCGTGACCACCAAAACGAAGGGCGTGGCGCCCATGAACCCGACCGGGACGATATCTTTCCTGAAATCGAAATTGACGTTTTGATAAAACGTCGCGTTGATCGCATTGGTCGAGACGGTGACCAGCAATGTGTATCCGTCCGGCGCCGCTTTGGCGACCATTTCGGTGCCGATATTGCTGCCCGCACCCGGCCGATTGTCGACGATGAATTGCTGCCCCAGATGCTCGGACCACCACTGGCTGATCAGCCGGCCGGTAATGTCCGGACCGATGCCGGCCGGGAAGCCGACGATGACGCGCACCGGCCGGGTCGGATAGTCGGCCGCATGCGCCAACGACGATACATCGAGCGCCGCCGCGGCCGCCGCCAATCGCAGAAATTCACGACGAAGCAAGTGCATGTCCGCCTCCCTGACGCTTGATCGCAGAATTTGCGCACATCTGGTCAGACGCGTGCTGGGAGCGCAAGGGGGGCATGGAGAGGTCGTGCGGATCACCGATGTGGCTGTGTTGATCCAGTGATTCGTCGATTAAGATGGTGGGTATGAAGCAATTAGCTATCCGCGTCGTCCTTGCGGTTCTCGCGTCGTCGGCGCTCAGACGTCATTCGCGGCGAATACTCCTTCCGCCGGCGCTCGCGGCGAAACAATCCTAATTCCAACCCTGACCATATCGGACCAACAGTTCTTGAAGGGCAAGTCCTTTGGACTGCCGACAGTGATTTCTGGAACTTTGCGGGTTGCTCAAGGCACGGGACGTCGTCCGCTGGTGATCCTGCTGCATGGCTCGGGCGGCGTCGAGGAGAATGCCGCGCTTTGGGAGAAGGTGTTTTCGTCGCTCGGCATATCCACCTTCGCAATCAATTCCTTTACCGGGCGAGGCATCGTCAGCACCGTTGCCGATCAGTCCCAGCTCGGACGATTGAACATGATCCTCGACCTGTATCGCAGCCTTGCGGTGCTGGCCGCCGATCCGCGGATAGATCCCAATCGCATTGCCGTCATGGGGTTCTCGCGCGGGGGACAGGCGTCGCTTTATGCAAGTCTCAGACAATTCCAAAAAATGTGGAACACCAGCGGTGTCGAGCCGGCAGCCTATATTGCGCTCTATGCGCCCTGCATCACGACTTACATCGATGACACCCAGGTGAGCGATCACCCGATCCGTATCTTTCACGGCGAGTCCGATGACTGGGTCAAGATCGCGCCTTGCCGCGCCTATTTCGAGCGTCTCAAAGGGACGGCCAAGGATGTCCAGATGATCGCGCTCCCCAATGCGTGGCACGCCTATGATTATCCCTCACTGCCGCCTCGTCCGTCTGTCGTGCCCTACGCGCAAACGACGCTTTGCGTGCTGAAGGAAGAGCCGGTCGGGACCATCATCAATGTCGCGACACATCGGCCCTTCACGCCTTCGGACGCGTGCGTCGGGAAAGGCGCGCATGTGGCCTATTCCGCAACAGCGACCCACATCACGGAAGCCGCGGTGAGGACATTGTTGGAACGGGTCTTTAAATTGAACGGTCACTAGAATCATTCGGAATGAGATGAGGCCGGTCTGGCGCCCGCAAGATCGTCCGAGATCATCACATTCGGTCTAATTGCCGGCCAGCGCGCCGAGTGTGCACCGCGCATTACACCAATTTAGCGCGAAGACGTCCGTACTCGGCTTCGGTGATCGATCCCGACTTCTTCAGTTGATCCAGCTTGGTAATCTCGTCCGCGACACTGAAACCAACAACGCGCCGCAACTCGTCTCGCCTGCTCAGCCTGCTGCGCGTTGCGCTCAGCCATGCCCCTGCCTTGGGTGATGAGATAGACGAAGATGCCGAGATAAGACGTTATGACCAGCACCAGCACCCATAGCGCCTTGCCCCAACCGGAGATGTCGTGACGCCTGAACAGATCGCCATAGATGACGATGAGGAGCCAGAACCAGACGACGAATGCGAATACCCCGACCATGTCCATCAAGAAATTGCGGTAGGTGAAACCTTCTTGAACAAAGAACATGCGATTTTCCTCACAATCTGGAATTATTGATTCAACAGCAAACCAATCCATCGGTCTCCGTGACCGCTGCGCTCCGAACTATTCCGTGGCGCAACTAGAGCGCGACGGACGGTTAGCTACCATTCCGCTTTGGGTCTTTCCCTCTATACGAAGGTATAAAGGCATGCGAACTCGCCCGAGTTCCGAGCAGCGAATAGGCGGCACCAGCCGAATGCATCGGACACTTTCAGGGGGTGAGTGAGGTCAGCCATGCGCCGGAAGGCGACAAAAGCGGCTGACGCCCACTATGTGTCGGAACGAGGCTTTAAATTGAACAATCATTAGAGCTGCCAGCTACTGCGCCTGGATTCCCGCGGCGCGCGCGACCTCGGTCCAGCGTTTGACCTCGCTGGTGAAGAACGCTTCGAAGGCCGCCGGATCGGTCGCCATAGGCTCGACCGCCATCGCCGCGATGCGCTGCTGCGAATCATCAAGCGCCATGCCCTTCGCGATCGCATGGTAGAGCGTGTCGACAATCGCCGGTGGCGTGCCGCTGCGCACGAGCACACCTTGCCACGCCTGGACCTCGAGATCGTTGCCGTAGCCGAGCTCGCCGATGGCCGGCACGTCGGGGAAGCTCGGCAGCCGCTTGTTCGACATCACCGCGAGCGCGCGCAGCTTGCCATCGGCGATGAAGGAATGCGTCGCCGGCGCCGGCGTATCCCACATCAGCTCGACGTCACCCGCGAGCAGCGATTGCACCGTCTGCGAGCCGCCGCGATAGGGCACGTGCACAAGCGTGATTCCGACTTTGCGCGCGAACAGTTCGCCGCTGAGATGACCCGAGGAGCCGACTCCGCCGGAAGCATAGGTCACCGTGCCGGGTTTTGCCTTCGCCGCTGCCACCACCTCGGCGACGCTGTGGTAGGGCGACTTCTCCGAGGCGAACAGCAAGAGAGGCACGCTTGCAACCTGCGACACTGCGGTCAGATCGTGGATCGTATCGTAATCGAGCTTCACCAGCGCCGGCGCAATTGCGTGCGAGAATACGCCAAACAGCAGCGTGTAGCCGTCGGCCGGTGCCTGCACCACGGCGTTTGCCGCGATACTGCCGCTGCCACCCGGCCGGTTCTCGACGATGACGCTTTGGCCGAGGATCGGACCGATCGCCTGGGCGAGGATGCGGGCGATGGTGTCCACCGTTCCGCCGGCGCCGAAGCCGATCATGATGCGGATCGTCCGCTCGGGAAAGGCTGCGCTCACGATGCGCGGCGCGGCGAAAAGCGCGGCGCCACCTCCGGCGAGACCGGTGAATGTGCGTCGCGTCAACGCCTTCATGCTCAGGTTGCCCCCGTAAATCCGATGCCGCGCATACAGTCCTAGTCCTGCTGTCAATCTACAGGACGCCTGTAAGGCAAGCCCAATCTACCCGCAATCGAGCGTGGGGGTCACGACTTCCTCGGTCAGCCGCGCGGCGGGCCCTTGGTCAGCATCGGCGGCGGCGACTTGTCGGCCGTGGGCGGCGCCGGGGACAGCGACAATGTCAGCCAGGTATTAAAGCCGCTGGGACGGTCGTGGCCGTCGAATTCGCCATAACCCTTCAGATTGATGTAGCCCTGCATGCCGGCGACCGGAAAGAGGTATCCGATCTGCGGCCCGATGCCGGTGACTTGCGACTTGAACGGGCAGAGTTGCGGCAAGCAGCCTTGGTCGGCGGTGAGCTGGTTATAGAAATATCCCACCAGCCCGACCTGCAATTGCTTTGTCAGGAATTGCGACGCGCCCCAATCGGTGTGCCAGTCGATGCCGTTGCGATAGTCGGTCGCGGTATTGGTGAAATTATAGGTGAAGCCGGTCGCGACGGAGAATTCGTGTCCGGTCTGCGGATTGAAATAGGTGTAGCCGCCGCCGGCATCGATGGCGCCGTGGCCGATGCCGACATTGGCGAGGCTCGCCGAATTGTACATGCCGACCGGGATGTCGCCGGTAATGTAGGTCATCCAATTGTCGACGCCGTGGTTCCAGCGCAGCGTCGCCATCGGGATAGAGATCGCCGAAGCCGTCGCGCGCATCCTCGATCGCGCCCGGCCGCGAGACCGTGAATGGACCGACGCTCGCGATGGCCGTGCCGTTGACCGAGGTGATGCTGCGACCGGCGACCATCAGCATGCTCAGCGCGAACTGGCCGCCGAAGACCGGGGTCGCGAAATGTGTAGCTTGGGATGGCGAAGAACATATCGGGACGGGCCTTCAGGTTGACGTTCACATTGACATTGACGGTGGCGCTGAACCTGCCGTTGAACCTGTTGATCGTCACTTCGCGCGCCGCGGCGACGCCTTCGCTGCCGCTTACGGCGTCATAATAATTGATGACGGCGAGCGCCCAGCCCGGCGCGTGCGGCGCCGCCGCGAGACTACCGAATAATCCCGGCACCCAGAAGCTGACGCCGCCTTCGTCGGCGCGTGCGGCATTCGTGAAGCAGAGCGCGGCAAGCAAAGCTCAACAGCGCGGCGATCACTCGCGCGCAAAATCTGGAGAGCTTTGACCCCGGCCTCGCTTGCATCGGCGCCCCCGCGGCAGCGCAGCCAACCTAGCCGATGACGCCGCGGGGTGCATCGTGTGAAACGCGTACTGGTGCCGGTTCCACGAGTCGATTCGGCGCAGGTGTTGCGTTCAAATCACAATCGCCGACGCAAACCGCTAAAATACGAATTAAACGGTGGTGCCCGACCGGATCCGGCGAGCGAAGCTGGTTATCCCGGGCAGGAACCCAAGCCCGTGCAATTGCCCATGGTGAACGCTGCGCTGCTCCACGCTTCCGCGGCGCGCTCGATTGCTTCGTCGGCGGTCTTATCGAAGAAGATGTCGTCTTCGAGCTGTTGGGAATTGTTTTTGATGTGGTCGCTTTTGCTCTGATGCATGGCGCTGATCCTTCCGTTGATCGTTCGAGACTGTGCAATGGAGGTTGGTCGACGCTGCTCACCGTAGCAGCGGATGCATAATCCGTCCGACGCGAATACGTTCGTATAGAATCACCTATACCTTCGTATAGGTCATGATCATTTGCAGACAAGAATGTGCGTGCAGTCATGCGCGGATCACGATGCGGCACGCGAGAACGACATGCGTCGCAGAAATCTTTGGATGCATTTCCGACATTTCTCGGATAGTTTTCTGCGCAAGAAGATGCTTTTGTTTCAAAAAACTTATCGATTTTGTGAACGCGCTCTAAAAATGGGCGTAGAAGAGTTGCGGCTGAACGCGTTGTGCAAGGAAGCCCGTGAACGATAGTGGTGTCGCGTCATTGCAGCGGCCCGAGTCATCGCCCGCGCCGCCCAACATGATCTCGATTCCAGGCGGCACGTTCCGCATGGGATCGGACAAGCATTATCCGGAAGAAGCGCCGGTCCATCGCGTGACGGTCGACGGCTTCTGGATCGATCGCACGCCGGTGACCAACCGGCAATTCAAGGAATTCGTCCGCGCCACCGGCCACGTCACCTTCGCGGAGATTCCGCCCGACCCGAAGGACTATCCCGGCGCGCTGCCGCACATGCTCTATGCCGGCTCGCTGGTGTTCACGCCGCCGGCAGCGTCCGGTCGATCTGCGCGACTGGAGCCAGTGGTGGCAATTCCTCAAAGGCGCCGATTGGCGCCATCCGTACGGGCCGAAGAGCAATATCAACGCGCTCGACAATCATCCCGGTCGTGCATGTGACGTTTGCCGACGCGCTCGCCTACGCCAAATGGGCCGGCAAGGAGCTGCCGACCGAGGCCGAGTGGGAATATGCCGCGCGCGGCGGGCTCGACGGCGCCGAATTCGCCTGGGGCGACGAGTTCACGCCCGGCGGCAAGCACCGCGCCAATACCTGGCAGGGCAATTTTCCGCACGAGAACAAATGCGACGACGGTTTCGAGCGCACCTCGCCGGTGCTGGCGTTTCCGCCCAATGGCTACGGCGTCTACGACATGATCGGCAATGTCTGGGAATGGACCGACGGACTGGTGGTCCGCCAAGCACGAAGCCGATGCGCCGAAGGCCTGCTGCGTGCCGGAGAATCCGCGCGGCGGCCGTGAAGAAGACAGCTACGACCCTGCCAGCCGAAAATCAGAATTCCGCGCAAGGTGCTCAAAGGCGGCTCGCACCTGTGCGCGCCGAATTATTGCCGCCGTTATCGCCCGGCCGCACGCCACGCGGAGCCGGTCGATACGTCCACGAGCCACGTCGGATTCCGCTGTGTCAGCAGAACAGGGAGTTAGGAATGCCGGGTCAAGACGAGCGAGAAAAGCAAAGGCAGCACGCACTTAATCGCCGCAAGCGGCGCCTGCCACTGTTCTTCAACCTGCGCGTGGACCCTTACGAACGCGCGCAGGTCACGTCGAATGAATATTATGCCTGGACGCTGCACAGGGCTTTTTTGCTCTACGGCGCGCAGGCCATCGCCGCGGCCTTCGTCGATACCTTGAAAAGACTTTCCGCCGCGGCAGAAGCCGCAGAGCTTCAATCTCGATCGGATCATGGAGCAGCTGTCGCGTCCGGCGCAAAGCGATTGAGCGGCGCCGGTTGTGCGATTTGGGAAGTAAGTTTCATAACGGGAGGACGAGAATGTTGAACTTGAATAAAGCAATCAAATTCGCTGCGGCGATCGCCGCGGCCCTTTGCATTCTGTTTGCGGCGTCGTCGCCGTCGCAGGCGCAATCCAGCACCGGCACAGTGCAACTGCACCTCGATGGCCGCCTCGGGCGGATGCGCCGCGATCGATGCCAGGCAGCTCAGCGTGTACTCCACCTTGCCGTAGCACGGAACGATGATGGAAACGGCCGGATCGGCGCTATGCGGCACACGGATCTGCCGCGGATCGGCGTGGTGGATCAGGATCGGCTGCAGCGCCGGCGTGATCGGCGCAAGCCGACGGATCTGTTTGGCGCGCCGCCACAGCACGAACCGCTGCCGCAATTGCAGCGTGATGGCCCACCAGACCAGCAGGACCGCCCGACGCGCCAGACGCCGCAGCCATGGCGGCAGCACCGGCGCCCGCCCAAGATCAATGCGTGCACTCATCGCACGCAGGCGTAGGTGGAAGGTGTTAATATTCCCTTGAAGAAGTAATCGTCAGCTTTCGAAGCGCCGCGCGTCGTACGGCGACGGGTCGATCCCAGACGGCTGGCCGGTAATCAGACGGGCCAGCAAGCGACCGCTCGGCGGGCCGCCGCTCATGCCGAAATGGCCGTGGCCGAATGCGAGATACAGGCCGGGACGGCGCTGCACCGGTCCAAGGATCGGCAGGCTGTCGGGCGTCGACGGACGGAACCCCATCCAGTAACGCACCTCGCCGGCCTGCAGACCGGGGAACAGTCGGCGCGCATGCTCGACCAGTACCTGGGCACGCCGTTCATTGGGCGGAGCATCGAGCCCGGCGATCTCGACCGTGCCGGCCACGCGGAGCCCGTCCTCCATCGGGGTCATGAAGAAGGCGCGCGTCTTGCTGCTGATCGGGATCGGCGGCGTGACGCTGGGGGAGAACAGCATGGCGTGATAGCCGCGCTCGGTTTCCAGTGGCACGCGGATACCGAGCGGGGTGAGCAGTTGGGCGGACCAGGCGCCGGCTGCGACCACCACGTGGTCGGCGTACCGGTTGGCGATGTTGGTCATCGCCAGCCAGCCACCGCCTTCATTGGGGATCAGCTTCATGGCCCGTTCGGCGATGATCGAGCCGCCCGCCGCGCGGAACATCTCGGCCAGCGAGTGGACGATGCGCTGCGGGCTGACGGTGTAACCGTTGCCCGGCACGAACAGACCGCGCGTGATGTCGCGCGCGAGGCCCGGGAACATCTGGCGCAGCTCGTCGGCGTTAAGCTGCTGCGCGGCGATGCCATGGCGGTCGCGGATCTGCTGTTCGATCGCCTCGGTCGGGCTGGCATCGTCGCCTTCCCAGACGCTCACCTGGCCGGAGGGACGGATCAGATCGTGGTACAGCGCATCGCCAAGCAGTTCGCGCCAGCAGGTCAGCGTGTCGCTATGCAGCGCGCGCATCGCGTCGGATACCGCGAGTACGCGTTGCAGCTGGCCTGCCTTCACCCATTGCAGCAGCCATGGCAGGGCGCGCGGGAAATACGACGGACGTACCGCAAGCGGGCCGAGCGGATCGCGCAGCCAGCCAGGCACCTTGCGCAGCATGCCCGGCATCGCGATCGGCGTCGCGGTGTCGGGGCTGAGCATGCCGGCATTGCCGAACGATGCTCCTCCGGCCGGGCCGAGCGGATCCAGGATCGCCACCTGCACCCCGGCACGTTGCAGATAGAGCGCGGTGGACAGGCCGACGACGCCGGCACCGATGACCAGAACGGGGTGGTGGGCTATTGTCATACGAGAATAGATGGGTTTCGCTCCACGCAACCGATCCCACGTGGTTCCAAGTGTCAAGGAGACACGCATCGTGTATCGCTTCGACGCCAGCCGGCTCGACCTGGCGCGCGAATACAAGGCCAGGCCGTTCGGCGAGCACAGCCCTGACCTGCAATACCTGCTCAACCTGATGCGCACGCGCGAAACCGATGCGCGCCACGTGCTGGTGATGACGCGACCGCACGCGCAATGGACATTGGCGCGGCTGACGGATGGCAACCAGGGTCCGCCGCGCCTGACCAACGTGACATTCGACAGCCTGGAAGCCGCTGAATGGACGGTGTTCAAACTGCGCTGGGAGGAGATGGCGGGCGCGCCGTTGCCGATCGAATGACCACGCTGATGGGCTATTCGGATGCGATCAGCGTCCGCCCCGGCGATACCATCGGCTTCAAGGTGAGCTGCGATGGCGCCGCACATTACAACGCGCGGATCGTCCGGCTACTGAGCCCCGAGGCAGGCCCCGCCGCACCGCCGTTCCGCACCGAACCGGTCGATACGACCGCCAACAGTGCCTACGCCGCGCGGACGCAGCCGTTGCGCGCGGGTTCGTGGGCGATGGTGCCCGCGCATAAGCTGATTGGTGCATTGCGGAGCTTCTCGATCGCGGCGCTGGTCTGGCCGACACTGCCGGGGGACGGACCCCAGGCGATCGCCGGGACGTGGAGCGAGAGCGCCGGTAACGGCTTCGGCCTGATGGTCAACGATGCGGGCGAGGCTGAATTTCGCCTCGGCACGACGGTGCTGCGCAGTGGCCGGAAGCTGCTGGCGCGCAAATGGTACTTCGTCGCCGCCAGCTATGATGCGGCCACCGGAACGATCACGCTCCATCAGGACCTACTCGCCGACAAGACGATGACGGTGGCATCAAGTGTCACACGTCAGGCCACGGCGACCGGCGGCACGTCGCGCGACGGGCCGATGCTGTTCGCGGCCTGGCACGTCGATGACAGCGACGGATTGCCCGGCGATCTGCCACTGGTCGGCGGCTGCTTCAATGGCAAGATCGAACGTCCGCGCCTGGCAAGCCGTGCACTGGATCATGGCGCGCTGTTGGCGCTGGTGGGCGGCACTGTCCCCGCCGAACTGGTCGAAGCCATCGTCGGAAGCTGGGATTTTTCCCGCGACATCGAGACCGAGATCATTCGTGATAGCTCACCGAACCGGCTGGACGGATTGACCGTCAATCTGCCGGCGCGCGCGATGACCGGACAGAACTGGGACGGCTCGGAGATGAACTGGCGTCATGCGCCACATCAGTACGGCGCGATACATTTTCACGATGACGACATGATCGACGCGCGGTGGGAGACCGATTTCAGCTTCACTGTGCCGGCCGATCTGCGCAGCGGCTGCTACGCGGCGATGCTGGAGGCGGAGGACGCGCAGTTCCAGGTGGCGTTCTTCGTGCGTCCATCCAAGGGACGGCCGACCGCGGACATTGTCTATCTCGCTTCGAGCGCCACCTACACGGTGTACTGCAACAACATCGGCCGCATGCGTTCGGTGATGACCGAGGCGGTGCAGGGCCGGCTCACCGTGATCGATGCGATCGACATCCTGTTGCTGGAGCATCCGGAGCTTGGGTTTTCCACCTACGACCGGCATCGCGACGGCAGTGGCATCTGCTATTCGTCGCGGCTGCGGCCGGCGACCAACATCCGGCCGACCGGGCGGTTCTGGAATTATTGCGTCGATCTGTTCATTGTCGATTGGCTGGAGCGATCGGGCCTGCCGTACGACGTGATCACCGACGATGACCTGCATGCCGAAGGGCTCGACCTGCTGCGGCCGTATCGTGCGCTGGTGACCGGCAGCCACCCGGAATACGAGTCATTGCAGATGATGGATGCGCTGGACGGTTGGATGCGGCAGGGCGGTCGGTTGATGTACCTGGGCGGCAATGGATTCTACTGGCGCATCGCCTATCATCCGACGCGGCCTGGCACTATCGAGGTCCGTCGCAGCGAGGACGGCACACGGGCGTGGGACGCCGAGGTGGGCGAGTATTATCACAGTTTTTCTGGCGAATACGGCGGGCTGTGGCGACGCAACAATCGCGCGCCGCAGGCGCTGGCGGGCGTAGGATTCATCAGCCAGGGGTTCGATCATTCGTCGTACTACCGGCGTAACGAGGCGTCACACGATCCGCGCGTCGCGTTCATCTTCAATGGCGTGCCCGAAGAGATCCTGGGCGATTTCGGCATACTGCAAGGCGGGGCGGCGGGACTGGAGATCGACTGCGTCGATCCGCTGCTGGGCACACCGCCGCACGCGTTGGTGGTGGCACGATCGGAGAACCACTCCAATACTTACGAGCTGGTCAACGAGGAAGTGCGCGTGGCGCACGGGTTGACCGACGGCGTGATCAACCAGCAGATCCATGCCGACATGGTGTTCTTCGAAACCCAGTCAGGCGGCGCGGTGTTCTCGACCGGATCGATCGCCTATGCGGGTTCGTTCGGGCACCGCGACTTCGACAATCCGATTGCCCGGCTGACATGGAACGTGCTGCGGCGCTTTGTCGATCCGACGCCGTTTGCGCCATCGAAGTGAGGCGAAGCTGCTGCTTCGCCCGCAAGCTGCATCATCTGATTGTCGATCGATCAAGGCCCTTGGCTCCATTCAATGTCGCGCTCTCGAACGTCGCAGCCTCGACCTTCGCGCCGGTGAAGTCCGCATTCGTCAGGTCGGCGCCATCAAACTCGGCGTTGCTCAAATCGGCGCCATTGAAGTGAGCGCCGACCAACTTGGCAAAGCGGAACGTCACGTGGCCCAACCCCGCGCCCGTGAAATCGGCCCCGTCCAGCTTGGCGGCGACGAACTCGGTGCGCAGCAGGCCCATCGATTGGTTCGCCATTACCACGGTCATATGGGCGCGCGAGAAGTTTGCCCCGCGCATGTCGTCGAAGCTGAAGTGTACCGTGATCGATGCGTCCGACAGGTCGGCCCCCACGAATATCGCGGCCTGATCTGGTGTGTTGTCCATTCCTGTCGAGGTCACGACCGTCTGCATTGTCGCGCCGTGCAAGCGGGCCTGAGTGAAGTTGGCACGGATGATCCAGGCGAAGGTCAGGTCCGCCTTGGTCAGATCGGCGCCCGTGAGGTTGGCGCCGACCAGCTTGACCCCGTGCAGATTGGCTCCTGTCAGGTTGGCGCCGGCCAGACTGGCACCGCTCAGGTCGAGGTCAGTCAGATCATCACCGCTCATATCCTTCCCCGACAAATCCAAGGTACCTGCGGAAGTGGCGGCCACTGCCAACCGCACTTCTTCGCTAGTCATGTGATCGGCCGCCGATGTCGGCGCCGCCCACACCAGAAGACAAAGCAGCAGCAATGCGATGCACGGGATGGTGGCATTGCGTCGACCGCCGGCATGCAACTGACCGCGGTTGATGGCAGACCGCCGCAACTGGGTCCCGATCGCAACCATCCTGCGCCCCATCATCCACTGGACCGCATCACTCTGACTGCTGTGCTCCGCCATTGCCATCACCAACTATTCCACACGCTGCAAGCCGCTGCTGGAGCAGTTCAGCCGGCGTCTCCGCCGTCTCCCGTCCGTGCCTGGGAGTTGAGCTTGCCGCGAATTGAACGATTCTGGCGTAGCTGAGGCCGTACTCCAAAGTCGTCATCCCCGCGCAAAGCAGGGACCCGAGCGGCAACTGGGTCCCCCGCTTGCGCGGGATGATGGGGAAAATAGCGGCTTTGCCGGCAATCGACGCAGTTATTTCGCGGCGGATTCTAAGCGGACGTTAGGCTGGTCTGGGCAATCCATCGGGCAAGCGTGTGGGCGATGGGCCTGAGCCTGACCGATCAGTCCTGCGAGCGCAGGGCCGCTTCGACGCGCTGGGTCAGCCGCTCCCGCAGGGCAGGGCTCCCCGCCGGCCCCAGGAGGAAGCGGACGTAGACGATGGGCAGATATGGCTCAATCGCCGCCGTCAGCGCCGCTTGGGACATGCCGGCCAGCCGCGCGTAGTCGGACTGCGTGGCCGCATTGACGGCGCGCGGCCGCTCCGGATCGGCGACGGTTTCCGCGGCGAGCTCGCAATGGAAGACGTGACACCATGCAAGGTCGAGGCCGGGGGGTGCACGGGTCGCACCGCCCCAGTCGATGAGCCTCGGACCATCGGCCGTCATGATCACGTTGCCGGGGTAAAGGTCGCCATGGCACAGCCCGTCCGCCGGCGCCAGGCGCTCGATCAGGCCGAGGATGCCAGTGGCGATGTGCTCCGGAAGCGTGCTGGAGAGACGCGACGAGCCGGCCATCGTGTCGCGCAGAGAGAGTACGTCCGGCGGCGGGGGCGTCTTGTGAACGGATATGGCGAGGGCCGCGAGGATCGCGCCCGTCTGTTCGGGCGTCATGGCGCCGCTCCGCGAGAGGTGCAGCAGGGTCGGTCCGTCGAGGCGCTGCAGCACGACGCCGAAGCGCCCCTCCAGGGTCACCTCGTCGAACACCTCCGGCGCCGGGGCGCCGACGGCGAAGGCGGCGCGGGTCATTCGCGCCTCCCACCAGCTGTGCCGCCGCTCGAAGCCGGCCTTGAACAGCTTCAGGACCTGACCGGGCGCCCAGGCGTGGACGTCCGCGTAGGCGCCTTCGCCGATCTTCTCCCCCAGGGATCCCTGCATCGCCCGTCCTTTTGCCGCGGGGAGCAAACACCGACGCCGGGCAAAGAGAAACCCTCTCCTGTCGCTGGAAGGGGGCTGAGCGTTGCAAAGGTCGCAGTCGCCTGGTCCGCTTTCCGCCCACTGGGGTCCTACGCTCTGAGCGCGGAAGACCACCGTGCCGATGGCTGGGAAACGGCGGTCTGGCACGGCGCCAGCATGACGGGCCACTGGGTTGTAGGACCGGGAAGGGCAACGGCCTGCCCTATACACTTAGCAGTTTGCGGGCTTTCTTCGTGCACATCTCAGGGACGGTCCGTCGGCTGGGACGTATCACCGAGCCAAGGTGGTATCAGCTCGCCGCGCGTCTCTTCCGGGTTGCGTGCAAGTTCATCGATCGCTGTAAGTTGCTGGGATGACACTGTCCGTGACTCGGCAGGAGCTTCGCGCCACCTATCCCAAGCGGACGTTTCCCGGTTGTTTGTCGTAAAAGCGTCGCGGACGACATTCACCGTCATAAACCAAATGCCTCTGGTGCTGCCTTGCCCATAGCGGTTCGGGTCATCGTTCCCGATTCGACAACGCAGCCAAGCCTCTCCTGCAGTCAGAAACTTTTGGCGAGGCACATCGGCGGTGTCGAAAGTGATCTCGCAGGCCGCTCTTATCACCTCATCAAGCTGGGCGTCAGTCAGACACCAGCGGGCCTCACGGCTGTTCCAGTATTAGCAAACCCAATGATCTTCCCAGCCTTCGCCAAGGTAGGAAGCGAAGCCACATCGCAGCCGTGCAGGCGTGCCCTTGGTGCGTAGGAAAGCGCACATCATCAGCGCAAAGTCCCGACACGTACCAATTTGACGCTGTTCCGGCAGCCCGCTTTCATCGAGCTCACGACCATCACGCTCGATCAGAGCCGCAAGGCGCTGTTTGATGGGCAACGTCGTGCGGCTCATGGTGGCGAAGGCACTCCTGTCACCGCCATACTGCTCGAGCCATTCACAGTGGACGACAAGACCCTGCACCACCCGGTTCAGAACGGCGACCTCGGCCGGAAGCCTTTCAACGAGGGCAACCAGGCCACCGGGATTTGTCATCGGTGTGTGCGCGAGCCAACTTGTGGGTGACTGCGGCATCGACCCCGGCCCTGTTACCTGCTGCCTCGCAACTCCGGAAAATCCTCCTCCCGGAACTCGGCAGCCACGCGCTCGTCCCGCTTTGCTCGCACCTCCTCCTGCTGGCGCAGTTCCACGCGGCGGATCTTGCCGGATATCGTTTTCGGCAACTCGGCGAATTCCAGCCGCCGCACCCGATTGAACGGCGCGAGCGTTTCGCGCAGGTGTTGGAAGATGGAAAGCGCCGTCGCACGATCCGGCATGGCACTCGCGCTCAGCACGACGTAGGCCTTCGGCACCGCCATGCGGATTGCATCTGGCGCCGGTACCACCGCAGCCTCGGCAACCGCGGGATGTTCGATCAGTGCGCTCTCCAGCTCGAACGGGCTGATGCGATAGTCCGAGGCTTTGAACACATCGTCGGCGCGGCCGATATAGGTGTAATAGCCATCCGTGCTGCGTGCCGCGACGTCACCGGTGCGATAGGTAGCCGTGCCAAGCAGTGCGAACGAGCCATCATCATTCTGGTAGCCGCGCATCAGCCCGATCGGCGGCGGGCTAAGATCGATGCACACCTCGCCTTCCTCCACATCCTGGTCGTCGGCGTCGAGCAGACGGATGCGATAGCCCGGTGCTTCCTGGCCCATCGAGCCCGGTTCAACTCGTTCGCCGGGAAAGCAGCCGATCTGGAGCGTGGTCTCGGTCTGGCCATAGCCCTCGCGCACAGTCATGCCCCAGACCTTTTGCACATGCTCGATGATTTCGGCGTTCAGCGGTTCGCCGGCCGAACAGACCTCGCGCAGCGACGTCTGCCAGGACGCCATGTCCTCCTGCACGAACATCCGCCACACGGTCGGCGGTGCGCAGATCGTGGTGACCCTATGCTCGGCGATCGCATCCAACATGCCGCGCGCGTTGAACCGCGGCTGGTTGGCGATGAACACGGTGGCGCCGGCATTCCACGGCGCAAAGAAGCAACTGTACGCGTGCTTGGCCCAGCCGGGCGAAGAAATGTTCAGATGCATGTCACTAGGTTGCAGGCCGATCCAGTACATCGTGATCAGATGACCGACCGGATAGCTCTGGTGGCTGTGCTCTACCAGTTTCGGCCGCGACGTGGTGCCGGAGGTAAAATACAGCAGCATCGGGTCGGTGGCCCGCGTTTCGCCCTCGGGCGTGAAGCGCGCATCGCCACGCAGCAGGTCATCGTAGCAATGCCAGCCGGCCGGAGCGTCGCCGAGCGCGATACGCGTCACCGTAGGATCGAGGTCGGCGAACTTCGGTGCATCGGCCGCATTGGCGATCAGATGGCGGACACGGCCTCGCTCGAACCTGTCCTTCAGGTCGTTCGCGGTCAGCAGCGTGGTCGCCGGAATCACCACGGCGCCGAGTTTCATCGCCGCCAGCATCACCTCCCACAGCGGCACGACATTGCCGAGCATCAGCAGGATGCGCTCACCGCGCTTCACGCCGAGTGCGCGCAACCCGTTGGCGACCCGGCTGGAACGTTCGGAGAGTTCGGCGAATGTCGCGGTGGCGGCGCCGTCGCCGACGATCTTCAGCGCCAGGCGGTTGGCGCTCTCCCCGCGCGCCAATTCGGCATCGAACCAGTCGAGCGCGTAATTGAATTTTTCCAGTTGCGGCCAGCGGAAACCGGCATGCGCGGCGCGGTAGTCGGTGCGGTGAGCGAACAGGAAATCGCGTGCCGCCTTGAACGCTTCGGCCCCCATCATCGCCTCCTTATTGCCGCGGCTGCGCTTCGAGCCAGCGGAACACCACGGAAAAATCCTTGCCGCCGTCACCGGCATCGACTACCGCCTGGTAGAACGACATGGCATGAGCGGCGAGCGGCGTCGGCGATCCGACCGCATCGGCCGCCGCCTGCGACAGCTTCACGTCCTTCAGCATCAACGCCGCCATGAAGCCCGCCGCGTAGTCGCGATTGGATGGCGCGGCGGGCACCGGGCCAGGCGCCGGACAGTAGTTCGACAACGCCCACGACTGCCCGGACGAGGTGGAGGCGATCTGGAACAGCCGGTCCCAATCGAGGCCAAGCTTGCGCGCCAGCAAAAACCCTTCCGACACCCCCACCATGTTGATGGCGAGCATCATGTTGTTGCAGATCTTCGCCGCCTGCCCCGCTCCGGGTCCGCCGGCGTGCACGATGTTCTTGCCCATGGCCTGCAGCACCGGCAGTCCGCGCGCGAACGCGGTCTTGCTGCCGCCCACCATGAAGGTCAGCGTCGCCGCGGTGGCGCCGCCGACGCCACCGGACACCGGGGCATCCAGCATATCGAAGCCGGCGACGCGCGCCGCCTCGGTCACCGTGCGCGCACTTTCGACATCGATCGTGGAGCAGTCGATCAGCAGCGGCGTGGCGCCCTTCACCGCCTCGATCAGCCCACCCTGGTGCAGCCACACCTCACGCACGTGCTCGCCGGCCGGCAGCATGGTGATGACGATATCCGCGCCTTGCGCCGCCGCGGCCGCGCTGCGCATCGGCTGCACGCCGACGGACGCCAGTGCCTGCACCGCACTGGCGCTGATGTCGTAGCCGCGCACGCTGTGGCCGGCCTTCACCAGATTGGCCGCCATTGGCGCGCCCATGTTGCCCAGGCCGATGAAGCCGATCGTCGCCATGTCACAGCACCTCGAAGATTTCGTAGACCGGCCCTTCCGGAGGACGGCGCCCCGTGCCGATGGCAAAGATGCGGTTCAGCCAATCGTATTTCGCCGCCGCGGTCTCGAACATGATCGCCGTACGGAAATAGTATTGCGACGGATCGACCACCTCGCCGCGATTGAGCCGTTCCATCACCGGGGCCGGTCCATGCCGCAGGCCACGGTAGGTCATGCCGATCAGCGCCTTGTCGTCGGTTTCCAGCACCAGGCGCACATCGAGCGTTGTCGCGCCGTCGCCGCGCACGACGATCCAGTCGGCTCCCCCGGGCAGCACTGTGCCGCGCAGGCGCTCACCCTGGAAACTGCCGCCCGACACCAGACCGATGCGCCGGTTGCCGCCTGGCGTGGCACCGATCGCCTGCATGCCGCCCACGCTGAGGGTCAGAGTCATCAGGTGCGCAGTACGAATTTCCGTCATGCAACCTCCCCATCCAGCTTCAACCGATCAGAGCCGATCCGGTGAAGCGGAGCAAGCAGCGTCGACGTTGTGTCCGGTCTGAGAACACCAACAGCAGCGTTGCGAACGGGCCTACCAGCAATAATCAGGCAGACGCAAAGTGTCGGTGATCTCCCTGCCGACGGCAAACCTCGCCAGTCCCGGAATGGCGAACGCGTTTATCACCTGATTGCGGAACCAGAGTCCGCATCGCGTCTTCGGCGCAAGAGCACCACCGAACCGCACAGCACCTGCCTGCTTGACATCGATGTAGGCCCGCAAAAATGCTTCATACTGCCGGAATGCCTCTTCATGTCGGCCAGCCACTTCGGCAAGCTCGCCCGCAAGCACATATGCGGAAGTCATCGCAAGGGCAGAACCCTGCCCGGCCAGCAAGGAAACGCAGAACGCAGCATCGCCAACGAGCACGACCCGGCCTCGCGACCAGCCTGGCATCCGGATTTGGCTGACCTCATCGAAATAGAGTTCCCGCGTGCGATCCAATTCATCCAATATGTGCGAGCATTCCCAATTGCCATCGGCGTAGCGCGTCTGAAGTAGCTCTTTCTGGCGGTCGAGCGTGTCCGGCAGGGTGTCATTGCCGGTCGCAAAGACGAACAGAAGCAGAGCCTTGTTGTCCCGTAGGGTAAACCGCCCAAGCATCCGTCCCGGCCGCCCATACATAATGTATACGTCCTCGTCGCGTGGCCGGTAGTCGTCCACCTCAAATGCCGCGACCGCATAGCCAAGCTTTTTCTCGAACTGGTGCTGCGTTCCAAAAACAAGTCTGCGAACTTGGGAATGCAGACCATCGGCGCCAACCACGAGATCGAATTCGCGAGCGCCTCCGCGTTTGAATTGAACGCACACACTGTCATTGCGTTCGTCGAGGCCGACAATCTCGTTGTCGAAAATCACCTCTGCGGTGCCATTGACCTTGTCGAAAAGCAGTCGTGAAAGCTCGCTCCGACCGAGCGTCACGAAGCGCCCGTTGGTCAGTTCACGAAAGACGTTGGTTCCAAAGCCGGCCACGCGCTTGCCGTGACCGTCTACGACGCGCACCTCGCGGACGTGATAGCCGGCCCGATTGATATCCTCGGTCAACTCCATGCGCTCGGCGATATCGTATCCAAGTCCCCAGAAGTCGATGACATAACCACCGTTTCGCAACCGAGGCGAACGCTCGACCAGGATCGGTTCGAACCCACCTGCTTTCAGCCAGAAAGCAAGCGTAGGACCGGCGACGCCTAAGCCTGAGATCAATATGGTCTTGTTTCTCGCCATCCGCGCCGCCACAGCTGTCCATGACCACTCCGGACTTCCAACGCGCCGTTCACTGCGGCGTTCCCCCGGTCGTCCAGTATTGGCGGGGAGCGGTGCGCCGGCATAGTGTCCGACCGCCGAACAACGGAGAGCCACCATGGCCGACTATCCCCTGCCGTCCAGCGATCCCGTCAGCCTGGGATTCGCCGCCAAGCCGCTCGATCATCTCGATCGCCTGATCAAGCAGCACATCGAGGAAGGCCGCTATCCCGGCGCGCAGATCGCGCTGGCCCGGCATGGCCAGCTTGCGCTGTTCCGCACCTATGGCGACGCGAAGTCGGAACCAACAAAGGTGCCGGCGACCAACGACAACCTGTTCCTGCTGTTCAGCCAGACCAAGGTGCTGACCAGTTCGGCGGTGTGGACGCTGGTGGAGGAAGGCAAGCTGTCCTTCATGGACAAGATCGCCGATCACCTGCCGGAGTTCGCGACCCGCGGCAAGGCCGACATCACGTTGCAGCAGGTGATGACGCACCAGGGCGGTTTCCCGTCGAACAACGTGACCAAGGCGACATGGGCCGATCATGCGCGGATGCGCGCCGAGGTGTGCGACTTCGCTCTGGACTGGACGCCCGGATCGAAGCTGCAATACCACGGTCAGGCGGCGCATCTGGTGCAGGCGATGGTGATCGAGGCGGCCACCGGCCAGGACTATCGCGACGTGATCCGTGACAAGGTGATCGCGCCCCTGGGCTTGAACAACGACATCGTCGTTGGCGTACCGCAGCAGATGCAACCGCGTTGCGCCGATACCTACGCGCCGGAGCCACGCGACAACTCGCCAGAATTCCGCGCCGCCGGCCTGCCGAGTGGCGGCGGATTTGCCACCGCACGAGGCATGGCGGCGTTCTATCAGATGCTGCTGGGCAAGGGACGGCTCGGCAATGTGCGGCTGTTCTCGCCGCGGTTGATCGCCTACGTCTCGCGCAACCACACCGGCGATCGCGGCGATGAGCAGATGAACGGCATCCCAATGCATCGCGGGCTCGGACCGCATGTGCGCGGCGACAGCGATCGCATTCGCGGTCTCGGCACCATCGGCGCGCCGGCGACCTTTGGGCACGGCGGCGCAGGCACGTCGTATTCGTGGGCGGACCCGGAGAGCGGCGTGTCGTTCAGCTATCTCACCAACTACATGGCGCCCGATCCCTGGCACTCGGCGCGGCTGGACCGCGTGGCCAACCTGGTCCACGCGGCGATCGACTAAGTCACTGCTGGCGCCGCGGCATGCCAAGGCGCCAGCCGCTCTCGGCGGCGAAACCTTCGAAGAAGTCGAGGTCGTAGGCTCGCTCCGGTAACTGCCGCACCAGTTCGTCCAGCCGATGCGCGTCCTTACCGACCAGGATGCGCCAACGGTCCGCCTTCACGCCGTCGAGGATGATGGTCGCTGCTTCGGCCGCCGTGGTGGGCGCATCCTCGGTGAAGCGTCGCGCCCGTTCGATCACCATGGCCTGGATATCAGCGTCGGACATGGCGGTGATGTTCATGCCCGCCGTGGCGGCGCGCTCGCGGGCCTGAGCGATCTCTGCCGGGCTCAGCGCGTCCGACTCGCTGCCGCCATGGATCTTGCGCGAGTTGGCGACGATCGACGTGCCGATATGGCCCGGCATCACCACCGAGCATTTGATGTGCGGCGCATGCACGGCGAGATCGGTGATCAGCGCCTCGGTGAAGCCCTTCACCGCGAACTTCGCGGCACAATACGAGGTGTGCGAGATGCGCGGCCCGACCGATGCCCAGAAGCCGTTGACGCTGCTGGTGTTGACGATATGCGCCTGGTCCGCCTGCTGCAGCATCGGCAGGAAGGCGCGGGTGCAGTGGTAGACGCCGCCCCAGCAGATGTTGAACGTCATCTCCCACGCTTCGCGGCTGTCGGCGAACATGCTGCCACCGCCGCCGACGCCGGCGTTGTTGAACAGCAGATGGATCTTGTCGGTCGCCTGCTGCTCCGCGACGTCGTCGCGGAACCGCTGCACCTGCGCGTCGTCCGACACGTCGGCGATGTGCGTGGTGATGCGCAGACCCTGCGGCAGTCGCTGCGCCTCGCAAAGCCCTTTGGTCTCGGCCATCGTCTGTGCCGAGAGATCGCACATGGCGACATTGCAGCCCTCGGCGACCAGCTGTCGCACCAGTTCGCGGCCCATTCCGGTGCCGCCGCCGGTGACCACCGCGATCTTGTCGGCAAATTCCTTCATGGTCTGCTCCTCACCTCGAAGTGCCTTGCGTGCAGTCCGCACCATACCATGTGCGGCTCAACCATGCCTTATGGATCGAACGACGAACTCCCGCCCGCGGTGGCCAACCATCTGCCGTCGCATGCGCAGGACATTTTCCGCGAGGCGTTCAACCACGCCTGGGAAGAGTATGGCGACGACGAGGAACGGGCGTTCCGAGTCGCATGGGCCGCGGTGAAGCGAAAGTACCGCAAGCGCGGCAGCGAATGGGTGCCGATCACGCGATAGCGCCGCCGCGTCAACCGGCCAGGATCTCCGCCGCCGCGTCGGCAAACACCTGGCATCCCAGCACGATGTCGTCGTCTTTGGTATTTTCTGCGTAATGATGGCTGATGCCGCCGATCGATGGCACGAACAGCATCGCCGACTTCATCCGCTCCGCCAGCACCTGCGCATCATGCCCCGCACCACTCGGCATCCGCACATGCAGACCGGGTGCATGTCTCTCGGCAGCACGCTCCAGCGCATTCTGGAACCCAGCGTCCATCGTCTTCGGCACCGAGCGACCGCGTTCGGCGATTGTCACCGCGCAAGGACCCCGCGTCGCCTCGGCCACCAGCGCCTCCAGTTCGCTCTCCAGCTTCGCCAGCAACTCCGGATCGGTGTCGCGAAACTGGAACACCATGTCCGCGCCACCCGGCACGATGCTCGCTGCCCCAGGTTCCAGCGTGATCCGTCCGGTCGTCCACACTGTGCGCGGCCCCGCCACCGCGGGGAAGCGCCGGTAAATCGCTGATGCCAACTGCACCAGCGCAACGCCGGCATCCTTGCGGATCGCCATGCGTGTGGTGCCGGCATGGTTCTGCACCCCCTCGAATACGATGCGGAAGCGGTGGCTGCCCACGATCGCGGTGACGATGCCGATGCGCTTACCGGTGTCCTCCAGTTCCGCGCCCTGCTCGATATGCGCTTCGAGGTAACCGAGATGACGTTCCGGCTCGACCGTGGCGCGCTGACGGCCCGCGAATCCCGCCTGCGCCAGCGCGTCGCGCAGCGTCGTGCCCTCGCGGTTATGGCTCGCATCGATCTCCGCCTCCGGCAGCAGGCCGCAGAATGACCGGCTGCCGATGAACGAACCGAAGTGCCCCTCCTCGTCTGCCCATGCCGCAACATCGATGCCGCCGCCAAGCGTGCGCGCGACCTCCAGCCCGTAGATCACGCCCAGCGCGCCATCCAGCCAGCCGGCATGCGGCTGCGTCTCGACATGACTGCCGAGCAGCAGCTTGGCGCCGTCGCCGCGCGCACGGCCGATGACATTGCCGATGCCGTCGATCTCCGGTTCCAGCCCGGCCTCCGTCATCCGCGCGGCCAGCCAGTGGCGCGACTGCACGTCCTCCGGCGAATAGGTCGGCCGGTGCACACCTGTCTTGTATTCGCCGATCTTGCGCAGCGCGTAGAGATCGCCGAGCAATCGTGCGGCATCGATGGCATGCGCCACGGCCTTTTCCTTGAGATGAGAGCGCCATGAACGGACTGCGTGCCGCCGGCGTCAAGGGCGGCGCAGGACCGCGAGATCCTGGTACCCGAACATGCATTCCAGCACCGCGCAGACATCAAACATCCCGGTACACAACCTGGCAACACCTGACGCGCCCACCTTGACGTTCCGATAGTAGTCGGGATCGGCAATCAGGCCCGCCAGATCGTCGGAGGGCAGATCAGCGCCAAACCCCCGGGAGCGATAGTCGGCGAGCCATTCAGGCGTGAGAAAGCGCGACGCGAATGCCACCGACGTATCCCCGGCGAAGGTGAGCAGCGCGAGGCCGCCTGGGGCAAGGATGCGCCTAATTTCCTCAAGCCAGGCAAGCTGCACCGACCTGGTCAGATGGGTCATGACCGAAATGCCATACACCAGGTCGAACGTGCCATCGGCGAACTCAGTCGGCGGCATCAAGGGCCCCGTGTAAAAGTCGATATCCGGCAGGTTCTGCCTGGCCCAATCCACGTTGTCGGCATCGATATCGATCCCGACCGCCTTCACGCCGGGCACCACGGAGGGAAAATGCCGGATTACCCGGCCATGGCCACAGCCCCAGTCCAGCACACGCGAACGATTGTCGCAGCGCAGGCCGTAGATCTCCGCCAGGCTGACCATCCGCCGGCAGTCGGAGTAGCCGCGCATCGCCACGCCGCTGGCATTCTCATAGCGCTGCACCCGTCGCAGTCGATCCAGCTTGGGAAACGACTCGAATGCCGACAGTGACTTTGGGATGTAGAAGGAATTCTTCAGTGCGCTCAGTTCCGAGTCGTCGGCATCAAACTGGAACTGCACCTTGTAGGCGGCGCGGCGCGACTGCTGCTTGGCGGAAAGGTTCACCGAAATCTTGTAAGTGGTCCAGTCCGCATTCGGCCAGTACCAATAGATCGCACGCGCACCAGCGTTCGGCAGCGGATAGACCAAATCGAAGCCGGCGTCGCTGTCATCCACCAGCACCGAGACGCGCCGCGGATCGCCATCAGGCGCGAGAACCAGACCAGACACGTCGAGTTGGCCTGCCTGAATGGCCATGCCATTGGTGGCAACCAGGGGAAACCGGTGCAAGGCGCGCAAGTCGCCGGCCGACAGACCATTGGCATGCACCGTTGGCTCAATGACCACCATGCGGCGATCAAGTGTTGTGCCCGCCTGAAGGAGCTCAACTGGAACTTCCTCGCATGCGGTGACCCCGGGAACCAGCACCCGGAACATGCCACGCGGCTGCAGCAGCCTGCCCGACGGTTCGCATACCGGATAGGCGCCGGTGATGCCGATCGGGTCGCGGCCCTTCACCGCCAATTGCGCTGCCTCCGGCGCATCGGCCGCCAGACGCCCAAAGATCACATCGCCATCCGCACCTTCGATCGAGCCGCTCATCGCTGCCGCTCGTCACGCTCCAGCTTTCTGCACGCTTCCGGAATTCCAAAGCGTCGGGCGAGATTGGCGATGAACGAGCGGTCGAACACCTGATCCCACCTGACAGGCCAGTTGAACGCGGCGCCTTGCAGGCGCGCCTCGACATCGCCGGAGCGTTCAATCGCGACGCCCAAGGCTTCGGCGATACCATCGATGGTCGGCTCTGCGACCACGAGATTATGGCCGAACTTTGCGAGCTTGCGTCGGGTCCTGATGCCGTATTCGTTGGTGACCGTGACCACACCGGAACGGGCGAGTTCGAATGGAATGACGCTGGGATGCGGCGCCCACATGAGCGAGAGGCCGGCATCGAACGATCGCAGCAGCGCCTCGTATTTGTCCTGCGCCACGCGCGGCATGATCTGCATCACATGGCCGCTGTCGAGTTCGACGTCATAGTCGCGGCCCAACGATCCCAATCCATGGAAGCTCCACTGCCCGGGGAACAATCCGCGCCGCAGTGCTGCCCGAATCGCGAGTACGCAGATTTCGAACAAATTGCGTCCGGCATGTTTTTCTGGCCGAGCGTAGCAGACGAAGCGGCGACGCCGGCGCCGCTTGCGCAACATGGCCGCATCAGGCGAGACCGCTCCCAGCGCATGCTGGAATGTCAGAAAATCCCTGGCGTTCTTGCCGGCGAACACCCCAATGCCGGCGTTCTTGAAATAGCTGGCCAGCAGCTCGGAATTGAAGATCGCGAAATGCGGCAGCCGATACGCGGAGGCAGACACGAACTGGAAAGCACCGTTCTCGTGGAACACCGGTTCGTATTCCTGCACAAAGAACAGCACCTTCCGCTTGGCGAGCCGGCTGGCGACCCCCCAGGCGTCGTGCATCGTCCATGTCGAGTAGGCGATGCAGACATCGGTGTCGTTGAAGGCGACTACCTCGGACTTGCTAGTGCAATTCACGAATTCCGCAGCCAGCACGGCAGCAAGCCAGCGCGGCCGCTGCTCCAGGTTGCGCGCCAACCAGGCACGATTGCAGTAGAAATCTTCCAAGATCAGAAACCGCAGCCGGTAGCCGGCCTCGCTGAGCCGGCAGAGCAGATGCATGAATGCGATATAGCCGCCGAACATCAGGTCCGGATCGAGGGTCGGCACAAATATGTTCAGGGTCGGAGGACGCGCATTGTCGATCTGCATGCGCATCGGACGCAGCCGATCGCCGATGACATGCACATGCGATAATCCTACCGGCTCGGCCGCATCGCCCAGCTTTGCCGCCAGCAATCGCCCGGCGTCATAGGTCGGCGATCGGCCTTCGCCGCGGCCGGCCATGACATAGTGGTAATAGCCGGACGGGATGTCGCCGTTCCGCTTGGCTGCGCCCACGTCGGGATATACGAAATGTAGAAGGCCTCATCGAAACGGTCGTGCGGTACTGGCACATCGCCCTGCGCTAGGCCAAGCCGCATGAAGTGGTCGAATGCGTCGGTTCCGACATTGGTTGCTATATCGGTATGGTTTGCGGCATAGTGGGGCGCGTCGAACAACGCAGCGAAGGCGGCCCGCAGGTCGTCCGGATTGCCCTTCCAGCCCGCGATATCCGACGGATTGGCATCGCGCGGACGGTAGACACGCCCTTCCTCGCGGCCGGACGCAATCCAGTGATGAAAGCCACAGTGATGTGTCCTTGCCTTCACCGATGCACGGACATCGGGATTCCGCTCAAGATAATATCGCTCGTCGAACTGTGTGCTTGGATCGCACTGCACTTCGAGGACGCTGGCAAGATACGCCGAGAAAATCGTCTCGTCGGTGGCCGTTCGCGGCAGATGCAGCGCCTTGTGATACTTTTGCCTGACGAATTTCGGATCGAACAGGTCGGACATCTGCTTCAGGTGGGCTGGCGCGATTACATGAGCGGCGGCCTCGGATCTCGATTGGACTGACAGCCTGCCTTCGGCGCGGCCGAAGCAGATCCAATGCTCGAACCCGCAGCGCAACGTGCCGTCGGCAACCGCGCTCAGGACGTCGGCGTTGTGCACCAGATACCAGTGCTCGGAGAAGTCCCGGTTGGGATCGCAGGCATGCAGGCGGACATGCGCCAGATATTCGGCGAAAATCGACGTGCCGGCCTGTTTCGCCTTATCGTAGCAGCTCGGACAGCGGACCCGAAGATAGTCCGCATCGAACTCCCGCTGCAGGGCAGCCAGAGTTGCTCTCTGCGTCGCGTCGGCCGTGGCGATCGAAGGGGCCCCTTTGCCCATCGGCCGCGGGTGAGCCGAGATGGCACCATCGCGGCGTGCGTCGCTCACCATGCAAAATGTGCTGCGATGAATGTCACGTACAGACCCGTCTCAGTTGGCACTCAGAGGTACCGCACCGCGCGACCCTTCAGCAGTCCAATCGCCCGGACGTAGATCTCGTTGTCCTCCCCGGTGCAGGAAAAAATCGCCTCGCGCGTCCGCTGATCGATCTCCGGCCGGCAGGGGCGCGATATCGCTTGGTTGAGCATTGGGAATTGCGCCGGTACGCCAAAATGCGTGTTGAGATCGAGCGGCCTGACGGTGCGGCTGAGGATATAGCAGGACTGCTGAAAATGCTCGGATATGATCAGGCCGGCGTAGTCTCGCAGCTCCCGACCCAGCAGATGGCTTGCCATGGCGTTGCCCACGCCGTCCTGCTGGGCGAATTCCACGATATCCATCCGGCCGGACGCCAGATCGTCATGGTAGAAGGCGGCAGGCGAATTCTCGTTCAGCTCGTGGATGTAGTGGGAAATGACGCGGCTGACCGGATGGCGCAACGTGGCGATGAAGGCGGCATCAGGAAACACGTCGAGATACTTGGCCGCCGCAAAGTGGCCATGCAGGACGTCGAAGTAGCTGCGAATGAACCCCGTGTTCTGCCGCACCTCGGGTGTGACGACCTGTGGTTCCCTGTAGCCCTGGTAGTCGTACATGATCCGCCGCTGGAAGCAGCGGTCGAACACCTGCGCAAGGCTGGTGCCGGCCGTCTTGGGCACATGTATCGACACAATGAACGGTTCGCCCATACCCAAGACCCGATAGCGCCCTGCCCGCGACGATGCACTGATGCACCAACCGCTGACATGCATATGGATGCCGAGCTAACGAATTGTTAACGCTCGTTCCGGACTAGGACTGAAGCCCTCCCGGCAGGTCACGGCGCCAGCGTCATTCCCTGCTGGACGGATCAGTCCATCCGGCGTCGGCGTGAAACCGGACACGTGGTCCGACAGCGCCCACAGCCATTTCGCATGATACAGGATGATGTGCGGGCGGTCGGCGAGATAGATAGCGACCAACTGTTTGTACAACGCCTGCCGCTGTGCCACGTCGGTCACGCCGCGAGCGCGTGCCAGCAGGCCGTCGAACTTCGGATTGCAGTACTTGCCCCAGTTCAGGAACCCGTCGCAGGCGAGCCAGATCGCCACATTGCCGTCCGGATCGGGCCGGCCGCTCCAGATCACGATCGTCGCCTGATAGTCGCCGGCACGCCCAGCGGCGACCAGCGCATTCGCCTCGGCGGCCCGCAGCCTGACGTCGAAACCTGCCTCCCCTGCCATCGATTGCACCACCTGGCCGACCTGCTGCTCCACTGGACTGTTGCCTATCAGCAGCGTGAAGCTCGGATGTGCCTGGCCGGCCTCCTGCAACAGCGTCTTCGCCTTCGCCACATCGCGCGGCGGCACCGGATGATCGGGGTCCCAATAGCGGCTGCCGGGCGCCTCGAACTGGTTGGATGGAATGAACTGTCCGTCGAACACCACCTGGTTGAGCACACTGCGATCGATCGCTGCCTCCAGCGCCTCACGCACGCGCGGGTCCTTCAGCGGACTGTCCGGTGCCGCCAGGTTGATGCTCATCGAATAATACGCCAGCGCAGTCTGGCTGATCAGCGTCAGCTTCGGATTCCTTTTCACCGTCGCCACGTC
Source organism: uncultured Alphaproteobacteria bacterium (assembly GCA_963819855.1). Taxonomy (GTDB): domain Bacteria; phylum Pseudomonadota; class Alphaproteobacteria; order Acetobacterales; family Acetobacteraceae; genus JAMXLO01. The sequence goes on from CAWFYC010000038.1 coordinate 29,065, forward strand.
GGTCGGTCCCAGCCGCTCCACCATGTCGAGCTGGCCGGCCTGCAGATTGACCAGTCGCACTGTGGTATCGGGCTGCGGACGATACACGATGCGATCCAGCTTGATCGCGTCCGCGTTCCAATAGCCGGGGAAGCGATCGACCACGATCCGGTCCTGCGCCACCCGCTCGGTCAGCTTGAACGGGCCGGCGCAGGGAAGGTCCGGTGTGACGTCGCGGCCGAGCGCCTTGGGCGAGATCATCATGCCCGCGCGGTCCGCCAGCACGGCGACCAGCGGTGCATAGGGTTGTGACAGATGCAACCGCACCGTGTGCGGATCGACGACCTCCACTGAGGACACCGGCTTCAACTCGCCCTTGCGCAGGCTTTCCGGCGCACCGCGATAACGTTCGATATTGGCCTTCACCGCATCGGCGTCCATCGCCGCACCATCGTGGAACGTCACGCCGTCACGCAACGCCACGGTCAGTGCCAGATTGTCCGGCGACCAGGCCCAGGATGTGGCAAGCTGCGGCACAAAGTTGTTGTGCGCGTCAACATCCACCAGCTTGTCGCACACCGCGGCGAACACCACGCGGCCGACGAAACTGCCGCCGCGAGCGGGGTCCAGCGCATCGGGATCCTCGTTGAGGCCGATGCGCAGCGTGGCCGCCTGCGCCGAACCGGCCAGCAACAAAGCCGCGAGACAGGCCGCGCATACGTGCCGCATACCAGCTTCTCCGAAACCGCGGGGGCAGAATGAAATGGCGATAGCGCCGCGGCAAGCGCCAGCTGTCCGGACACCTGTCATCGAACCTTCACGGAACTGCAATCTGGCGGTCGCCACCTCACCCCTACGGTCGCTTGCGTTCGCGGACGGGAATCCGGAGGGGAGCTCATGAGAATCGCTGTCGCGGCCCTGGCCATTGGCCTGGCCGGTTTCACTTTTGGCGCAAGTGCGCAACAGATCACCGGTGCGGGAGCCACATTCCCGGCGCCCGTCTATACCAAATGGGGCGAGGCGGCGAAGGCCGCAGTCGGTATCGAGCTCAACTACCAGGCGATTGGCTCGGGTGGCGGGCAGAACCAGATCCTCAATCGCACCGTCGACTTCGGCGCTTCCGACGCACCGATGGACGCCGCCAAGCTGGTCGACGGCAAGTTGCTGCAATTCCCGACGGTCATGGGCGCCGTCGTCATCATCATCAACCTGCCGGATGTGAAGGCAGACGAGGTGAAGCTCACGGGCGAGGCGCTGGCGGAAATATTCTCCGGTACCATCACGAAGTGGAACGATCCCAAGCTGACCGCGCTCAATCCAGGGGTGAAGCTGCCAAGCCTGGCGATCGCGCCGGTGCATCGCGCCGATGGATCGGGGACATCGTTCGTGTTCACGTCGTATCTCTCGGCGGTCAGCCCAGACTGGAAAAGCAAAGTCGGCGCCAGCACCAGCGTGAACTGGCCGGCCGGAGCAGGTGCGAAGGGCAATGACGGCGTCGCCGCCACCACGAAGAACACGCGCGGCGGGATCGGCTATGTCGAGAACGCATACGCGACGCAGAACAAGCTGATCACGACGCAGCTTCGCAACAAGGCGGGTAAGTTCATCGCGCCGACAATGGCAAGCTTCGAGGCCGCCGCGACCAATGGCGACTGGAAGAATGCGAAGGATTTCGCGGTGGACCTGATCGATCAGCCCGGCGACGCAAGCTGGCCGATCGTTTCGGCCACCTTCATCCTGCTGCCGAAGGATCCGAAGGATCCCACCCGCAGCGTCAACGTGATGAAGTTCTTCGACTGGGCCTACAAGAACGGCGACAGCATCGCCAGCAGTCTGGAATACATCCACCTGCCCGACGCGGTGAAGGCCGCGGTGCGTGCCGCATGGCATTCAGAAATCAAGGGGCCCGACGGCAAGCCCGTCATGTGAACCATAAACCGCTCAGCTTACCGGTGCCGGGTCGGTTGACCCGGCATCTACACACTGTCGTCTGATTGGGAACAAGCGCTTGCAGCAAGCCCTCGCCGCCTCGCCCAGAACGGCCGCCGCGCGGCGACCCATCCACATCGGCGATGCGATCTTCGCCGGCCTTGCGCGTTTCTCCGGCGCCTTCGTCCTGGTTCTGCTGGGCGCCATCATCGTCGTGTTGTTCTACGGCGGCTTCGCCGCCTTCGCGCAGTTCGGCCCATTGTTCCTGGTCACGGCTTCCTGGGACCCGGTCAAGGAGGTGTTTGGCGCCGCGGTGCCGGTCTATGGCACCATCGTCACCTCCATCCTGGCGCTGATCATCGCCGTGCCGGTCTCGTTCGGGATCGCATTCTTCCTCACCGAGCTTGCACCAGCCTGGGCGCGCCGCCCGATCGGCACCGCCATCGAACTGCTCGCCGCGGTGCCCTCGATCATCTACGGCATGTGGGGTTTCTTCGTCGTCGTCCCGGTGATGGCCCAGTACATCCAGCCCAGCGTGATCGATGCGTTCGATGGGATCCCGGTACTGGAAGACCTGTTCGCCGGCCCACCGTTCGGCACCGGGATCCTGACCGCCTCGATGATCCTCGCGGTCATGATCGTCCCGTTCATCGCCGCCACCATGCGCGACGTGTTCGAGACCGTCCCGCCGGTCTTCAAGGAATCGGCATACGGTGTCGGCTGCACCACGTGGGAAGTGATGCGCTCGATCGTGATCCCCTACACGCGGGTCTCCGTGGTCGGCGGCATCATGCTCGGCCTTGGGCGCGCACTCGGCGAGACCATGGCGGTGACCTTCGTCATCGGCAACACGAACCGCATCGCCACCTCACTGTTCGGACCGGGCAACACCATCGCCTCGATCGTGGCGCTTGAATTCCCGGAGAGCCACGAGGGCAGCCTGAAGCTTTCATCACTGCTCGCCCTTGGCTTCATCCTGTTCGTGATCTCCTTCATCGTATTGGCGATCTCCCGTGTGCTGCTGCGTCCGAGGCTGAAGGCATGAGCGTCACAACCGCCCATCCTGGCACGGTTCCCGGGCCGGCGAAGGACCAAAGCGTCGCCCGCCGACTAGGGAGAGGGCGCAACCGGATCAATGTGATCATCAAGTTGCTGTGCGTCCTCGCCACGGTTATCGGACTGCTGCTCCTGGCCTCGATCCTGTTCACCCTGCTCTGGCGCGGCGTCGGCGGCATCAGCCTCAACGTCTTCACCCGCATGACGCTGCCGCCCGGCTCGAACGGCGGGCTGCTGAACGCGATCATCGGCAGCATCATCCAGACCATGCTCGGGGCCCTGATCGGAACGCCGATCGGGCTGATGGTCGGCACCTATCTCGCCGAATACTCTGCCGGCTCGATGATCGGCAACGCCGTGCGCTTCGTGTCCGACGTGCTGCTCTCCGCCCCGTCCATCCTGATCGGCTTGTTCATCTATGAACTTGCTGTCCAGCCGTTCGGCGGCTTTTCCGGCATCGCGGGCTGTCTCGCCCTGGCGGTGATCGTGATCCCGATCGTGGTGCGCACCACCGAGGACATGCTGCGGCTGATCCCTGTCGCGCTGCGCGAGGCGGCATTCGCGCTGGGAACGCCGAAGTGGAAGGTGATCGTGCTGATCTGCTATCGCGGCGCGAGGGATGGCATCGTCACCGGCATCCTCTTGTCCATCGCGCGCGTTGCCGGCGAGACGGCGCCGCTGCTGTTCACCAGCCTGGGCAACCTCAACTGGTCGCTCAGCCTGACAACGCCGATGGCCAGCCTGCCGGTAACCATCTACCAATACGCCGGTTCGGCATTCGACGACTGGGTCCAGCTAGCATGGGTCGGTGCTTTGCTGATCACGGTCGGCGTGCTGGCGATCAACGTCGCCGCGCGATTCATGCTACGCGGCGGGAGGTAACCATATGAGCACCACAATGAGCGACCAGCAGAGCCAGCAGTCGGGAAGCTTCGGCGGCGTATCGGCACGCTCGGACGCCAAGATCAACGAGGCCCGCATCTCGATCCGCAATCTCGATTTCTTCTACGGCGATAACCGGGCGTTGAAGGCAATCAACCTCGATTTTCCGGACCGGCAGGTGACCGGCATGATCGGTCCGTCCGGTTGCGGCAAATCGACACTGCTGCGGGTGCTGAACCGGATGTACGACCTGTATCCCGGCCAGCGCGCCGTGGGCGAGGTGATGATGGACGACGAAAACATCATCGATCCGAAGGTCGATCTCAACTCGCTGCGCGCGCGGGTCGGTATGGTGTTCCAGAAGCCGACGCCGTTTCCGATGACGATCTACGACAACATCGCCTTCGGCGTGAAACTGCACGAAAAACTTTCCAAGTCCGCGATGGATGAGCGGGTGGAGTGGTCGCTCAATCGCGCCGCGCTGTGGGAGGAGGCGAAGGACCGGCTGCAGACCTCCGCCATGGGCCTGTCGGGCGGCCAGCAGCAGCGGCTGTGCATCGCCCGCACCATCGCGGTGCGCCCCGAGGTGATCCTGTTCGACGAACCCACCAGCGCGCTCGATCCGATCAGCACGTTGAAGATCGAGGAACTGATCGACGAGCTGAAGCACGACTTCACCATCGCCATCGTGACCCACAACATGCAGCAGGCCGCGCGCTGTGCCGATCAGGTGGCGTTCTTCTATCTGGGCGAGATGGTGGAGGTGGCGCCCGCCGGCCAGATGTTCACCGCCCCCAAACAGCGCCGCACCCAGGAATACATCACCGGCCGGTTCGGCTGACGGAGGCACCCATGTCCGAAGCCCCGGAGCATCTCGTCAAGAGCTACGACCAGGAGTTGAAGAAGCTTCGCAACATGATGACCCAGATGGGTGGCATCGTGGAAAGCCAGGTCGCGCTCGCCGCCGATGCGATCATGCAGCGCGATGCAGCGTCCGCCACGCGCGCCGTCGAGGAGGACCCGAAGGTCGATGCGCTGGAGCGCGAGGTGGAGACCTTCGTCATCCGGCTGCTTGCCCTGCGCCAGCCGGTCGCCGGCGACCTGCGGCAAATCGTCGCGGCGCTGAAGATCACCGGCGACCTGGAGCGGATCGGCGACTACGCCGCCAACGTCGCCAAGCGCTCGATCGTGCTCGCGCAGTTCTCGGTGCCCTATTCGCTGGCTGGCCTCGCGCACATGGCGCGCATGGTGCAAGGGCAGTTGAAGTCGATCATCGACGCGCTCGGTGACAGCGACGCCGACAAGGCCATGGAGGTGTGGCGCTCCGACCAGGTGGTGGACGACATCTACAACGCGATCTTCCGCGAGCTGATCACCTACATGATGGAAGACCCGCGCAACATCACGCCGTGCACGCACCTGCTGTTCATTGCCAAGAACCTGGAACGCATCGGCGATCACGCCACCAATATCGCCGAGAACCTGTATTATGCGGTGAAGGGCGAGTCGCTGCCCGACTCGCGCCCGAAAGGCGATATGTCCGCCTATGCGGTGATCCGGCCACGAGAGTGAGGAACGACATGCCCGACGGTGTCTCCAGCCTGTCGAAGCCGCTTGTGCTGGTGGTGGAGGACGAGGCCGCGCTCGCGACCATGCTGCGCTACAATCTCGAGAAGCAGGGCTACCGCGTCGAGGAAGCCGCCGACGGCCAGGAGGCGCTGACCCGCATCGCCGAGACGCAGCCGGATCTGGTGCTGCTCGATTGGATGCTGCCGCAGATGTCGGGTCTCGAAGTGTGCCGCCAGATCAGGCGCCGTTCCGCCACTCGCGATCTGCCGGTGATCATGGTCACCGCGCGCACCGAGGATCAGGACGCGGTGCGCGGACTTAACACGGGTGCGGACGACTACATCGCCAAGCCGTTCTCGATGGACGCGCTGCTGGCGCGCATGCGTGCCTTGCTGCGGCGGTCGAATGCGCTGCCGGTAAAGGGGCAGCTCGCGTTCCACGACATCACGATGGACCTCGCCGCGCATCGGGTACAGCGCAACGGCCGCCCGATCCATCTCGGCCCGACCGAGTTCCGGCTGCTGGAGTTCTTCATGCAGCATCCACGCCGGGTGTTCTCGCGCGAGGAGCTGCTGGACGCGGTATGGGGTCCCGACATTCACGTCGAGCCGCGCACCGTCGACGTGCATATTCGCCGTTTGCGCAAATCGATCAACGCCACCGGCGAACTCGACATCGTCCGCACGGTGCGTGCCGCGGGTTATGCACTGGATACCGAGCCGGTGTAAGTATTTCGCTCATGGGAGGACCACCATGAGCGCCACACTGCCGCCGCCCGAAGAACTCCGCCGCCTGCTCTACACGCCCGTCCTGTCGGACGTGCTCGACAGCTTCGGCCTGATGCACCAGGCGATGCGCCCGTTCGTCCGCCCGCTCGATGAAGCGCTGGTGCTGTTCGGCCGTGTGCGCACCGGCCGCTACGTGGCAACCGACGCCAGCACGCCAGCCGGCAACCCCTACGCGCTCGAAATGGACCTGATCGACGATCTGAAACCGGGCGAAGTGCCGGTGCTGGCCTGCGGTGGCCCCACCGACTGGATCGCGCCCTGGGGCGAGCTGCTGTCCACTGCCGCGCGCGCTCGCGGTGCCGCGGGCTGCGTCACCGACGGCTTGGTGCGCGATGTCGCGCGTATCCGCGCCATGCGCTTTCCGGTGTTCCATGGCGGCATCGGTCCGCTCGATACCATGGGCCGCGCCGAGATGGTGGAGAAGGACGCACCAATCGACATCGCCGGCGTGCGCGTCGCCGCCGGCGACTGGGTGATGGGTGATATCGACGGCGTGGTGTTCGTCCCGGCGGCTCAGGCGGATGTCGTGTTCCGTGCCGCGCTCGACAAGATCGCGGCCGAGGATACGTCGCGCGCCGAACTCGAGGCGGGCGATTCGCTGCACGCGGTGTATGCCCGTCACGGCGTACTGTAGGCCCGCACTGCAAGAAACCGTAGCGGGGCTGGTGCATTTCGCACCGGCCGTCTAAGACTTTTAGGGGATTGCGCCAATTCGCCGCGCGCCAACGTGTTCAAGCGAGGATACAAGATGTCCAAGGCCTTCATCGCCCAGGTGCTCCAGGACTCCGCTGACCTGACCGGTACCGCCGCCAATCAAGCCGCCGGCAACCTGCTGGACGCGATCGTGAAGACGCTGAAGAAGGAGGGCAAGTTCACCTTGCCGAGCTTCGGCACCTTCACTGTGCGGAAGACCAAGGCGCGCAAGGGACTGAACCCGCGCACCGGCGAATCGATCAAGGTGAAGGCCGGCAAGACGGTGCGGTTCAAGGCATCGCCGTCGCTGAAGAAGGCGGTCTGACCCGCCGCACCACGCCGATTGCCGAAAGGCCGGGGTTCGGCGTGCTGGTGGTGGCGCTCGGCACGCTGGTCGTGCCGTTCGATTCGTCGGTTAATTTCGCTTTCCCGTTCATCACGCGGGCGTTCGGACTGCCGATCCCGGCAATCCAATGGGTCGTCATAGCCTACACGCTGACCTACGCCGCGTTGATGCTGGTGTTCGGTCGTGTCGGTGACATGCTGGGCTACCGGCGGATCTTCCTCGCCGGCAGCCTGTGGAGCGCGATTGCCTTCGTGCTGTGCGCGCTGGCGCCAAGCTACGGCGCGTTGCTGGCCGCACGCGTGCTGCAAGGCGTCGGCGCAGCCTTGGTGCTGAGCTGCGGACCCGCGCTGGCGACCAGCCTGCACCCGGAGACTTCACGCACCCGGGTGCTTGGGATCTACACCATGGTGATCGGCATCGGCGGCGCGCTGGGACCGCTGATTGCCGGGCTCCTGGTACCGCTGATCGATTGGCCGGCGGTGTTCTGGTTCCGGGCGCCGTTGGCTCTGGCAGCGTTTCTGTTGGCCTGGCGGTTGCCCGCCGACACACGTCCCGCGCATCGTGAGCGCTTCGATGCCGCCGGCGGCGCTCTGCTGGTGCTCGCGATCAGCGCCATGCTGCTGGCGCTCAACCAACTGCAGTACATCCGCGATAATGCGTTCGGGTTCCCTGCCGCCGCGCTTGTCTGCGTGCTCGCGACAGTCGGTTTCATCGTGCAGGAACGCCGCACGCCGCGACCGATCATCGACCTGCGGTTCTTCCGCGACCTCGACTTCTCGCTGCTGAACGCCGGGCATGCCGCGCTGAGCCTGGCGGGATTCTCCGTGCTGTTGCTGGTGCCGTTCTATCTGAGCCGTTTCGGCGGGTTGTCGGCCTACGCGACAGGCCTGCTGCTCGCCTGCTCGCCGGCCGGTACCGCCGTGGCGGCGCCACTCGCCGCACGGCTCGCGACCCACGTTGCGCCTCGGCTGCTCGCATTGCTTGGCGCGAGTGGCATGATAGCCGGGCAGGTGTTGATCGGCACCGCCGATGCCACGCCGAACATCATGGTGCTCGCCACCGCGATGGCGTTGCAGGGATTCGGCGTCGGGCTGTTCCAGGTGGCATATTTCGACATCGTCACCGGATCGATTCCGCGCTCCGACCGCGGGGTCGCCGGCAGCCTGGTCATGATGACCCGCACCCTTGGCACGGTGACCGGCGCCACGGTGCTGATGCTGCTGTTCCAGACCTCGCAGAATGTCGCGCTGGCGGATGGTCTCGAGGCGGCACCGGCGTTCCTCGTCGGCTTCGGCTTCACGTTCCGTGTGGCGGCAGCATTGCCGGCGGCGGTCGTGCTGCTGGGTCTGCTGCGTGGATGGGGATGGCGGTGACAGCGATCAGTGCGTCCAGTTTTCGATCCGCCCGTAGCGGAAATTGTCGGCGTATGCCTTTGGCCTGACCCGACGCGGCTGTGCCAATTCCAGGTCGTACGCGATACTGTTGCGTTCGGCGTAGGCGACCGCCTCTTCGCGTGTGGGGAAGCTAAGCCGAACCTGTTCGCGGGTATCGCCGCCGCCGATCCAGCCCATCAGCGGATCGGCCCGGCGTGGCGAGGATGGCTCGAATTCGAGCAGCCATTCATGCGTCGCGGCCCAGCCGGACTGCATGGCGTTCTTCGGCGGCTGGAAAATGCGGGCACGCATGACGACGCCTCCAACTGGTCGGGGCGGCGGGATTCGAACCCACGACCTCCTGTACCCAAAACAGGCGCGCTGACCAGGCTGCGCCACGCCCCGGTGAACTCGAACAGGCGCTAGCATAACGCAGCCGCCTCCGTAAACGTCTGTACAGATGGGTGTCCGGTTCGAGCGCCGTGTCGTAATAACGCACGACCCGACATTGCACCACCTGATCCCCCAGGAGCGCCGACATGCCTGCGATCGGTTGCCTCGTCCCGTTTGTCCTGCTGATTGCGGGCGCCGGCATCGGCGGAGTGATCGGTGGGACGAAATTCGCCATCTGGGGCGGCATTGCCGGCTTCGCGATTGGCCTCGTGGGCGCGCTGTTGGCTCTGCGGGCGTTCGAACGAGCCCGCAACAGTCTGCCGGAATAGTGATGTCGCGAGGCAAGCCTCACGGCGCGTTGCCGAAAATCCGCTGCTGCACCTTGTCGCCCACGCGGATGTTCAGCCGCGCCGTGGTGCCGGCCGCCAGTTCCAGCGTCGCGCGCACCGGACCGCGGCCGTCGATCGTTGCCAGAACTCTCCGGCACGGTGTTCTCGGCGATCGAGCGGATGGTCCCATCCGCGTTGATGAACAGCATGTCGAGAGATGAGATCGTGTTGCGCATCCACATCTGCGAATTGCGCGGGATGCCCCAATCGAACAGCATGCCACCGTCGGCCGGAACACTCGGCCGGAACATCAGCCCGATCGTTTGCTGATCGGGTTTGATCGCCATCTCCACGCTGAATTCATGGGCCGTGCCGTCGCGTGTGGTGATGACCAGCCGCTCCTTCGGCAGTTCCGGCTGCGGACCGGTCGGTTCGGGCCCCTGGGCCCGCGCCTGCAGTGGCGCAAGCGCCAGCAGCATCAGCGCGCGGCGACGGTTCATGCTGGCGGGTTCCTTACGCACGCTGCGGCATGCCCTCGGGGATCACGGTCTTCACGATACTCGCATCCAGCGCCTCGTACTCGTGGTAGCCGATCGCTGCATACAGTTCGGCGCGGGTCTGCATGCGTTCCAGCATCGACTGCGTGCCACCGTCGCGACGGATCGCGGCATACAACTCCGCCTGCGCCTTGTTGGCGACACGCAGGGAACTCACCGGCCAGATCACCATCCGGTAGCCCATGTCCTGGAATTCCGCGGCGGTGAAGAACGGTGTGCGGCCGAACTCGGTCATGTTGGCGAGCAGCGGCGCATCGACGCGCGAGGCGAAGGTGCGGAACATCTCGGCGGTGGTCAGTGCCTCCGGGAAGATCGCATCGGCGCCGGCCTCGAGGTAAAGCTTCGCGCGCGACACCGCACCGTCCATGCCCTCGCTGCCGGCGGCGTCGGTGCGGGCGACGATGAGCAGGTGGCGGCGGGCGCGGCGGGCGGCGGCGATCTTGGCCGCCATGTCGTGGGCGTCCGCCAGCTTCTTGTCGTTTAGGTGGCCGCATTTCTTCGGCAGCAACTGATCCTCGATGTGCACCGCCGCCGCTCCGGCATCCTCGAAACAACGCACCATGTGCATGACGTTGAGCGCCTCGCCGTAGCCGGTGTCGCCATCGACCAGCAACGGCAGTCCAGTGGCGCGGGCGATCTGGCGCACGAAGAAGCACACCTCGTCCACCGTGATCATGCCGAGGTCCGGGATTCCCATCGACGCGGTCATTGCCGCGCCGGACAGATACAGTGCCTCGAAGCCGGCTGCCTTCGCCTGCAATGCCGCCATGCCATTGTGCGCGCCGGGCATCCGCAGAATGCCGGGCCGGGCGAGCAGCGCGCGGAAACGCTCGCCGGCGGGAGCTGTCGGCAGGTCGGCGGCAACCAGATAGGTCATGGGGGAACTCCGCGCTTGCGCGGCAACGGATTAGCCGAAGGTGCGGCGAAAGGACAGGCGCCGCGGTAACCGAATCGCAACCAGTCCGTTCTAGCTTTGTGCCCGTGCGGGAGATTTCTCTCCCGGTATCCACCACCCATTGGCCGGCAAAACGCTGCCAGATCACGCGAGCGGATCGGCACGGCGGTGTGCCTGTGCGCGCGCAGGCCGAGGTGCAGCGTGTCAATTGCTACGAACAAGACTGCGGTTGTCGGTACATCGTCGCAGACGATCAGCCTGTCTCAGATGTTCAGCGTGACGGCCGGCAGCAGCGATCCGGCCTATCTGGTGCTGTCCGCGCTGGATCGGAACGAATATACCGCGAAGGCGAACGGCTCAGTCGGCATGCTGTCAGGCAATGGGCATACCCTCAGCCTTAGCAGCATCGGCGGTGACGGTCGCGGCGCGGGTATTGTCTTCACCTATCAGGCGGCCAGCGGGCGCTACTTCAACAGCACCTACGGCTATTTCGACCAGCTGACCTACGTCTCGTCGGGCAGCCAGTGTGATGTAACCAACCTGTCGCTGTTCGGCACCGGCAACCTCAGCCAGGCGACGGCATATGCCAGTAACGCCTACGCCATGATGCAGGTGGATGCCGCAGGCTACCTCGGCAGTGCCACGGTGGCGACAGAGCCGGGATTTGCCGGAACGGTTCCGGCGCAGGCGACGCCGAACTCAATCACGGGGGTCGCCAGCAGTTTTGTCGGTCAGGCCTGGAACATGGACGGCTGCTGGGTGCTGGCGAGCACGATCGCCGCCGAGGCCGGCGCCTCGCTGCCGGTGCAAAGCACAGCGATCGGCGTCCCCGGTCAGGCCAACGGCGAGTGGATCGTCGCGTTCAACGGTCCGGCCGGACAGTCGGGTAACTGGCAGTCGCTGGTGCACGCCGGCGAAGTGGTGGTGATCGGCACGCCGGGCGGTGGCGGCCACATCACCACCTGCGTATCGGGTTACGGCGGCACCGCCATGCTGGTGGACAACATCACCTACCTGAACAGCCAGGGACAGATCGCCAATCCGGCGAACGATGGCTCGAAAAGCGACATCATCGTCGCCGCGCCGCATGCGGCGTCCCAGGAATGGTCGGGTGTCCAGGGTTCATCGGTGGTGATCTATGAGCTGGATACACCGGTGGTCAGCGCCACCGTGACGTCGGACAGCCTCGCCTGTCTGGCTTCGCAATCGCTGGCGTCGCTGTTCACGGCGAGCGATCCGATCAATCGTGCGATCACGAGCTGGCAGGTTTACGACACGGCAACCAGCGACAGCCTGCTGCTCAACGGCACGACATCGAGCGCGCATTCGGCTGCGTCCGCCGCGACCAGCGCATCGCTGGCGTCGATTTCGCTGCATGCGGGCGCGACGGCGACCACCGACACGCTGGAGGTACGCGCATTCAATGGTGCCTATTGGGGGGACTGGCAGCCCCTGACCGTCTCCGTGACGGCTGCCGCCAAACCAGCTTCGCCAGTGCTTGCAGCCCCGACGTCGAACCAGACCTGGATCGGCGGCAAGGCGTTTTCGCTGACGCTGCCCTCCGGCACCTTCACCGATCCCCAGCACCAGGCGCTGAAGTACGCCGCCACATTGTCGAACGGGCAGGCCTTGCCAGGCTGGCTTGGCTTCAACGCGGCAACCGATACGTTCTCCGGTACCGCGCCGCTGACGGCGCAAAGCCTGAGCATCAAGGTCACGGCGACCGATACCAGCGCGCTGTCGGTGTCCGAGACCTTCAGCGCGACAGTATTCGGCGCACCGACGGTCACCGCACAGACACCCAGCCAGAGCTGGCAAGAGGGCAAGGCGTTCTCGCTGGCATTGCCGACGAATACGTTCACCGATCCGCAGGGCCAGGCGCTGAGCTACGCGGCGTCGCAGTCGAACGGGCAGGCGTTGCCAGGCTGGCTCAGCTTCAATGCGAAGACCGAGACGTTCAGCGGCACCGCGCCGGGCACCGTACAGAGCCTGACCCTCAAGGTGACGGCGACCGATACCAGCGGCCTCGCCGCATCGGAAAGCTTCGCCGCCAGCGTGGCAGCGCCTGTCGTCAAGCCGGGGATCACCGTGTCGGCGCCGACCGCGCCGCAGACCTGGACCGACGGTCAGAACGCCGATGTCGTGCTGCCGGGAAAAACCTTCACCGATGCGCTGGGCCTGAAGATGACGTTCGCCGCCTACGAGGTGGCCGGTCCGAACGTCACGTCGTGGCTGCACTTCAGTCCAACAACGGACGAGTTCAGCGGCAAGGTTCCGACCAACGCCACCGGGACCGCCTGGCTGGAGGTGGTGGCTTCAGATGCGCAGCATATGTCGGCGACGGACCTGTTCCCCGTCACCTTCGCGGCCGGGTCGGCACATGTCGCCCCTGGCGGCGTGACATCGCTGGGGATGGCGCCGACCGTCGATCCATCGCATCTGGCGAACATGCTGGTGTTCCATTCGTGACGGTGATGTCCAGTGGCCGCACTCGTTGCGCTCAACCGATCGTACGCCGTCGAGCCGTATCGGTTCGTAGGATGGGTAGAGCGCCGCGAAACCCATCGTTTGTGCCGACTGTGGCCAGCGCGGACTACGAGAAGAACATCAGTCCCACCACCGTCAGCACCGGTATCAACAGTGCGGACGCCAGCAGCGTGAAGCCAAAGAACCCCGGCATCCGCACGCCGCGATGCGCGGCGATCGCGCGCAGCATCATGTTCGGCGCGTTGCCGATATAGGTAAGCCCACCGAAGAACACTGCCCCTGCCGAGATCGCCGCAAGCGTTACCCCATCCGCACCTGGCAGTTCGTCCGGGCGAATGCCGGCCAGTTCGAAGAACACCAGATAGGTCGGCGCATTATCGAGGAACGCCGACAGAAGGCCGGTCAGCCAGAAATAGGCGAGCGGCCAGGGCTGCCCATTGCCGTCCCGGCTCAACTGCAGCAGCGGCGCAAGTGGCCCGTCGATCCCCGCCCGCAACATCGTGAGTACCGGCCCAATGGTGATGAAGATGGCCGCGAACAGCATCGCCACCTCCGCCATCGGATGCCAGGTGAAGTCGTTCGACTGACGGATCGCCCGCGGCGTGACGGCAATGGAGAGCAAGGTGACCAACAGCAACACCAGGACGCCGGCAAGTTTCGCCGGCGCGACCGTCTGTCCCAGCATGACGACGTTCCATGCAGGCATGAAACCCTGTCCCAGCACGACGAGGACAACCAGCAGGATCAGCGCCACATTCCGCAATCCGCGGACCCGAAATCGCCGTGGCCGCGGCGCCGGCAGCTCGCCAAGCGCCAAACGGCGGTCAATCAGATAGAACGCCGCCAGCAGCGGGCCGGTTACCACCAGCAGCGGCGCCAGAAGGTGGCGCGCCGGCCAGAAGAACGGCACGCCGTGCAGCAGCCCGAGATATAGCGGCGGATTGCCGAGCGGCGTCAGCGCCCCGGAAGCGTTGGCAACCAGTACGATCAGGAACAGCACCAGATGCACCTTGCGCCGGCGATGTGCGTTGGCACGCAGCAGCGGGTGGATCAGCACCATCGAGGCGCCGGTGGTGCCCATCACCGCCCCCATCGCCATCCCGATCGTCAGCATCGTCGTGTTGCCTGCCGGCGTCCCGGCCAACCCACCGCGCAGCAACACTCCACCGCCGGTGGTGTAAAGTGCCAACAACAGCGCGATGAACGGCAGATAGTCGGCCAGCAAGGCATGTCCGGCTGCAGCCACGGCCGCACCAGGTCCGCTGACCACCGCTTGCTGCGCCAGCAGCACGGCACTCCAGGCGAACGCGATGCCGCCCATCCGCCGGTGCCAGAAACGCGGCGCCACGATCGGGAACACCGCCATCGACACCAGCAGGCCGGCGAACGGAAGCCCCCAAGCCAGACTGGGCGCGGTTGGTTGCATGCCTCTGACCCTGCAAGTAACGTCCGGCGCGCACAACGGGATTCGGTCCGATGGACATGACAGGCGAGCGGCGTATCGAGGCGCCGCGCCAGACCGTATGGCAGGCGCTCAACGACCCGGTGGTGCTCAAGGCCAGCATTCCCGGCTGCGAGAGCCTGGAGAAGCTGTCGGACACCGACATGAAAGCGACTGCCGCGGTGAGGATCGGGCCGATCGCGGCGCGGTTCAGCGGCGCGGTGCACCTTTCGGACCTCGATCCGCCGAACGGCTACACGATCGGTGGCGAAGGCCAGGGCGGGGTGGCAGGCTTCGCCAAAGGCGGCGCCAAGGTGCGGCTGGAAGATGCCGGCGCAGCCACGTTGTTGCGCTACGAGGTTCACGCCCAGGTCGGCGGCAAGATCGCTCAGCTTGGTGCGCGGCTGATCGACGCCAGCGCCAAGCAGATGGCGGATGCGTTCTTCGACCGGTTCAGCAACCAGGTGGCGCCCGCGCCCGTCGCCGAGGCGCACGCCGAAGCGCGGCCGGCAGCATCGCCGGCACCATCGGCGATCAGCCCGCTCGCGCTGGTGCCGCGGGAGCCGTTCGGGTTGCCGTTGGTCGCGTGGGTCGGCAGCGCGATCTTTCTGTTCATGTTGCTGTTGATCCTGGGAAGCATGCTGTAGTGGCCGAACTGCCTGCGACCGTCGCCGACACGGCCAAACTGCTTGCCGACCAGGGTTACATCGCGGATCAGGAGTTGGCGACGACGGTGCATCTGTCGCTCGCCATGCGCCGACCGCTGTTCCTGGAAGGCGAACCTGGTACCGGCAAGACCGAGATCGCCAAGGTGCTCGCCACCGGCCTCGGTCGCCGGTTGGTACGGCTGCAATGCTATGACGGCATGGACCTGTCCGCGGCGGCCTATGAGTGGGATCACGCGCGCCAGCTGATGGCGATCCGGCTGGCCGAGGCTGCCGGCCAGACCGACCCGGGTGAACTCGCCAGCGACATCTACACCCGCAAGTATCTGCTGGCGCGGCCGCTGCTGTCGGCGATCGATCCGGACCTGCCGCCCGCGGTGCTGCTGATCGACGAACTCGATCGCGCCGACGAGCCGTTCGAGGCCTTCCTGCTGGAACTGCTGGCCGACTTTCAGGTCACCGTGCCGGAATTCGGCACCGTCCGGGCGCGGACGCTGCCGGCGGTGGTGATCACCTCGAACCGCACCCGCGAGGTGCATGACGCGATCCGCCGCCGGTGTCTGTATCACTGGGTGGACTACCCTAATGCGGTGCGCGAACGGGCGATCCTGGCGGCCAAGGCGCCCGACGTGCCGGAACAGCTCTCTGCCCAGGTGGTGGCGTTCGTGCAGCGGCTGCGCAGCGAGGACCTGTTCAAGCTGCCGGGCGTTGCCGAGACGATCGACTGGGCGCAGGCGCTGACCTATCTGAACCAGAAGGAGCTGGCGCCGCAAGCGGTGGATGAGACGCTCGGTGTTCTGCTGAAATATCAGGATGATATCGCCAAGATTCGCGGCGCCGAGGCGGCGCGGTTGGTAACCGAGACGCAGCAGGCGGCGGAATGACCACCTGATGCCGGGCGAATCCTCACCGGACATTCGGGAAATCATCACCCGTGAGGGGCTGCGCGACGGCTCCCTGCTGACCGCCGCCCGCCGGCTCATGCCACCGGGAACGATGCTGCTCTCGGATGCCGAAATCGAGGCGGACCTGGACGCGACACTGGCCAGCCATCCTCCAGGCTCGGATATCTGGCTGTTCGGCTACGGTTCGCTGATGTGGAACCCGGCGATCGAGTTCGCCGAGCGGCGCGCCGGCGCGGTACATGGCTGGCACCGGCGCTTCTGCCTATGGCTGCACATGGGCCGCGGCTCGCCCGACAATCCCGGGCTGATGCTGGCACTCGACCGCGGCGGAAGGTGCGCCGGTATGCTGTTCCGCATCCCGGCCGCCGATGCGCGCGATGAGCTGCTGCTCGCCTGGCGGCGCGAGCTGTTCACCAACGCCTATCATTCCCGTTGGGTGACCGTGCGAGCCGGTGATGGTCCGGTGCGTGCCGTCACCTTCGTCGCCAACCGCAACCATCACCGTTACGCGGGACGGCTCGACGACGGCTTGGTTGCCGCGCGCCTGGCATCGGCCACTGGCTCGCTCGGCAGTTGTGCCGCGTATCTGGAAGAAACCCTCGAGGCGTTGCGCTCGATCGGGCTCCGCGACCGAGCGCTGGAACGGCTCCAGCGGTTGACCGGCAAGGCGCCGCCGTAATGTCCGCCACGTCGCCGACGCTGGCGATCAACGTCATGCACTTCGCTCGGCTGCTGCGCCGTGCCGGGCTTCCGGTGGGACCTGCGGAGACGCTTGCCGGGCAAGCGGCCCTGTCCCTGGTCGATCTCGGCAACCGGACCGAAGCACGCACCGCGTTGCGCACCGCGATGATCCATCGTCACGAGCATCAGGACGTGTTCGACCAGGCGTTCAACCTGTTCTGGCGCGATCCCACAGCCGCCGAACAGGCGGTCGCCATGGCCCTGCTCGAGGCGCAGAAGGAGAAGCGCCACGAACGTCCGCCGCCCGGCAGCCGGCGTGTCGCCGAGGCGATGGCGAAGCCGCGCGAAAGGCCGCGCGCCGAGGACGAACCGCCGGTGATGGATGCGGTGCTGACCGTGTCGGACCAGGAGCGCCTGCAGCGCATGGACTTCGAGGCGATGAGCGCCGAGGAGATCGCCCAGGCGAAGCGCGAGATCCGCCGCCTCGTGCTGCCGCTGGACCTGCGCCGCACCCGCCGGCTGCGCACCGATCCGCTGGGTCCGGTGACCGATCTTCGCCGTACCATCCGCCAGAGCCTGCGACAGGGCGGCGAGATCCTGACCATCGCGCGCAACCGCCACCTGACGCGCCCGCCGCCGCTGGTCGTGCTCTGCGACATCTCCGGATCGATGTCGCGCTATGCACAGATTTTGCTGCATTTCCTGCACGCGGTGACCAACGACCGCGACCGTGTGCAGGTGTTTCTGTTCGGCACGCGGCTGTCCAACGTCACGCGCCAGCTTCGCCATCGCGATCCCGAGGCGGCGTTCCAGATGGTTTCGCACGTCGTGCCCGACTGGTCGGGCGGCACGCGAATCGGCGAGGCGCTGGAGAGCTTCAACCACCTCTGGGCACGGCGCGTGCTGGCGCAGGGGGCGATCGTGCTGCTGATCACCGACGGATTGGACCGCGACGGCGCGCGCGGGCTGGCCGAGAACATGGATCGGCTGCATCGCTCCTGCCGGCGGCTGATCTGGCTCAATCCGCTGTTGCGCTGGGCCGGTTTCGAACCAAAATCACAAGGCATACGCGCAATGCTCCCGTACGTGGACGACTTCCGTCCCGTGCATAACCTGGCCAGCCTGCGCGCGCTGGTCGATCTCCTGTCCCGGCCCGCTCCGCGACGTACACTCTTGGCGGCGGCAGCCGAGCCTGAAAGGATGGCATCATGAGCTATGCAGAATTCGAGGACGTGCTGGGCACCGCTGCCGCATGGCGCGCCGCCGGTGAGCAGGTCGCCGTGGCGACCGTGACCGAGACCTGGGGCAGTTCGCCCCGACCTGCCGGCAGCCAGATGGCGGTGACGAAGTCCGGCAAGATGGCCGGGTCGGTGTCGGGTGGCTGCATCGAGGGCGCCGTGGCGGATGCGGCGATGAAGACGATCGACAGCGGCACGCCGCAACTGCTGGATTTCGGCGTGACGCATGAGCGTGCGTGGGAGGTCGGGCTGGCCTGCGGCGGCAAGGTGAAGGTGTTCGTGGAGAAGCTGTCGTGACACCCGATATCCTCGCCGCCCTCGAAGCGGCGAAGCGCGACAAACGCCCGGTCGTCCTGGCGACCCGCCTGCCGGACGGTGTCCAGCGCCTGCTCCCGGACCCCACCGCGCCCGCCGACCTGAACATCGCCGCCGAACTCGTGCTGCAATCGGACGAAAGCGGCACGGTGAAGCTAGACGGCACCGACTGGTTCCTCCACGCGCACAACCCGCCGCTGCGCCTGATCGTCGTGGGCGCCGTGCATATCGCCCAGGCGCTGGTGCCGTTCGCCACGCAATGCGGCTTTGCGGTCATAGTGGTGGACCCGCGCCGGTCGTTCGCCTCGGACGAACGCTTCCCGAATGTCACGGTCTCCACCGCCTGGCCGGACGAGGCAATGGATGAACTCAGGCCTGACAGCCGCACCGCCGTCGTGACCCTCACCCACGATCCGAAGCTGGACGACCCGGCACTGGACCGCGCGTTGAAGTCGCCGGCGTTCTACATCGGCTCCCTCGGCTCGCGGCGCACCCACGCGGCGCGCCTGAAGCGGCTGCGCGAGCTTGGCCACGGCGAGGCCGCGTTGGCGCGGATCCAGGGCCCGGTCGGTCTCAACATCGAGGCGGTCACCGCGCCGGAGATTGCCCTATCGATCATCGCCGAACTGGTCGCGGTACGGCGTGGCGCCGCGGTGCCCCAGAAGCAGCCGCTGGCGGCATGAAATTCGGCCCGGTCCCGCTGGACGAAGCCCGCGGCGCCATCATGGCGCACTCGCAGCGCATCGGCGATCGGATGATCCGCAAGGGATCGGTGCTGGACGAAGCCGCGGTGGTCGCGCTGCGCGAGGCGGGCCGCGAGGAGGTCATGGTCGCCCGACTGGAGCCAGGCGATGTGCCCGAGGATATCGCGGCGGACCGCCTGGCCCAGCCGCTGGTCTCGCCGCTGCTGGCGCGCACCCGTGCGGCCACCGGGCGGGTCAATCTCGCGGCCGAGGTGCCGGGCCTGCTGCGGGTCGATACCGCGATGGTCAATCGCCTCAACACGATCGACGAATCCCTCACCATCGGCACCTTGCCGGACTATGCGGTGGTGGTGCCGAAGGATCTCGTGGCCACGGTGAAGATCATCCCGTTCGCGGTGCCGGGCAACGTGCTGGCGGTCGCCGAGACGATGATCCGCCAGGCCGGCTCTCCGCTCGTGCTGCACCCGTTCCATCACCTGAAGGTCGGCCTCGTCGTCACCGAGCTGCCCGGCCTGAAGGACAGCGTCACCGAGAAGACCATCGCCGTGACCGAGCAGCGGGTGACCCAGCTCACCGGCTCCCTGCTGCCGCCGCTGCATACACCCCACGAGGAAGCAGCAATCGGCAAGGCGCTGGAATTGCTGATTTCCCAGGGCGCCGATCTACTGCTGGTGGTGGGCGCCTCGGCGGTGGTGGACCGGCGTGACGTCGGTCCCTCCGGCATCGTGCGGGCCGGCGGGGAGATCCTGCACTTCGGCATGCCGGTGGACCCCGGCAACCTGATCTGCCTCGGCCGCATCGACACGCGGCCGGCGCTGGTGCTGCCGGGCTGCGCGCGCAGCCCGAAGCTCAACGGCATCGATTTCGTGCTGACCCGGCTGTTCGCCGGCCTCCCCGTCGGCCCGTCCGACATCATGAAGATGGGCGTGGGCGGCCTGCTGAAAGAGATCGACACCCGTCCGCTGCCGCGCGAAAAGGCCCCTGCTACACCGCTCACCGGCATCGCGCCGCGCAGCGCGCCGACCATTGCCGCGCTGGTGTTGGCGGCGGGGCGATCTCGCCGGATGGCACCGCACAACAAGCTGCTGGTCGCCGACCGCACTGGCAAGGCGATGATCGCGCGCGTGGTGGACAACGTGCTGTCGTCCAAAACCCGCCCCGTGCTGGTGGTGACCGGCCATCAGGCAGAGCAGATCCAGCACGCGCTGGGTGGCCGGCCGGTACGCTACGTCCACGCCGCCGACTACGCGGAGGGACTGTCCGCCAGCCTGAAGGCCGGCATCGCCGCGGTGCCCGAGGAGTGCGCGGCCGCGCTGGTTTGCCTGGGCGATATGCCGCTGGTGACCGGGAGGATGCTCGACCGGCTGTTGTCCTCGTACGATCCCGACGAGGGGCGGCTGATCGTGCTGCCGACGTTTCGCGGCAAGCAGGGCAACCCCATGCTGTGGGACCGGCGGTTCTTCGCCGAGATCCTTCAGATCACCGGCGATTCCGGCGCCCGCTTCCTGCTCGGCAAGCACCTGGAGGCGGTGTCCGAGGTGGAGATGGCCGACGACGCGGTGCTGCGCGACTTCGACACCACCGAGTCGCTGAACACCCTGCCGCAGCGGCTGCGCCCGGAACCGATCGGCTGATGCCGATCTGCGAGGCCGATCCCTGGCGGTTCCAGTATTTCGAGCACGTCGAATGTCCGCCGGATGTGCGCATCTCCACCGAAGACCCGGATTCCTGGGAATGGTTCCCCGCACATCGCTGGATCTACGACAAACTGGCCGTCGCGTTGTCACAGGGCCTGCTGGCCGCGCCGCATGGCGTGATGCCGCCTGCGTTTCCGGTGTTCTCCAAGCCGATCATGAACCTGCGCGGCATGGGCACCGGCAGCCGGGTGATCGCCTCGGCCGAGGACTACCGCGCCGCGCTGACCGCCGGGCATTTCTGGTGCACGCTGCTGACCGGCCCGCATGTCAGCACCGATGTGGCACTGGTTGACGGTCAGGCGCGCTGGTGGCGCCACACCACCGGCGCGACGGGACCGGGCGGCACGTTCGACCACTGGGTGATCCACGCCGAACCGATGCCGGAGATCGAGGACTGGTGCGGCGCCTGGGCCCGGCGCCATCTTTCCGGGTTCACCGGCATGGCGAACTTCGAGACCATCGGCGGGCGCATCATCGAGGCACATCTGCGCTTCGCCGACCAATGGCCTGATCTGTATGGTCCGGGCTGGGTCGAGGCGGTTGTACGCCTGCACGTCACCGGCGAGTGGGTCTATCCCGATACCGACCGTGCCGACGGCTACAGCGTGGTGCTGTTCGGCCCACATGGGCCGCACTATCGCCACCCGCCGGCCGCGTTGGTCGATGAGGTGCGCGCAATGCCGGGCGTCTCCAGCGTGCAGATCACCTTCCACGAGGACAAGGCGCCGGAGCATCACGCCATGCCGCCCGGCGGATTCCGGCTGGCGATCATCAATTCGCGCTCGTTGGAGGCCGGTCAGACGGGACGCGAAAAGCTGCGGCTCGCGCTCGTACCGGTGTAATACCGACCGGCGCAAGCTTGCGGAATATTTTCCTTGACATCCGCCACCCGCTGATGTTCTTATTATGTTCATGTCCGCCGCAGCCGAGACCCCAGCCACCGAGCCCAGCCCAAGCGGCCGTCTGCTCGGCCTGGTCCGCAAGCTGATCGACTACGGTCGCGAACTCGCCGCCACCATCCGCCAGCGCACCACCACCGACCCCATTTTTGCCAGGTGCCGCTTCGGCACAACCGATCTCGCGCAGATCTTCGTGTGCATCGCCCGGGGCCTGCAACTTGCCAACGCGCTCGAGGCGCGCGTGCTTCGCAGCGCTGCCCAGCTCGACGCGGGGCCGGCGCCGGGCAGGACTCGATCCGCCGTCACGGCACCTGCTGCGCCGCGCGTTGCCGCCGAGGCCGATCCGGGTCTAGCAGGCCTGCCCACTCCGAAGCAGATCGCCGCCGAAGCCCGTCGCAAGCCGATCGGCGCCGTCATCGCCGATATCTGCCGCGATTTCGGGATCACGGGGAGCCATCCGCTGTGGCGCGACGTGCAACGAGCGATCATCAAGCACGGCGGCAGCCTTGCCCGCCTGGTGTCGGACATCCTCGACCGGGGATTTCCAAGGGCTGCGCAGCTCATAGCCGCATCGCGACGACCCAACCTGCGGTTCGAGACACCAGGCGGTACCGGGCCGCCCTGAAGCTGTCACCTGACGATCGCGGCGTCGCGTGCGGGGCCCACCAAGGGTCGCGCGCGGGCGCCGTACGTCGTCCTTTTCGTGCCTGGTCCGTCAGCCGGCCAGGCTGGTCAGTCCGCCGATCCGTTCGGGCGGCATTTCCAGCAGTCGGGCCAGGACCTGACGGCGGAAATTGTCATAGACCGCGTCCTTGCCACGGATGTCGGCGCCAAAGTTCGTTGCCGAACGCTGATATCTGGAATTCAGGTAAGGGTTCAGCCGCCGCTGAATCTCGTCGTCCAGCGCGACCACCTGGCTTGCGGCCGCCTTCCGTTCCGCTGCTCCTAGCGCGCCATAATACTCGATCCACCAGTCGAGGATGCGCAACCGGTGCACCTCCTCGTCCGGACCCACCCGCTCTTCGGCAAAGTGCTTGATCGCCGGATCGCGGATCTGGCCGGTGCGGCGCTCGGTGTGCAGCCGCGACAGTATGTGCAGTTCGTAGTGGAGCTCCCAGGCGAAGAAGCTGTGGACGTCGCGATACGGCAGATCGTCCAACGCATCCCAATGCACCCGGACGATGTCGCTGATTTGCCGGATCGGATCGTAGCCGAGCCGATGCTTTACGTAGTCACGCACGAATTCGGCGTGGAACCCGTCATCGCCGATCTGGCGGGCCAGGAAGTATTGCTCGTCCAGACCGGGGAACAGCCGATCGAGCGCCTTGGACGCCGCCTGCACGATCAGCGAATCATGGCCGGCGGTCCAGATCCAGTTGTCGCAGATGCCCTCGATTTCCGCCTGCGTCGCGGCCGGACGTGCAGGCGCCGTGCGTTCCAGCGGCAGATGCGGCGCAAAGCGCGTGATGACATCGCGAAAGATGTCGTCTTCCAACTGGGCGGACCAGCGATAGCTTTCCAGCGTGGCACTCATGTCAGGAATCATAGCACTTGGTTACCGAACGGGACACTGCTTGACGCCCCTTCCCGCCCCCGCCACATCTCCTCCGCCATGTCCACCCGCCTCGTCATCGACCATCGCGCCGGAAGCGCGTCCAAAATCCAGCCGGTGCGCCATCCGGAGAAGGCGCACCGGCCGGACAATCCGATCCAGCGCAAGCCCGCCTGGATCCGGGTGAAGGCGCCGACCCATCCGGTCTACCACGAGACCCGCGCCCTGATGCGCGCCAACGGCCTGGTCACGGTGTGCGAGGAAGCCGCCTGCCCCAACATCGGCGAGTGCTGGTCGCAGCGCCACGCCACCATGATGATCATGGGCGACACCTGCACCCGCGCCTGCGCGTTCTGCAACGTCGCCACCGGCCAGCCCGGCCCGCTCGCCGCTCGACGAGCCCGCCCGAGTCGCCGACGCGGTGGCGAAGCTGGGCCTGGCCCATGTCGTCGTCACCTCGGTCGATCGCGACGATCTTCCGGATGGCGGCGCCGCCCACTTCGCCGCCACCATCCGCGCCATCCGCGCCGCGGCGCCGGCGACCACGATCGAGGTGCTGACCCCCGACTTCCTGCGCAAACCGGGCGCGGTCGAGGTCGTGGTGGAGGCCCGCCCCGACGTCTACAACCACAACCTGGAAACGGTGCCGCGGCTCTATCCCACCATCCGTCCCGGCGCGCGCTACTTCGCCTCGCTGCAACTGCTGCATCAGGTGAAGCAGCTCGATCCCTCGATCTTCACCAAGTCGGGCCTGATGGTCGGTCTGGGCGAATCCCGCATCGAGATCATGCAGGTGATGGACGACCTGCGCTCGGCCGAGGTGGATTTCCTCACCATCGGCCAGTACCTGCAGCCCACCATCAAGCACGCCGCGGTCGATCGCTTCGTCACGCCGGAGGAGTTCGCCGACTACGCGGCCCTGGCACGCGGCAAGGGCTTCCTGCTGGTCTCCGCCACGCCGCTCACCCGCAGCTCCTATCACGCGGACGCCGATTTCGCCGTCACTCCGCGCGGCCCGCGCTGGGTCCCCGCTTGCGCGGCGATGACGCACTGATGCCCACCCACGCCGAGCGCCAGATCGTCCCGTACCGGCCCGACCAGCTTCTTCGATCTGGTGGCCGACGTGGCCAAGTATCCGCAGTTCCTCCCCTGGTGCGTCGCCGCGCGCGTCCGCAGCCGCACCGAACGCGAACTGGTCGCCGACCTCACCATCGGCTTCGGCCCGTTTCGCGAAACCTTCACCAGCCGCGTCACCCTCGATCGGCCACACCGTGCGAAAGTGCGCTACGAAACCGGCCCATTCCGCTATCTGAACAACCAGTGGGAGTTCCTCCCCCACCCCCAGGGCTGCGAGGTGGACTTCTTCGTCGACTTCGAATTCCGCAGCCGCATCCTGCAGGCCGCCATCGGCGTCGTGTTCAACGAGGCGGTCCGCCGCATGGTCGGCGCCTTCAACAAGCGGGCGCGCGCAGGTCTATGGTCCGCCCGCGGTCGCCGATGCGCCACCCTCACCCGTCAGGAGCTGACATGATGCTCTACGCGCCGAAGCGTCCGGCCGCCGATCTGCCGCCGGTGCGGGTGAACCTCTATTCCGACACGCAGACGCGTCCGTCACCGGCGATGAAGGACGCCATGGTCCGCGCCGAGGTCGGCGACGAGCAGCATGGCGACGATCCCACGGTGCATGAACTCTGCGACCGGATGGCCGCGCTGCTCGGCAAGCAGGCGGCGGTGTTCCTGCCGTCGGGCACGATGTGCAACCAGATCGCGATCCTGACCCATTGCCGCGCCGGCGATGAGATCCTGGCACATGAAACCGCCCACATCATCCAGAACGAGGGCGGCGGCGTCGGGCGCGCTCACCGGCGCGCTGATCCTCGGACTGCAGCGGCGAGCGCGGCCAGTTCGACGCCGCGACGGTGCGGCGATGCGTTCCGCGAGCAGCGGCGCAACGTACCGACGCAGACGCCTGCTCGAGGTCGAGCAGACGGCGAACACCGGCGGCGGCACGGTCTGGCCGCTCGACAAGCTGAACGCGGTGCTGGACACCGCGCACGAACATGGCCTGGCCACCCACATGGACGGCGCGCGGCTGATGAACGCCGTGGTGGCATCGGCGTTCCGGCGCACGAGATGGTGGCCGGCTGCGATTCCGTGTGGGTCGATTTCACCAAGGGCCTCGGCGCGCCGCTCGGCGCCGTGCTGTGCGGCTCCGAGGCGTTCATCGACGAGGCATGGCGCTGGAAGCAGCGTCTCGGCGGCTCGCTGCGCCAGGCCGGCATGTGCGCCGCCGCCTGCATCTATGCGCTCGACCACAACATCGACCGGCTGGCCGACGATCATGCCAACGCCAAGCGCGCTGGCGCGCGGCCTGGCGCAGATCCCCGGTATCACCGTGGAGCAGCCGGAAACCAACCTGGTGTTCTTCGACACCTCCGCGCACCGGCCTGACCGCCGACGAGCTCGCCGAACGGGTACGCCGCGAAGGCATCATGCTGTCCGCTGTCGGACGCTATCGTGCACGCGCCTGCACCCATCTCGACGTCGATCGCGCGGGCATCGAGACCGCGTTGCAGGCTATTCCGGCAAGCGGGGCAAATTAGCAATCCGTTAGTTCAGGACTGGCATCTTGGTGAGGACCGCAACACCAGGAAGGTCTCGCCATGCGTACTCCTGCTCGCGCTGCTCGCCGCCACTGCGCTGGCGCTGCCTGCTTTCGCCCAGACCGACCGCCGCCAAGCCGACGCACACCCGCCTGACCATGCCGCAGCACTTCGAACAGGCCAACATCGACGCACGATGGCCATCTGACGCTGGACCAGGCGAAGACCGGCTACAAGTCGGTCGCCCGCCACTTCGCTGTGATCGACCAGGACAAGAAGGGCTACATCACCGAGGACGACATCCGCGCCTACAACAAGGCCCAGCGCGCGCTGCACCATCAGTCCGCATCGGCGCACACGCCCAACAGCTAGATGTCGTTGCCAAGGTCGTTGTCCCATCCGATTGCGGATGTTGCTTGCGTCGATGGGTTTCGCTGCGATTCGATACTGCCCGCAATCGCGCTAAGGCGCCGAATAGGCCTTCAGAAAGGTCGTCACCGCCGCCTTCACAGTGGCGTCGATCTCGGCATCCGTTGGTGGCGTCAATCCGACCGAGGCGCGCAGGAACAGGCTGGTCCGCAGCATGCCGACGAACTGCTCCGATGCCATGATCGGAATCAGTGACGGCAAGGCGGCCCGCCTCGGTCTGCTCGGTGAGCCATGCACCGAATGTCCGGAACAGCGCCGCGGGGCCATTGTCGTAGAACGCGCGACCGAGTTCGGGAAACCGCGTGCTCTCGCCGATCACCACGCGGTGGATCGCCAGCGCGCGATCCTCCAGGAAGAACCGCAACAGGCCACCGCCGAACGCCGTGAGCGCCGCCCGGACGTCGGTCGCATTGGTGGGCAGGAGTTCCGCCAAGTGCGATCTTCTGCTGACAGGCGTCGCCGATGATGGTGGCGAACAGCTGATCCTTGGAACTGAAATGTGCATACAGCGTCGCCTTCGACACGCCGGCGGCACGGGCGATCGCGTCCATGCTGACCGCGCCATAGCCGTGCGCCATGAACAGCGAAGCGGCCGCATCCAGCACCAGCTGGTGCTTGGGCGACTCGCTGTCGGCCCGGAGTTCGGTGGTTGCGCTCACGCCGCCAAATTGGGCCGACTGGCTCGTTGGTTTGCAAGGGGCACGATCAACTAAACTGAACGGTTCAGTTTAGCCTTGACCGCCACCCCATCCGGCGCCACTCTCGCGCTGAACTGAACCGTACAGTTCAGAGGAGCCGAGAATGAACGCCATCGCCGAGAAGCCGCAGCCGCTGCCTGCGGACACCCAGACCGCGCCCCGGCCCCGCCGCCTGCGCCGGCTCTGGCGCCCGGTGGTCGGCTTGGCGGTCGTGATCGGGATCGGCGTCACCGCGTCCTGGTGGTTCACCGAGGGTCGCTACATCGAAAGCACCGACAACGCCTATGTCCAGGGCGATATCGCGGTGCTGAGCCCACGCATCGAGGGCGATGTCGCCGCGATCAAGGTCGCCGACAACCAGCGCGTCCGCGCCGGCGATCCCCTGATCGTGCTGGATCCGGCCGATTGGCGTGCCCGCCTCGCCCAGGCCGCCGCCGCTGCCGCCGAGGCCACCGCCGCGATCGAGACGGCGAAGCGCCAGGTCGCCCAGCAGCAGGCCACGATCGACGCTGCACAGGCGGCCATCGCCCAGGCTCAGGCCGAGCAGGCCCGCGCTACCGCCGATGCCGGCCGATCCGGAGCGCTTATGGCGGGCGGCTGGGCGTCGCGCCAGGCCAACGACCAGGCGATCGCGGACTCGCGCAAGGCCAATGCCGCCGTTGTCGCCGCACAGGCGCAGAAGGCAGCGGCCGAACAGCAGCTCGGCGTATTGAACGCGCAGGTGATGCAGGCCACCGGCGCGCCAGCAGAACGCGGCCGCCGCGGTGCAGCTCGCCGAGAACAACCTCGCCTACACTGTGATCCGCGCGCCGTTCGACGGCATCGCCGGCAACCGGGCTGCCGAACTCGGCCAGCACGTCACGCCGGCCACGCAGCTCATCGCGGTCGCGCCGCTGCGCGACACATCTCTACGTCGTGGCGAACTTCAAGGAGACCCAACTCCGTCGCATGCAGCCCGGCATGAAGGTGCGGCTGATGCCGGACATCGATCCCGAACGCAGCGGTGGAGGGCCGGGTGGACAGCCTGGCCCCGGCCACCGGCGCGCTGTTCAGCCTGCTGCCGCCGGAGAACGCCACCGGCAACTTCACCAAGGTGGTGCAGCGCGTGCCGGTCAAGCTGGTGCTCGATCCGGCCGAGGCGGCGCATGCCGAGCTGGCTGCGTGCGGGCCTGTCGGTCACCGCCGAGGTCGATACCCGCGGGCCGGACGCACAGCGGCTCGGCCTGTTCGGCGCCGCCGCGGCGACGCTCGAGCATATCGTGCCATGACTGCCGCCGTGCGAACGGCTGAGCTGGCGCCAGTGGGTCGGCTTCATGGCGATGGTGCTGGGCATGTTCATGGCGATCCTGGACATCCAGATCGTCTCCGCCTCGATCTCCGACATCCAGGCCGGCCTGGCCGCCAGCCCCGACGAGGCGTCCTGGGTGCAGACCAGCTACCTGATCGCCGAGATCGTCATGATCCCGCTGTCCGGCTGGCTGTCGCGCCTGCTGTCCACCCGCGTGCTGTTCGTCGCCAGCGCACTCGGCTTCACGCTGTTCTCGCTCGCCTGCGCCGGCGCCTCCAGCCTGAGCGAGATGGTGATGTTCCGCGCCGCCCAGGGCTTCATCGGCGGCGCGATGATCCCGACCGTGTTCGCCACCGACCTTCCTGCTGTTCTCCGGCGAGAAGCGGACGCAGATGTCGGTGCTGATCGGCCTGACCGCCACGATGGCTCCCACCATCGGCCCCACGCTCGGCGGCTGGCTGACGGACCAATACTCGTGGCACTGGCTGTTCCTGATCAACGTGCCGGTCGGGCTGGTGGTGGCAGGCGCGGTGTGGACCTGTCTCGACATCGACAAGCCCGACTGGTCGCTGCGCCGCAACTTCGACCTGCTCGGTCTGTTGCTGATGGCGCTGTTCCTTGGCGCGCTGGAATACGTGCTGGAGGAAGGCGACCGCTGGGACTGGTTCCAGGATGAAACCATCGCCTGGTGCGGCGTGATCTCCGCCGTCGCCGGCGCGCTGTTCTTCTGGCGCATGCTGACGCGGCGCGATCCGCTGGTGGAGCTGCGCGCCTTCGCCAACGTCAACTTCGCTTTCGGCTCGCTGTTCAGTTTCGTACTTGGCCTTGGGCTGTATGGCTCGGTTTATCTGGTACCGCTGTTCCTCGGCCGTGTGCGCGGCTACGACAGCCTGCAGATCGGCGAGACGATGTTCGTGACCGGGCGCTGCGATGTTCCTGTCGGCGCCGATCGCGGGGCAGCTCGCGCGCGTGCTCGATCTGCGCGTGATGCTGGCAATCGGCCTGCTGATGTTCGGCGGCGGGCTGTGGTGGATGTCGAACCTCACGGTCGACTCGGCATTCTGGGAGCTGTTCGGTCCGCAGGCGCTGCGCGGCGCCTCGATGATGCTGATCATGCTGCCGGTCAACCAGATCGCGCTCGGCCGGCTGCCGCCGGCAGCGTTGAAGAATGCGTCGGGCCTCTACAACCTGATGCGCAACCTCGGCGGCGCGGTCGGTCTGGCGATGATCAACACAGTGGCGACGTCGCGTCTGGCGGTGCACACACTGCACCTGCAGGAGCAGGTGACGTGGTCGCGCTCCGGCGGCGATGCGCGGCGCTCGACAACATGACGCACATGCTGACCGCGGCGAAGTCGGGCGATGCGCATCTCGCGGCACTGAAGCGGGTGGCGATGATGGTGCGAGCAGCAGGCGCTGACGCTGACCTACAACGACGTGCTGCTGCTGATGGCGGGATGCTTCTTCGTGGCACTGCCGCTGACACTGTTGCTGGCGAAACCAGCTGGCGCGGCGGCAGCGGCGCATTGACGACTAGACCGTCTTCAGTCCCCGGCCATCGGTGATCCACATCGCCTGGCGAGCGAACCACTCGGGGTCCTCGACCCCGTCGGTGGGAAGCACCCCATAGCGGACGAACTGCCGCAACAGCTCGGTCTCGTGCGATGGGTCCGGCATCGTCTCCAGTGCCTCCAGCAGGAAGCACTTCAACGCCGAGGAACCGGTCTGCACGTGCCGGCGCAGACAGGGTCTGGTGAGCGCGAAGTTCGGTTGCCCGGCATAAGCGCCCGCATTCGGCGCCATGACATTGATGGCGCTGAGGATGCGGCGGCGCTCTCCAGCGGCTCCAGTGCGGCAACCTCCTCAGGCTCGATCGGCGGCGCCATATCGATGGTTATACCAAGTGCCGGAAGTGGCGACCCATCCCGTCATTCCCGCGAAAGCGGGAACCCAGGCGAGCCGCACCGCACATTTGGGCCTGGGTTCCCGCTTTCGCGGGAATGACGATTACTTCGCGAGGATGACTCATATGGAGCATTGTTGCTCAGATACGTCACCACTTCCGGCACTTGGTATCAGACGGCCCATCCGGAATGGCAGGTGGAACTTGTAGTCGAGCGATCGCGCCGGCAGGCCGCCACGATCCGGATCGGAATCACGCGCCGGCCCTTAGCTTGGTGTTGCACTTCGTTTGTGAACTCAGCGAACCCAGGCGAGCCGCACCGCACATTTGGGCCTGGGTTCCCGCTTTCGCGGGAATGACGATTATTTCGCGAGGATGACTCGTATGGAGCATTGTTGCTCAGATACGTCACCACTTCCGGCACTTGGTATCATAGCTGGTCTGATGGTTGGCGTAGTAGCAGGCTGGCGCGCGCGAGAAGCCAGGGGCGAACCCCGGTGATCGAACAGATGGTCGATCGGTGCGAGCGCCATGTCCGCGGGCAGGCCGACCCCGGCTAGCCGGGAGCGCAGCTCGGTTCAGATCTGCGGCAGGGACAGTGTTTCGGGCGACAGCGGCGGGCGGACCGGACCCACCCGGTCCTGGATCTGATCGGACAGCGCGAATTGGCTCATCCGGCCTGAATGCCGGAGGCAGACCGCCGCTGTCCCGTGATAGTTGGGTTACACACTTTGGTTACCGCAGAAACGGATTACCCCGCCGCTCCGCACCGATCGTCGATCCCGGGCCGTGCCCGCACAGGAACGAGAAATCGTCGCCCAGCGGCAGCAATTTCTCGGTGATGGCGCGGATCAGCGCGGCGTGGTCGCCATACGGAAAGTCGGTCCGGCCGATCGATCCCTGGAACAGCACGTCGCCGACCAGCGCGAATTGCGCGGCCTGATTGACGAACACCACGTGGCCCGGGGTATGGCCGGGACAGTGCAGCACATCGAAACGATGCTCGCCGAGCGCCACACTGTCGCCCTCGCACAGCCAGCGATCCGGGGCGACGTTGCGCACGGTGAAGCCGTAGGCACCGCCCTGCTCCTCGAGCCCCTGCAACAGGAACTCGTCGCGCTGATCCGGCCCTTCGATCGGCACCCCGTGCAACCTCTCGCGCAGCTCGTCCGCGCCGCCGGCGTGGTCCAGATGGCCGTGCGTCAGCCAGATGCGCTCGACCGACGCGCCGGTCTGCTCGATCGCACCAAGGATGCGGTCGACATCGCCGCCGGGGTCCACCACCACCGCCTGCTTGCTGCCATCGTCCCACAGAATGGTGCAGTTCTGCTGAAACGGCGTGACCGGGATGACCGCACCGCGCAATTGACCCATTTGCTCCAACTCCCACGCGTCGCGACCGCTTGCCCGATCCGGGTCTGTTCGGTCATTCTATCGTCATGCCCGAGCGCCGCTTCCGCACCCTTGAGAAGCTGATCCAGCAGGCCAACCGGACGTCGTCCAGCAAGCCCAACTCGGCACAGATGCTGGCCGAAGTGATCCGCGTGATCACCGCCGACGGCTCGGACCCGTATCTGGTCCTTGGCGTCCTGGTGGAAGGCGCGGTCCATACGCTGGCGAAGCACATCCCGCCGGAGCGGCAGGCGGAGACAGTCGGAGAGCTGAGGCAGCTTCTGGCTGAACGGCTGAAGGCGCACGGGCTGGCGTGATCGACGCCCCGATCAGTGCAGCTTGGGCGATTTCAGGAAGCTCGACCGGTCCTTCGAACGCACCGTCACCGCCACCGGGCTCTTGTCACGCATCAGCCGCAGCCGCACCTCCGCCCCGGCGCTGCCGGCCGCCCAGACACGACGCCACAATCCCGCCAGGTCGGTGATCTCCTCGCCGCCCACCGCCAGGATACGGTCGCCAGCCTGGACACCGGCCTGCTCGGCCGGCCCGTTGTCGGTTACGTTGCCGACGACGATCGAGTCGTCCGAACTCGGTGGCAAGCATACCGAGCCACGGCCGCGCCGGCCGGTTCACCCGCCCATAGCTCAGCAGGTCCTTCATGATCGGCGTCAGCAGACCGATCGGGACCACCATGTTCATGTCGAGCCGCTGACCCTTGCCGTCGCCCTGCTGGAGAATCAGCGAGCCGATCCCCAACAGCTTGCCGTCGCTTCCGATCAGGCCCCCGCCGCCCCAGAACGGGTGCGCCGGTGCGGTGAAGATCGCATCGTCCAGCACGTACTCCCAGTAGCCGGCGAACTCCTGCCGCGCGACGACACGCGTCTCGATCGAGTGATGCCGCCCGCCGCCGGCGCCGAATACCACCTGATCGCCCACCTTCAGCCGATCGGAATCCCCCATCTCGAGCGCCGGCAGGTCAAGCCGGCCGAGCGCCTGCACCAGCCCGAAGCCGCTCTCCTGGTCATAGGCCAACGCGTGACCTTGGATCGCGCGGCCGTCCGAGGAGGTGATCCAAATTGTCTCGGCCTCGGTGATCAGATAGCCGATCGTCGCCACCAGCCCGCTCTCGCGGATCACCACACCGCTGCCCGCCCGTTCGGTGCCGAGGGTACCGGCGGTGAACGCGTCCGGCGCCACGTAGGTCTTCAAATTAACGATCGCCCGCAGCGAACGCTCAAGGTCGAACGAATAGTCGTCCGGGGCGGGCTGCAGCTTCGGGGGGATTTCCCAATCCTGGTTCTTCATGCCTCTGCGTCTTCCCTGGTTCGACGGCGGGGCGGTCATGGCGGGAATATCGGCGCTTTGACCGCCCGTGGCCAGAGATCAATGGTCGGACTCATGCGGCGCTCAGAACAGCCGGTCCGGTGTCGCATAGGGCACGATGATGTCTGATGGGTCAGCCAGGTTCAACATCGCGCGTGCCCGCTCATCCAGCGTGTCGGCGTCGATGTGCCGCGCGCGCAGGCCGGCGACACGGCGTTCCCAGGCGTCCCGCTCGGTCAGGGCCTTGGACTGATCCGCCTGTGCCTGAGCGAGCAACGCCTGGCGCTGCGCGTAAGCCACCAGGCCGTGATTGCCCTGCGTGGCGCTCCAGCCGAAATAGCCAACCAGCGACAGGAAGATCAGCGGCGCCACCGCCGCCTTCGCCCTGCGCTTGATCTCACGTCCGAGTTGCATCGATGGCTCCGGATCCCGTGGAGATCATGCTACATGATTCGAGGCCGCGCGTGAACGCGTTGTCGGTCCGGCAGTTCCGGCGGGATGCTCCGGTTCGGTCTCACGCATCTTCGAAGCGGTCCGTCAGCATGGCAGGATCACTCCGCAGCAATGTCGATCAGCACGAACCCTTCTTTCCGCATTGTATCGGCAAGGCGTTCGTCCAGCGTGACCACCGGGAGCGATACGGGACGGCGTTCCGCAGCGATGCACGCGGCGGCGAGTTGCAATGCATCGGCCGCCCGCATTCGATCTCGTGCCAGGCGTCCGCGATCTGAGTCAGCCGCCGGAACGTAAACTCAGCGGCCTTCGCATCGAGCGCCGCACCGCCAGGGGCCGACCCAGCCGCCTCAATTCCGCGCCGTTGACTAGAATCGCAGAATGGTGCGTCCCGCGTACCGCGCCGCCGGCCCCAGCTGTGCCTCGATCCGCATCAACTGGTTGTACTTCGCGGTCCGGTCACTGCGCGACAGGCTGCCGGTCTTGATCTGACCGCAGTTGGTGGCGACCGCCAGGTCGGCGATCGTTGCGTCCTCGGTCTCGCCGGAGCGATGGCTCATCACGCAGCGGAACCCGGCCTTGTGCGCGATCTCCATGGTCTCCAGCGTCTCCGACAGCGTGCCGATCTGGTTGACCTTGATCAGGATCGCGTTGGCCGAGCGCTGTTCGATGCCGCGCCGCAGCCGTTCTGGGTTGGTGACGAAAATGTCGTCGCCGACGATCTGGAGCCGGTTGCCCAACGTGGCGGTCAGGTGCTTCCAGCCGTCCCAGTCATCCTCGGCGCAGCCATCCTCGATCGAGACGATCGGATAGCGGCTGACCAACGCCTCATAGTAGCGCACGATGCCATCGGCATCGAGCGTCTTCCCCTCGCCAGCCAATACGTACTTGCCGCCCTTGAAGAACTCGCTCGATGCAGGATCGAGCGCGAATGTCACGTCGTCGCCCGGCCTATAACCGGCTTGCTCGCACGCCTTGGTGATGAAGGCCAGCGCTTCGTCGGCGGATTTCAGGTTCGGCGCGAAGCCGCCCTCGTCGCCCACATTGGTGTTGTGGCCGGCGTCGTGCAGACCCTTCTTCAGCGCCGCGAAAATCTCCGATCCCATACGGATCGCATCCGCCACCGTGCCGGCTCCGATCGGCTGAATCATGAACTCCTGGATGTCGATCGGATTGTCCGCGTGCACGCCGCCGTTGACGATGTTCATCATCGGCACCGGCAGTGTGCGCGCATAGACGCCACCGACGTAACGGTACAGCGGAATGCCGAGATCCTCCGCCGCGGCTTTCGCGGTGGCGAGCGACACCGCGAGTATCGCATTGGCGCCAAGTCGCGACTTGTTGGCGGTGCCGTCGAGGTCGATCAGGGTATCGTCGATCTTCACCTGCTCGGTCGCATCCATGCCGCCGATCGCATCAAGGATTTCGCCTTCGACGTTGCCGATCGCGGTTTGCACGCCCTTGCCACCGAACCGCGCCTTGTCGTTGTCGCGCAGTTCCACCGCCTCATGCGCGCCGGTCGAGGCGCCCGACGGGACCGCGGCGCGGCCCATCGCGCCACTGTCCAGCACGACATCGACCTCGACCGTGGGGTTGCCGCGGCTGTCGAGGATCTCGCGGGCGACGATATCGGCGATAGCGGACATGGCACAGCTCCGTCGGGTTACGGCAGGCAGGATTCACCACGAAGACGCGAAGGCACCAAGGGGGTGCGCTCAGCGTCTTCGTGCCTCTGTGGTGAATTTTTCTTAAACGCGCTCGATCAGCGCCGCGATGCCCTGGCCGACGCCGATGCACATGGTGGCGATCGCCCGCTTGCCGCCGCGCGTTTCCAACGCGTTCAGCGCGGTCAGCGCCAGCCGCGCGCCCGACATGCCCAGCGGATGCCCGAGCGCGATCGCCCCGCCATGCGGGTTCACCATCTCGGCATCGTCAGGCAGGCCGAGCTGACGAGTTACCGCCAGGCCCTGCGCGGCGAACGCCTCGTTCAGTTCGATCAGGTCGATGTCGCCCAACTTCATGCCCAGCCGCTCCAGCAGCTTCTGCGTCGCCGGCGCCGGACCGATGCCCATGATCCGCGGCGGCACGCCGGCGGTCGCCATGGCCACCACGCGCGCCCGCGGCGTCAGCCCGTGCCGCTTCGCCGCCTCCTCCGAGGCGATGATCAGCGCCGCCGCGCCATCATTCACGCCCGACGCATTGCCGGCGGTTACCGTGCCACCTTGCTTGCGGAACGGCGCCCGCAGCTTGGCGAGACCCTCCAGGGTCGTGTCGCCGCGCGGGTGCTCGTCGCGATCCACCGTCACCGTGCCCTTGCGCCCGGCGATCTCCACCGGCGCGATCTCGCGGGCGAAGAAGCCGCTGTCCTGCGCCGCCTTGGCGCGCATCTGCGAGCGATAGGCGAACGCGTCCTGGTCGGCGCGCGTCACCTGAAAATCCTCGGCGACGTTCTCGGCGGTTTCCGGCATGGCATCGACGCCGTACTGCGCCTGCATCAGCGGATTGACGAAGCGCCAGCCAATGGTGGTGTCGTAGATCTCGGCGGAACGTGAGAACGCCTCGGTGGCCTTGCCCATGACGAACGGCGCACGGGTCATGCTCTCCACGCCGCCGGCAATCATCAGGTCCGCGTCGCCGGCGCGGATGGCGCGCGCCGCGGTGCCGACCGCGTCCAGCCCGGAGCCACACAACCGATTGATGGTGGAACCGGAGATGTGATCCGGCAGCCCTGCCAGCAGCGCCGCCATGCGCGCGACGTTGCGGTTGTCCTCGCCAGCCTGGTTGGCGCAGCCGTAGATCACGTCGTCGATCTGGTCCCAGTCCACCGACGGATGGCGTTCCTTCAGCACGCGCATTGGATGCGCCGCGAGGTCATCGGTGCGGACGTCCTTCAGCACGCCGCCGTAGCGGCCGATCGGGGTGCGGACGAAGTCGCAGATATAGGCGTCGGCCATGGCGATCCTCCCTTGGTTTCGCGTTGCCGCTGGCCTAGGCCATCGCGCGGTGCGCGGCAAGTTTGCCGCAATTGTGCCGCCTGCTTATGCCACGGCCGGCAACAGGAGGATGACGCTATGCGAACCAAGGTCCGGGTGGGTCTGCTTGGCACACTGCTCACCATTCTGTGCGCCAACGTCGCGATGGCTCAACTGAAGGTCTATTATCACGTCGGCAGTTGGGACGCGTTCAGCGGCGCGGGCACCGATGGCAGGCCGGTGTGCGGTGTCGGTACCACCAATCCGGCGGACAACCGCAGCTTCTCGCTGCGCTTCGCGATCGGCGGCGACAGCGTGATGTTCGAGGCCAAGAAACCGGGCTGGAACATTCCGGGCGGCACCCAGGTCCCGGTCGTGATGCAGATCGGGCTCGACACACCGTGGAACGTGCAAGGCGTGGGCAATGGTGAGGTGCTGGAGTGGACGCTCGATCGCGGCACCATGCAGACCTTCGATGCCCAGTTCCGCCGCGCCGGCTCGATGACGCTGTCCTTTCCCTCCGGCAACGAGGCTCCCTGGACTGTGGTCCTGAATGGCTCGACCGCGATCAGTAACGCGTTCGGGCGCTGCGTTACCGAGCTGGCGCAGCGGACCGAGCCGCAACAGCCCGCGGCGGCGCCGGCGGGTCCGACACAGCCGTTCGATCAGTCACCACAGCCGAACACGCCGGTACCGACGCAACCGACCGCACCGCACCCGTAGGAGGACTGGATGACCACCACCGGACGATGCCTGTGCGGCGCAATCCACTATGAATATGATGGCGACCCGAGCCTGGTCGTGCATTGCCATTGCGAAAGCTGCCGGCGCCAGACCTCATCGCCGGTGGCCACCTTCGTCATCGTGCCCAAGACGGCACTGCGGTTCACCAGCGGACAGCCGAAGGAGTACACCTCGTCGCCCGGTGTGCAGCGCGGCTTCTGTGGCCACTGCGGGTCTCCGATCTCCTATCGGACCGATCGGCGTCCGGATGTCATCGATCTGTTCGCCGGCACGCTCAGCGATCGCTCGGCGGTGGCGCCGCAATGCCATGTGCACGCGATCGAGCAGCTACCTTGGTTCGAGGTGCTGGACGACCTGCCGCGCTATCCAGCGGCAAGCCTCGCAGACGAGCCGGTCCGGCACGGACCGCGGCAGGGCCGGTGAGTTGATCCGGCGTCTCACGCGGCAATCTGCTCGGCACGGCGATGAAACTGACGGTTCACGGTGCTACGGGGACGCGCGCCCAGACGCTCGTTCGACAACGCCAGCGCAACATCGCGCAAGCGGCCGCGCAGCGCGGCCTCGGTAAGCGTCCAGTCGACGATATCGCGTTGCGCGTTGCTGCCGCCGATCCGCCAGAGGTCGTAACGCACCGGCTGCAATAGCGCGACGGCCGGTTCGTAGGCGCCACGGTGGAACGCCATCAGGCCTTCAACCAGTGGAATGCCGATCTCGCGATAGATGGCACCAGCCTCGGAAGCGTCCGCCGCGGTCTCGCGCATCCGGTCCAGCCGCCGTTCCACCAGCGCCTCCTGGCCGGAACGCATCTCCGCCATGGCCACATGCATGTCGGCGAACAGCAGGCTCCTGCCATCGGTATGGCCTTCCCAGCGCGGCAGCAGCTCACGCCAGCGCTCGCCCACGTCGCAGCCAAGCGTGTCGAGACGCCACAACAGCGCCGAGGCATCGCATAGCCGCACGCTCATCGGACGCAGGGTCCGCAGCAGCGGTCCGTCATACAGTGCGAGCGCTGCGTCGAACTGCCCCAGTTCCAGAAGATACAGCGATTTGTGCCACCAGATATGCCCCTGGTTGGGGCTGTCGGGGCTAGCCCAGAACGCCTCGCGCGCACTCATCCAGCCCAGTCCGTCCTCCGGGCGCCCGGTCATTTCCATCACGTGCGCGACCGTGTGATGCGGCCAGAAGCTATACGGTTCCAGCTCTGCCGCGGCTCGCGATGCCTCTTCGGCGCGCGCGTAATCGCCGACTTCCTCCAGCCCGAAGCCGTGGAACGCAAGCATGGTTCCGTAGCCTTGCATATCGGTCGACCAGACCGGCAGCGCCCGCGCGGTTCGCTCCCGTACCCATCGGAAGCCGCCGAGGAAGCCTTCGAGCAGGACCGCGGCCTGGTGCGCCACGGTGTCGAACGGATAGTGCATCAGGTGCTGGTCCAGCAGGGTCACGGCGGCACGCCGTTCCGATGCCAATGCCTGGTTGAGCGCGGCGAGATGTCCGCGCTCACGGTCATTCATCGCCAGGTTCACGGCAGCCTCGACCAACGCCCGCGCCTGGTTGGCAAAACTCGGATCGTTGGAGATCGCGAACAGCCAAGCCTTCCCGAGATGCGCCATGACGAAATCGGGCGATGCCTGTCGCGCCGCATCGAACAGGCCGACGGCATCGCCATAGCCGAGATTGAAGGCACGGACCGCCTGATCGTACAGCGCGACGGACTCGGACGTTGCGCCGGAAACCGCCTGTCCCTGGGCATCCTTGATCATGGTCCGCTCCCTTGATTGCGAGACTGGAGGAGATACCGTCAGGTTGCGCGCTTCGCCAGTTCGTCGAACGCCTTCAGCCGCACGATCAGAGCCGGCATCTCGCGCAGCGGGATCATGTTGGGGCCGT
The DNA here is from genome assembly GCA_963819855.1 of uncultured Alphaproteobacteria bacterium. Classification (GTDB taxonomy): domain Bacteria; phylum Pseudomonadota; class Alphaproteobacteria; order Acetobacterales; family Acetobacteraceae; genus JAMXLO01. The sequence goes on from CAWFYC010000038.1 coordinate 68,130, forward strand.
CGCTGGGCGCGCGGTCGGGGTCGGGATGCGTCTCGATGAACACCGCGGCCACGCCGACCGCCAGCGCGGCGCGTGCCAGCACCGGGGCGAACTCACGCTGTCCGCCCGACGAAGCGCCCTGCCCGCCCGGTTGCTGCACCGAGTGCGTCGCGTCGAACACCACCGGATAGCCGGTACGCGCCATGATCGGCAGTGCGCGGAAGTCGCTGACCAGCGTATTGTAGCCGAAGCTCGCGCCGCGCTCGCACAGCAGGATGTTGTGGTTGCCGGTGCTGGCGATCTTGGCTGCGACGTTGGCCATGTCCCAGGGCGCGAGGAACTGGCCCTTCTTCACGTTGATCGGCTTGCCGGTCTCACCGGCGGCGAGCAGCAGATCGGTCTGCCGGCACAGGAAGGCCGGAATCTGCAGCACATCGACGGCCTGCGCCGCCATGGCGCATTGCTCGGCGGTGTGTACGTCGGTAAGCGTCGGCAGCCCGGTGGTTTCGCGCACTTCGGCGAGGATACCGAGGCCCTCGCCGATGCCGACGCCGCGCGCGGCGGAGACCGAAGTGCGGTTGGCCTTGTCGAAGCTCGACTTGTAAATGATGGGAACACCTGTCGCCGCCGAGGTTTCGCGAAGCGCCGACGCAACCTCTAGTGCGTGCGCGCGGCATTCGATCTGGCATGGTCCCGCGATGAGCACGAACGGGAGATGATTGGCGAGCGCCGTGTCACCTATATGCACAATGCGCGTCATGCTGTCACCATTGCCTTGCCTGACCGTCATTGCTAGCATCTGCTAGCAAAATATGGAAGCCTACCGTGCCCAGCCTGTTGATCCGCAATATCGACAAAACTCTGCATGCCCGCCTCAAGGAACGCGCGGCCACGCATCGGCGCTCGCTTGAGGAGGAAGCACGTGAACTCTTGCGTTCAGCTGTCGCGCGACAGACCCGGGAAGAGAATATAGTCGATGTGGCGCGACGCCTGTTTGGACCAAAGCACGGCTTTGATCTGGTCATTCCGCCACGCGGCAGCGCGCCGGAACGTACTCCACCGGATTTCACGAAGGCCGACGGCCACTCGTGATACTGCTCGACACCAACGTCATCTCTGAGCTGAGCCGTCGTCATCCCGACCCGGCGGTAGAGACGTTCCTCCGACATCAGCCGCCGCAATCGGTGTTCACAGCCTCGGTGTGCGAAGCCGAGATCCGCTATGGTCTCGCGCTCATGCCGGCGGGCCGGCGTCGCAATGAGCGCGCCAGTCGCATGATTGCGCTGCTTGGCAGCGTGTTCGCCGACCGAATTCTGGCATTCGATAGCGCCGCTGCCGCGCTGTACGGCGCGATTCGGGCGGCAAGAGAGACTGTCGGAAAACCAATCTCCGTCGAAGACGCGATGATCGCGGCAACCGCACGAGCCTATGCGCTGAGTGTCGTGACCCGCAACGGGGTGGACTTTGTCGGTTGTGGCGTACGGATCGTGAACCCATGGTCGGACGATGAAGGCTGATGCCGTAACGGCATGCGACGACGCTCTGTTCAGACCAGCCTTGCCTGCCGCACTGCCGCGGCGATGAAGCCGGCAAACAGGGGATGGGGGTCGAACGGCTTCGACTTCAGCTCCGGATGATACTGTACGCCGACGAACCAGGGATGGTCCGGCAACTCGATGATCTCCGGCAGCACCCCGTCAGGCGACATGCCGCAGAACCGCATGCCGGTCCGCTCCAGGCACTCCTTGTAGTGCACGTTCACTTCGTATCGATGCCGGTGCCGTTCCTCGATCCGCGCCACGCCGCCATACAATTCCGACACCAGCGATCCCGGACCCAGCACCGCCGGATAGGCGCCCAGCCGCATCGTGCCACCGAGATCGCCCCCCTCCATGCGCCGCTCGATCTCGTTGCCGCGCGCCCATTCGGTCAGCAACCCCACCACAGGATCATCGCACGGCCCGAACTCGGTGGACGACGCGCAGCGCAGGCCCACCAGGTTCCGCGCCGCCTCGATCACCGCCATCTGCATGCCGAAGCAGATACCGAAGAACGGCACGTTCTTTTCGCGCGCGAAGCGCACCGCCTCGATCTTGCCCGGTGTGCCGCGTTCGCCGAAGCCGCCGGGCACCAGGATGCCGTTGCATTCTTCCAGCCGGTGCACCGCGCCGTCATGCTCGAAGATTTCGCTGTCCACCCAGTCGAGCCGCACCTTGACCCGGTTGGCGATGCCGCCATGCGCGAGCGCCTCGGCCAGCGACTTATAGCTGTCCAGCAGGTTGGTGTACTTGCCGACTACCGCGATGCGGACCTCGCCCTCCGGCGCGCGCACCGCCTCCACGATGTCCTGCCAGCGCGACAGGTCGGGTTCGCCATCCGCCGGCAGCGCGAAATGCCGCAGCACCTCGCGATCCATGCCCTCGGCGTGATACGCGATCGGCACCGCATAGATCGTGTCGACATCGAGTGCCGCGATCACCGATTGCGGCCGCACGTTGCAGAACAGCGCGATCTTGCGCCGCTCGTTCTCCGGGATCGGACGGTCGCAGCGGCACAGCAGCATCTGCGGCTGGATGCCGACGTTCAGCAGCTCCTTCACCGAGTGCTGCGTCGGCTTGGTCTTCAGCTCGCCGGCGGATGGAATGTACGGCACCAGTGTCAGGTGCACGAACATCGCCCGCTCCGGTCCCAGCTCGTTGCCAAGCTGACGAATCGCCTCGAGGAACGGCAGGCTCTCGATGTCGCCGACGGTGCCACCGATCTCCACCAGCACGAAGTCGAGGCCGTCGGTGCCGCGGACGATGGCTTCCTTGATCGCGTCGGTGATGTGCGGGATCACCTGGACCGTGGCGCCCAGGTAGTCGCCGTGCCGCTCCTTGGCGATCACCTCGGAGTAGATGCGCCCGGTGGTGGCGTTGTCGAGCCGGTTGGCGGGCACGCCGGTGAACCGCTCGTAGTGGCCCAGGTCCAGGTCGGTCTCGGCGCCGTCGTCGGTGACGTAGACCTCGCCGTGCTGGTAGGGCGACATCGTGCCCGGATCGACGTTCAGGTAGGGGTCGAGCTTGCGCAGCCGCACCGAGAAGCCGCGCGTTTGCAGCAGGGCGCCAAGTGACGCCGAGGCAATGCCTTTGCCGAGGGAGGAGACCACGCCGCCGGTGATGAACACGTACCGCGTCATGGGAGGCCAGTATACGGAGCCGAATCGGGCTGAGGGAAGCCCGTTCACGCGGCATCACGCATGCGTCACGGAAGGGTCAGTTGGTGGGGACGGCGGGACCCTTCGGGGCGGCAGGTTCGGGAGCGGGCGCCGGAGCGGCTGGGCCGGGCCCCGGGGCCGATACCGGTGGCGGGCCTTCGAGCAAGGAATGGCCGATCCCCGTGGTGCCGCGGTTCATCAGCGCCAGTGTCAATGACAGCCCCATGAACACGGTGGCCAGAATCGCCGTGGTGCGGGTCAGCAGATTGGCGGTGCCGCGGCCGGACATGAAGGAGCCCATCCCCTGCGAGCTGCCGATCCCGAGCCCACCGCCCTCGCTGCGCTGGATCAGCACGACGCCGATCAGCGCGAGCGTGACGAAAAGGTGGACGATCAGCAAAACGGTGGTCATCGGTATCCTTGCATGCAACTCGCCTCCCCTTGCGGGAGGGGGTTGGGGGAGGGCGCGACGCCGATAACGCGCCACCCCCCTCCCCCGAACCCCCTCCCGTAAGGGGAGGGGGAGACTTCATTCGCGCCTACTACCTGCCTTGCGCGGCCCGGGCAATCGTCAGGAAGTCCTCCGCCTTCAGGCTCGCTCCGCCGATCAGCCCACCACCGACGTGCGGCACCGCCAGCAGCGACCCGGCATTCGCCGGCCGCATCGAGCCGCCGTACAGAATGCGGATCCCCTGCCCTGCGTCGCCGAACTGCCGCACCAGCTCCTCACGGATGAAGGCGTGCATCGTGGCGACGTCCTGGTCGGTGGCGGTGCGCCCGGTGCCGATCGCCCACACCGGCTCGTAGGCCACCACCCCGGCGAAAGGCTTCGGCAGGCTGCCGGCGATCTGCCAGCCCACCACTTCCGTCTCCTGGCCCGAGGTCCTTTGCTCGTCGGTCTCCCCGACACACACGATCGGGGTCAGGCCGGCGTCCACCGCCGCCAGTACCTTCTCGCGCACCAGTTCGTCCGTTTCACCGTGGTTCTGCCGGCGCTCCGAATGGCCAAGGATCACCCAGGTCGCCCCGGCATCGCGCAGCATGGCGGCCGATACGTCCCCAGTATGCGCCCCCTGTCCCTTGGCATGGCAGTCCTGACCGCCGACCGCCACGTCAGAACCTGTCAGAGACCGGGCCACGACCTCGATTGCGGTGAACGGCGGACACACCAGCAGATCGCACGCCAGGCCCTGGGCACCGTCGCGCACGCCGGCGGCCAGCTCGGCTGCCGGAGCGCGCAGCATGTGCATCTTCCAATTGCCGGCGATCAGTTGCCGCATCGTGCACTCTCCTGTCGCGTCACTCTTACACCACCTGATTGCGCAAAACCGACTCGCCGCGCCACATCCGTTCCAGATTCTCCATCAGAATCTCGATGACATTGGCCTCGTACTTGCGCGTCTCGCCGCCTGTGTGCGGCGTGATGAACACATTCGGCATCGCCCATAGCGGCGAGGTTTCTTCCGGCGGTTCTGGGTCTGCACAATCCAGCGCGGCGCCGGCGATACGCCCGGCATTCAATGCCTCGACCAGCGCGTTCTCCACGACGCACGGTCCGCGCCCGACATTCACCAGAAACGCCGAACGCCGCATCAGCCCGAGCGTTTTCGCGTCGATCACACCACGCGTCTCCGGCACCAGTGGACAGGTGAGCACGACAAAGTCGGCACGCGGAAGGAACCTCGGCAACTCTGCCAGCGTATGCACGGAATCCGCCGCCCCTCGCCCCGCGGTCGGATCGCGACGGAAGCCGATTGCATTCATGTCGAACGCCTTGGCCAACTGCGCCAGCCTGCCACCGATCCGACCGAGCCCGATAATCAGCACCGTCTTGCCGCTCAACTCGTCCTCGCGCTGCGTCAGATCGCCGATCATGCCGCGCCAGACCTTCCGCGCCTGGTTGTCGCGCGCTTCCGGCAGCCGCCGCGCCAGCGCCAGGATCAGCGACATCGCGTGCTCCGACACCGCTCGTGCGTTCACGCCCGCCGCGCTGGCCAGCCGGATGCCACGGGCGGCCAGTGCCTCCTTGTCGAACTGATCGGTGCCCGAACCGATCGACTGGATGAAGCGCAGCCTGCTCGCCAGCGGGATCAGGCCGTTGTGCCACATGCCCGACACGACGATCACATCGGCCTCATGCGCACGCCGATCGAACGCGTCGCGTTCGCGCAGTTCGAAGTTCCCGATGCCGGTGTTCCACGCATCGAAGCACGCCTTCATCTGATACGCGGCGTGCGCGAAGCAGACGACGAGTTGTTCCTTGGGCGGGATCATGCGCTGGTGGCCTTGCTGCGGCTGGAGCCGCAACAATAGACGGCACAAGACGGCCCTGGAAAGCTTAGCCCTGGCGGGCCTTCATCCGCGGGTTCTTCTTGTTGATCACGTAGACGCGCCCACGCCGGCGCACCACGCGGCAGTTCTTGTCGCGGACCTTGGCGGCCCTCAAGCTGTTGCGAATTCTCATCTCGGCGCCTCGTGAAGAGCAGGGTGGATAGGGGCGGCGGACGAGCCTGTCAACCCGGCAGCGCGGCGTCATCCGCCGGCGGAGATCGCGTTCCAGCGCACCTGGCGCATCCTGCCCGCGCGCATCAGGTGGAAGCGCGCCAGCCACAGCTCTGCCTCGCGAACCACGACGGCGACCTGTCGCAGGGCCGGTCGCGCGCCTGCCATGGCCTGCACCGCGGCGCGCCATCCCTGTATGGCGTTCTGCATCTCGCGGTGAGAGACGTCCTCGACGATGCGCACATCGAACCCGAGGCGCCCCAGCACCTCGGTAATCGCCAGTTCGGTCGGCGCTGCCGCGCGGCGATGGTCCAGTTTCGCCCAGGTGGCGACCATCGGATCGGCCGGGTCGAGCGGCAGATCGGACACCGTCTCCAGCAGAACGAGCTGACCTCCCGGCTTCAGCGCCTTCGCCGCGGCGGCGAGCAGCGGTTCGGGGCTGGCGCCGCGTAGCGCCTCGATCGCCAAACCGTGGTGGAAGTAGCGGCGGGGAAATTTGGGTGCCGATGGATCCCAAGGCTCCACCTGCGCGCGACGCCCTAGTCCGGCGCCCTGGCTGCGCGCATTGGCCAGCGCCGCGAGCCGGGCATTGGCTTCGTAACCGGTGACCCAGACGCCGAATTGCTCGGCGATGCGGCGCGGCGGGCCGCCGCTGCCGGCGCCGATCAGCAGCAGGCTCGAAGCCGCCGACAAGCCCAGTGGTGCCGCGAGCCGCAGCACTTCCGCGCCACCTCCCGGCAACAGGAACCCCTCGCCCCACAGCGCCTCCGCCACGCCGATCCGAGCGCTTGGCCAAATCGGGTCATCGTCTTCCGCCAGCGCCGCGTCCGGAACCAACAATGGAACCGGCTCGACGGCCGCTGATGCCGCGGCCGCAGCCGTATGCCATCCCAACAGATTCCGCACGCTGTCGAGCAGCATGGCGCCACACCTCCATGCGGAAGCATGTGGCCGTACGGTTGACGAACCGTTGAGACGTCAGCCGAACTCGGTCAGCACGTAGCGCACCACCTCGTCGCCCACCACACTCGGCTTGTGCCGATGCGCCGGGCCGGCCGGGATGTGCAGCATGTCGCCTGGCCCCGCCACGACGCTGTGGCCGTCGAACGTGTAGCGGATGCACCCGGCCAGAATGAAGATGGAGTGACCCGTCTCGCACCACGCCGGTTCGGCCGCGCCCGGCGGATCGGGCAACCGCTCCTGGTAGCGCAGTGCGATGCCGAATCCGGACACCGCCTCGCGCGCCTTCAGCCGGTCGCCAACGACGTGCAGCGGATGGTCGGCGGCGGGAAACAGGTAGGGACTGTCGGTCATCGTCTTACTTTGCCCCTGGTTGCGGCTGTGGTGAAGCCAGCGCATCGCGGTAGGTCTCGGACAACAGCGGCACCAACGACCTGTACTCCGACGCTCGCGGCGCGTTCGGGCGCCATCCGACGCCGAGAGTACGCCAGGCGCCGGCGGCGGCCAGCGGACGCAGTTCGATGTCGGTTCCCGCCGTCACGCCGGCGGCCACAGCCAGCCTGGGCAGCAGCGTCACGCCCAGCCCGCCGGCGACCATCTGCACCAGCGTGTACAGACTGGTCGCGGCGAACCGGTCCTGGCCCTCGCGGTCGCCGGCCAGCAGGCCGCATACCGCGAGCGCCTGGTCCCGCAGGCAGTGACCGTCCTCCAGCAACAGCAGCCGCTCCCCGGCGAGAGCTGCGTTCGGAATTCTGTCTTGTGCCGCCAATGGGTGCCCCTGCGGCAGGGCCACGAGAAACTCGTCACGGGCGACAGGGGCCGCGTCCGCGTCGCCACAGTCGCAAGGCAGCGCCAGCAGCAGCACGTCCAACCGGTTGGTTTCCAGCCGCTCGACCAGATGCGCCGTGGTGTCCTCCCGCAAGAACAGGCGGAGCCGCGGAAAGGCGTGACGCAGCACCGGCATCAGACGTGGCAGCAGGAACGGTCCGATCGTCGGAATCACGCCGAGGCGCAGCGGTCCGCTCATCGGCGTCCGGGCAGCATTGGCTGCTTCGGCAACCGCCTCCAGCGCCGCCAGCGCCGTGCCGGCGCGTTCGACCAACTCGAGCCCGAGCGGCGTGAACACCACGTGCTTGCCGGCGGTGCGGTCCAGGATCGCGGCATCAAGCTGCCGCTCCAGGGTCAGGATCCCGGCCGAGAGCGTGGACTGGGTCACCGAACAGGCAAGTGCGGCGCGACCGAAATGGCGGCTCTCGGCCAGGGCGGTGAGGTAGCGAAGCTGCTGTGGACTGGGCAAGGCAATCATCGTCCGTCTCGATCAAATCGCTCTATTTAATTCACTGGCACAAAAAACCTCGCTACGCCACATGGTGCATTGCACAATGGAGGCGCGAACGCTCGACAGCGATGCTGCGGGCCGACTGACGCGTCAGCGCGACTCGGTGGGCCGGGGCGCTTCGGCCGCCACCCAGGGATCGATGCATCCCCTGGCGGCGCGGCGATACACCACTAGGCCGTCGAACGCCGCAATCCGCCGATAGCGCGACCAGGCGCGTGCGAACGCCGGATCGGATGCGCTCAGCACGCCGACATAGTTGACCACGCCCTCGCGCGTATCGACCACGGCGATATCGGGACAGCCGACGATGAAGTCGTGCGCCACCCAGTGGCGGATCGGCCATTCCCTCGCCGCGGCGGCATCGAAATGGGCACGCCAGAGCTCACCCTTGAGCGCCCACATCGAATCGAAGCGCGAGGCCCAGGCGACGCCGGTGTTGTTGACCACCGGGAAGCCCAGGGCGATCCACTCCGAGAAGGCGATGTAGGTGCGCGCATGCTGCTGGCGGATCAGCCGCTCCAGCTTCGTGATGGTATTCTGCTCCGGCTCGACCGCGAGGGCCACCTGCGGCTCCAGCCTCTGAAACGCCGCTACCAGGAAGACGACGACCGCAACGGCTCCGGCAACCACCGGCAGGAAGGCCCTGCGGCGGTCGGCGCGGCGGTTGGTCAGCGCCGAGGCGGCCCAGCACAGCAGCGCCAGCACGGTGGCAACGGTTGCCGGCAGGCGGTGGTAGAACCAGTCCTTGCCGTCCATGAAGCAGATCGCGGTGCTGGTGATCGCGAACACGACGAGGGTCAGCATCAGGTTGCCCTCGGGCGCCTGGCGCCGGCGATTCCACCACAGCAGCAACGCCACCGCCTGGCCGAACATCAGGCGCAGACTGTCGCCGACCAGATGCCGCAACGGCACGTCGGTCGCGCCATACAGTGCCAGGGCCAGCGGCACCGCGCGGCGCAGATAGGCAGGGCAGAACAGCGCGATCAGTCCGGCATAGGCGAGCATCGTCGCCCCGGCTACCAACGGCATGGTGCGGAACGGGTTCAGCCCGCGCAGCACCACGAGACCTTCGAGCACCAGGAATACCCCGGCGTAGCGGGGCTTGAGTGCACAGCCGAGACCCGCGAGCACTCCGGCGATCAGGGCGTCGCGCGGTAGCGGCCGAACGCCGTCGAGCGAACGGGCGAACAGAGCGAGATAAGGCAGAATGGCAGCCACGAGCAGATGTTCGCGCTGGCCGAGATCACCGGCGGGAACCACCAGCAGCACGGTGCCGATCGCGGCGAACACCGGTAGCCGGTCCTCGAACAGCTTGCCGCTGCCGCGCAGCAACGAAGCGGTCCACCAGGCACAGGCGAGCACGCTGGCGACAAAGAACGGAATGGCGGTGTACTGCGCATCAATGCCCAGCACGCCGGCGAGCCAGATCGGGATGGCCGAGATCCACACGATCAGCGGCGGATTGACCTCCACCACATCCACATAGAGCTCGCGCCCGGCCAGCCAGCGCCGCGCCACGTAAAGCAGCCAGGCGATGTCGTCCTTCAGCGGCGAACGCATCATGGTGAACAGCACGATGCCCAACACGACCAGCAGCAGCAGCAAGCTGGTTGCGGTGACCGCGGCGCGGACGAAGGACGGTGCCGGGCGGAATGCCCGGGCCTCGGTATGGCTCATTTGCGCTCGGTCAATAGTGCGTTCCGCTGCCCCATCGGCGGCGCAGAGAGCATGCCCTGCGACTCTTTATGTGGCATTTATATGATTGCCGGCGCGATTGCCACGACGTTATTTCGCGGCAATGTGGGTCAGTGCGCCAGTTCGGCCTGCCTTGCGGTGATTTCGGCCAGGTAACGCGACGGAACCTCCATGAACGGCACGCGCTGGCGCAGCCAGAGCGGATGGTCCTCGCCGGTATGCATCGCCTGACCCTCCGGCTGGGGCGGCCAGCCGGAGACCTTGAGCCAGAGACGCAACAGGTGACGGCGGCGGGCCATCGCGCGGTGGTCCTCGTAGCCGGTGCGGCCGTGCAGCAGCATCCGGTTGTTGAGGAACTGGATGTCGCCCTCGCCGATGTTCATGTCGAGATAGGTGTCCGGCGCGGCGGCGATGCGCTGCACCTCGTCCAGCGCCTCACGCTGAATCGGGGTCATCACGGCGTCGCCGGCGGCAACGGCGCGGTTCGGGTAGTCGCCGGAAAGGAAGACAGAAATCTCATCTCCCGTCCGAGCGAACACCGAGATGCGGCGGACCAGGACGCCGCTGCCGTGTTCGGCGTCCACCTCGCGGCGGCGGAAGGTAAAGCCGTCGATAGAGCACCTGGAGCAGGTCGGGACGCTCGCGCTCCAGGCGGCGGTGCACCGCGATCGAGCTGCAGATCCGGCTGGCGCCGCCGGATTTTGCCGCCTGCAGGCACATCAGCGAGACGACGTCGCAGGAGTCGGTGTGGAAACGCTGCGCGCCACCGGCGTGATAGCCGCGCGCGCCGGGTTCGATGTCGCTCACATCGATGACGTGGCCCAGCAGTTCGCCCTGCCAGGACTGCGGCAGCGGCGAGCCGATATGGGCGCCGAGACCGAAATAGATTCGCGCCATGTCGTCGCTGGAATAACGCGCGCGCGGAATGCCGCGCAGCAGGACAAAGCCGCGGCCGAAACGCAGTTCGTCGCGGAGGCCGCGGAAAAAGGCGTCGAGTGTGGGAAGCGGGAAGGTGTCCGGCGTGATAGCCGGGAAGTCGAGCTCGCCCTGGTCGCGCAGATGGGCAAGCGCCGCGTCGATCTCCTCGATCTCGGCGGCGGAGAAGGTGTGCAGGCCGTCGGCGCGGTAGTCCAGGGCGGCGCCGGTCCAGGCCGCTCGGTCCTGCGATGTGCTCATGCGGTTGCCTCGTTGGCTGATTGCGAGAGGTCCAGTCCGTCGTACAGTTCTGCGAGCGGCACTTCGATGCCGATTTCCGGCATCGCGAGCATGGCATCGCCGGTAAGCAGCGAGCCGACCCAGCGATCGCCCTCGCGCGCGAGCACCGTTGCGGCCTGACTGTCCTGCTCCTGCATGACGTAGCGCTGGACGGAGGCGGTCGCACGGTACTCGGCGTTCTTCGTCACGTGATCAACCCGGGCAGTGGTTTCCGACAGCACTTCGAAGATCACGACGGGATCAGCCACGACTTGGGCTTTGGGGGCCACGCGAGTGCAAACGACGAAGGCATCCGGATAGCGAACACTGCCGGCAACTGCTATTTTCAATTCGCTGCCATGGGCCTGACACGGTTTGCCACGGAGCCGGATCGTCAAAGCCGTCAACAGATTCCGCTGTATGGTGGAGTGGGCCGCCGTCCCACCGACCATGGCATAGGCCTGAAATCCGTCAAACTCATAACGCAACTCCTGGCGTGCCTCCCAGTCGAGGAAATCGGCAAGGTTCATGCCCTGGCGCAACGCAACGTTCATGTCATTGGCTCCGCCGCCAATGTGGCCAGGCCCGCGGAGAGGTGCAACCTCGTCGGCCACAATCGTCAGGTCGTGTACAGCCAGCGGCTGACCAGCGTCTCGACATCATCAGTGAACTCGTCGCGCGGGCCTTCCGCGAACAGCGTGCCGGTACGCATGACGTAGACATAGTCGGCGATGCCGAGAGCACCCTTGATGTTCTGGTCCACCAGCAGAATCGCCTTGCCGGCACGCGCCAGGCCGGCGATCAACGCATAGATCTGGGCCGAGATACGCGGCTCGATGCTGGCGGTCGGTTCGTCGATCAGCATCACGGACGGATCGGTCAGCAACGCACGTGCGATCTCGAGCTGGCGCTGCTGGCCACCCGAGAGCGTGCCCGCTGACTGGCGGCGGCGCTCGGCCAGGATCGGGAATTGCGCGTAGGCGCGTTCGATCCGTTCGCGCGCCTGGGTGCGGTTGCGGCGGAACGACCACGTGCCGAGACGCAGGTTGACCTCGACCGAGAGGAACGGAAACACGCTCGGCCGCTGCGGCAGATAGGTGATGCCATGATTCGCCATGTCGTGCGATGCGACACCATGCAGCGACGTTGCGCCGAGATGCATGTCGCCCTGCTGCGCCGGCAGAAAGCCGAACAGCACCTTCAGCAGCGTCGACTTGCCGGTTCCGTTCGGGCCAAGCACGCAGCGCACCTGTCCGCGCAGCACGTCCACCGACATTCCGTTGAGGATGTTGATGCCGGGCAGATAGCCCGCGACCAGGTTGCGCGCAGTGAGCACAGGTGCGGTGTCAGACACCGGCATAGGCCCGCAGCACTTCCTGATCCTCCCGCACCTCGGCCACCGTTCCGTCAGCGATCTTTTCGCCGCGCGACATCACCACCATGCGGCGGACCAGGCGCTGCAACGCCTCGATGTCGTGATCGACGATGACGAAGGTGCGGCCGTCCGCGTGCAGCTTGCGGATCAGCTCGATGATCTGATCGCGCAGGAACGGGTTCACGCCGGCGAACGGCTCGTCGAGAAACAGGATCTCAGGGTCCAGCATCAACGCGCGGCCGAGTTCCAGCAGCTTCTGCTGACCGCCCGAAAGATTCTTCGCCTGCAGCGCTTCCAGCGCGGCGAGTCCAAGGAAGTCGAGATGCTGGCGCGCGGTGCGGGTCGCCGCGGTCTTGTGCGAGTGCGGGCGCGCGAGACCGGGGACCAGCATGTTCTCCAGCACGGTCATGCGGCTGAACAGCTGTGTGATCTGGAATGTGCGGCCGACACGCAGTGTGGCGAATTCGCTTGGGGACCGACCGTCGGCGCGATTGCCGCGCAGGAAGATATGGCCGGCGGCCGGAGCTAGATGGCCGGTGAGCATGTTGATCGTGGTGGTCTTGCCGGAACCGTTGGGACCGATCAGGCCGACGAGTTCGCCGTGTTGGACGGCGAGGTTCAGGTTGCTCACTGCAACGATGCCGCCGAAGCGTTTGGTGAGGTCGCGGGTTTCGATCAGCGGAGGTGCATCCCTAAACACCTCTCCCGCGAGCGGGAGAGGTCGGCGCGAAGCGCCGGGTGAGGGTGTTGGGGCCGCACACATGTACCCTCACCCGCCGCGCAACGCGCGGCGACCTCTCCCGCGAGCAGGAGCGCTGAATTTGAACCGCGCCACCTGCTGCCACGCCAGCGCCAGCAGCCCGTTGCGCGCGAACCGCATGGTCAGCAGCAACAGCGCGCCGAACAGCACCAGCCGCCACTGGCCATAGCTGCGCAGCGCCTCGACCAGAAACTCCAGCCCGAGCGCGCCGATCATTGCCGCGACGATGCTCTCGGCGCCGCCGATCACCGCCATCGCGACCACGAGGCCCATCTGATCCACCGAACCGATGTCGGGTGTGAGGATGCCGATATAGTGGCCGTAGAACCCGCCGGCGAGACCGGCGAAACTCGAGGTGATGGCAAAGGCAAGGATGCGGAACCGCACCACTTTCACCCCGGCCGCCGCCGCCGCGTCCTCGTTCTCGCGGATCGCGCGGAAGAACAGGCCCCAGCGCGAAGTCACGAGAAGCATCATGATGGCGAACGATCCGGCCAGCAGCGCCAGTCCCAGATAGTAGAACGGGGTGTCGGTGCGGCCGTGAAACAGCGGCGTCACCTCCAGGCCGCCGGAACCGCCGGTGATCTGGTTCTCCGACACGATGACGATGCGCAACACTTCGGAGAACGCGACTGTGAATAGCGCGAGATAGGGACCACGCATGCGCAGGCAGATGAAGCCTATGCCGCTGCCGACGACAGCGCACATCAGGACGCCGGCCGCCATGCCGAGAGGGATCGGAACACCGAATGTCACCACCAGCAGCCCCGACGTATAGGCGCCGAGCGAAACGAACGCCATGTGGCCGAACGAGAACTGCCCTGCGTAGCCGGCGAGCAGCGCCCAACTTGCGGCAACGATGGCGTAGAACATCGCCAGCACCCCGACCGCCAGCCAATAGGCGTTCACCAGGTACGGGAATGCCAATGCCAGGGCCGCAAGCGCAAGCGCACACGCGCTACTCCATCGCGACATGCGCGCGTCCGAACAGGCCGGTGGGGCGGATCAACAGCACCAGCATCAGGATCAGCAGGCTGAACGCCTGGGCGTAGGTCAGACTGCGGCTCGGATCTGGGAACAGCGCGACGAACATCGATTCGGACACGCCGATCATCAGTCCGGCGATGATCGAACCGGCAACCGAACCCATGCCGCCGAGGATGACGATGGCGAAAGCCTGGGTGTCGGGCAGCAATCCCATCGAGGGCGACAGCGAGTAGATCGGTCCCACCAGCGCGCCTGCGCCGCCTGCCAGCGCGCCGCCGAGCCCGAACGCCAGCATGTAGAAGCGCTGGTCGTTGATGCCGACGATGGCCGCGGATTCGCGCGACTGGCTGACCGCGTTCAGCGCTTCGCCCCACGGCGTGCGGTTCATGAACCACACCAGACCGATCAGCATGACGATGCCGGCGCCGCCGGCGAACACGCGATCCCAGGCCATCACCAGGCTTCCCACCACCACGACGCCGGGCCAGAACGACGGCGGCCGCAGCGGATAAGGCCCGTAAATGATCAGCGCCAGCGCGCGCAGGAAGATCGAGATGCCGAACGTGACGAGAATGCCGTAGTCGCCCTTGCGCTCGGTGGTCGGACTGTAGAGCGGCGTCAGCAACGTGCGCTCGACCAGGATCGACAGCACGAACGAGAGCGCCATGGCGACCAGCACCGCGGGCAACGGCGGAATGCCCGCCAGCGCGATGGCGAAATATGCGAAATAGCCGCCCATCATATAGACTTCGCCGTGCGCGAAGTTGACGATCTTCAGGATCGAGAAGATCACCGTCAGACCGGCTGCGATGACCGCGTAGATGATGCCGATGACCAGGCCGTTGAGAGCCTGGATCAGCAGGTAGTCGGTCATGAGGTCGGGCGCATCATGTCCCCGGCTTCTTGTAAACGTACGGTACGGTGGCGAACTGCTTCGGCCAGATGATCGGTGCGTCGGCCTGCCCCTGCTTGACCTCGTGATATTGCAGGAGGGTCAGCGGGGCATCCAGGAACTGATGGTAGTGCCACGCCGGTTCGTGGCTGGTGGAGAAGGAATACTTGCCGCGCACGCCGACATAGCTGGTCTTCTCCAGCGCATCGATAATCGCCTTCGCATCGGTGTTGCCGGCGGTCTTGATCGCGTCGAACAGCAGCCACGCGCCGTCGTAGCTTTCCATTACCGCACCGGATGGATCGGCGTTGTGCTTCTGCTTGTAGGCGGCGACGAACGCCTTGGTCTTGTCGTTCCATGCGGCCTTCGGCAGCCCGACATTCTCGGTGACCAGGTACTTGCCGGCGTCGCCGACATTCTCCCAAAAGGTGGGATCGACCGCCTCACCGCCCGAGTTGTAGATGCCGCAGTTCGCCGTCGGCGCAAATCCGAGATCGTGCGCCTGACGGATCATCGGATAGGCGCCTGCCTCGGCGTAGACGCTGAGGAAGAAATCGTACGGCGGCGTTTCGCTCTTGAAACGTAGAATCTGCGCGGTGAAATCCGTCAGATTGGGGTCGGCATCGACCGCCGTGTATTTGATGTTTGCCTTGGTCAGCTCCTGCTGCACCAGCGTGCGGGCGGCGAGGCCCACGTCGTCCTTCTCGGCGATGATCGCCACGTTCTTGAAGCCAGCGGCGGCGATCCATTGGCCGATTGCCACATCGATCAGCGACACCGCCGGCGCATTGCGGAACACCTCCGGGTAGCCCTTGGAGGTGATCTGATCGGACCACACGTCGCAGGCCATGAACGGGGTGCCGTACTTGTGGTAGACCTCC
The DNA here is from genome assembly GCA_963819855.1 of uncultured Alphaproteobacteria bacterium. Taxonomy (GTDB): domain Bacteria; phylum Pseudomonadota; class Alphaproteobacteria; order Acetobacterales; family Acetobacteraceae; genus JAMXLO01. The sequence continues at coordinate 83,890 of CAWFYC010000038.1, forward strand.
ATTCCGGCGAGCGCGACGGGGCTGTGGAACTCGCCGAACACGGCAACGACCTTGTTCTGCTGCACCAGACGTTCGGCCGCGGTACGGCCTTCAGCCGGCATGCCGCGGGTATCAGCGTAGGTGATCTCCACCGGCCGGCCGAGGATACCGCCTTGGGCGTTGATCTCGTCGGCCGCCATCACGGCGGCGTTCTTCATGTTGGTACCTTCGGCATAGCCGCCAGGTGGTGACAGCGGTCCGACCCAGCCGATCGCAATCGGCTCGGCCGCGCGGGCACGTCGGACCAGCAATGGCAACGAGGCAGCGATGCCCGCGCCTGCCAACAAGCCACGCCTGGTCGGCACGCTGACGGTTCCCTGCTCGGTCATTTTGGCTGGCACAGGCGGACTCCTTGTGGTGATTGGCCTCGCCGCATCCTGTCAAGAAGCCATGCTCACGCCAAGGGGAGGAAGCTGCGAAACCGCGGGATTGTCACAGTGGCGCGTGCGGAGGGACGGTATGGCAACCACTACGGGCACTTTGCGTTTCATCGTTGCGATTGAGATCAGGGAATCTGCAGCAATGAAACACGCGGTCAACATTTTCGCGGTCGGGATGCTGGGCCTGCTGGTGGGCTGCGGCACGAATCCGCAGGAACGCACGACCGGCGGTGCCGCCGCCGGCGCAGCCACGGGCGCGGCAGTCGGTGCCCTCGGCGGCCCACCCGGCATGGCGGTCGGTGCGCTGGTCGGCGGCGGCGCCGGCGCGGTGACCGGGGCGACAACCAGCCCGAAGGACGTCAACCTCGGCAAGCCGCCGTGGACCAATCCTGACACCCGCGTACCGACGCCGAATGGGCCAGTGGCACCTGGGCGCTCCGCTCGGATGGACACCTCGCACGATCACGACGCCGACCGCCTGAACGAGCGGAGCCTGTCGCAGATCAACGGCGGCTGAGGCTGACAAATCGCGCGCCGGCGGGGGCTTGCCGCATCGCCGGCGCGCGTACGGCCATTCTTCCATTCAGCTCGAGGTCACATTTTCGCCATAATATGGCGCGCCGGTGCAGCGGGATCCTATGTCAGTGGCCATGACCATCAAGGTAGTGATCCAGGGGTTTCTCACTCGCATCGGCGAGGCCGCTCAACGGGATGAGAGACGCGAAGACGCATCCGCGCGGCTTCCCGCGACGGTTGATCACTGGATCACCGAAGAGCAGTGGCTGACCGGTTTTCCGGTCAATCGCAGCGAGCACTTCGGCTGGTTGTGGTATCGAGGTCCCTGACGCGGCAGTGGCGCAATTGCTTCGGCGTTGGTATTACCACCCGACAGCCAGAACGCCATGGACCGTTCACTCAGGGAGGCAGCGGTGCAACCAGCCGACATCGCGCGGGTCGAAGCCTATCTGCGCAAGACCATCGGCAGCGACCGGCTCCGCATCGAGGTGCCGCAGAACCGAAGCGCGTCGATCGAGGTCTGGGCGGGCAGCGAATTTCTCGGCACCCTGCATCGTGACGATGAGGACGGCGAGGTGTCCTATTCGCTGCAAATCACGATTCTTGATGAAGACCTGCCGGCGCCCCGGCCGCAGAGCGCAGCAGCGCCAAGGCGAAAGTAACGCGTCCTACTGAACGGCGTAGGCAACGAGTTTCAGCAGTCTCTCCCATTCGATCGGCTTCGTGAGCACCTCGATGGCGCCCAGTTCTCGCGCTGCTTCGACGATCAGCGGATCCGGCAGGCCAGTGATCAGCAGGGACGGAATGCTGCGGCCGGTGGCATTCAACACCCGCAGCAAGGCCAGTCCGGACATCTCCGGCATTTTCTGATCTACGACGAGGCAACCCACGTCGCCCAGATCCGGATCATCGAGGAGCTGCTGGCCGTCCGCGTAGGTCCTCACGACATGCCCGACCTGCTCGAGCAAGGCGTCCAGCACCTCACGAACGTCGCCGTCATCGTCGACGATCGCCACGATATTCGGACTGTTTATCGGCACGTTAGAATGTCCTGTGAAAGAGCTGTTGCAATGGTCGTGTTTATAATGAGCGACCATATGTGGCCGCACCAAGACGGTGCGGCGCACGCTCACGCCGTGTTGTGGGTCGCCGGTCCCGGCACTACACAGGCACCGCGCCTCCCATTGTCGTGCGGTGCATCAGCCGCCGTTGCGGCATGTCATAATCCTGGATCGCACGGTGCTGCACCGTGCAGTTATCCCACATCAGCAGGTCACCGGATCGCCATTGGTGGCGATAGACGAATTCCGGCTTGACGATATGATCCGCCAGCGCAGCGATCAGCACCTCGGCTGCCTCCGTTGCGATGCCTTCGATGCCGGTGCAATCGTCGCGCATAACGTACAGGCACCTGCGTCCGGTATGGGGATGTGTCCGCACGATCGGATGCCGGACCGGCGGGTTGCGGTCGATCTCGTCCTTGGTCGGCGGAAATGCCCGTTTGCGGCCTGTAAAGTCGAACACCGCGCGCCGTCCGTCGAGCATCCGGCGGAGCGGCTCGGGCAACGCATCCCAGGCCGCGGCGGCGCTGGCGAATTCGGTATCGCCCAACGTCAGACCGAACAGGTCGGGGACTTCGAGCGCGTAGAGCATCGTCCCGCGTGGCGGACTGGCGGTATAGCACATGTCGCTGTGCCAGTTCTCGCCGGCGCGGCGGACGCCGATCGGGCGGCCGTCCTCGGTGATGTTGGAGACCACGACGATCTCCGGGCTGCCCGGCACACTCCATCGCTCGCCGAAGATGTTGAATTCGATTGCCCCAAAGCGGCGGGTGAACGCCACTTGTTGTTGCGGCGTGATCCGCTGGTCGCGAAAGAAGATGACACCGTGCGCGTCATAGGCTCGCTCGATCGCCGCGAACGTGATGTCGTCGATGGGGCGGGCCAGATCGACACCACGGATTTCGGCGCCGAGGACCGCACCGGTGGGGAGAATCTCGATGGACATGGACGGCCCCCTGACGGGTTGGTCCTGGCGCGCCCGGAGAGACTCGAACTCCCAACCCCCAGATCCGTAGTCTGGTGCTCTATCCAATTGAGCTACGGGCGCTTTGCCAAGGGCAGCGGCATGTAGCGGATGCCCTGCCCCGCTTCAAGGGGCGATCACGCCGCCAGCTTGTCCAGCTCGCGCAGGATCGACTCACCCATGACGTTGGTGCCGACCTTGGCGGTGCCCGGCGCCATGATGTCCGCGGTGCGCAGCCCGGAAGCCAGCACGTTGGTGCAGGCACGCTCGATCAGCGCCGCGTCGTCCTCCATCCCGAACGAGTAGCGCAGCAGCATGGCGAAGCTGAAGATCTGCGCCAGCGGATTGGCGATGCCCTTGCCGGCGATGTCGGGTGCCGAACCGTGGATCGGCTCGTACAGCGCCAGCCGATGGCCCGACGCATCGGCCGGCCCAAGCGTGGCCGACGGCAGCATGCCAAGGCTGCCGGTCAGCATCGACGCCAGATCCGACAGCAGGTCGCCGAAGATGTTGGACGTCACGATCACGTCGAACTGGCGCGGGTTGCGCACCAGCTGCATGGCGCAGTTGTCGGCGTACATGTGGTCGAGCTGCACATCGGCGTAGCCCCGTTCGTGCAGCGCGGTGACGGTCTGGCGCCAGAACAGGCCGGACTGCATCACGTTGGCCTTTTCCACGCTGGTGACGTGCTTGCCGCGTTTGCGCGCCAGTTCGAACGCGACGCGGGCGACGCGCTCGATCTCGCTCGTGGTGTAGCTTTCGGTGTCGAAGCCGCGCTTCTCGCCGTTGGGCAGCGTCTCGATGCCACGCGGTTCGCCGAAATAGATGCCGCCGGTGCTCTCGCGCACGATCATCAGGTCGAGGCCGCGCACCACCTCGGGTTTCAGCGTCGAGGCGTCGGTCAGCGGGGCGAGCACCATCGCCGGCCGCAGATTGGCGAACAGGTCGAGCTCCTTGCGCAGCCGGAGGATCGCCAGCTCCGGGCGAAGCTGGAAGCCCAGCTTGTCCCATTTCGGTCCGCCGACCGAGCCGAACAGGATGGCATCGGCGTCCCTCGCCTTCAGCATCGTCTCGTCGGCGATCGGCGTGCCGCGCGGCGTCGATCGAGGCGCCGCCGACCAGATCCTCGGAGATGTCGAACGAGACCATGCGGCGGCGGTCCATCCAGTCGATGACGCGGCGGACCTCGCGCATCACCTCCGGGCCGATCCCGTCGCCGGGCAGGATCAGCAGCTTCTTGTTGGCGGGCATCACGGTCCCGGTCAGCTCACAGTGGTCGGCAGCCAGGGCTGCGTCTGGCGTCGCGCCGCTTCGTAGCTCTCGATCCGCGGCGCGTGCTGCAACGTCTGGCCGATGTCGTCGAGGCCGTTCAGCAGCGAATGCTTGCGGAACGGGTCGATGTCGAAGTGGATCTCCTCGCCGTTCGGCCGGACCACGACCTGGCGTTGCAGGTCGACGGTGATGCGCGCGTTGCCACCCAGCCCGGCATCGTCGATCAGCGCGTCGCAGATCGCACGCGGCAGGCGGATCGGCAGCAGCCCGTTCTTGAGGCTGTTGTTGTAGAAGATGTCGCCGAACGACGGCGCGATCACGCAGCGAATGCCGAAATCGGCCAGCGCCCAGGGCGCATGTTCCCGCGAGGAGCCGCAGCCGAAGTTCTCGTGTGCGATGATGATCTGCGCGTGGCGGTACGGTTCCTGGTTCAGAATGAAGTCTGGTCGTTCGTTGCCGGCATTGTCGAAACGCAGCGGGTCGAACAGGTGCACGCCGAGACCGGAGCGCTTGATGGTCTTCAGGAAGCGCGCCGGGATCACCTTGTCGGTGTCGATGTTCTGCGTCGGCATCGGCGCGGCGACCGCAGTTAACGTGGTGAATTTGTCCATTGTGTTGCCGTTGACGGCCTCCTGAGTGGCGATGGGTTTCGCTTCGCTCTACCCATCCTACGCGTATTATCGGCGATCACCCATCGCCACGACCCCAATCCATGCCGGTGGCATCGATCACCCCAACTGCCTCACATCCGCCAGCCGCCCGGTGATCGCCGCGGCCGCGGCCATCGCCGGCGACACCAGGTGCGTGCGCCCGCCCGGCCCTTGCCGCCCCTCGAAATTGCGGTTCGACGTGCTGGCGCAGCGTTGGCCCGGCGTCAGCTTGTCCGGGTTCATCCCGAGACACATCGAGCAGCACGGATCGCGCCATTCGAATCCGGCCTCCAGCAGGACGCGGTCCAGCCCCTCGTCCTCCGCCTGCTTCTTCACCTGGCCGGACCCGGGTACCACCAGCGCCTGCACGCCGGCGGCCACCCGCCGGCCCTTGGCGACGGCGGCGGCGGCGCGGATGTCCTCGATCCGCCCATTGGTGCAGGAGCCGATGAACACCACGTCGATCGGCACGTCCGCCAGCTTCTGGCCGGGCGTCAGCGCCATGTATTCCAGCATTCGCTGCATCTGCGCCCGCTGGCCCGCGTCTGCCACATCGGCCGGGTCCGGCACTGCGCCGGTCACCGGGACCACGGCACCCGGACTGGTGCCCCAGGTCACCATCGGCGCGATGTCGCCGGCGTTCAGCGTCACCGTGGCGTCGTAGTGCGCCCCGGGATCGCTCGGCAGCGTGCGCCAGTAGGCCACCGCCTGCTCCCACGCCGCACCCTTCGGCGCATATTCGCGGCCCTTGATGTAGGCGAAAGTGGTCTCGTCCGGCGCGATCAGACCCGCCCGCGCGCCGGCCTCGATCGTCATGTTGGACACCGTCATGCGTCCGGCCATGTCGAGCGCGCGGATCGCCTCGCCGGTGTATTCGATCACGTGCCCGGTGCCGCCAGCGGTGCCGATCCGCCCGATGATCGCCAGCACGATGTCCTTGCCCGAGCAGCCGAAGCCCAGCGTGCCGTCCACCCGCACCTGCATGTTCTTCGCCGGCTGCTGCAGCAGCGTCTGGGTCGCCATCACGTGCTCGACCTCGGAGGTGCCGATGCCGAACGCCAGCGCTCCCATGGCGCCATGCGTCGAGGTGTGGGAGTTGCCGCAGACGATGGTGGTGCCCGGCAGGCTGATGCCGAGTTCCGGGCCGATGATGTGCACGATGCCCTGGCGCACATCGAGGATCGGGATGTACGGCACGCCGAACTCGACGACGTTCTGCTCCAGGGTCTGGACCTGGATCCGGCTGTCTTCTTCCTTGATGTCGGCGGGCGTGCGCGCACCGACGGTCGGGATGTTGTGGTCGGCGACCGCGATCGTCAGGTCGGGCCGGCGCAGCCTGCGGCCGGCCAGGCGCAGGCCCTCGAACGCCTGCGGGCTGGTGACCTCGTGGAGCAGATGCCGGTCGATGTAGAGGATGCAGGTCCCGTCCGGGAGCTGCTCCACGACGTGGCTGTCCCAGATCTTATCGAACAGCGTGCGTGGTCTGGTTGCCGACATGGCTGCTTCCGTCTCCTGTTACGTCCCGTGGCGGCCTGTGATGGCGTACTTGCTGCCCGTCTCGCGTGACCGGCCGGTGCCATCGCAAGACGGAAGAATTTTAACACGGAGAACGATCGAGGGCCACGGACGACCGCGGAGCTCGGATTGAATGCGCCGTGCGCCCGCCCGAATGAGACTTCCGTGGCTCTCCGCGGCCCTCGATCGTCCTCCGCGTTGCACCTTTTCTTGCGGCCCAACCCACCGCTCCGGCTGGCCGGCCGGACAACACCGAGCGACAGGTCAAGCTACTCGCGCGCGCTGGCCTCGGCCTCGCCCCCTGTGGTCGTCCCGCTTGGCGTGGTCGAGCGCGCCCGTTCCGCGATGCGGGCCGACTTGCCCGAACGGCCGCGCAGATAATACAGCTTGGCACGGCGCACGTCGCCGCGGCGCACCACCACGATATCGGCGATCAGTGGGGAATACAGTGGGAACACGCGCTCCACGCCCTCGCCGTAGCTGATCTTGCGCACCGTGAAGTTGCTGTTCAGCCCCCGGTTTGAGCGCGCGATGCACACGCCCTCGAATGCCTGGGTGCGGGTGCGCTCGCCCTCTACCACCTTCACCGCGACGCGCACCGTGTCGCCGGCGGCGAAGTCGGGCACCCCGCGGGTCGCGGTCAGGCGGGCGATCTGCTCCGCCTCATAACTCTGGATAATGTTCATTGGTCGGATCCTTTCGCGCGTGTCCTTAAGTCCGACCAGCCCCGCTGGCAACTGGCCTGAGGGGGGCGCCCGGTCTGCACGAACCCAAAGACGACCAACACTCGCGAATCGCGACGAGCGGGCGCCGCAGCCTCCGGCGGCCGCAGCCCGCCCGCTGGCTCCACCCGGTAGGGTTATCTGCGCTTATCGAGGGGACCATGGGCGCCGCGCGGTGCCATTCCACCGCTGCTCGCGCGCAATCAGCGCGCGCGACCTACAACCAACCCCGCAAGACCGCCATCGGAGCGCGCGGGGCGAGTCCCGCGCGCAACCTTCCGTCGTCCAGCGTCAGCCGGCCTCGGCCCCCGCCTTGCGCAACCGGGCGCGACCCAATCCTAGCCCAAGCAGGGCGGTGCCCAGCAGGAGCGCACTAGCGGGTTCGGGAACCGGGTCGTTGATCCTGACATTGTCCATGGTGACCTGGTCTGAGTTAATAAAACCATTGAAGAAGTCGACCGTATCGATCCCAGCCCAGTTGAAGGTGTAAGTTGTAGGCGTACTGGTCAGGACGATTGTGGCTGTATCTCCGGGGACTGGATTCAGGTTCAGTTCCGCCCGAAAAGTAATCGAGCCGGTACCACTGAGAGTAAAGCTGTTGAACGTGAATTGCTGGGTAACACCACCCACCTGGTCACGGATGAAACCAGTGGACTGGCCGGAGTTGAACACGCTGGCTATCTGATTACCATTCGTGTTCGTTGCAGTCCAACCGCTAAGGACAAGCTCTTGATTTGTGAATGTAAAGGGAGCGCTGCTGCCGCTGAGCAACCACTCTCCGCCGACGTTACCGGTGGTGGAGCCTATCTTCATCACCTGATTTGAGCCGAGGCAGTTAGCCCATCTTATTCACCGCATAGCAGGGATTCGCTGACGGGCATGGTACAACCGCCTGGAATCGCATAGAGATTGGTTGTCGACGCCACTCTCGAAGCGAGGACAGAATCTGCCATGCCCGCCACCGACGACGATACTCTTCTGCCGTTCGCTTTGCCAAGTATCGGCCAGAAGAAGATCACCGCCGCGTTCGACGGCGGCCTGATCAGTTCCGATGGCGGTGTTTTACTTTTGGCCGGTGCCGACAAACGACTTGGTCTGATCGACACATTGGCCGCGATCATCCCGGACCATCGTGACCCTGATCTGATCACCCATTCGATGGCGGACATTCTGCGCGCCCGCGTCTTCGCCATCGCCTGCGGATACCCGGATGCCGATGATCTGGACGACCTACGCAGGGACCCGGCCTTCAAACTCGCCTGTGGGCGCCTACCAGAAAGCGGAGACCACCTGGCTTCACAACCCACCATGTCACGCTGGGAAAATGCCCCCGACCTGCGCACCTTGATCCGACTGACGCGGGCCATGGTGGACCTATGGTGCAAGAGTTACAGGCGTGCGCCCAAGTCGATCACGCTCGACATCGACGATACCGCAGACACCGTGCACGGCCATCAGCAGTTGTCGCTGTTCAACGCGCACTACGACGAACGCTGCTTCCTGCCGATCCATATCTATGACGCCGACACCGGCCATTGCGTGCTGACCATTTTGCGCCCCGGGAAAACACCAGATGGCAAGGAGGTGCGCACCCATCTGCGCCGGTTGGTGCGGCGTATCCGACTGCACTGGCCGCACACACGCATCACCATTCGTGGCGACGGACATTATGGCCGGCGTGAGGCCATGGACTGGTGCGAAAAGCACGGCGTGCACTACATCTTCGGTCTGTCCACCAACGCGGTCCTCGCCGCGCAGGTCTTTGCCAAGACCGACGATGTGTGCGTGCGGCGCGCCATCGCCAACCTGGATGTGGTGCGCGACTACACCGAGACCCGATACGGCGCCAAGTCCTGGTCGCAGCTCCGTCGCGTCGTGGCGCGGATCGAGGCAACGCGGAAAGGTCTCGACGTCCGCTACGTCGTCACCAACATCACCTACGGTACCGCCGAATGGCTCTATGACAGCATCTACTGCGCACGTGGGCAGGCGGAGAACCTGATCAAGCGGCACAAGAGCCAACTCGCCTCCGATCGCACCAGTTGCCGCTCACCACTGGCCAACCAGATGCGACTGATCCTGCACACCGCCGCCTACTGGCTGATGCTGACGGTGCGCGATGCCATCGCCAAACCGCAAGCGCTGGCCAACGGCGAATTCTCCACGATCCGACTGCGGTTATTGAAGATCGCCGTACGAATCAAGGAGACCGCCAGCCGGATCAAGCTGTCGTTCGCGGCAAACTGCCCCGACGCCGCCTTGTTCCGTGGCTTGATTGGTGCGCTGATCCCGCGCCCAACGTGAGCGGCGGGGCAAGTGCCCCGGTCGAATCCCACCTGATCAACCTTCAACGCCTCCCAGATACGGTCTGAAACGCGGTCGAGCCAGCAGCGGCGGTGCGCGAACATATTGGTTGTCCACTCGTAATATATGTACAGCCGGCCGGTACGGTGAATAAGATGGGTTAGCGACGACACAGGTCCCATTTCCCTGGTAGACACCCGCACCGGCCAGGGTGACACCATTGGACGTTCCGAATTTGTTCAGCGCACTCGTCTTGACTGCGGCGAGAGATGTGCCGGTAATATAATACTCATCGCTGAACGTGAAGGTCGTTGCGCTCGCTGCGCCGCAACTCAGAAGCGACACGGCAGCCACCGCGGCACCGATCGTATACTTTAACGCACCGTCTCGTACCATTGGATTTGCCTCTCGATCCAGAATGCTGAAACAACGGTAGGTTGACGTCGTTTCGACTTGCCGCGGTTCCGATCAACCTTCTGTGAAGTAAGCAATTCACGTGCCAGAGACTGAAAGTTAACAATGACAGGAGGTTAACAAGTTGCGTGCCGCTGATTTTGACGAAAGTGTAAAAAATTCCAACTCACTATGGGCGCAGCCCAAAATTGATCCGCCAACGCCAACCCCCGCCCGCTCGCGATCGACCGTCAGGAAACCGGCCACCACCCTATCGAGGCGGGCGTGTCCGCGTTCCGACACCTTCAACACAACAAATACGGTCTCATCCGCCACGAAGTCCGGCATCCAAGGGCTGGCGATCGGGCGAGCGACGTGTTTCCTCCTGATACGTTGATCGCGGCGTTCGTACGAGCGGCTGGTTCGGTGCGCTTGCCACAGGTCGGGGCGACGCTCGCTTGTGAACCGCTCGGCCTCTGCCCGGCGCCACGCGGCGATCTCGGCATGTTGGCCGACAGCATCAGTACCGGAGCGCTCCAGGTCATCATCGCGGCTGGGCTCATCCCAGCCTTGATGGGTGGCTCCGTTTTTTGCATTGACCTCTCCCGACCCCACCACCGTCAGGCAACCGACAGCGCCATCGACATGCGGCCGCGCAGCGCCGCTGCCAACTGGTTTGCCGCGATCATGCGGGTACGACGCGAAATCCCCATGGTTCGCCGATTTACCAAATAGAGACAGGACCTATGTTAGGGGACACCGTATTGCAGTCCTGGCATAGTCTCACTGGATGGCGTTTAGAGCAGATTTTGCTACACCAAAATGCCTTGATGGACCGCAACTTATCGACCCGTGCCGCAAGCACCTGGGGAATGCCTCGGCACGACACTGTTCGCGCGCTGCACTCATACCGGGCAGCGAAATGAATGACGCACCGGCGTCCCAATCGCCATCGCGGGGCTTGGCCCCGCCATCCGCGATTCTACCGCATCCTGCAAAGGAAAGTCGCGGATGGCTGGCCTTCGCGGGCCACGACGATGGGCGCAGACCGGTGCGGGCGAAGAGTCATTCCCTTTGGCCGTTGTCCGGGCGGGCCAGGCCGTCAACGCGACTTCTAATCCACCAACAACCCGCACGGACGCACGCGCCGTCACGGTCGCTCGAGTGTGTCAATTTGTGTCAAATTAGCGAAGAAATTCGCTAATTTATGGTTGCACACGGGTGACCCGTGAGCTACATTCAATTGTCTGCTTTTACGTGCTTTATCTCAGTTTCATGCAGCAGCTCGGAGCCGTGCGGCGCGATCCGACCGATGCTCCAGCGCACAACACTAAAGGAGATCGCCTAGTGGCCCCGGTTCCGACGCGTGGCTCTGGCCCCTGCTCGGGCTGGGCACAGAATGTCGAAAAATTTGTACTAAGGTCTCACTGAAAACCCGCATGTAATCTTTTAGGAACCGGATCAATGACTCTGCACGAAAAAGGGGCCAACGGAACAAAAGGCCTCAGAACAGGCGTGGTGGCCGTTGCCGCCGCCGCTGTGATCGGTGTGATGGCGCCGGTGAGCAAGGCTTCAGCCGGCACGACCACCCTCTACGACAACTGGTCAGGCATCGGGGACAGCGGCATCACCGTCAACGCCGGGGGCGAAAGCTACAGCGGCTATCCGATTGGCCCGCAGGCGGCAACGATAACCGTCGGCGCGGCGGCGCCGTATAACGTGCTTGCTTGGTGCATCGACTTCACGCACACCATCAGTGTCCCCGGCACCTATAACGATTACACGCTCGTGCCGCTGACGCCGGTTGGGCTGCAGTCGGTCGCGGGCTGGCTCAACTCGCCGCAACCGAGCGGCCTGCTCGGTCCCGGCGGTCAAACGATCATCAACGAGATCAACTACCTGATGGATCTCGGCAATACGCTGCTGGAGTTCGGCGAGCCCGACGGCTGCGAACGACATTGGGTCTGCTATCCAGCTCGCGATCTGGTCAGAGCTGTATCCGGCGACGATATCGTATACGGGCGCCCCGACGGTCGTCGTAAACGACGTTACCAACTTCCTGGCCGACGCCGCAGCTAACAGCGGCAGAACATGGGGCGGTGAAGCGCTCATCAGTTCGAATGGAGAACAACAGCTCGCGTACGGTACTGACCCCGTGCCGGAGCCCACTACACTTGCCTTGCTGACCGGCGGACTGATCGGACTCAGCGTGGTGCGCCGCCGCAAGCGGTCCGCCTGATCAGCCCGCGACGCCGGCTCGATCCGGACACGCGTTCTTGGCGTGTCCGCGCGAGCGTCACTTCTTTGGTGTTGTGCACGCGTCCCACAGGTCGGGGCGGCGCTCACGGGTGACCCGCTCCGCCTCGGCGCGGCGCCAAGCGGCGACCGCGGCGTGGTCGCCGGACAGCAGCACGTCCGGCACCGGCCGGCCGTGCCATTCGGCAGGGCGCGTGTAGTGTGGGTATTCCAGCAGGCGGTGCGAGAATGACTCTTCGGCCGCGCTGTCTGCCGCCCCCATGACCCCGGGCAACAGGCGCACCGTGGTGTCGAGCAGTACCAGCGCGGCCAGTTCGCCGCCGGACAGCACATAGTCGCCGATGCTGACCTCCTGCATGGCGCGCGCCTCGATCACGCGCTGGTCTACCCCCTCGTAACGGCCGCACAATAGGACGATGCCGGGTGCGGCGGCGTAACGTTGCGCATCGCGCTGGGCCAAGGGCCGCCCGCGCGGCGTCAGGAACACGAGCGGCCGGTCATCGGCGACCGAGGCGACGGCAGCATCCACCACGTCCGGCCGCAGTACCATGCCGGCACCGCCGCCGTACGGGGAGTCGTCCACCGTGCGGTGGCGGTCGGTGGCGAAGTCGCGGATGTTGACGGGGTGCAGCGACCAGATTGATGAGTTCAGGGCGCGGCCGGCGAGCGAATGCGCCAAAGGGCCGGGGAACATCTCGGGGAACAGGGTCAGGACCGAGGCGCGCCAGGTCATCACCGCTTCCCGGCACCATTCTCCCCTTCCCCTTGCGGGAGGGGGTTGGGGCGAGTGGGCGACGCCAGTACCGCGGCCCCCTCCCCCCAACTCCCTCCCGCAAGCGGAGGGGGAGAATTCCGCTCGACAACCGCCTCGACCTCGTTAGGTGGGTTCACCACGATAGTCCCGGCAGCAATGTCCACCGCCGGCACGCTGGCCCGAGTGAACGGCACCAGCAGCGGCGGCCCACTCGCCCGCTCCACCTCCAGACTGGCCCCTGCGCCGTAGTCATGCACCGCGCTGACCGCGCCAAACCTTGCGCCTTCCGCATCGAACACATCCAGCCCGATCAGATCCGCCAGATAGAACTCGTCGTCCTCCGGCTCCGGCAATTGTGCCCGATCGACATACAGCCGCACGTTGGTCAGCTTCGCTGCCGCCCCGCGATCGGCCACCTTCACCTCGGCGCCGCCGACCAGTTCGGCGACCTCCGCGACGCCCTCACCGCGCCAGCGCAGCACGAAGCGCCGCCCATCCGCATCGCTCAGCGGCCCGTATGCCGTCGGATGGTCGGCGTATGACGTGACCCGCATCTGCCCGCGCACGCCGTGCGGTCGGCCAAGCACGGCCAGCAGGATGCGGCGCTCCAGCAACTAGCCGGCCGGCGCCGCCGCCGCAGCCTTGGCGCGCTCCTGGGCCTTCTTCTTCGGCGCCGACTTCACCGGCTGCTCGCCGCGCACCGGCATCGGGCCGACGCCCTTCTGCCCGAGGAACAGTGCCACCCGATCGGTCGGCAATGCACCCTGCGACACCCAGTGCTGAATGCGCTCGGCCTGCAGCTTCACGCGGTCCTCATGTTCCGCAGGCAGCATCGGGTTGTAGCTGCCCAGCTTCTCGATGAACCGCCCGTCGCGCGGGCTGCGACTGTCGGCCACTACTATATGATAGTACGGACGCTTCTTCGCGCCCGCGCGGGCAAGGCGGATCTTCAGACCCATCGATCGGTGTCTCCTGTTATCGTCATGGCCGGCCTCGCGCCGGCCATCAGAACGGTCGCCGGTTGGGCACCATGCCCTTCGGCATCAATGCGGACAGCCCGTGGCGCATCAGGCCCTTCTGACCGAGCTTATTCATCCGCTTCATCATCGTCGTCATGTCGTCGAACTGCTTTAGCAGCCGGTTCACTTCCTGCACCGAAGTGCCTGATCCCGACGCAATCCGCTTCTTGCGGCTGGCCTTGATGATGTCGGGCACGCGGCGCTCCTTCGGCGTCATCGACGAGATGATCGCCGCCTGGCGCTTCAGGATCGTGGTGTCGAGATTGGCGTCCTCGAGCTGCGCCTTGATCTTCCCCACCCCCGGCAGCATGCCGAGGATGCCGGACAGGCTGCCCATCTTGCCGATCTGCTTGAGCTGGCTGGCATAGTCCTCGAGGTCGAACTTGCCGCGCATCATCTTGGCGGCGAGTTTTTCCGCTTCCGCCTGATCGATCGTCTCGGCGGCACGCTCGACCAGGCCCAGGATGTCGCCCTGGCCGAGGATGCGGCCGGCGACACGCTCGGGGTGGAAATCCTCCAGTGCGTCCTGTTTCTCGCCGACGCCGACCAGCTTGATCGGCGCGCCGGTGATGGCCCGCATCGACAGCGCAGCACCGCCGCGGGCGTCGCCGTCCATCCGCGTCATCACGATGCCGGTCACGCCGACCGCCTCGTTGAACGCGCGGGCGGTGTTCACCGCGTCCTGGCCGGTCATGGCATCGACCACCAGCAGCGTCTCCGCGGGCGAGGTGGCGGCGCGGACCTGCCGCACCTCGTCCATCAGCGCCTGGTCGATCGACAGCCGGCCGGCGGTGTCGAGGATGACGATGTCGAAGCCTTCGCGCCGGCCGGTATCCATCGCGCGCTGGGCGATCTGGACCGGGGTCTGGCCGGCGACGATCGGCAGGCTGGGCACCTGCGCCTGCTCGGCCAACTGGGCGAGCTGAAGCTGTGCGGCGGGACGTTGGGTATCCAGGCTGGCCACCAGCACGCGCCGGCGCAGCCGCTCGCGCAGCCGCAGCGCCAGCTTGCCCGATGTGGTGGTCTTGCCGGAGCCTTGCAGTCCCACCATCAGGATCGGGATCGGTGCCGGCGCGTTCAGGTTGAGCGGCACCGCCCCCTCCCCGCCCAGCGCCTCGACCATCACGTCGTTTACGATCTTGACCACCTGCTGACCGGGGGTGACGGAGGAAAGCACCTCGGCGCCCACCGCGCGCTCGCGCACCTTGGTGACGAAGTCGCGTACCACCGGCAGCGCCACATCGGCGTCCAGCAGCGCCAGGCGGACCTCTCGAAGTGCCTCGGTGACGTCGGCCTCGGAGAGCGCGCCGCGGCCGCGCAGCCGGTCGAACACTCCGGAAAGCTTGTCTGACAGCGCCTCGAACACGGCTCAACTCCAACCGGCAAAGCGCCGCTGCGCGAACCCTCGCGGAGCGGCGGAGCCCCCGCATCGGGCGGGGACCGGGACGGCTACGTTACCCGGATGCGCGGCGTTATGCGAGCGGCAGTCGGCCAAGTCAACGCGCTGCCTGAATTACGGATTCGCGCGCCCGATCAGTTCCGCGAGCCGGACCGGCCGGAAATCCCACACATCCACCCCGACATCCGACTGGCGCGGCAACGGCTTCAGCCGGCCATGACTGTGGCCGTGCAGGTTGACCGAGCCGCGGCCCATGTCCCGCCAGGTCCGGAACGGGTAGTGGCAGAGAATCAGCTTCCGGCCATCGACGGCCAGCTCCGCGTATGACTGCACGCTCTGCCAGTGGGCGCAGCCTCTGACACCGGCATCGTCGTTGTTGCCGGCGACGAGATGCTTGCGGCCATTCAGCATCAGCAATAGCGAGGCCACGCGCTCCCGGGATTGACGAACCGCGAAGTCCCCGAGGTGCCAGACCTCATCCGCGTCGGTGACCACCGCGTTCCAGCGATCGATCATCTGCTGATCCATCTCCGCTACCGACGTAAACGGGCGACGGTAGAAGCTTCGGGCAGCCGCGTGGCCAAAGTGCTGATCACTGGTGAAGTAGACGGACATCGGGAGCATGTTTCCATGCGGCGCGGCCTTCGGTCAGCCCGTAATAGACGATCACCAGCCCGGCGAGAGGATCGGCCCACCACCAGCCGAGCAGGGCATTCAGACCGACGCCAAGCAGCACCGCACCGGCCAGTGCCGCATCGATAAGGGTGACGCGGGCCTCGGTGGCAAGCACCAGGTTGCCAAGTTGCCGACCCGTGACGAGCTTTCCCCAGGCCAATACCAGCATGACCGCACACGTCGCCACTAGCCAGACGATCCCAAGCGGTGAAGGTGCCGGATGAGCGTTCGCCAACAGCGTCCAGACGGATTGCCCGAAAACATAGATCGCCAGCGCGACGAAGGCCGTGCCGATGAGCTTCAGCGCCAAACGCTCCCTGCCCTGTTCCAGGCCTTTGAGCTGCCAGATCACGACGACCGAGGCAAAAATCTCAATGGCGCTGTCGAGCCCGAACCCCGCAAGCGCCGCCGAACCCGTCCGCGCGGCAGCGATCAGCATCACGACCGTGCCGACGACATTCCAGCCAAGGGTCGCGTATTCCAGCCAGAGGCCACGTCGGAGCAGCGAGGGAAATTGCACAGTTCAACGATATCCCGTCGGCTTCGCGCCGTCCCGAGGCCTCGCGTGCATTCACGTCACGCGACGAAACTGAGCCGCCGCCTTTATTGCCGCTCGAATTTCACCACCCGCCGCACGCGCCCCCATTCACCGGGCTGCACCACGTAGATATCACCCCGCGAGTCACCCCAGATGCCGTGGCAGGAGCGGTGGATCGGATCGCCCCAGCGCGCCAGCCGCTCGCCGTCGAGCGTCAGGATGCTGACCATCCCGCCATTGTGCTCGGCCACGTACACGATGTCGTCCGGATCGACGTAGAAGAACGCCGGGCCAATCAATTCGGTAGGCCAGACTTCCAGCAGCTTCCCCTGCTGATCGAACACCTGCACGCGGTCGTTCTCGCGATCCGCGACCAGCAGCCGCCCCCGCCGGTCGATCCACACGCCGTGCGGCAGATTGAACTGTCCCGGTGCCTTGCCCGGCTCGCCCCACGAGAACAGGTACTTCGCATCCGCCGAGAACTTGTGCACCCGGGCGTTGCCGTAGCCGTCGCTCATGAACATCGAACCGTCCGGCGCGAAGGCGATGTCGGTCGGAATGTTGAACGGCCCGCCGCCGTGCGTCACCTTCTTCCACGCCACCGAGCTGTAGTCATCGGCTGGCACGCCGGTATCGGAACGTTCGTCCTTCACGCCGATGGTCTGCAGCAGTTTCCCTTCCGGGGTGAACTTCATGAACTGCATGTGGTGTCCGTCGGTGAGCCAGGCGAAACCCTGCTCGTCAAAGCGGATGGCGTGCGGGAAACGGAACAGGCCCGCTCCCCACGAGAACAGAAACTCGCCGTCGCGGTCGAACACCACCACCGGATGCTCAGCGCTGCGATTGAAGCAGTAGATGCGGTCGTGCGGATCGACCGTCACTGCCGCCGGCTTCATTTCGATGCCGGCCGGTACCTTCGCCCAGTCCTCGTGTACCTTGTAGCGGTGACTTCCGCTGCCGACGATTGCTTCCATGGTCCCCTCCTATGACAGCCCGACCACCTGTGCGAGCGCGTCCACCTGCTCGGCATGGCGCGACACCGGATTCAGCAGCAGATGGTTGGCGCCCATTGCGACCACCGCCTCCAGCTTCTCGCGCACCTGTTCCGGCGTGCCGTGGATACCCGACGCGTCGGTGCCTGCCGGATTATGGTATACCTCGGTGAACCACCGGTGCAGGTCCGCGCGCGCGACCTCGGGCCGCTCATCCACCGCCATGAAGATGCGCTTGGAAATCGGGAAGGTCGCGGGATCCCGCCCCGCCTGCTCCAGCGCCTCGCGCAGCAGCGGCACCGAACGGCCGAACTCGGCGAGGCTTGAACCACCGGATCCCATCCATCCGTCAGCGATCGACGCCGCGCGGCGCACCGCGTCGGGATGGCCGACCCCCATCCATATCGGCAACGGCGACTGCACCGGCTTGGGCGACATGGTGCCGCCCTCCAACCGGTAGAACCGCCCCTGGTAATCGACCTTCGGCTGCGTCCACAGCGCGCGGATCAGCTCCACTTCCTCGCGGAAGCGACGCACACGGCCTGCCTCGGGCACTTCGAACTGCCGGTAGTGGTGCTCGCGTCCCAGGCCAACGCCGAGGATCGCGCGACCGTTGCTGAGATGGTCCAGCGTCGCCCACTGATGCGCCACCAGCAGCGGGCTGTGGATCGCCAGCACCACCACCGACGCGCCCAGACGGATGCGACTGGTCACCGCCGCCGCGTAAGTCAGCGCCACCACCGGATCGAGGCACGTCACATGGTCCAGCGTGTTTTCGGTCACCCACAGGTCGTGGAACCCAAGCGCCTCGGCGCGCTGCGCCACCGCGCGCACCGTCTGCATGTCGATCGCATACGGCGAGCGGTGCGGCAGCGACATGCCGAAAGCAATCCGGTCCTTCAACGCCATGCGCGTCTCCTCAGGCTAATGCGCCGGCGCCACCCCTTTCGGCATGCGAGGCAGAAACAGCGCCAACGGCCAGATCATCAGCCCCAGCATGCCCAACGCCCAGAATATGTCGAGATAGCTCATGATGCCCGCCTGCGCCTGCACCATGAGGTCGACCGGTGCCAGCGGCGTGTTCCAGCCGTAGCCGTTGTAGGCAGTGATGTGCTCGGCCAGGCGCTCGTGGTGGAACTGCAGCCGCTCCTGCAGCATCGTGGTGGTGAACGACACGCCCACGCTGCCGCCCAAATTGCGCATCAGATTGATGATGGCCGATGCCTCGTTGGTACGATCGGGGGGCACGCCAACATACGACACGGCGCTGAGCGGAATGAACACGAACGGCAGCCATACCGCCTGCATCACCCGCAGCATGGAGAGATTCCAGAAGCCGATATCGAGATCGAGCCGCGCGCCGGCATACAGCGCCCAACCGGTACCGGCCAGCGCAACCAGGATCAACCATTTGGGCTGCACCACCCGTCCGGTCACCACGCCGGCCAGCGGCATCATGACCAGCGTGACCACACCGCCCACGCCCAGCGTCAGGCCGGCGGTGCGCGCATCGTAGTTCAGCAAAGTCTGGGCAAGCTGCGGCAGCAACTGCGTCGAGCTGATCAGCAGGACGCCGAACAGGAACATCACGGCGCAGGAGATGGCGAACGCGCGGGATCGCAGCAGTCTGACGTTGATCGCCGGCTGCGGATGCCAGAACTCCCACAACGCCAGCGTCAACAGGCTGACCACGGCAGTCACCCCGAGCGCGGTGATGAAATCCGAGGAGAAGCCATCGTCGCGCTCGTAGCGGTCAAGCATGATCTGCAGCGCTCCGAAGCCGATGACGGTCAGGGCAAAGCCGATGTAATCGACCCGCAGCCCGCCGGCGAGCAAGCGGCGCCGGTCCCGTTTCAGCGCCTCGGGCTCCACCACAAAGAGCTGGACCAAGGTAAGCGACAGCAGTCCGACCGGCAGGTTGATCAGGAAACACCAATGCCAGGAATAGTTGTCGGTGAGCCAACCGCCCAGCGTCGGGCCGACCGCCGGTGCGGTGACCACCGTCAGCCCATACAGCGCGAACGCCTGCGCGCGCTTCTCTGCCGGAAAGGTGTCGGCGAAGATCGACTGCTCGGTCGGCGCCATCCCGCCGCCACCGATCCCTTGGATAACGCGCGCGAGCAGCATCATCGGCAGCGTCGTGGATATCGCGCACAGCACTGAACTCAGCGTGAACACGGCAACGCAGCCCATATAGAAGCGCTTGCGACCGATCACGTTGGCGAGCCAGCCGCTGATCGGCAGCACGATTGCGTTGGAGACCAGGTAGCTGGTGACGATCCAGGTGCTCTCGTCGAGGCTGGTCGCCAAGCTGCCGGAGATGTGGCGCAGCGCGACATTCACGATTGTGACGTCCAGCACCTCCATGAACGTGGCGACAGACACGATGACTGCGATCAACCAGGGACTGCGATTGCCGGCGGCCGAGCGCGGCAGCATCGGATCGGCCATCAGTGGATCCGTACGTAAGGCACCACCGACATGCCCGGGGCGATGCGGAAGTTATTCAGGCGGGCGTCATCGAATACGATCTTCACCGGCAGGCGCTGCACGATCTTGACGTAATTGCCGGTGGCATTCTCGGCCGGCAGCACACTGAATTCCGAGCCTGTCCCCGGTTGGAAGCTATCCACCCGACCGTGAAACGTCACCGACGGGATCGCATCGATGTAGATATCGACCCGCTGACCGGGACGAATGTCGGCAAGCTGCGTCTCCTTGAAATTGGCCGTCACCCATTGATCATCCTGCACGATGGCGAACATCGCCTGACCGGGATTGACATAGTTGCCGACATCGACGTTGCGGTGCGCGATGCGCCCGGCCACCGGTGCCGTGATGGTGCAATAAGAAAGCTGCAACTCGGCGGCCGCCAGATTCGCATCGGCCTGCCGTAGCTGCAATTCGGCGGCGATCACCTGCGCACGCCCGGCCTGAAGCTGCGCCTCTGCGCCCTTCACCCCCTGGCGCGCGGCATCCAGTTTGGCCTGGCTCGAACGAAACGTGGCGGTCGCACTGTCGACCTGCTGGCGCGATACCGCATGCGGATCGATCGACGTGAATCGCTCGTAGTCTTTCTGCGCCTGCACGAGATCGGCTTCCGCGACCGTGACGTTGGCTCGCGCCTGATCGACGTTGGCCTGCTGCACGGCAAGCTGCGCATCGGCCTGCTGCCGCATGGCTGTCGCGTTGCTCTGTTGCGCCTTCGCCTGATCGACCTTCACCTGATAGTCGCGCGGATCGATCAGGACCAAGGTCTGACCCGAGTTGACATGTTCATTGTCGGCAAATTTCAGCGCAATGACACGGCCCGCCACCTGCGGCGCCATCTGCGTTACGTAGCCGTCGACGAACGCGTCGTCAGTGGATTCGAAATGCCGCGCATGCAGCCAATAGAGCGTCCCGGCACCGAGCAATGCCACGACGACAATAGCCGCCAGGGCGATGCCGAACGTGCGCCGCCAGCGTGGCGGCCGACGATCCGCCTGCCGCTCGGCATCGCTCTGCCAGGTCGCGCGATCGCGAGCAGAAACGGGATAAATGTCGTCCATCGGACCTCCACGCCGGGTGCATTGCCATTAAGGGCGGACGGCGCGACGGTTCGACCCCGCGGGCGATCACGGACGCCTGATCAAAAGGATGTAGCATGGGCGACGAACTGATCCGCCTCACCGCCACGGAGGCGGTTGCGCGCCTGCGAAGGCGGGAGATTTCCCCACTGGACCTGATCGAGGCCGCCGCCAGCCGCATCGCGACGGTTGAACCGGCGGTGAATGCACTGCCGACATTGTGTCTCGATCGCGCACGCGATCATGCGAAGCGGCTGATGAACGGTCGGGGATGCGAGGCCGCAGGCGAGGCCGGATGGCTCGCCGGGCTGCCGGTAGCGATCAAGGACCTCACCGACGTCGCCGGCGTGCGCACGACATATGGCTCGCCGATTTTCCGCGATCACGTGCCCGCGACGTCGCATCCGGTGGTGCAGCGGATCGAGCGCAAGGGCGGCATCGTTATCGCCAAGTCGAACACGCCGGAATTCGGTGCCGGCGGCAGCACGTTCAACGAGGTGTTCGGTCGCACACGCAATCCATGGAACACGTCGTTGACCTGTGGCGGTTCCACCGGCGGCGGCGCGGTCGCGCTGGCGACCGGCGAGGTGTGGCTGGCACATGGCACCGACCATGGCGGATCGCTGCGCCGACCTGGGACGTATTGCTCGGTTGTAGGGCTGCGTCCATCGCCGGGGCGGGTGACGCGCGGCACGTCGAACAACCTGTGGTCGCCGTTGTCGGTGCAGGGACCGATGGCACGCAACGTGCCGGACCTTGCACTGTTTCTCGATACGATGGCCGGACTGTGCGCGCGCGATCCGCTGACCTTCGATGCGCCCGGGATATCGTTCACCCAGTCGGTCGCTGCAGCGAAACCGCCGGCCCGGATCGCATACACAGCCGATTATGGCGGCCGGATCGCGATCGATGACGAGACGCGCGAGATCTGTGAACGCGCGGTACGGCGCTTCGAGGAACTTGGTTGCGTGGTCGAGGAGTACGCACCCGACCTTGGTGCGATCGACGAAGCGTTCATGGTGCTGCGCGCGCAGCACTTCGTGGTGGATCGCGAGCTGCAGATGCAGACGCATCGCGACCTGCTCAAGCCGGACATCATCTGGAACACAGAACGGGGCCTGGCGCAGACGCCGAGCCGCATCGCCTGGGCGGAACGCGAGCGCGCCGCGTTCTTCCGCCGCTTCGCCGAGATGTTCGAGACCTATGATATCTTCGTCTCGCCCAGTGCGGCGACACCCGCGTTCGACGTGAACCTGCGGCATCCGGAGTATGTCGGCGGCAAGCGGCTCACCGACTACATGGGTGCCTCGACGCTGAACGCGGCGGTGACGATGACCAGTTGCCCGGCGGTGGCGGTGCCGTGCGGGTTCGATCGGTACGGCAGGCCGATCGGATTGCAGGTGACGGCGCCGATCCATCAGGAAGCGCGAGCGATGGGCGCGGCGTGGCTGTTCGAACGGCTCACCGGCCTCGACAGGCTGCTGCCGATCGAGCCACGTGAAGGGACAGTGCCCGGCACACCTGCGGACTGAACTGCTGCCCACGCGAATATCTGTGATTGGTTTTTATGGCCATTGACACCATATGGCACACAACACCAGTATCGCCGTGCGATGAAGGCGGAACTGCTCCTTCACCAGCGCATCGACTATGACGACGGCGCGATTGTAGAAATGGTGCTCTGGCGCGTTCCGTCACCGGTTCCACCGTCGACCCACGGCCTGAAATATTCGCTGTTCTACGGCCGCCCGGGCGTTCGGGAGTTGGGATACGACAATGAGCGCGGCAAAGGCGATCACCGGCATTTCCAAGGCACCGAGACAGCCTATGCTTTCACCACTGTTGAGCAACTGATGGCCGACTTCTGGGCTGACGTGCATGGCTTGCGAGGCAGCAAATGAGCGATGTGAAAATCACGGTCGGCGGCCAGATGGAAGACGACGCGTCACGCCGGTTCGTCGATGCGTGGCACCGCGCCGAGAGTGGCGAGACTTTCCATGAGCGTCATCTGGCGTTCGAAAGCTGGGACGCCCTCATCCGCGTCCTGACAACTAAGCGGATGGAGTTGCTGCGCTATGTCCACCGGCACAACGTCACCAGCGTCCGCGCCCTGGCAAAGGCGCTGGGGCGCGATTACAGCAACGTCCACGCCGATGTCCAAGCTCTGACTGCCGCCGGACTTCTCGACGCCTCCGACGGCGGTGTGCGGGCTGACTATGATGCAATCGAGACGAAAATCGCTATCTGATGGACGATAGAAGGTCTCGAGAACCCATGTATTCTGGTCCAAATTGACCACGCGGTCTGAGGTATTGTGAAACCGCCGCGATAGGAGTTTTGGCCGGGCAGATCGCCGGCATTGGCATGGTGCCAACGAAGTCGCCCAACGCCAGAGGATCAATCATGTCCGTCCCCTCGTCCGACACCGTAGCCGCCGTCCTGCATCACGCCGATGCATCGCTGGACGCATCTCGCGAGCGCCTGTTCGAGCTGCTGCGAATCCCGTCGATCAGCGCGCAGCCGGATCATCGGCGCGACTGCCAGCACGCCGCCGAATGGATGCGCGATCAGTTCGCCGGCCTCGGGTTCTCCGCCGAGGTGCGGCCCACCGCCGGCCATCCGGTGGTCGTCGCGCATCACCCGGCGCCGGCGGGCTACCAGGGGCCGCACATCCTGTTCTACGGCCATTACGACGTGCAGCCGGTGGATCCGCTGAACCTCTGGCATTCTCCGCCGTTCGATCCGCAACTGGTCGACGGTCCGCACGGCAAGCGCTTCGTCGCGCGCGGTGCGGTGGACGACAAAGGCCAGACCATGATGTTCGTCGAGGCATTGCGCGCCTGGAAGGAAGCCGCCGGCGGCATTCCCGCGCACATTACCGCGCTGATCGAGGGTGAGGAGGAAGTCGGCAGTCCTAGCCTGGAACCGTTCCTTACCGCCAACCGCAACGAGCTCGCCACGGACCTCGCGCTGATCAGCGACACCGGCATGTGGGACATCGACACGCCGGCGATCACGACTCGGCTGCGCGGCATGACCTTTGCCCAGGTGACGCTGAAGGCTGCCAACCGTGACCTGCATTCTGGGCTGTACGGCGGCTCGGCGCTTAACCCGATCAACGCACTCGCCCGCATCGTCGGCGATCTGCACGATGCCAATGGCCGCATCCAGCTGCCGGGCTTCTATGACAAGGTGAAGCCGGTTTCCAACGCGCAGCGCGCGCAATGGGACGCACTCGGCTTCGACGAACGGGCCTTCCTGGGCAAGATCGGCCTGGAGACGCCGGCCGGGGAGCGCGGCTATTCGCCACTGGAGCGGCTGTGGGCCCGTCCCACCGCCGATATCAACGGCATGTGGGGCGGCTATACCGGTACGGGCAGCAAGACGGTGATCGCATCCGAGACATCGGCCAAGATCTCGTTCCGACTGGTGCCTGATCAGGATCCGGTCGAGGTGTTCGAACAGTTCAAGCGCTTCGTCGCCGAACGCCTGCCGCCTGGCGCCACTGTCGAGATCGACGGCGGCACGCGCACGCCCGGTATCGAGGTAAGCATGGAAAGCCCCTGGGTGCGTGCCGCGCAGGACGTGCTCGCCGAAGAGTACGGCAGGCCGGCGGTGCTGGTCGGCAGCGGCGGCTCGATTCCGGTGGTGATGTCGCTGCGCCGCGTGCTTGGCATCGACAGCCTGCTGGTGGGTTTCGGGCTGGACGACGACCAGGTGCACAGCCCGAACGAGAAGTTCGAGCAGCGTTGCTTCCATCACGGCATCCGCTCGCATATCCGGCTGCTGGCGAAGTTCGCCGGCGCGTGACCGTACCCACCTCTCCCGCGGCTTGGGAGAGGTGGGCGCGCGCATGCGCGCCGGGTGAGGGTGCTGATGCGAGGCTGCGTATCGTCGACCTGCGCAGCCGTCTCGTCGGGCCGTTCGATCTCGAACTCGCCTCCGGTGAGTGCCTCGCCATCACGGGCCCCTCCGGCGCGGGCAAGAGCCTGTTTCTGCGCATGGTCGCCGACCTCGATGCCAACCAGGGCGAGGTGTTTCTCGACGGTATTGAGCGCCGAACGCTGCCGGCACCCGCATGGCGTCGCAAGGTGGTTTACAACGCCGCGGAACCGGGCTGGTGGCACGAGCGGATCGCCGAGCATTTTCCCGGCGAGGCGGTGGACTTCGCCCGCGCCATGGCGCCGCGCCTCGCGCTGGCATTGTCGCTGATTGACGCTCAGGTGGTGCGGCTTTCCACCGGCGAGCGCCAGCGCATGGCGCTGATCCGAGCGCTGGCACTGGCCTCACCCGTGCTACTGCTGGACGAGGTCACCGGAGCGCTGGACGAGGACAGCACGGCCCTGGTGGAGGCCGTATTGCGGGAACGGCTCGCCGCCGGGGTGACCATCGCCATGGTCACGCACAGCGCGGCGCAGGCGGCGCGCCTCGGCCACCGTCACCTTCGCATCGAAGCCGGCCGCCTGGTACCGGCGTGAACCCGATTCTGCTCACCCCGGTCGACCTCGCGATCGCCTCGGTGCTGATCGTGCTGGATGGCGTGCTGTCGCTGGTGCTGCGACTCGGCCTGCACACCCAGCTCGCCTGGGCGGCAGGGCGCATGGTGGTGCAGCTGGTGCTGATCGGGTTCATCCTGCGCCTGGTGTTCGCCCTCGCTTCGCCCCTGGCAACGCTGGCGGTGGTGCTGGTGATGGTGGCGATCGCCGGCCGCGAGGTGGCGGCGCGGCCGGAACAGCGGCTCGGCCGGTTCGGCAACTACGCGGTGGGCGCCTCGGCGGTTGCCATCGCCACCTTCCTCACCGCCATACTGGCGCTCACCACGGCGATCCGGCCGCAACCTTGGTACGAAGCACGCTACGCCATCCCGCTCGCCGGCATCGTGTTGGGGAACGTGCTGAACGGCGGCTCGCTGGCGCTCGACTCGCTGCTGGGCGGCGTGGTGCGGGAACGCGCGGCCATCGAGGCGCAGCTTGCGCTTGGCGCCAGCTTCGGCCGGGCGATGCGCGGACTGATCCGTGCCTCGGTGCGCCGCGCGCTGCTGCCGATCATCAACCAGATGTCGGCCGCCGGGGTGGTGACGCTGCCCGGCATCATGACCGGCCAGATTCTGGCCGGCATGGACCCGCTGGAGGCGGCGAAATACCAGATCCTGCTGATTTTCCTGCTGTCCGGCGGCAGTGGCCTTGCTGCCGTCGCTGTGGTTTACCTTGCGGCAATGCGGCTGACCGATGATCGCCAGCGTCTGCGCATCGACCGGCTGACCGCAAGAACACGAGGACCGCGCCCATGATCGCCAGCGACGTGATGACCCGGAACGTGATCTCGGTGCCGCCGGACGCGACCGTGGCCGAGGCGGTCGAACTGATGCTGGAGCGTGGCATCTCAGGCCTGCTGGTGGTCGACGCCGCCGGCACGCTGGCCGGCATCGTCACCGAGGGCGACCTGCTGCGCCGCGACGAACTGGGGACTGAGCGCCGGCGCTCCTGGTGGCTGCGGCTGATCGCCTCGCCCGGGCGGCAGGCGGCGGATTTCACCCGCACCCATGGCCGTCGCGTCGCCGACGTGATGACGCACGACGTGGTCAGCGTGGACGCCGGCGCGGCGCTCGAGGAGATCGTCGCGATGATGGAGGAACATCGCATCAAGCGCGTGCCGGTGCTGGAGGGCGATCGTGTCGTCGGCGTGGTGAGCCGCGCCGATCTGCTGCGCGCGCTGTCGGTGGCGGCGCGCGAGCATGGCGCAGTGGCGGCCGATGACGGCAGTATTCGGGCGCGCATCCTGGACGCGCTGGCGCGCGCGCCTTGGGCGCCACGCACGACGCTGAATGTCACGGTGGTGAACGGCGTGGTCGATCTATGGGGCACTATCGGCAATGATCACGAACGCCGCGCCATCGGCGTGATGGCCGAGAACACGCCTGGGGTGAAGAAGGTGATTGACCATCTGGTGTTCGTCGAGGCCTACACCGGCACGGTAATCGAAGCGCCGCCGGAGCGGTGACACCTCAACCTCGGACAGAGGACACGCGAATGCCCGCCCATCCCTCTCGCATCGCCGTGCGGCGTGCTGACCGCGCCATCGTCATATGAACCTTGACGCGATCCCGATCGGCAACGATCCCCCGAGCGACGTCAACGTCGTCGTCGAGGTCGGCATCGGCGGAGAACCGATCAAATATGAGATGAACAAGGCGGCCGGCACGCTGTTCGTGGATCGCTTCCTGCACACGCCGATGCGTTACCCTGGCAATTACGGCTTCATCCCGCATACCCTCTCCGATGATGGCGATCCGACCGACGTGCTGGTGGCGAACACCCGCCCGATCGTCGCCGGCGCCGTCATCAATGTGCGACCGATCGGCGTGTTGAAGATGGAGGACGACGGTGGCGGCGATGAGAAGATCATTGCGGTACCATCGCCCAAGCTTACCAAGCGCTACCTGCACGTGCACAACTACACCGACCTGCCGCAGATCACGCTGGAACAGATCCAGCACTTCTTCGAACACTACAAGGACCTCGAAGTCGGCAAGTGGGTGAAGGTCATCGGCTGGGGCGACGCCGCCGAGGCAAGGCAGTTCATAGCAGAGGCGATCGTTCGGGCAAAATCGCAGTAATGCCAGCCGGCTCCGGTCAGGCACTCAAGGAGACCGCATGAACATCCGCTTCGACGGCAAGACCGTTGCCGTGACCGGCGCCGGCCACGGCTTCGGCCGGTGCATCGCGCAGACCTTCGCACAACTCGGCGCGCGGGTGTTCGCGACCGACATCTCGGTGGATGAACTCGCCGGGACGGTTGAGGGCGGCATTGCGACCACGGTCGTCGACTTGCGCGACCGCGCCGCAGGCGCCGCCTGGATTCGCCAGGTCGAGACCCAGACCGGGGGGCCCATCCATGTGCTGGTGAACAACGCAGGCGGCGTCGGCGGCCAGGGCCCGAAGCCGCTGGAGGACATATCGGACGAGGACTGGAACACGCTGTTCGATATCAACGTCAACGCCGCGTTCACGCTGTGCCGGGCGGCCGCGCCGGCGATGAAGCGCGCCGGCGGCGGGCGGATCGTCAACACCAGTTCGGGCGCCGGCCTGCAGGCGTCGCTGACCGGCGTCCAGGCCTACTGTGCCGCGAAGCACGCCGTGGTGGGGCTGACGCGGCAACTCGCGCACGAATTCGGGCCGTACAACATCACGGTGAACTCGGTCGCTCCGGGTTTCATGCGCACCAATCCGGCGACCGAGCGGCAGTGGGAAAGCTACGGTTCCGACGGGCAGCAGGCGCTGGTGGAGCGGATCGCGATGAAGCGGCTTGGCACGGCGCAGGACATCGCCAACGCGGTGGTGTTCTTCGCCTCGGACCTCGCCGGCTTTGTCAACGGACAGATCCTGCAGGTGGACGGGGGGCGGTAGGGAGCTGGTCCGGGTGGAGCGAATTGCGCCCGCCGCGACGAATTTGCTAGAGATACGAGCCGACTAACCGGCGATTCGGAACGGGTGACTCAAAATCACCGCCGCAACGGGAGGAAAACGCCGTGAGCAATCCGAGACTCGACCGGATCCGCCAGGATCCGCTGTTCGCGCAGCTCTGCCGATCGAGAAGCCGGCTCGCCTGGACCTTGTCGGCGATCGTGCTGGCGATCTATCTGGCTTTCATCCTGCTGGTCGCCTTCGGCGGCGACTTCATGGCAGCGCCGGTCGTCGCGGGCGGCGTCACGACGGTTGGCATCGTAGTCGGCGTCGGCGTGATCCTGAGCGCCATCGTGCTGACCGCCATCTACGTATGGAAGGCCAACACCACCTTTGACGATCTGACGCGCAGGCTTCTCGAGGGGTCCAAGTGATGCGCTCGCCTTCCCGGTTCGCCGGCGTCGCGGCCGCGCCGCTCGCGCTGCTGCCGACCGCCGCCCTCGCCGCCGACGCGCCCGATGGGCCGCCGGTCAACTGGCACGCCATCGTGATGTTCCTGGTGTTCATCGCGTTCACTCTCGGCATCACCTACTGGGCGGCCAAGCGCACCAAAAGCGCCACCGACTTCTACGCTGCCGGACGCGGCATCTCGGCCCTCCAGAACGGCCTTGCCGTCGCCGGCGACTACATGTCGGCCGCCTCCTTCCTTGGCATCGCGGCACTCGTCTATTTCAACGGCTTCTATGGCCTCAACTACTCGGTCGGCTGGCTGGTCGGCTGGCCGATCGTGCTGTTCCTGATCGCGGAGCGGCTGCGCAACCTCGGCAAGTACACCTTCGCCGACGTCGCCGCCTATCGCCTGAAGCGCGAGCCGGTGCGCGTGATGGCGGCGCTCAGCACGTTGGTCGTCGTGATCTTCTACCTGATCGGCCAGATGGTCGGCGCGGGCCAGTTGCTGCACACCCTGGTGCCGCAGATCCAGTACTGGCATTCGATCATCATCGTCGGCCTGCTGATGATCATCTATGTCACGTTCGGCGGCATGAAGGCGACGACCTGGGTGCAGATCATCAAGGCGGCGCTGCTCCTGGGTGGCGCGACCTTGATGGCGATCCTGGTGCTGGCGCATTTCAACTTCAGCCCCGGCGCCATGTTCGCCGAGGCGGTGCGCATCCATCCGAGTCACGACGCCATCATGCAGTCGATGGCGCCGATCGGCAGCAAGCCCAACCCGATCGAGTCGATCTCGCTGGGCCTCACGCTGATGTTCGGTACCGCCGGCCTGCCGCACATCCTGATGCGCTTCTTCACCGTGACGGACGCCAAGGCAGCCCGCAAGTCGGTGCTCTACGGCACCTGCTTCATCGGCTATTTCTACATCCTGACCTTCATCATCGGCTTCGGCGCGATCGTGTTCGTGGCCAGCGATCCCACCTATCTGGTGGATGCGGCCAAGGGCATCGCGCTGAAAGGCGGCGGCAACATGCCGGCGGTCTACCTCGCGCAAGCGCTGGGCGGTGATCTCTTCTTCGGCTTCATCGCCGCGGTCGCCTTCGCCACCATCCTGGCGGTGGTCTCGGGCCTGACGCTCGCCGGTGCCTCGGCGATCTCGCACGACCTCTACGCCAATGTCCTGGCGCATGGCCGCGCGAGCGAGCAGACCGAGGTGCGCGTGTCGAAGGCGGCGGTTGTTGTCCTGGGCATTGTCGCGATCCTGCTCGGCATTGCCTTCGAGAAGCAGAACGTCGCCTACATCGTCGCGCTCACGTTCTCGATCGCCGCCTCCAGCAACTTCCCAATCCTGGTGCTGGCAATGTTCTGGCGCGGACTGACGACGCGCGGCGCGCTCGCCGGCGGCTATGTCGGCCTGCTCGGCTCGGTGATCCTGGTGACGCTGGGGCCGACGGTCTGGGGCAAGGTGCTGGGCATGGGAGCGGCGGTGTTCCCGATCGACATGCCGACCATCATCACCCTGCCGGCGGCAGTCATCGTCGCGTGGCTGGTGTCGCTGGCCGACAAGTCCGCGGCGGCGCAGAGCGAGCGACTCGCCTTCGAGGACGAGTATATTCGCTCGCAGACCGGCCTCGGCGCGGAAGGTGCAGCGAGCCACTGACCGACCGGTTACTGCCCTGCCTGGTTGATTGTGCGGAGCCTGACCTTGTTCTCGCCCTCCCCTCGCGGGAGGAGCAGTATCCCTGCTGTTGCGCGAGCGATCCCGCGGCGTACTCGATAACGGCAGTGGATTGTGACCTTGCGCCGATGCGCCTCCAGGCCGATGTTCGATGGTGAGCGTCGCCTCGTCTTCGAGGCTCGACACCATAGGGGGCGCGATCCGGAGCAGGACAATGAACGAGGTGTCCAAGATTGAGATTCCCGTCGAGCCGGCAACCGCGGCTGCCCTGTCGGACGCGCGCCGGCGTGAGGCCGTGGGGCGCCTTGTGGACCGGCTGGTGCGGCCAGGCGCGGACGATCCCCTCATCGCGCTGTTCGAGCGAACGGCCACGGAGGCGCAACAGGCCGGCCTGACCGAAGCCGAAATTGAGGCCGAGCTTGCCGCCTACAACGCAGAGCGCCGGGACTGAGCGTCTTCGTATTCGACGCGAACTTGGTTGTGTCGGCTGCCCTCACCCCCGGTGGGGTATCCCAACAGGCCCTGGCCGCCGCGCGGCTTCACGGCACGCTCGCCATGTCAGAAGCGGTGTACCAAGAGCTGGCCGAGGTACTCACCAGACCGAAGTTCGCACGCGTGCTAACCGAGGAGCGCCGCCTCGAGGCACTGGAGTTTCTGAGCGCTGCGGCACTGTGGGTCGAGCCTGCCATGGTAGTGCACGACTGCCGGGACGCCAAAGACAACCGCTACCTCGAGTTGGCATTGGCCGCGAGAGCCGATGCGATCGTCTCAGGCGACGACGACCTGTTGGTGCTGCACCCTTGGCGCGGCATCCAGGTTTTGCGACCTACGGCCTTTCTGGCATCGCTTACGATCGACTAGCCACGACCCTCACCGCCCGCTGGGTGGCGGGAAGTGGTCATGGGGCTCTGGGATGGCAGAAATCCGTTGCCAAGCAAGCACTCTGCCCACACAATGAACGGCTCGCGGCACTAGACAACGGATCGGACGGCCTGTCGTGCCAGGGCCTCTTCCCCCTCGGTCATTCCCTGATCCGCACCCTAAGGGGCGGGACGCGATGCCGGTCGCACTCGATTTCTCGATCCCGCCCTTCGACTGCCTGACACCCGAGGAGCGCCGCAAGCTCGCGGCGGCGGCTGACGTCGCCTTCCTCCGGCCCGGCGAGGTGTTGTTCCGCGAGGGCGAGACACCAGCTCATCTCTACCTCATCGTGAAGGGGCTGGTCAGCGAACGGGCTGGCGACGAAGTCATCACCGTGCATGGCGCCGGTGACCTGGTGGGCGCCGACGCGCTCGCGACGCCGACCCCGGCGACCGCGGAGGTTCGGCAAGAGACCATCGCCCAGCTCCTGCCGCGTCGCCTGCTGCTCGATCTTGGCCGCGCCAACCCGTCGTTCGAACGCTATTTCACGCAGCGGCTCGGCGAGCGTCTCGCCGCCAGGGTGGCGCGCGACGCGACGCGTGGGATGGCACCCCTGATGATGGCAAAGGTCGCAGAGGCCTTCCTGCATCCGCCGGTCCTCGTTCCTGCCGCCACGCCGATGCAGCAGGCTGCGCGACTGATGCATGAAGTGAAGGCCACCTGCCTTCTGGTCCGCCGCGCCGACGGCACCCCGGGCATCGTGACCGACGCCGACCTCGCCAAGGCCGCGCTGGTCCGCGAGCTGCCGCTCGACACGCCGGTCGAGCAGGTCGCGTCGTTCCCGGCCATGACCATCGACCATGACGCATTCCTGTTCCGCGCCCAGCTGCTGATGACACGGCACGGCGTGCGCCACATGCCGGTGCGGCGGGACGGCGCCATCATCGGCGTGCTCGAGCTCATCGATCTCGTGGGTTACATGTCGAGCCGGTCCTACTTCGTCATCGCCGAGATCGAGCGTGCCGCCAGCATCGACGACCTCGGCCGCGCGGCCCGGGCGATCGGGCCACTGCTCGGGGCACTGCATGACACCGGCATGAAGGTCCGGGCGATTGCCGAGATGGTCAGCGATCTCAACCGCAGCATTCTCAGGCGGCTGTTCGAGTTTCTCGCGCCCCCCGCGCTGCTGGCGAACGCCTGCCTCGTCGTCATGGGCTCCGAGGGTCGTGGCGAGCAACTAGCCCGGACCGATCAGGACAACGCGCTCATCGTAGCCGACGGCGCCGAAGTCGATGACGCGGAGCTGCGCGACGTCTGCACCCGCTTCACCGAGACGCTCCTCGGCTACGGCTATCCGCGCTGCCCGGGCAACATGATGGTCTCCAACCCGCAATGGGCAAAGCGCGAGACGGAATTCCGCGCCGACATCGACAAGTGGCTGACGCACCCGAGTGGCGAAGGCTTCCTCAACCTGGCGGCACTGACCGACGCCGCACCTGTGGCCGGCGACCCGCTGTTGCTTGAGCATATGCGGCGGCACCTGTTCGAGAGCATCGGCAATGCTGGCGGCTTCCTGTCGCACTTCGCCCGGCCGGTGCTGCAGTTCGACACGCCGATCGGATTCTTTCATCAGATCCTGCTCGGCCATGGTGAGCACGCGGGCGAGATCGACGTGAAGAAGGGAGGCATCTTCCCCATCGTGCACGGCGTGCGGGCGCTCGCCCTCGAGCGTCGCATCGAGGAGGTCAACAGCTTCGCCCGGATCGAGGCACTGGTCAGCGCCGGGGCGCTCGAGCGCGATGTCGCCGAGGATCTAGCGGAAGCCCTTCAGTATCTGATGGAGATCAGGCTCAGGGTACGCCTCGACAAGGACCGCAGCGGGGCAGACGCAACCGGCGACAATCTGGTGCGCGCCCGCGACCTGTCGCGACTCCAGCACGACGGGCTGCGCGACAGCCTGCTCATCGCAAAGCACTTCAAGGAGCGTGTCAGCTATCATTTCCGCCTGAACGCCTTCTGAGCGGGGATGGATGCTTGAGTTCCTGCGTCGCTCGTTCGACCGCCGTGCCTGGGCGCGGGGCCGCCTGCGCGATCCTGCCTACGGGTTTCTGTTCGAGCAGGAACATCCGACCGAGGTGGTGGTATTCGACACCGAGACCACGGGCCTCGACCGCAAGCGCAGCGACATCATCAGCCTCGCCGCCATTCGGATCTCCGGCAACCGCCTGCTGTTGAGCCAACGCCTGGAGCTGATGGTGCGCCCCTCCCGCGCGATCGAGCACGCGGCCGTCGCGGTGCATGGATTGCGTCCGATGGATGTCGCGGACGGTTTGCCGGCGCGCGAGGCTGTCAGCCGCTTCCTTCATTTCATCGGCGCGCGGCCTCTGGTCGGCTACTACCTCGAATTCGATATGGCCATGGTCAACCGGGTGATCCGGCCTTGGCTCGGCGTGGGCCTGCCGAACCGCGCGATCGAGGTCTCGGCGCTCTATTACGACCGTGTCATGCGCGACCGTTCGAAGCGCGACGCGCTCTATACCGGCACGGTCGATCTCAGCTTCGCCCGCATCCTCGCCGGCCTCGACCTGCCGGCGCTGCCGGCGCACGACGCTCTCAACGACGCGCTGATGACCGGGCTCGCCTACCTCAAGCTGACGCTGCCTGGGGGCTGAAGTAATACCAAGTGCCGGAAGTGGTGACGCATCTGAGCGACCATGCTCCATACAAGTCATCCTCGCGAAATAATCGTCATTCCCGCGAAAGCGGGAACCCAGGGGCATCAGTACGGGATCGACCCCTGGGTTCCCGCTTTCGTGGGAATGACACAATTTGCACTTGGCTGTTGTCTTGTCGTGTCAGGACCGGCGATATGCGCGCTTCGCTACCCTGCGTGGCGATGACGACAGCGCTGGTCGTCGTCTCGCCGCCTCGCACGAAATTGCCGAGGCCATTGCAGAAATAGCTGTTGCACACGTCGGATCGCAGCGAGCGGTCCAGCGTGCAACCTGTCTCCCCGTGAAAGATGCACGAACCGGCATAGCCCACTTCCGGCACGCGCTCCACGTAAAGCCGCATCACCGCGCGCGCGTCGAGTTCCGGTCGCGCCTGACGCACCCGCGCCATCACGCGTTCGTCGAGATAGCCGTGATCGCCACCGCCCTTGCAGCAATAGCCTCGACATAGCGAGCACGCCACGCGCGTCACTCGGCCGATGAAGCCTTCCGGCTCGGGCCGCAGCGGCGAGGCCAACTCCACGGGCCGCTTCATGGTGCGCATCGCCCGCAGCGACTGCACGAGGTGCTTGCGCAGCCGCCACACACGCTCCGGCTCCATCGATACCAAGGCCCGCGTGTTCAGCAGCACTGTCACCGCCTGGTCGCCGTCCGCCGTGCTCATGCAAGGTTCCGTCCCGTGCCGGAGGGTGGCATTCTGCCCAACGACCGGCAAGGATACCGCGGTGGCGATCCCGATCATTCTCGACTGCGATCCAGGCACCGACGACGCCTTCGCCCTGATGCTGGCGGTGGCTTCGCCGGAAATCGATGTGCTTGCCGTCACCGTGGCAGGCGGCAATGTCGGCCTGGAGCAGACACTGCCCAACGCTCTCGCGCTGGTGTCTCTGGCCGGTGCGCCAGCGCCGGTTTACCGCGGCGCCGATCGGCCGCTGCTCGGCGCGTTCGTCAGCGAGACGCGCGTGCACGGCATCGATGGCCTCGGCGGCATCGCATTGCCGGCCGGCGGTGCGGCGGCACCTGGCATCGCGGCCGACGTCATCCGCGACATCCTGCGCGATGCTGCAAGGCCGGTGACCCTGGTCGGCATTGCCCCGGTCACCAACCTCGCACTCGCCTTGATGACCGAGCCGGCGCTGACCGCGAAGGTCGAGCGGATCGTGCTGATGACCGGCGCCTGGGGCGAAGGCAACGCCACACCGGCCGCCGAGTTCAACGCGCTCAGCGACCCAGAGGCGCTCGCCGTGCTGCTGGCATGCGGCCGGCCGGTCGTGCTGGCAACGCTGGAACTGACCGCGCAGGCGCTATGCACGCCGGCACGCCTGGCGACCTTGCGCGCTGGCGGGGCAGGAGCTTGCAGGCGCGCGTTATGCGATATCCAGGCAACGGTGCCGCTCGGTCCACGCCTGGGCGGCGCCGGCGCGCCGCTGCACGACCCGTGCGCCATCGCCTGGCTGGTCCGGCCCGACCTGTTCACCATGCGCGACTGCGCCGTGACGATGGATCTTGGGCCAGGGCCGAGCCGCGGACGCACGGTCGTCGATCGCTGGGGACGCACCGGTGCGCCGCACAACGCCACGGTGTTGGAGACGCTGGACGCCGACGGCCTTTTTACCTTGCTCGGCGAACGTGTCGCGCACCTGCCATAGCCGGGCTGGCGGTACCGTCTTTGTGCGACACTTCGGTCAGGTCCCCGAACTGTGCCAACCGCTATCGGACAACGGAGCGGTGGATGGCGATCATTCGGTCGAAGCAGGCGTCGCGCTATGGCACTATCAATATACACACGACTGTCGAGGTTTGAGCACTGCAGGTCCGGCGCGACCAGTGCCGACCTTCTCACCGCCTATAACAACCATGACGGCTGGGGTTGGGCGCCGTAGCGGCGTACCGGCAGACGCCACACGCAGGAGGAAGCTCTCCAAAAACCGCTGCATCGCGGGCTGTCCTTCAGCGGCGCTCGCATGCCACCCCGACCGCGCGTGAGCAAGGAGTACATGCCGATGCTGAGCGACGTCGATCGGCTCGAGGTTCAGGTGCTGGTGGACAACGTCACGGATTCGCTGTCCAGCGTGCCGCCGTTCGTCACGCGCGAATGGCCGGCACTGGTGCGCCAGGGCATGCGTCGTGTCGCCGGCGCCGGTCTGTGCTGCGCCAACCATGGCCTGTCGCTGGTGATCCGCGCCACCGCCGGTGAACGCGAGCATGTGGTGCTGTTCGACGCCGGCCCGGTCGATTACGCGGTGGAGCACAACGGCACGCGTCTCGGCATCGACTTCGGCGCCATCGAGGCCGTGGTGCTGTCACACGGTCACTGGGATCATGGCGGCGGACTGCTCAAGGCGTTCGAACTGATCCGGGCCGCAGCACCGCAGCGACGGACGCCGATCTATCTGCATCCCGGCATGTTCGCGGAGCGTGGCCAACGCCAGCCGGATGGCGGCGTTCTGCCCGGGGCAATGCTGCCGACACCGGACGAACTGACGCAGGCCGGCGCCGCGCCGGAGGTCACCGCCGCGTCGCGCCGGCTGTTCGACGATATGTTCTATCTGAGCGGCGAGATACCGCGTGTCACGGCCTACGAAACCGGGCTGCTGAACCATGTGCGCCGTGATGCGAACGGCGAGTGGGAACCCGACCCGCTGATCATGGATGAGCGCTTCCTCGCCGTTGCGGTAAAGGATAAGGGCGTCGTCGTGTTCACCGCATGCTCGCACGCCGGCGTGGTGAACGTGCTGCGACACGCGCGCGACTGCTTCCCCGATCGAAAGCTGCTCGCGGTGATGGGCGGCTTTCATCTGTCCGGCGAAACCGAGCGCTGCATTCCGGAGACGGTGCGCGACATCGCGGGCTTCGGGCTGAGCGTGATCGCTCCGGGACACTGCACCGGCTGGCGGGCGGTGAACCGGCTCGTGCAGACCTGCGGCGAGGACACCGTGGTGCCGCTCGCCGTGGGCAAGATCTTCGCGTTCTGACCGAAGGAGACCGTCACGTGAACCCTGCCGAACTGCCGTTCGACGCCGATGCGATGCTGGACGGACTGCGCGCATGGATCGAGTGCGAAAGCCCGACTTACGATGCGGCGTCGGTGAACCGCATGATGGACCTCGCCGCGCGCGAACTGGTGATCGCCGGCGCACGTATCGAGCGCGTGGCCGGGCGCTTGGGCTTCGGCGACTGCATACGCGCGACATTCCCGCACGCCACACCGAATGTGCCGGGCATTCTGGTGATGGGGCATCTCGATACGGTGCATCCGATCGGCACGCTGGAGCGTCTGCCGTTCCGGCGCGAGGGTGCACGCGCGTGGGGTCCCGGCATCCAGGACATGAAGGGCGGCAACTACATGGCACTGGAGGCGATCCGTCAGCTGGCACGCGCCAACCTGCCGACCAAGCTGCCGATCACCGTGCTGCTGACCAGCGACGAGGAAGTCGGCAGCCCCTCCACCCGCGACCTGATCGAGGCAGAGGCATCGCGACATCGCTACGTGCTGGTGCCGGAGCCGGCACGCGCCGACGGCGGCGTGGTGACCGGGCGCTATGCCA
This sequence comes from uncultured Alphaproteobacteria bacterium, assembly GCA_963819855.1. Classification (GTDB taxonomy): domain Bacteria; phylum Pseudomonadota; class Alphaproteobacteria; order Acetobacterales; family Acetobacteraceae; genus JAMXLO01. The sequence goes on from CAWFYC010000038.1 coordinate 121,583, forward strand.
TCGCGCGGTTCAATCTGGAGGCGACCGGCCGCCCCAGTCATGCCGGCTCGCGCCCCGGTGAGGGTCGCTCGGCGATCCGCGAAATGGCGCGCAAGCTGATCGAGATCGAAGACATGACCACCGAGGACTGCACCTTCTCGGTCGGCGTGATCCATGGCGGCCAATGGGTGAACTGCGTCACCACCACCTGCACCGGCGAGGCGCTGTCGATGGCCAAGCGGCAGGAGGACCTCGACCGCGGCGTGGCGCGCATGCTGGCGCTGCCGGCCTCGTCGAACGACGTGCAGTTCAAGGTGACGCGCGGTGTGACGCGCCCGGTGTGGGAGCCGAGCGGCAAGGTGATTGCGCTCTACGAGACGGCGCGCGGCATCGCACGCGGTCTCGGCTACGACATCAGTTCGCAGAGTTCCGGCGGTGGTTCGGACGGCAACTTCACCGGCGCGATGGGCATTGCAACGCTTGATGGATTGGGCGTGCAGGGAGCCGGCGCGCACACGCTCGATGAGCACATCGTGGTGGAGAGCCTCGCCTATCGCGGCAGGCTGATGGCCGGACTGCTCGCCACACTTGGCTGATCATGGCGGCTCGCGAACCCGGGATGATGCTGTGGACGTGGCGGGTCGTGCGTGGCCGGCCCAGGCTGTTCATCGGCCTGCTGTGCGGACTGGCCGCCGCGCCGTTGATACCAGGCGATATCAGCCGAACGACGCGCGCCATCCTTGCCTGGGATCTTGGCGTGATCGTCTTCCTGGTGTCGGCCGCTTTCCTGTTCACCACCGAGCGGGTGAACCACATGGCGGCCGATGCGGAGGCCCAGGAGGAAGGCGAATGGACCGTGTTCTCGCTGACCGTGGCGGCGGTGACCTTCAGCTTCGTTGCGGTCATCGACGAGTTCGCCGGCATGAAGGAACTGCCGCCGGCGCAGCGCAACCTACATGTGATTCTGGTCGCGGTGACTCTGCTGGTGTCCTGGCTGATGACGCATACCACCTTTGCGTTCCGCTATGCGCATGAATACTACGAAGTCGATCCGGGCAGTGTGGGCATCGTCGGCGGGCTGGAGTTCCCTGGCGAAAGGCGCCCGGATTATTTCGACTTCTTGTATTTCGCGTTGGTGCTGGGAATGACCTTCCAGGTATCCGATGTGCAGATCACCGCGCGCAAGTTCCGCCGCCTGGCGGCGGCACATGGGCTGCTGAGCTTCCTCTACAACACGATCATCCTGGCGCTTACGGTGAACATCGCCGCGGGGATGTTGTAGAGTACCCTGCCGTCGCAAATTAATCGCTTACCAGTTCGGCCCCTGCCGTGCGATGCGCTGTGCCAGCGACCAGCGATGCACCTCGGACGGGCCGTCGTAGATGCGGAACGCGCGGACTTCGCGGAAGATGCGTTCCACCAGCGTCTCGCCGGTCACACCTTGTCCGCCCAGCACCTGCACGCAGCGATCGACCACGCGCCAGATCGCCTCGGAGCAGAACACCTTGGCGATCGAGGACTCCGTGGTACCCCGTGCGCCCTGGTCGAGCACCCAGGCGGTATGCCAGATCGCCAGCCGGCTCATGCGGATGTCGATCTCGTTGTCGGCCAGCATGAAGCCGACTCCTTCGTGGTGCACCAGCTTCGCGCCGAACACCTCGCGACGTCCGGCATATTCTGCCGCGATGTCATGCGCGCGCCGCGCCGCGCCAAGCCAGCGCATGCAATGGGTCAGCCGCGCCGGCGCCAGTCGCACCTGAGCATAGCGGAACCCCTTGCCCGGCTCGCCCAGGATGTCGCCCGCGGGCACGCGAAGGTTGTTGAACCGCACCACCGCATGGCCGCCGGCGAACGCCTGGTCCAGGCTGTGCATGGTGCGCACGATTTCGATGCCCGGCTGATCCATGTCGGCGAGGAACATCGTCGCCGAACCATCCTCGCCCTTCGCCATGATGATGGCGAAACCCGCGCCCTCCGCGCCGGTGATGAACCATTTCTCCCCATTGATCACCCAGTGGTTGCCGTCCTGTACCGCTGTGGTGTTCAGCGCCGACGGATCCGAACCCGCACCCGGCGCCGGCTCGGTCATGCAGAAGCAGGAGCGGATCGCGCCGCTCGCCAGCGGGCGCAGCCAGCGTTCCTTCTGCTCCGGTGTGGCGACCTGCTCCAGCAAATGGATGTTGCCTTCGTCCGGCGCGAAGATATGCATCGCGACAGGGCCGAGCAGCGAGTAGCCGGCCTCCTCGAACACCACCGCTTTGCCGACACTGTTCAGCCCGAGGCCGCCGTATTCCGCCGAGGCGTGCGGTGCCAGCAGTCCAACTTCGCGACCGAGTGCCACCAATTCGCGGCGGAACTCTTCGGTCGGCCCATGCGCGGTCTGCCGCAGGTCGCCTTCCAGCGGGATGATCTTATCGCGGATAAAGCCGCGCGTGCGCTGCTGCAGCTCCTGCAGTTCGGGAGAGAGTGAAAAATCCATCAGAATGCGCGTCCCTGGGCGATCTCGTGGGCGAACTCGACGATGCCGGTGCCGATCGCAGTGAGGCCGGCGTAGCGCGGCTCGGTGGTAGCCCCGCTGCGCCACCGATAGCCAAGTTGCAGGAAGATCACGCCGAGCTTGTACATCGCCAGCACGCGGTGGAACAGGAAGTCGGATACGTCGCGCCCGCTCAACGCGGCATAGCTCGCGACCGCCTGCTCGCGCGGCCAGAAGCCGCCTTCGTCCGCCGGCATCTGTGCCATGTCGTGCAGCGCCGGCGGATCGTCCTCGTGCACCCAGTAGCTCAGCAGCGTGGCGAAATCGAACAGCGGATCGCCGCGCGTGCCCTGGTCCCAGTCCACCACCGCGACCGGCGACAGGTCGTGCGGGTCCAGGATCATGTTGTTGAGCTTGAAATCGTTGTGCAGCAGCGCCGGCGCTCCGTCCGGCACCTGATGGCGTTCCAACCACGTCCCCAGTTCGGCGTGAAGCGTCTCGGTGCCAGCCTCCAGCGCCGCGAGCCCGCGCCTGCGCCAGCCGGCGACGGCACGCGCGAGAAACCCAGCCGGCCGGCCGAGATCGTCCAGGCCCACCGCCGCGGTATCCACCGCGTGGATCGCCACCAGCGCCTCGAGCAGCACCTGCGACAGGCGGGCGCCGACTTCCGGCCGGCCGGCCAATTCCGCGGGAAGGTGCTCGCGGATCACCAGGCCGGGGCGGTACTCGATGATCTGGAACTGCGTTCCCATGATCGTCGCGTCGGTCCCGAGAAACAGCCCGCGCGGGACGAACGGCAACGCATCGGGCAGCCGGCTCAGGATGCGGAACTCGCGTGCCATGTCATAGGCGCCGGCCGGAAGCTCGCCGAGCGGCGGCCGCCGCAACACGGCAGGCCTGCCATCGAGCTGGATCAGGTAGTTCAGGTTCGCCAGTCCGCCGGAGAACTGCCGAGGCGGCGGATCGCGGTCGAGGCGCAACCCCTGGCTGGCCAGGTAGGTGCGCACGGCGGCCCAGTCGAGCGGAACGCTCTGTTCAGCCGAGCGTACATTGGCCGGCGGGTGCGCCACCATGCCTCCAGTTGTCGCCTAACGGGTGAACGGATTCTTCGACTCAACCCGCCCGAACATGCGGCTCCAGGCAGCCTCACGCAGCAGGCGATTCGAATTGCCGCCGCCGCCCGCCGCCTGGGCATCCTGCCGGTTCGCCTGCCGCTCCGCAGCCGCGGCCGGTGCTCGCACCTTGGGCGAAGCTGCCGCGGATTTCGCCTTGCGTGGTGTTCGTGCCATGCCCCCTCCAGACCGATACTGGCGCGCTACGATACCACCATCGCGCGGATCAACCAGTGTACCGGGTCGATGCACACGAGCCGGCAGCAGCAGCGTGCCCAGGCAGCAAGGCGATTGGCCGCGGTGGCTGCACCGCCGCGCCGCCGCGGCGGTGCAGCCACTGCGGCGAGACGCGGCGCACCGGTCACGGCGTCGATCGTCTGGCGGACCCGGCCGCGTGCGCGGTGCAGCAGTACCCGCTGGTTCTCGGCAGTGAGGCCGAGCAGCGTGCACGCCTCCTCGGCTTCGCAGCCCTCGATGTCGCGCAGGATGATGACGGAACGCTGCCCGGCCGGCAGCCGGTCGATCGCCTCCATTACGTGGTCCCACAACTGCCGGCCGGCGACGATGCGCTCCGGGTCGATCTGGTCCCACAGGCGGGGCGCCTCGACCCAGTGACCGTCAGGCTTGAATTCCGACACATCGACCGCCCTGCCCCCAGGTGGGGTGCCTTCCATCAGCGCAGGCAGGCCGATCAGACGCCCTTCCCGTGTGGCGCGGGTCCGAGCGCGGTTCAGCACGATGCTGAACAGCCAGGTGACAACGCTGGAGCGGCCCTCGAAGCCACCGATGCCCGAGAACACCGCGAGCCAGCCATCCTGCACCACCTCCTCGGCCTGCGCCCGGCTGCCGATGATGGAGGCAGCAAGGCCGATCAGCGAGCCGTGGAAGCGCCTGATCAGCATCCGGTACGCCCGCTCATCGCCGCTGCGAAGCCGCGCCAGGAATTCCGGGTCGTCGAACTCGGTTTGACGCATGAGCGGTTGCCCCGGAGCGCTGGCGCTGGTGTGGTGGATGCGTGCAGAGTTTCTGTAACGTACGGCACAGCGCCGAGTTCTCACGTATTCACCACCCTTCGGCGTGGGAGCGCCCAGCGTGCCGACCTGCCGCGATATGAGCGAATTGGTAACGGATTACCTGGAGCGCGCGGTATCGCTCCGCAGGCGCGTGGACATGTGGTGGCATCTGATCCGATGCGAAGCATGCCGCCGCTATTACGACCAGATGCGGCGCACCGTCCGGTTGCTGCGCGACAGCGCGCCCAGGCCGCCCGACCTTGGCACCGAGGAGAGCGTGCTGACTGCGGCGCGCGGGGAGCAGCAGCGTGATCCATGACGATTGCCCAGGCCGCAGGCAGGCAACGCCACGCCGACCGGCATGCAGCCCAATATTCGCGCGCACGTCGCAACACCCGAATCGATGACCACCGACAAATAGCTACCGCGACTCGGGCGACGCCGCGCAGCGTGGTCGCGCGGGGCGGCGGATTAACGCGATGTTAGAAATATCCGAGTAAGTTTGCGAAACTCGCCCGTCGCTTGCCCTGTCGGCAGCGGCCGGGAGTGGAGGCTGCGGCGATGGCAATGGATCCCGGCGATCTCAACCCTCTGGTTTGTGACAGCGGCGATTGTGGCCGCAGCCGGAGCGGGCGCAGCGCGGCCAAGCCACCCCGAGCTATCCAAAATTACGCTCCGCAATCCATTGATAATAATGCATAGTTCTGCCCGGTTTCGCCCGGCCATAGGGGTCTCACATGCTGAGACATCACCGGATCGGGCTCAGGACGCTGGCGATGAGGCGAATTTGCCACCACCGCGTCGGCGCCACGTCATTGTGACCTGCCACAAAGTCACCATGCTTGGTCGCTTGGTCACCGTAACGGCCAACCGGCTCCAACAGGAGGCCAAAATGCTTGAATCAGTTCCCGCCACACAATGCGTGCAAACTGCACGCGCGCGCAAAAAAACATTCACGCGACACCCGTACGATACGCTACGCTCGCACCTATCTTGCATTGGTGCAGGAGGTGTTCCCTTTTTCAACGGAGCGGCCGATGTATCCGGTCGATGATTTGTTCGCCGCCTATGCCAGAAGCTTCGAGGCGAACCGCGAAGCAGAGTTGACGCTTCCCGAGTATCTGGAAGCATGTCGCGACAACCCCATGATGTACGCGACCGCGACCGAGCGTCTGCTCGCCGCGATCGGCGAACCGGAGATGGTCGATACCGCGAAGGACGCGCGACTCGGCCGCATCTTCATGAACCGTACCATCCGGGTGTATCCGGCGTTTTCCGAATTCTACGGCATGGAAGAGACGATCGAACGCATCGTCGGGTTCCTGCGTCACGCGGCGCAGGGTCTCGAAGAGCGCAAGCAGATCATGTACCTGCTGGGCCCGGTCGGTGGCGGCAAATCGTCGCTCGCCGAACGCCTGAAGGCACTGATGGAAACGCATCCCATCTATGTGCTGAAGGCGGGAGACCAGTTGAGCCCGGTGTTCGAAAGTCCGCTCGGACTGTTCAACCCCGAGCGCATGGGCGCGATGCTGGAGGATCGCTACGGCATCCCGCAGCGGCGGCTCACCGGACTGATGAGCCCGTGGTGCATCAAGCGACTCGATGAATTCGAGGGCGACATCTCGCGCTTCCGCGTCGCCAAGCTGGTGCCGTCGCGGCTGCGCCAGATTGCCGTCGCCAAGACCGAACCGGGCGATGAGAACAACCAGGACATCTCCTCGCTGGTAGGCAAGGTCGACATCCGCAAGCTGGAGTTGCACGCACAGAACGATCCTGACGCCTACAGCTACTCGGGCGGCCTCAATCGCGCCAACCAGGGACTGCTCGAGTTCGTCGAGATGTTCAAGGCGCCGATCAAGATGCTGCACCCGTTGCTGACTGCGACGCAGGAAAGCAACTATATCGGTACCGAGAACATCGGTGCCATTCCGTTCAGCGGCATCATTCTCGCCCACTCCAACGAGGCGGAGTGGCAGACCTTCAAGAACAACCGCAACAACGAAGCCTTCATCGACCGCATCTACGTGATCAAGGTCCCGTACTGCCTGCGGGTGAACGAAGAGCAGAAGATCTACGACAAGCTGGTGCGGACCTCCGAACTCTCCGCCTCGCCCTGCGCACCGGCGACGCTGGAGATGCTGGCGCGCTTCTCGGTGCTGACCCGGCTGCGGCGGCACGAGAACTCGACGCTGTTCGCCAAGATGCGGGTCTACGATGGCGAGAGCCTGAAGGAGACCGATCCGCGCGCCCGCTCGCTACAGGAATACAAGGATGCGGCAGGCGTCGAGGAAGGCATGGACGGCGCCTCGACCCGCTTCGCGTTCAAGGTGCTGGCGGCGACCTTCAACCACGACACGACCGAAGTGGCGGCCGATCCGGTGCATCTGATGTATGTGCTGGAGCAGTCGATTCGTCGCGAGCAGCTGCCGACGGAGACCGAGAAGCGCTACCTGGAGTTCATCAAGGGCGAACTGGCGCCGCGCTACGCCGAGTTCATCGGCAACGAGATCCAGAAGGCCTATCTCGAATCGTATCACGACTACGGGCAGAACCTGTTCGACCGCTACGTGTCGTATGCCGATGCCTGGATCGAGGATATCGACTTCAAGGATCCCGATACCGGCCAGCTGATGAACCGCGAGCTGCTGAACCAGGAGTTGACGAAGGTCGAGAAGCCGGCCGGAATCGCCAATCCGAAGGACTTCCGCAACGAGGTGGTGAAGTTCAGCCTGCGGGCTCGTGCCAACAACAATGGCAAGAACCCGTCCTGGACCAGCTACGAGAAGATCCGCGAAGTCATCGAACGACGCATGTTCAGCCAGGTGGAGGAGCTGCTGCCGGTGATCAGCTTCGGTTCCAAGAAGGACGGCGAAAGCGAGAAGAAGCACGCGGAGTTCGTCGAGCGCATGGCAGCGCGCGGCTACACCGAGCGGCAGGTCCGCCGCCTGGTCGAGTGGTACATGCGCGTCAAGCAGGCGGGGTGAAAAAGGCCCCGTCCGGAACAGGCATCTTCATGCACATCGTCGACCGGCGTCTCAACCCCAGCGGCAAGAACCTCGCCAATCGGCAACGGTTCATGCGCCGCGCCAAGTCACTGATCCGCAAGGCGGTGCACGAAAGCTCGGCCAGCCGCAGCATCAAGGACGCCGACCAGGCGGGCGAGGTCGCGCTGCCGGCGCAGGGCGTGCATGAACCGTCGTTCCACCGCAGCGCGTCCGGCGGCATGCGGGACCATCTGCTGCCCGGCAACAAGCAGTATATCGAGGGCGATACGATTCCCCGTCCGCAGGGCGGCGCTGGCGGCGGCGGCTCCGAAGGCAGCCCGGACGGTGAGGGACAGGACGATTTCCGCTTCGCCCTGTCGCGCGACGAATTTGTCGATCTGTTCCTGGAAGACCTCGAACTGCCGGATCTCGCGAAGCGCCGCGTGGTGGATACCGAGAGCGTGAGCTGGCATCGCGCCGGCTATTCGGTCACCGGCTCGCCGGCCAACCTCGCGCTGCTGCGCACGGTGCGCAACAGCCTGTCGCGTCGCATCGCGCTGAAGCGGCCGAAGCCGGATGAGCTGCAGCGCTTGCGCGACGAGATCGCCGCGCTCAGCCCGGATGGCGACGACCGTGCGCGGCGGGTCGAACTGGAGGAGGAACTCGACGCGCAAGCTGCGGCGCACCGGGCTGATCCCCTATATCGATCCGCTCGACGTGCGCTACCGCATGTTCACACCGCAGCCGAAGCCGGTGGCGCAGGCGGTGATGTTCTGCCTGATGGACGTGTCCGGTTCGATGACCGAGCACATGAAGGACCTCGCCAAGCGGTTCTACGTGCTGCTCTATATCTTCCTGAAGCGTCGCTACAAGCACGTGGACGTGGTGTTCATCCGCCATACCCACCAGGCGCAGGAAGTGGACGAGGATACCTTCTTCCACTCGCCGGAGACCGGCGGCACGGTGGTGTCCACCGCGCTGGAGGAAATGCAGCGCGTCATCGACGAGCGCTACAGCCCTGATTCCTGGAACATCTACGCCGCCCAGGCGTCGGACGGCGACAACACCGCCTCGGACAACGACAAGACCGCGGGCCTGCTGACCGGCAGCATCCTGCCGGTGTGCCAGTACTATGCCTACCTCGAGGTCGGCCGCGATTCCGAGCACTTCCCGCCCGGCTTCATCCGCCGCGACTCGGACCTGTGGCAGACCTACACCGCAATCTGCAAGACCGGCGCGCCGATGGCGATGCGCAAGGTGGGACACCGGCGCGACATCTACCCGGTGTTCCGCGAGCTGTTCGCGAAAAAGCAGGCGACCACAGGAGCCGAAACGACATGAACGACTTCGGCGGCGGCATCCGGGCCGAGCGCCCGCTGTTCGAGGGCGCTGACTGGGAGTTCAGCACCGTCCAGCGTGTGCACGATGCGATCGAGAAGATCGCGGTCGGCGAACTCGGGCTGGATGTGTATCCCAACCAGATCGAGATCATCGGCACCGAGCAGATGCTGGATGCCTATTCCTCGATCGGCATGCCGCTGTTCTACAAGCACTGGTCGTTCGGCAAGCACTTTGCCCGCAACGAGGCGATGTATCGCGCCGGCATGCAGGGCCTCGCGTATGAGATCGTGATCAACTCCAATCCATGCATCAGCTACATCATGGAGGAGAACACGGCCACGATGCAGACGCTGGTGATCGCCCACGCTGCATTCGGCCACAACCACTTCTTCAAGAACAACTATGTCTTCAAGCAATGGACGGATGCGGACGGCATCCTCGACTACCTGGAGTTCGCCCGCGGCTACATCGCGCATTGCGAGGAGCGCTATGGCGAAGCGCAGGTGGAACGCCTGCTGGATGCCGCGCATGCGCTGATGAGCCACGGCGTGCACCGTTACCCGCGCCGCCGGGTCGCCGATCTGCGCTCCGAGGAGCAGCGCGCCAAGGAACGGCGCGACCACGATGAGCAGGTGTTCAACGACCTGTGGCGCACCGTCCCGGGCAAGGACGCGGAAAAAACCGACCGCTCGCTCGACGAACGCCGCCGCGCGCTGCTGCAGCTGCCGCAGGAGAACATGCTCTATTTCCTGGAAAAGACCGCGCCACGCCTGCAGCCCTGGCAGCGCGAGATCCTGCGCATCGTGCGGATGATCGCGCAGTATTTCTATCCGCAGTCAGCAGACCAAGCTGATGAACGAGGGCTGCGCCACCTACGTGCACTACCGGATCATGAACCGGCTGCACGAGAAGGGGCAGTTGACCGACGGCAACATGGTCGAGTTCCTGCGTTCGCACACCAACGTGGTGTTCCAGCCGGACTTCGACGATCCGCGCTATTCCGGCATCAACCCCTACGCGCTCGGCTTCGCGATGATGCGCGACATCGAGCGCATCTGCACCGAACCGACGGCCGAGGACCAGCAACTGGTTCCCCGCTATCGCCGGCGCCGCCGATCCGATGGCGTGTGCTGCGCGACGTGTGGGCGAACTATCGCGACGAGAGCTTCATCCTGCAGTATCCTCAGCCCGCGGCTGATCCGCAGTTCGGGCTGTTCCACGTGCTCGATGACGCGAACGAACCGAACCTGCGCGTCGAGGCGATCCACGACGAACGCGGCTATCGCAAGATCCAGCGCGCACTGGCGCGGCAGTACGACATCGCCTGGACGCTGCCGGACATCCAGGTGGTGGACGTGAACCTGGCCGGCGACCGGCGGCTGATCCTGCATCACCGCGCGCTCAACCGCGTGCTGCTGGAAGAGCGCGACGCGCGGTTCGTGCTGCAGCATCTGGCCGATCTCTGGGGCTACGACGTGCTGCTGAAGGAGGTCGATCCGGGCACCGATTCGGTGCTGAAGGAACACGCCGCCACGCCGCGCGGCGGGATCCTCCAGCCGGATGGGTCCTGATGCGGGCATGAGGTTGATGGGTTTCGCGTCGCTCAACTAACCTCCGTAGGACGGGTTGAGCGACGCGAAACCCATCACCCCCGAGCGTCTGCTACTCCGCCGCCTTGGCCCTCAGCGGCCAGTCAGCGACATTGATGCGCGGCATGTCGAAGCGGTCGGTGGTGCGTGCATACCAGCCGCTGCCGTGCATGCGCCCGATCAGATCAAGCTTCGGCGTGTCGATGTAGCACCTGTCCTTATCCAGCACGCATTCGTCGGCTACGTGGATCGCCACAACCTTGCCCAGCACCACCGCGCGATCGACGCCGACCTCGACGATCACCAGACGCTCGCACTCGAACGACACCGGGCTTTCCGCGATGCGCGGCGGCTTCACGCGCGACGAGGGCGCGGTGTGCAGCCCTGCTTCAGCCAGTTCGTTCACCTGCTTGTCGAAGTCGATCGCGGTGATGTTCATCTGCTCGGCCAATGCATTGCTGACCAGGTTCACCACGAACTGCCCGGTGCGCCGGATGTTGCCGCCGGTGTCCTTCACGTCGCCTGGCGCACGGCCGCCGATACCGATCGCAACCACCGGCGGATTGCCCGACACGGCATTGAAGAAAGAGAACGGCGCCGCGTTTACCGATCCGTCGATGTCCTGCGTCGTCACCCAGGCGATCGGGCGCGGCACCACGGTGGAAACCAGCAGCTTGTAGATATTCTCGTTCGGTGTGTTGTCGAATTCGAACAGCATGACAATCCCTTGTGCAAAGCGTGCCGCGAGCGTTACGCATCGGGACTACCCTGTCCAGATGCGTCCCGGCGCACCGGTCAGTGCACCAGCGCCGCCATCCAACGGGCCAAACCGGCAAGCTCCGTAGCGCGCTTCGGTTGATCGACCTGCCCGGTCAGGTGGATTGCGACCTCAGGCGGGCTCGGCAACGCGGGTTGCAGGGCAATCCGAACGTCCAGCGTCTGGCCAGCGAGGTTCACGCCGCCGCTGACCTGCGCCGCGCCGGCAATGCCGTTCAGGCTGCCGGCTTCGAGCAGCAGATCGCCGTGTGCGATGCTTGCACCCATCTCCAACAGATCGAATCCGGTCGCTCCCGAACGCAATGCCTCGCTCGCCGTCGCTTCGACCGATTTCGGATCCGACTTCTCGATAACCTGTTTCAATCGGAACAGATCGAAACCCGACATTGTGCCGTCGTGCACCGTGAGCGTGACGCGACCATCGAGTGTCGCGAGGATGGCCGACGGGCTGTAGCCACTTGCGGCAAGGCTCATGCTGGCATCGGCGCGACCAGACAGCAGATCGATCGGCGCATTGCCCAACGGGCCGTTGATGGCGACATCGCCGACCCTGGCCTCCACCGCGAGCGCAGGTGGCTTGGCAGCCGCATCGACCGTGACGCTGCCGGACACGGTTCCGGAACCGAGCTTCGCGACGAAATCCTCGAGTCGCAGTCTGTCGTCCGCCACTGAAAGCATGACGGTCGCGTCACGCAGCGCGGGTCCGGCTCCCATGGCCAGTTGGCCAATGCCAAGCTGAACGCCGCCCCGCCAGCCATGCAGAATGCCCAGTGGCAGCGGCAACGCTGAAGCGCCGTTCGGCAGCGGCAGCGTCACCGCATCTGTATCGACACGGCCGGACACGCGCGGTGCGCCGCTCTCCAGGTCGAAGGCAAGCTCGCCGCTGGCATGCAGCATTGCCGCGGTAAGATCGAAACTTTCGGCAGCGAACCGACCTCCTGCACCGGCAAGATGTGCGACCAGCGACAGCGAACCATCGCCGAGCCACGCAGGCAGGGCGCTCAGACCCTCATGTTCTGACCAGCCCAGCGCTGCGATCAGTCGGCGCGCACCGGGATGGCGCAAGGTCAGCGTCATGCTCCACTCGCCCCATCGCAGGTCAAGAATTGGACTCGCCTCCAAACGAGCATCGGCCAATGCCAGTCCCACATCGACGACCAGCGCCTCCGGCGGCCCCGCGATCTGCACATCCAACCTCGCGGGCCCATGCCATAATGCCGGCGTCGCCCACCAGGTTGCGGGCAACAGCTCCGCCAGCTTGGTCGCGTCCTTGGTTTCGATACTGAGCTTGCCACCGCCCAGCCTGCCTCCCCCCAGCATCCCGGAGACGGTTACATGCGCGTCGCGCGCAGTGCCCTCGATCCGGCGCAACAGGACGGCACCTGCCTCGATCGCCGCGTCAATTGCCAGCCCATCTATCGTCGTACCGGCCAACGTTGCCTGCCGGATAGTGAGCCGCAGTTCGGCGTCCAGGCCGGACACCGACCCGGACAGATCGGCTAAATCAGGCATGCGCGGCGGCAGCCACTGATCCAGCGCCAGGCGGTCCAGCGACAGGTCGGCCGTCAACGCCGGCGGCTCTCCCCGCTTGAACCCGAGATTGCCGGCGACCGGCACGTCGTCGAGCATGCCGACGATCTGCCGCAACGCGACCTCTCCGCCGCCGACCACAACATGCGCGGACAGTTCGCCCCGTTGCGCCACGCTGTCCGGGAGGTCTGCCAAAAGGCGTGGCGGCAGCGAGCCGGGCAATGCCCCCTCCAGCCAGCGCAACGTCGTCCGCAGCAGTGGTGCATAAAGCCGCGCATTGCCGTCGAAGCGAGGGGGTGCCGGATCATCCCGGACAATGCGCCCCCGCAGTTGCAGCGTGCCGTTGCCCGGCAGCAGCGCGCTGGCCTCGCGTACCACGAGATCCTTGTCGATCACGTCGAACGCAGCACGCACGTGCTCGAACGTTCCGCCCGCCAACGGCGCTGCCTCGGCTGAGACGTCGATACCGATCGGGACGTCGACTCCGGCAATCGTGTTGCCCGTGCGCAGGAGCACCGGCAGCCAGGCATCGAGGTCGAGCCGGCTGGTGGCCAACGCGATGTCCAGCCGCTGGTTGGGCGCGACACGCAGCACCGCGGACCCGCGCGCCGGCGAACCGCCGATCTCCAGCGCCAGTTCAGCCAGCTCCGCGACGCCGCTGCCGACGGCCAGCCGCCCATCCACGCGGAACGGCACCGCCGGCGTCGGCAGCAGCACCGCGAGGTTGGGCCCACGGCCCGCGATCACCCCGGAGAGCGTTCCGTCTTGCGCGAACTGTCCGGCGAAGCTGGCACCGAGACCGTTCGCCGCACCCAACCCGTCCAGCGTTACGTTCAGCCCGGCCGCGCCATCCGGTCCCGCCGCGGTCAGTCGCGCGGTGAAATTCCAGTTCTGGCCGCTGAACTGCCCCGTGCCGGATGCTGACAGTGCGCCGGTGTCCAGGGTTGCCAGCGTCGCATCTACCCCGGTGAACGCAAGCCGCCCGACGGTGAGCCGGCCGTTCTCGATCCGGGCGGCAAAGGCTGCGAGCCAGGCGGGTGGTCGCGGCCGCAACGTACCTGGCTCCTGCGGCCAGGGAATCCGCAGGTCAGGTCCACGCAGCACCAACTCGCGCGCGTCCACGCGTCCGCCGATCAGCGGCCATAGCGCAACGCGGAGTCGAAGCGCCTCGACATGGATGGAAAGATCGGCTGGCCCACCGCCTCCGACATTGACGCGTGCCGCCGTCAGTTCCGGCTCCGGCAGCAGCGTGAGCGAGATCGGCCCGCTGATGGTGACCGGCTGGCCAAGCGTGGCGGTCGCCAGCGCCTCGATCGTGCCGCGATAACGCGTCCAGTCCAGCCACTGCGGCACCTGCCAGACACCGAGCAGCAGTACGGCGGCGAGCCCAGCGACCGCGACCAGCACTGAACGCCGGCGTGGCACGTCAGGCAGCGTTGCCGTAACCGCCGCCACCTGGCGTCTCGATCACGAACACGTCGCCCGGCTTCAGTTCGGCGCTGTCGGTACCGCTGAGAATCTCATGCGTGCCATCGGCGCGCTCGACCCATTGCCGGCCGACTGTGCCGTCCTCGCCGCCTTCCAGGCCGAATGGTGCCACGTTGCGGCGCGAGGAGACGATCACCGCGGTCATTGGCTCCAGGAAACGAATGCGGCGGATCGACCCATCGCCGCCGTGCCATTTGCCGTCGCCGCCGGTGCCACGCCGGATCGCGAAGCGCTCCAGGCGCACTGGATAACGCAGCTCCAGCACCTCGGGATCAGTCATGCGTGTGTTGGTCATGTGCGAATGGATGGCTGAGGTACCGTCGAAACCGGGGCCTGCGCCGGTACCACCGCAGATGGTCTCGTAGTACTGGCGGTGCGCATCGCCGAACAGGAAGTTGTTCATCGTGGCCTGTGAACAGGCAATCGGCTTCAGCGCGCCGAACAGCGCGTTGCACGTCGCCTGCGATACTTCGGTGTTCCCGGCTACCACCGCTGCACCCGGCTTCGGCGACAGAAACGTACCGGGCGGGATGATCAGGCGCAGTGGCTTCAGGCAGCCGTCGTTCAGCGGAATGTCATCGGCCACCAGAGTGCGGAACACATACAGCACCGCGGCGCGCGTCACGGCCGGGGGCGAGTTGAAGTTGCCCTCGCTCTGCTGACCGGTGCCGGTGAAATCCACCATGGCGCTGCGTGTCGCATGATCGACGCTGACCGCGACGCGGAGCGGCAGACCGCTGTCCATGATGTACTCGAACGTGCCGCTGCCGATGCGCTCGATCACCCGACGCACCAACTCCTCGGCGTTGTCCATGACGTGGCGCATATAGCTGCTGACCGTCGGCCAGCCGTACAGTGCGACGACGCGCTGCAGCTCCTGTACGCCCTTCTCGTTCGCCGCGACCTGCGCCTTGATGTCGGCGACATTCACGTCTGGACTGCGCGCCGGATACCTGGCGCCCGCCAACAGCACTCGCAGTTCCGGTTCGCGGAAATGACCGCCGTCGACCAGGAGAAAATCGTCGATCACCACGCCTTCTTCTTCCAGCGTGCGCGAGAGCGGCGGCGTCGATCCCGGCGTGATGCCGCCGATGTCAGCGTGATGCCCACGGCTGCCGACGAAGAACATGATCCGTTCTCCATTCGCGTCGAACACCGGCGTGATCACGGTGACGTCGGGCAAGTGCGTGCCGCCGTTGAACGGATTGTTCAGCGCCACCACGTCGCCCGGCTTCAGCGTGTCGCGCCGATTGTTCAGCACCGTGCGCACGCTTTCGCCCATGGCGCCGAGATGCACCGGCACGTGCGGCGCGTTCGCCACCAGGAAACCCTGCGCATCGAAGATGGCACAGGAAAAGTCCAGCCGCTCCTTGATGTTGACGCTCATCGAGGTGTTCTGCAGCACCGCACCGGTCTGCTCGGCCACGTTCATGAACAGGTTGTTGAACAGTTCGAGCAGTACCGGATCGGGCCGGCCGCTACTCGCGTCCACGCGCGTCGCGAGCCGTTCGGTGCGGCGCAGCGTCATGTGATCGAGCGTGGTGATCTCAGCCGTCCAGCCCGGTTCCACGACGGTGGTGGCATTGGCTTCGCGGATCAGCGCCGGACCAACGATACGGTCGCCCGCCAGCAGGTCGGTGCGATCGAACACCGGAGAGACATGCTCCCGGTCACCGCTGAAAATGGCAATACTGTCGATCTGTTGAGGAGCGCCGTCGGCGCGGCTGGGCAGCGTCGCTTCCTGTACCGCCTCTCCGGGAGCGACCGCCTCGACCGCGACCGCTTCCACTACCAACGGTCGATCCGGCGTGGCAAAGCCGAAGCGCGCGCGATGTGCGTCGGTGAAGTCGGCGACAATGTCAGGCACGTGGCGCAGTTGCACGATCAGTGCCGCTTCCGTGCCGGCATAGCGCAGATGCAGGTTGCGATGCGCGGTGATGGCAGCGGGATCGGCGCCCTGCCCCGCCAGTGCTGCCGTCGCTTCGCCCGCCAGCCGGTCGGCGAGCTCGCGCAGTTCCACCATGGCGTGCGGCTCGAGCGGAATTTCGACTGCCTGTTCGCGCATCACCGTCTGATCCGCAAGGCCCATGCCATAAGCCGACAGCACCCCGGCGAACGGATGGATGAACACGGTCTCCATGCCGAGGGCATCGGCCACCAGACAGGCGTGCTGACCGCCGGCGCCGCCGAAGCACTGCAACGCGAAGCGAGTCGCGTCGTGGCCCTTCTGCACCGAGACCTGCTTGATCGCGTTCGCCATGTTGGCGACGGCGATCTGGAGGAAGCCCTCGGCCACCTGGCGCGGCGAACGATGCTGGCCAGTGGCTTGCGCAATCGATTCGGCGAGCACGGCGAACTTCGCTGTCACGACATCGGCATCCAGTGGCGCATCACCGTTCGGTCCGAAGATCGCCGGGAAGTGCCGCGGCTGGATCTTGCCGACACAGACATTGGCGTCGGTCACCGTCAGCGGCCCGCCGCGACGATAGCAGGCCGGCCCAGGATCGGCGCCGGCGGAATCCGGGCCGACGCGGTAACGCGCACCGTCGAAATGCAGGATCGACCCGCCGCCTGCCGCCACCGTGTTGATCGCCATCATCGGCGCCCGCATGCGCACGCCGGCGACCGCGGTCTCGAAGGCCCGCTCGAAACCGCCGGCGTAGAGCGCGACGTCGGTCGAGGTGCCACCCATGTCGAAGCCGATGATGTGGTCCAGCCCTGCCATCGCCGCGGTGCGGGCTGCGCCTACAATGCCGCCGGCGGGACCGGACAGGATCGCGTCCTTACCCTGGAAACCGGCGGCATCCGCCAACCCGCCGTTCGACTGCATGAAATAGAGCCGCACGCCGGCGAGCTCCGCCGCCACCTGATCGACGTAGCGGCGCAGGATCGGCGACAGATACGCATCGACCACCGTGGTGTCGCCGCGCGGGATCAGCCGGAGCAGTGGGCTGACCACATGGCTGGCCGAGACCTGAGCGAAGCCCGCCTCGCGTGCAAGCTCGGCAAGGCGGCGTTCATGCTCCGGATACTTCCAGGCGTGGATCAACACGATGGCACAGGCGGTGATGCCCTTGGCGCGTGCGCCGGCGAACGCGTGCCGCGCGGCGTGTTCATCCAGCGTTTCGATCTCGTCGCCATCGACGCCGACGCGGCCGGCGATTTCCACCACCTCCTCGTACAGCATAGACGGTAGGGTGATGGCGAGATCGAACAACCGCGGCCGCGCCTGGTTGCCGATCCGCAACGCATCGGCAAAGCCGCGGTTCACCATCAGCAGCGTGCGCTCGCCCTTGCGCTCCAGCAGCGCGTTGGTGGCGACGGTGGTGCCCATCTTCACCGCTTCCACCACGCCCGACGGGATCGGTGCATCGAGCGGAACGCCGAGGACGGTCTTGATACCGGCAATGGCGGCGTCGCGGTAGCGACCGGGGTTTTCACTCAGCAGTTTGTGGGTGGACAGGTGTCCGTCTGGATGGTGCGCGACGATGTCGGTGAATGTGCCGCCGCGGTCGATCCAGAACTGCCATTTACCCGAAGTCATCAACGCACCCTCGTCAACAAATCCCGTCAGTTGGCTTCCCACGGCAATTCCCAAAGCTCCCGATTGCACAGCTTGTCGGCCAACGCCGTGGCGATCGCCTCGAACAGCCGTTCCCCTTTTTCCGCTGTCGCCGCCTCCGGATTGCCGATCACGCCCGACGAAGACCGCGCGGCGATCGTGCGCCAGCGATACACGCCGCCGCCGACCACATCGGCGACATCCGGTGTGCTGTTCGCCTTCGCCATCCCGACGCGGTCCATCGCCACCAGTTCCGGCCGCACCGCCAGCATCATGGAGGTCTCCGCCTCGCACGCGTGCATCAGCCCGCCCTGCGTATCCAGGATCTTCGCGATCGCTGCCGCCGCTGCGTACCAATAAGTGAACTGTACGATCGGCACGCCAAGCTTCGGCGTCAGCTCGTCGGTGATGGTGCGCAGCGCGTTCTCGTTGCCGCCATGCGCGTTGAGCAGCACGATGCGCTTGAAGCCGTGGCGCAGCACCGAGCGGCACACACCCTCGACCACAGCGTAGAACGCGGGAAAGTCCAGCGTGACGGTGCCGCCGAAGCTCATGTGATGCTCGGACAGGCCGGTCCACAGCACCGGCAGCACCACCGCCCGCTGGCCCCTCTCGGCGATCTTGCGCGCGGCGCGGACTGCGACGGTTTCGCCCAGCATGCTGTCCACCTCGACCGGCAGATGCGGGCCGTGCTGCTCCAGCGATGCCACCGGCAGGATCACGACCGCATCGGCGCGCGCCAGCTCGCGCAACTGGTCGGCCCGCAGCTTGCGCCACTCCATCGCCAATCTCCCCGTCCTGACGTAGCAATGGGCCACGAAACCGCACGCGGGAAAAGGGACATCGCGGATGAATTTGCATCGACTGCTGGCCAGGCGCCTGGAGACGGGGCGGCCGGTCCGCGTTGGGCTGATCGGCGCCGGCAAGTTCGGCTCGATGTTCCTGGCACAGGTGCCGTCCACGCCGGGCATCGAGGTCGCGGCGATCGCCGACCTGGCACCCGGCCGCGCGCGCGAAGCGTGCCGTCGCGTCGGCTGGAGCGAGGAGCGTGTCGCCGCAAGGCGCTTCACCGACGATGCGCCGGCGATGCTGAAGGCGGCCGACATAGAGGTGGTGGTCGAAGCGACCGGTCATGCTCCCGCCGGTATCGCGCATGCGCGGTGCGCGATCGCCGAGGGCAAGCACATCGTGATGGTGAACGTGGAAGCCGACGTGTTTGCGGGTGTCGCTCTGGCACGCGAGGCGGCACGCGCGGGGGTTGTATATTCACTCGCGTATGGCGATCAGCCGGCACTGATCTGCGAGCTGGTGGACTGGGCGCGCGCCTGCGGCTTCCGCGTGCTCGCCGCGGGCAAGGGCACCAAGTACCTGCCGGAATATCACGCGTCCACGCCGGCAACGGTGTGGGGCTATTACGGACTCACTGAGCAGCAGGCGCGGATCGGCGGCATGAATCCGCAGATGTTCAATTCGTTTCTTGATGGCACCAAGTCGGGTATCGAGATGGCGGCGGTGGCCAATGCCACCGGGCTGGCGGTGCCGGCCGACGGGCTCGGGTTTCCGCCGTACGGCACGCATGAACTGGCCGATGGGTTGGGAGACTATGACGGGCAGGTGGAGGTGATCTCAAGCCTGCACCGGAACGGCGGCGACGTTGCCAACGATCTGCGCTGGGGCGTGTATGTCGTGTTCGAGGCACCGAACGATTACACCGCGCGCTGCTTCAAGGAATATGGCGTGGCGACGGATGCGTCGAGACGGGTAACCGCGCTGTATCGCCCGTTCCATCTGATCGGCCTGGAACTGAACATGTCGATCCTGTCCGCCGCGTTGCGCGGCGAGGCGACCGGTGCGCCGACCGCATTCGTCGGCGATGTTGTCGCCACGGCAAAGCGCGATCTGCGGGCGGGTGAGTTGCTGGATGGAGAGGGCGGTGCCTGTGTCTGGGGCAAACTGCTGCCGGCGGCCACCAGTATTGCAATTGGCGGGCTGCCGATCGGCCTCGCCAGTCGCGTGCCGCTCCGGCGCGATGTGCCAAAGGGTCGGTACGTCACGTGGGATGATGTGCGGATCGACGAGGCGGACGCGGCGTATCGGTATCAATTGTCGTTGCGTGGAGCGTAAGCGGTCCCGGCAATGACAATTGCGTCTCGGCGATGTCTCAGCTTTCAGGTGGTGAGACGCGGTGGGTGCGGCTTCCGAAGCCTGCGGGGAACATCGGCGCCACGGGAAGTATAGCAAAGTATTTAACACGGAGGACGAAAACGAGGACCACGAGAACCACGGAGGAAGTAAGCATGGCGCTCCGCGCGAAGCGCAATTATCGCTTCTCCGTGGCCCTTTGTGGCCCTCGTCTTCGTCCTCCGTGTTAAATACTTCGATCTATCAGGAGGCACACACGCGGTTCGCGAGCCACGCTGCTTCCGCGCCGCGCTCTCGGTGTCAGGCGGCCTTGAGCATTGCCTTGTCGCCAGCACGATCGAGGGCGCGCAGGGCCGGGCTGGTGCCGCCGATGATGGCCTGCACCAAGTCCGGCGACATCGGCGCCAGGTCGTCCGGCAGACGTCCGAGCCGGCGGATCAGGCCGGCATCCTTCGGATGGACGCGCGAACTCATCGGCCTCGGCCGCAATGTCGCACGCAGGCGGCTCTACGGGAACGAGGGCCGGCTGCGCCGCCGCCTCCGCCTTCTCGCGTACCGCCTGCATGGCGCGGAGCGAGCGCACCGCAGCCTCGGAGGCCCGCATCATGGCGTTGGCCTGGCGGACGCACTGGTCCACTCGGTCGGGATGCGTCTTCGGCACCGAGGCAAGCCGCAGGCATTCGGTAGCCCGGGCATCGGCGGCAACGGCGCGGGCGGCGAGACGCGCCTCGAACGCATCGGCGGGGTTCAGCACGGCGAGCGAGGCCATGGCGTGTTCGTCGCGGGCGGTGCGCTCCTCGGCGGTGTCGCTGAGCGGCGGCGGCAGCAATTCGAGCAGCAGGAAAAGGGTGTGGCGAGCGATGGCGGGCGGAAGTTTCGGCAGCGTGTCGATGGGGGACATTGATGGGGCCCTGATAGGTATTTTTACTAACATATTACATTAGTCTGGCTGCTGTCAAGGGATGTCTTTGCGAGGTCGTGCATCGGTTTGAATTCCGGCTTGCGAGAGTCCAAGCGTCATTGACCTGCTCAGCCCCGGCGACCGGACCTGACCCCGGAGCCGTCGGTCGCGGATCATCCCCGAATCGCCGGGACGGACGGAAAGCGGACGCTCGGTTCATGACAGGGGTTGCCGGAAGACAGCCGGTCTGCTCGGGACATCCGGTGGGCTGAAGCGGACATCGCACCAAGCATGCCATTGAATGGATTGAGCTTGGCGTGTGGTGCAGAATTCGTACAGTGCGGTAATGACGGCCCAACAGTTGTGGAGCGCGTGGCATGCCAATGCAGGTGGTCAACGGGGCGCAACTGCAATGCTCGTTCGGCACATCGCCGTCGAGCCTGGTGGTCTTGCCGGAGAACCAGAGCACGGCCGAGGAGCAGCCGGCGGCGACGGTTATGGACCATGTCCCGATGGTGAACATCATGCCGTTCGGGCTGTGCATGAGCCTCGCCAATCCGCAGGTAGCCGCGGCGACTGCGGCGGCGCTCGGGGTGCTGACGCCTCAGCCTTGCATTCCGCTCACCGCGTCGCCCTGGACGCCGGGGGCGCCGCTGGCACAGATCGCCAATCAGCCCTCGCTCAACGACGTCTCGACGTGCCTGTGCAACTGGGTCGGGGTGATCAGCGTGCTGGACCCTGGGCAGACGACCAAAACCATTACGTGAGGCGGCGCGGGCCGGTCCGGCGGGTTCAGTCCAGCGTGCGGGCGAACCGGTCGGACCGCCGGAACACCTGCAACCCCGAGGTCGGCAAGCGCGCCGTCAGGCGCTGCGCACTGCGCGCCGTGTGGCGGGTCACTACGCTGAACAGGCTGGGTGCGTGTTCGGCCGGCGTTGCCACCAGGTAATCAACGCCGGCAACCCAATAGCCGATGGTCAGAATGACCGCCGCCACCTCGAAGATGGCATACCGGCGCAGCGGCAGGTCGGGGAAATAGGGACTGGTCTCGGCCAACGGCGAGGGGATCTCCAACCTGCGTTCCAGCACGGTGCCGGCGGGCACGTGCCGGGCCAGCGGAATGACCGGGACGGCGATCCGCCGGTCGGTCGGCAGGGGCGCGATGAACTTCCCCACCACCGCATCGTTATCCGGACCCAGCAGCACCACCGCCGCCTGCTCATTGGCGCACGGCTGGTGCGTCGCCGGATCGACGCCTGGTGTCGCGTCCATTACGTAGGCGTCGATCGGCCCAAGGTTCTCGACGACGTAGGGAAACACCAGCGCGTGGCCCACCTTGGTCGGCCGGCAACTCAGGCGCAGCACGGCGGCGGCAGAGCGGTCGAGCACGGCGGTTTCGCTCATGATGGATCGGTCCTCTCGGCGTCGGCGGCGGCATAGGCGTTGGCGTAGCGCAGCAGGGCCAGCAGGATTTCCGCCCGGCCTGGAACAGCGCCGCCGCCGTCCTTGGGCCAGTCGCGCGGGTCATAGACGATGACACTGCCGCGTGCCTCGCCGGCACCGCGCAGGTCATCGTCGGCGGGATCGATTTCGGCCGCCGCGGCATCGGCGGGCAGCGTCCAGCCGTTCGGCGGATCGGTCGGCACGTCGGGCTTGTGAATGAGCAGCGGCAATTGCTGCTCGTCGCCGTGGCGCAGCAGGGCGGCGCCCTCGGGCAGGTCATCGACGTCGCCTAGGTCGGCCACCACCGCGGAGGCGAAATGCGGGTCGACGGCGTCGATCCGCACGCGTCCATTGCGGCCTGTGCGCAGCAGGCCATTGCGGCCAGGGAAAACCCGGAGCGCCGGCTTGTGCCGGGCGACATGCAGTTGATCCGTCATGTTCCGCTTGCTGGTTTCCTGGGATCAGGGATGGGCCTCAGTTCTTCGCCGAAGTCCGCCTGATAGGGTTCCGTCGGCGCGCGAACGGCGGCCGCGATCGGCAGTTCGGCGACGCCTCCGACGCTCACGCTGTTCGGCGGCGAGACCCACACCCGGGTCGGATCGAGCACGATGCTGCTGTTGCCGACCGTCAGGGAGATGTTGGTCTTGGCGTCTAGCACGATCGTCCCGGCATGAATGCTGATGGTCGCTTTGTCGCCAGCGGAAATGTTGAGGCCGCCGTCGAGGACCAGGTTGGTGCCTCGCTTGACATGCAGCCCGTAGTTCCCCTCGGCGAGCATGTGCACTGAGCCCGAGTGCGGGTCGCGAACATCGCCGATGCGCAGATGGTAGTCGCCGTATACCTTGGCGTGGTGATCGCCCACGGCTTTGTTGGTCGTGTCGTCGTAATGGCCGATCGTCACGTGCCGATGCCACAGGTTGGTGTCGTAGTAGGACCCCAGCGTCGCCACATCCATGCGCCACTGCGAACGGATCAAGTACTGTTCGTGGTCCCGCGAGTCATTGAACCGGAGCAGATGAAAGCCGGCTGGCTTGAGTGCGCCGGTCTGGCTCCTGGTCGGAATGCTGTAGGTTTGGATGCCGCTGTAGCCGGGGTTGGTGATCGTCCGGTCCTGACTGTCCGGCAGGAACGGCTGCGGGCTGCGGTCACGGTTGTACAGGCGGCCGACGATCACCGGCTGCTCGGGGTCGCCATCGAGGAAATCCACCAGCACTTCCTGGCCGACCCGCGGCAGGAATTGGCTGCCGGACTTGCGGCCCGCCCAGCCTTCCACCACACGCACCCAGCAGGTATTGCCGCCGGCCTTTGCCGGCGCGCCCGGATCGTCAACCGGAAACGGTGACGGTGCATGGTCGTCGCCGTGCGGCGGGCCCGGGTCCCAGGGAAATCGCACGCGCACTCGGCCGGTCCAGTCACAATACACGTTGTTCACCGCGGTATCCGTGCCGTTCTGCCCGATCACCACGGCGGTGTGCGGCCCGCGCACGCTCGGACGCGACCATGCGGGCAATGGAAAGACCGGCGCATCCGCCGAAAAGGCGAAAAACCCGTTGGAATAGACCGCGATGTTCTTCTGGTCGGTCGCCACGCGCTTCCAGTCGATGCCCTGGATCAATATGTTCAGCGCGGTCAGACCGATCTGGGCCGCCCAGGCACGGCCGAAATTGATCGTGCCCGGCGGAAGGTCATTGTCGTCCGTCCGCTTCGGTGCATATGCCAGGGGAAACCGCTGGTTCTGCGAAGCGTTGCTGAGCCACAGCGACACTTTGGACATCGCGGCGTCGCCGAAACCGGTCTTGTCCGCATCCGGCACCGAGTAGGTGTTGAAGAACAGGTCGAGTATCTGCCATCCCGGAAGATTGATGTAGCGATAATCGTGCACAGTGACATTGAACGCGTCTACGACGAATTCCTGTTTGGCCAGGCTCGGATCATCCTCGGAACTCTCGACGACCTGGAACTTGTGGCCGGCTAGAAAGCTCGGGTTGCGGCTGCTGCCGGAGAGTGTGACGACGTTGGTCTGGTTCTCGGTGGCTCGCGTGCCGGCCAGCAGCGAGGCGTCGGCCTTGGAGCCGACCGGTTCGGCGAAGCTCGTGCTGACGAACCATCGCAGCCGATCGGCAGAGCCGGCGTAGCGGTTGCTCAGCAGGTCGCGCTTGAGATCAGTATCCTTCGCTGCATAGAACGGCGTGTACGGATCGTGCTGGTTGAAGCCGCCGACCACCACCTTGTGCTGCGGCGGACGGAAGTGGCGCACCAGCTTGGCGATCTGATGTGGTGCGGGGTCATCGTCGACCACGAGAACGCGGGGTTGCCACGCTGGCGGCGCGCTCGTTTGCCATGGGCCGCGCAGCGCCATCACGTGGTTGATGACATTGTAGCCTTTGACCCCGGTGAAATAATACCAGATCCCGAAGCGCGCCATCAGTCGCGACAGGAACGCCAACGTGCTTTCGCCGTACTGCACGCAATACTCGATCGGCAGAAACGGATACTCGCCGTTGTTCAGGGTGGACGTGTCAATCATCACGTGGGGAAACGCCTTGCGGACATCGAGCCGGATGGCGTCGATGATCTGCACCACGGTCTTCTGTTCAAACACGCGATAGCAGATGTCGTGGGCGAGCACGCTGACCCAGGGGAGGATGCGCGCCCGGTACATGCGAAACTTGCGGACCTCCTCCGCTCCGAACTTCGTGGTGTCGAACTCCTGACACCTCTTCGACTGACTCGAACATGCCGCTGCGCAGGTGGTTGTCGAACGCGAAATTGTTGTCCGGCCTGGCGCTGAAGAATACGTGGGTGCCGATCAGACGGGTCACGTCGAGCGAGGGCCTGTCGGCGTCCCGCAGCATGGCGACGTCGTAGGAGGACAGTCGCGAAATGCCTTCCGTCCCGTCGAGCTTGAGGAGCAACAGGGGATCTCCGTCCCGGCGTTGTTCGACCGGATCGTCGTCCAGGATGGTCCGTATCATCAGTAATTTGTCGTCTTGGAAATATTCCGCCATGTCGACCCATCCCGCCCCGGCTCGGTGTGGCCGGCCGGCACTGCGCAATACCCAGCTTGTCTGCGATGTATTCCGGTCACTGGCTGTGATGGCCATTACTCTGGTTGGTCAATTGATCGTGAGGGCGATCTGCACCAGGCGGTGGGCAGCTTCCCCCGCGCAGCGGCAATCAGCCCATGAACCCATTCAGCTCCGCCGTCGGTACAGACGTATCGACATAACCCAGCGTTCCCCGCTCCTTCACCTCGCGCGCCGCGTCCAGCAGTCCGGTCATCGCCGCGCGATACAGCGATGTGGCCAGGCTGATCCGCTTCACTCCCGCCGCCGCCAGTTCCGCCACGCTGAACGACTTCCCCGGAATGCCCGCCATGAAGTTGAACGGCTTCGACAGCGCGGAGCACACGGTGCGCACCGCGGCAAGGTCTGGCAGGCCGGGCGCCATCAGCACATCGGCACCGGCGGCCTCGAACGCCTGCAACCGCTTGATGGTATCCTCCAGATCGGGATTGCCGCGAATGAAGTTTTCCGCGCGCGCGGTCAGCGTGAACGGGAACGGCATGGCGCGTGCGGCTTCCACCGCCGCGGCGATGCGTTCGCGCGCAAGGCCGGCGTCGTAAAGTGATCGCCCGGGACCTGATGCATCCTCGATCGAGCCGCCGACCAGGCCGATCTCCCCCGCCAGCCGGATGGTCAGCGCGGCATCCTCGGGTGCATCGCCAAAACCTCTCTCCAGATCGGCCGACACCGGCAGATCGGTCGCCTCCACCACGGCGCGCGCGTGCGACAGCGACTCCTCGCGGGTGATCGCGCCGTCACGCCGGCCCAGCACACCCGCCGCGGCTCCGCTCGACGTTGCCAGCGCTGCGAAGCCGACACCGGCCAGGATGCGCGCCGATCCCGCATCCCACGCATTGGCGATCACGAACGCCTCCGGCGCCGCGTGCAGCGCCTGAAACCGCCGCGCCTTGTCGATCTGGCTTGCTGGCATGCCATTCTCCTGGTTGACCCATAGCGAAGCGTACTTCAGCCTCGCCGGAACGAACAGAAGGGGTGACGCTGCGCCATGCGCGGCCTGTTGGGACTGGCCGCGCTGCTGGCCATCGCCTGGGCGCTCAGCGAGGACCGCCGCCGCATCCCCTGGCGCACGGTGATTGCCGGCGTGGCGCTGCAATGGGCGCTGGCTCTGCTGCTGATCTTCTTCCCGCCGGCGAGCGCGGTGATCGTGCTGCTGAACGACGGCGCCACCGCATTGCAGACCGCGACGCAGTCCGGCACCGGCTTCGTGTTCGGCTATCTCGGCGGACCGCCGCTGCCGTTCGCCGAAACCCATCCCGGCGCCAGCTTCATCCTCGCGTTCCAGGCACTGCCGCTGGTGCTGACCATCAGCGCACTGGCGTCGCTGCTGTTCCATTGGGGCGTGCTGCAACGCATCACCGCCGCGTTCGCCTGGCTGCTGCGGCGCGCGATGGGCATCGGCGGCGCGCTGGCACTCGGGGCCGCGGTGCACGTGTTCGTCGGCATGATCGAGGCGCCGCTGCTGGTGCGTCCGTATCTCTCGCGCATGCAGCGGGGCGAACTGTTCGCGCTGATGACCTGCGGCATGGCGGGCGTGGCCGGCACGGTGATGGTGATCTATGCATCGTTCCTCGCGCCGCTGGTGCCCAATGCGCTTGGCAACATCCTGGTCGCGTCGGTGATCAGCACGCCGGCGGGACTGGCTGTTGCGGCACTGCTGGTGCCGTTCGGTCCCGCGGAAGCAGCCGAGGAACGCCTGGTCATCGAGGACCCGCCGCTCAGCGCGCTGGACGCACTGGTGAAGGGCACGATCGACGGCGTTCCGGTGCTGGTCGGCATCGTCGCCACGTTGCTGGTGGCGGTCGCCTTCGTTGCGCTGATCAATGCGGCGCTCGGCGAGCTGCCACATTGGGGTGACGCCGCCATCACCTTGCAGCGGATCTTTTCATGGCCGTTCCGGCCGGTGATGTGGCTGATCGGCCTGCCGTGGGATGAAGCCGGTGTTGCGGCGGGGCTGATGGGCACCAAGACGGTGCTGAACGAATTTGTCGCCTATTTGAATTTTTCCGCCCTGCCTCCCGACACCTTCGCACCACGCTCGCGATTGATCGTGACCTATGCATTGTGCGGTTTCGCAAATTTCGGCAGCCTGGGTATCGTGATCGGCGGACTCGGCGTCATGGTCCCCGAGCGGCGACATGAGGTGGTCGCCCTCGGCATGCGTTCGATCCTGTCGGGCACCATCGCCACCTGCATGAGCGGTGCGGCGGCCGGCCTGTTGGCCGGGTGAGTGGGAGGTAACCAAGGTGGACGGCAGGCGGCCCAGTGTGTCCTCGTTACGCGGCATCGTCGCCGCGGCGCATCCTCAGGCGGCGCAGGCGGGTGCGGCGATCCTGCGTGCCGGCGGCAATGCGTTCGATGCCGCCGCGGCCACCGCCGCCGCTCTGAATGTCACCGAGCCGTACATGTCGGGACTTGCCGGCATGGGCATGGCGACGTGCTACATTGCGGCAGAACGGCGCGTGCGCACGCTGGATTTCATCACCCGCGTGCCGTCCAGGTTTCCCGCCGGCCGGTTCACCAGCCGCGAAGAGCTGTCACGTGGCCCGATCGCTTGCGGCGCACCTGGCAACCTTGCCGGGTGGTGCGAATTGGTGCGCGCGTATGGCAGGAAATCGCTGGCCGAGGTGTTCGTGCCGGCAATCACGCTGGCACGTGATGGGTTTCCACTGGTCGAATACAACGTGTCGGCGATCAACGATACGGTGGCGGAATTCAAGGGCCAACACGCGTTCTACGATGACTGGGCGCGCACCTACACCGTCGGCGGCGCCAACACTACGCTGGGCGGCGTGCTGCGTCAGCCGGACCTGGCACGGACCTATGAGGCGATCGCGAGCGAAGGACCGCGATACCTTTACGGCGGCGCGCTCGCACAGGCGCTGGTTGCGCATGTCCGCGCGCTTGGCGGCTGCCTGACGCTGGCCGATCTGGAATCTGTTGAACCGGTCTGGCTCGATCCGCTGGCTGCGACGTATCGCGGTCTCGATGTGCATACGCTGCCGCCACCGTGCGAAGGATTCCAGTACCTGCTGACGCTGCGCATCCTCGATGGTTTCAGCCTGGGTGCGATGGCGCACGATGGCGTCGATCATCTCGATACGGTGTTTCGTGCGATCCGGCTCGCTGCGGGAACGCGCATCACGCACAACAACCCTTCCGCCGAACGCCTGGCGGCGTTGATGTCGGACGGCGCGGTGGCGACACTGCGCGCGCGGCTGCGCGACGGTGTGCCGATCGAAGGACCGACCGAACAATACGTCGGAACAACGCAGCAGCACACCACGTCGTTCTCCGTTGCCGACGGCGACGGCAATGTCGTGTGCATCACCCAAAGTCTTGGTGCGAAGTTCGGTTGCGGCGTGGTGGTGCCGGGATACGGCGTGTGCCTCAACAATTTCCTGTACTGGGGCGAGGTGGATCTGCGCGGGCCGAATGCATTGCGCCCCGGCGGACCGCTGGCGCTGCCGATGGCGCCGAGTATCGCCACGCGCAACGGTCGGCCGGTGCTGGCGCTCGGTACGCCGGGCAGCTACGGCATCTGCCAGACACAGCCGCAGGCGCTGATCCAGCATGTAGATTTCGGCCTCGGCATTCAGGACGCGATCGATGCGCCGCGCGCGAGGCTTTGGGATGGCCGGCGGATCGAGATCGAATCGCGGATTTCTGCAGATGTCATCAAAGCTCTTTGCGAACGTGGGCACATTGCCGAGGCCGCGCCAGCGTGGACACCGGGAGTTGGCGGCATGCATGGCATCGCCATTGATCCTGTCCTCGGCGTAATGACCGGGGGCTGCGATCCGCGGCGCGACGGGTTCGTGGCTTCGGCGTGAGGAGGCGGCGCGATGGCACAAGGCGAAACTGTTCTGCACCGGTGGTTCGAGGAAGTCTGGAACCAGCGACACGAGAGCACCATCGACGAACTGATGGCAGACAATTACATCAGCCACGGGCTGGTCGGTCCTGATGGCCACGAAGTGCAAGGGAAGGCGGCGTTCAAGCCATTCTTCCACCACTTCTGCCAGGCATTTCCGGACCTTCGCATTATCGTCGAGGAGGCCTTGGTCGATGGCGACAAGATTGCCGTGCGCTGCTCGGTCACGGGAACGCATACCGGACCTGGCGTGGCGGCAGCGCCGACCAACAAGCCGGCGAGCTTCACCGGCATGTGCATCGCGCGGATCGAGAACGGCAAGATCGCCGAGGCCTGGAACAACTTCGATTTCCTGTCGATGTATCAGCAGCTCGGTATGCAATTGAGTTAGGGGGAGACACACATGCATTGGACCGACCGGCGCGAACGCTTCCGCGCATTGCTCGCTGGTGAGCACTGCCTTCATCCGGGGTCGGTGTTCGATCCGATATCGGCGCGGATAGCCGAAGAGCTTGGGTTCGAGGTCGGCATGTTCGCCGGCTCGATTGCCTCGTTCACCGTGTTGGGCGCACCCGACCTGATCGTGCTGACGCTGAGCGAGTTCGCGGCGCAGGCGTATCGCATCAACCGCGCGGGCAAGCTGCCGCTGCTGGTCGATGCGGATCATGGCTACGGCAACGCGCTCAATGTGATGCGCACCGTGCAGGAGCTGGAGACAGCGGGCGTCGCGGCGATGTGCATCGAGGATACGCTGCTGCCGAAGACCTATGGCGAGAAGCAGCCGGGTTTGATTTCGCTCGAGGAAGGCGTGGGCAAGATGCGCGCCGCGGTGGCCGCGCGCGAGGATCCGTCGTTCGTCATCGTCGGGCGCACCAGTGCCGCGGCAATGACGGGCACCGAGGATGTGGTGCGGCGTGCGAAGGCGTACGAGGCGGCCGGCGTCGATGCGCTGTTCTTCGCCGGCGGCGTGACGCGTGAGCAGCTCGATGCGATCCATTCGGCGGTGAAGCTGCCGCTGATGATGGGCGGTGGTCAGGCCGGATTGGACCGCGAGCATCTCGCGAGCCGGCGCGTACGGGTTGCGCTGCAAGGGCATCAGCCGTTCTCGGCTGCGGTGCAGGCGGTTTACAACACGTTGAAGGCGCTGCGGGAGGGGACGAAGCCCGCGGAGCTGCAAGGGGTGGCGTCGGCGGAGACGATGCGACGCGTGACGCGCGATGGCGATTACAAGAGCTGGACTGAGAAGTTTCTAGGCGGGTGAGGGCCCCCTCCCCCCAACCCCCTCCCGCAAGGGGAGGGGGAGATCGGGGTCAGGCTTCGTTGGACTTGTCCAGCACCGGCTGAAATACCGCTGTCGCCTTCTTGAGTTCGGTGGCCGGATCGGCGCCCGCGACAACGTTGGTGATCGCCGTGCCGAGCGTGTCGCGGAACTCGGTCACCGGGACAATGACCGGCAGCCCGGAGCGGGCCATCTTCAGGCTGGTCTCGGTAGTATCGAACCATTCCGGTGGGAACGCGCTGCCCTTGAGCACGTCGGCCTGCGCGTAGCAGGAGAGACGCGCCGGCGTGCCGGAGCCGGTGCGCAGCACTTCATTCAGCATCTGCTTACCGGTGACCCATTGCACGAACAGCCACGCCGGTTTCTTGTTCTTCGCGGTGGCCGGAATGCCGATGCCATCGACGAAGGTCGCGCAGTTGCGCACCTTGCCGGCGGGATCGGGTGCGAACCCGACCTTGCCCACCACCTTCGACTTGTTCGGATCGATCAGCGGCGCGGAGAAGCCGATCCCGTCCCACCACATCGCCGCCCGTCCCTGCATGAACGTGGTCTGGCATTCGTTCCAGTTGAAACCGATTACACCTGGAGGGGCGCACTCGCGCATGATCTTCTGGTACCACGCCGCGGCCTCGATCGCCGCCGGCGTGTCGGTGAGCAGCTTCCTGCCGTCGGGGGTGACCGTCTCCTGGTCCCACTTCAACAGGATGTCGTCCCAGAACGTCATGTTGGCATTCTTCAGGCCGCGACCGACGAATCCATAGACGCCCTTCGATGCATCGGTGAGCTGATGCGCCATGGTCATCATTTCGTCGAGTGTCTCGGGCGGCTTCTGCAGCCCCTTCTGGGCGAACAGCTCCTTGTTCCAGAAGATGATGAACAGGTCCTGGTTCAACGGCAGCACGTTGAGCTTGCCATCGGGACCGGTCGCCACCTCCATCGACGGCTTGCTGAAGTCGGCCTGATCGAAGTCCGGCGATGTGAGCGACTTGTCGGCGATGAAGGGATTGAGGTCGTCCATCCACTTGGCGCGTTCGATCAGCCGCTTCTGCACGTGCATCCCAACGTTGACCACGTCGAAGCTGGGATGGCCGGTGGCCATCTCCATCGCAACCTTCGGACGTTGCTGCTGCTCGGGGATCTGCTCGAAGCCGACCTTGATGCCGGTCAGTTCCTCGAAGTCCTTGATATGTGCCTTGGCGACGTCGCCGCGCGGCGAGAGCTGATAGTTCACCTCAATCGACTGGCCCTTGAACTGCTTCCAGTCGAAGGCGGATTGAGCGTTGGCGCGCTCGACGATGGCGGGGGCGGCCAGCGCGGCAGCGGCCAGCAATTGGCGACGGCGGATCATTCGTTTCCTCCTGGTCAGGTAGGGCTGGCTTATAGGACTCAGCCGCCCTTCACGCCACCCGCGGTCAGGCCGGCGACGATCTCCTTCTGCATCAGCAGAGTCAGCAGCAGCACCGGCGCCGTGACCACCAGCGCGGCCGCCGCCAACGGTCCCCAACTGATCTGCTCGAACGTCAGCACGTTGTAGACCGCGACCGGCAGGGTCCGTGTCGTCCGTCCCGCCAGCACCACGCCGAAGATGAAGTTGTTCCAGGAGAAGATGAACGACAGGATCATCGCGACCATGATACCGGGGCGCGCCAGCGGCATCGCCACATGCAGGAAGGCCTGCCAGATCGTCGCGCCATCCACCAGCGCGGCCTCCTCGAGCTCGCCGGGCAGGCCCTCGAAGAAGCCGATCATGATCCAGACCACGATCGGCACGGTGATCACCAGATGGGTGATCACCAGCGGGGTCAGCGTGCCGATCATGCCGAGCCACTGGAACAGCAGGAACAGCGGAATGAGGTACGACAGTCCGGGCGTGACGCGGGCGATCAGGATCAATGCTGCCGCCTTGGTGGCCTTTGCCTTGGCGATGCCGTAGCCGGCCGGCACACCGAACAGCAGCGCCAGTCCGGTGGCCGAGAACGATACGATCACCGAGTTGATCGTATAGGTGAGAAAGTCGTTCTTCTCGAACACGTCGACGAAGTTCGCCAGTGTCGGCGGATGCGGGATGAACACCGGTGGATACGCGGTGTTGTCGAGCTCGTTCTTCAGCGACAGCGACAGCATCCACAGGAAGAACAGCACCGCCGGCGAGACCAGCAGGATGACCGAAGCGTACAGCCCTGCCCGACCAAGCAAACGTCGGAGGCGATGGCGGTTCATCGCCAGGCCTCGCGCTGGCGCACGCGCAGCAGCAGCAGGCTGATCAGCAGGATCAGCAGAAAGAACACCACGACGATCGCCGAACCGTAGCCAAGGTCGTAATAGGCGAAGGCGGTCTGGTACAGCAGGATGTTGATCGTTTCGCTGGACGTTCCCGGGCCGCCAAGGGTGATCACATAAATGGTGTCGAACGTCTTCAACGCGTCGATCAGCCGGATGACAGCGGCGACCATGATGAATGGCCAGGCCAGCGGCAAGGTGATGTGGCGGAACATCTGCCAGGCGCTGGCGCCATCCAGGATCGCCGCCTCGTACGGCTCTTGCGGCAGGCTCGCGATACCGCCGAGTACGATCAGCATGACCAGGGGCGTCCACTGCCAGGTCTCCACCATCACCAGCGTGGGAATCACGGTACTGCTGTCATAGACCCAGCTCGACGGTGGCAGCCCGACCGAGGTCAGCAGATAGTTGAGCACGCCGAGCTGCGGGTGAAACATCATCGTCCACACCAGCGCGATCGCGACGGGCGTGGCCATCATCGGCAGCACGAACAGCGTGCGGGCCAGGCCGCGCCATTTGAACTGCGAGGCGAAGCAGACCGCGGCCCAGACCCCGAGCAGCAACGGGGCGATCACGGTTGCCGCGGTGAACCAGATGGTGCGCACGATGGCCCACTGGAACCGCTCGTCCACCAGCATCTTGGTGTAGTTGGCAAAGCCGACGAACGGCGTCGCGCCGGTGACCTTCCAGTCGTGCAGCGACATGAACAGCGTGAAGATCCACGGGAACAGGATCACCACGAACACGATCGCCGCGGCCGGCGCGGCGAACGCCCAATAACGCCGCGCATAGGCGTGCCCGCGCGTGGTGCCGGGCCGGAGCACGGTGGCGGCGGTGGTGGTGCTCATCGATCAGACCCCGGCATCGCGATCCGCCGCCCCACGCCGTTCGGCAGCGGCCGGCCGCCGCGTGCCCGCACTGCCTGCTGAAGCCGCGCGGAGACATCCGCCGGAAACGGTGCCACGCGACGCACCGACAGATCGATATGCAACGCGAGCAGCTCCTGCGCAGCGACGCGATGACCGTCCTCCGCGTGGAACATCTCGAGGAAATAGTGCAGCCGTTTGGCATCCACCCCGAGGAGATATGGCACCACCCGCACGCGCTCGCCGACGAGAACCTCGCGTTCATACAGCGTGTGCGTCTCCGCGGTGAACGTCGCGTTGCCGGTGGCATCGCGATAGGCTTGGCCGACACCCAGCTCGTCGTACAGCAGATCGGTCGCCTGATCGAACAACACGACGTAGTAGGCGAAATTCATGTGACCGTTGGCATCGATCCACTCGGGCAGGACCACGCCGTCGAGGTGCGGAAACTCCATGGGCTGCCAGCTTGTTGACGAAGCGGCACAGGGTCAAGCACACACGTCGTGATGCGTCCGATCCGCTTGCACGAAATGGAGGTGACCGACGGCCTGCCGCTGCACTGGCGGCGGCGCGCCATGCTGACCGTCGCGATCGCCATCACCATGTCGGGGCTGATCACCTCGATTGCCAACATCGCGCTGCCCACCATCGCGCGCGACATGCATGCGACACCGGCCAATTCGATCTGGGTGGTGAACGCCTACCAGCTCGCGGTGACGGTGACGCTGCTGCCGTTCGCCTCGATCGGCGACATCTACGGCCACCGGCGCGTCTATTTCTGGGGCCTGGCGGTGTACACCGCCGCATCGCTGCTGTGCGCCGTCGCGCCGTCGCTGCCGGTGCTGGTGATCGGCCGTGTCCTGCAGGGCTTCGGCGGCGCCGGCATCATGAGCGTCAACGGCGCACTGGTGCGCTTCATCTACCCGCGCGCGGAGCTCGGCCGCGGCATCGGCTTCAATGCGCTGGTGGTCGCGGGCTCGTCTACCGCCGGCCCATCGGTGGCCGCGGCGATCATGTCGGTGCTGTCGTGGCCCTGGCTGTTCGCGCTGCAAGTGCCGGCGGGCATTGTCGCGCTGTTGATGGCGCATCGCTTCCTGCCGCGGACCCCGCTCGCACGCCATCCGTTCGATCCGCTGAGCGCGGTGCTGAACGCGATCACCTTCGGCCTGTTCATCACCGCGCTGGATGGCATCGGCCGTGGCCAGGGACCCGCAACCGTGCTGATCGAGCTCACTGTCAGCATCGCGGTAGGCTGGTTCTTCGTGCATCGCCAGTACACGCTGGCGGCGCCGATGCTGCCGGTGGATCTGTTCCGCCGCCCGGTATTCGCGCTGTCGGTGGCGACCGCTATCTGCGCGCACTGCGCGCAGCTCATCGCCTTCGTGTCGCTGCCGTTCTACTTCCAGTACGTGAGCGGATTGTCGCCGATCGAGATCGGGGTGCTGATCACGCCGTGGCCCGCCGCACTGGTGGTGATGGCGCCGATCGCCGGCCGGCTGGCGGATCGGTACTCGGCCGGGCTGCTCGGCGGGCTCGGCCTCACGGTGATGACGCTGGGTCTGCTGCTGGTGCTGTTTCTGCCCGCGCGCCCTGCGCAGCTCGATGTGGCGTGGCAACTCGCCGTGTGCGGCATCGGCTTCGGGTTCTTTCAGTCTCCTAACAACCGCTTGATGATTGCCAGCGCGCCGCGCGACCGGGCCGGCGCCGGCAGCGGCATGCTGTCCACGTCCCGGCTGCTCGGCCAGACCACCGGCAGCGCGTTGGTGGCACTGGTGTTCGGTGTCACCCATGGCGGCGAGGGCGCGATCGAACTTGGCACCAAGCTGGCGATCGGCATGGCCGCGGGGTTTGCCGCGCTGGCCATGGTGCTCAGTACGCTGCGTGTGCGGCAGCCGCAGTCGGTGTGAGTGGAGGCACAACATGCCAAGGCCGTTCCTGTTCTTGCGCGATCTTGCGACCAGCGCACTGCTCTCGACACTGCTCGCTTCGAGCGCCTGCGCCGACGCTCCGACCATGCCCAGCGACCTCGCGTTGCCGCCACCCCAGGCCACCGCCAACGTCGTGCCGCCGGCACAGATCGACGCCGCGATCGCGCGGCTGAACGACCTGGCAACGGACATGCTGAGCCAGACACATATTCCCGGCTTGGCGATCGCGGTCGTGCGCGACGGACAGACCGTATACGCGGCTGGGTTCGGGGTTCGTCGTGTCGGCACCACGGATGCTGTCGATGCCGACACGGTGTTCCAGCTCGCTTCGCTGTCCAAGTCGGTCGGCGCGACGGTGGTGGCGCACCAGGTGGGGTTGGGCACGATTTCCTGGGACACGCCGATCGTCGAACACCTGCCGTGGTTTGCCTTGAGCGATGACTGGATCACGCACCATGTCACGATCGCCGACATGTATGCGCACCGCTCCGGCCTGCCGGACCATGCGGGCGACGAGCTGGAAGATCTTGGCTACGACCGCGATCAGGTACTGCGCCGCTTGCGCCTGATGAAGCTGCATTCTTTCCGCGACGACTATGCCTATACCAACTTTGGCGTGACCGCGGCGGCAGAGGCGGTGGCCGCGGCATCGCACACCGACTGGGCAACCTTGTCGGAACAGGTGCTCTACCAGCCGCTCGGCATGAGTGTCACCAGCTCGCGGTTTGCGGATTTCGTGCAGCGGCCCAATCACGCGGTGGGACATGTGCTGGTCGGCGATGGCTACCAGGCAAAGTACCAGCGTGAACCGGATGCCCAATCGCCGGCCGGCGGCGTGAGTTCATCCGCGCGCGACGTGGCACGATGGATGGCGCTGATCCTCCAGGGAGGCGTCCATGAAGGCCGACGCATCGTCGCAGCCGACGCCCTGCTGCCGGCAATCACTGCCGAGATCGTCTCGTCTCACTCGGCCGCAGCCGACGCGAGGGCGGGCTTCTACGGCTACGGGTTTGGCGTCGGCACGCTGGCGTCGGGCCGCGTGGCGCTGAGCCATTCGGGTGCGTTCGACATGGGGGCCGCCACGAACTACGTGATGATTCCGTCGCTTGGTCTCGGCATCGTCGTCCTCAGCAACGCCGCCCCGATCGGCGCGGTAGAGGCAATGGGCATGGAGTTCGCCGACCTGGTGCAGTTTGGTGCGGTAACGCGCGATTGGCTGAGCGCGTATGGGCAAATGATGGCGCCGCTGAGTGCGCCATCCGGGTCGCTGGTCGGCAAGGCGCCGCCTGAGCATCCGACACCGGCACTGCCGCTGACGGCCTATGCCGGGACCTACCACAACGACTATTTCGGCGATGCTGTCGTCGCGCGCGGCGGGGACGCGCTGGCGCTCACCCTCGGTCCGGCGAATACGGCGTATCCGTTGCGGCACTGGGAAGGCAATGTATTCACATATAAGCCGTCAGGCGAGAGCGCAAATGGAGGCTCGATTTCCCAGGTCACGTTCACGATCAATGCGGCGGGCCAGGCCGCGTCCTTGGCTATCGAGTACTATGATGCCAGCGGCTGGTCGCGGTTTGCCCGACGGTAGAGCATCTTCAGGATGACTGGAATGATCCCGATGCTGTCATTGCGACGACACGAAACCGCCCCTTGTTGCCATCCCCGCGAAAGCGGGGACCCGGAGCAATACCACGGGATCTTGCCCTGGGTTCCCGCTTCCGCGGGAATGACGACGGTGACATCGCCATGGTCCAACTACGGCGCGCGCCGCTTGCGCTGCGGAAGGTCGTGATCGACCATGCATGCCGCGAGTCATGCAGGGAGTCGACGATGCGACATGTTGCGCTGGTGGTCACCATTCTTGCCGCGACGCAATGGTCAGCGGCCAGGGCAGAGTCCGCCGACCCCGATGGCACCTGGCTGATCAGCCAGCGAGTCGCGTTCGACATCTTTCCATGCCGCGACGCGCTGTGCGGCAAGATCGCATGGCTGCGCAATCCGGCCTTGCGCACCGCCGAAATGTGCGGCCGGACCATCATCTGGGGGCTGACCTCGGACGGCGCGGCGCAATGGGGCAACGGCTGGTTCTTCGACCCCGAGAACGGCAGCACCTACAGCGTATCGGCCCAGGTGGAGAGCAACGAACGGATGTCGGCACGTATCTACAAAGGCATGGCCATGTTCGGTCGCACCGAAGTCCTGACGCGGATCGCGTCGCACAGCCTGCCGGGATGGTGTGAAACCGGCTCCGCGCGCTGAGCCGGTCGCGCCGCCGCCCTCAGGCGGCCCGCGCCTGCTCGAGCGCCAGCCCGGTGCCCTTGATCGAGGTGCGGCGCAGGTCGCGTACCTCGTGCATATCGTCGAAGCGGCGGGCGCGATGCATCGCGGTGCGGTTGTCCCACATCACCAGGTCGTGCACCCGCCACTCATGTGCATAGACGAACTGGCGCTGGGTCGCGTGCTCGGTCAGGTCGCGGATGAAGGCGCGCGCCTCCGGCACCGGCCAGCCGACGATGCCGCCGATATGCGAGGACAGATACAGCGCCTTCCGCCCGCTCACCGGATGGGTGATCACCAGGCGATGCTGCACTGGGCGCAGCCGGTCCTCGTTGCCCGGCGCGTAGTCGGCGAAACCGATCTGCTCGCGCGAAAACACGATCGAGTGTTCGGTGATCAGGTCTGCGACCTCGGCCTTGGTCGCATCGTCGAG
Organism: uncultured Alphaproteobacteria bacterium; assembly: GCA_963819855.1. GTDB lineage: Bacteria > Pseudomonadota > Alphaproteobacteria > Acetobacterales > Acetobacteraceae > JAMXLO01. The sequence continues at coordinate 159,943 of CAWFYC010000038.1, forward strand.
CGCATCGTACGCGGCGCGCATGTCGGCGAACTCGGTGTTGCCGCCCGTGCCTGGAATGACGCGGCCGTGCAGCAGCGTATAGCCGGCGCCGACCGCGCGGAAAGAGGCGTCGGAGTGCCATAGCCGGTTGGCCAGCGCGTACATCCGGCTGCGATCGTCGCGCGCGCGAAGCTGGTTGCGCGCGGTCAGGTTGGAGATATCGCCGAGCTCCAGCCGGTCGCCCAGACGGCGGTCCTCGGGCTTGGCCATCTGGCCGGCCAGCGTGACCTCGAGCTCGCCGAAGTTGCGGCTGAAGACCAGCTGCTGGTCGTCGGTGAGCGGCTGGTCGCGGAACACCAGCACGGCGTAGTGGTCCATGCCCGCTTCGATCGCGGCGACCGCGTTTGCGTCCAGCGGTCGCGAAATGTCGATGCCGGAGACCTCGCCGGCAAACACCGGATGGATCGGGCGGATGCTGATGCTCATGCTCGGACGTCCCTTCTGGAGCTGCCTGATTATAGGCGCAGCGCCGCCGCTGACCATACGCGCCGCCGCAATTCCCTTGCGGGCGCCGTTCTGCGATATCTCCGCCGCAATGATATCGTCCTCGCTGTTCGCGCCGTTCCGGATTCGCAGCTTCCGCTTCCAGTATCCCGCGGACCTGCTCACTTCGTGGGGCAGCGAGATGGAGACGCTGATCCTCGGTTGGTACATCCTCACCGAGACCGGCTCGGTCCTGCTGCTCACCCTGTTCGGCTCGCTGCAATACTTCGGTACGCTGGCCGCACCGCTGTTCGGCATGGCGGGCGACCGACTCGGCCACCGCTTCGTGCTGTGCGCCATGCGCGCCGGCTACGCCGTCCTGGCGCTGCTGCTGATGACGCTCGCCTACACCGCGACACTGCGACCGCTGCACGTGCTGATCATCGCCACTATCGCCGGGCTGGTGCGCTCGTCCGATCTGGCGATGCGCAGCGCCCTGGTGGCCGACACCATGCCGCCCGACCGCTTCGTCAGCGCGATGGGCGCCTCGCGCACCACATCGGACTCCGCCCGCACCGTGGGAGCGCTCGCCGGCGCCGGATTATTCGCCGCACTTGGCCTCGGCACCGCGTATGCCGCGATCACCTGCTTCTATGTCATCGGCTTCCTGCTGACCCTCGGCGTCGGTGGCGCGCGCCACACCACGCGACTTGCCGCGCGCAATTCGCTGTGGCGCGACCTGCGCGAGGGACTGGCCTATCTGTGGGGCACACCGGCCTCGCTGGCGGCGCTGTGGCTCGCGTTCCTGGTCAACCTGACGGCGTATCCGATCACCAGCGGCCTGCTGCCTTATGTCGCGCGCGACATCTACCATGTGGATCAGACCGGTCTCGGCACCCTGATCGCCAGCTTCGCGTTCGGAGCGCTGATGGGATCCATCCTGATCAGCATCATCGGCCGATCGATCCGTCCTGCCCGGATGATGATCGTGTTCGCGCTCGCCTGGTACGCGATGCTGTTGGTGTTCGTGCGCATGCGCGACCCGACCGGCGGCAGCCTGTCGTTGATCTGCGCCGGCCTGGCGCAGAGCCTCAGCCTGGTGCCGATGTCGGCACTCCTGCTGCACGGTGCCGGCGCCTACCGTGGCCGGGTGATGGGCATGCGGATGCTGGCGATCTATGGGCTGCCGATCGGGTTGCTCGGCGCCGGGGCGCTGATCGACCGCATCGGCTTCGCGGCGACCGCGACAATGTACTGCGCGGTGGGCATCGCGGTGACTCTGTTGATCGCGCTGCGATGGCGGGGCGCACTGTGGCCGCTGCACGCACAGGCCAACGCGCGGTGAGAGGGCGATGGCGGCAACGTCAACGATCGGCGGGGCGCTGGAAACGTCGGTCGAAGGCCAGGTTTCGATGATCGGCGACCAGGAGGATTTGCGAACGGCAAGGGGTGCAGCCGACCCACCCGATCGGACTTGCCCGCTCTACTTCGGTCGATCCTCTGCATAACCACGCATCGGTACGATGCTATGCTTCGCCCCTACAGTTCACCGTTGCACGATCGCTGGATCGACGTCTAACCTGTCATTGGATTGCTGCCCAACCTGCTCTCGACAGCCGTATATATATCGACTCAAGCAGCGTGCCCGCGCCTACGCAGATCATCGAGTTTTAGCTATGAATGCGCCGCAGACAATCGAAGAAGTGAAAGTCACCCGACCCTCGCGTGTTGGCATAATTGCAATCACGGCCGTATTGGCCGTTGCAGTCGCGTTCATGCTTTATCCCGTAGTTACCAACAACATTCCGCCGTTGGTCGATTACAGTGAGCATTTGTCGAGCGTGTTTGTTCTCTACAACCTGATCCATGGCACTGCTTTCATGGAAATGTACCGAATTCACCTCGCGTTGATACCCAATCTAGCAGTTGACGGGGTTATCCTCCCGCTGATGGAGCTGGGCCTGCCAATCGAAATCGCCGGGCGGTGCTTCCTGGTTCTGATGCTGCTGGCCCTGGCGCTGGGAGTGATCTCGCTCCATTACGCTGCGTTCCGGCGCATGTCGATCTGGCCGGTGGTGGCATTGCCATTCCTATACCAGGACTTCCTGTTCGATGGGTTTCTTAACTATCTCCTGGGTGTCGGGCTGGCGCTGATGACTGTGGCCTATTGGCGGTTGAATGCTGGGTCCAATCTTGTCCGGGCCGGGGCAGCGCTGTTGTTGAGTTCTTTGGTCCTGTTCTTTTGTCACCTTGTCGCCTTGTTGCTGGCGCTCGGGCTGGTGATCGGCGTTGAGATTTCCGGGCTGCTGCGCCTTGACAGCCGCCGAACCAAGCAAGCATGGGCGCGCTTGGGGGTCGCAGTCATTGCGACTGGCGCGCCGCTTGGCCTGTTGTTCTTCGCGCCAGTGATCGCCGACAACCATCCTCCGACGCTACATGCCGCCCTGCAACAGTTGAATCTTCAGTCGTTGGTGTCGCGGTTGAAGGTATTGCTTTGGTTCGACTGGGCCTACGATCAGACCGTCGATGCCGCATCGTTGGCCGGAGTGGCCGGTCTGGGAGCTTACGCATTGGTCCGGGGACTGATCCGCGTTGACGTTCCGAGTATCCTGCCGATCGGCGGGCTGGTCGTGATTTATCTCTTGGTGCCAGACGGCTGGTTCGGCACCGCATTTCTACCGGATAGGCTGCCGATGGTCATTTTTCTGCTTGCGATCGCGGCAGTCGACATCGTTCCTACTAGGACCTGGGAGCGCGCAAGCCTGCTTCTAATTGTCGTCGTCCTTGTGGTGGCACGTGGAGTAGCCGTCGAGCGGGCATGGCAATCCGCCGATGTCGCGTTTCAACCGTTGATCGCATCGCTCCACACCATTCCAGAGGGCTCGAGGATATACAGTGCCGTCGCGTACGAGAGAGATTTCCGACGCATGAGGCGCACGCCCTTTGCGGTGTTGGACTGCTACGCGACAATCTATCGCCATGCCTTCTGTCCCGAAGCCAAATCAGGAAATCGGTCGCAGTGGATAATCGATCGACAGCCGCCCTACGATCTGGCGCCTGGGCAACTGAGGAGTTATCGAGCCGATGGTCCGAGAGGATCGCCGAATATTGACCCCTATGATCCTGCCAGGCTCGAGTTCTACGATTACCTGGTTGTCATAAATATGGCGCTGTGGCCACGGTCACCGCCACCGAGCCTGCAACCGGTGCTGGTAACGCCGGATTACACGCTGTTCCGTATCGAACATCCCGCCCCGCCATTACATTGAGGCATCAACCCATACCGCACGCCAAGCTATCGCCTCATTCTTAATTAGATGGTTCTTCGCGCCGCTCACGGATCAGCAGATCCCGCGGCATTCATCGCAGTGGCCATGACTTCAGTGGACCAAATCTGCCGACGATATCCTCGCTACCATCGAGCGCTACTGGCGAATTCGCCACGGCCACGCTCAGACCGCGGCCACGATGAGAAAAATAATGGCTGAGGCTCGCCCAGATTTGCTGGCGGGCAGCGACAGCATTAAGGACACTCACATGGACACTTGCGACGGGAGCGCGTCCATGGCTGAGGCCGTCCATCTGCTCGCGCTGGATCAGGGCACGACATCCACCCGCGCCATCGTGTTCGACCAGACCGGTCGTCCCTTGGCTGAGGCGCGGCGTGAATTCCCGCAGTACTACCCCGCCCAGAGTTGGGTGGAGCACGACCCCGAGGGCATCTGGCGCGACGCGCTCGCCACCGCGCGGGAAGCCATGGCCGCCGCCGGGGTGCCGGTGCGGGCCATCGGCATCGCCAACCAGCGCGAGACGGTGGTGGTCTGGGACCGCGAGACCGGCGTCCCTGTGCACCGTGCAATCGTGTGGCAGGATCGCCGCACCGCCGATGCCTGCGCCGCACTGAAACTGGACGGGGCCGAGGAACTCGTGCGCGCCCGGTCCGGGCTGTTGCTGGATCCGTACTTCTCGGCGACCAAGATCGCCTGGATTCTGGACAATGTTGCGGGTGCTCGGGCGAGCGCGGAGAGCGGCAAATTGCTGTTCGGCACCATCGATTGCTTCCTGCTATGGCGCCTGACCGGCGGCCAGGTCCACGCGACCGATGCGACGAACGCCAGTCGCACCATGCTATTCGACATCAACCGCGGTGTTTGGGACGAGGAGTTGCTGCAGCTGTTTCGCGTGCCCGCCGTCATGCTGCCGGAGGTCCGGGACAACGCAACTCTGTTCGGGATCACGGCGTCCGGCCTGTTCGATGCGCCGATTCCGATCGCGGGCATGGCGGGCGATCAGCAGGCGGCCTTGGTCGGACAGGCCTGCTTTGCCCCCGGCCTGGTCAAGTCGACCTACGGTACCGGTTGCTTTGCCCTGATGAACACGGGCGATCGGCCGGTGATTTCCGCCAACCGCATGCTGACCACGATCGGCTACCGGCTGGCCGGGCAAACCACCTACGCGATCGAGGGAGCGATCTTTGTCGCCGGCGCGGCGGTGAAGTGGCTGCGCGACGGGATTGGGTTGATCACGCATGCCTCGCACACTGACGACATGGCGACGCGTGTTCCCGACGCCCATGGTGTCTACATGGTGCCGGCCTTCGTCGGCCTGGGTGCGCCGCATTGGGATCCGTATGCGCGCGGGCTGATCTGCGGCCTGACTTTAGATTCGACGGCGGCGCATATCGCACGTGCGGCGCTGGAATCCGTCGCCTACCAGACCCATGACCTGCTGCAGGCGATGGCTGCCGATGCGAGGGGTACGGCGCGGGTATTGCGCGTCGACGGAGGCATGTCGGCGAACGACTGGTTTTGCCAGTTCCTGGCCGACATGCTGCGCATTCCGGTCGAGCGGCCGGCTGTGCTGGAAACGACCGCGCTCGGGGCGGCGCTGCTGGCTGGCCTTGCAACCGGTCTCTACCCAGACTTCGAGGCGGCCGGGGCCGCGCGGGAGCCGGCACGCCGGTTCGAGCCTCGCATGGACACTGTGCCGCGCGCGCGTATGCTGGACGGATGGCGGGATGCGCTGAGCCGAGCGCTCCTGCCGAAAGCGTCGGGTCAACTCCTCGTTGCGTGACATAACAATAGGAACTGGGATGGGAATGCTCCGTACCGCTCTGGCTGCGGTTTCGCTCGCGGCATGCCTCGCTGCACCGGCTATGGCCGCGGACATCCGCATCGCCTGCTATTCCGACGCCAATGAGTGCGAGGTGACGCAGGAGCTCGCCCAGCGGTTCATGCAGGCCAATCCCGATATACGCATCATTATCGACCGGGTGCCGTTCAAGGCGATCCAGGAGAGCCTGCCGGTCCAACTCGCCGCTGGCCAGGGACCGGACATCGCCCGCACGACCGATTTCGGCGCCATCGCGCGGTATTTCCTGGACCTGCGCCCACTGGTGAAGGATGCGGCCTATTGGGACGCAAATTTCGCCGACACCTTGGCCTGGATGCGCACCGATCCCGACGACAAGGGCATCTACGGACTGCCGACGCAACTGACGGTAACCGCCCCGATCGTGAACGCCACGCTGTTCGAGCAAGCCGGCGTGCCGCTGCCGGATGCCAAGGCGACGTGGGATGACTGGGCCGCTGCCGCGGACAAGGTGGCGAAGGCGACGAAGACCCAGGCCGGCATGGCATTGGACCGCAGCGGCCATCGGTTTGCGGCGGGCGCCATATCGTACGGAGCAAAATACTTCGCGGCGGACGGTACGCCGGCGCCGATCGACGATGGCTTCCGCGCGTTCGCCGAGCGCTTCGTCAATTGGAACAAGACCGGGGTTGTCGAACGCGAGGTCTGGGCCGCGACCGGCGGTGGCAGCTACCGCGATGCATTCGAAGATTTCGCAAACGCCCGCATCGTGGTCTACTATTCCGGTTCCTGGCAACTCGCGCGGCTGCAGAATTCGATCGGCGACGGCTTCGACTGGAAGATCGGGCGCGAACCGTGCGGCCCGGCGGCTTGCGCGGGCATGCCCGGCGGTGCTGCATTTGTGGCGTTCAAGAACACCAAGTCCCCAAAAGAGGTGGCGCGCTTCCTCGATTACCTGGCGAGCGAGCCCGTCTACGCCGAGATGATGGCGAAGACCGCGAACATCCCCGCTCATGCCGGGCTGCAAAAGTCGGGCGTGCAGTACGACCTGCCTCCGGCCGCCAAGGAGGCGATGGCCCAGTTCACCCACAATGCCGGCCAGATCGTGCCGCTGTCGTACCGGCTCCAGGGCTACATCTACAGCCGTCCCATCTTCACCGCGACTGTCGCGCGCCTGTCGCAGGCGATCGTCGGAGAGCTGACCTTGGATCAGGCATTGGCACGCATCCAGGACGACGTGAAGACCGCGGTGGCGGCGGCCAAATAACATAGGGCAAGAACGTATGGCTGAAGCGCGGCCACTCAATCTCGTCCGCACGATGGCAGACCGCGGCCTTGCCGCCGCGTATGCCGGCACGATGAACATTTTGGAACTGCCGATGCGCTTCGCCCAGCGAAGCCTGGGACCGGGGCTGGCATGGCTGTTCGTCGGGCCAAACCTGATCGTGTTCGGCCTGTTCACCTTCCTGCCGATCGTGCTCAATGTCTGGTACGCGTTCAGCGGCAGCACCAATCTGCTGCCATCGCAGCGTCCGTGGGTGGGCCTCGACAATGTGCGGGCCCTGCTGTCCTGCCAAAACCACTTCGATCCTTCGACCTGCCAGCGCGACCTGTTTTGGCACGGCGTCTACAACACGCTTGAATTCGTCGTGCTGCAGGTCACCTTGATGGTGGTCCTGTCGCTGATCACTGCGCTCGCGCTGAACAAGAAGGTCATCGGCCAGGGCTTCTTCCGCGCCGCATTCTTTTATCCCGTACTGCTGTCGCCGGTTGTCGTGGCTCTGATCTGGAAGTGGATCCTACAGCGCAACGGCGTGCTGAATGGTGTCATCCTCTCCGCCGGCGGAACTCCGTTCGACTGGCTGCTGGACGCACGCTCGGCGTTCAGTTGGACGGTGTTCGTCAGCATTTGGGCGCATATGGGGTTCTACACCCTCATCCTGCTCGCCGGTCTGCAGGCGATTCCGCGGGACGTGTACGAGGCGGCGGAGATGGACGCCGCACCACCATGGACGCGATTCCGCCGCATCACGTTGCCGCTGCTGATGCCGTCCTTTCTGGTTGTGGTCGTGTTGGCGCTGATCCGCGCGGTGCAGATTTTCGACGAGGTGTTCGTCCTGACCGGCGGCGGCCCTGGCACGGCGACCACGTATTTCGTGCAGTTCATCTACGAGACGGGCTTCGCGCAGCAGATCCGGGAATACGGCATGGCGTCGGCTGCCTCATTGCTTCTGGCAGCGGTGCTGATGCTGCTGACGTTGGCGCAGCTACGGCTGGTAAGGCGGGGCAATGGCTGACGCAACGGAAGCCTCTGCCGTGCCGGCGCGCGGGATGTCCCGCTTGATGACCTTCGTGGCGGCGACGCGCGGCCGCCACGGCGCTGACTGGACCGACAGGGCCAGCTACGTCTACCTGGTGCTTGGCACGCTGCTGATGTTCGTCCCCGTGGCCTGGCTCGCGCTGTCTTCCTTGAAGACACAGGCAGGGCTCGATCAGATGCCGCCGACCGTGCTGCCCTACGAGCCGGCGCGCGCTGCACTTCCCGGCCGGCCGGGAGAGTTCCCGTTGTTCAGGGTGACCAAGGGCGACCACGCCGGCCAGGTGCTGGCGGAAGTTCGCCGGATCGGACTGCAGGCGCAGATGGTGGACCCGGCCGCGCCGGCGGCCGTGATCCGCGTGCCGGTGTCCGACCGCGAGCCTGTGATGCGGCTGCATGCGGCCTGGGACAACTATTCGGCTGTGGTCAGTCGTTTCGATTTCCTGCGCTACTTCTGGAATTCGCTTTTCATCACGGTAGTCGCCACAGTCATCACGCTGCTGTTCAACGCGATGGCGGCGTTCGCGCTGAGCAAGTACGATTTCCGCGGCCGGGGCACGGTGTTCGCGTTGATCCTGGCGACCTTGATGGTCCCGCCCACGATCATCCTGGTACCCAACTATCTGATCGCCTCGCAGCTTGGCCTGGTCAACTCTCTGTGGGGCGTGATCTGGCCGGGCGTGGCGACGCCGACGGGTGTGTTCCTGCTGCGCCAGTACATGCTGACCATCCCGGACGAGCTGCTCGATGCGGCACGAATGGATAACGCCAGCGAGTGGCGCCTGTTCTGGCGCATCGTGCTGCCGCTGTCTGCGCCAGCGCTGGCTGTGCTCGCGATCTTCTCTGTCATGTGGCGCTGGAATGAGTTCCTGTGGCCGCTGGTCGTACTCAGCCGGTCCGAGAACTTTACGCTGCAGCTTGCCCTGAATTCTTTCCAGGGTGAGCTCACCACATCATGGAACCTGCTGCTGGCGATGACTGTGCTCACGCTGTTGCCCGTTACACTGATCTTCCTGGTACTGCAGCGACACATCACGCAAGGCATCGCATCGGCGGGTGTGAAATAGAGTGAACGTCCGGACAATGAGAGATCAGTCATGGCAAACCTGACGTTGCACAACGTCCGCAAGAGGTTCGACGATGTCCACGTCATCCACGGTGTGGATCTCGAGGTCCGCGACGGTGAATTCGTGGTCTTCGTTGGGCCGTCAGGCTGCGGAAAGTCCACGCTGCTGCGGATGATCTGTGGACTGGAACAGACTACATCCGGCGATATTCACATCGACGGGCGCAGGGTGAACGATCTGCCGGCCGCGCAGCGGGGCCTCGCGATGGTGTTCCAGTCCTACGCCCTATACCCGCACATGACGGTGCGACAGAACATGGCGTTCGGGCTGGAGAATATCGGTACGCCACGCAAGGAGATCGATGCGCGCATTGCCGAGGCGGCGCGGATGCTGCGGCTGGACCAGCTCCTGACCCGACGCCCCACGCAGTTGTCCGGCGGCCAGCGCCAGCGCGTTGCAATCGGTCGCGCCATCGTGCGTGAACCCAAGATCTTCCTGTTCGATGAACCCCTGTCGAATCTCGACGCAGAATTGCGGGTCAGCATGCGCGCCGAGTTGGCGCAACTTCACCGCCGTCTTGAGGCGACGATGATCTACGTCACGCACGACCAGGTCGAGGCGATGACGATGGCGGACAAGATTGTCGTCCTGCAGTCCGGCCGGGTGGAGCAGGTTGGCCCACCGCTTGAACTGTACAACTCGCCGGCCAACCGGTTCGTCGCAGGTTTCATCGGCTCGCCGCGCATGAACTTCCTGCCGGCGCGCGTCGTCACCGCCGCGCAGGACGCCACATTGCTGGAGGTCGAGGATTTAGGGCCCGTGTCCGCGCCGCCGCGCGCCGGACTGCGCAGCGGTGACAAGGTGACGTTGGGCATCCGCCCCGAGCATCTGGAAATCGTTCCCGGCAGTACCGGCGCAACGGTTCAGGCCGTCGAGCAGTTGGGTGGGTTGAGCTATGTCCGCCTGTCACCGCACGACATCGTGGCGCAGATTCATGGCCAGACGCGGCTAGCCCAGGGCGACGCGGTATCGCTGCGGATGGCTCCCGACCTGGTGCACCTGTTCGATGCGGAGGGCATCGCGCTCCCGGCCGCGCTTCTCATCGCAGCCTAAGAGGCTTCCATGCGACCGATCCGCAGCGTTGCCCTGATTGCCGAAACGCCGAACGGTGTCGAGCTCGACTGCGGCGACGGGATTGTTTGCCGCATTGCGCTGCTCGCCGACGACCTGGGACGGGTGCTGTTCCTCCGCGAGCGTAGGCCTCGTCAGCCGCGCAGCTGGATGGTGATCGCCCCCGGAGAGCAGGACACCCCATGGGAGGGCCGCGACCGGCTCGATGACAGCGCGTGGGCGCCGCCTGCGCTGGTGCGCGAGCAGGGCGGATCGCTGTTGCGCACGCCTCGCCTCGGAGTGCGCATTTCGCTCGATCCGTTCCGCCTGGAGTGGCTGCTGCCGGACGGCCGTGTATTCCTCGCCGACCGCACTGGAATGCCGTACATGTTCGCGCACCGGAACGAGGCGCTGGCGCATTACGTCGCGCGGCATCCGCAGGATCGCTACCATGGGCTTGGCGACCGGACCGGGCCGCTCGACCTCCACGGGCGGCGGCTGCGGACGCGCATGACGGACGCGCTGGGCTTCGACCCGCGCACCGGCGACCCGATGTACAAGCATTGGCCGTTCGTGATTGCGCGCGATGGGGCGACCGGCACCCATTACGGCCTGTTCTACGACAACGCGGCGGAGGCTGCGTTCGATCTGGGTGCCGAGCACGACAACTATTATGGCCTGTTCCGCGGCTACGAAGCGGCCGGCGGTGACCTCGATTACTATGTGCTGCCAGGTCCGCGGCTGCGCGACGTGACGCCACAATTCCTGCGTCTGACCGGCGCAACGGCGCTGCCGCCACGCTGGACGCTCGGCTATGCGCAGACAGCCATGGCGATTGCCGATGCGCCCGACGCACAGGCGCGGATGCAGGCGTTCATCGAGCGCTGCCGAGCCGAGGAAATCCCGGTCAGTTCATTCCACATGGGCTCCGGCTACACCTCCATCGAGGGGAAGCGCTACGTGTTCAACTGGAACCGCGCCAAATTCCCCGAGCCGGAGGCGCTGATGCGGCGCTTTCATGAAGCGGGCATGAAGGTGGTCGCCAATCTCAAGCCGTGCCTGCTGAATGATCATCCCCGCTACGCGGAGGTGCAGCAGGCACGTGCGTTCGTACGCGATGCGGTAAGCGGCAAACCCCTGCTGTCGCAGTTCTGGGATGGCGAAGGCTCGCATGTCGACTTCACCAATCCGGCGGCGATCGCATGGTGGCAAGCAGGGCTCGAGCGCGAGGTCTTGGGTGTCGGCATCGATGTCGGATGGAACGACAACAACGAATACGAACTGTGGGACGAGGACGCCGAGTGCGACGGCTTTGGTCTGGGGTCGCCGCTTGCGATGCTGCGCCCGATCCAGTCGCTGCTGATGACCCGCACCACGCTGGAGGCGCAGCGGCGGCGCGCGCCGGGGGAGCGCGGCTTCACGGTGACGCGCGCCGGCTGCCCCGGAATCCAGCGCTACGGACAGACCTGGAGCGGGGACAACAGCACGAGTTGGGAGTCGCTGCGCTGGAACTTGCGCACTGGCCTCCAGATGTCGTTGTCCGGGATGTACAACATCGGCCACGACATCGGCGGCTTCTCGGGCCCGGTCGCGGATCCGGAGCTGCTGATCCGTTGGACGCAGGCCGGAATTGTCCATCCGCGCTTCATTATGAACAGTTGGAAGCCGCAGGGTATCTACACGACTCCATGGCTGCACGCGGACGCGCTGCCCGTCGTCCGTGCGGCAATCCGGCTGCGGTACCGGCTCATCCCATATCTCTATAGCCTGGTCCATGCCGCGACCGCCGCACACGAACCGATTCTACGCCCGCGCTTCCTGGAATTCGAGGACGACCCAGCAGCCGTGGGGGATTGCGACGAACTGATGCTTGGTCCGTTTCTGCTGGCGGCGCCGGTGGTAGCGCCAAGCGTGCGAACACGTCGCGTCTATCTCCCGGCCGGTCCGGAAGCGTGGTTCGATTTCTATGACGGTACGCGGTTTGCCGCAGGCGCCGACGCGGAGGTTCCGGCGCCGCTCGAACGCTTGCCGCTGTTGGTCCGCGCCGGCGGCATCATTCCCATGACCGGGGAGGAAGCGGGTTTCACGCGGCTGCACGACGAGCCATCGCGCTGCCTGCGGCTGTTCCCAGGCCCAGGACAGGGAAGCAGCCGATTCACCCTGATCGAAGATGATGGTCTGAGCGCAGACGGACCAGTCGCTCGCGTGGAATGCGTGCTCGCCTGGACACCCGAGGAAGTGACAGTCAATGTTTCTGTCTCCGGCGATTACCAGTTGCCGTATCGGGCCGCTGCGGTTGAGCTGCCGCGTTCGGACGGTCGCAGACTTGTTTGCAGCTCCGCGGAGCTTCAGTTGACCGAAACACCACGCAGCGGATAGGCCACCTTCGCCTCGATAACAGGCGGCGTCATACCGGACTGATGCGCCGCGCGCTTGCGTCACTGGGGACCAGATAGTTTCGTGCAACCTCGTAGTATCGTTCCACAGTCTGCTGTTCCCAGGTTGTATTGCGGCCAAGCTCCGCGGCCATGAGCCGAGCCACAAGCGGGGCGGCCTCGATGCTGGCCTGCGCCCCCAGTAGCAGGGCGCGGGTTCGGCGTGACAGCACGTCTTCCACCGTGCGGGCCATTTCCTCGCGGACGGCCCAAATCACCTCGGCTGCCGTGTACGGCAGATCCTTGTGGAGCCTTTCGGCAAAGTGGCGGGTTTCACGCGCGATCGTGCGCACGGCTGCCGCGTCGGCGCCATAGACGCGGAGATTCGGCTCGTCGATCTGCTGACGATTCCATCCGTGGATTTGCAGATGCTCGGTTCTGCATGGGCGTTCGTCCAACCCTGCCATCGTTTGTGCCTGGTCAACCGTGTCCTGGGCCATCTTGCGATAGGTCGTCCATTTGCCGCCGGCGATCGTCAATAGCCCCGAGTTCGAAATCAGTATGGTGTGGTCCCTCGACAGGGCGGCGGTGCTTCTGGCGTCGCCTACTTTTACCAACGGTCGCAGACCCGCATAGACGCTCAACACGTCGCTGCGGGACGGGCGCTTCGACAGGTACTTGGAGGCATTCGTGATGATGAACTCGATTTCCTCGTCCGTCGCGAGCGGCTCCAGCGTGATCTCGTCGACTGCGAGATCCGTCGTGCCCACCACCACGTGGTCATGCCACGGCACCGCGAACAGCACTCGGCCATCGGGCGTATTCGGGACCATGATGGCGCTTTCGCCGGGCAAGAACGATTTTGGCAGCACCAAATGGGTACCTTGGCTTGCGGCTATCACTGTCCTCGCACCAGGCTCGTCCATCTTCCTGATTTGGTCGCAGAAGACGCCGGTCGCGTTGATCACGACTTTGGCGTGAAGCTCGCACTCCTTGCCGCTCTCCGCATCGCGGGCCACCGCGCCGGCGATCAAATCTCCCTGTTTGATCAGTGACACGACCTGCATGTAATTGACCGCAACGCCTCCCAGATCGAATATGGTCTGAGCCAAATTCACGGCCAGCCGAGCATCATCGAATTGCCCGTCGTAGTACGATACGCCGCGCTGCAGGCCCTCGGTTTCCAGCGTGGGAATCCGCGCGAGCGTCTCCTCCTTTGAAAGCACCTCTGAAGGACTGAGTCCCAGTTTGCCGGCAAGCCGGTCATAAATTTTCATCCCAATTCCGTAGAAAGGACCCTCCCACCAACTGTAGATTGGTACGATGAATGACAGATGGTGAACCAGATGCGGCGCGTTTTCGCACAACAATCCGCGTTCTCGCAGCGCCTCCAGGACGAGCGAGATATTGCCCTGTTTTAAATAGCGGACGCCGCCATGGACCAGCTTGGTGCTGCGGCTGGACGTGCCCTTGGCGAAGTCCGCCTGCTCGAGCACAAGGGTGCGGTATCCGCGGGCCGCTGCGTCGACGCCAACCCCCAATCCGGTCGCTCCACCGCCGATCACAAGAAAATCCCAGGGTTCCTTGGCGGACCCGATTGCATTGATTGCTTGTTCGCGTTTCATGGCCTGCCGTCTCCAGTTTCGACCATATCGGTGGTTCGCGGTGGATGAGAGCACGTTCGCCCAACTCATGCATCGCACTTTGCCCCCGCTCAATCCGATCCGGAATGCTCCGTGACACGGGACGTTGGACAACGGCGCGCCACTTCGGGGGAAGGGCCAGTCGCGGTACGGCAGATTCGATTACTCGATGCGCCAACAGGAAGGCCAACATGCAATCTCGTTTGCCTGGCCCGCACGTGGCATCGCACGGAGTTCGCCAATAAAGCACTCGATACGTGAATGCAGTGCGCAGGGCGGTTTGCTGACTGAGTACCGCGCTTCGCGGTTTCGCTCGGTGGGAATATCCGGCGCCGTGCGCCGCACCTGCGGTCAGCGCGGTAATCCATTCCTCATCGACAAGGACGGCTCACGCGCAGAGGCCCCCGGTCCACCGGCGGGTCCTCGCTACTTCGCCCCCCGTGCCGTCGCCACCGCCTTGCGCAACTCGGACAGATCGACCGCGCCGGGTATCAGTTCGCTGCCGATCACCAGGCCGGGCGTTCCCTCGATCCCGATCGAGCGTGCGAGTTGCAGATGGGCGTTGATCCGCGCCTGGATCGCCGGATCGTCCATGTCGTGCTCCAGCCGCTTCCAGTCGAGGCCAAGCCGCAGTGCGGCGTCCTGGATCATCGCCTTGGTGGTCTGCGGCGGCGCCGCCATGATCGCGTCGCGCAGCTTCTCGTAGCCGCCCTGCTTCTGCGCCGCCAGCAACGCCTTCGCGCCGAGCACGCTCGCCGGTCCCAGGATCGGCAGGTCCTTGTAGACCAGCCGCACGCCGTGATCGCGCGCCAGCAGGTCCGCCATCGTCGGTTCCAGCTTGCGGCAATACGGGCAGCGCGTGTCGAAGAACTCGACGATGGTCACGTCCCCGTTCGGGTTGCCGCCGACCGGATCGGCCGGATCGATCAGCAGGTCCTTCGCGGCAACCAGCGCCGCCCGCTGGCGATCACCCTCGTCCGCCTGCATGGCAGTGACCGCATCGCGAAGGATCGATGGGTCCTGCTTCAGCGCATCGCGCAGGATCTGCACGATCTCGGCGCGCTGTGCCGGGGTGAACTCGCCGGCCCAGGCGGAAAGGCCGAGCAGGCAGGCGGCCAGACACGGCAACAGCAGACGGAGAATGTGGGGCATGCCAATGCCTGTAGCGCCTCCGTCCCGCCGGTGTCGAGTTCCGAGGCTTCGCCCCGAACCCCACCAGAGGGCGCCGCCCTCTGGACACCCGCCAAGGGCGTAGCCCTTGGGACCCGTCACTTTGGTCCGGCGCGGGGTGGGGGTGTCCGGTCGTGGCGATTGCCAACGACCGGACACCCCCACCCCACACCGGACCAGAACGGATGGATTGCAAAGGCTCCGCCTTTGCTGGGGGTCCAGGGGGCAAAGCCCCCTGGCGGTTGCCGCCACGGCGGAACGCGTCTATGGCACGCAGCCTCACCGGGATGACTTGGACCAGCACGCAATTGACACAGGTGCGACGCGGCATGGCGGGCGGAGGAAGATGGTTGCGCGCCTGCTCCCTGGTGGCATTGGCGCTGGCCAGTTCGGCGTGCAGCACAGTCTCCAGCGTGACCGAAAGCGTGTTCGGGCCGAGCACCGCGCCCCAGGCAGGAGAGCCTGGATTCGTGAAGGGCTTTCTCGGCGGCGTGGTGGCGGATGAGCCGCGAGCGGCGTTGGCCGGCCGGGAAATCCTGTCGGCCGGCGGTTCGGCGGCGGACGCGGCGGTGGCGATGGGATTCGTGCTCAGCGTCACGCTGCCGTCGCGGGCGGCATTGGGTGGCGGTGGCGCCTGTCTGGCCTATGCCGCGGACAAGGATTCGATCAACCAGGGGTTGCCGGAGGCGGTTCTGTTCACCCCGGTCGCGCCCGCCAACTTTGGCGCCGGCGGCGACCGGCCGGCCGCGGTGCCGATGCTGGCACGCGGCCTGTATTTGCTGCATGCGCGCTACGGTTCCCTGCCGTTCGAGGGTCTGATCGTGCCGGCGGAGCAGTTGGCCCGCTTCGGCACGCCGGCGCCGCGCGCCCTGGTGCGCGACCTGACGCTGGTGGCGGGCCCGCTGCTGGCCGATCCGAATGCCCGCGCGGTGTTCTCGCAGAACGGCACGCCGCTGACCGAGGGGCAGACCCTGCTCCAGCCGGACCTCGCCGCAACGCTGACGCGGATCCGCGTCTCGGGCGTGGGCGATCTCTACACCGGCCAACTGGCGCGACGGGTGGTGCAAGCGTCGCCGCTCGCCGGCGGGCCGCTCGCGCTCGCCGATCTCACCGGCGCGCTGCCGCGTCTGGCGCCGGCCATCGTGCTGCCTAGCGGCCATGACAAGGTTGGTTTCCTGCCGCCGCCTGCCGATGGCGGGCTGGCCGCCGCTGCCGCCTTCCAGGTGCTGCAACTCGATCCATCGGCGCTCGCCAATGCGGCCGCCCGGTCGCTGGCCGTCGCGGCGCGCTGGCGGGAGGGCGGTGCCGAAGGCGAGAGCCTGCTGACCGCGACCAACCTGACCGAGGCGGCCCTGCCGGCCCTGCCCGCCTCCACCAGCTTCGCGACGCTCGACAAGAATGGCAACGCGGTCGCCTGCGCGCTCAGCATGGACAACCTGTTCGGCACCGGCCGGCTGCTGCCGGGACTTGGCGTCCTGCTCGCCGCCTCGCCTGCCGCGGTGCCGCCGCCGCTGTATGCTGCGGCGATCGCGTGGAATGAGAATGTCCACTCGTTCCGCGCCGCGGTCAGCGGCTCTGGCCAGGCCGGGGCGGGGATGGCGGTGGCGTTCGGCATGCTGGCCACCCTGCGGAGCAATCAGCCGATGGCGACACCAGTGCCCGATCCCGGCCGTGCCAATGTCATCTCCTGCTTCAAATACCTGCCGGGCGAGAACGGCTCGTGCGGCTGGGCGACGGATCCGCGCGAAGCCGGGCTCGCGGTCGGCGGCAACTGATTCTACCGATGAGAGGAACGCATGGACCGGGTAAGCGCAGCAAAATGGTTCGCCGCCTTGGCATTCGTGTCGATCGCAGCGGTCCCGGCGGCATCGGCGCAGACCCAGACGACGAGTGTTGGCCCGGGGCGGATCATCTGTCGCAGTGCGACGTCGTGCGAGCTTGGCATCGGCACGCCCGCGAGCATCAAATTCAAGATTGATCCTTCGGCGCTGCCGGCCGCGGACAAGGACCACCTGACCAAGCAGTGCACCTTGAAAGGTACGCCTTGCATCGTGACCCTCACAGGTACCGAGACCGCGACCGGCATCAAGGCGGCCAGCATCAAGTTCTACAACTGACATGCTGAAGGTCGGCCGCGGCGCCAGCGCTCCACCGTTTATCGTGATGGACGTGATCGCCGCGGCCAACGCACGCCAGGCTGCCTCGCCACCGGGTGCCCCGCACGTGATCCGCATGGAGGTGGGACAGCCGGGCACCGGCGCGCCGGCCGGCGCGGTTGCCGCCGCCGAGGCGGCGCTGAGGTCGGGTAATCCGCTGGGCTACACCGAAGCGCTCGGCCGCCGCTCGCTACGCGAGCGCATCGCGGCGCATTACCGCGACTGGTACGGCCTGGACGTGCCGCCGGAGCGAATAGCGGTCACCGTGGGCGCGTCGGGCGGCTTTCCGCTGGCGTTCCTGGCGGCGTTCGATCCGGGCGACCGGGTGGCTCTGACGTCGCCGTTCTATCCACCGTATGTGAACATTCTGACCGCCTTGGGGATGCAGCCGGTGATCCTCGAGGCGGGTCCGGAGACACGATTCCAGCCGAGCGTGGCGATGCTGGAACGCCTCGATCCGCCGCCCGACGGTCTGATCGTGGCGAGCCCGTGCAACCCCGCCGGGACCATGCTGCATCCTGCGGAATTATCCGCCGTTGCGGCCTGGTGCGATCGCACCGGTGTGCGGTTGATCAGCGATGAGATCTATCACGGGCTGAACTATGACAGCGCCATCGCCACCGCCGCGTCGGTCAGCGACAGTGCCGTCGTGGTGAACAGTTTTTCGAAGTATTTTTCGATGACCGGCTGGCGGATCGGCTGGCTGGTGCTGCCCGAGGACCTGGTACGCCCGGTCGAGCGCCTGGCGCAGAACCTGTTCATCAGCGCGCCGTATATCTCGCAGGTGGTGGCCGAGGCGGCGTTCGGCTGCAATGACGAACTGGCCGAGAACGTGGCGCGCTACCGGCGCTCGCGTGATCATCTGTTGCAGGCATTGCCGCAGGCGGGGTTCACCCGGCTGTCGCCGGCCGAGGGCGCGTTCTATCTGTTCGCCGACATCGCCGAGCGATCGAACGACAGCGCGGCGTTCTGCGCGCGGATGCTGGCGGAGGTGGGCGTGGCGGTGACGCCCGGGGTCGATTTCGATCACGCCCGCGGCAACCGGTTCCTGCGCTTCTCGTACTGCGGCCCTGAGCCGGACATGCGCGAGGCAGCGGTGCGGCTGCAGGGATGGCGATAGTCCCGCGCCAACCACGCAAACCGTGGTAGAATGGCTTCGATAGCGTGCGAACGAGGACCGCGATGAGCAACTCATTGCCTCCGTTCCTGGCGACTGATCCCGAGGTTTACGAGCACTTCATGGGGCGGTGGAGCGAGCGTCTCGCAAAGCCATTCCTGGAATTTGCCGGCGTCGCGCCGGGTGATCGGGTTCTCGATGTCGGCTGCGGCACCGGCACTCTATCGCTTGCCTTGGCGGAGCACGGAGCGAAGGTGATCGGATTGGATGCATCTGAATCCTATCTCGATGGTGCTCGCCGCCTGCGGTCACATAACAACGTCAGCTACGAGCATGGTGACGCGTGCCACCTTCGCTATGACGATGCGTCGTTTGATGCCTGTGTGTCGACATTAGCCATCGATGTCATTCCAGACGTCGATCTGGTCGCTGCCGAGATGCGTCGCGTCACGCGTCCGGGTGGTGTCGTGGCCTGCGGGACCTTCGACTTCTGGGGCGGCAACTCGGTGTATGACCTTGTGCTGGACACCGGCGCTGTGCTGGACGAAAGCATCCGAACACTGCGAGCGCAGATCAAGGCCCGCCCTATTGTGTGGCCGCATGGACAGGCGGACCTTTGGCGCAAGGTCGGGCTGATCGGGGTGGTGGAGATACCGATCGTGCTCAGCTTCGACTACGCCGATTTCCAGGATTACTGGACCAGTTTCTCCACCGGGCCAACCAGGATTGCACAGCGCCTGATTGGCGTGTCATCCGGGGTGCGCAGCGAGATCGAGCGGCATGTTCGCGACGGCTATTTGGCCGACCTGCCGGATGGACCTCGATCATTTGCAGTCATCGTGCGAGCCGTGCGCGGCACGGTTGCACGATGACGATCCGACACGATCGAGGAGGCAGCGATGGCGGGCGGTAAGATGGTGCTGTGCTTTGCCCTCGGACTGACCGCGACGGCCGCCGCTCAACCAGCTCCTGCGCCGCAAGGTTGGACACCGGTCAGCCGCACCGCACAAGCGATCACCGGCCGCGTGACGCTGGCGCCGGACAAGATCACCTTTCAGAACGGATCGTCGCTAGCGTTGGCCACCGGAGGCCAGATGATGTTCAGGCCTGAACCGAAGGGGAAGAAGGTCATGGCTGACCTCTACCGGGTTACCTCGCCGGACGACCCCGCGCTCGAGAACGGGAGCAAGCTGTGCAAAGGGAAGCCGGTCGCATATCTGCTCGTATGGAAGTCCGAGAAGGCCGGCAACGTGATCGACCCGCGTATCTTGGCGCCCTTCTCCGGGAAGAAGTTCACTCCTGGCTCACCCGACGATTGCGGGCGCTACGTCTATGACGCCGGGTCGCATTGAAGCATCGGAGGGCAAGGCAATGCCAGAAGTGCTGAGGCAGGGTAGCCGCGGAGAGGAAGTTCGGCGCTTGCAGAAGAACCTCAACGCCGCAATTGGGCGACGATACGGCACCATAGCGGCGGACGGAGTTTTCGGCCCCAATACCAAGCAGGCGGTCGAGCGTTATCAGAAGGACTTCCAGCTGAAGTCGGTCGATGGAATTGTCGGACCGGAGACACGCAACGCTTTGGCGACACGGGTTCTGATCATCGAGGGCATGATGTCTCGTTCCAATTCCTCACCCTCCCCCTCCGCCTCGCCGAGCCCGGCAGTACAGACGGCGACAACGCCCTCCGTATCCGCTCCGACCCCGGTTGGCCCTCAGCCCACATCGCCCGAATCACCATTCTTGATTCAGCTGCAACCTGCCTTCGGTCTGACACCCCCGCCGTTCGCCTCTCGCAGTCCTGCACCGACTCCACCCGGTCCGGCACCATCGACCATCGTTGCCGGTCAGCTTGCTCTCGGCATTGTCTATCGTACTGCTTCGGACGGTCCGCATTGGGAGTTTGGCGGCGCATTCCAGCCATCCTTCAACAGTCGGAATCAACCAACCGATCCCCGCTACACCCTGCAACTGCAAGGCAGTGTGGCGTATGCTGACCCGCTGAGCGCTGGCCGATTCCATACTTCATTGTTCGCTCAGGTCGTCGCGCTGCAGAACATCGCGCCAGCCAGTACGATCCTGGGCTTGCAGTTCGGAGGCCAGATATCGGTTGACATCATTGCTGATCGATGGAGCCTGTTCTCACAGGCAGCTCTTGCCGGCCAATGGACGCTGCACGATAGCGGTGGTCCGCCCGGTCTGCTGCAGTTCGGTCCGCAGTTCACGGTGCTGGGTACGACCATTCAATGGGGGCTATGAGGGCGGCCACCATCGACCGGCCCGCAGGGCGCCGGTGGGCCCCCGCTATCCGGCTGCTGCAAGACGCAAAGACCGGGACCTGAGCTGTCGTCGGTGCCGAAGGTCCAGCGTCCGCTGATGCGATAGCCGCCCGCCACGGGCACTGCCTGGCCGCCGCCCTGCACCGCGGTGCCGGCGATGACGGTGGCGTGCCCAGGCGGGTAGATCTCGTGCACGCCCTCGTCAGGCAGGCTGAGCGGCAAAGAGGGACAAGTCGTTTGCAACAACGGCATCAGACAGCGTTCCAACCGACCGAGCCGGCGCCCTCGGCCCGCAAATCATGACCCGCAGGCAGGTCAGCTGATCCCGATTGCTGACCAATGCCTATGGTCTGAAGTCAGTGGCGGATTGCGCCATTGGTCCGATGGATGCGACTGTAGCGGTCGAGCCAGCCACCCGGTTCGTCGGGCACAGCGAGCTTCCGTCGTCGGCTGCCCCGACGGCTCAATTAACGCCGCCACCACCCGCGCTTCTTCTCCACCGCGGCGTCCGGCTCGGCGCCAATGATGATCGGCTTGATCGCTGGTTCCAGTGCGGCGTCATTGGCCGCAATCACCGGCTCGGGTGCCGGTTCGGACGCCAAGAACTCATGCGCGGGCTCGTGGTGCGCGGCCTCAACCGCCGCCGATTGGGCCACAATGACCGACGGCACCGGCTCGGGTTCATCGTCCATCGCCTCGGCCTGGATCGGCTCCGGTTCGGCCGGGATGATCAAGGGCGCCGGCTCTGGCTCCGGAGTGGCCACTGCGACTGCGGGTGCCGCCGCCTCGGCCTGCTCCAGCACGTCGAAGATATCGAAGGTCTGCCCGCCGAACGGATTGGCCGGTGTCGGTCCGGTATAGACCGTCGGCAGATCGGGCTGATCGGCGCCTGGCTCAGCGTGCGGCGGCATCTCGCCGTTGCCGTCCTGGCGCCGCCGCCGCCCACCGCGCCGGCCGCGCCGGCGCCCGCGCTGCTCATCGTCGCCGGCCTCGGCATGCTCCGGCACGCCTTCGACATGCATCTCGGTGATCCCGCCCTCCTCGATCACGGGCGCAGGCGCTGCTTCGGCCACCGGTGCTGCCGGTGCGTCCTCGCGCCGTCCACCACGACGGCGGCGACGGCGACGACGGCTACGATGCTCGGCCTCCTCGGCGGTCTCGCCGGCCACGGGCCGGTCGGCATCTTCCTCGGCGTCGGCCTCGACCTCAGCCTCCTCATCCTCGACGTCGGCGACCTCTTCCTCCGCCTCGATCTCCGCCGGCGGCAGCGCAACCTCCTGGGTGATCGCCACTGGTATCTCGGCCACCACCTGCGCCCTCACCCGCTCGATGCGGAACTGCGAGGTCATCTGGCCATCATCGCCAAGGCACAGCACCCGCATGGCGTAGCGTTCCTCGATCTCGCCCAGCCGCTCGCGCTTGTGGTTGAGAATGTAGAGCGCGACCTGCGGCGCGGCATACACGACGATCTCGGCAGCACGGCGTTTCGCGCCCTCCTCCTCGATACCGCGCAACACGTGGATCGCCGCACTCTCGGTCGAGCGCACATGCCCCATGCCGCCGCAATGCGGGCAGGCGATGAAGCTGGTTTCGGCAAGCGACGGACGCAGTCGCTGCCGGCTCATCTCCATCAGGCCGAAGTGGCTGATGTGGCCGACCTGGATGCGCGCTCGGTCGTTCTTCAGCGCCTCCTTCAGCCGGCGCTCGACCATGCCGTTGTGCTTCTTCGCCTCCATGTCGATGAAGTCGATGACGATCAGGCCCGCGAGATCGCGCAGCCGCAACTGCCGCGCCACTTCGTCCGCGGCTTCCGTGTTGGTGCGCAGCGCGGTCTCCTCGATGCCGCGTTCGCGCGTCGAGCGGCCCGAGTTGACGTCGATCGCCACCAGCGCCTCGGCCTGGTTGATCACCAGATAGCCGCCGGAACGAAGCTGCACGGTCGGCAGCAGCATCGCGTCGAGCTGCGCCTCCACCTGGTACTTCGCAAACAGCGGCATGCCGCCGTTCTTCCAGAGCTGCACCTTCTTGGCGTGGGAAGGCATCAGCATGCGCATGAACTCGTGCGCCGCGTGCCAGCCTGCCTCGCCATCCACCTGGATCTCGTCGATGTCGCGCGAATACACGTCGCGGATCGCGCGCTTGATCAGGCTGGCTTCTTCATAGATCAGCGCCGGCGCGACCGACTTCAGCGTGTGGTCGCGGATGTCGTCCCACAGCCGCAGCAGGTACTCGCAATCTCGCCTGATCTCGGGCTTCGGGCGGTTGGCGCCGGCGGTGCGCACGATCAGGCCCATCCCCTTGGGGATCTCCAATTCGGCCATGATCTCCTTCAGCCGCCGCCGATCGGTGGCCGAAGTGATCTTGCGCGAGATGCCGCCGCCGCGCGGCGAGTTTGGCATCAGCACGCAGAACCGGCCGGCGAGCGACAGGTAGGTGGTCAGCGCTGCGCCCTTGGTGCCGCGCTCCTCCTTCACCACCTGCACCAGCAAAATCTGCCGTCGCTTGATCACTTCCTGGATCTTGTAGTTGCGCAGGAAGCGCGGCGGGATGCGGCGCTCGTGGGTCTCCTCGGCACTATCGCCCTCGCCGCCCACCGTCTCCGGCGGGGGCTGTTCGGGGATCGGGTCAGCCGCGAGCAGCGGCTCATCGTCGGCGTCGGCGATCGCTTCGGCCGGACCTTCCGCCTCCTGCAGGTCGATCTCGACGTCAATCGTCGCCGGCTCCGGTGCGACCTGACGGACTTCGTCCGGCTCCACGGCCGGTTCAAGCGCCTCGACCGGCGCCGCGATCACCTCGCTGGCGATCTCCGCGGGCTGCGCCGCCGGATAATCCTCCGGCGCAACCGCAACCGGCTCCGGGGCGCCGAACTCCAGTTCCGGTGCCTCATCCGTGACTGAGTCCGCCGGTTCGGTTTCGGCGACCGGCTCGATCTCCGCGGCCGGTTCGCTCGCGGCTTGTTCCGCTGCGCGGTCTTCCTCTTCTTCCTCGCGACGGGCCTCTTCGGCCTCCTGCTCGATCAGCCGCTGCCGGTCGGCGACGGGAATCTGATAGTAGTCCGGATGGATTTCGCCGAAGGCGAGGAAGCCGTGCCGGTTGCCGCCGTATTCGACAAAGGCGGCCTGCAGGCTGGGCTCCACCCGCACCACCTTGGCGAGGTAGATGTTGCCCTTGAGCTGGCGCTTGGTCGATGTCTCGACATCGAAATCCTCCAGCCGGCTACCATCCAGCACCACGACGCGGGTTTCTTCCGCGTGCGTGGCATCGATCAACATACGCTTGCTCATCTAGTACTGAACTCCGAAAGGCCGCCCGGCAGCGTGGCGCGGATCCACGCGGGACGCGCACCGGCAGGCGGCGGAATAGGCGTGTAGGAAGGGGCTTGCCCGTCCGCTCAAGGATCGGAACGTCGTCCGGCCGAGCACTGCGGCAGCATGTCATCCCACCCGACAAGATGGGGATCGACGCCGAATTGGTTAGTGCCTGGCCGATAAGGATCATGGTTCCGACGATAATCAGTCCCTGGCGACCCGAGATGGCCCCGGGCGAGGTGGACTGCCTGCCAGCCCGATCGCGGCAGCCGATCCCCGGCGCGCTGGGAGCGCGGCGCGGGCGATGACGCGGCAGCGGCAGACGGCGACCCTCCCCGTACCAATCCCGCCGAACCTACGGTTCGGCCGCATCACGAGCCGTCGCTTCCGCCGGTTTCCTTGCCCGCGGCGGCGGGTGATTCCCGCTTACCCCAGGTGCGTCACCAGAGCAGGTCTGACCATGAAGCAAAGCGGCCCGCGCCGCAAGCGATGGTTATCTGGCCAGCATCCGATCATGAAGCAGCCTTAATCAATGCAGAAGGTGCAATTCTGCATCTGATGTGTTAAGAACCCGCTATGTCGCCCTGTCCACCGATCTCGCGCCGCCTGCTGCTCGGCCGTCTCGGCTCGGGGACAGGCATCGTCGGCACGTTTCTCCTGCCGGGGCGGCTTAGCGCCGCGCTGGCCGCCACCGCAGCTGGTTCCGGTCACAACACGCCTGCCGCACCGACCCGACAGGGCGCGCGGCCACCGACGCCACTGGTGATGCTCGACCCAGGCCATGGCGGCAAGGATCCCGGTGCGATCGGAATTTCCGGCACCTACGAAAAGCAGGTGGCACTGGCCGCCGCACTGGAGCTGAAGCACCAACTCGAGGCTTCGGGTCGCTATCGGGTGGCTTTGACACGGACCCGGGATGCCTTCATCCCACTGGACGACCGGGTTGCGCGGGCGCAGGCCCATGGTGCGGCGCTGTTCGTCTCGATGCACGCCGATGCGTTGTCCGACCACTCGGTGCGCGGCGCCAGCGTCTATACACTCGCGGACTCCGCCTCGGATGCCCAGACTGCCGCGTTGGCGCGGACCGAGAACAGCGCCGACCGGTTCGCCGGCGCCGGTATCAACGCCCCGCCCGAGGTCGCCCGCATCCTGGCCAGCCTGGTGCGACGGGAGACCCGGATCGGCTCCGGCCGCCTCGCACGCAGCATGGTCGGCAGCCTCGACCAGGACCTGCCGATGCTGCCGAATCCGGAGCGGCACGCCGGGTTCGTCGTGCTGAAGGCGGCTGACATCCCGAGCGTGCTGGTGGAGATGGGCTTCATGTCCAATCCGGCCGACGAGGCGGAGCTGCGGCGACCACAGCACCGTGTGCGCGTGGCCGACGCGATGAAGCGCGCGGTCGATGCCTATTTCCTCGCCGCCGGGCATATGGCGTAGGTCGCTCGCGCGAAATGGATGTCTGGCTAGCGTTCTCTTTGCTGGTCGGCCGCATCGAAATGCACCATATCGCTCGACCATGAGCGAACCCCTGACAGCCGGCGAAAAGCTGGTGCCAACGCCCTCGGACGGTCGCAACGGCGCCAGGCGGCAGCCGCCGCAGACCCGCAGGCCGCGCCGCGGGCTGTTCCGCCGCTTCGTGCGCGGTGTTGCGGGCGGCGTATTTGCCATCGTTCTGCTGGCGGCGGTGATCGGCGGTGCGGGTGGCTATTTCGCGTGGCAGCGATTCAGCGCCGACCTGCCTGACGTCGACGGGCTGCGCAACTACCGGCCGCCGGTGATGAGCCGCGTGTATGCCGGCGACGCAAGGCTGATGGCGGAACTCGCCACCGAGCGCCGCATCTTCGTGCCGTATTCGGCGATCCCCGACGTGGTGAAGCAGGCCTTCGTCTCGGCCGAGGACCAGAATTTCTGGAGCCATGTCGGCGTCGATCCGCTGGCGATCGCACGCGCGGGGGTGTTCGACCTGACACATATGGGCCAGGGGCGGCGGCCGATCGGCGCCTCCACGATCACCCAGCAGGTCGCCAAGAACATGCTGCTGGACAATCAGGTATCGCTCGCCCGCAAGGCACGCGAGGCCATCCTGGCGATGCGCATCGAACAAAACCTCTCGAAGCAACGCATCCTCGAGCTCTATCTCAACGAGATCTATCTCGGGCTGTCGTCATACGGCGTTGCTGCGGCGGCACAGGCTTATTTCAACAAGCCGCTCGACAAGCTGACGCTGTCCGAGGCGGCATTCCTCGCAGCGCTGCCGAAGGCGCCGAACAACTACAATCCGTTCAAGTTCCCTGACGCCGCCAAGGCCCGGCGCGACTGGGTGGTGGATCGGATGGCCGAGGACCACGCCATCACGACGGCGCAGGCGACCGCGGCCAAGGCCGAGGCGATCGTGCCGTCGGAATTCCATCGGCCGCAGCCGATTCCGGGCACCGACTGGTTTGCCGAGGAGGTGCGCCGCCAACTGATCGCGCAGTTCGGCGCCGATGTGACGACACAGGGCGGACTGATGGTGCGCACCAGCCTTGACCCCGCGCTGCAGATCGCCGCCGAAAAGGCGGTACGGGACGGGCTGATGGCCTATGACCGCAAGTTGGGCGGATGGCGCGGGCCGGTCGGCCATCTGGACGGCGGTCCGGCGCTGGCGAAGAACTGGGCCGAGCCGCTGTCGCAGGTCGCGCGGCCGCCGGGCTTGCTGGCCGACTGGAGGCTCGCCGCGGTGCTGGAGACGACCGACAGCGAAGCACGGCTGGGCTGGCTCGACACCGCTGGCCAGGCGCGCACCGGCACGCTGCCGCTGTCCGACATCGCCTGGGCGCGTCCGGTGAAGGACGGAAAGCCCGGGCCGGCACCGCACCGCATCACCGACGTGATGCAGCAGGGCGACGTGGTGATGGTCGAGCCCAACGCCGCCGCGCCGGTCGTGCAGCCTGCGAAGAACGCCAAGCCGGCGCCTCCGCCGCTGCCGCGGCTGGCGCTGCGGCAGATCCCCGCCGTGCAGGGCGCGCTGGTGTCGCTCGATCCGACCACCGGCCGGGTGCTGGCGTTGGTCGGTGGCTGGAGTTTCGAAGGCAGCCAGTTCAACCGCGCGACCCAGGCACAGCGCCAGCCCGGTTCCAGCTTCAAGCCGTTCGTTTACCTGACCGCGCTGGAGAAGGGCATCTCGCCCAGCCAGCGCTTCATGGATGCACCGATCGTGATGGACACGGCGGCCGGTCGCTGGCGGCCGAACAATTTCGAGATGGATTTCGGCGGCCCGACGCCGCTGCGCATCGCACTGGAGAAGTCGCTGAACCTGGTGACGCTGCACGTGGCGCAGACGGTCGGCATGGAGGCGATCGCGCAGACCGCCATCGCCTTCCATGAGGTGGAGAACATGCCGCGGGTGCTGCCCGCCGCGATCGGCGCGGTGGACACGACAGTGCTGCGCGAGGCAGGTGCCTATGCCGGGCTGGCGGAGGGCGGGCATGAGGTGATCCCGACGCTGATCGACAGCGTGCAGGATCCCGACGGTCACGTGGTGTGGCGGCCAGCGGCGATTTCGTGTGGCGACTGTTCGGACCAGGGCACCACGCCGGCGCTCACCGACCAGCGCAAGGAGATCGCGGATCGGGCGTCGGTGTTCCAGCTCATCACCATGATGCAGGGGGTGACGACGCGCGGCACCGGCGCGAAGGTGGCCGCCGGGCTGGGCCACCCGATCGCCGGCAAGACCGGAACGACCCAGGACTTCACCGACGCGTGGTTTTCCGGCTTCACGCCCGATCTGGTCACCACGGTGTGGGTCGGCTTCGACAATCCGGCGACGCTCGGCGACAACGAGACGGGTGCGGCGGTTGCCGGTCCGATCTGGCACGATTTCATGGCGGTCGCGCTGAAGAACCGGCCGGTGCTGACGTTCCAGCAGCCACCCGGGGTGACGATGGCGACCTGGGACAGCGGGTCCGGCAGCGTGACCGATGCGTTCAAGCCTGATCAGGTACCGGGTGCCTCGCGATCGATGTACGGTGGCGCGATGGCGACGGCGCCCGGCGGTCAGGACGGCGCAACGCCGACGGGCTCGTCGCAGCCCGTGCATGGCGGGGTCGACAGCAGCCTGGGCGGGTTATATTAGCGAGCCATGTCCGCAGAATCCGAAGCTCTGAACGAACAGATCAAGCAGTCGGTCGCGCTGCTGAGGAGGCATCTTTGACTGGGATGTCGCCGAGGGGCGCCTCGCCGAACTGAACGCGCGCGCCGAGGATCCCGCACTCTGGAATGATGCCGCCGCCGCGCAGAAGGTGATGCGCGAACGCAACCAGATCGCCGGACAGATGGAGGGCGTGCTCAAGCTGGAGCACGAGGTCGCCGATACGCTCGAGCTGATCGCGATGGCCGAGGCGGACGGCGACACGGCGATGGTGGCCGACGGCGTGGCCACGCTGCGGGCGATGGCCGAGGAGGCGAAGCGGCGCGAGATCGAGAGCCTGCTGGCGGGCGAGGCGGATGCCAACGACGCCTATGTCGAGATCAACGCCGGCACCGGCGGCACCGAGGCGCAGGACTGGGCCGAGATGTTGATGCGCATGTATATGCGCTGGGCCGAGCAGCACGGCTACAAGGTGCAGTTGCTGGAGCAGAGCGAGGGCGAGGCTGCCGGCATCAAGTCGGCGACGCTGCAGGTCAGCGGGCCGAATGCGTATGGCTGGCTGAAGACCGAGGCAGGGGTGCACCGGCTGGTGCGGATCAGTCCGTTCAATTCGGCGGCGCGGCGGCATACCAGTTTCGCGTCCGTGTGGGTGTATCCGGTGGTCGACGACAACATCGACATCTCGATCGACCCGAGCGATCTGAAGGTGGATACCTATCGTGCGTCGGGTGCCGGCGGGCAGCACGTCAACAAGACCGAGAGCGCGATCCGCATCACGCACATGCCGAGTGGGATCATCGTCGCCTGCCAGACCGATCGCAGCCAGCACCGCAACCGCGCGATGGCGATGGCGATGTTGAAGGCGCGGCTGTACGAGGCGGAGCTGCAGAAGCGCGAGGCGGCGGCCGCGGCAGTGGAGAACGCCAAGACCGATATCGGCTGGGGGCATCAGATCCGCAACTACGTGCTGGCGCCGTATCAGTTGGTGAAGGACCTGCGCACCGGCGTGGAGAGGGGCAATCCCGACGCGGTGCTTGACGGCGATCTGGATGGGTTCATGGCCGCCGCGCTGGCCGCGCGGGCGGGTGCGACACGCAGCGAGGCGAGCGCGCAGGCTCGGTAGGGCGGACGAGCGGAGAGGTGCGCAGACGGGCGCCGCATCAATGGATGTCGCTGGACTAAAACCGCGGCGTGCCTGGGTCCAAGCCGAGTAGGACTCGGCCTGCTGTCTCATAACCCGTCGAATTCAACCCAATGTGTTGCGTTGCGGCATGGATGTCGCGAAAGCAGCGCGCAATGCGCCCACCCTCATCGATGGCGCTGCCGCCCGCCGCCGCATGCACCAGATCAACCGCACCTGCACATGCCTCGGCACAGAACGACGTGGCCAATCGGACAGCGGCACGCGCCCGTAACGAAGCCGTTGCGCCTCCGGCAATCTCGTTCCATTGCAAACTGATCGCCTGCAATAAATGAGCGCGCGCGGCACGGATGAATGCCTCGGCGCGCGCTGTCTGAATCTGCACCACTGATTTGTCGCGCAAAAGGGTCGTTGATCCCATCGGTGTCTTGGCCGCCGCAAGCTCCACCAAGGCATCGATGGCGGCCCGTGCGATTCCCAGCGTCACGGACGCCAGCGCGATGACAAACAGACTGACCGGTGGCACCCGGTAGAGCGGCCCAGACAGCAGCGGACCAGCCGCAAAGGCCGGTAGTGTGAAAGCTTCGGCGACAAAGACATCCTCAACACAGAAATCATGGCTTCCGGTGCCCCTCAGACCGCTGACCTGCCACGTGTCGATCACGTCCGCAGCCGTTCGCGGGAAAAACAGGAAGCGCATCTCCGGTGGTCCGACACCTGCTCGACGGGGAGTACCGTCCTCGTGGATGATACAGTTGCCTATGATCCAAGTGGCATGGTCGATGCCGCTTGCATAGGCCCATCGTCCGGAGGCGCGGAACCCCCCGGAAACGGCGTCGGCACGACCCGTGGGGTTGACGGAGCCGGCAACCACGCCGTGATTGCCAAAGATACTCCGAGCCACTGTCTCGGGCAGGCTGCCAGCCAACAGACTGAACACCGCCGCGTTTGCAGCGCACCAGCCCACTGCCCCGTCGGCTATCGCCAAAGCTTCGATAACCTCGACGAATTCGGCCGGGTGCAGTTCGGGGCCGCCCAGTTCACGTGGCAGCCAAAGCTGGAGAAGCCCGGCCGTGCGCAGCTTCTCGGCAAGCGCGTGCGGAATTCGCCGCGCACGTTCGATCTCATCTCGGGCAGCAGCGATGTCCGGTGCCAGCTCGCACGCACTATGAAGTAACGACTCACTAGAACTCATCTGCGGCATAGGTCCACCCCCGCATCGACATCTGGCGTCAAAGTCAATCGGGGAGTGTGGCCCGACTGATTTCTCTCCTCAGCTCCCGTAAGAATTTTGAGCAGCGAAGCAGCGTACAGCTCAGAGCCGGCGCAGTGAAGAGCCTCGTGCCGTGACAGCCCAACGACATCTGCTCAAATCCCGGATAACGGGTTTACCGTAACTGGCCGCGTCGCCCGTCTTGAAATACGGACCATCGGAAGGTCGGAGCAAGGAACGGATGGCCTACCCGATCCAGGTCGCCCATATTCCATTGCGTCACCCGAGCAGCCATCCGCAACGTCGCCCAGGCCGTGGAGAATCAGTGCGTTCCGCGATCGGTTGTTGCAGCGCACATGTAGTTCGATTCGAAGACCACGGGGAAATCCATGCCGAGCAGCATCACCAACAAGACATACGGAACGGTCAGCGCCGACAAACAGCTAGAGATGAGCGGCCTTGAATTTGTCGAGGGACTCGTCAACGGCACGCTGCCGCTGAACACCATGGCGGAAACTCTGGGCTACGACATTGTCGAGGTTTCCAAAGGCCATGTTGTCGCGACAGCCCTGCCCCACGAAGGGCACCGCAATCCGGCAACGACATGCCTGATTTTCGCGCGTCATCCCGATATGGACCGGGTCTGATACACCAGGGTCGTCACAGCGATCTTCACCTGCTGTTTACGGCATCCGCAGACGCTAACCGCCGGCTGCGAAGGGCGCTTCGACATGCCGGATACTCCGATTGCCGGCGGCGGCGGGCAAGACTACCCTGTCGACATGGAAGCCAGGCTACGCGTCCTTGAGGAGATCGCCGCCAGCACGAAGGCGCTTCTGGGCGACATAAGGACCGAGCAGCGCTCGGGCATTGCCGATCTGCGGACCGAACTGCGCAACGGCCTCACCGACCTGCGGGCCGAGTTGCGCGCCATGCGGGGGGATATTGCGGCCGTTGACCAGCGCCGGGAGCGTGACTTCCGCATCACCTTCGGCGCGATCATTACCACCACGCTGGGCCTCGCCTTCCTGATCGCCCGCACGGCCCACTGGCTGTAGCAACTCGCCCGCCTCGCACGACCAGCCATACGGCGCTAACCTCCCGCCCAACCGAAGACAGGAGGGAACCATGCGTGGTGTCGTGTTCACCGGCGGGCGTGAGCTGGAGATGATGGACTTCCCCGATCCCACGCCGGGCCCGGACGAGGTGGTGGTCGAGATGAAGGCCTCCGGCATGTGCGGCAGCGACCTGCACCAGTATCGCCGGCCGAAGGGACAGACGCGCCAGGCAACCGGCTTTCCGCAGAACCCCGATCCGGTGATCGCCGGCCACGAACCGTGCGGCGTGGTGGCCGCGGTCGGACCCGGTGTCACGGACAAGGAAGCCAAAGTCGGCGCGCGTGTGATGGTGCACCACTACCAGGGCTGCACGCAGTGCAACCACTGTCGCTCCGGCTGGCAGCAGCTCTGCCAGGAGGTGCCGGTGAAGGTCTACGGCAGCAATTCGCACGGCGGCCACGCGAAGTACCTGAAGGTGCCGGCGAACACGCTGGTGCCGCTGGCGGACGAGCTATCGTTCTCCGCCGGCGCGGCGATCTCGTGCGGTTCCGGCACCGCGTACAGCGCGCTGCGACGGATGCGTCTCTCCGGTAACGACACGCTCGCGATCTTCGGCCAGGGACCGGTCGGGCTTGCCGGCACCCAGTTCGCCAAGGCGATGGGGGCGCGGGTGATCGCGCTCGACGTCAATCCGCAGCGCCTCCAGCGCGCCAAGGATTTTGGCGCGGACGAGGTGGTGGATCCCGGCTCCAACGACCCGGTGGCGGCGATCAAGGACCTGACCCATGGGCGCTATGCCGATGTGTCGCTGGACACCTCGAGCAATCCGGAGGCGCGGGCCAACGCGATCCGCAGCACCAAGGTGTGGGGCACGATGTGCTTCGTCGGCGAAGGCGGCGACGTGCACATCGACGTCAGCCCGATGCTGCTGCGCCGGCAGATGACGCTGATCGCGTCGTGGACGTTCTCCAACATCATCCAGGCGGAGTGCGCGACGTTCTGCGTCGAGCGCAAGATCGACGTCGATGCGCTGTTCACGCATCGCTGGAAGCTGGAGCAGGCCGACCAAGCGTACAAGCTGTTCGACCACCAGGCGGACGGCAAGGGCGTGTTCCTGATGTGATGGAGACCGTACCACCGTCACCCCCGAAAAAGCGGGAGCCCAGGGGTGTGGCACTGGGTCCCCGCTTTCGCGGGGGTGACGATAATGGAATGGAAGCTGATGCGCGCCGGCAGGTCACGACGGTCTACCGCGAGGTGGGTCGTCGCGGCCTGATTGCCGGCAGCTCCGGCAATGTCAGCCACCGCACCCGCGCCGGCATGATCATCACGCCGTCCGGCTGTTCGGCGGAGACCCTGGCGCCGGACGCGCTGGTCCCGATGACCTTGGCCGGCGACGTGAAGGGCGGCGCGACGCCGTCCAGCGAGTGGGCGATGCATGCGGCGATCTACCTCGCCTATCCCGCCGCGCAGTGCGTCGTGCACACGCATGCCGACGCCTGCACCGCGCTGGCCTGCCTCAACGAGGCGCTGCCGGCGTTCCACTACATGGTGGCGAATTTCGGTGGCGACGATGTGCGCTGCGCGCCCTATGTCACGTTCGGCACGCCGGAACTGGCTCGGCTTGCGGTCGCGGCATTGACCGGGCGCACCGCGTGCCTGCTGGCCAACCACGGCATGATCGTGCACGCGTCGACCGCCGACCAGGCGCTGACCAACGCGATCGTGCTGGAGACGCTGTGCCGGCAATATCTGTTGGCGCGAGCGGCCGGCACGGTGCGGTTGCTGTCCGCCGACGAAATGCAGGCGGCACACGAACGCTATCGAAGCTACGGACAGGCCTCCCCTGTGGTTGCGAGGCGTTGAGCAGCGCCTGCGCGCCCGCTGCCCGCAACACCGTCGCGCCTTGAAGGCTTACTCCCGCCGCCGCGTGACGGACCAGATCGTGATGTCCCACGCGTTGTGGATGCCGACCACGAGCAGCAGCGTCAGCGCGATCGCCAGCACGACGCCCCCCGCCGCCCATCCGGCGGCCAGCATGACACCCGACGCCACCTCGAACAGATAGATCACAACCGGCAGGACCGCGTACCAGACCCGGTCTTCCAGATCGATCGCAGCCGCCAGGCCGTCACGCTTCACATCGCGCCAGACGAGGCCGCAATAGGCGATGCCGACCAGCCCACCGGCCAGCACCAGCACGCCGAGGAGGCTCCAGTTCTCGATCGGCGCCAGGACGATCAGCGACAGCAGCAGCACGCTGCTGAAATGCACCACCGTCGCGGACAGGAAGATGCGCAGCGGCGCGGACCGGTCGCTGGAGAACACACCGGATGCGACCGTCGCCGCGACGAACAGCAGTCCGACCAGCGTACCCGCGGCGGTGCCGAGCAGCGTGTAGAATTCATGCCAGTGAGCCAGAACGATGTCGGGCGGTCGCATATCAGCCTTTCTGCGTCTCGAACCGATACGGCGCGGCCCCCGCCAGTTGCGGATCCAATGCCAGCCGATGTTGCAGCGGCGGAAACGCGCGGCTGCGGCAATCCAGGCGATCGCACAGCCGGCACGACAGGCCGATGCCGACCTTCGCCCGCTCCAGGTCCAGCCCGTCGGCGTACGCCACGGCATCGGCATGCGCGATGCCGCAGCCCATCGCCACCACATGGATCGGCTGCGGATCGCCCCACGCCCGGGCGGGACGCGTCACGGTGCGCGCGAAGCAGAGTACGCGGTGCCGTCCGGCAGTTCCGCCACCTGCACCTGCACCACGCCGGGCTGCGAGAACGCGGTGTGCACGACCCAGCGCGGACACGATCCGCCATAACGCGCGAACGGGAACCCGGCGGCGGAGAAGCGCTTCGACACGTTGCCCGCCGGATCGACGCGGACGAAGAAGAACGGCACGCCACGCGCCGCCGGACCCTGCAACGTCGAGAGCCGGTGGCACGCCTGCTCGTACGATACGCCGAACCGCGCCGCCAACGCCGCCACGTCGTGCCGCAGCGTGCGTGCGGCATCGAGGAACGCCGCGTACGGCATCAGCAACGCGCCTGCCACGTAGTTGAGCAGTCCGACGCGGATCAGCATCGCTGCCTCCGCCGACGACAGCGCGGCGTCGGTCAGCACCGCCTCGACGGCATCGCGCGCCTCCAGCAGGGCAAGCTGGAACGCCATGTGGAAGCCGCGGCTTTCGCGCGGCAGCGTCTCGGCCAGCGCCAGGCTGCGCGCGGCCGCATCATAGCGGCGCAACGCGCCCGCCAGCGGCTGCACCGTCACCGTCAGCCCGTGGGTGCGACGCAGGCGTTCGGCGATGGCGTGGTTCATCTCCGCCGGCGCGGCGCGCAACTCCGCCAGGATCGCTTCGGCCGCCGCTTCCAGCGCGGGGAAGTGGTTGCCGCGGTCATCGAACAGATCGCGCGCCTCCTCGTTCGGCAGCAGCACGCGCCGGCCCGACGGCAGAGCGATGTCTCCGGCGTCCTCTCGCGCCACACGCCAGGCGCGGTAAAGCGCCAGCACGCCTCGTGCGGCGTTTGAACTTCGCCGCGCTCCACCACCATCATCGGCGCCCAGAAGCGGGTCCGAAAACGCCTCGCGCAGTCCGAGTTCCAGCTGACGTTCCTGAGTGCCGGATAATTCGCCCAGATCGACGCGGAGGGTTTCCGCCAACCGGATCAGCAGCGACGCGGTGACGGGCCGCTGATCGTGCTCGATCAGATTGAGATAGCTGGCGGAAATGCCAAGCCGCGTCGCCAGCGTCTGTTGCGAAGAGCGCCTGCTCGGACCGCAGACGGCGAACGGCCCGGCCAATCAGGGCACGGCTCACGATTTACAGACTTTACAGATCGCACATCTCCACGGTGAAGCCAGCGACAGGATTGCGCGGCATGTTCAGCGTGTATTTCAGGTGCACTTCGCACCTGCAATGTCAATTCTTCACCCACACAACACGTGGTTCAGGAGCAAGCAGATGCATCTCATCCCCGATCCCTGCCGGTTCGACGGCATTCGGCGCGACTACGTGCAGCAGGACGTCGACCGCCTGTCCGGCAGTTTCCGCATCCGCCACACCGTGGCGGAGATGGCGCGACCCGGCTCTGACAATTGCTCAAGACCGAGCCTTACGTTCCGACGCTGGGGGCGCTCACCGGCAACCAGGCGGTGCAGCAGGTCAAGGCGGGGCTGCAGGCGATCTACCTGTCCGGCTGGCAGGTTGCCGCCGACGCCAACACCGCGGGTCAGATGTATCCGGACCAGTCGCTGTACCGGTCAATTCCGTGCCGAACGTGGTGCGCCGGATCAACAACGCGCTGCGCCGCGCCGACCAGATCGCGCGCTCGGAAGGCGAGCGCGGCACCTACTGGATGGCGCCGATCGTGGCGGACGCCGAGGCCGGGTTCGGCGGCGCGCTGAATGCGTTCGAGCTGATGAAGGCGATGATCGAGGCGGGTGCGGCCGGCGTGCACTTCGAGGACGAGCTGGCCTCGGAGAAGAAGTGCG
>CAWFYC010000039.1:0-65041 GCA_963819855.1 uncultured Alphaproteobacteria bacterium
ACTTTCAGCACAGTCGACACGCTCACCTCCGGAACCGGCGCCGACACCATCCTCCTGACCGGAGCCATCGCCAATGCCAGCATCGATCTGGGCGGCGGGGGTGACACGCTGACCCTTGGCAACGCCACAAACTCCGCCACCATCGCCAATGTGCAGACGCTGACCGGCGGCACCGGCGCCGACACCATCACCCTGGGTTCCGCGCTCACCACCGCCATGGCGGTCGATCTCGGCACCGGCGCCAACAAGCTCACCCTCGCCGGCGTCGCCAACACCGGCACCCTCAGCAACGTTCAGACCCTGCTCGGCGGCGCCGCCGCCGATACCGTCACCCTCGCCACCGCCGTCACCAACGGCTCGGTCGATCTCGGCGCCGGCAGCGACACACTCACCTTCGCCAACGGCACCAACTCCGCAACCGTCGCCAACACCGAGACCATCGCCGGCGCCGCCGGCAACGACACCGTCACCCTGAGCAGCGCCGTCTCCAACGCATCCATCGACCTCGGCACCGGCAGCGACGTGCTCAGCTTCGGCGCCTTCGCCAACACCGCAACCGTCGCCAATGTCGACACACTCACCGGCGGCTCCGGCAACGACACCGTCACCCTGACCACTGCGCTCACCAACGCCATCGCGGTCGACCTCGGCGCCGGCGCCAACAAGCTCACCCTCGCCAACGCCGCCAACACCGGCACCGTCAAGAACGCCACCACCCTGATCGGCGGCACCGGCGACGACACCGTCACCCTCGGCGCCGCCATCGTCGGCGGCTCGATCGACCTCGGCTCCGGCAACGACACCCTCACCTTCGGCGCCTTCACCAACTCCGCAACCGTCGCCAACCTCGACACACTCACCGGCGGCTCCGGCGCCGACACCGTCGCACTGACCACCGCGCTCACCACCGCAATGGCGGTCGATCTCGGCGCCGGCGCCAACAAGCTCACCCTCGCCGGCGTCGCCAACACCGGCACCCTCAGCAACGTCCAGACCCTGATCGGCGGCGCCGGCGCCGACGCCGTCACGCTCGCCACCATCATCACCAACGGCTCGGTCGACCTCGGCGGCGGCAACGACACCCTCGCCTTCGCCAACGGCACCAACTCCGCAACCGTCGCCAACACCAAGACCATCACAGGCGGTACAGGCAGCGATACCGTCACACTCGCCAGTGCGCTCTCCAACGCCATGGCGGTCGACCTCGGCGCCGGCACCAACAAGCTCACCCTGGCCAATGTCGCCAACACCGGTTCCGTCAGCAACGTCAACACCCTGCTCGGCGGCTCCGGCAACGACGCCGTCACCCTGGCCACCAACGCGACCAACGGCTCGGTCGATCTCGCCGCCGGCAACGACACCCTCACCCTCGCCGCCGGCGCCAACACGGTCTCCGTCGCCAACGTGGAAACCCTCGCCGGCGGCACCGGCGCCGACACCGTCAGCCTCACCGCAGCTGCGGCCAACGCCAGCGTCGATCTCGGCGCCGGCAACGACGTGCTCTCCTTCGGCAACTTCGCCAACACCGCAACCGTCACCAACACCGAGACCATCACCGGCGGCACCGGCGCCGACACCATCACCCTGGGTTCCGCGCTCACCACCGCCATGGCGGTCGATCTCGGCACCGGCGCCAACAAGCTCACCCTCGCCGGCGTCGCCAACACCGGCACCCTCAGCAACCTTCAGACCCTGCTCGGCGGCGCCGCCGCCGATACCGTCACCCTCGCCACCGCCGTCACCAACGGCTCGGTCGATCTCGGCGCCGGCAGCGACACACTCACCTTCGCCAACGGCACCAACTCCGCAACCGTCGCCAACACCGAGACCATCGCCGGCGCCGCCGGCAACGACACCGTCACCCTGAGCAGCGCCGTCTCCAACGCATCCATCGACCTCGGCACCGGCAGCGACGTGCTCAGCTTCGGCGCCTTCGCCAACACCGCAACCGTCGCCAATGTCGACACACTCACCGGCGGCTCCGGCAACGACACCGTCACCCTGACCACTGCGCTCACCAACGCCATCGCGGTCGACCTCGGCGCCGGCGCCAACAAGCTCACCCTCGCCAACGCCGCCAACACCGGCACCGTCAAGAACGCCACCACCCTGATCGGCGGCACCGGCGACGACACCGTCACCCTCGGCGCCGCCATCGTCGGCGGCTCGATCGACCTCGGCTCCGGCAACGACACCCTCACCTTCGGCGCCTTCACCAACTCCGCAACCGTCGCCAACCTCGACACACTCACCGGCGGCTCCGGCGCCGACACCGTCGCACTGACCACCGCGCTCACCACCGCAATGGCGGTCGATCTCGGCGCCGGCGCCAACAAGCTCACCCTCGCCGGCGTCGCCAACACCGGCACCCTCAGCAACGTCCAGACCCTGATCGGCGGCGCCGGCGCCGACGCCGTCACGCTCGCCACCATCATCACCAACGGCTCGGTCGACCTCGGCGGCGGCAACGACACCCTCGCCTTCGCCAACGGCACCAACTCCGCAACCGTCGCCAACACCAAGACCATCACAGGCGGTACAGGCAGCGATACCGTCACACTCGCCAGTGCGCTCTCCAACGCCATGGCGGTCGACCTCGGCGCCGGCACCAACAAGCTCACCCTGGCCAATGTCGCCAACGCCGGTTCCGTCAGCAACGTCAACACCCTGCTCGGCGGCTCCGGCAACGACGCCGTCACCCTGGCCACCAACGCGACCAACGGCTCGGTCGATCTCGCCGCCGGCAACGACACCCTCACCCTCGCCGCCGGCGCCAACACGGTCTCCGTCGCCAACGTGGAAACCCTCGCCGGCGGCACCGGCGCCGACACCGTCAGCCTCACCGCAGCTGCGGCCAACGCCAGCGTCGATCTCGGCGCCGGCAACGACGTGCTCTCCTTCGGCAACTTCGCCAACACCGCAACCGTCACCAACACCGAGACCATCACCGGCGGCACCGGCGCCGACACCATCACCCTGGGTTCCGCGCTCACCACCGCCATGGCGGTCGATCTCGGCACCGGCGCCAACAAGCTCACCCTCGCCGGCGTCGCCAACACCGGCACCCTCAGCAACCTTCAGACCCTGCTCGGCGGCGCCGCCGCCGATACCGTCACCCTCGCCACCGCCGTCACCAACGGCTCGGTCGATCTCGGCGCCGGCAGCGACACACTCACCTTCGCCAACGGCACCAACTCCGCAACCATCGCCAACACCGAGACCATCGCCGGCGCCGCCGGCAACGACACCGTCACCCTGAGCAGCGCCGTCTCCAACGCATCCATCGACCTCGGCACCGGCAGCGACGTGCTCAGCTTCGGCGCCTTCGCCAACACCGCAACCGTCGCCAATGTCGACACACTCACCGGCGGCTCCGGCAACGACACCGTCACCCTGACCACTGCGCTCACCAACGCCATCGCGGTCGACCTCGGCGCCGGCGCCAACAAGCTCACCCTCGCCAACGCCGCCAACACCGGCACCGTCAAGAACGCCACCACCCTGATCGGCGGCACCGGCGACGACACCGTCACCCTCGGCGCCGCCATCGTCGGCGGCTCGATCGACCTCGGCTCCGGCAACGACACCCTCACCTTCGGCGCCTTCACCAACTCCGCAACCGTCGCCAACCTCGACACACTCACCGGCGGCTCCGGCGCCGACACCGTCGCACTGACCACCGCGCTCACCACCGCAATGGCGGTCGATCTCGGCGCCGGCGCCAACAAGCTCACCCTCGCCGGCGTCGCCAACACCGGCACCCTCAGCAACGTCCAGACCCTGATCGGCGGCGCCGGCGCCGACGCCGTCACGCTCGCCACCATCATCACCAACGGCTCGGTCGACCTCGGCGGCGGCAACGACACCCTCGCCTTCGCCAACGGCACCAACTCCGCAACCGTCGCCAACACCAAGACCATCACAGGCGGTACAGGCAGCGATACCGTCACACTCGGAGCCGCAGTCTCGAATGCGTCCATCGATCTTGGCACCGGCAACGACGTGCTGAGCTTCGGCAACTTTGCCAACACAGCGACTGTCAGCAACACGGAGACCATTCTCGGCGGGTCAGGGGCCGACGCAGTCACTCTCGGCACTGCGCTTACAGCGGCCATGTCGGTCGACCTCGGTGGCGGTGCTAACGCGCTGACATTGGCAAGTGGCAGCAACAGCGGAACCGTGAAAGATGTCGGTACCCTGATCGGCGGCAGCGGGGCCGACACCATCACCCTGGGCACTGCCGCGGCCAATGCGTCGATCGATCTCGGCGCGGCAAACGATGTGCTCACCTTCGGCAACTTCGCCAACACCGCAACCGTCACCAACACCGAGACCATCATCGGCGGCACCGGCAACGACACCGTCACGCTGGGCGGTGCTCTGACCAACGCCATGTCCGTCAATCTGGGCGCAGGATCCAACAAATTGACGCTGGCCGGTGTCGCCAACACCGGCACGGTCAGCAACGTGCAGACCGTCATCGGTGGCTCCGGTGCCGACGCCGTGACCTTGGGGACCGCGCTGGTGAATGGCAATGTCGATCTCGGCGGCGGCAGCGACACGCTGCAACTGGCGAATTTCACCAACCTGGTATCTGTCGCGAACACGGAAACCACATTCGGCGGCTCGGGCAACGACACGGTGATCCTGACCGGCTCCAATGCCAGCATGATCGTTGGAAGTGCCGGGATAAACTTCATCACCGGCAATTCCGCCGCCGACGAGTTCGTGCTCGATCAGAACAGCGCCGGCAATTACAGCACCGTCCTGAATTTCAGTGCCGCCAAGGTAGACAAGATCGCGCTCGACACGACAGGCAGTGCGATACTGCCCACCAACACCTACGATCTGGGTGGCGCCTCGCTGGTCGACGGCACCAACCTCAAGGCGGTGGCCGACGCGGCAACCCGGCTCACCATCAACGAGGCAACCGGCGGCAAGGGTGGGTTTGTTTACCAACAAAACACCGGCGAGCTGTATTACAGCAACAACGGCAGCTTTGCTGGTGGCGGCACCCTGATTGGCGTGATCGACAGCAGCAACAACGTCCCATGGACCTACAGTGCAAGCAGCTTCACCCAGGTCTAGCAGCGTGATCGAATGAAGGCGTCGGCGCGGGCCGTCCGGCAGAATGCAACCAAGGCGGCCCAGACCGGCACATCTGGCACGGCTGTGGCGTGGCAACGTGGCGATCTGGCATTGGCGGAGGCGCACTGGCGAGCTACCCTGCTGCGCAATCCGAACGACCCGCTGGCACCGCGCGCGCTGAGCGACATCGCACATCAAACAGGGCGATATGAAGAGGCGGCGCGGTTGCTGCGCTCGTTCGCCGAAAGGCCGCCTGAATATTCCAACCTGGGCACTTCGCTCGAGGCACTTGGGCAGTACCGATGAGGCGGAAGTCGCATATCGGAAGGCCATTGACCTCGATCCGAACTTCGCCACAGCTCACCTCAATCTCGGAAACCTGTTGCAGAAACAGGGACGTAATACCGATGCCGAGGAAGCATTTCGTGCCGCACTCGCGCTCCGCCCCGATTACGGGAAGGCCTGGAACGGCCTGGGACAAGTGCTGCAACATCAGGGGAGGCTCCAGGACGCATTGGGTGCGTTTCGCAACGCGGCGCAATGCGAGCCTGCCAGTGCCGTAGTCCATTGCAACCTCGGAACTCTGCTGTTCGCATTCGAGTGCAATGCCGAAGCGCTTGCCGAACTGCGTCGCGCACTGGCCCTGGATCCAGGTTATGCGCTGGCGCACGGCAATCTCAGTGCCTTGCTCGCGCGCTCCGGCTGCCCCATCGCGGCAGAATCAGCCAGTCGGACCGCGATCTCTTTGGCGCCGGACCAATATTGCTGGCTGACCAACCTGGGCGTGGCCTTGTTTTCACAAGGCCGCCATGCCGAAGCCGAGGAATGTTACCGCAAGGCTCTGGCGAGGCGTCCAGATTATGCCGTCCGGCCACGGCAATCTGCTGTTTGCGCTCAACTACCGCACCGACCTCACAGCAGAAGCGATCTTTGCCGAATACCAGAACTGGGACCGCCGTCACGCGAAGCATCTGGCATCCGAAGCGGCGCCATTCGCGCTGGATCGAACGCCAGGACGGCGACTGCGAATCGGATACGTATCGGCAGACTTCCGACAGCACGCCGTCGCGATGTTTGCCGAACCGTTGCTGGGCGCACACGATCGCTCGAATGTCGAACTTTATCTTTACGCGGGCGTTGCGGCCGAGGATGCCGCCACCGAACGGTTCCGTTCGCTCAGCGATCACTGGCGGAATACCATCGGCTTGTGCGACGCGAAGCTGGCCGAACTGATCCGTGGCGACCGGATCGATGTTCTGGTCGACCTCGCAGGCCATAGTGCCGGCAACAGATTGCTGACGTTCGCGCGGCGACCGGCGCCCGTGCAGGTGGCCTATCTGCTGGGCCATGGGTACAGCACTGGTCTGTCAGCCATGGACGCGTTCCTCGCCGACGACGCCCTGGCGCCCGAAGGCGCCGATGCTCTGTTCAGCGAACGCCTGATCCGTCTGCCCCGCATTCCGCTCGCCTACGCGCGACCCGACGGTATGCCTCCCGTCGTACCGCTGCCGGCATTGACCAACGGCTTCGTTACATTCGGGCATTTCGGGCGGACCGAACGCCTGAACGACACGGTCATTGCCACCTGGGCACGCATCCTGCGCACGGTGCCGCGGTCGCGACTGATTTTGGACAACCGGCCATTTCAGGAATCGGCATTCCGCGATCTGTTCGTGGCACGCTTCGCCGCGCACGGCATCGA
This sequence comes from uncultured Alphaproteobacteria bacterium, assembly GCA_963819855.1. Lineage (GTDB taxonomy): Bacteria > Pseudomonadota > Alphaproteobacteria > Acetobacterales > Acetobacteraceae > JAMXLO01. Next base: position 6,791 of record CAWFYC010000039.1, read on the forward strand.
CCCAGCAAGGCTCGATCTGGTCTATTCAGCGCCACAGTCGCGCGCCTGGGCGGCCTATGGCAGCGTCGACATTGCGCTGGATCCGTTCCCGCACAACGCCGGCACAACGACGATAGAGTCGCTATGGCAGGGAGTGCCGGTCGTATCGCTGGCGGGCCGGCCGACGGTCGGCCGGTTCGGTGCCAGCATCCTGCACGCGGTCGGGCTCGACGACTGGGTCACCGACAACGCCGATGCCTACGTTGCGCGCGCAGTGGCCGCGGCGACCGATCTTGCCTCGCTCGCGCACATGCGCTCGGACTTGCGGCAAAGAGTTGCCATGTCGCCGCTATGTGACGCCGGTGGCCTGGCGCGCGCCATCGAGGCCACATACCGAATGCTATGGGACGAATGGCGCGAGGGCGACGTCGCGCGACTGCATCGTTTCTACGCCGAAGACAATCAGGCGGCCGCCAGCGAATTGGCGCAGCGGATGCTGCGGCATCATGAGGCAAACGCCGAGGCACATCATGTACTCGGTCTAATGGCCTATCGCGACCATCGACTTGGCGACGCCGACACTCATCTTCAGGCGGCCATTGCTCACGCCCCCGCGCAGGCCGAAATGCATGCCAACCACGCGGCGATCCTGCGCAAGCTGGGCCGGCTCGCCGAGGCCGAGGCGGCAGCACGCAACGCGCTGAAGCTGGAACCGCAGCTTGTCGCAGCACATAACAACCTGGGCAACATTTTGCGCGACGCCGGCCGCTATGATGAAAGTGCCGACTGCTACCGTGCGGCGATCCACCTGGCGCCGGGCTTCGCCGATGCCTGGGTCAATCTGGCCTGGGTGCTGGCACTGGCGGGGCACGCGCGCAAGGCGGAGGAAGCCGCCCGCCAGGCCATCGCATGCGATGCAACGAACGCCGATGCGCACAACAATCTGGGTCTGGCGCTGATGCGCCAGGGCCGGCTCGCCGAAGCCGAAGCGGCACTGCGCCAGGCGCTGGCCCTGCGGCCTGATTTTGCCCTGCCGCACAGCAATATCCTGTTCTGCCTGAATTACCGCCCGGACGTATCGCCGGAGGAGATCTTCGCCGAGTACCGACAATGGGACCGCCAACATGCCGTGAAGCTGCTGCCCGCATCGCCTCGCTTCGAACTCGATCGATCGCCGGACCGGCGGCTGCGGATCGGCTACGTCTCGCCCGATTTCCGTCAGCATGCGGTCGCGTTGTTCGCGGAACCACTGCTGGCGGCGCATGACCGTTCGGTGGTCGAGGTCCACTGCTATGCGGAAGTCCCAGCGCCCGACGCGGTCACCGAGCGGTTTCGCGCCGTCGCCGATCACTGGCACAACACGGTCGGACTGAGCGATGCGGAGCTTGCCGAACAGATTCGCCGCGGACCGTATCGATGTCTTGGTCGATTTAGCGGGCCACACGGCCGGCAATCGGCTGCTCACCTTCGCGCGCAAGCCGGCACCGGTGCAGGTGACCTGGCTGGTGGGTCACGGCTACAGCTCCGGGCTCTCTGCGATGGATGCGTTCCTCGCCGATGCCGAGTTGGCCCCGCAAGGCGCTGACGGACTGTTCAGCGAGCGCCTGATCCGTCTGCTCGCGCATTCCACTCGTCTACGCGCCACCTGCGGATATGCCCGACGTGGCGCCGCTGCCCGCGCGCGCCAACGGCTGGGTCACGTTCGGCTATTTCGGCCGCACGGTGCGGCTGAACGACGCCGTGCTGGCCGCCTGGGCGCGCATCCTGCATGCGCGTGCCAGGCTCGCGACTCATGCTGAACAGCGCGCCATTCGGCGAACCGGCGGGCCGCGAGCAGATGGCAGGCCGCTTTGCATCACTCGGCATCGATCCGGCGCGGCTGAAGCTTGTCTACACCTCGCCGCAGCCGCGTACCTGGGCGGCGTATGGCGAGATCGACATCGCGCTCGACCCGTTCCCGCACAACGCCGGCACCACGACGATCGAGGCGCTGTGGCAGGGCGTGCCGGTCGTGTCGCTCGCCGGCCGGCCGACGGTCGGCCGGTTCGGCGCCGCGATCCTGCATGCGGTCGGACTGGACGACTGGATCACGCGGCGACGTCGATGCCTACGTGGCGCGCGCAGTCGCGGCCGCTGCGGACATCGACGCACTGGCGCGTTTGCGCGCCGAACTGCGGCCGCGCTTCGCCGCCTCGCCGCTGCGCGACGCCGCCGGATTGGCGCGCGAGTTCGAGGCGGCGTATCGCGGCTTTGTGGCGGCGCTGGTGCGTCGATGACCAGCGGGACGTGCGGCAGCTCTACGCGGCGGGCGACGCCGATGGCGCATGCGGTCTCGCGGAACGCCTGCTGGCGAGCGATCCTTGCGACGCACCGGCACTGCACGTCCTTGGCCTGATCAAGTTCAACCAAGGTGACGCCGCAACAGCCACCGCGCTGCTGCGGCGCTCGATCGACGTCACGGCGGATGCCGCCGTCCTGTCGGATCTCGGCGTGATGCTGCGCTCCGCACGGACGCCTCGGCGGAAGCCGAAGCAGCCTACCGCCGAGGCGCTGCAGCTCGACCCCACGCTGGTCCAGGCGCTCGGCAATCTCGGCAATGTCCTGCTCGATCAGCATCGCGCCGATGAAGCGGAAGCAGTGCTGGCCGAGGCGCTGCGCCACGCGCCAGACCAGCCATGGCTGTTGCGCAGCCTCGCGCTGAGCCAGATGGCCTGCGGTGCACCGGATCGCGCCGAAGCCACGCTGCGGCAGGCGCTGGCGATCGATCCCGACGGACGCCGAAGCGCACGATACGCTTGGCGCATTGCTCGGCCAGACGGGCCGTCCGATCGAGGCGGAGGCGCATCATCGCGCCGCCCTGCCGCGGGCGCAGCAGCGCCATCGCGTGCTCTCCAACCTCGCCATCGCATTGCAGACGCAGGGCAGGCACGCCGAAGCCGAGCGTTGCTGCCGCGAGGCGCTGGCCGAGCGGCCGGACTATGCCGTCGCGCACGGCAAATCTGCTGTTCTCGCTCAATTACCGCGTCGACCTGACCGCCGAGGCGATCTTCGCCGAATACCGCGACTGGGATCGCCAGCACGCCGCGCCGCTCGCGCCGGTCAATCCGCAATTCGCGCTCGACCGATCGGCCGGACGACGGCTGCGTGTCGGCTACGTTTCCGCCGACTTCCGCCAGCATGCGGTGGCATGGTTCGCCGAACCGTTGCTGGCGGCGCATGACCGAGCCCGCATCGAGCTGTTCTGCTATGCCGCGGTGCGCAACGCCCGACGCAGTCACCGCGCGGTTCCGTGCACTGGCCGATCACTGGCGCGACATCGCCGGCCTGGACGATGCGACCGTCGCCGAGTTGATCCGGCGCGACGGCATCGACGTGCTGGTGGATCTCACCGGCCACACCGCCGGCAGCCGATTGCTGGTCTTCGCACGCAGGCCCGCGCCGGTGCAGGTGGCGTATCTGCTGGGGCACGGCTACACCTCAGGCCTCTCTGCGATGGATGCCTTCCTGGCCGATGCCGTGCTGGCACCGCCCGGCGCGGACGCGCTGTTCAGCGAACGCATCGATCCGGCTGCCGCGCATTCCGCTGGCTTACGCGCCGCCAGACGCGATGCCGCCGGTCGGCACACTTCCCGCGCTCACCAATGGCTTCATCACGTTCGGATATTTCGGTCGGACGGATCGGCTGAACGACGCGGTGATCGCCGCATGGGCACGCATCCTGCGCGAGGTGCCGGGCGCGCGACTGGTGCTGAACAGTGCGCCGTTCCGGGAACCGGCATTCCGCGACCTCATCGCCGCGCGGTTTGCCGCGCAGGACATCGGCCGCGACCGGCTCGAGCTGATCGCCACAGCGCCACAGCCGCGCACCTGGGCCGCCTATGGCGCGATCGACATCGCGCTCGATCCATTCCCGCACAACGCCGGCACCACGACGATCGAGGCGCTGTGGCAGGGCGTTCCCGTCATTTCGCTGGCCGGACGACCGAGCGTCGGACGGTTCGGCGCGATGATCCTGCACGCGGTCGGAATGGACGACTGGGTCAGCGTGCGACGTCGACGACTACGTCGCGCGCGCCGTCGCCGCGGCGACCGACCTGCACGAACTCGCGCGCGTGCGCGCCGACGCTGCGACAGCGTGTCGCCGACTCGCCGCTGTGCGATGCAGCGGATCTGGCGCGGCATGTCGAGGCGGCCTATCGCGACGCTGTGGCGACGTCATGCTGAGCATCGCCTCGTCCGCGCGCATTTCGCCATCTCGCCGACATCGAGGATTCGCAGCGCGGCAGCCGCATCGTGATCGAGGACGACGTGGTCATCGATGCGTTCGTGAAGCTCAAGCCGGCCGGCGGCTCGGGCGACGTGGTGATCGGCCGCGGCACGGTGATCAATTCCGGCTGCGTGCTCTACACCGGCAACGGCATCCGCATCGGCCGCAACGTGCTGATCGCCGCCAACTGCACGCTGGCACCAACCAACCACGCATTCGCCGATCCCGACCGGCCGATCCGCGAGCAGGGATTTCAGCCGAGCCGCGGCGGGATCGTGATCGGCGACGACGTGTGGATCGGCGCCAATTGCGTGCTGCTGGACGGCACCGTGATCGGCAACGGCTGCGTCATCGGCGCCGCCTCGCTGGTGCGCGGCACGCTGCCGCCATACTGCCTGGCACACGGCACGCCCGCGGTGGTGCATGGCTGGCGTCGGCGGCAACGGTAAATTTACCCGATGCAGGTAGAAGCGACCAGAGCAATACGCTTTGGTGCACACCTATGGTGTCCGCTGACCGTTCAAGCATTCACTATCCTTGGTGCCGGCGGCTTCATCGGAGCAGCGCTGGTCGCCTGGCTGGATAGCCACGACCATGTGGTGCACGCCGTTACGCGCGCCTCGCTACCCGCACTGCTGGCGGGGCGTCGGCCGGCCGGCCATGTCATCGACTGCATCGGCCTCACCGGCGACTTTCGCGTCCGCCCGTTGGACACGGCCGAGGCGCATGTCGGTCTCGTCGCGCGCTGCCTGGCCGAGTTGCAATTCGACTCGTTCCTGCTGCTGTCCTCGACGCGCGTGTATGCACGCGCCAGCGCGACACACGAGGATGCGGCGCTGCCGGCGATGCCCGCCGATCCCTCCGATCTCTACAACGTGACCAAGCTCGCCGGCGAGGCGCTGTGTCTCGCCGATCCGCGCACCACTGTCCGCGTGGCGCGGCTGTCGAACGTCTACGGCATCGGCGTCCCGGCGGAGACGTTCCTCGGACAGGTGCTGCGCGAAGGCCGCGCGACCGGCTGCGTGGTGTTCCGCCAGAGCCCTGCATCCGCCAAGGACTATGTCAGCACTCGCGGCGGTGGTGCGATTGCTGCCGGCGATCGCCGCAAGCGGCAGACAGCGGCTCTACAACGTCGCGGCCGGCAGCAACACCAGCCACGCCGCCATCGCCGATCGCCTGCGCGACGTCACCGGCTGGCACACAAGCTTCGCACCCGACGCTCCGACGGTGCGGCAGCCCTCGATCGACACAACGCGGCTCGATGGCGAATTCGGTCCCACCGCCAGCAATCTCGTCGCCGACCTGCCGATTCTGCTGGCCCTTGCACAGGAAGCACCAATGCTCACCATCGACGAGGCCCATGGCCGCGTAACCGTCCACCACGCGGACGGCACGGCGGACGAGCACGCGCTCGACACGCCCGAGGCGTTCGAGGCGGTGTCCGCCGCCTGGCTGCGCTGCGGCTGGGACGTGAAATACGTCTATGGCTTCACCTGGATGGGCCGGCCGGTGATCCAGTTGCCGGAGGACATGATCCGCATCCAGGAAGTGATCTGGCGGCTACGGCCCGACGTGATCGTGGAGACCGGCGTGGCGCATGGCGGCTCGCTGATCTTCTACGCCAGCCTGTTCGAGGCGATGGGCCACGGCCGCGTCATCGGCGTCGATATCGATATCCGCAAGCACAACCGCATCGCGATCGAGGCGCATCCGCTCGCCGCGCGCATCACGCTGGTCCAGGGCAGCTCCACCGCGCCCGGCACGCTGGCCGCGGTGCGGCACGGCATCGCTCCCGATGAAAACGTGCTGGTGGTGCTCGATTCCAACCACAGCCGGGCGCATGTCGAGGCGGAACTGGATCTGTATGCGCCGCTGGTCTCGTCCGGCTCCTATATCGTCGCCTGCGACGGCATCATGGCGCAGCTTGCCGGCGCACCGCGCACCGCACCGGACTGGACCTGGAACAACCCGATCACCGCGGTGGAGGCATTCCTGGCGCGCAATCCGGACTTCGTGCTGGAGGAACCCGGCTTTCCGTTCAACGAGGGCGCCGTGCGCAATCGCGTCACCTATTGGCCGAAGAGCTTCCTCAAGCGGCGCTGACCATGAAAGCGGTCATTCTCGCCGGGGGCCTGGGCACGCGGATCGCGGAGGAGTCGCATCTGCGGCCAAAACCGATGATCGAGATCGGCGGTCGGCCGATCCTGTGGCACGTCATGAACATCTACACGAGCGTACGGGGTGACCGACTTCGTCATCTGCCTGGGTTATCGCGGCTACATGATCAAGGAATACTTCGCCAACTACGTGCTGCATGAGTCCGACCTGACCGTGGATGCGCGCACTTCCGAAGATCACCTATCACACCAACTACGCCGAACCGTGGCGCGTGACACTGGTGGATACCGGGCTCGACCACCATGACCGGTGGGCGGCTGAAACGCGTCAGCCGCTATCTCGATCCGGACGAGAGCTTCTGCATGACCTATGGCGATGGCGTGGCCGACATCGACATCGGCGCGCTGATCGCGTTCCACCAGCGCCACGGCAGGCTCGCCACCCTCACCGCGGTGACCCCGCCGGGCCGCTATGGCGCGCTGCTGTTGCAGGACGACACGCGTGACACGTTTCAGCGAGAAGCCGCCCGGCGACAATGCGCTGATCAACGGCGGCTTCTTCGTGCTGCACCCAGACGTGCTGGAGCGTATCGTGGGCGACGACACGCCGTGGGAGACCGAACCGCTCGAAGGCCTCGCGCGCGACGGCGAGCTATGCGCCTATCGCCACGCCGGCTTCTGGCAGCCGATGGACACGATGCGCGACAGGACGACGCTGGAGAGCTCTGTGGTCGTCCGGCGCTGCGCCCTGGAAGACGTGGCAGGACTGAGCATCGCTTCCGCGTGAGCAGGGAACCGCGTGCGGCCGGTGATGTTGTTGCTGGATGACGAAACCGACCAGACTGCTGTGCTGCCTGCTGGCCAGCCTGGCATTGCCATGCGTCGCTGCCGCGCAGAATCCGCAGCCGGCGCCGCCGCAAGAGGTGCATCCGCCGTTGGCGCCGCCCAACGCATCGCAGCCGCCGCCCGAGCAGATTGCGCCGAGCGATGGCAACCTTAGCGAAAAGCTGTCGCGGCAACAGGGGATGCTGCAGCCGAACGTGGTGGATCCGGGCATCCGCGCCCCGCTGCCGCCGCGGATGAGCGATCCCATGGCTGTGATCCCGCCGCCCGGCATGCCGGGCGGCGACCAGAAGGTGGTGCCGAAGTAATCAGAGCCGCCGCAACAGCTCGCACACCTGGGTGACCTGGTCGTCAGTTAGTTCCGGATAGATCGGCAAGCTCAGCACCTGTTCGGCCGCGATCTCGCTTGCGCGGCAATGCGAGGGCCCGAGCACGACCCGTCCGTGATAAGCGCGCTGCAGGTGCACCGGACTCGGATAGTGGACGCCGGTACCGATGCCCGCCTCACGCAGCCGTGCCTGCAGCGCAGCACGTTCCGGCGTGCGCAACACATACAGATGAAACACGTGACCAACGCCGTCACGACGTGCCGGCGGCGCCAGCGACGTGCCACGCAGTGCCGCGTCGTACGCGTCGGCGATCGCCTGCCGCCGCGCGTTCTGCGCATCGAGATAGCGCAGCTTCACACGCAGAATCGCCGCCTGCATTTCGTCGAGCCGACTGTTCACCCCGACCGCATCGCTGATGTAGTGCTGCCGCCAGCCGTACTGGCGCAGCGCGGCGATATCGGCGGCCAGGTCCGCGTTGCGCGTCGCCAGCATGCCGCCGTCGCCCAGCGCACCGAGGTTCTTGGTAGGATAGAAGCTGAAGGTCGCCACTTCGGTGAACGTCCCCACCTTGCGGCCGGCGATGGTGGCGCCGTGCGCCTGCGCGCAGTCCTCGACCACCGGAACGCCGTGCCGAGCGCACGCCGCGACGATCGGTTCCATCGCTGCCGGCTGGCCGTAGAGATGCACCGGGATCACCGCATGGATCGGCGGTGTGCCCGCCGGCGGACGCGCCAGCACCTCGGCCAATTCACCGGAATCCATCGTGTAGTAGTCCGGCTCGATATCGATCAGCACCGGTGTGGCGCCAACCATCTCGATCGCAGCCACCGTGGCCACCGCGGTATGCGACACCGTCACCACGCTGGTACCCGGACCCACGCCGAGGGCGCGCAACGCAAGTGCCAGCGCGTCGGTACCGTTGCCGCAACCCACCGCCCCGGTCGTACCGAGCCAGGCGGCGAACTCGGCCTCGAATGCGCGCACCTCCTGGCCGAGGATGTACCAGCCGGACTCCAGCACCCGTGCCACGGCGGCATCGATCTCGGCCCGCAGCGCGCGATAGCCGGCGCCGGGATTGGCCTGCGGCACGCTGATCGCCGGTGCGCTCATCGCCATCGCCTCAATGTGGATCGACCGCGATGTAGCGCGCCGGCCGCGGCCCGTCGCCACCGCACTGGAACAGGCCGGCGCGCGCCAAGGTCGCGCGGTCGTCCTCGGACAACCGCGTGACCTCGCGCAGGTGATCGGTCCAGCTCTCCATCGACCACACCTCCATCCAGCCTTCGGGATGCGCGACGTCTTCATAGAGCTGCCAGAACATGGCACCGGAACGGCCGCGCACCTTGCGGACGTCGGCCATCGCGGCGAGGAACTCCCCGCGCTCTTCCTGCTGCACACGATAGTGCACCGTCTCCATCACCCTGCCGCGCACCCGGCGCAGCAACGGCACCAGCTCCGCAGCCGGCGCCTCGGGGGTCGGCAACGGATCGGCCGTCGGTTCGGGCATCGGCCGCACAACCGACAGGTCGATCGAGAAGCCGCGCACGGCGGCCGCCAGCGCAATCCCGACCCCGGCGGCGACCAGCAGCGTGTCGGCCATGCCGATATGGTCGGCGAGCGAGCCCCAGGCGAACGACCCTGCCGTAAGCGCCCCGTTCTGCGCCAGTTGGTAGATCGACAGCGCCCGCGCCCGTACCCAGGGCGGGCAGACCAGTTGGGCGGCGGCCTGGATGGTGGCGTAGGCCGAGGTCCAGCCGATGCCGAACAACAGCATCCCGAATGCGGCGGGCAGCCAGTGATGGGTCGCGCCGAGCAAGGCGATGCCGGCGCAGGAGAACAGCGTGCAGCCGATCACAGTCGTGCCGCGGGTGACCTTGCCCCTCACCAGCGGCAACAGCATTCCCGAACCGACGCCGCCGATCCCCATCATCCCCAGGATCACACCGTACATTCCTGGCCCAAGGTCGAGGTCGCGACGGACCAGCAACGGCAGCAGCGCCCAGGGCGCCGCGGCGGGAACCGAAAAGGCGATGGTCCGCACCATGGCGTATTGCACCGCCGGGGTATTGCGCACGTAGCGCATGCCGGCGCGCATCGCCGACAGCAGGTGCTCGCGCGGCAGGCCGGTGAAGCGGCGGCCACGGTGCCAGGTGAACAATGCAAACAGCACCGCGACGATCGACGTCGCATACAGTGAGAACGCCAGGCTGGAGCCGCCCAGCAGGATCAGCGCGCCGGCGATCGCCGGCCCGATCGCGCGGGTGAGGTTGAAGCCGATGCCGTTCAGCGCGATCGCCTGCACCAGATCCTCGCGCGGCACCAGTTCCGGCACGATCGCGCTCCAGGCCGGTCCGGTCAGCGCAGCGCCGATGCCGATCGCGAAGGTCAGCGCCAGCAGCAGGAACGCGGTCATCGCGTGGGCGACCGTCAGGACCGCGAGCACAATAGCGGCGAGGATTGTCCAGCACTGCGTGCCGATCAGGAACACGCGGCGGTCGACAATGTCGGCCAGCGCCCCGCCGGGCAGCGCCAGCAGGAACACCGGCATGATGGTCGCCGCCTGCACCATGGCGACGATGAGCGGCTGTGGCGCGAGCGTGGTCATCAGCCAGCCGGCGCCGGTGTTCTGCAGCCAGGTACCGAGCCAGGCCACCACGTTGGCGAGCCACAGGGTACGAAAGGTCGAATTACGGAGCGGAATCAGGGCGGCGGGAAGGCGCATCCTCGCATCATAGCCGAGCCGGCACGGATTACGCCTATGGCGGCGTCATTGCCGTGGCGAGAACATCGTCCGCAGCACCGCCTTGTGCACCGCGATTGCCTGCTCCGGCGTGTGTGGCTGGCCAGACGAAGCGATGATGCCGCCGGCCAGCGAGGCGGCCGCGGCTCGGTCCAGTGCTGCCAGCAGGTCGTGGATGACGACTTCCATGGGAACCGAAGTGGTCCGCGACGCCTGCGACATGGGCGATCTCCGTTGCGATGGGGACCTCCCTGATGGCGTGGTATCGGTTGACTTTGGCTTAACGTCCGCGTTCAGGCCGATTGCAGGAACGCCGCGCCCAGCGCAATGCTGGCGCAACGCCTAGGGAGGCCACGATGGATGATGCCGCGCTCGCGTCCGGTTACGCGGAAGCCTATGCCGCCTGGCGCGCCGACCCGGAGGCGTGGTGGGCCGGGATTGCCGACGGGGTCACCTGGGAGCGGCGCTGGGACCGCGTGTTCGATGCCTCGATCGGGCCATACGGACAATGGTTTCCCGGCGCGATGCTGAACACCTGCTTCAACTGCATCGACCGGCACGTCCTCGCCGGCCGCGGCGAGCAGGCGGCGCTGATCTGGGACAGCCCGATGACCGGGCGGATCGAGACCTTCACCTATCGCCAGATGCAGACGCGCACCGCGAAGCTCGCCGGCGCGTTGGCGGCGCTCGGCGTTATGCGTGGCGATCGGGTGGTGATCTACCTGCCGATGGTGCCGGAGGCGGCGATCGCAATGCTTGCCTGCGCGCGGCTGGGGGCGATCCATTCCGTGGTGTTCGGCGGCTTTGCCGCGGCCGAGCTTGCCTCGCGCATCGCCGACGCCAAGCCGAAGGTGATCGTGTCGGCATCCTGCGGTCTCGAACCCGGGCGAGTGGTGAAGTACAAGCCGCTGCTCGATGCGGCGATCGCGCTGTCGCCACACAAGCCCGATGCCTGCCTGATCCTGCAACGCGACGCCCAACGTGCCGAACTGATCCCGGGACGCGACCACGATCTGGTGGAGGCGGAAGCGGCAGCGGCCCCGCATGATCCGGTTGCCGTCGCGGCGACCGATCCGCTCTACATCCTCTACACCTCGGGCACGACGGGGCGGCCGAAGGGCGTGGTGCGCGACACCGGCGGCCACGCGGTCGCGCTGTGGAACTCGATGCGCATGCTGTACGGCGTCGAGGCCGGCGACGTTTACTGGGCGGCGTCCGATGTCGGCTGGGTGGTCGGCCACTCGTACATCGTCTACGCGCCGCTGCTGCGCGGCTGCACCAGCGTGATGTACGAGGGCAAGCCGGTCGGCACGCCCGATGCCGGCGCGTTCTGGCGGGTGTGCGCGCAGCACGGGGTGAAGGTGCTGTTCACCGCGCCCACCGCGATGCGCGCGATCAAGCAGCAGGATCCCGACGGCAAGCACCTCGGGGCGCACGACCTGTCGAAGCTGGAGACGCTGTTCCTCGCCGGCGAGCGCTGCGATCCGCCGACCGCCGTGTGGGCGGCCGACCTGCTCGGCAAACCGGTGGTCGATCACTGGTGGCAGACCGAGACCGGCTGGGCAATCACCAGCGGCTTTCGCCAATACGGGTTGTTCCCATTCAAGCCTGGCTCCGGCGGGCGGCCGAGCCCCGGCATCGATCTGCACACGCTGGACGAAGACGGGCACATGGTGGCGCCGGGCCAGACCGGCAATCTGTGCGCGCGGCTGCCGCTGCCTCCTGGTTGCGCGCCGACGCTGTGGCAGAACGACGAGGGCTACCAAACCGCCTATCTGTCGGATTTCCCCGGCTGGTACCGCACCGGCGACGCCGGGATGATCGACGCGGACGGCGATGTCTGGGTGATGGGCCGCACCGACGACATCATCAACGTCGCGGGCCACCGGCTGTCCACCGGCCAGATGGAGGAAGTGCTTGCCTCGCACCAGGCGGTGGCGGAATGCGCCGTGATCGGGGCGAAGGACGAACTGAAGGGACAGACGCCGATCGGCCTGGTGGTGCTGAAGGCCGGCGTGAATCGTCCGGATGCCGAGATCGCCGCCGAACTGGTGGCACTGGTGCGCGAACGGATCGGTCCGGTGGCGGCGTTCAAGGACGCGCGAGTGGTGCCGCGCCTGCCGAAGACACGGTCGGGCAAGATCCTGCGCGCATCGATCCGCCGCATCGCCGATGGCGAGACCGCACCGGTGCCGCCGACCATCGAAGACCCGGCAGCACTGGAGGAAATAGCGCGCGCGTTGAACACCCGAGCGTGAAGGCGGCAGTTGTGGTGGGCAGCGCCGGTGGCCGGCTTTCCCAACGCCTATCGTAACATGATGGGGATCAGCGACAACCGCGGCTGACAGGTCCTGCCCGACTGATTCACCGCCGGCACTCTGTGACACGACGAACGTGTTCCGCTGCCGCCGCCTGGCCGATGGGTATCGCTGCGCTCAACCCATCCTACGGGTGCCACGGGTGCCGCGCACTGTAGGATGGGTAGAGCGCAGCGAAACCCATCGCCCCATCGTCGCGATTCCACTCACCCTGGGGGCGGTTCAGCCGCCAGCGCCGACAGGCATCGCAGCGCAGCGGCGTCACTCAGCGCTGCGATCAGTTCTGGTGCAGACAGTGCCGTCACGGCATCATCCAGCGCGTCCGCCTCCTCCAGCTTTGCCCGCGCGAGCACAAGCGTAGCGTCGATCGGATCGATGCGCGGACGCCGTGGCGGTGGCAGCATCGCCATGTGAGCGCCCAACAGTCGCGGCTCGCGCAGTAGCTGCGTCACGTCGGGCGCGACAGCCGCTTGCCATTCGCGCTGCACCTCCGCTGCCCGTACGACCACCGACGGCGGTTCCACATCCTCTGGCGTGCGCAACAGACCGGCGGCGCGTCGCCGGCCCGTCAGCAGCGCCAGCGGGATCGCCAACGCAAGGCCGAGCACCACCGGCAGCATCCACAGCGCCAGCGACAGCGAGATCGTCCACGCCACCCCGCCGAGCAGCAAGCCGAGCACGGTGTGCCGCCGGTACAGGCGTCGCGTCTCGCGAGCCGGAATCGCGCCATCGTCCCGGCGTTGCGCGTTCCAGCCGGAATCACGGCCAAGCAATATCGCCGCGACGTCGATCGTCTGGGTCAGCATCACCACCGGCGCGATCAACCCCGCGACCAGTGTCTCGAACATGATGCCGCCCATCAACCGCGGCACGCTCCAGCGCCGCCGCTCCTCGCGACGCAACAGGATCGCCACACAACCCAGCAGCTTCGGCACCAGCAGCAGCGCCATGGTGCCCACGAACATCCACATGGCGCGCACCGGATCGATCACCGGCCATTGCGGAAACAGCGATTTGCCCTGCGGAAAGTAATCCGGCGGTACGAAGCGCGCCTGCACCGCGATCAGGATGCCGGTCAGGAGGAACAGCAGCCACAGCGGCGCGGTGATATAGGAGCCGATGCCGGTCAGCAGGTGCAGCCGGCTGATCGCGGCAAGACCCCGGGTCGGCAGGACGGCCGTGTGCTGCAGATTGCCTTGGCACCAGCGACGGTCGCGCACGGCGAGGTCGGTCAGCGTCGGCGGCACCTCTTCGTAGCTGCCGCGCACGCCTGGCACCATGTGCACCGCCCAGCCGGCGCGCCGCATCAGCGCGGCCTCGACGAAGTCGTGGCTCATGATCGGCCCGCCGAACGGCTTGCGCCCGGACAGTTCCGGCAGCCCGGCCTGTTCGGCAAAGGCACGGGTGCGGATCATCGCGTTGTGGCCCCAGTAGTTGCCCTCGGCGCCGTGCCACCACGCAATGCCATGCGCGATCAACGGGCCGTACACGCGGCCGGCAAACTGCTGCACGCGCGCGAACAGCGTCGTCGCGCCGGTGATGATCGGCAGCGTCTGGATCAGCCCGACATCGGAATGCCGCTCCATCGCGCCGGCCAGCCGTAACAATGTCCCGCCGGTCATCAAACTGTCCGCATCGAGGATCAGGAACTGCGCATAGCCGCCGCCGAAACGGGTCACCCAGTCCGCGATGTTGCCCGACTTGCGTGCGACATTCTTCGAACGCCGGCGATAGAATACGCACCCATATCCGCCCGTGCGCTCGCGCAGTTCGAGGAAGCCGGCTTCCTCGGCGATCCAGATCCGCGGATCGGTGGTGTCGCTCAGGATGAACAGATCGAACGCTTCGGCGGCCCCGGTTGCTTGCAGCGATTCCCAAATTGCCTGCAATCCCGCCATGATGCGCGCGGGTTCCTCGTTGTAGGTCGGCATCAGCAATGCGGTCCGCGACGTGAGCTGCGGCAACGGCGCCCCAGGTCCGGTGCCGAGACGACAGCCGCCTCCCGCCAGCAGCGAGCAGAAGCCGGCGAGCGCACTCGTGAACGACAGCGCGATCCATGCGAACAGCGCCAGGAACAGTGCCAGCATGAAGATCGCCAGCGCGGTCACGCCGTTCACCGCGAACACCAGATACATCTCGTGCGCACCGACGATGGTCAGCGCCACTGCACCGCCGATCACGATCAGCCGCCGCAGCCCCATCGCGCGCGGCGAACTTGGCGGCCGCGTTGCCTGCGGCGGCGCAGCCCGCAGCGACTGGGTCGGCATGCCGAGCGGCGCCTCGTCGGGCAGTGCTCGGAATGCGGTTGCCGTCAGGCTGTCCAACGGTACAGCCAGGTTTCGGTGAGCGGGGTTTCGCCATCCATCAGCCGGGCGTGCATCTCGACCAGCTTCTCGCTGCCCTGGTCGAGCTGAAAGCTGAGTCGCCAGCCGCCGGTCGCCGGATCGGGTTCGACCACCGGATTTTCGATCTTGCCCTTGCTGCTGCCGATGTCGATCGTCGGCAAAGCGTCCACCCGGCGGCCCTTCAGCACACCACCGGCAAAGTCGATGATGAACTGGCGGTTCTTCTGATCCCACGCCAGGCCACATCGCGTCCCGGCGACCTCGGCAAGCTGCGAACCGGCTGGCACCGACCAGCACCAGTGCAGCCGGTAGTTCAGCATGTATTCCGCCTTTGCCTTCAGCGGATCGTGCGGGCGCCAGAACGCGACGATGTTGTCGTTGACCTCGCGATCGGTGGGGATTTCCACCAGCTCCACGACGCCCTCGCCCCAGTCTCCGATCGGCTCGACCCAGAGTGACGGCCGGTTCTCGTAGTGTGCCTCGAGGTCCTGGTAGTCGCCGAATGTCCGGCCACGCTGCATCAGACCGAAGCCGCGCGGTCCGCTATCGGCGAAGGCGCTGATCTGCAGCTCGCGCGGATTGGCGAGCGGACGCCACACCTGCTCGCCCTTGCCGGTCCACAACAGCAGTCCGTTCGAATCGTGCACCGCGTCGCGATAGTCGTCGACCCGGGTGCGGTCGTTGGCGTCGAACAGGAACATCGAGGTGAGCGGCGCGATGCCGACGGTCGCGATATCGGTGCGCGGATACAGCGCCATCTCGGTGTCGAACACGGTCTGCTTGCCGGGACGGATGGTGAACCGGAACGCCGCCGCCGCGCTCTGGCTGTCGAGCAGCGCGTGCACCACGATCGCATCGCTGCCCTTGCCAGGCCGCTCCAGCCAGAACGAGCGGAACAGCGGGAACTCCTCACCGGCGGGATCGGCGGTCTTGATCGCGAGCCCCCTTGCCGACAGGCCGTAGCCCTGACCCTTCGCCAACGCGCGAAAGTAGCTGGCGCCGAGGAAGGCGCAGATCTCGTCGAAATAATCGGGGCGGTTGAGCGGATTGTGCAGGCGGAAGCCGGCGAAGCCGATGTCGGCAGTTGGTGGCTTCACCTTGCCGAAGGTGAACAGGTCCGGGCTGTAGCGGATCAGTTCGGCACGGCCGTCGACGACCTCGAACATCCGCACCGCTTCCTTGTACAGGAAACCGCGATGGAAGAACTCGGCGGTGAAGCGCAGCCCCTGACCGTGCCACAGGGCGTGACCAGGATCGAAGCGGATCGAGCGATACGCCTGGTAGTCCAGGTTCTTCAGTTCATCGGGCAGGGTGGCATCGGGCGCCTGATAGCCGCGCTGCGCCAGGTCGCGCGCAAGGTTGCGCACTGTCGCCGCGTCGAACGGCGCCGATTCCTCGGCGTGCGCTGCGCGACCCAGCACAGCGACGATCGGCACCGCCGCGGCCTGCAACAGGATGTCACGCCGACGCATTGCATGTCCCCTCGATCAAGGATGCGATCGGTTTCACATCCCGATTGGGGCGAGATCATGCAGTTCAACCGGAGTTGAAACTGGCTACAGCAGCCGCAGCACCACGAAGCCGCCGACGATGCCGGCGGCGAGCATACTGGTGACCAGGGTCAGCCGCCGTTCGATGAAGTCGCGCACGGGCGTGCCGAACGCACGCAGCAAGGCGGCGACCAGGAAGAAGCGGCCGCCGCGGGTGACGACGCTTGCCGCCATGAACACCGGGAAGCTGAACCTCGCCGCGCCGGAGGCAATGGTGACCAGCTTGTACGGGATCGGCGTCATGCCCTTGATCAGGATCACCGCGAGGCCCCAACGGGAGTACCAGGCCTGGAACGCGCTGAGGGGGTCGGGGCCGAACAGCGCATGCGCAAGCGGCAGGCGCATGACCGCGTCGAACACGAAGTAGCCGATGGCGTAGCCGAGAGCCCCGCCGACGACGCTGGCCACCATGCAGATCGCGGCGAAGCGCCACGCGCGGTCTGGCCGTGCCAGCACCATCGGGATCAGCAGCGCATCAGGTGGAATGGGGAAAAAACTGCTCTCGGCGAACGCCACGGCGGCAAGCCACCAGGGCGCGCGCGGCGACGCAGCCAGCGCGAGCGTGCGCATGTAGAGACGGTGCAACATCGGGGTCTCCTACCATTTGGCCGGCCCCTGGTCACTGATTCCCGCCCGCCCTATCGTGCCCGCGAAACCGTTCGAGGGACCCGCATGCGCCGCATCGCCTGCCTGATCGCGACCCTTGCCCTGGCGGCATTGCACACGGCACCGGCACGCGCGCAGAGCGACCTGCCGCCGCACGCTTGGTTGTTCGGCGCCTGGACCGGGGGACTGTTTCCGCCCCCCAGCACGTTCAGCGCGCAGCAGTGCCTCGCCGCGCCGGTGGTGATCTTCACCCGCGACCTCGTGATGCGCGCGGTGATCACCGACCAACTTTACACCCAGCGGCTGGTGGAGACCGCGCGGGTCACGCCGGAAGGTGTGGAATTCCGCTTCGTCCGGCCGCCGGCGCAAGCTCCGGCCGGACCGTTCAACCTGGCGCCCGGCGGCGACAACGAGGTGGGTTTCGGTTGTATCAGCCCCGACATCCTGCGCGTGCAGCGGCGCACCGAGAACGAGATCAGCTTCCCCGGCTGCACCGATTTCCCCTACCCGCTGGTGCGCTGCCCGGCGCGCTGACCACCATCAGGAGACGCACCCGCGATGACCCGTTCCGTTGCCCGCCTGCTCGCCGAAAGCCTGGAGGCGCACGACGTCGATCAGATCTTCTGCGTGCCCGGCGAGAGCTATGTCGGGTTGATCAATGCGCTCACCGACATGAACTCGCTCCGGCTGATCGTGTGCCGGCACGAGGGCGGCGCCGGCTTCATGGCGGTGGCCGACGGCCGGCTGCGCAGCCGCGCCGGCTGCTGCATCGTCTCGCGCGGTCCAGGCCTGTCCAACTCGATGGTGTCGCTGCACTCGGCGTATCACGACGCGACGCCGTTGGTGATGCTGGTCGGCCAGGTGGAGCGCAAGGACTTCGGCCGCATGGCGCTGCAGGAGCAGAACTACTCTCGGCTGCTGTCGGACGTGACCAAGTCGGTGATCGAGGTGATCGAACCGGAGCAGGCGTCGGAGGCGATCGCGCGTGCGTTCCACATCGCGGAGAGCGGCACGCCCGGGCCGGTGGCGGTGATTCTGCCCGAGGATATTTTCGACGCGAAGACCGATGCCGAGGTGGATCAGCCGCGGCCACGCGTCTTGGCCGGACCGCGGGCCGAAGACCTGGAACGGTTGGCGGACATGCTGGCAAAGGCCGAGCGACCCTTGGTGCTGGTGGGTGGCGCACTGCTCGGTGACGCCATGTACGACCCGGCGGTGTTCGGCGATCTCAGGCGGCTCGCAGAGGATTGGGTGCTGCCGATTTCGCCCACGCATCGCCGGCCGCAACTGTTCGACGCGATGCACCCGCATTATGGCGGCTACATGGGCATTCGCGTGCCTCCCGCGCTGATCGGCGAGATGAAGAAGGCCGACCTGATGGTGGCGATCGGCGAACGGCTGACCGACAGCGTGAGCCAGTCCTACAGCTTCCCTGCCGCGCCACAGCCGCAACTGCCGCTGGTGCATGTGTGGCCGGACGCGAACGAAGTGGGGCGCGTCTGGCGGCCCGAACTCGGCATCGCCGCAAGTCCGCACGAGGTGGTAAAGGCGCTGCTGAGGCACGGCGCGCCGGCGGGTGCGGAACAGCGGCGCAACTGGGTCAACGGGCTGCACGCAATCCATCGCAAGCTGCTGGCTAAGGAGTGGGAGCCCGCTCCTGACGGCGTGAACTTCGCCGCCATTGTCTGCGAAGTGGACAAGCACCTGGCGCCGGATGCGACGGTGACGTCGGATGCCGGCAACTTCGGCAGCTTCATCCACCGCTATATCGGCTTCAAGCCGGGCCAGATCTTCCTGTCATCTGTGGTAGGCGCGATGGGCTCGGGTATGCCGATGGCGGTGGCCGCAACTCTGCGCCGGCCGGGCAAGCAGGTGGTCGCGTTCATGGGCGACGGCGGCGCGCTGATGGCTGGCAACGAGATCGCCACGGCGGCGCAGTATGGCGGCGCGCCGATCATCGTGATCTCCGACAACCGGATGTACGGCACGATCGGCATGCATCACCACGTGCGCTATCCGGGGCGGCCGTTCCAGGAGTCGATGAAGCTGACCAATCCGGACTTCGCCGCATGGGGGCGGTCGTTCGGCGCCGAAGGAATCACCATTCGAGATGAGTCCGAGGTGGCGGACGGGATCGCGCATGCATTCGCGGTCAAGACGAAGCCGGTGGTGGTGCATTGCCACACCTCGGCGATCCAGATGAGCGCTTGGCGGCGATATGAATCGAAATAGGCGCGGCCCGCTCCCCCCAACCCCCTCCCGCAAGGGGAGGGGGAGAATTCATCCTGAAACTACTCCCCCTCCCCTTGCGGGAGGGGGTTGGGGGGAGGGGGCCGCGCCGTGATCCTGCCGCTGGACCCTCGCCTGCGCATCGGCATCCAGACCATCCATCGCCGCACCGAACCGGCGAGCGGGCCCTGGCTGCCGAAGATCGACGAACTGGTCGAGCTGGTCGAACTGGTGGACCGCAGCGGCTACGATTCGCTGTGGGTCGGCGATCACGTCTCGTTCGCCGTGCCGGTGCTCGATCCGCTGCTGCAGCTTGCGCAGGCGGCGATGGTGAGCCGGCGGCTGACGCTGGGCACGTCCGTCTATCTGCTGCCGCTGCGCCATCCCGCGCCGGTGGCGAAGCAGGTCGCCACGCTGGATCATCTCACCGAAGGGCGGCTGATCTTCGGCGTCGGCGTCGGCGGCGAGTTCCCGCGGGAATACGAGGTGTGCGGCGTGCCGCGCGAGGAACGCGGCGCGCGGCTGAGCGAAGGGATCGCGCTGCTGCGTCAATTCTGGAGCGGCGAACCGGTAACCCATACCGGCCGGTTCTACGGCCCGTTCAATGACATTCCGATGCAGCCGCCTGCGCGCCAAAGCGGCGGGCCACCGATCTGGTGCGGCGGTCGTTCCGACGGCGCGCTGCGCCGCACCGGGCGGCTGGCCGATGGCTGGCTGTCGTATGTCGTCACGCCCGAGATGTACCGGGCGTCACTGGAGAAGATCGATTCGGCGGCGCGCGAGGCGGGACGCAGCGTGATGCGTTTCGGCACCGCGCATCTGCTGTTCACCCGCATCGACGACAGCTACGACAAGGCGCTGGATGCCGCGACCGAGACGCTCAGTGTTCGCTATGCGATGGACTTCCGCCGGGCGGCGCAGCGCTACTGTGCGCTGGGGCGCCCGGAGCAGGTCGCGGAGCGCATCCGCGAATTCCATGCGGCGGGCGTACGGCACGTTGCACTCGATCTGCTCGGGCCATACGAACAGCGGAATGAACAGATCGAGCGGTTCGCGTCCGAGGCGATGCCGCTGCTGCGCGACCTGACCGCAGCCTGACAAAAAGGGAAACGTAATGCCGGCAATGAAGCGTGACCTGAACGCCATGCTGCGCCCGCGCTCGATCGCGCTGGTCGGCGCCACCGATCGTTCGCGCTGGTCGCAGAACACGTTCGACAACCTGATCAACCGGAAATACCCCGGCGAGGTGCATCTGGTCAGCCGCCGCGGCGGCACCGTGCATGGCCGCAGCGCTGCGACATCGTGTGTCGCGATCGGCGCGCCGATCGATCTCGCCCTGCTGATGGTGCCGATGGCCGCGATCGACGAAGCGCTGGGCGATCTCGCCGCCGCTGACATACACAATGCGGTGATCCTGACCTCGGGATTCGCCGAAACCGGCGACGAAGGCGCCGACCACCAGGCTCGCCTCGCGATGCTGGCACGCCAGCACGGCGTATCGCTGCTCGGGCCGAACTGCCTGGGCTTCGTCAACTTCATCGACAACGTACCGCTATGGACCGGCGGCTTCCGTGCACCGACGCGTCCAGGTTCGATCGCCGTGGTGACCCAGAGCGGTGCCAACGGCAGCTTCATCTCCAGCCTGGCGGCGCAGCACGAGATCGGCCTGTCGCACATGGTGTCCACCGGCAACGAGGCCGATCTCGACTGCGCCGACTTCATCGACCACCTGATCGACCAGCCCGAGGTGCGCGCGATCGCGCTGTTCGCCGAGACGATCCGCCACGCGCCGAGCTTCGCGACGGCGGCACGGCGGGCGATCGCGGCGGCCAAGCCGATCGTGGTTTTGAAGATCGGCCTGTCCGAAGTCACCGCACGCTCCGCACAGGCACACACCGGCGCGCTGGTCGGCGATGATCGTGTGTTCGACGGCGTGTGCCGGCAGTACGGCATCGTGCGTGTGGATTCGATCGAGGACCTGCTGTTCACCGCCGACGTGATCACGCGCACCGGCGTATTGCAGCCGCGCGGTCTGGCGGTGGTGTCGATCTCCGGTGGCGCGTGCGAAGTCGTCGCCGATCGCGCGCAGGTGCTGAATGTGCCGATGCCGGCGCTGTCGGATGCAGCGGTTGCGGAGCTGCGTGCGGCGCTGCCGAGTTTTGGCACGCCGCACAATCCGCTCGACATCACCGGCGGCGCGGTATTGCAGCCGGATCTGTTCGAGCAGGGACTGCGGGTCCTGGGGAAGCAGCCGGAGTACTCAGCGCTCGCCTGCCTGTTCGACGTGCCGGTGGCCGAAGAGCTTGCGACCGAGTTCGTGCTGACGGCGCTGCGCCACATCGCGGCGGGACTTCACGCTGCCGACATGCCGGCACTGATGATCAGCCACACGGTGAAGCCGGTGACCGGCGTGTCCACGCGCATCATCGACGAGATCGGTCTGCCCTACGTCAGCTCCGGCCTGCATCACGGGATGAACGCGCTCGGGCGCGCGTTCTGGTGGTCGGAGCAATACCGGCGGATCGCTGATGCAACGGCGTCGATCACGACGATTGCGGATGCAAGCGAGCGACCGCGATCCGAACGGACGACGCTCGATTACCTCGCGCGGAGCAACGTGCCGGTGGTGCCGACGACGTTGGTGCGCGATGCTGATCAGGCGATGGCGGCGGCGCGTGCCATCGGCGGACGCGTGGTGCTGAAGATCGCGTCAGACGACATCGCCCACAAGAGCGACATCGGCGGCGTGGTCTTGAACGTCGAGGGGGATGCCGCGGTGGCGGACGCCTTCCGCCGCATCATGGCGGTGGCGCCCGCGGGCGCGCGTGTCGATGGCGTGCTGGTTGCGCCAATGCGCAGCAACGGGCTTGAGCTGTTCGTCGGCTGCACACGCGACCCGCAGTGGGGGCCGGTGATCGCGGTCGGCCTCGGCGGCGTCTGGGTCGAGGTGTTGCAGGATGTGGCACTGCGCCCGTTGCCGATCGACGCGACGGAGGTGAGGCGTATGTTCTCCGAATTGCGCGGCGCGAAGTTGCTGCAAGGCGTTCGCGGCATGCAAGCGGCCGACCTCGGAGCGGTGGCCGACGTGATCGCGCGGATCGGCGATGCCGCGGTGGCGCTCGGGCCCGAACTGGAAGCGCTGGAGGTCAATCCGCTGTGGGTGCGCGGTGGGGATGTTGAAGCGCTGGATGCACTGGCCGTGTGGCGAGGTTAGCGGTTTCAGGCGCGGTGGAATCGTGGCGGGACGATGGGTTTCGCTGCGCTCTACCCATCCTACGGCAAGTACGGCAACGAGCGCGCACCAACTCGTAGGATGGGTGGAGCGCAGCGAAACCCATCGAGCCAAGTGATCGCATGAGTTTCCGGTCAGACCGTGGATGCTATCGTACCAACTCTCCCACCCGCGACAGCGCGCGCTCGGCGCCATCGACAATATCCTGCAATACATCCGCGGCGGGCCGCACGGAGCGGATCATCCCCAGCCCCTGCCCGGCGAATCCCGGCCAAATGTCCTGCCGTCCCGCTGCCACCGCCGCCGCGGTCACCTGCTGCGATACCATGCCCTGAAACGGCATCGGCAACGGCTCGATGTCCGCCTCGGCGTAGGCTTCGGCCCAGCGATTGCGCACCATGCGCGCCGGCTTCCCGGTGACCGAGCGCGACACCACGGTGCCCTGGTCGTTGCCCTCCACCAGCGCCTGCTTCTGGAAGTCGCGCAGCCCGGCCTCGTGCGTGGCAAGGAACGCCGTGCCGATCCAGGCACCCTCCGCACCCAGCATCATCGCCGCCGCCACGCCTCGCCCGTCGGTAATGCCGCCCGCCCCCAGCACCGGCACGCGCCCGCCAACGGCATCCACCACCTGCGGGATCAACGCCATCGTGCCGATCGGCGAATTGTGGCCGCCGCCGTCGTGGCCCTGCGCCACGATGATATCGACGCCCGACGCCAGCACCTGATGTGCATGCCGCGTCGCTCCGACCACCGACAGCACCACGGTGCCGTTCGCCTTCAACCGGTCCATCCATGGTTCAGGACTGCCGAGACCGGCGGCGTAGAGCGGCACCCGCTGCTCGATCACCACCTCCATCTGCGCCTCGAAG
The DNA here is from genome assembly GCA_963819855.1 of uncultured Alphaproteobacteria bacterium. Classification (GTDB taxonomy): domain Bacteria; phylum Pseudomonadota; class Alphaproteobacteria; order Acetobacterales; family Acetobacteraceae; genus JAMXLO01. Next base: position 30,215 of record CAWFYC010000039.1, read on the forward strand.
AATTCCTTGCTGAGCAGCCGCGGACCGTCGCGGTCGGCCGGATCCACGCCGGTGATGCTGGCGAAGGTCTCGGCGTCCAGCTCCGGCAATCCCTCGCGTTGCATGAACGCGCGCGCGAACTGGCGATGCTGCGGCACCAGGTCCATCGGCGACACGCCAGTATTCGCTTTACCTCCGCGGCGCACCGACGCGGGCAGCAACGTATCGACACCGAACGGCTTGTCGGTGAGTTCGCGGGTGCGGCGGATCCAGTCGCGCAACTGGTTGGGTCCGCACGACGCGGCACCGATCACGCCGAGCCCGCCGGCATTCGACACCGCGGCGGCGAGTTCCGGTGTCGCGGCACGACCCATGCCTGCGAGCAGGATCGGATAGCGAATGCCAAGCAGGTCGCAGATGCGGCTGTGCAACGCCATGATGTTTCCTCCGTGACTGGCGCGATCCTGACGCGACGCTAGACTGCCCGGCAAGAGCGACGGAGCAACGCGATGGATCTCAGCCTGTCCGACAAGCATCGGTCATTGCAGGATGAGGTGCGCGGATTCATCCGTGACCACGGCCATAAATCGCCAAAACTCGGCGGCGGACGCAAGCGGCCGGACCAGAAGGCGCTGGACTGGCAGAAGCTGCTGGTCGATCACGGCTATGTCGCGCGCACCATTCCGCGCGAATACGGCGGCTACGGCGCCGAACCCGACGTGATGGAAGCCGCGGTGATTTCCGCGGAATTCGCCGCCGCCGGAATCTATGCCGGCCTCACCAACCAGGGCATCAGCATGCTGGTGCCGACGCTGCTCGAGGTCGGCACCGAAACGCAGAAGCAACAGTGGATCGAGCAGACGATCCGTGGCGATGTCATTTGGTGCCAGGGCTATTCCGAGCCTGGCGCCGGCAGCGACCTCGCGTCGCTGACCACCCGCGGCGTGCTGCAGGACGGGCACTTCGTGATCAACGGGCAGAAGATCTGGACCAGCTCCGCGCACTATGCCGACATGATGTTCCTGCTCTGCCGCACCGAGCCGGACCAGCCGAAGCACGAGGGCATCTCGTATCTGCTGCTGTCGATGCAGACGCCCGGCATCGAGGTGCGCCCGCTGCGCACCATGACCGGCCGCGCCGAATTCAACGAGGTGTTCTTCACCGACGTGCGCGTGCCCGAGGACCAGATCGTACTCGGCCGCGGCAAGGGCTGGTACGTCGCCAACGTGACGCTGAAGCATGAGCGCTCGATGATCGGCAACGCCGAGAAGATGACGACGCGGCTGGAACAGCTCATCACGCTGATGAAGCAGCGCGACCTGCTGGGCACGACGGAATACCGCGACCGACTGCTGAAGCTGCAAGGCGAGGTGATCGCCTGGAAGGCGCACAATCTGCGCCTGCTGACCGAGGCGGCGCAGGGTGTGGATTCCGGCGTGAAGCGCATGATCATCAAGTACGGCGGGACCATGCTGGGTTTTCGCCTGGCATCGCTCGCGATCGACGCGCTGGGAACCGACGGGCTGCCGTTCGAAAGCGCCGGCGAGGACGCGGAAGACGATGACGCGACCACCTGGAACATCGACTATCTGTACGATGTCGGGCTGATGATCGGCGGCGGCTCCAACAACATCCAGAAGAACATCATCTCGGAACGCGGGCTCGACCTGCCGCGCGAGCCGAAGGTGGCGAGAGCCTGATGGAATTCGCCCTCAGCGAGGAGCAGCGCCTGTTTGCGGACTCGTTGCGCGGCCTGCTGGCGGATCGCGTGTCGATCGACGCGCTGCGTCGCCATGCCGATAGCGGCACCGGCTTCGATGCAGCGTTGTGGGACAGCCTGGTGGAGCTCGGGCTGCCTGGTCTGCTGGTGCCGGAACGCTTTGGCGGCGCCGGTCTTGGCGTGCTGGATGCCGCGGTGGCAGCGGAACTAATGGGCGGTGCCGCCGCCTTCGTCCCGTTCGCCGGCAGCATCGTGATGGCGACGCTGGCGTTCGTGCACGGCGCGACCGAGGCACTGCAGGACACATGGCTGCCGCGCATTGCCGCGGGCGAGGTGCGCTTCGGCGTCGGCTTCAGCCAGAACAGCGGGCACGTCACCGCAGCGATCGACGCCGGCGCGCCGACGCACATACTGGTGTATCTACCCGACGGCACGGCGCTCGTCGTTGCGGCGGAGCACGCCTCGATGCGGATGCATCGCAGCATCGACCGCACGCGACCGGTGACCGACGTCGCCTTCGACCAGGCACGCGCCGTGGTGCTCGATGCGGCGAACGCACCGCTCGCCACCATGCAGCGGGTGCTGGACGCCGGACGCGTCGTGCTCGCGGCCGACACGCTTGGCGCGGCGCAGCACATGTTCGATCAGGCGCTGGCGTTCGTGAAGCAGCGCGTGCAGTTCAACCGGGTGATCGGCAGCTTCCAGGCGGTGAAGCACCAGTTCGCGGACATGGTGACGATGCTGGAGCCGTGCCGCGCGATGGTGTGGTACGCGGCCTACGCGCAGGATGCGCTGCCGGACGAGGCGCGACTGACGGCGTTGCAGACCAAGGCGCATCTCGGCGATGTCGGCCGCGACATCGCGCGCATGGCGACGGAGGCGCATGGCGGCATGGGGTTCACCGATCTGCTCGGTCTGCACTACTGGTTCAAGCGCATCAGCTTCAATCGCCAGATGCTGGGCGGACCGGAACACTGCCGCGAGGAAGCCGCGCGGCTGCAAGGATGGACCGCATGATCCGGCCTTTCATCGACTCATCGGGACTGATCGCCGATGGCGCGGCACTCGCGGCGCGCATGCGGCGCGACGGTTACCTGTTCCTTCCCGGCCTGCTGCCGCGCGACGATGTCGCCGCGGTGCAGCGCCAGGTCGGCGCGATCGCACGCGATGCGGGATGGCTGCGACGCGATCAACCGGTGGCAGCTTCGATCGCCGACATCGCGGGGTTCTGCGTCGATCCCGATCCCACCTATCTGACGACGCTGCGGCGGATCAACCGGCTGGAAGACTATCACGCGCTGAAACACCATCCGGCGCTGATCGATCTGCTCGAGCGCATGCTCGGCGGGCCGATCCTGCCGCATCCGCGCGTGCTGATGCGCAACATCTTCCCTGCACGCGAGGAATACACCACCAAGGCGCACCAGGACTTTCCCAATGTCCAGGGCACCACCGAGGTCTACACGGCGTGGCTGCCGCTGATCGACTGTCCGATGGATGTCGGGCCGTTGCAGATCGCCGCCGGTTCGCACACCGCCGGCGTGTACGATTTCGACATCGCCGGCGGCGCCGGCGGGATCGAGATCAGGGATAAGCTGGAAGGAAGCTGGGTCTCCGGCGACTTCGCGGCTGGCGATGTGCTGCTGTTCCACAGCATGACGGTGCACAAGGGCGTGCCGAACCGCAGCGACCGGCTGCGCATGTCGATGGACGTGCGCTTCCAACTGGTCAGCGAGCCGTTCAACATCGACAACGCCAATCCCGACGGCCAGCCGCTATCGTGGGAAGACGTGTACGAAGGCTGGTGTTCGGACGTGCTGAAATACTACTGGCGCCGCCTGCCGCTGACGCTGAAGCCGTTCGACCCGGTGTGGTTCGACAAACGCGACGCGCTCGGCTTTGAACTCGGCGAGGCCCGCGATCCGCGCGCCCGCTCCGTGCTGCAACGCATCGTCGCCCGCGATGTCGATCCCGAGAAGCGCGCCCGGGCGCAGCAATTGCTCGACACATTACAATGATCGCGTTCGACGTCCGGCACTACGACAGCGTCGGATCGACCAACGACGAGGCGCTGCGGCTTGCACGCGAAGGCGCGGCGCACGGCACCGTTGTGCATGCGGACGAGCAGACCGCCGGTCGCGGCAGGCTGTCGCGGCGCTGGCTCAGCCCACCGGGAAATGTCTATCTATCGGTCGTGTTGCGGCCGAACCTGCCTGCGGCGCGCGCAGTCGAGATCGGCTTCGTCGCCGCGTTGGCAGTGGCAGACGCGGTCGATGCGCTGCTGCCGCGCCAGCTCCGTTCGACCCTGAAATGGCCCAATGACGTGCTGGTGCGCGATGGCAAGATCGCCGGCATCCTTGCGGATCAGGCGGATGGTGCCTTGATCCTCGGCATCGGCCTGAATGTGCTGCAGGCTCCCAGCGGCATGTCGCACCAGGTGTCCACCATCGTCGGCTGCGGTGGACTGGCGACGGTCGATGGCGCGCGCGACAGGCTTCTGACGTCACTCGCGACCTGGTTCAACATCTGGCAGCAGGACGGGTTCGCGCCTATCCGTGCCGCCTGGCTCGCGCGCGCGCATCCGATCGGCAGCTCGCTGAATGTCCGGCTGGGCGAGCAGTTCGTTGCCGGCACGTTCGCCGGCATCGATGACGATGGCACCCTGCTGCTCGATACGTCGGACGGGCGGGTGCGCATCGTCGCGGGCGATGTGCAGGCGTAAGCTGACAATCGGGGTGCGCTACCGAAGCTTTGCCATCACCTTCTCCGCAAACCTGCGCATCGACCGCATCGCCTCGGCATGCGGAAGGGCGCCGAAATTCACCTCGAAACTGAAATACGTGATGCCGAACCGCTCCGACAACATCGCAAGTTTTTCGATGCATTCCTCCGGTCGGCCGATCACCGCGCGCTCGGCCTTCATCTGTTCCAGAGTGATCGTCTCGCGATTCTCGAAGAACCCCTTCCAGTCCTTGTAGGCCACCGGATCGCGATACGCCTGGCGCGACAGGTCGGTCGCCTTGGTGAACGCCTGATAGCGGCGCAGCGCCGGATCGGCGAAGACGGCGACATCGGCATCGGTCTCCGCACAGTACATGTGATACACCGCCATCACCTGCCGGCGCGCCGGGTCGTGACCGTTCGCACGCAGGCTGTCGCGATACACCGCCAGCAATGCCTGCTGCTCGCGATGATCAGTGAAGAAGAACGGCGCGGTGAGCAGATGGAAGCCGTTCTCGCCGGCCCAGCGATATGTGGCCTCGGTGCGCACCGCCGCGACCCAGATCGGCGGCGTGGGGAGCTGCACAGGCCGTGGCCCCAACGCGTGGCCGTCCACGGTGGTCCACCGTCCGCGATGCGTTACCCGATCCTGCGTCCATAGCGCACGGATGATCGCCAGGTTCTCGTCGAACCGCTCGCGGCTCTCGTTCATTGGAACGTTGGCGATATCGTAGTCGTATTTGTACAGGCCGCGGCCGACGCCAAAATCAAGCCTGCCGTGCGACAGCACATCGGCCATCGCATAGTCCTCCGCGGTGCGCACCGGATTGTTGAGCGGCAGCAGGCTGACGGAACTGCCCAGCCGGATGCGATGCGTTTCGCGCGCGCAGGCGGCGATGAACAGCGCGGGCGAGCCGAACGCGAAGCCGGCGACGCGATGTTCAGCAAACCACGCGCCGTCGAAGCCAAGCGTCTCCGCCAGCTTCACCTCGGCAATCATGTTGTCGTACCAGTCTTGCCAGGAACCTGAGTATTCCTCGTGGTAATCCGGAATGTAGCAGAGACCGAATTGCATCGCGTTTCCTCCGCTCAGGGCGGTGCTACACTGGCAGTCAACGGAAAACCGGCCAAGGGAGACAAACATGGACTTCGGCATCGGCATCGCGACGTCGCACGATTCCTGGAAGCTCGCGCAGCGCGCCGAGGAGCTGGGGTTCAGCCATGCGTGGTTCTTCGACACGCAGATGATCACCGCGGACTGCTTCGTCGCCATGGCGGCGGCGGCGATGAAGACCTCGCGCATCCGTCTCGGCACCGGCGTGCTGGTGCCCTCCAACCGCATCGCCGCGGTGACCGCGAACGCGTTCGCCACGCTGAACGGCATGGCACCCGGCCGCATCGACTTCGGCGTCGGCACCGGGTTTTCCGCGCGCCGCGCCATGGGTCTCGGCGCGATGAAGCTTGCCGACATGGAAGAGTATATCCGTGTCGTCTACGGACTGCTGAACGGCGAGACGCTCGAGACCAACGTCGAAGGCAGGCGCAAGAAGATCCGCTTCCTCAACCCCGACTTCGGCCTGATCAACACGCACGATCCGATCCGGCTGCACGTCTCCGCCTATGGCCCGAAGTCGCAGGCGCTGACCGCGAAGCTGAACGCCGGGTGGAAGAGTTTCGTCAGCGACGTGCCCGGCGCGATGACCGCCCTGGAAAGCATGCAGCAGAGCTGGCGCGCGGCCGGACGCAGCGCGGGCGATCTCTACGCCACCGCGTGGGCCTGTGGCTGTGTGCTGGCGGACGGCGAACCGGCCGACAGCCCGCGCGCCGTCGCCCAGGCGGGCCCGCGCGCCGCGGTGCTGCTGCATCGCGCGGCCGATCTCGACATGGAGGGCTGGCAGAACACTTCGCCGGTGCCGCCGTCGGTGCAGCAGCAGGTGGACGGCTACGTCGCCATGGCACGCGGCTTCGAACCACCCGACGCGCGCTATCTCAACAATCACCGCGGCCATTTCGTGTTCGTCAAACCGGAGGAGAAAAAATTCATCACCGCGGACCTGATCCGCCGCACCACGTTCACCGCATCCGAGCAGGAATTGAAGCAGCGCGTCGAGGCGTTGCGCAGCGCCGGCTGGAGCCAGTTGGTGATCCCGATCACCCCCGGCGAAGAGCGCGCGATCGAGGACTGGGCCCGAATCAGGCGCGCATTCGACTGATTGCGTGAAGAATTTCGCGCCCTGCGAGAACCGCTACCCAGCGGCCGCAATCGGGCGTATCGTCGAGACGGTAAACAGCCGACTTACAGAGGACAGTAGCCTTGCGAGCCCCCAGGAACGACCGCCAACGGCCCCCCCGCCGCCGCGGTTTTGACGACGACAACTTCTACGGCAACGCGCCTTCGCCGCCGGTGCCGTTCCCCTCGTTCGCCGCCAGCGCATCCGGACCGGAGCTGGAAGCCACGGTGAAGTGGTTCAACGCCGAGAAAGGTTACGGTTTTGTTGCACTGACCGATGGCTCAGGCGACGTGTTCCTGCATGTGAACACGCTGCAGGGCGCCGGTGTGCAGACCGTCAATCCGGGCGCGACGCTGCGTATCCGCGTCGGCCAGGGACAGAAGGGACGCCAGGTCGATCAGGTGGTGTCGGTCGACGAGAGCACCGCCACCGCGAGCGCGCCTGGCGCGCGACGGCCGGGCGGTTTCCAACAGCGCCCGCCGCGCAGCTTCGACGGGCCGCCGCGGCGGCAGGTCGATCTCAGCACGGCCGTCGAGACCATGGGCACGGTGAAGTGGTACAACCCCGACAAGGGATTTGGCTTCATCACCCCGCAGTCCGGCGGCAAGGACGTGTTCATCCACGCGACAGTGCTGGAGCGCGCCGGGCTTGGCCCGTTGCAGGAAGGCCAGTCGGTCCGGATGGGTGTCGTGCAGGGCGCCAAGGGGCCGGAGGCAGGGACGATCAGTCTGGACTGATCGTCACGGCACACAGTGAGTCACGGTGGCGTGCCTGGGGATCGAGGTACCCAGCCACCCCCGCGGCATGTCAACCGGCTCGCTCAACAGATCCAGCCGAAACCGGCTGTCTGTACGGATTCGAGCACTCTTTGATACGCCACCCGACAGACTCACGAAACTGTGTCGGATGGAAGATCGGCACACCTATTGATCGCGGCTTGGTTTGGAGAACCATGCTCATCGGGCACCGAGCCCGGCGTAGCAGCTGCGACAGTAGCGGCGGAACGGAGGGCGACGAAAGCCGATCCAACGCTAACTGACGGCAGAGCGTTCAAGGGACTACGCGGACAACAGGATCACCGGCAACCGGGGGCAGCAAATGGCCAGTCGCTTCCATGTCCTCATCGTTGAAGATGAACCACTCATCATCGAGGTCCTACAGGGCACGCTCGAGTCAGAGTATCGTGTAAGCTCGGCGGGCACGGTGGGACAAGCGCTCGCATTGTTGCGGACCGCGCATGTCGACGCGGTTCTGTTGGACAGTGTTCTGCCAGACGGTCCTGGCGGTGAAGTTGCGTGCGCCGCGGAGGCTCTTGGCGCAGTTGTCATCGAGATGTCGGGATATCCCGCGGTTATCGGTGATCCCCAACGTTCCGCACGTCGGTTTCTTCGCAAACCGTTCGGGGCAGAATTGCTGTTTTCGACCATAGCGGATGCCCTTCACGACAGCGGTCGGAGCCGCGCTGCTCGCCTCCCGCTGGATTGATGCTCGCCACGCCACCGCCAATCCCGCCGTGGGCATTGCAGGTCGCTACCCCACCACGATCGCGTTGCGGATTTGCAGCGGCGACCCGATACCCACCAGCGGCTCGAACCCGGACCCGGTGCCCCGAATCAGCAACGTGCCGTAGCCCCAGATACGTCCCCCGAGGCCCTGTTCCACGTCCACCGTCTCGATCTTGCTCACGTTCATCTCGACCGTGTGCCGCGAGAGCAGCCCGCGCTTGAAGATGACGCGGCGATCGGTCACCACGATCTCGGTGGCGCGCCGACGGATTGAGGCACCGAGCAGCAGCAGCAGGCCCAACGCGCCGACCACCCCGGCCGCCACAAGCGCGTAGCGCTGCAAGTCCGGGTCGGGCAGCCAGTAGGACCCCACCAGCACCGTGACCGCCACCGCCAGCACCGCCAGTGCGCGGCCGTAGATCGACCAGTGCAGGCGGCCCACGACCTTCACCGTCTCGTCTGGCTGCAGCACCTTGGTATAATACGACATCAGCCCAGATCGCCCATATGCACTGCCATGTCGGCGCACACGATGCTGCCGAGGAAGGCGAGGAAGACCAGGATCGAGCGGATGCGGATCGACAACATGCTGCCGGTGATCTCGGCCAGCACATACGGGCCTGCCAGGCACGCGAAGGCGATCAGCGCACCGAAATAGGCCCAGACGAACCAGAACATTCCGTAGGTCAGCACGACCGAGACGAACAACGGCGCCAGATACAGCGGGTTCGACCAGCCACCGGGGATTTGCAGAACCGTGAAGCCGATGAAGCCGAACAGCGCCAGCGAGCCGGGATACAGCAACCGATAGCCCTCGGCCGGGAAGGCCACTGCAGGCCACACGTCGACCATCGGGACGATCGCAGCCACGGCACCCCCACGCACAGGGAGCGCAGCGTACCACCGGCGCCGTCCTGGCGCGAGACAGCACGATTTGTCATACCCGTGCACCAACCTGCACAGGAGGACCGGCCGGTGCTCGCCAACATCCCCGCCACCCAGACCGTGATCGAGATCAGCAAGCCGGGCGGCCCCGAGGTGCTGGTGCCGGCGACGCGCCCGGTACCGGAGCCGAAGGCGGGCGAGGTGCTGATCCGCATCGCCGCCGGCGGGGTCAATCGCGCCGACTGTCTGCAACGGATGGGCCGCTACCCGATGCCACCCGGCGCACCCGACATCCCGGGCCTGGAGTGCTCCGGCACGGTGGTGAAGCGCGGCGACGGCGTCACCGCACTGGAAGGACGGCGACCAGGTCTGTGCGCTGATGATCGGCGACGGCTACGGCGAGTATGCCGCGGTGCCGGCGGTGCAGTGCCTGCCGGTGCCTCCGGGTGTCGGCCTGGTCGATGCCGGCGGCCTGCCCGAAACATTCTGCACCGTGTGGACCAACGTGTTCGAGCGGATGCACCTGCAGCCGGGCGAGACCTTCCTGATCCAGGGCGGCTCCAGCGGCATCGGCGTCACCGCGATCCAGCTCGCCAAGGCGTGGGGCTGCAAGGTGCTGGCGACCGCCGGCTCGGACGCGAAGTGCGCCGCCTGCCGGGAGTTCGGCGCCGATGTCGCGATCAACTACCGCACGCAGGACTTTGTCGCGGTGGGCAAGGAGTTCACCGGCGGGCGCGGCGTGGATGCGATCCTCGACATGGTCGGCGGCGACTATATCCCGCGCCAGATCGACCTGCTGGCGCATGAGGGACGGCTGTGCTTCGTGGCCCTGATGGGCGGCACCAAGGTAGAGGCGGACTTCGGCGCGATCCAGCGCAAGCACCTGACGATCACCGGTTCGACGCTGCGCTCGCGCAGCGTGGCGCAGAAGGCGGCGATCATCGCGGCGCTGCGCGAGAAGGTCTGGCCGATGTGGGCACAGGGCAAGCTGCGGCCGTTCACCTATCGGCAGTTCCCGTTACGCGAGGCAGCCACGGCGCATCGCGCTGATGGAGTCGAGCGAGCACATCGGCAAGATCCTGCTGGTGCCTTGAACGGTACTCCGGTCGCCGGTGAGGGCCCCGTCATTTGCGAGCTCCGCACCGGCCTGTCGGCCGACCCTGACGGGACGAAACAGGCGGACGGTGGTCTCAAGCGTCATTCCCGCGCAAAGCCTGCCCTCGCGAAAGCGGGGGCGGGAACCCCGGGCGAGGTCCGCGCGGTAGCCCTGGGTCCCCGCTGTCGCGGGGATGACGCCGCTGCCGGTGCTCCCATGGCGCAGAAATTGCTAGAATAGCGGCCACCAATACCCGAGGAGACAGGCTTGCAGCGCCAATCGCAGCTTGCCGTGCTGCGGCCCAAGTCCTGCGACAGCCGTGCGCTCGGCAGCGACCGCCCAGGCAAAACTTCGCATCGAAGGCATCAGCAAACGCTACGGCACAGCCGAGGTTCTGCAGCCTACGCATCTGGACGATCGCCGCGGGCGAACTGGTGACCATCCTCGGGCCGTCAGGTTCCGGCAAGACCACACTGCTGCAGATCATCTGCGGTCTGGTCGAGCCGACCGCGGGTCGGCTGTTGATCGATGGCGAGGATCGGACACATACGCCCGCGCATCGCCGCGACATGGGCATGGTATTTCAGAACTACGCGCTGTTCCCACATTTGACGGTGCTCGAGAACGTGGCGTTTCCGCTGCAGATGCGCCGCTTGCCGGCCAGGGAACTGCGGCAGAAGGTGGCCACCGCGCTGGACATGGTCGGCCTCGCGGAATTCGGCACCCGCTTCCCACGCGAACTGTCCGGCGGTCAGCAGCAGCGCGTCGCCCTGGCACGCTGCCTGGTCTATCAGCCGGCGCTCATCCTGATGGACGAACCGCTCGGTGCGCTCGACCGCAAGCTGCGCGAGGCGATGCAGATCGAGATCAAGCGATTGCACCGCGATACCGGCGCGACGATCGTGTTCGTGACGCACGACCAGGACGAGGCGCTGGCGCTGTCCGATCGGATCTGCCTGATGAACGGTGGCCGGATCGAACAGGTCGGCACGCCGCAGGAAATCTACCAACGGCCGCTGAACACGTTCGTGGCTGACTTCATCGGCATTTCCAACGTGCTGCGCGGACGGGTCAGCGCAAGTGGCAGCCGCCTTGTCACGCCAGATGGCGAACTTGTCGTCTCGTCCGCCACGCCCGGGCAGTCCGGCGCTCTGGTCATCCGGCCCGAGCACGTGGCGATCGCAACAGCCGGGCACGACGGCCTGGCCGGCACGGTGATCGAGACGGTCTATGGCGGCGCGGAAACCCGACTACTGGTGGCATTGGCGTCGGGCACGGTGATCACGGTGCGCCGCTCCGGCGGCCAGTGGTCGCCTGAGGTAGGCGATGCGGTCGCGGTGACCTGGGAACACGATCGTGCCAGATTTCTCGAGACCTGAAGGGATAGACAGATGGCGGCGTTCAATGGGCGTTATTCCCGGCGTGGCATCCTCCGCGGTGCGGGCGCGACAGCGCTAGGTCTCGCTTCGCCTGCGATCTGGACCGGCGAGCGGGCGTTCGGTGCGGACGAGATCACCGTCGCCGATGTCGGCGGCGCACCCGGCGCTGCCATTCGCAAGGCATTCTGCGATCCGTTCGAGCAGGCGACCGGCATTCGCGCGGCAAGTGTCGCGCACGACGCCGACCCGACGACGCAGTTCAAGCTGCTGGTCGATACCCGCACCTTCATCTGGGACCTGTGCATGGTGACGCCGGCGCATGTCGGCTACCTCAGCAAGCCGAAGGACTATCTCGAGCCGCTCAATATCGGCGCCGGCGAAGTTCCGGACCTGGTGCCCGGCATGCTGACCCCGGTCTGGTTCGGCTTTTCGGTGTTCGCGACGTTGCTGGCGTACCGCACCGACAAGTTCGGCGACAACGGGCCGAACAACTGGGCGGATTTCTGGAACGTCGAGAAGTTCCCCGGCCGCCGTGCACTGTACAAGGGCGTCGCCGGGATGCTGGAATGCGGCGTTGATGGCCGATGGCGTGCCAGCCGCAAAGCTGTATCCGATCGACGTCGATCGTGCCTTCAAGTATGCTCGACAAGATCAAGTCGCACGTGAACGTATGGTGGACCAGCGGCGCGCAGAACACGCAGATCCTGCAAAGCGGCGAGGTCGACATGAGCGACACCTGGGGTGCGCGCGCCTATGCCGCGATCGATGGCGGCGCACCGGTGAAGATGGTGTGGACCCAGGGACTGTACTCGACCGACGGCTGGTCGATCCCGAAAGGCACGCCGCGTGCCGATCTCGCGCGCAAGTTCGTCCGCTTCTGCATGAAGCCTGAGCAGCAGGCGATCTATTCCAACACGGTGGCGAACGCGCCGACCAACCAGAAGGCCTACGACTTCATCAAGCCGGAGCGAGCCAAGGTGCTGGCGACCTATCCGGAAAACCTGAAGGGCCTGGCGCCGACCGACGATGTCTGGTGGGCGCAGAACCGCAGCAAGGTGGTGGAGCGCTTCCAGGACTGGCTGCTGAGCTGAGCCGCAACCCACGACGGAGACAGCAGTGATGGCGGCTGACCGGCAGATGCATTTTTCGTTCTCGGCCCATCTGACCGGCGCGCATCCCGCCGGCTGGCGACATCCCAGCACGCAACTGGACGCCGATACCGACATCGATGCCTACCGGTCGATGGCGCGACTTGCCGAACACGGCCGGTTCGACATGTTCTTCATCGCCGACACGCCGGCGGCGCGGACCACCAACCTGAAGGCGTGGAGCCGGTATCCGATGTTCATGAACGCGCTGGAGCCGATCACGGCGCTGTCCGCGATCGCCGGCGCGACGGAGTTCATCGGGCTCGGCGGCACCGCCACCACCAGCTTCAACGAGCCGTACAATGTGGCGCGCCAGTTCGCCTCACTCGATCATATCAGTCGCGGTCGCGCGGCGTGGAACGTGGTGACGTCGGCCAACGACTTCGCGGCGCGCAACTTCGGCTACGAGAAGCTGCCGCCGCACGCCGAACGCTACGCGCGGGCGGCTGAATTCGTGGCGGTGGTGAAGGCCCTGTGGGACACCTGGGAAGACGATGCCTTCGTGCACGACCAGGCGGCCGGGTTGTTCTTCGACCCGGCGAAGCAGCATGCGGTCCGACACAAGGGCCGGTATTTCGCGGTCGATGGCGCGCTGAATATCGCGCGGCCGCCGCAGGGTCATCCGGTGATCATCCAGGCCGGCGCGTCCGACGCCGGCAAGGAGCTGGCCGCGGAGACGGCCGAGGTGGTGTTCGGACAGGCTGTCGATGTCATTGCCGGACGCGCGTACTATGCCGATCTGAAGGGCCGGATGGCGAAGTATGGCCGCTCGCCCGATGAGCTGAAGATCCTTGCCGGCGTGCCGGTGGTCGTCGGCGAGAGCGACCAGGAAGCCGAGGACAAATACCAGACGCTGCAAGGCATGATCCATCCGGACGTGGGACGGCAGCGGCTGTCCACCGACCTGGAAGTGGACCTCACCGAACTGCCGCTCGACGAACCGGTGCCGGAGCACCTGATCCCCAAAGTGTCCAATTTCCATCAAGGCTATTTCGCCGAGATCGCGCGCATGATCCGCGAGGACAAGCCGACCCTGCGGCAGCTCTATATGCGCTACGAGCGTGGCACACGTTCGATTCGCGGCAGCGCAAAGACGGTCGCGGATGCGCTGGAGGAGTGGTTTGTCACCGGCGCCGCCGACGGCTTCATGCTGATCCTGCACCTGCAGCCCGCCGGCCTCGCCGACTTCGTCAGACACGTCGTGCCGGAACTGCAGCGCCGCCATCTGTTCCGCCGTGAATACCAGGGAAGGACATTGCGCGAGCACCTCGGCCTGGCGCGGCCGGGCAATCGGCACATCGGCGGCGAGCGTCGCGCTGCCGAGTAAGGGCTTGTTACGAATTAAACGAGTCAGGCGAAGCTTGGACGATACCCCCAACTCGTCATCCCCGCGAAAGCGGGGACCCAGGCGGCAACTGGGTCCCCGCTTTCGCGGGGATGACGATGATAGTTGCGGCCATGACGATTGACGCAGTTATTTCGTGGCAGATCCTGACTCAGCCCGCATGACACGCCTGTTCAACCGCTGGCGCCCCGGCACGCTGTGGCTGACGCTGCCGGGCCTCTGCTACCTGCTGATCTTCCTGCTCATGCCGTGCCTCTGGCTGCTGTCGCTCAGCGTCGAGGACACCGACACCGGCGCGTTCACGCTTGCCGCCTATGCCCGTGCCTTTGGCGTCGGTGTCTATACGCGTGTGTTGTCGACCACTTTCATGATCGCGCTGGAGACGACACTGCTCTGTCTCGTGCTTGGCTACCCGATCGCCTACTGGCTGACCCGCCAGCCGAAGCGACGCCAACGGCTGCTCGGACTGTTCGTGCTGTTTCCGTTCTGGACCAGCGCGCTGGTCAAGAACTTCGTCTGGCTGGTGTTGCTGGGCCGGATGGGCGCGGTGGTGAGCCTGCTGAAGTTTCTCGGCATGACGCAGCCGCCGGAACTGCTGTTCAGCCGCGGGTCCGTGGTGTTCGGCATGACGCACACCATGTTGCCGCTGGCGATCATCACCATGCTGCCGGTGATGAACCAGATCGATCCGCGCCTGCCGCTCGCCGCCGCGACCATGGGCGCCTCGCGTGTGCAGGCGTTCTGGCGGGTGTTCTTTCAGTTGTCGGTGCCCGGCGTGGCGGCGGCGGGGCTGCTGGTCTTCATCGGCTCGCTGGGCTTCTTCATCACGCCGGCATTGCTGGGCGGTCCGCACGAAACCATGCTCGGCCAGATCGTCATCCAGCAGATCCTCGGCCAGCAGAACTGGCAGTTCGCCAGCGCACTGGCCACCATGCTGGTGGTATCGGCGCTGCTCACCTGCCTGGTCTACGATCGGCTGTTCGGTCTGTCCTCGATGTCGGGCGGATCGGCATCGCCCCGCGCCAGCAATCGACTGTCGCGCCGGGCGGCGCTGATCCTGCTGGCCTATATGGCGAAGCTCTTCGATGCGATCGCCAGCGGTGCGACGCGGCTCGCGGGTGGGCGCGGCTTCGGCTGGCTGCTGCCGGCGTATGCCTGGACGCTGCTCGCGGTGTTGCTGCTGCCCATCATCGCGTTCGTGCCGATGGCGTTCACCAACTCCAACTTCCTGTCATTTCCACCGCCGGGCTTCAGTCTGCGCTGGTTCGGCGAGTACTTCGGTTCGCCGGTCTGGATGACCGCGACCATCCGTTCGTTCGGCATCGGTCTGGCCAGTGCCTGCCTCACGCTGTTGATCGGGGCAGCGGCGGCCTATGGTGTCGCGCGTAGCCCGAGCCGGCTGTCGGCGGCGGTGTTCATCCTGTTCCTGTCGCCGATCGTCGTCCCATCCATCGTGAGCGCTGTAGCGCTGTTCTACCTGTTCGCGCAGATGGGCCTGGTGGCGACGGACCTCGGCATCACGATCGGCCACACGGTGAGCGGCATACCGCTCGCCTTCGTCATCCTGCTGGCGACACTCCGAGGCTACGATTGGCGGCTCAACCAGGCGGCGGCGACACTCGGCGCAAATCGCGGACGCGCGCTGGCGCGGATCACCGTGCCGCTGGTACGAGGCGGACTGTTCGCCGCCTTCATCTTCGC
Source organism: uncultured Alphaproteobacteria bacterium (assembly GCA_963819855.1). Taxonomy (GTDB): domain Bacteria; phylum Pseudomonadota; class Alphaproteobacteria; order Acetobacterales; family Acetobacteraceae; genus JAMXLO01. Next base: position 45,925 of record CAWFYC010000039.1, read on the forward strand.
CTTCCTCCATTCGTTCGAGGAACTGACGGTGGCGCTGTTCATCGGCGGCGGCCTCAAGACAACGCTGCCGCGGCAGATGTGGGATGACATACTGCTACAGGTCAGCCCGACGCTGGCCGCAGCATCGGTGGTAGTACTGCTGATCGTCACCAGCCTGTTCCTGATCGCGGAATACCTGCGGCCGCAGGACTGATGCGTCGGCCCGCTGCTTATACCAGCTCTCTCAATCAACGAGTCATGCAACGCAATTATCGTCATCTCCGCGCAAAGCGGGGACCCAGGAGCGACAGTCGCCAAGCTACCCCCTAGAGCGGCTTCAGGCAGAGTGGGTTCGCGACGGGATGATGGGTTTCGCTGCGCTCTACCCATCCTACCGCAACGAGCGCGCAGCAACTCGTAGGATGGGTAGAGCGCAGCGAAACCCATCGAGCCAGATGACTACACGGGTTTCCAGTCAGTCTGAAAATGCTCTCGGTTCCCGCTTGCGCAGGAATGGCGTGTTGGGTTGACGCTCTGACGTGCAACTGGTCGCTGTCAGCGAGATTCAGTATTAAGCCATCTGCGACGCGCCGCTGCCCATTGCCACATAAGTCTCGATCGGTCGTCGCGTCATCGTCAGCGTCGCCACCGCGCCGATCAGCGCCAGCACGCCCGCAACCGCGAACGTGCCGTTGAAGCTGCCGGTGATGCCCACGACGTACCCGGTGACGATCGGTCCCATCATGCCGAACGAATTACCGCCGAGTACCGTGATGCTGGTCACCTTGCCGATATCGGCCGGGTTGCGCACCAGATCGGTCACCAGCGCGAAGTTCAGCGCGCTCCCCGCCGCGCCGGTCGAACGCGCGATGGCGAGGATCAGCACGATCAGCCAAAGGCTGTCGATGAACGGGATCAGCAGGATGCTGGCGGCGCTCACCAGCATCACCGCCAGCATCGAGCGCCTTCGCCCGGTATGCACCGCATCGCGCGACAGCAGCCTGTCGCTGACGAAGCCCAGTATAACGGCGATCACGGTGGCGGCACCGAACGGCACCGCGGTCAGCATGCCGGCATTCAGCACCGACAAACCCTTCGCCGTTTGCAGATAGTTCGGCAGCCAGGTCAGCAGCATATAGCCGCCATAGACTTCGCAGCCCTGGGTCAGAAACAATCCCCACACGCTGCGCAGCGTCAGCAGGTGCCAGAGCGGCGAGGCAGGGCGCAACGTCGCAGACCTCGCCTCGCCGTCGCGCTCCGACAGGATTCTGTGGCGCTCGGCGGAACCCAGCCAGCCAACGCGCTCGGGCTTGTCGAACGCAAGCAGCCAGGCGGTCAGCCAGACGAACCCGATCGCACCGGCAACGAAGAACCCGGCGCGCCAGCCGAGCCAGGCGACGATGGCCGAGACCACCACAGCGCCGATCGCGGGTCCGGCCGCGGCACCGGCGCCGAACACCGCGTTGGCGAAGCCGCGTTCGGAGGCCGGGAACCATTCGCGGATCACCCGGTTGCAAGCCGGCCAGCTTGTCGACTCGCCCATGCCCATGACGAGGCGCGTGGCCGCCATCGAGACGAAACCGGTAGTGAAGCCGGTCAGCACGGTCGCGGCCGACCAGATGCCGATGCCGGTGGCGTTCACCACCTTGCCGCCGAAACGATCGACCAACAGTCCGACCGGCAGCAGGCAGAGCACATAAGCCCACAGGAAGGACGACAGCAGCCAGCCCATCTCGATCTTCGACAGGCTAAATTCCGCGGAGATCGGCGTGACCGCGACGGACAGCGCGACGCGGTCGGTGTAGTTGATCAGAGTCAGCGTGAACAGGAAGACGCAGATCCAGAGCCGACGGTTGTGCATTGTCGTTTCCCCCGCCGTCAGCTTGCGGTTGTGCCCCTGGAAGGGCAAGCTGCCGGCGCAAAGAGGGAGCGAAACCCATGGCATCAGACGCAGCCGTGATGGACAAGTCGGACCTGCTGACCGAACTGCCGCAGCGCCTGCATCACCACGCCTATGTCGTGCGCGACCAGGAGGTGAACCGGCGGTTCATCGAAGACCTGCTGGGAATTCCGCTGGTCGCCACCTGGTGCGAGAGCCACCACAATTCGTGGCTCGGCCGCGACGTCGCGATGTGCCACACGTTCTTCGGCATGGCCGACGGCGGCGCGCTGGCGTTTTTCGCGTTCGCCGATCCGGACGTCTACAAGCTGGTGATCGCGGAAAAGCCGCCGGTGGTGGGCAGCTTCGACCACGTGGCGTTCAAGGTATCGGATCGCACCTACGACGAGATCGTCGCGCGGCTAAAGCGTGCGGGGGAGACATTCCGCGAGTCAGACCACGGGTATTGCAAGTCGGTCTATGCGACGTCGCCCGACGGACTGATCGTGGAGTTCACCGTCGATCCGCCGGGCGTAGAACAGGTCGACGCGATCCGCCGCGCCGATGCGCATTCCGAGCTGGCACGCTGGATGGCGGGCGATCACCGCACCAACAACGACCTGCGGCCGCGATAGCGCGAGGTACGATCAGCCGCCCCAGATCCGCACCAGCGGCCCTTCCCCACCCGTCACCGGATCGGCCGCCGGCAACTGCACCACCGCGATGTTGCGCACCACCTCGTCGTGCTCCGCCGGATTGCCGCGCCGCAGATCGCGCCGCGCGGTGTTGTCCGGATAGGCGCCGACGATCAGCAGATCGGCGCTCTTGCCCTCGTTGCAGTGGCCGACGCCGGCGGGCACCACCACCACGTCGCCGGCGCTCACTTCCAGCACCTCGCCGCCCGGACCGCCGAAGCGCACCATCGCCGAACCGCTGGCGACACCCAGCGCCTCATGCGCGTCGCTGTGGAAGTGGTGGAACGGATGCACCGCATCGCGCCACGCGGCGGGCCAGCGGTTGGCGGTGAAGATGCGCTCGATCGCCGCCGGATCAGCCGGCACCGCCTGGCGATATACCAGCAGTGGCAGCTTCGAGTTGGGGATCGCGCCATCGTCTGCGAAGGTGAAGGCTTGGGGCTCGGTCATTGTATCCTCCTTGCTGCGACATCTAGCTTTCGATCCAACGTCACCAATTCGGCTCCAACGGATTGTGCCAACCACAGGTAACTCGCGTCATAGGTGGACAGGCCACTACGTTCCGCAAGCACCAGGACCGCAAGGTGATCGACATCCAGTGTCTCGACGCGGAAGTGCGGGCGCGCACGATAGGCTGCCAACAACTTGTCGCGTTGATCAGGTGTCTGCCGCAACTTCCGGAGACACACGCTGGCCAACTCGAACTCGAGCAGCCTCGGAGCAACCAGTTGTGCATCGACCAGACGAGCCGCGATGGAAGCTGCTTCCGGCTCGTCGAACATCAGAGCGACAAACGCTGATGCATCGATGACCTTAATGATCGCGGTGTCCATGATCGCGATCTGCGCGAACCAGGTTGGCAGCCTCACTTGGCGACCTGAGGCCCAACTTCCTGATTTCGGCGAGGAATTCGATAGGTGTCAGGTATGAACTTGGCCGCACTGCCTCCTCGATGATCGCCATCAGCTCCCCCTGCAGCGATCGATGGTTTCGCTGCGCACGCTCGCGAAGCCGCTCCACCACGTCGTCCGGTGCGTTCTTGATCGATAGGTTCACCGACATCGTTTGCTCCAAAACCACTCCATTCTGGAGTAGAATTAGCACGACAGGGCAACGCCCGCAACCGCATCCTCCGCCTCGTCCTCCTCGCCATACCCCACCAGCCGCAGCGCCAGCCCCTTGATGCCGCGCAGCCCGGCAGCGTGGATCAGCGCCTCCTCACGGCCATGCGTGACCCACACCTCCGGCGCGCCAACCTCGTCCAGCGTCGCATTCAGCTCGTCCCAGTCGGCATGATCGGAGATCACCAGCGGCAACTCCACGCCGCGCGACTTGGCCCGCTGCCGCACCCGCATCCAGCCGGACGCCATCGCCACCACGGGATCAGCCAGCCGCCGCGCCCACCGATCGGCCACCGCGCCGGGCGGAGCCAGCACGATCGCCCCCACCAACTCGTCCTTGTCGGCGCCGGTCGCCGGCCGCAGATCGCCCAACGCGACGCCGCGTGCCTCGTACACCCGGCACAGTGAGACCAGCGCGCCGTGCAGCCAGATCGGCCGGTCCCAACCGGCCTGGCGCAGCAACGCGATCAACCGCTGGCACTTGCCCAGCGCGTAGCAGCCGACGACGTGGGTGCGGTCGGGAAACAGCGCCACGCTGGCCAGCAGCCGGCCGATCTCCTGGTCAGGCGGCGGGTGGCGGAATACTGGCAAGGCAAAGGTCGCCTCGGTCACGAACACGTCGCACGGCACCGGCACGAACCCGGCGCAGGTGGGATCGACTGTGCGCTTGTAGTCGCCGCTGACCACCGCCCGGGCGCCCTGATACTCCATCGCCACCTGGGCGCTGCCCAGCACGTGTCCGGCAGGCTGCAGCCAGACCTGCACGTCGCCGATGCGCAACGTCTCGCCCCAGCCGAGCGCCTGCTGCGTCTCCCCTGCCCTCTCCTCGCCCAGGCGTGCGCGCATCAGCGCCAGCGTGTCGGCGTTCGCCAGCACCGCGCGATGGCCAGGGCGCGCGTGATCGGAATGCGCGTGAGTGATCACCGCGCGGTCCACCGCACGGGTCGGATCGATGAAGAAGCCGCCGGGCTCGCAAAACAACCCCTGCGGCAACACCCTGAGCCATGCCGCCGGATGAGCCATGGCGGCAATCTGGGTGCGGCAGGCACGCGATGCCAGCGCGGAGCATAATTACCTGCTCGCGGGGCTGACCTGGGTCACCGAGAAGCTGCCGCCGCGGAGCCTCGCCTGGGCCGGCGGACGGCTGTTACCTTCGCGCTGCTTCCGCCGCCGCAGAAGAACTGATCCCTGCCATCGGACTCGAGTCCCGACACGCTCACTCCGGGCGGCATCTCGAGCCGTTCCAGAACCTCTCCCGATCGAGGATCGACGCGCCTCAATTCGCTGTCTTCGCCTTCCCACGTGCCGTGCCAGAGCTCCCCGTCGATCCAGGTGACCCCGGTGACGAAGCGATTGGATTCGATGGTGCGAAGGATCGCCCCCGTTTGGGGGTCGATCTGATAGATCTTCCGGTCCCGATACTGCCCCACCCAGAGCGTCCCCTCAGCCCAGGCGAGCCCCGAATCACCGCCGCCACCGGGCGCCGGGATCGTGGCAAGCACACGGCCGGTGTTCGGGTCGATCTTCTGGATGCGATCCTCGGCGAGCTGAAACAGGTGCCGGCCGTCGAAGGCCGTTCCCGCATGCCCGGCCACATCGATCGAGCGCACAGTCTTGCCGCTCGCTGGATCGAACGCGTTCAGCCTGTCGCCGGAGGCAAACCAGACGCGCTGACCGTCGAACGTAACACCATGCACGTGGTCGACACCGGGAAAGGGTCCATATTCCCGGACGATTTCGGCCGTCGATCTGATCATGTTTCCATCCTCGTCGTGATGCTTCGACCCTAGTCGCGCGGCGGTGGAGCAGGGAGTAACAAGGCCGTCGTGAATCGCCCTCACGACAATTGATTGGACAATGCAGTCGGGCGAGGGAAACTCCCGCACGAGTGTCAGCCGCCATTGACGTAGCGCGGATCGCGCTTCGTTGCGCACGAAAGGGAACATGAGATGCGAGGATCTGTGCTCCGGCTCGTGGGGATGCTCGTTCCCGGATCGTTGCTCGCCGCCATCGCGTTCGTCAGCCCTCCTGTGCAGGCCCAGGCTCCGGCACAAAAACCCAACATCATTGTCATCACGGGCGACGATGTCGGCTGGGAGAACGTCGGCGCCTATCACCAGGGCCTGATGTATTCAACGACGCCCAACCTCGACCAACTGGCCAGCGATGGCATGCGCTTCACCGATTACTACGCGGAGCCGAGTTGCACCGCCGGTCGTGCCAACTTCATCACCGGCGAACTGCCGATTCGCACCGGGCTGACCACGGTCGGGCAGGCCGGCGCCACGGTCGGCATGCCAGACGAGGCGCCCACGATCGCCGCCGCGCTGAAGGCGATGGGCTACGAAACCGGTCAGTTCGGCAAGAACCATCTGGGCGATCTCAACCGCTACCTGCCGACGGTGCACGGGTTCGACGAGTTCTTCGGCTACCTCTATCACCTCGACGCGATGGAAGACCCCTTCTGGCACTCCTATCCGCCGGCGCTGAAGGACGCCGTAGGCCCGCGCAACCTGATCCACAGCTTCGCCACCACGACCGACGATCCAACGGTGCAGCCACGCTGGGGCAAGATCGGCATGCAGCGGATCGAGGACGAAGGGCCGCTGCCGCCACACCCGATGCCAGGCATCAGGCACAACATGGAAACGGTCGACGAGGACATCCTCGATTATACCGTAAAGTTCATCGACAAGGCGAAGCAGGATGGCAAGCCGTTCTTCATTTGGATGAATCCGTCCCGCGTGCATGTCATCTCGCACCTGTCGCCGAAATACCAGGCGAAGCTGACGCCGGACAACGGGTGGTATCTGGAAGAAGGCGTCATGGCGCAGCTCGACGATGTCGTGGGCGGCGTGCTGGCCAAGCTGAAGGCCGACGGAATTGAGAACAACACGATCGTCGTGTTCACCGCCGACAACGGCGCCGAGAACTTCACCTGGCCCGATGGCGGCAACACGCCGTTCGCCGCCGGCAAGGGGACGATCATGGAGGGCGGCATACGGACGCCGATGATCGCCCGCTGGCCAGGTCACATTCCGGCGGGCAAGGTCGAGAATGGCATCTTTTCAGGTCTGGACTTCTTCCCGACCCTGGTCGCCATGGCAGGCGATCCAAACATCAAGGACGACCTGCTGAAGGGCAAGCAGCTCGGCGACAGGACCTACAAGGTGCATCTCGACGGTTATGATCAGACCAACGTTCTCACCGGCAAAGGGCCATCGAACCGGCACGAGATCTTCTATTTCGCGGAAGGCACTCTTGGTGCAGTTCGCATCGACGACTGGAAATTCAGGATGATCGATCAGCCGGACGGTTGGATCGGAGGAACGGTCCATGTCGATATGCCGATCCTGACCAATCTGCGGCTCGATCCGTTCGAGCGGATGGGGTTCTTGAAGGGTAATATCGGCTCGTTCCAGTATATGGGTGATTTCTACGTCCACGAGTTCTGGCGCTTCGTCTTCCTGCAGCAGAAGGTCGCCGAATATGCCCAGACCTTCATCGACTTCCCGCCGATGCAGCGGGGGGCGAGCTTCAACCTCGAAGCGGTCAAGGCTGAGATCGAGGCACGGATAAGGGCGATGAAGGGCGCAGCGGAGTAGCCAGCGAGTTGATCATGAAACATCACCCGCCCGGGCATTGTTCGGGCGGGTTGGCTTGCAGCGTTGGGTTCCGTGTCTCGAATGGCGGTTGGCGCGAAGCACGAGCGCTATTTTCGAGCGGGAACTCATGCGATCACCTGGCTCGATGGGTTTCGCTGCGCTCTACCCATCCTACGGCAACGCATACGCGCCAACTCGTAGGATGGGTAGAGCGCAGCGAAACCCATCGCCTCGTTCGCGATTCCACATTGCCTGAAACCGCTCTAATCGCTCGGTAGCGGACCGGGGAGTAACAAGACCGTCGGGAACCCGGGCACGGGCGGGGTGAGCCAGCGGCGCGCCCGCGCGCGACCGAACGACTGCACCTGGCCTGCTGCCGCAAGCGAATCGAGTGCCCGTTGCACGGTGCGTGGACTGGTGCCAAGCGCAATCGCCAAGGCCGAGCTCGACCACGACTCGCCGTCGGCGAGGAAGGCGAGCACCGCCGCATGCTGCTGTTCGACCGACGGTGCCAGCACAACGACCTCGCATGCACGGCGCGGTGCCAGCGCAAAGCCTCGCTGCGTCGCGCTCACGTCGGCCAGCATCCGCAGCTCCACGCGAAGGCGCCCCATCTCGACCCGCAACCGCGCGCGATGCGACTCATCGGCGTGGTTCGCCCGGAAGGCGCGTGCGAGGAGCGTACTTCGCGGCACGTCTCCGGGCCAGGCTTCACCCAGCGCGCGTGCCAGCGCGAACAAGACCGGGCGCGTCGCGAGCGAGACCACCATGCCTGCGCCCCGCACGACATGGCGGCACGCGTCCACGACGAGCGCCCCCGACGCCAGGAGCGTTTCGACCTCCTCAAGCAGGAGCGGGCGTTCTTCGCCACGCGCAATCAGCCGCGCCGCCGGCGTGTCCATCACGAGCGACGCACTTTCGACCTCGGCCGTCAGCGCCGGTATGTCCGCCTCGCGCGCAGCTTGCCGGGCCCGAGCGAGTGCCGCGCGCGCCGCCTTCGCCCGCAGGCATCGAATTGCAATTCCCACAACCACCAGCTCGTGGGTGACCTTCGACGCGGGTGGCAGCGGCGTGGGGTCGAGTTCGGCGAGCGCACTCTCGGCCTTGTCGAGGCGGCCGATCAGGAGCAAGCGACGGACCTCGAGCATCCGCGCATGCGCGGCGTTCACCCGGTCGCCGTGCGCTTCGAGTGTCGCCCGCGCGGCGTCGAGCGCCATCACAGGCCAGCTCAGGTCGCGCGAGACCAGCGCGATCTCGGCCTCGGCGACGACGCACCGCGCGCGAGCCACCGCCTCTTTCGGACCGAAAGCGCGCGCCGCACGTCGCAGCAGCGCGTTCGCTCGAACGAGATCCCCGAGCTGTGCCATCGCGATGCCGCGGAGCGCGAGAGCAGGCGCGTCGTCACGCAGGGCAACCCGGTTCAATGCGCCGAGCGGATCACCCGCCGCGAGCGCACGCCCCGCGGCCGTGATCAGCGAGTCCATCGGAATCCCACCACGCTTGGATTTGAGCCGGTTGCTTCACCGCGAATTCTGACGTTCGAGTGCTTTCCGCAAGGCGTCGACCTCCTTCGTGAGCTGCTTGACCTGCTTGTCGTGCAGGCCGGTGGCATCGCGGACGCTTCGTACAATGTCCGACGCCTGCAGGTGCAGCCGTCGCCCGGCTTCGGTCAGGCTGATGCGCACCTGACGTTCATCGGTGGAATCCCGGCTGCGCCCGATATACCCGAGTGCTTCCAGCCGCTTCAGCATCGGGGTCAGGGTGTTGGACTGCAGAAAGAGCTGCCGGCCGAGTTCCCCGACCGTCTGACCGTCCTCTCCCCATAACAGAACCAAGGCAATGAACTGGGGATAGGTCAGGCTGAGTTCCCTCAGCAGGGGCTGGTACACGCGATTGAACGCGTGACCGGCCGAGTAGATGGCAAAGCACAAGAATTCCCCGAGCTGCAAAGGCGCGACCGTCGAAGCCTCGTGTCGGCGGATTTTCATCTGTCTTCTTTTCACCCAAAAGTGAGGTTATAGATCGCGCGCGATGCAATCGCAAGCGCTTGACATCCAACATTGTATCGCATACGACTGAATCGCGTGCGCTATTGAGGCCAGCGAGGCTCGACGTCGCTGAAACGCAAGAAACGCGGGGTCGGGTTCTGCCAAGGTGATCAGCGGCGGGGAGACGACGAATCCCGCCACACTTGTCACTCCCGCCGTTCGACACCTGGCGACCACACTATCTCATGACCGACAGCGAGCGAGCGGCAGTGAGCGGATCGCGTTCCAGGCCGAAGACACGAGAGATCGCTCTGATTCGGGAGTTGCGATGACCATGACTGCATCACCTGAGAAGGGCCGGAAAGAAGGACCGCACCTCATGAACACGACACCGATTGTGTCGCCGCAAGAGTGGGAGGCCGCGCGTCAGCAGCTTCTGGTCAAGGAAAAGGCGCTGACCCGCGCCCGTGACGCGCTGGCCGCCGAGCGACGGCGAATGCCGTGGGTCGCCGTGGACGGCCATAACGCTTTCTTTCGCGACGGCGAACGCGTGTTTCGTACCTATTTCAGCAACAACCGCGGCGACGAGGCGATGGGCATCACTCGGGCGTCAGGAAACGTGGGAAGATTTGCCGGGCGGCTATCCCCAGAGACCACCCTATGAGTGGTGGAACTGGCACGACGGTTACGCCGCATTCCGGAAACGTGACGGCTCGAAAGTTTCAGGTTGATTGGGAACGCCGTGTGTCAGCGGCAAGGGCGATATCGCTCGTGAATCCTCAGCAAACCAGGTTTAGCAACGCGGAGGGCCAATCATGGCAACCAGCAATCTGTCCCAGCCGAAAGTCGTATCCGAGCAGGAATGGCTTGCCGCCCGCAAGGTGTTCTTCCTCCAGGAGAAAGCAATGACCCACGCGCTCGACGAACTTCGCGCCGAACGTCGTCGGCTGCCTTGGGTCAAAGTCGAGAAGCCCTACGTGTTCGAAGCACCTGATGGCAAACGTACGCTTGCAGATCTGTTCCAGGACCGCGGCCAGCTCGCGGTTTATCACTTCATGCTGGCGCCGGGGTCCGATCACGTCTGCAAAGGGTGCTCCTTCGTCGCCGATCATATCGATGCGGCGCGGCAACACTTCGGCGACGCCGACCTGTCATTTGCCGCGATCTCTCGCGCGCCGATTGCGCGGATCGAGCAGGTCAAACGGGCTTTGGGCTGGACCTTCCCGTGGGTCTCCTCACACCGCAGCGACTTCAATTACGATTTCGGAGTGTCGTTCAGGAAGGAAGACATCGCCGCCGGCCGCGCCAGCTTCAATTATGGCACGCCGATCAAGAGCGAAGACATGATGGGCACCAGCATCTTTGCCCGAGACGACCGCGGCGGAGTCTTTCACACCTATTCGACCTTCGCCCGTGGGATAGAAAATCTGATGGGCACCTTCATGTGGCTCGACCTCACACCCAAGGGTCGCCACCAGTTCGATGACCATCGCAGTCGGCTGAGCGAGGATGGGCTTCGGGACGCCCGTAAGGACGATCACACCGCTCGCCCCGCGAATTGCTGCGGACGGCCGACAGCAACATGACGTCCAACGCGACCCACTTGACCGGTGCGGACCGTTTGCTGTCCCTGGTGGCCGCGCCGATCTTCGCAGTCATGGCGCTCCTCACGGGGATCCAGGATGGTGGCATGTCGGCAATGCTGTGCTCGGCTGCGCACGATGCGTCGCCGCTGAGCGGAATGGTCCCGATGTACCTGCTGATGAGTGCCTTCCATTTGGCGCCTTGGCTGAAGCTGATCGCCGGCCGGCGAAGCGGTGGCCGGCTCTGATCCGGCGTTCGTCCAAGTCGAACAATGCCAACCGTCGCAACCATGGAGCAGACTGATGCAAGAGGCCCTCATCGTCCGCCGCGAGACTCATATCCCGGCGCCTCCCGCCGCGGTGTTCGCCCTCATGACCGATCCGGAGAAGATCCTGCGCTGGATGGGAACCGAGGCGCAGGTCGAGCCGCGGCCCGGCGGGCTCTATCTGGTCAATGTCACCGGGGCTCGCTTTGCCCGCGGCGCGTTCCGCGAAGTGGTGCCGGTGCACCGCCTGGCCTACAGCTTCGGCTGGGACGGCAGCGAGGAGGTGCCGCCCGGGTCGAGCCTGATCGAGATCGACCTGCTCGAACAGCCGGACGGAACGCTGCTGCGTCTGACCCACACCGGTCTGCCTGATACCGAACAATGCGCCAGCCATGCGGATGGCTGGGCTCATTACCTCGGCCGGCTGGCCCAGGTTGCGGGCGGGCGCGACCCGGGCCCGGATCCCAGGCATGGCCGCACCGGCAGGGAGTGACGGCGTTCCGCGCGCCGCCGCGGCGCGGGTGACAGGCCGGGGGCCGTGACCGCATGATCGCGGCATGGATTTGCCCGCGCCTCTCGCCTGGCTGGTCGACGAGGCCAGCGCCTCGCTCGGCCCTGACCGGTTGCTGGCCGAGCTCGGCGGCCGGCTGCTGGCCGATGGCCTGCCACTGGCCGGCGGCGCCCTGGCGCTCGCGGTGCCGCATCCGATCATCGCCCGCCGCACCTGGCTTTGGCGCGCGGAGACCGGGGCGGTGATCGAGGCGCTGGGCTTTGCCGGCGGACCGCTCGGCCAGGCCGCGCGCGACTGGCTGGCCGAGCTTGGTCCGGTGCAGGAGGCGACGATCGGCGCGGCGCCGGACAGCCCGGTGCTGGGCTGGGCGGGGATCAGATCGTTTGGTCCCGCCGAGGTCGGCCGGCTGCACCAGGCCGCGCGCTTCGTCGGGGCACCGCTGGCCGCTCTGGCCGCGCGGGGCGCGCTGGCAGCGCTGCTCGAGGCCTATCTCGGCCGGCGCAGCGCCACCCGCGTGCTGGCCGGCGCGCTGCGCCGCGGCACCGGCGAGACCATCCGCGCCACGCTGCTCTGCGCCGATCTGCGCGGCTTCACTGCGCTGTCCGAGGCAACGGAGCCGGCGGTGATGATCGCGGCCCTCGACGCTTGGTTCGACCGCGTCGCCGGGGCGGTGCACGCCTTCGGGGGCGAGGTGCTCCAATATAACGGCGACGGCGTGCTGGCGATTTTCCCGGTCACCGGCGCGCCGGCCGAGGCCTGTGAGGCGGCACTGCGCGCCGTCGTCGCCGCGCGCGCCGGCGTGGCCCATCTCGATGCGGTGCGGCAGGCGCAGGGGCTGCCGTCGCTGCCCTTTGGTGTAGCGCTGCATCTCGGCGAGATGCTGTGGGGCAATATCGGAGCGGCCGACCGGCTGGCCTTCACCGCGATCGGCCCCGCGGTCAATCTGGTCAGCCGGCTGGAGGGGCTGTGCCGGCCGCTCGGCCGGTCGGTGCTGATTTCGGGCGCGGTCGCCGCCGAGACCGGCACACCGCTGGTGTCGCTGGGCGAACACGTGCTGCGGGGCGTCGCGGCACCCTGCACCGTGTTCACCCTGCCGGATGCGTGAGCGCCGCTGCGTCGTCGCGGCCATGAACGTCGCGGCCATCTGAATCGCGCCACACTTGTCACTCTCGCCGTTCGATGCCGGGTGTCTATCTGACGACCGCCAAGCACATCGAAAGGAGAGCACAACGATGACCACACACATGACCGGGACGCGTGAAGAGTGGCTGGCAGCGCGGCTCGAGCTGCTCGAGGCAGAGAAAGAGCTGACGCGCCGCGGCGACGAAGTGGCGCGGCGACGGCAGGCGCTGCCCTGGGTCCGGGTCGACAAGGAGTACCGATTCGAGACCAATGCGGGGAATGTCTCGCTGGCAGAACTCTTCAAAGGGCGCTCGCAGCTCCTCGTCTACCACTTCATGTTCGGGCCCGACTACACGGCGGGATGTCCGTCCTGTTCGATGATCGCGGACGGGTTCGACGGCTTCGTCGTTCATCTGGCGAACCACGACGTCACGCTTTCGGCGGTGTCGCGGGCGCCTCTCGCGAAGCTTCAGGCGTACCAGCAGCGGATGGGGTGGACGTTTCCCTGGGCGTCCTCGCACAGCGGCGACTTCAACTTCGACTTCAACGTCTCGTTCACCGAGCAGCAACAGCGCGAGGGAGGCATCGAATACAACTACCGGCGCGGTGGTCACGCGATGGACAAGGCATCGGTCCCGGAGCCGGTCGCCCGGTTTGCGGCCACATGCGGAACCGACGCACCCACGTACTCGCGCGACAGGCCTGGCATGAGCGCGTTCGCGCTCGAGGACGGCGCCGTGTATCACACCTATTCCACCTATGCGCGCGGGGTGGACGGAATCTGGGGCATGTATCAGTGGCTCGACCGCGCGCCCAAGGGGCGCAACGAGACGCGTCCCTGGTGGCGCCGTCACGACGAGTACGACAACCACTGAGACAGGTAGGACGTTGTTGGCCGTCCTCTCACCGTCATGGTGCGCGAAGGTGCACCATGACGGCTTTGCCGCTGCTATGACGGCATTCGCGCGACAGCCGACAAACGCGCTGATTTCAGCTTGACCAGGCGTTGACCACGGTCGTGGCGGCACCGAATGCAACTGTTCCGGCAGTCCATATGGCACCCCAACGGTTGAGAACGGCCGACTCTCCGCTCGCTTTCATGAGCGCGTTCATCCATCCAAGCTGGACTTGCAGGGGGTCCGCGGGTTGTTCTCGTCCAACCTCCACCCAATCGGGCACGGCGATAATCTGGCTGGATTTGTACCAGTACCATGCGCTTCTGAGCGCCGCGAATGTTGTCGCAAGCGCGAGCAGCCACGTTGCCATCGTGCAGCACTCCGGTATTCCGCCACGTCCGCCGGTCTGCGGGTTGCGCTGAACCGAGCGAACGTGCTCGCAGTATAGTCGCGATCCTGGCGCGCTGGTATTGAACAGCCTTCCGCGCAAGGAAACGAGCCATGCGACTCTTCTATGCCACCGCGTCACCCTTCGCCCGCATCGTCCGGGTGGCATTGCTCGAAACCGATCTGGACGGCCGGGTCGATAAACAACAGGTCACGTTGCGCGATCCCAACTCCGCGCTGCTGCCGTACAATCCGGTCGGACGTGTTCCGACCCTCGAACTCGATGACGGCACGATCCTGACTGAAAGCCTGTTGATCCTGAATTACATCGACACGCTGCACGCGGGCCGTCCATTGCTGCCGAGGGACGGCTCCGAGAGATGGCGCACGCTGGCGGAAATGGGCACCGCCGCGGGCATGCTGGAAGGCATCGTCACCTGGGCGCGCGAACTGCGCCGGCCCGAGCACGAACGCTCGCCAGGGGTGATCGCGCTCGAGACCACCAGGGTCAACCGGACCGCCGATGTCCTGGAGCGCGCGGTCGCGCGGGGTGGTTACGCGGGCAAGGTCAATGCCGCCCGCATCGTGCTCGGTTGCGCCCTGGGCTGGGTCGATCCGCGTCACCCTGTCTGGATCTGGCGCGCGGGCCGGCCCGCGCTGACCGCGTGGTTCGAGGCCATCGCGGCAACCGCGTCATTTCAGGCCACGGTGCCACCGCCGCTTTAACCTCCTCGGGCCGGCGACTGTGATCCACCGATGAGCAGTGTCCCACAGCGGTTCGCTGATTGGTTCGCGCGGCAGGGCTGGACGCCACGGCGACACCAGTTCGCGATGCTGGACGCCGCGCGCGCCGGCGCGAGCGCACTGCTGATCGCGCCGACCGGCGGCGGCAAGACCCTGGCGGGATTCCTCCCCACGCTGGTGGAACTGGCCGAGGCGCCACGTGCCGGCCTTCATACCCTGTATGTCAGTCCGTTGAAGGCGCTGACCACCGACATCGCGCGCAACCTGATCCGGCCGGTCGAGGAGATGCAGCTTGCGGTGTCGATCGAGACCCGCACCGGCGACACGCCGGCCAATCGCCGCGCGCGGCAGCGCGTCGCGCCACCGAACATCCTGCTGACCACGCCGGAAAGCCTGGCGGTGCTGCTGTCGCTGCCCGACGCGCCGGCGATGTTCGCCGGCCTGGCCAGCGTGGTGATGGACGAGGTGCACGCGCTCGCCGGCACCAAGCGCGGCGATCAGTTGGCGCTGTGCGTCGCCCGGCTGATGACGCTGGCGCCGGCGTGCCGTCGTGTCGGGCTGTCGGCGACGGTGGCGCATCCGGCGGCGATCCGGAACTATGTCGGTGCCGAACGGGTGATCGAGGAGCCGGACGGTGCGCCGCCGGAACTCACGATGATGCTGCCGGAGGGCGAGCTGTCCTGGGCCGGCCACATGGGCCTGGACGCGGCACCTGGTGTGATGGCGCGGATCCGCGACGCCGGCATGACGATCGTGTTCGTCAACACGCGCGCCCAGGCGGAGCTGATGTTCCAGGCGCTGTGGCGGCTGAACGAGCCGACCCTGCCGATCGCGCTGCATCACGGCTCGCTGGAGGTGGAACAGCGCCGTCGTGTCGAGGCGGCGATGGCCGACGGCAGGCTGCGCGCCGTGGTGGCGACATCGTCGCTCGATCTCGGCATCGATTGGGGCGGGGTGGATCAGGTGATCCAGGTCGGCGCGCCCAAGGGCGTGTCGCGGCTGCTGCAACGCGTGGGACGTGCCAATCACCGTATGGACGAGGCGTCACGCGCCATCCTGGTGCCGGCCAATCGCTTCGAGGTGCTGGAATGCGAGGCGGCTATGCTCGGTGTCACCGCGCGCGAACTGGACGGCGATCCGCCGCGGCCTGGCGGCCTGGATGTGCTGGCGCAGCACCTGCTGGGGCTGGCGTGTGCCGCACCGTTTCATCCTGACGACGTGTATGCCGAAGTACGCCGCGCCGCGCCGTATGCGGAGCTGTCGCGCAAGGATTTCGACGACGTGCTGGGATTCGTGGAGAACGGCGGCTACGCGCTGGCGGCCTACGAGCGCTGGCGCAGGTTGTTCCGCGACAGCGAGGGCCGCGTTCACGTGCGGTCCGAGCGGGTCGCACGGCAGCACCGCATGAATATCGGCACCATCGTCGAGGCGCCGCTGGTGAAGGTGCGCCTGGTCAACAAGAAGCGCTTCGGACCGCTGCTCGGCGAGATCGAGGAGTATTTTGTCAACCTGCTGCGCCCGGGCGATACGTTCATGTTCGCGGGCCGGCTGCTGCGGTTTCTGCGGCTGCACGAGAACGTGGTGGAATGCGCCGAAGGCGGCACCGGCGAGCCGATGGTGCCGGCGTACGAAGGTGGCCGGTTGCCGTTGACCACCAACCTCGCCGACCGCGTTCGAGGCTTGTTGCAGAGCTCGTCGAACTGGGGGCTGTTTCCGGATGGCGTGCAGGCATGGCTCAAACTGCAGAAGGCGCGATCACGGATGCCCGGCCGCAACGATCTGCTGGTCGAGACCTTTCTGCGCGGCGACCGCTGGTATCTGGTGGCGTACTGCTTCGAGGGCCGCAATGCCCACCAGACGCTGGGCATGCTGCTGACCAGACGGATGGAGCGCGCCGGCTATGCGCCGCTCGGTTTCGTTGCGACCGACTATGTGCTCGGCATCTGGTCGGCTGAGCAGCCGCACGACGTGGCGAGGCTGTTCGACCAGGACATGCTGGGCGACGATCTGGAGACGTGGCTGGCGGAAAGCTCGATGCTGCGCCGGACATTTCGCAATGTCGCGGTGATCGCCGGGCTGATCGAACGGCACCATCCCGGCGCGGAGAAGACTCGCAGGCAGGTGACGGTGAACTCCGACCTGATCTACGACGTGCTGCGCCGCCACCAGCCGGACCACATCCTGCTGCGTGCCACGCGGGCCGATGCGGCGGGCGGGCTGACCGATCTGTCGCGCATCGCGGGGATGCTGGCGCGGGTGAAGGGACGGGTCGTGCACATGGTGCTGTCACGAGTATCGCCGCTGGCGGTGCCGGTGCTGCTGGAGATCGGCCGCGAAAGCGTGCGGACGCGCGAGGATGAGGAGAAGCTGCTGGCGGAGGCGGAGGCGATCATCGCGGAGGCGACCGGAGAGCAGGAACCGCCGGCGGTAAAGGCGATCCACCGGGGGAATGTGGTGCGCCGACGGCCGGTGCAGGCGTCGCTGTTCAATCGGTGACATGTGCCGCATGGATCGCTGGACCGCGGGCAGATCGGCGACGTACCGATGCCGCTCGACTGGGAGATTGCAATGGGTTCCGGGTTTTCCCGCCTGTCGATCAGTGGCTATCGCCGGCTCAGGTCGGTCGACATTCGACTACGTCCGCTCAATGTGCTGATAGGCGCCAATGGTGTTGGCAAGAGTTCATTGCTTGATGTCATTCGGCTGCTGGCCGCAGCAGCCGAGGGTCGGCTCGAAAAGGCTGTGACGGACGCCGGCGGATTTTCCTCGCTGCTGACCGCGGATGGTGCGACGTTGGATTTGTTCATTGCGGCTGAAGCGGATCGTGGCAAGGAACCATCGATACGCTATGAGCTGGATCTGGCAGCATCAGGACTGTCACTTACGGAATTGGCCGCGAACTCTTGACTCCGATAATCCCCGGACACCGAGGAGCTGCACCCCATTATATCGCCTCACAAGCGTCCAAAATCAGGTATCGCCAAAATGGGCACGATGTGAAGCCCGACTGGGACTATCGGGCGTCGGAGACCGCCCTTTCCCAGGTTCCGAGGAACCATCGGGATTCGGAGCGGTTCCGCCAGTCACTAGTTGGCATTTCTCCAGTGTACCATAGCCTCGATGTATCGAGGCGCAGTGCTGTGCGTAACCCCCAGGTTTTGACCCATGCATTGGCTCCCGGTATTGATGGCGAAGACCTTGTCTCATGTCTCTATACGATTCGTGAGACCGATCGCGCGCGATTCGAGATTATCGAAGATACGCTCCGTGCCGCCTTTCCGACGTTCGAGCGTCTTGATTTTCCACCGTTCGCCGGCGGCCGGTTGATGCTGGGATGGCGCGATCGGGATTTCGACAGGCCATTCCACGCTGGCGAACTGTCAGAGGGAACGCTGCGGTTCCTCTGGCTCGCCGCAATCCTTCTCGCTCCTGAATTACCTTCGATCATCCTCATCGATGAGCCAGAGGTCAGTCTGCATCCGCAAATTCTGCACCTTGTTGCGGATCTGCTGCGAGAAACCTCGGAACGTACCCAACTCGTCATTGCCACTCACTCGGATCGACTGGTTCGCTCGCTCTCGCCACATGAGTTGCTGATTTGCGATCAGGATAGTGAGGGAGGCATGATCACCCGCCGGGCCGATGAGCTTGATCTGAGCGGATGGCTCGAAGACTACACGATGGATCAACTTTGGAGCAAAGGCATCCTGGGTGGAAGATCTTGACGGCGCGGATCGCCATCATTGTTGAGGGTGCCACTGAAACCGCCCTCAAGCAGCCTCTAACCCAATTCGTGGCCGACAGAGTGCCGGGGCAAATGCCGCACCTACGTTTCTTCTCAGCCGATGGTCGATTACCGAAGGGAGAGTTGTTGCGGCGCGATGTCGCACGCCTATTGGCACACCACGATGCTGTCATCGCCTTGACCGATGTCTATACAGGCAGCCAGCCGCACGATTTCGAGTCCGCCGAGGATGCGAAGGCAAAAATGGGGCGTTGGGTTGGCGACGAACCTCGGTTCTATGCGCATGCAGCGCAATACGAATTTGAAGCGTGGTTGCTGCCGTATTGGTCGCAAATCCAGGCGATGGCTGGAAGTCGCACGCGCGCTCCGCGCCGGAAGCCAGAGCATGTGAATCACGATAAACCTCCTTCCCGTCATATCGAAGACACATTTCGGAAGGGCAATCGGCGACAATCCTATCAAAAACGCCGCGACGCAACGGCCATTCTCCGCGGACAGGATCTGGCCGTCGCCGCCGTAGCCTGTCCGGAAATGAGAGCCTTCTTGAACACGATCCTGATTCGTTCCGGCGGCTCACCTCTGTAGTCGCGTGATCG
>CAWFYC010000040.1:0-176155 GCA_963819855.1 uncultured Alphaproteobacteria bacterium
GAGGGGTCCTTGTATTCCAGCGACAGGAATTTCGATTTTCCGGCGGTGGCGTTCTTGATGAACGTCGCCTGGTCCTCGATGTGCGCATCGGAGTGGCTGTAGCTCAGTTCCGCCGCGGTGAGTTCGTCGAGCACCTTCGCATCGTGCGCGACCTGGGCGGCACGAAACGCTTCGAGCCGCTTCGCCACAGCCTCCTCGTCCGCGGTCATGGCATGGGCAACTCTGACTCCCAGCAAACCGACCGCGACCAGTCCGAGAACAGGCAGCGGCCCGGTCAGATGACGACGACTGATGTTCATATTGTTTCCTCCGCTTGTATCCGATCGAGCCCTTGTGGTCGGGCCCATTGCGATCGCGCAGCCGCGGCAATGCCGCGTGACAGTCAACCTGCGCCGCGGGTTCGACATAGTAAAGCCGGTCATTGGCGGTGGAGACGGCAACGCCCACGGTCGCAACAAATATGGAGGTCAACATGAGCGAAGTAGCCATCAACGCCCCGAACCTGTGGCGCCTGGAGACCCCGGGTCATGCCGGCTGGCAGCGCACCGTGCACGCGGACGATCCGAAGAAATACTTCATCGTCTCCACCGACAGCCACGCCAACGAACCGCCCGATCTGTGGGAGAAGCGGATCGAACCGCAGTACCGCGAGCGCGTGCCGCGCATCATCACCGACGACAAGGGCGTGCAGTGGCGCTACTGCGAGGGCTATCGTCCCGACCGCGTCCGCGTCATGAGCTTCGAGGGCGAGGACTGGGTGCGTTCGCGGGCCGGCGCCGATGTGGCCGACCGTATTCGCGACAACCGCACCGACGGGGTCGATGTCGAGATCATCTTCCCCAACAAGGGCCTGGCGATGTGGGCCACGCCCGATCCGGTGTTCGCCAACGCGCAGTGCCGGGTGTGGAACGACTGGGCGTGGGAGCAGTTCGGGCCGCATCCCGAGGCCATGCTGCCGGTCGCCTCGATCGCCACCGGCGATCTGCCCGGCGCGATGGCCGAGATCGAGCGGGTCGCGAAGCTGGGGTTCCGCGCGCTGTCGCTGCCGTGCAAGCCGATCTGGGGCGGCCACGATGTCGATCATGTCAACTACAATCTGCCGCACTTCGATCCGATGTGGGCGCTGATCGAGGAGGCCGGCCTGCCGATCACGTTCCACGTCTCCACCGGGCGCGATCCGCGGGCGGCGCGCGGCAATGGCGGCGCGGTGATCAACTACGTCACGCACTCGCTGTCGCCGACGATCGAGCCGGTGGCGAATCTGTGCGCGTCGGGCGTGCTGGAGCGGTTCAAGGGGCTGCGCTTCGCCACCATCGAGGCGGGGATCGGCTGGATTCCCTGGCTGCTCGACGCGATGGACGAGGCGTATCGCAAGCACCACATGTGGGTGCGCCCGAAGCTGCAGGGGCTGCCCAGCGACTACTACCGTGCCCACGGGTTCGCGACGTTCCAGGAGGACCCGTCGGGGCTGGCGCTGGCGGAGGCGTGGGGGCTGGTGGACAACTTCATGTGGGCCAGCGACTACCCGCATCACGAGGGCACCTGGCCGCACTCGGCGGCGGCGATCGAGCGGACGATGCCGAAGCTGAGCGAGGTGCAGCGGGCGAAGATTCTCGGGCTGAATGCGGCGCGGTTCTTCGGGCTGGAGGTGCCGGAGCATCAGCGGTTGGCGGCGTGACTCGGTCGCTGCGGCTTGGCGGGCGCGCAAGGGAATCCTGCCGAGAACCGGGGCGCGTAGCGGCCATGCATTATTGTGGTTCCGCTGCGGGCGCGCGAACCTTGCAGAGGCGGGTGTCAACAGACCGCCTCTTGATGCATGAGCAGCAGAGTGAGCTTACGGCACCAGACTGATTGCAGCCCGCTAAGTGACTTTCACTCGCAGTAGCGAACTCCGTCGATGGTGTCGGGTGGGCGTGATCTGCTGTCGCTCAGCCCGTATCGCGAGCTTGAGAGCGACCCGCCGTCGCGCTCTCCATGCCCAGCGCCTTGCGTAGCACCGTGTTGATGCGCGACTGCCATCCCGGCCCGCCTTCGCGCAACCGCGCCAGTACGTCCGGATCGAGCCGCACGCTGATCTTCTCCTTCGTCGCCTCGGCCTTCGGCCGGCCAGGGCCGCGACGCACGAACTGCTCGCCCTTGAACACCTCCGCCTCGGCGAGCATGTCCGCCGTCAGTTCCGGTGCGTCGTCAGGGTCAGTCCAGCCAGTCGAAACGCTGCGCTTCTTCACCGGCATGTGCATACCTCATCGAAATGATGCGTCGAGCGTTGCCGCGTGGCGTTCACACCAGGACGACGCGTCGGCCCCGGAGACGACCGATGGTGATGTATCGATCCTCGCCGTAATCGCGCCGCATGTCCTGGATCGTCGCCGTCACGCCGGCGAACACCAGCCCCACGTCGGCAAAGTCCAGTCCGCGCTCGGTCAGCGTCCTGTCCGCTTCGCGGTCGAAGCTGATATCCACGAATATCTGTATACCAGAAATGCGGCGTGTCAATTATTGGGCATACGCAAACCGCGGAACACCCAGCGACGCGGTTTGTTTATGCCTTCCGTGTCGCGATCACCGCCGACAGCCCCAGCAGCGCCCACCCCACCATCAGCAGCGTGCCGCCCACCGGCGCCACCATCCCCAGCCGCACACCGCCCAACGCCAGCGCATAGACCGCGCCACAGAACAGCACCAGCCCCACCGCGAACGCCGCCCCCGCCGCAGTCCGCCAGCCTGCCCCCGCGCGGCGCCCACAGCCCGCACGCCAGCAGCGCCAGTGCGTGCCAGCCCGTGCATCTCGATCCCGCTCCGCACCATCGCCAGCGCAGCCGGGTCCAGCCCACCCAGCCCGTGGGCCGCAACTGCCGCCATCGCGACCGCGGTCAGCCCCGCCAGCGCGCCCAGCGCGATCCACGTCCTTTGCATGCCGCGACCCTGTTCCGCCCCGCGCCCGCTGCCTATACCATCGCCTGTCATGCCACGCGGCGACCTGTTCCCCGAGATCGGCCCGTTCGAGACCGGCTACCTGCCGCTCTCGGCCAACCATGTCATGTACTGGGAGCAGGTCGGCAATCCGCGCGGCCGACCGGTGCTGTTCCTGCACGGCGGCCCGGGCGCCGGCGCCGGCGCGGTGCATCGCCGCTTCTTCGATCCCGAGTTCTGGCGCGTGGTGATCTTCGACCAGCGCGGCGCGGGGCGCTCGCGGCCGCTGGGCAGCCTGGAGAACAACACCACGCAGGACCTGGTGTCCGACATCGAAACGCTGCGCCGGCATCTCGGCCTGGATCGCTGGCTGCTGTTCGGCGGCTCCTGGGGCTCCACGCTGGCGCTGGCCTACGCGCAGGCGTACCCGGAGCGGGTGATCGGCTGCGTGCTGCGCGGCGTGTTCCTGGGCCGCCCGGCCGAGGTGGACTGGTTCCTGCACGGCCTCGCCGCGATCTTTCCCGATGCGCATGCCAGCTTCGCCTCGTTCCTGCCCGAGGCGGAGCGCGGCGACGTGCTCGGCGGCTATCTGCGCCGCCTGACCGATCCCGATCCGTCGGTGCACCTGCCGGCGGCGCGCGCCTGGTCGGTGTATGAAGGCTCGTGCAGCACGCTGCTGCCCAGCCCGGAGACGGTCAGTTCGTTCGCGCAGGACCGCACCGCGCTGGGGCTGGCCCGCATCGAGGCGCACTACTTCGCCCACAACCTGTTCCTGCCACCCGAGGGGCTGCTCGGCCACATGCACCGCATCGGCCGGCTGCCCGCCGAGATCGTGCAGGGCCGCTACGACATGATCTGCCCGGCGCGCACCGCGTTCGAACTGGCCGCGGCCTGGCCGGCGGCGCGGCTGTCGATCGTGCCGGATGCCGGTCATTCGGCGCTGGAACCGGGCATCCGCCGCGCGTTGGTGGCCGCGGTCGAGCGCTTCCGCCACGGGAGGTGAAGCCATGAAGGTCGGCGTGATCGGACTGGGCACCATGGGGATGGGTGCCGCGCTCAACCTGGTGCGCAAGGGGCATCAGGTGACCGGCTGCGAGGTCCGCGAGGCGGCGCGGGCGGAGCTGGCGGCGCGCGGGTGGCGCCGCGGTGGCCTCCGCCGCCGAGTTGCCAGCCGATACCGAGGCCGTCGTGGTGTTCGTGGTGAACGCCGCGCAGACCGAGGACGTGCTGTTCGGCGCGCAGGGCTGCCTGGCGAAGCTGGCGAAAGGCGCGGTGATTCTGTGCTGCGCCACCATCGCGCCGGAAGCAGCGCGCGCTCTGGAACCGAAGATCGCCGCCGCCGGGTTCCTGATGCTCGATGCGCCGGTGTCCGGCGGCAAGGCCGGCGCGCAGGCCGGCACGATGACGGTGATGGCCTCCGGGATCGGAGGCGGCGTTCGCCAAGGCACAGCCGGTGCTGGATGCGATCTCCACCAAGGTCTGGCGGCTTGGGGAACAGGTCGGGCATCGGCAGCACGGTGAAGATGGTGAACCAGTTGCTCGCCGGCGTGCACATCGCCACCGCGGCCGAGGCGCTGGCGTTGGGCATCCGCGCCGGTGCCGATCCGCGCACGCTGTTCGAGGTGATCTCATCGTCGGCCGGCAGTTCATGGATGTGGCAGAACCGCGTGCCGCACATCCTGGACGGCGACGACACGCCGCTGTCGGCGGTGAACATCTTCGTCAAGGACCTCGGCATCGTGCTGGACCAGGCGCGCGCGCTGACGTTCCCGTTGCCGCTGGCCTCGACCGCGCATCAGTTGTTCCTCGCCGCCGCGGCGCACGGCGACGGTGCGAAGGACGATGCGTTCGTCATTCGCGTGTGGCAGGCGCTGAGCGGAATTGCATTACCCGAACGCGACACAACTGTGGATTGACTCGCACC
Source organism: uncultured Alphaproteobacteria bacterium (assembly GCA_963819855.1). Classification (GTDB taxonomy): domain Bacteria; phylum Pseudomonadota; class Alphaproteobacteria; order Acetobacterales; family Acetobacteraceae; genus JAMXLO01. The sequence continues at coordinate 4,838 of CAWFYC010000040.1, forward strand.
TTCCAGCCCTGAATCCCCGCTAGTCTGATCGCGCAACGGCCGGCGTCCAATTCGCAACGCGTCGGTCTGATCAAGGGAAGGCGCGATCATGTCTGACGAGAAATGGTTGTGGGATCAGCCACACTCCTGGCACGCGGTCAATCGTGCACTGCTCGATATTGACGTGCTGCTGAACCACCTGAACGAGCTGCCGGACTCGCGCCTGCTTGGCTATTTCGAGGAGACCAAGCAACGCATCGTAGGTGGGACAACGCGCAGTACCGCTCCGCCTTGCGACAGTTATGCGAAGTTTCTCGATCGTCTGCATGAAGTCGCCGCCGCATTCCAGACCGGCTGCGCGCCCACGGAACCCGCCGCCACGTCCGATGGCCGCACGCCGCTTGGCCCGATTGCCTTCGTCGAATGGAGCCGCGATTTCCTGGCGGCTGTGGCCGCACCGGCGACGGCCAATTCGATTCGCCTTACGCGCGACTATGCCATCCACCGAGCCCGCGTAGGGTGGTTGCGACGGTTGGTTGGACATGGTGGCGCCAGGCGGACCGCGAGCGGGGACCTGTTGATCCCGACACTGCCGCCCGATCCGGACGAGCGGATCCACCAACGTTGCGCCCGCCGGCTGGCAAACGGCGTGCGCCGGTTCGAGTTCTACACCATAGCGATGGTCTTGGTGACCGTCTGCATCTCGATCTACGCGCTGTCGGGACGGCTGATTCTCGACAATGAGAAGCAGACGGCCGATGCGTGGGACAAGCTGGATGCAGTTGTCGAGGATCAGGAGGACAGGACATTTCCCGCGCTCAAGGTTCCCGTCGCGGACAAGCCTGGGTTTCCCGTCACTCCCTTCTGCGATCTTGTCGATGAACAGCCGGTTCGTGCCGACAAGAACAGAACTCAGTTGGCTGCGAACGCGGATACGCCGATCCCCGGTGCCAGCAGTACGGGCGGTGACAATGCGAAGACGTCAACCAGGTATCTGTCGGCCCGGCAGGACCACTTGTGCGATCAGCGCAAGAAACTGACGCAAAGGCTGTTCGTTGTATCGACGCACCTGCAGTTCTGGAGCAGCGTGATCGCCGCGCCGCATGACGAGATATGGCGGTTTCCGCATTACCTGATCTGGCGGTTGTTCCGGTTGGACGTTCCCAGCCCGATCTCGCCAGCCTTTCTGTTCGGGGTGCAGAGGAACACATTGGAGCAGCTCGCCGGAGAGGGGAATGGCGCGGTGTGCATCGCCTTCGAATCGCCTGCCTATCGATGGACCGCCGACGAGTGCATACGCAAGCTGTGGGAGCTGATCGACCGGTCGCGCAATGTGGCAGAATCAATTCTGGGAAGTATTACCCAGTATATTCTGCCGGTGTGCTACGGGTTCCTCGGTGCCATGGCGGCCGCTCTGCGCATGATTCGTCGCAAGGTGGATGCCTGTACGCTCACGCCGACCGATCGTGCCCGGCTGCAGCAAGGCGCCATTCTTGGCGTGCTCTGCGGAGCCATCATCGGTCTGTTCGCCAATCACGTTGGCGGCACCGATGGCGCCGGAGCGCTTGGTCTTTCGGCTTTGGCTCTCATCGCCGGCTACAACGTCGACGGCGTGTTCCGCTTCTTCGACGAGCTGTCGGATCGTGTGTTCGGCGCCAGCAAGGCGCGGTAGCCGCCGGGCGTTGCCAAGGTCGCGGATTGCCCGCATAGCTCGCGGCGCAACCAAGGCCAGAAGTGCCGATGCATGACAGTCTCGCGCCGGGTGCTCGCCTGGATTACCAGGCGAGCATCGATCGCCCGCGTCTTTCGCTGCCTGACGGCAAGCGGGTCGCCGTGTTCATCGTGGTGAACGTGGAGCACTGGGACATCGCGCGCGCCATGCCGCGTCAGGTGCTGACCGCGCCGCAGGGTGCCTCGGTGATCCCCGATCTGCCGAACTGGGCCTGGCACGAATACGGCATGCGCGTCGGCTTCTGGCGGTTGAAGGCGGCGCTGGATGCGCATGGCATCGCGCCGTCGATGACGATCAACGGCACCGTGCCCGCCGCCTATCCGCGGGTCTCGCAGGCGGCGCGCGATGCTGGCTGGGAGTTCATGGGCCACGGCTTTCGCCAGATCGCCACGCATCTGGTGGAGGATCAGCGCGCGATGATCCGCGATGCGATCGGCGCACTGCGCCAGGCGGCTGGGCACGATATCGTCGGCTGGCTCGCGCCCGGCCTGACCGAGACTCTGGAGACGCCCGACCTGCTGGCGGAAGCCGGCATCCGCTACTGCGCCGACTGGGTGGTGGACGATCTGCCCTGCACGCTGCGCACCGCACATGGTCCGCTGCTGACCATGCCGTACAGCGTCGAGCTGAACGACATTCCGATGATGATGATCCAGCACCACACCGCGCGCGAATTGTTCGACCGCACGGTCGCACAGTTCGATCGGCTGTACGCCGAGGCAGAGACGCAGGGTGCGAAGGTGATGGGCCTCGCGGTGCATCCCTATATCAGTGGCGTGCCGCATCGCATCGGCTGGTTCGAGCAGGCGCTGGGATACCTGGCGGCAAAGCCCGGCACGCTGTTCTGGCAGGGACGGCAGATCATGGACTGGTATCTGAAGGCGACAGCATGAACTGGGGCACGCTGAGCCGCGCCGAACGCGACGCGGCCTACAACAACGGCGAAGCGGTGAAGGACAGCGCTACGCTGAACGCCGCGCGCGAGGCGGCGTCGGCGGCATTCCGCGCTGCGCATCCGGAGCATCTCGATCTGCGCTACGGACCGCGCGAGCGCAACACCTGGGACTTGTTCCCGGCGAAGGATCCGAAGGCGCCGTGCCTGGTGTTCATCCACGGCGGCTACTGGCAGCGCAACAGCAAGGAGCAGTTCGCCAATCTGATCGGCGGTCCCTACGCGCGTGGCTGGGCGGCGGCGCTGCCGGGCTACACGCTGGCGCCCGACGCAACAATGACCGACATCGTCGGCGAGATCCGCGTCGCGCTCGACTGGTTGGTCGAGCACGGACCGGCGCATGGCATCGCCGGTCCGATCGTGCTGTCGGGCTGGTCGGCCGGCGGCCATCTGACCGCGATGTGCCTCGATCATCCGTGCGTCGTCGCAGGACTGGCGATCTCCGGCCTGTTCGAGCTGGGGCCGATCCGCGACACCTATCTCAACGAGCAGCTACAGCTGACCGATGCGGAGATCGTCACGCTGTCGCCGCTGCGACTGCCGGTGGTGCAAAAGCCATTGGCGATCACTTATGGAACGGCGGAACTGCCGCCGCTGGTATCCGACAGCCGCGATCTGCACGAGAAGCGTGCCGCCGCGCATGCGCCGGGCGCTGTTGATCCCGGTGCCGGGGGCGAACCACTTCACCATCGTGCATGAACTGCGCGATGCGGACGGGCTGCTGACGCGCCAGTTGATGCTGCTGACCTGAGGATGCTCATGGTGATGGAGTGATTCCCATCGCCCCGTCAGTAAACAGTCAAAGCGCAGCCTCGATCGCCGCCGCAATAGAGAACAGCCTCGCATCGCCCAGCGTCTCACCGACCAACATTAGCCCCACCGGCGGCTCGCCGTCGCGATGGCACGGCAGGCTGATCGAGCAGCGGTCGAAGAAGTTGCCGAGCGCGGTGTTGCGCAGGATGTGCAGATTGATCCGATTGTATTCGCGTTCGTCGTCGAGCTCGGCGATGCGCGGCGCCACGATCGGCACCGTGGGCATGACCAGCGCATCGAATTCGCGCGTGCTTGCGTCGAAGCCGGCGATCAGCCGTTGGCGGGCGGCGACAAGCTCGAGGTAGTCCGTCGCCGTCATCCGCTCGCCGCGTTCGATCCGCATGCGGATGCGGGGGTCGTAGCCCGCGCCTTTTTCCGCCAGCAGGGCGCGATGCCAGGCAAAGGCTTCAGAGGCGGCGAAGCCGCCTTTGGCATTCACCGCGGGCACCTCGTCGAATGCCGGCGAACGTGCGCGCGCGCGATGCGAGCACCGGCGCGCGACAGTGTGCGCGAGCGCGCGGTCGAAGGCGCTGCTCGACGGCCGCGTCCATGCCGTCGAGCACAACGTTGGTCGGCACCGCAAGGCGCAGACCATTCAGATTGGCCGGCACCGGCAGCGTCGGCGTCTCGCCCGCCAGCACCGCATCGATCACCGCGCAGCACGCGACGCTCGGTGCGAGCGGTCCCACGGAATCGAGGCTCGGCGCCAGCGGCAGCACGCCGGTGATCGGCACTCGGCGCGCGGTCGGCTTGTAGCCGACGATGCCGCAGAACGCCGCAGGAATGCGGCACGAGCCGCCGGTGTCGGTGCCGAGACCGGCGACCGCCATGCCGTCGGAAACCGACACCGCGGTGCCCGACGAACTGCCACCAGGAATGCGTTGTGCCGCGCGATCCCACGGCGAACACGGCGTGCCGTAGTGCGGATTGATGCCGAGACCGGAGAAGGCGAACTCGGTCATGTTGGTGCGGCCCACCGGCACGAAGCCGGCCGCCAGCATGCGCTGCACGACGGTTGCGTGCGCGGTCGCCGGCGGTGCATCGGCCAGCACGCGCGAGCCGGCCGGTGTGGCTTCGCCGGCGATATCGAACAGGTCCTTCAGGCTGACGGGAATGCCGGCGTAGCGACTGGGTTCGCGCCCGGCGCGACGCAGCGTGTCCATCGCGTCCGCCATCGCGCGTGCCTGCTCGGCATGCACCTTGATGAAGGCACGCGCGCCTTCGCCGTTCGGATCGGCGATGCGGGCGAGGCATTGTTCCACCAACGCGCGGCTGGTGGTGCGGCCATCGGCCAGCGCCTGGGCGTGTTGCTCAATCGTGCGCATGTGGCCGTTGCTCCGGCGGAGTGTAGTCGATGGTGACGAAGCCGCCACCCTGATAGCGCTGCGCCACCGGATCCAGCGGGTTCGGCCGCTTCAGGATGTCCGCCGGCGTAGTCCTCGGCATTCTGCACCGGCCGGTAGCCGAGCCGGGCCGCTCCGGCATTGTTCCAGTAGCTGCGCGTGTTGGCCGACACGCCCCACGCGACAAGATAGCCGATGTCCGGCACGGTGATGCAGCGGTTGATCAACTGCACCAGATCGTCGTTGCCCAGCCAGGTGCTGAGATGACGAAATTCGGTCGGCCGCTCGATCGCGGTGCCGATCCGCAGCGAGATGCCCTCGATGCCGTGCTTGTCCCAGTACATCCGGGTCATCGCCTCGCCCCACACCTTGCTCAGGCCATAGAATCCGTCCGGGCGCAGATCGCAGTCCAGATCAAGTTTGGTCTCGACGCTGTGCATGCCGACGGCATGGTTGGAGCTGGCGAACACGATGCGCCGGACCGGTGGCGCCGCGCACCTTCATAGACCGAGTGCAGGCCACGCAGATTGTTCTCGATGACCTCGGGCAATGGCCGCTCGACGCTGGTGCCGGCCATGTGGATCAGCACGTCGACGCCGGTCAGCAGCCGATCGACGAAGGCCGCATCGCGCAGGTCGCCGTGGCAGACCTCCTCCTCCGGCGCGAGCGGCGTCAGCGCGCGCCGGCCGCCGGCCGAGCGCAGGCCGAAGCCCAGCTTGAGCAGCGCGGGACGCAGCACCTGGCCGATGTTTCCGCTGGCGCCCGACAAAGCCACCTTGGTCATGCATGGTCCTCCACTGACGGCGGGGCTCGGTCCATCCTTGGACCGGCGCTGCTATCATGCAAGACATGCGGGCTGCGAATTGACGGAGGGTGAACGATGCCGGAAGGCCGTCTCTATATCGGCAATCGCCGCTACTCGTCCTGGTCGATGCGCGGCTGGCTGGCGGTGAAGCTGGCCGGTCTCGATGTCGAGGAGGTGATGATCCATTTCAGCCGCCCCGGCCCGACCGAGGCGATCAGCAAGCTGTCGCCCAACGGACTGGTGCCGTATCTCGAGCACCGCGGCGCGCGCGTCTGGGAGTCGCTCGCGGTGTGCGAGTACTGCGCCGAGATCGCGCCGTCGCTGTGGCCGGCGGACCCGGTCGCTCGGGCTCATGCGCGCGCCATCAGCGCGGAGATGCATGCGGGTTTATTGGGGTTGCGGCAGTCGATGTGGATGAACCTCGGGCGCGATTTCTCCGGACTGGGCCGCACGCCGGAGGCGCTTGCCGACATCGCTCGCATCGAGGCGATGTGGACGGAAGTGCGGCGACGCTTCGGTGCCGGTGGGCCGTTCCTGTTCGGTGCCGCGTTCACCGCGGCCGATGCGATGTATGCTCCGGTGGTGACGCGGTTCCTCACCTGGCAACCGGAAATCGGCGCGGAAACACGAGCCTACTGCGAGGCGGTGCGCGCGCATCCGCTGGTGAGCGCATGGTATGACGGAGCCGCCGCCGAGCCCGCCGGAATGGCTGCTGCCCGATTACGAAGCTGCAAGGTGAGCAGCGTCGCGCTCGATCACGTCGGCGTCGTCACGCGCGATCTCGCGGCCCTTGCCGTGCAGTACGAGCGTCTCGGCTTCACGCTGACGCCGCTCGCGCGCCATCCGATGGCCGCATCGGCAATCGCTGCGCCATGCTGCATCGGTCATATATCGAGCTGCTTGCCGTCGTCGATCCGAATGCGCACAGTGCCACGCTGGACCGTTTCCTTGCACGCTACGCCGGCATCCACATTCTGGCGTTCACGATCGACGATCCGCAGGCCGCAGCACTCGCGCGCCTGCGGCGGGCCGGTGTCGAGGCGCCGTCCGTCGCTCAGTTCGACCGTCCGATCGACGATCTGGATCCCGCCGGCGCGCATGCGCGGTTCGAACTGATCCAGATGCCCGACCAGCCCGAAGGCCGCATCAACCTGGTGCGCCATCTCACGCCGGACGCGCTCTGGCAGCAGCGTTTCCTGCGCCACGCCAACAACGCCACGACCCTGGATGAGGTAACTGCTTGCGGTCGCGGAACCCAGCGAGACAGCGGCGCGGTTCTCGCGTCTCGTCGGATGCGTGGTGATCCCTGACCCGGCGGGCGGCTTCGCGCTCGATCTGGCGCATGGCCGCGTGCGGCTGTTGCCGCCCGACGCCGATGCACCGGCTGTTCCAAGCATCGTCGGTCTGAGCGTGCGGACGTCCGATGGGAACGCAGCGATCCGCCGGCTGTTGGTGCAGCGGGGTATTTCGCACCGCGCGCACGATGACGCGTTGATTGTCAACGCCGCCGCCGCCGGCGGTGTGGCCGTCCGATTTGTGCCGGCGGCATGAGGGCTATCTGAAGCGTACTGGCTGGTCTAGGGTCCGGCCCCGCCATGAGCGCGTCAACCGATCCCTCCCCCGGTGGCCGGCCACCCGCCGTCATCTTCGGCATCATCGGACTGGTGGTTGCGCTGCTGATCCTCGGCACCGGCGCCTTCATCTGGCTGAGCCAGGGCGGCACGGCATCATTCGTCGGCGGCCCGTTCACGCTGGCGGACGGCACCGGCAGGCCGGTCACCGACCGCGATTTCCGCGGCAAGTACATGCTGGTCTATTTCGGCTACACGTTCTGCCCGGATGTCTGTCCCACCACGCTGAACGAGGTGGCTGACGCTCTCGATCACCTGGGCGCCAAGGCCGACCGGTTGCAGCCGATCTTCATCACGGTCGATCCGAAGCGCGACACGCCGGCGGTGATGAAGCAGTACGTCGCCGCCTTCACGCCGCGGCTGATCGGCCTAACCGGTTCGGACGAGCAGATCGCCAAGGTGGCGCAGGAATACCGCGTCTATTACGCCGAGCACCGCACCGGCCCGGGACCGAACGACTACACGATGGATCACAGCTCGGTGCTGTATCTGATGGGACCCGACGGAAAGTTCATCGCGCCGATCCGCGCCGATGAGGATGGCCCACAGATGGCGGCTGACCTCGGGAGGCTGATGTCTTGACTGGTCACGATGGGGCGATGTCAGCGGTGCCAGCCGCCTCCCCCACCCCAGCCGCCGCCTCTTCCCCAGCCCCCGCCCCAGCCACCTCCGCCCCAGCCACCTCTGCCCCATCCGCCGCCGCCCCAACCTCCGCCCCACCCCCAACCGCCGCCCCACCCCCAACCGCCGCCGAAGCCGAGAGCGATCGAGGGGGCGGCCACCACTGGCCCGTAAAGGCCGAAATAGGGGTACGCATAGGCGGGATACGGATAGGCGGCGTAACCGGTTGGCGGCGCCTGCACGCTGTTGCCGTGCGCCGTCATGCACTGAGCGTAGCTGATGTCGTAGATTTGCTGAACGCCGCCATAGGCGGCGGCAGCGTTGTTGGCGCCGACCGCGCTGCCCGCGAGCAAGCCCGCTCCCGCGCCGATCGCGGCACCTGCGCCGGCGGCGCCGCTCGCGGCGCCAATTGCGGCACCCGCCGCCGCACCCAGCGCGGTGCCGACCACTGCGCTGCCGACCGCGCTCTGCGATGCTGCCGCCCCAGGCGATGCACCGCCGGTCTGTTGCCAGGCATATTGCCGGCACGCCACGTCGTCCTGCTGAAACGCTTCAAAATTCTTACCCTGGCCGGGAAGCGCCATCACCGACGGTCCAGGTGGTGGCGCGACAACACATGCGCTTAGAGCAAGAGTAACGCCCGGAACGAGCTGAAAGGCAGCGCGATGCATAAGACAATTCCTCGCGGCGATCGCTGACAGTGCCATGCACCTTACACCAAAGTGTCCCCGCCCGGGGCAATCAAACTCGCTGATCCGGCGCGGTGCACGGTCAATCGATTCTGTTACCCCCACGGCCACGTCGCGTCATTGATCCACGTCAATGCACATTGTGACGCCGGATGCATTATTGGATGCACTATGGAAAACCAGACGGCTCAGCTTCCGCACGTTCGCCCGCGACCGCATGACAAGTATCTGCGCCTGATCGGCTGCGGCGCAGAAACTGCTGCCGGTCGTCACCGCCGTGGCGCATCCGTGCGACGAGGTGTCGCTCGGCGGCGCCGTGGAGGCACGCAAGCTGCGGCTGATCGAACCGATCCTGGTCGGCCCGCCCGCCCGGATTCGCGACGTGGCGGCGCGTCACGACATCGACATTGCCGATCTGCCGATCGTCGAATCCGCACACAGCCACGAATCCGCGGCCAAGGCGGTGGCTCTGGTGCGGGACGGCAAGGCAGCGGCACTGATGAAGGGCAGCCTGCACACCGACGAACTGATGGGCGCAGTGGTTGCGCGGGATACCGGCATCCGCACCGAGCGGCGGATCAGTCATTGCTTCGTTATGGACGTTCCCGGCCATCTCGATCCGCTGATCATCACCGACGCCGCGGTAAATATCGCGCCGACGCTGGAGGACAAGATCCACATCGTGCAGAACGCGATCGACCTGGCCCACGCGGTGGGCTTTCCGGAGGTCCGCGTGGCGATCCTGTCGGCAATGGAGACGGTGAATCCGAAGATCCTGTCGACGATCGAGGCGGCGGCGCTGTGCAAGATGGCCGATCGGGGTCAGATCACCGGCGCGCTGCTCGACGGGCCGTTGGCGCTCGACAACGCGATCTGCCCGGAGGCGGCCGCGATCAAGCATATCGTCTCGCCGGTGGCCGGACGGGCCAATCTGCTGGTGGTTCCAGACCTCGAGGCGGGCAACATGCTGGCCAAGAGCCTGTCGTTCCTGGCGGGAGCCGACACCGCCGGCATCGTGCTCGGCGCGCGGGTGCCGATCATCCTGACAAGCCGGGCCGACTCACTGATGGCGCGGCTGGCGTCGTGCGCGATCGCCTCGATGGTGGCGGCGGCGCAGCGGCGCTAGGGGCTGACTAGGACTTTGCCAGCCGCCGCGCGGTGCGCAGCAGGAGCTGGCGGTCTTCCGGTGCGCATTCGCGATATAGCCGCAGGATGGCAAGTTCGTCGCCAGTATGAGGCTGGCCGGGCGCGCGCTTGTCGTGTCCGTACATCAGGTACTCGACCCCCACACCCAGCTTTCGCCGCGACACGCGTCAGGTTGGTCGTGACCTGACCGGCACGGCCGGTCTCCCATTGCGCCACTGCGCTGCGCGACACGCCGACCTCGGCAGCCAACTGATCCTGTGTCCAGCCCAGCTGTTCGCGTGCGGTTCGAATGCGGGCGCCGATGTCTCGTGGATGGGTCATTGCGGCATCTTACGTCAGTTCTGCTAACGATGCCAGCGATTTTCGCATCGGTGAGTTATTATTATTGACAATCTCCGTTGCCACCTCTAATCATAATGTTCTTGTTCTGTTCAGGAACTGCCCATGCCGACGAAAATCATCTGGACCGACGCTCAGGACACCCAGATCAGGCGCCTCCGGACGGAGGGCGCGTCCTGGGACACGATTGCGGCCATCCTCGGCTTGTCCCGCTGGACCGTCATCGAGCGCGGCCACCGCATCGATGCGCGGCCACCGCCGCGCGAATTCGTCCCGCCGCCGGAGGACCCGGCTCGCGACCCATTGCCGGCCGGCCATCCGCGGAGTTGGGACGTTCTCACCGCCGGCACCGTGCTGGAAAGCACACCATACCCACTGCCGGTGTTCCCGCGCTGAGGCAGGAGTTCCACCCATGACCTCTGGCCATGCCACCACTACACAGTTGTTCGATGCCGAACTGGTGACCTATCGGCTGGAGGAGGCCGGCGCGACCCTGCTAGCCCTGCCTGGAACCGGCTGGTCCACCCGCCTACGGGCTTCGTCACTGGAAATTGTACGGGTGGCAATCGAGAACTATGGCTGGACCGAGAAGCGCATTCGCCCGCCGATCCCCTCGGCCGCGCGCATCACGCGCATGGATGAGGCACTCGGGTGGATCACCCTGATCCCGGTCGACCGCTACGTGCTGCGGCGTATCGTCGGGGCACGTAGCCTGGTGCACCCGGTCACCGAGCGTCACCTCTACCCGTGGCGCCGTCTCGCCACCGCAATCGGCGCCGACCACAAGGCGGTGCAGCGCTGGCACGCCCAGGGGATCGACCTGATCGTAGCGGCGCTGAACCACAAGGCTGCGACGACCGCCTAGGGGTGCTTGTGGATCGGATCAACCCAGTAGACCGCCTCCGGCTTCTCCACCGGCTCGATGTCCAGGTTCACCACGACGGCCTCGTTGTCGCTGCGCACCAGCACGCACTCCAGCGTCTCGTCCGAGCTGGCGTTGATCTCCTGGTGCGGCACATAGGGCGGGACGAAGATGAAGTCCCCGGCCTCGGCTTCGGCGACGAACTCCAGGTGCTCGCCCCAGCGCATGCGGGCCTTGCCACGCACCACGTAGATCACGCTCTCCAGCGCGCCGTGGTGGTGTGCGCCGGTCTTGGCATTGGCATGGATGCTGACTGTGCCGGCCCAGATCTTCTGCGCGCCGACCCGGGCGGCGTTGATCGCGGCGGCGCGGTTCATGCCGGGCGTCTGCGCGGTGTTGGGATCGAGCTGGTCGCCCTTGATCACCCGCACACCATTGTGCCGCCAGTCCACGGAGCCGGGCGTGGGTGGCTCATGGTGGTGCTCATGATGGCTCATCGGCTGCGTCCTTCGGCTGATCCGGCCTTACTATCGGCATGCCGGTGCGGGAAGGAAAGGCGGTGGACGGATTTGTCGTGCATGAGGTGGCGGCGGACGTCGTGGTGCGCACCGGGCGTGCCATGCCGGAGCTGCCGGCGGCGGTGGACCGGGAAGTGGAGCGCCTGTGGCAAGCGGCCAGCCAGCGGGTGGCCACCGGCGGGGCCGGGCGGATGTTCAATGGCCGGGTGTTCAGCGCCGATACCATCACGCCACACCTGGTTACTGGCCATCTGACCGAGTACCGCCGCGCGGTCGCACAAATGGAGCGGCCCGAGCTGTTCGCCGAACTCGGCGTCCGGTCATTGGCGGTGTGTGGTGTGCTGCGCTGTGCCGGAGGCGTGGTGATGGGACGGCGGCACCGTGCGGCGATCTACCAGGCAGGCATGTGGCAGTTGGCGCCGGCCGGGAGCGTGGACGCGGGTGCAGTGGGGGAGGATGGCGCGGTCGATCTACGGCGCCAGTTGTTCGGCGAGCTCCGGGAGGAGCTGGGGCTTCCGTCCGATGCGGTGGATGAGCCGCGGCCGCTCTGCATCGTGGAGCATCCCGGCAGCCACGTGTCGGACCTCGGCCTGACATTGGTCACCGGTTTGAGCGCCGAGGCGGTGCTGGCCGCGCACCGAGCGGGCGGGAACACGGAATACGAGCAGATGCTGGTGGTGCCGGAATCCCGGCTGGCGGCCTTTCTGGCCGAGGTTGGGGAGGCGCTGGTGCCGCCGGCGCGCGAGTTCCTGATCCGTGCCGGACTGACGAATTGGAATCCCGAATTCGAGTCGTTGACTCTGAGCGCTGGCTAAGAACAAATAAGGAACACAGCCATGCGCCCGCCATTCTACATCGCCGAACGTCCTGCTGACGAATCCGCGGCTATCCCGGGGGATGGCGACTTTCTGCGCCCGGGACGGCTCAGTCGGCCGAAAGCCTTGCCGGCGCATCTGGCCGCGCTGCTGCGAGGGCCGGCAAAGCCGGCCGGTGCTTCCCTGCCGTTCGACGATCCGCGCGTGGATGGCTGCCTGGGTGGCGGTCTGCCGCTGGGCCAGTTGCACGAGATCGGCGCGACGGGCCTGGATGCGGAGACCGCCGCGCTGCCCACCGGTTTCATCGCCGCCCTGCTGGCGCGCATCGCCCCGGCCAGGCCGGTGTTCTGGATCGCTCCCGTCAGCGACCTGCATCCGCCCGGCCTGCTGCCTTACGGCTTCGATCCCAACCGGCTGCTGCTGGTGCGCCCGCCCAAGGATGTCGAGACGCTCGCCGCCATGGAGGTGGCACTGCGCGAGGGTGTTGCCGCCGCGGTGGTGGGGGAGGTGGGGCAGTTCGACCGCACCGCCTCGCGCCGGCTGCAACTTGCCTGCCTGCGCCACGGCTCCACCGGCTTCGTGCTGCGTCGCTGGCCGCATGGCCACAAGGCCGCGGACCGGGAGGCCAGCGTCGCCGTCACCCGCTGGCATCTTACCCCGATGCCCAGCGTGAAGGACGGCAAGGAACCAGGCCTGCCGCGCTGGCACGTGGCGTTGACGCATGCGCGCGGCGGAAGGCCGGGAGAATGGATCATGGAGGCTTCGGATGATGCGACGCATCCTCTCCGTGTGGTTGCCGCACTGGCCGATCACGCGCCTGAGCCGCAGCGTTTCCGCCTCGCCGGATAGGCCGCTGGTCACGGTCGAGACCATCCGCGGCGTGCGGCATCTGGTTGCGGTGGGCGATGCACGGTGAGGCGCAGGGGCTGTCGCCCGGCCAGACGCTGACCGCCGCCCGCGCCGTCTGTCCCGCGTTGGTTCCCGTCGACGCCGATCCGGTGGCCGATGAAGCCGCCTTGGCCAGGCTCGCCACCTGGTGCGAACGCTACACGCCGATGGCGGCACCCGATCCGCCGGATGGGCTGTGGCTGGATATCACCGGCTGCAGCGCGGTGTTCGGCAGTGAAGCCGAGCTGGCGCAGGATCTCGCCATTCGGCTGGAGCGGAATGCCATTCCCTGCCGGCTGGCGATTGCCGGCACCACCGGTGCCGCCTGGGCGCTGGCACATGCCGGAGAAAGACCGGATCATTCTTGCGTCAGGAGAGGAAAGGACGGCCCTGGCCGATCTGCCGGTTACCAGTCTGCGGCTCGATGCCGGCGCGGTGACGGGACTGCGCCGGCTTGGCCTACGCACGGTGAAGGATCTGCTGCGCATTCCGCGGGCGCAGATCACCGCCCGTTTCGGCGCCTTGCCGGTGCTGCGGCTGGATCAGGCGCTCGGGGCGATCGAGGAAGCGATCGATTGGCCGCGCCCGCCGATCGAGTGGCATGAGCGCCTGGCCTTCGCCGAACCGATCGGCACGCCGGAGGACCTGGGTCGCGCCCTGGCGCGGCTTGCCGAACGGCTGTGCTGTGCGTCTGGCGGAGCAGGACAAAGGCGGCCAGCGCTTCGTCGCGCGGTTCTTCCGTGTCGATGACGTCGTGCCGCGGATCGCGGTGAGCACCGCGCTGCCGGTGCGCGATGCCTGCCTATCTGCACAAGTTGCTGTGCGAAAAGCTGGACACCGTCGATCCCGGGCTTCGGCATCGAGGTGATCGTGCTGGAAGCCGAGACCGTGGCGCCGTTGAAGGCACCGCAGACCCGGCTTGTCGATGTCGCCGCGCAGGATGCCAGCGATCGTCTGGCCGGCGTGGTCGATACGCTGAGCCAACCGTCTGGGTACGGACCGCGTGTCGCGCGTCGCGCCGTACGCGAGCCATGTGCCGGAACGCGCGGTGCGGCGTGTGCCGCCACTGCCGGTCAGACAGCCATCCTGGGTCGGACGATCCGGCCGCGCCACGACCGATCCGCCTGTTGCGCCGGCCGGAGGAGATCGAGGTGATCGCGCCCGTGCCCGACGATCCGCCGATCCGGTTCCGCTGGCGCGGCGTGTCGCATCGCGTGCGTGCCGCCGCCGGCCCCGAGCGGATCGCCGCCGAATGGTGGCGCGGCAAGCGATCCGGCGAGCGGCCGGAGACCGACCTGATCCGCGACTATTACCGGGTGGAGGATTCCGATGGTGCGAGGTTCTGGATCTTCCGCGCCGGCCTGCACGCCGAGGACCGGATGCCGCGGTGGTACCTGCATGGGCTGTTTGGCTGAGCTGATGATTATGCTCCCCCTCTCCTTGCGGGAGGGGGTTGGGGGGAGGGGGCTGTGGAGCTCGTAGGCCCCCTCCCCCAACCCCCTCCCCCCAACCCCCTCCCGCAAGGGGAGGGGGAGAATAACGGCCGTGTCCTACGCCGAACTCCAGGTGGCGAGCGCGTTCTCCTTCCTGCGCGGCGCTTCGTCGCCGGAGGAACTCGCCGCCACCGCGTCGGTGCTGGGGCTGTCCGCCATCGGCATCACCGACCTCAACAGCGTGGCCGGCGTGGTGCGGATGTGGGATGCGGCAAAGGAGGTCGGCATCCGCCTGGTGGTCGGCGCGCGCCTGTCATTCCGCGACGACACGCCGGATCTGCTCTGCTATCCGCGGGATCGCGCGGCGTGGGGACGGCTGACGCGTCTGCTCACCGTCGGCAAGGGACGCGTGCCGCACGGCGACACCGGCGACGCCGCGAAGGCCACCAATCGCTGCTTCCTGCACTACGCCGATCTGCTGGAGCACGGCGAAGGGCAGCTTCTGCTGGTCGTCGCACCGGATCGGCTGGATGCCGGTTTCCAGACATGTCTTCAGCGCCTGAAGGCGTGATTTTCACGGCCGGGCGTATCTTGCCGCCAGCCGCCGCTATCGTGGCGACGATGCGCGCCGGTTGCGTGCGATGGCCGAGCTGCCGTTGCCGATGGTGGCGACCAACGACGTGCTCTACCACCTGCCGGATCGGCGGCCGTTGCAGGACGTGATGACCTGCATCCGTCTCGGCTGCCGCATCGACCAGGCTGGGCTCGCGCTGCAACCCAATGCCGAACGTCATCTGAAATCGCCGAAGGAGATGGAGCGCCTGTTCCGCGATTACCCCGATGCGGTGATGCGCACGGCAGACATCGTCGAACGCTGCGGCTTCTCGCTCGAGGAACTGGCCTATGAATATCCGGACGAACCGATCCCGCCAGGCCTGACGCCGGACGAACATCTCGCCAACCTGACCTGGCAAGGCGCGGCGGTGCGCTATCCCGACGGGATTCCGCCGCAGGTGCGCGACACCATCGAGAAGGAGCTGCGCATCATCGCGCAGCTCAACTATGCGCGGTATTTCCTGACGGTGCATGACATCGTGCGCTACGCCGTCAGCCGCGACATCCTCTGCCAGGGTCGTGGTTCGGCGGCCAATTCCGCGGTGTGCTACTGCCTGCACATCACCGCGGTCGATCCGGCGCAGATCAACCTGCTGTTCGAGCGCTTCATTTCCACCGAACGCCGCGAGCCGCCGGATATCGACGTGGATTTCGAGCACGAACGGCGCGAGGAGGTCATCCAGTACATCTATGAACGCTATGGCCGCGAGCGCGCGGGCATTGCCGCCACGGTGATCCACTACCGGCCGAAGCGGGCGATCCGTGAGGTGGGCAAGGTGATGGGGTTGTCGGAAGACGCCACGGCCGCATTGTCCGCGCAGTCATGGCATGCGGGGGAAGAGCTTTGGTCGGATGATTGTCTGACGGAGATCGGCCTCGATCCGCAGAGCTTTGTGGTTCGCCGCTCGATCGAGTTGGCGCGCCAGCTTATCGGGCTGCCGCGTCATCTGTCGCAGCATGTCGGCGGCTTCGTGCTGACGCGCGGCCGGCTGGACGAGACCGTGCCGATCGGCCGCGCCGCGATGGACAGGCGCACCTTCATCGAGTGGGACAAGGACGACATCGACCGGCTGGGAATCATGAAGGTCGATGTGCTGGCGCTCGGGATGCTGACCTGCATCAGGAAGGCATTCGAGCTGCTGGGGATGAAAAACCTGGCCGAGGTCCCGACGGAGGACCCGGCGGTCTATGACATGCTGTGCCGGGGGGATTCGATCGGCGTGTTCCAGGTGGAATCGCGAGCGCAGATCAACATGCTGCCGCGGCTCAGACCACGCGTGTTCTACGACCTGGTGATCGAGGTGGCGATCGTGCGTCCCGGGCCGATCCAGGGCGACATGGTGCATCCCTATCTGCGCCGACGGCAGGGACTGGAGAAGCCGGATCTGCCGTCACCTTCTCCTGCATGCGGCCTGGCGAACGAACTGCAGCAGGTACTCGGCAGGACGCTTGGCGTGCCGCTGTTCCAGGAACAGGCGATGCGCATCGCCATCGATGCGGCGAAGTTCACGCCGGAGGAAGCCAATCAGCTTCGCCGCTCGATGGCGACGTTTCGCAACGCCGGCACCATCCATCGCTTCTTTGCCAAGATGGTCGAAGGCATGACAGCGCGCGGCTATACGCAGGATTTTGCTGAGCGCTGCTTCCACCAGATCGAGGGTTTCGGCACCTACGGTTTCCCGGAAAGCCACGCCGCCAGCTTTGCACTGCTGGTCTATGTCTCGGCCTGGCTGAAATGCCATCACCCGGCGGCGTTTGCCTGCGCGCTGCTGAACTCGCAGCCGATGGGGTTCTACGCGCCGGCACAGATCGTGCGCGATGCGCGTGAGCATGGGGTGGAGGTGCGTGCCATCGATGTGGGCGCCAGCGCGTGGGACTGCACGCTGGAAGAAGGGGCGCTGCGGCTGGGGTTTCGGCTGATCAGCGGGTTTTCGCAGGAATGGTCGGAGCGGCTGGTCGAGGTGCGCTGTACCGACTTTGCAGGCCTGGTCCGCCTGGGACTTCCCCGCGGCGCTCTCGTGCTGCTGGCGGAAGCGGACGCACTGCGCAGCCTGAAGCTTGATCGGCGGGCCGCGCTGTGGCAGGTGCGCGGCCTGTCGGACATGGCGGAGCTGCCTCTGTTTGCCCACCAGCCGGTTGCGATTCACCATGTTGCGCTGCCCGTCATGACGACGGGCGAACATGTCATCACCGACTACCAGACCGCCGGTCTGTCGCTGAAGTCACACCCGATGCGCTTCCTGCGCACGCTGTTCACCGCCGAGGGCGTGCTGAGTTGCGCGCAGGCTGTGGTGCTGACCGACGGTACCCGGCTGTCTGTCGCCGGCGTGGTACTGGTGCGTCAACGTCCAGGCAACGGCAATGTCGTGTTCTGCACCATCGAGGACGAGACCGGCATCGCCAACATCGTGGTCTGGTCCAGCCTGCTGGACCGGTTCCGCCGCGCCATCCTCGGCAGCAGTCTGTTGCAGGTGACCGGCCGCCTGCAGCGCAGCCCGGAAAGCATCATCCATGTCATCGCCGATCGGCTGGACGACCGCAGCGCCATGATGGCGCGGATCGCCGAGGCGCCGGCCGGTGGCGAAAAGACTTCGCTGCGCAGCCCCGGCCATCCTCGCCAGGAGCGGATCGTTCCCCGCTCCCGGGACTTCCACTGACAGAAAACTCCACCGATCTGTGACGCATGTCACATCGCTGTCATCGGCCGGCGACAATCATGAGCTGTTCAGACTGCGCTCAGGGAGAGGCTGTCGATGGACCACGTGCTGACCGAGCATGGGCTGTGCCTGACCTATCTTTGCGATGCGAATGCCATCGACGAGCTCGACCAGGACCGCATCCTGGATGATCTCACTGACGATGCGCCGGACGGCGATCCACTCCCCTGGCTCACCCGATACCGTCTGGCCGACTACGATCATTTGGTCCTGGTCACCGATCGGTCCTGCGGCCGCTATCTCGCGTTCCTCGCAGCCCAAGACGGGGCAACCACGCGTGAAGACTTCCTGCTGCTGGAGACCGCGTTCGTCACCCCGGTTGCCCGCGGCCAGAATCTGATGCGGCGGATGATCGCTCTCGCCATGCTGCGCATCGGCGGCATACGCGCGGTACCTTCGGTGATTGCCGCCTGCACGCGAAATCCGATCTGCTGCCGGATCATGCAGGAGACCGCACAGCACTTCACTGGTGCCGTGTTCTTTCCAGACCGCGACAGCGTCGCGATCAACTTTCATACTGCCACGCTGGCGCAGCGCATCGCGCGCGAGATCGGTCCGAACCATCGCTTGCAGGCAACAACCGGGACGATGCACGCCGGGGTGATTATCGGCGCGGACGTGGGCCAGTATCGCCCGCTTGCCCGCCATCCGCAGTTCGACAGACTGTTCGGTCAGTGGTTGCAACCGGCAGACCGAATGCTGGCCATGCTCGATCTGCGTGGCGAGGACGAGGCTGCCATCCTCGATGATGCCCGTCGGCTCTATCGATCGCGCTGATCTTCGTCGAGCGTCTCATACGGCAATCTGCACAGGCGACGAGCCCAACCGAGGCCGAATGTCTTCCATGTCGACAGCGATGTCATGAACAACAGCCGTTGCGCAAGGAACTCGACGCAGAGGTCGGTGACGCCACCTGGCCGTGCGGCAACCTGACCGATCGCATCCAGGGTTCGTTGGCCGATCACGCCATCCTGCGGCACCTGCGCAACCTGTTGGAGCCAGCGTACTGCGCGACCGGTGCCGTTGTTGACTGCTGCGTCGAACACCAGCAGAGCGAGTGCGGCCGGCAGGCGATCGCCGTCGATTCGCTGCCAGTAGTCACGCTGGTAGAGTGCCTTCGCCGCATCGGGGGTGAGATTGGCGATATCCAGATCAGGATATGCCGCGGCGCTGACACCGTACTTGGTTCCTCGACAGGCGCCGGCTCCGATCACGCCGCCGGTCCAGTTGCCGCAGTCAGCGGGATTGGCGGTGAAGCCGCCTTCGTGGCCCACGACGACATCGAACATCCGATCGAAGTTGCCCATGCCGGTCAGCCGGGGCTATCACTGAGTGGCATCGGCGCCGAAGTGGCGGCGAGGGGGAAGTTGAGATTCCAGCCTGTGCCGAGATCGCCGCCAATATCCCAGCCCGGCGGCTTTGCGAGCGATGCAATATTGTCATACACGGCGTTACCAGTCCCCATGTCGGCTGTGTAGCTCGGCGCGCCGGACGAGCTGAAGCTGCCGTATGGATAGAACAACAGACAGCTTGCGCTTGGATTGACCAGCGGCGACGACAGTGTGATGCGCAGGTGTGTCGAGTCGACCCGCACGCATGAAGTGGCAGGGCGCAGCGTGCCGGGTGAGGACACCGAGCCGCCATCCATTACGAGGAACCCTTGGCCATTCACCGCCAGGTTCGACACGAGTAGATCAGTTCCGGCATCGTGTGCGATCGTCAGCACCACCGTCGAATTGTCCTGCCTGTATGCGCGTACTATGCGCGGCCCGCCGACAACCGGGATTCCGCTCGGGATGCTGGCGATCGTATCACCGCGGCCGAGGGGCAGCAGCGTGCGGGCGATGATCGGCGCCGCCAGTTGAGCGAAGCGCCGATTGTCGCTCTGGCTCCGGTGTTGGCTATCTCCATCACGCCCCGTGCTGTCTGCCGTCATCGGGTTGCCGACCACAACGCCTTGCGTTGGGTCGGCCGCCAGCTCGGCCACCACCTCGCGATGCATCTGCACGCCATCGGTGTTGCCGTAGGGAATACCGTTCCACCAGATCAGCGGTAGGTTTGCCGCCGTGGCACCTGGCAGCATCGCGCGCTCTATCGCGATGAAACGTTGCGTTGCCGCTTTGAAGAGCGCCTTCTCCGAATACGCGCGGTAGCTGTCGGTTTCACTCCAGAGCCAGACGATCGCACCGCACTCGGCCAGGTCCTCCGGGATCTGTGAAGCCAGAAACGATTGCACGCCAAGCCCGTCGGCACCGAGCTGCCATGTTGCGGGCTGCGAGCCATCGTGCGGATCGGCGATGAACGAACCTGGGTAGATCGTGCTGCCGACACCAGGCATGTCGTAGATGCCGTGGCCGGGAACCATCGTCCAGTTCGCCGAGCCGTGCGAGGCGAACGCGTTGTAAGCCAGCGCTCCGAGATACCACGCGACGCCTTGCGCCAGCATGTGCGCCGCACCGTCGACCAGCGCATAGTTGACTGCATTCGACTGACCGGTGAAAAGCAGTGTCACCCCCTTGCGCATGCCGCGCTGCCAACGCGTCGCACATGCGAGCAACGTCGCGATATCTGCCGATGACAGTGCGCGCTGCCAGCTCGCTGCCTCGTGGAACCAGCATTGCGCCCCGCCCTGACTGCCACCCGCATGAAGGACGAGCAGTGCTCCCGCCGCACTCGCGCCTAGCGGGTTGACAACACCGCTGGCCACCTGATTGCCGTCGAGCCAAACATCAACGCCGATGCCGGGTGTGTTGCGGATGATGATCGAATGAGTGTGGCGCCGCTCGAGCGCGGATGTCAGTGTCACCGCACCGTTGCCGGAGAACAGCATCAGGCGGTCGCCTGCGCCGCGCACACCATCTGCCTGGAGGACGGTCGCGCCCCCGATGCTGAGCAATGTGATCGGCCCGGCCAGGCCCTGCCGCCAGTTCGGCCGTGACCAAACAAGATACCAGGTCCAGCTGCTGGCCGCCCCTAAATTCGCCGTTGCGAGACGGAAACCTTGGTCTGTGTCGATCTGCGGCAGGTAGCAGCCGCCTTGCGGCATCGCCGGCGGCACCACGACGTTGAGGCCGACACCGCCGAGCAGACCGTTCAGGCGCGGCGTCGCCTGGGGCAATGTGCTGCCGATGAACCGGTAAGCCGTGAGCGCGTTGCCGTTACCTGACTTGTCGGCGATGCTGGCCGCCGGGTTGTTCCAGGCCGGCAGCGGGCGCGCACTTCCGTCCAACAGGCCATCGAATGTGCCCGCGTCCCACCAGCCCGAGATACCTGCAATAACGTTCGGATAGGGACCGCTGAACGTGCCGCCAGTATTGCCGCCACCACTACCGCCCGCACCGCGTAATGGTCGCCAGAGTGCGGCACGACCACGCGCAGTCAGCATGGCGCGGCCAGGTGCGATGAGTGCGGTGCCCATATTGAATCAGGTGTGAACGGTGAAAGCCGACGGCCAGCAGGTTGTGGCGACAACGTTGGCTCCGGAGTCTTTGGCAACGGCCCAGAGGTAGTAATTTCCTGCGGTCGCCGGCGCACTCACGTAGGAGGCCCAATAATTGTGACCACTGTTACTGAACTGCGATGCGGGTATAAGGCCGGTAGTCGGGGCAACACTGTTGCTTTGCGACCAGGCGTGCGCGACCGATGCCGGCACAGTATGGGCACCGTCACTCGCCGCGCTGTTGTCGTTTGAGTTGACGCCGATCCCGCCCGTGTTCACCTGCCAGGTGGAACCGGCTGCGGGCAGGAAGCCCGGGGTCAGCAGGTAGTTGCCTCCGCTTGTGGTGGGCGCGGTGATCGCCACAGTCCAGCCGCTGTTGCCACCAGCGTTCACCGCCTCGACCTCGAAGTCGTATGACGTACTGGCAGTGAGGCCGCTGACTGTGGCGGACACGCCGCTGATAGTCGCCACGACGGTCCAGGTATTTGCGGCGTGCGGCGACCAGCGCACGGAATAACTGGCCGTCGCGCCGCCGCCTGCCGGCGCGGTCCAGCTCAACGGCATGGTAGTGCTGGTCGCGGTGCCTGCCGCAAGGCCGGTGGGCAGTCCCGGTGCGGCAATCGTGGTGGTGGCAGTCGTCACCGCCGACGCAGTGCCATTACCGGCCGCGTTTACCGCGATAACCTGGAAGTCATATCCGGTCGCGGCGGCGAGGCCGGTTACGGTGTAGCTGGTGCTCGCGATGCCACTCGCAGCGGTGTTCCATCCAGTGCCGCCGGTCACGCGACACTGCGCCGTGTAGCTCGCGGCCGCACCGCCAGTGCTTGGCGCGGTCCATGACAGATTGATGGTGCTTGCGGTCGGGCCGCTGGCTGTAAGGCCGGTTACCTGACCAGGCGCTTGCGTGGGTGCTGCCTGCGTCGTACCCATCACGACGGACGATGCCGCGCCGCCGCCAGCCGCGTTGCTGGCGATCACCTCGAAATCGTATTGCGTGGCGGCCGCAAGACCGGTGACGGTCAGGCTTGTTCCCGCCGCACTCTGCGATGTCCAGGCACCGCCGATCGAAGTCACTCGATAGTTGACCGTGTACCCAGTCGGCGTGCCGCCGGTGCCAGGCGCCTGCCACGTCAGTGCGACACTCGACGGCGTGGTGACGCCGACGGCGAGGCCGGTCACCTGGCCGGGCGAAATTGCTGCCGCGCCGCCGCCGGCAACAGCGGCGAATACCGCATTGCCGCCCGTGTAGCTGAACGCACGCAGGTCCGCCGCCTGGCCGGTGGGCAGCGTTTGCGTGCCGGATGACGTAATGACGCCGGCGCCAAAGGTGATATTGCCGCCAGAGACGTTGACGACGCTGCAGGTGAAGCCGTTGCCCATGTTGACGAAGGCCGGCGTCAGCGTGACTGCCTGCGAGCAGACCAGGATCGCGCCATTGTGGATCGTGCCGTCCAGCGTGGTGTTGGTGGTGATCTCCACCACTGGGCAGCGATAACTCGGCAGCTTGGCCTTGAACCAGGTCCAGACCGCACCGAAGGTCTGGGCGAACATCGTACTCGAGCCCTGGCCGACCCAGAAGGCATCCGTATCGGATGCCGGCGCAGCGACGTTGGCCGCATCAATGGTCAGGCCATCGAGCAGGTTCGCGTAGCTAATGGCATGGTCCGTGCCGCCCTGACTGATTGCGACCATGTCGCCGCTCGCAATCGTGGCGACCGGCGTCAGGCTGGTGATGCTGTATGTGCTCGCTGAGCTGCCGGCGGTTGCGCTGGCAGAAATGATGCCATTCGCATCGATGCTGATGTTCGGACCAGCTGAGAACAGGCCTCGCAGCAACGATACCGGTAGCAGCGCGAGCGCACCGTTGGAGTTCAGCATCGCATGGTCGGTCGACGATAACGCCGTCTGCTGTGGCACGTCGGCCAGGTCGAATGGGGATGCCGCCAGGGTGCCACGGTTCAGCAGCAGTCCTGACCCGACGACAACTGATTCCGGGCCCCCTGAGCCAAGGCTGTTCCGGCCCAGCAATGTCCCTGGGTCGGCGACGATTGCAGGCTGCATGCTTGCCAGGAGCGAGCCGACACTGACCGAATGGGTCACGCCGTTCTGGCTGACGGGCATCGCATCCGCGGCGGTGACTTCAGCGACAGATGGCAGCTGTGAAATGGTCGGCATCGAATCATCCTAGGCAGCGGCTGAGTGGCGCTTGGTGATCCGTCGGGTTCACCCTACTACCTGCGAACCGCTGCATACTGAGATCCAGCGGGAACCGTCGCTGAAGACCTCGACACCGGTGCCGACTCCCGCAGCTTCGCCTGGTTTGCGACCGTTGCTGACAAACGCCACACTGCCTGGATCAGGCGGCGCAGGTAGCGTGGCAACCGTGTAGGAAGGGAGCACCGGAGGCCCGGAAAAGTGCGGATTCACTGAGTTCGTGCGGAAGATTTCGCGCCAGGTCGAGACTGAGTCCGAGACAATGTGGTAGCGATCATTCGCACGCAGGGTGACGGGTCCATTGTCTATCGTGTCGCTCCCCGTCATCGCGATTATCACTGCCGCCGAACCGAGCACCGTGAACGTAAATCCGGTTCCCGCCGCGACGCTGGCCGCCGCAGGCAATGTGATCGTGTAGGGAGAGCCGCCGCCGATCAGAAAGATAAGATTTCCCGACACATAGTTCGGCAGAGTTGCATTGCTGGCGTATACGTTGAACCAGCCGACGGAGATGCCCTTCCCGACTGGGTAAGAGAGCGTACCTTGGTACCAGCGCAGCGTATTCGTGGCGCTGTCATAGGCGAGCCGGCAGCTATTGGTAGGCTCAAAAGCGATCGCATGTCCCGCTGCCATCCGGATGGCGGCGGCTCCAGCCATCTGCTGCGCATTGGTCGTGTCCAGGACCGATGTCGAGAACGGGATGTTGACGCTGAACACCCGATAGGCATGCCCGGCGCATCCCGCCGCCAGATACACCCCGATGATCGCACTGATCTCGACCGGCGTACCGGAGGTGTTGTGCTGTCCGACCACCAGCGACTGAATCTGGCGCAGGTTGCCGTCGTCGGGTCCGTTGCCGAACCAGTCCATTTCGACCGTTATCGAGGATGCGACCATGCTCGATGGCTGGCCGGTGATGTCGCGATATTCGAGGCAGGCGGCCCAGAGGTTGGGCTGCGGCAGTGGCTTGCCGGACGAATTCAGGCTGTAATTCTGTCGGATGGTCTGCACATAACGCCCGACGTGTTCGGCCGAGGGACTGCCGCTTGGGGTTTGCGAGCCACACCACAGGAGCCTGTCGATGCCACCCCACACGAAATTGGCGGGGCTGTTGTAGATGATCGTGTCGTTGCGCGTGTTGGCAATGACAGCGCCGGTCGTGCCGCCGGTGTGATTGACGATGTAGGACGAATGGGCAACCGCGAAGTCGGTCGACTGCGAGCCGTTCTGCGATACTTCGGCGCTGAGGCTACTGTTGCCGACGACAATCCCCGGCAGGAAATTGTTTGCCGGACTCCCACCGCCTGGAATTGTATTCGCGAGCGGCGTCCCGTCAGGCAATGACGTACCGTCGACGATCCACTTCACCCGTTTTGTCACCGGGATACCCCAATTGGGCGGGGTTTGCAGAACCGTTACGCCATTCGGTACATAGATGACCGACCCTGCTGCGGCCGCCTGATACGCCGCCTTAAATGCGGCAGTATCGTCGGTGACGCCGTTGAGCTGGGCGTTGTACGGGGTCGAGCGAACGTTTATGACGCCGGTTGTGCCGCCACCGGCAGCATCCACGTAGCGCTTGGTGGCGGCGTGGAGGGATAGCGTGGGATCGGCGGCGAGCGTCAGCGCTCCGGTCATCGTGCCACCGGCAACGGGAAGCGCGGAGGCGATCTGACTATCGACGTACTGCTTCGGTGCCGCCTGCAACGCTGAGGTCGGATTCGCCGATAGGGTCAATGGGCCGGTCAGAGCGCCGCCGCCGAGCGGCAGCGTCGTGGCAGTCTGTGCATCGATATAGTGCTTGGTCGCTGCATGCATCGCCAGGCTGGGGTCGACCGCCAGGGTCAGGACGCCGGAGAGCGTGCCGCCTGTCTTGGGCAACGCAGTGACAAGCTGCGTATCGACATATCCCTTTGTCGCGGCCTGTAGCGGCGCCGTCGGATCGGTGGCGAGTACCAGCGCTCCGGTGAGTGTGTCGCCGCTGCGCGATATCCGTGTGTCAACATACTGTTTGGTCGCCGCCTGCAGCGAGCCCGCGGGATCGGCCGCCAGCGTAAGCGCGCCGGTGAGCGTCCCACCAGTCTTGGGAACCGCGGTGGCAATCTGTCCGTCGACGTATTGCTTGGTAGCCGCCTGCAAGGACGTCGCGGGATCTGCGGCCAGGATCAGGCCACCCGACAAGGTGCCGCCGGTCTTCGGCAGCGTCGTCGCGACCTGTGTATCCACGTATCTCTTGGTTGCCGCCTGCAGTGACACGGCAGGATCGGCAGCCAGTGTAAGTGCGCCAGTCAGCGTGCCGCCAGTCAGCGTCAGCGTATTCGCAGCGAGGTCGCCGAGTTTACTGGGGGACTTTCCGCCGGTCGGCGTCACCAGAAACTGGCTGACGTCGACGTTGGTGATTCCCGCGAGGCCGCTCATAAACTGGCTGTAGGTGACG
This sequence comes from uncultured Alphaproteobacteria bacterium, assembly GCA_963819855.1. GTDB lineage: Bacteria > Pseudomonadota > Alphaproteobacteria > Acetobacterales > Acetobacteraceae > JAMXLO01. The sequence goes on from CAWFYC010000040.1 coordinate 30,826, forward strand.
GCAGTATTGCCGCCGCCTTGCCCGAGCGGAATGAGATCGCTGCTGGCTGGCACCGTGCCGGCAGTCAGCATTGCGACGTTGAACGGCGCGGCGCTGGCCGATAGAGCGCCGTTGGTGAGGGTGAGGTTGGTGCCGATGTTAATCTGCTCAGGCCCGCCTGTGCCAGTGCTGGCACGGCCGAGCAGCGTTCCGGAACTGATCGCGAGCTGCGGCTGAACGCCCGCCAGGACCTGTGCCCTGCTCACCTTGCGGGCGATACCGCTTTGACTGACCAGCAGCTCATCATTGTCGGACGCGGCGGTTGCCGGCGCGAGCTGATCGATTGTCGGCATGATAGAGACGGCCTCTCGGGCGCGGCAACGATACTGCGCGGACTGGAGCTGGTTATGGATAAGATGTTTGCGGCCGCTCATGCGGCTCGCGTGTTACGGTGAGGTCAGTACTGGATTGCCATTCTGGTCGGTCAACACGATCCCGGTGTCAGTGATCAGAGCGTTAGGCGGAACCGGCGGGACGGACAGATAGAGCACGGGCAAGAGGATGCTCCGATTGATGGTTCGACCATTCACCGTGGTGATGATCAGGTTCACCAGGTAGATGACCCCAGGCTGGCCGCCGGACAGCCATAGGACCGCGACGGCACCGTCGGCGGTTGCACTGTTCAAAGTGAGATCTCCGGGATTGGCGGGCTCGATGGTCACATCGAGTGTGGCAATGGCATCGCCATCATTGCCAATCAGTGCCGGTGAAATGTCGAACTGAAAGTCCAACACGTCAGCGGGGTCCTTGGACGGCCAGTTGAGCGGCGGGGGAGCCACCGCAGTCGAGCCACGTGGCACCGGGACGAATGAGTCCAGCACAACGGTCCGTGCGTTGCTTGGCTTCCAGGCGTGTGTCGCTGGAGTGGGCATGACAAAATCCTGATTGAGCGCCGGGTTCAGCTCTTGCCGGACAGCGTTGCGAGCTGCGCGCTCAGGACGGCCAGCTGCGCCTGCAACCCGGCGATCGTCGGGGCCGGTCCGGCCGGCGGCGGCGCGGGCGGCGGCACGGGCGGCGGAGTGAAATTCGTCCCATCGGATTGCCATCCCTCGGCAACATTGGCCTGCGACGAAACATCCACCCAGACAAGCGCTGGATGAAACATGCTCTTGATGTCGCCATCGGTCCTCAGCAACTCGGCGACCAGATTGTCCTGAATTCGTGCATAGGTCTTCATCGACATTCCTACCATCTGACCACGACCAAGCCGGCGGATCCCGGGGCACCGTTGTACGGCGTGGCACTGTTCGCGCCGGTGCCTGCGCCGGATGCGCCGCCGCCTGGGAAGTTTCCTGGCATGCCCCAGGTCCCGCTGTTCTGGCAGCCGACCATTGGGGCGCCGCCACCGAGCCCGCCTTGATTCACGACGCCGGCCTGGCCCGACGAGCCAGTGAGGTTGACGTCACCGGCCAGGCCGGAGCCGCCGGGAGTTGCGCCGTTTTGTGGGTTTCCTGTGTTCGCGAGCGAATTCAAGGCGCCACCTGTCGCGCTGACGTAAGGGCCGAAGCTGGAGGTTTGTCCTGCGGAGGGCGCTCCGCCGCCAGTGATGCCGGCCTGGCCGCCAAGCCCGACCGTCACTGCGATCGTCTGACCCCCAACGAGCCCAGTGATGCGTTTGCGTGCATAACCACCACCGGAGCCGCCACCACTCGGGATATTGTTGATCGAGGCGTAGCTTCCCGATCCGCCGCCCCAGAGTTCTACTTCCACCTGGCTGACGCCCGCCGGGACCGTAAAGCTGCCGTTGCTGACGAACGTCTGCACGCCCGAAGCAAATCCTGGTCGCAGCGCCGGGAGCTTCCACATAAGAAACGGTGCGGTAGGCAACTGCGCAATACTTGCCGCGCCGACTGCCATCTGACCGTACGACACTGTGACGACGTACAGCCCTACCCAGCCATTGTCGATCGGGGGGGTGGACTGTGAACCGGAATTTGCGGCGGCACTCGCCTTGAGCTGGAGTTGCACCCGCTGAATACGGCAGGTGTTCTGCGCGATACCGGAATTGGTTGGTCCGCTGTACGGCTGTGCCGGGTTGGCTGCGTTGTAGTAAGGGAGCACAATCGGATCGGTATCGCTCTCCAGCAGCGCAGCCTGAATCAAATAGTTGATTGATTGACCAGAGGTTGCTGGCGCCGCCAGTGTGAACGACGTGGCGGTGAGATTGATACCCAGTTTCACCAGAGGATCGGTCGTGTCGGCTGGGAGCGATCCGTAGGCGAGGATATCGACGACAGACAACTGGGCGATACTTCCGGGCCCTACTGTGACTGTCAGCGAGGCTGGTGCTGTCGGCGAACACACTAACCCGTCCACAACGGTGTTGGTGCCGAGTACCGCCTGGGCCAGATAGCCCAATGCAATCATGCTGTTCCGGTTGGTATTGAGAATATCGGTGTCAAGCGGGATGCTTCCCGGGTAGACCAGGATTTTGTCCATGAGATCCTCTTCGCTGCTCGTGAAACCGGCTCAATTGGTGATCCTGGTCCAACCGATCGCGGCGACCGGCAGCACATCGGCGATGGCCGCATAAATGTCGTTATCCGTTACCTGGCCCTGTACCATATCCAGGCTTGCATATTCGATGGTACCTTCGCCGTAGCCTCCGGAGGGCCCACCCCAACCGGGGACCGTTGCAATGCCGCTGCCGACCGGGCGATAGGCGGTGATGAAGCATTGAAAGGGCAGGGCGACACTGCCCCATCCCCCGGCGCTGCCATAGCCAAGACCTCCTCCACCGCCGCTCATCGACGTATACCCACCGGTATCGGTCGATCGGGCTGGTTCGAACACAAAGGGTCCACGCCCTGTGAGATCCTGGAGTACCGCGACGATCGCACCGCGCGTTCCGCGCTCCCGAAACAACTCGCGCTGGATCCGATTTCGGAACGCCGCGTCGTCTTGCCCGGTTCGCCTGGTCAAACGGTCGCCGAAGAAGTCGTTCGCGATGATGTCCAGCCAGACGTCCGTTGCCGTGACGATGCGCGTCTGCGCCCTCACATACTGCAACTGTTGGTAGGCCCAGCTCCAACCGGACGCGAGGCCCCTCAGCAAGCCATCCAGCACGGGAGCACTATCCGGGAACCAGCGCGCCGGAAGCACAGCGCGCAGCCGTGCCAACATATCCTGTTGGTCGCCAATCATGTCAGTTCACCGCGATGAGACCGGCTTTCACGACACCGTCGGGGGCCACGTTGATGTCGCTGGCGCCGCCGTTTGCTACCAGGGCACTGACATTGACGATCGCCGGACTTGCCGAATAGGCGATCTGAGCAAGCTTGGTCAGTGGAAGGTCTGAACCGATTGATAGGCCATTGATATACGAGCCTATCGCGCCGCCAACGAGTGCCTGCACCGGCGCCTTGACCGTTCCCGAGGCGACAGTGATGGTGACGGAAATATCGACCGTTAGCACTGTAGGTGGTCGGACACTGAAGATCGAACCGACTGGCCGCACTGCATCTATGGCGGTCTGAACCGTGGACAGCAATGCGGTCGAAGGACTTCCGGATCCGTCATCGACCGTTACCACAAAGCGGCCCATTACCGACTGGCCCGATGGATCGGTGTTCTCCTGAATGGTATAGTTCAACCCCTGCTGAATGCTGGTTATGGCGTAACCCACCGCGAGTGGCGTGGCGCGTGAGCGGCTGGCAATGAAGTTTCGGAAGCGACTCCTGAATGCATCATCGGACTCGGCGTCCAGGCCATTCTGAAGCGCATTGACATTGTTGACGGAGTTGATACCCGGCAAGGCCGATGCCAGCAGGGTGATTGTGCTGGCCTGGACATTGCCGGTGCTTCCCGGCGTCTGTGCGGTCACCGGCACATCCAGGGAAATAACGCCGCCCGCCACGATGTAGCCGTCGCTGGCCGCCGACCACGCCGGCTGCGACGTATCCATGCTCACCGCGAATATCTGCGCGCCATCCGAGGTCCGGATCAGCGCGCCGGCCGGAATCAAGGCGGACATGCTTGGCGTGAACCGCGAGAACGTCACGGTTCCTGTGGCGGCGACCGCTGGGAGCCGAGTCAATGTCAGATCGGCCATCCAGCTATCCAGATCGGTGCCACTGCTGGTGGCCGCACGCGTAGTTCGCAGCACCAGCAAAATGAGCCATTGCATCCAGAGCCCAATCGAGGCATCGGCCTCCAGAACAGCGCGCAGCGTGGACCCGACAGTCAGGTCCAGAAGCTGCGTTGCGGATGCCTCGACGGCAGCCGCCATCGATTGCACAAGCGTGTTGAAGGTGCGGAGCGTAAGTTGCATTGTCTAAGGTGACACTGAAAAGGAAATGACCTGCGTCTGGCTGCTTTCGGCGTCCACGTAACGGATATACACGTAGACCGTGCCGGATGCGCCACTCGGTGCGACTTGCACATCGATCAACGGCTCAGGCTGCCGCGCTACCGTCGCCTCCTTGAAGATCTGACTGCGTATCACAGCCCTGATCTGTAACGGATTGATCGGCTGGCCGATAAAACGCGCCAGGCCGGCGCCGTAGTCGAGCTGCCAGATATAGTCGCCTGGGTTGGTGAGAAGGCGCCGCAGCACGCGTTGCTGGCCCAGCAATGGGTTGGTCGCCATGCCGATGTCGCCGGTGGAGCCGATCACAAGATCGGATCCCCATTGGTGCGATATGTCAGCCACTAGATCTAGTCCGATTGCCTGGGAACAGTTGTCGTGCCGCCGCGCGAGTTGGTGTGAGTGTGCGCGTCGTAATGTCCCCGCAGACGCGACAGCGAGCCTTGCTGATCGTAGACCTCACCCGCGACGTGCAGGTCGCCGTGCATCTGAATCGATCCATCGTTCTGCAACTTGATGAAGCTGCCCGAGTTGTGAGTCAGCCACAGTTCGCCAACCGGTGTGGCAGGCGGCGGCTGCGTGTTCGAGTATGCGCACCCGACGATTATACCGTGATCGGCGTCGCCTTCCTGCGCGAGGACCAGGACCTGGTCACCGGGGGACGGCGGACAGCACATGCCCCACCCCGCTCCTATCCAGGGTGACAGGACAGGTAGCCAGCCGCTGAGTACCCCTTCCGGCTGCAGAGTGACCCGTGCGGTCGCCGCTGTCGGGTTTACCGACGTGACCGTAGCAAAGCGCGGCTGGCTGCCGCCTTGATCCAGCGCTCCCGCGTGTTGCTTGATAAGGTTGAGGAACCGATCCATCCGTTATGCCGTGTGGCTGACCGTGTCGCTGGGCGCTATCGTCTCGGTACGCGGCGAGGTGTTCTTCGCTATAATTCGCTCCGTCAGTCCACGATCATGCTGCATCCGGCGCTCAATGACATCGATATAGTAGGTCTGGTCGAAGTCAGTGCCGGTTCCCTCCAGCGTGATCATGTTACGCGGACTGAGCGCAAGTTCGCCGGGCATGCTGATCCTGATGGTGCGCTCATGCCGGGTCAGTTCTGCAAGCTTCCGCTGTGCTAGTTTCAGCGCGTCGTTTGGCGTCAGATTGGGCTGCACGAAGACGAAGCTTTGAGACACTCCACTGGATCGCCCGGAACCACCGCGGCAGGATGCGCGTGCTCTTTGAACAAATGCGTTGTTTTGTCGCGAGTTCCAGCTCTTGACCACCACTTCGATGTCGCGCGCGAGGGTCAACGATCGCTCCAGTTTGAGGTCGATCACGTTCTCCGGCCGCACCGATACCCCGAGATCGGCCACCTGTGCCGTGGGCTGGAAATACAGAGCCTGACCCCGGACGAACACGTCGAATCCTTCGTGCCGCGCCAGAAAAGCAAGTAGGTCCCACTCGGTGGTCGCGCGGCTGAATTGGTCCAGCGTTATGCGATCATGCTCGCTCTGATAGTACCTCCCCACCGGCGTCGTGGTGGGTGTGACACACGATGTCAGATTGTGCCGCCCCGCAAGTAACGTGGCAATCTCGCTGGATGTACGATTGGCAAATGTCTCCTGCGTGCGGGCCTCGATCAGCGATGACGTGAGGTCGCGTCCGTCCAGATGAACGAACCCAAATGTTCGGTCAATGCTCACACCGTCGACCGCGCCCTGCACTAAGCTGATGAACGATGCGCCTCCATCAAGACTGAATTGGACATCCAACAAGATGTCAGGTTCGCTGGCCCAGAAGGATGCCTCGGCCCAGGAATCCATCCCCAGCGCTACCGAGACACTGAATCGATCTGCCGCATAGTAGTTACTGGAAATAACTTCCGCATCCATCGCGCCGGCGAGGGCTTGACCATTGGCGATGACCCGTAGTCGCGGAGCGCGCCACGCGGGTCTTGGATCACTGAGCGGCAATACCGCCTCCAGCGCCGGGATCGACGTCCGGTAAAAGTAGTGTCGTCACGCCAATCAGCATCGGGTCGGAAAGGTCGTTGAGTACAGGCGATTCGAATCCATTGCGTTGCGTCGGTGAGCTGAGTCGCGGCGATGCGGAACAGGTTGTCGCCGACAACTGTGATGGTCTTCATGGTCAGGTGCTCGCATTCGCCAGATTGGTTGCCGCGCGACGAACATAAGCGCCGGCGGTTACCAGAGAACTGAGTTGGCCTGTGGCATCGGTCGCGGCAAGCAGGTTTGCCACACCGGCCTGTGCGGAACTGACGTCGGCAACACCTGCATTTGTCAGCACCGTGTCCGTCGCATCGATGGACGTGTTTATGGAAGATTGGGCATCGGTTAGGCTGGATTGAGCGGCCATGTACGCCGCCGTGCCACGAGTAGTGGCGCCCGATGCAGCAAGCGTCAACTGCAGCGATGACAGGTCCACACCTCCGTTCGAAGCCAAGTCGATTGCCGAACCAATGTCAGCCAACGCAGCGGTGGCGATGCGAAACCACCGGTTGCAACAGTGCCGATGCCTCATCCTGAAGAACCGTGCAGGTAATGCCATACGGGATCCACCAGCCGTTGCGATAATCGGCATGAAAATCACTGATTAGAACGGTGTAGAACAGCACGTCCCATGTCAGCGGCAAGGCGATGCCCGCGACCCGTAGCTCATCGAGACTGCGGGCACGCAAGGTCGCATCGGCGCCTGTAAAGATGCCTGCGAAGCTAATTTGCGCATCATCGCGTCCCAGTGCGTCGATCACTCGGAACCCACCCGGCAGACGGTGCAATGCGAGACGCTGTCTGCCACCGAAGTTGATGCCGGACGGTATCTCGAATTCCTGAAACGTGATCGGGCCAAGCAGCAGCGCCACATCAGACATTGAATTCATCATCCGTTGTTACATCCGCGGTTTGCGTCATTATGTCCCATGATGCGCTGCACTCTCTCTCTGTCGGCATGGAACGACACGGGGATGGCAATTGGCGCCTTCATCGCCGAGAGATCCGGGATTGCTTCCCCATTGAACCATAGGACGAATGGGATCCAAAGGACTTCCATGCACTTACGCGCCCGTTGGCGCACCGGGATAGGTGGCGTTCATCCGAGGATCGATGCCTGTTGTCATCGCTGCTGGTCGAGACGCGTGTCTCTCAAGATGTTCAATCACCCAACGGCCAAGCTGGGCGCTATCCAACACGAGTGTACCTTGGCGTGGTTCTGACTCGGCCTGCTGGCGCTCCGAGGGAGCCGGCGCTGACTTGGGCAGCTCGGGTGCCCCCGCTGCATCGGCTGCGGTGAGGTTGGCGTGGCCGTGGTGACCCTGCCGCGATCACGTCGCACGGCAGCTTGCGGCGCTGTGTTGTTCGTGACCAGGTGCCGCGCTGGCAGGCCAACGGCTAATTGTGGCATGCGATCAGGGGCCGCCGCACCGAGGATGAACTGTTCCGCTCGGGCATCGCGCTGTGGCTCGATTTCTCCAGCGGTTGGTACGGGCGGCACGGTTGCGTAGCGCATATCGTCATCAGGAGATAGCGATCGGTCCAAGTCGGCGATACGTGTAGTGATTGGCGATACAACGATTGAGCTAGTGCCGCTCATTGTCGGTTCGACTGGCGACGAAGTTGCCGTTGCTATCATCACACGCGGGGTAGGAGGTCGCCTTGGTTGGAGGTGACGCACCGGGCGCAATCATCGACGATCTTTGGCTGGACGATGGCCGAGGTGACGGCGGATTTCCCTCAAACGTTGACGTCCCCCGTGGACGATCTAGTGCCGCTCGATCCGATTTTTTCGGCGAATTGGTGGTATACTGTACGTTCGCTCGAATCATCGTGGCACTCCGAACCTGTTGGGCGCTGCCCGATCCCCACTGCTCCATGGGCATTTCCGGCGAATACGGAATGGTAGAAGCCGCCGCGATAGGTGCGGCATGGCTGTTGAAAGCGTTCAATCCCTCACCGAGCCGTGAGATCGTCTGCAACATAGCCGCACTGGCGGTGACCGTGCGGTCCAGTGCCGTCAGCTCTGGCTCGAGCATCGCCATCGCATCGGACACGCCATGGCTCAGCGCGAGCCGACTGCCGATCATTGCAGCGTCGCCTTCGGTCACGTTCACGAAATCCAACGCAAGGTCTGCCAGTCGAATACCCGACCATCCAATGAGCCCAGGGCGACGACGAAAGCGATACGCTCATCGGCTGGCAGGCTAAAGGCGACGTCGAATGGCACCCCGTTCCGGACCAGGTAGAGGCAGTCGATCAGGTCGGGGTGCCGGCTCAGTTTCCCGCGCTGTCCGTCAGCTCCACTGCGCTTGGCTCGAAATCCTGCTGCAAGGCCTGCGCAATGGCGACGATGCCTTCATCGCCGAGCCGTCCAACCATGGCCTCGATCTGTAGTTCATTCGACGGCGGCGGTATCGGCACGTCGTCGATGGCCGACACCGAACAGGCGATCATCGCCATGCCGAGCCACGGCTGGTTCTGTGCCAGTAACGGGCCGGCCGCCTTGAACAGCCGGAGCCGGTCGAGTGCCGTCAGCCGGCGGATGGTGAGGCGTCGCCCGACCTCGTCGATGACGGTATCAGTCGTGGCCGCGGCCGCCACTATGGATGCTGAAGGGCTCATCAGATCCGACGCCTCCGGACAGCGAAGAATTCCAGCTTCTGCTTGACGCTGCTGTCGCCCTTCCAGATCCCTGCGTTGATCAAACGGAACGTCACGTTGTCATACTGGTAGGTCGAGGTGGACCCGTCGGTCTCGGTGACGTACTGGTACATCGTGCCGGACGCGACACTGTTGCCGTTGAAGTATTGTTGTTCCGCGGCGGCGATGAAGTCATCGACCGTGGAGCTGCCGCGATCGAGCTCGAAGCTACCTTCCCAACCTTTCGGCAACTCGGTGCCCATATGAGTGCCGTCCAGCCGATCGACCCGCACCGACTGCGTGATCTGGCGACTATCGAACGACGTGACATGGGTCAGATCGACGCGACCCATAGGGCCGATCACGACCAACTGCGTGTCGCGGCCAACGGAGAACATAGTCAGAGACATGCGGATTGCTCCTTACGCCGCCTGGCCACTGGGCAGGGTCTGACGGGATCACCTGCACCGTCTGACCGCCTTCCAGGTTGACGATGAACTTCTCGTTGATGGCCTGGTATTGCACCTGCGCGTCCGATTGGACGTAGCCGAGATCGGTCCGGCTGTATGGATTGTTGGACGTGTCGCAGATGACGCTGAATGGCAGGCTGCCGTCAGTGCTGCCGAGCAGGCCCTGTCCAAGCATGTTCTGCAGGAAGGCCAACTGCGTGGCGCGTATACGGCGGAACAGGTCCGAGGTGATCACCTGGCCAACATATTGACCCATTCCGGCGGCGAGCGTCGCCGCGATGTAGTTGGTCAGGCGGGTGTAATTGTCGCCGCTGACTGCCGGCATTGGATGACGAATTATGCCCGCCGCGCACTCCCCAGAAATTGCCGCCGGGCTGCGGATTGCTGATGACGTCGATGCCCGCACCCAGCAGCACGGCCAGATCGGCCGACGAGTAGGAGGCACTCTGACCGGAGCCGGGGGTGCCTGATTTCTGACTGCCGATGACACTGTAGAGTTGCTTGTTGAGACTGGACTGTTCGGGCGAAAGGTTCGCCAGACGTCCCGGCGGCAAAGCCCTGCGGGGATACCAGTCGAATGGTGCCGTTGACCTGATCCGACCACCACAGCCAGTCCCCGAACATCAGCTTTGCAGCGTAGCTGTCCAGCCCGGCCTGCTGCTTGACGGTGACGGCATTTTGGATGGTGTCGCCGGCCGGACCGGTGAGGATCATGTAGATACCCTCCTCGAGCCCGAATTCGGCTTGCGTCGTCCAGTAGTTCGGATCGTCGGCATCAGCCAGCACGGCGATGCCGCAGCCTTGACCGCGGAGCGCATACATGCCCGAGCGGGGCGGAATATCGGCGCCGACGAGGCGCGTTGCTGTGACATTGGCTGCGCCGTCCGAGCCGGAGGTCGTCGAACCGAGTGCGATGGAGAAGGCGCTCGGTGCGATCGTGGCGCCGCCGGCGCTGGCGATCACGAACTGCGAGGGACCGCGTTGTGGTCCTTGTCCCTGGTTCACGGCAGCGGCCAGGGCCGACCAGAATACGGCGCCGGTGCCGGCGATATTGTCATAGACCTCCGGCTGCAGGCCAGGCAGCGACACGGTCAAACGCCAGGTGCTTGGCCTTCGATCCTGTCGTCAGTGTCAGCATGACCTGATTGCCGAGCGAACCTGTGTGCAGCGCGGTAAAAGTCACAGTCGTTCCCGGAAGCACGGCCTGGGCGGCGGAATCGGTGTTGTCGGTGACCCGGACGCAGCGGAAATTCTGCGCGCCCTGCTGCACTGCCGTCGCGACCTGCGTGCCCATGTCGTACTTGCGAGCCACGATCGGCCCAAAACTCTGCGCGTAGTCCGCCATGGTGCCGACGATCACCGGCTGGCCAACCGGTCCCCAGGATGCAGTGCCGACAACGCCGACCACGTTGGTCGGCACGCCATTCAGCACGAGGTTCTGGGGCGGGACGATCTGGACATAGAGATCCGGCACCACGAGCGCTGTGGTGTTGATGCTGCCCTGCTGGACAATAGGCATCTGATTTACGCTCCTTTGTTCGCCGGTTTGGCCACGCGTACGACGGCGCAGGCATGCTCACAGTTCAGGATTTCGGTGATGCGGGCGGTGTCGGTGACGATGTCGCCACGAGCGAGACCGCCAAACGGCCTCACCACGACCAGATGCATGTTCATGGAAACTCCAGTATTCAGGCAGTGATGGAGGTCGTATTCAGAACGAGATCACCGAACAACATCGCGGGCTCAACACTCGAGACTATCGTCGCGTATTCCACGCGGTAGGAAAGGTCGCGCCGATATAATCTCGCGTTCTGCGATTGATCGAATACAGTGGTTCCCTCGTAGTTCAGCCGGCCGCTGGTACCATCCGCGAGCGTGAGAAAGTGCTGACTGCTCAGTGATTGGTCGATCGCGCCAGCCGTAGCGTCACGCGCTGCAGGTGTCGGACACCAGCAGGTGACGCGAAAGCTCTGCTCCTGGCGGCGAACTTCCTGTTGCACCTGAGCATCTGCCACCACCCTGGCCACGAGGTTGCCGGCGCCTGCAATCGTAAGCGTACAGTGCGACAGTTGGACGATCGAATTATTGCGGGCCATCGATGCGAGATTGGCAGCGACCAATTGCGGCGTATCACCAACCTGCGTGCGATATGCATAGCCCTTGCCGTCTACCAGGATGCCGGCAATCTCGCCGACGTCCGCTGCGCCGCCGAAGGTCACCGACGTCCCATTGACCGCTACAGTTAACGCCGGTTGCGTCGGTGCGCCCATCCAATGCTCGGCGTATCGCGTCGTCGTCCGGCTCATGCCGCCGCCAGGAAAAACGGTGACGTTGATCTTGTCTGCCGCCAGATCGGCGTCCAATGCAGCCGAGTTTGGCCAGCCGCGATAGATGCGACAATCCGGGCCGGGAACACTGGCTGACCCGGTACCGGACGGATAGAGCGCCGCCGAAATCACGTTGACCAACGCCACTTCCACGTCTGATTGGTCGGCCATCAGGTGGTCGCCTGCCTCACCGTGATGCGCCAACCCAAGATCGGTCAGTTCCGCCGCAACCACGACAGCGTTCCGTGCGAGGTCGTCGGTCATCAGGTCGGATGGAAGCAGGATTATGCCTGGTATCGCTGGTAGCAGAACGGTCCAATAGGGGACCGAGCTGTCACTCGGCAGATCGGCACTGGGATGACCCCTCCCCACAACACCGAGTACGCTAGCCGGCCAGTTTGTGAGCAGCGCACTTCGTTGGTCGCAGTGATGACCCCACCGTAAGTATTCACGCCGGTGCTCGATGGTGCGGCCGGGCGTGAGAATGAAACGACACGGTTGGTCTGAACACACAGCACGGGCACAAGCCGTTGTTGTGCAGCAATGAACCAGACGGTATCAGCCTGCACGAGGTAGTCGCCCGGTCGCGTGTAGGCAGCGTCGAAAATACCATACCAGAGTGCGTCGCCGTACGCATTGGGATGCGTGAACTTGCCGTCACGAGCCGTGAATGCAGCACGCAGGCGCAGGAACCGGTTTTCCGGCAGCCAGGGGATCCGAGACGCCCGACTGGCCGGTAGGCATCCGCGTCTGCCCCGACCGCGCGCGCTGCGACGTTCAGACCCCAGTGAATCCGATCCTGCAATTTCAGAGGATCCATGGTCATACGACCACAGTGATGCCGCTGTCGGCCAACGTCGGCCCAGGCGGAATCCCGAAGAAACCGCAAAGCCGCCGCCGCCAGTCGTCGAACAGCATTGTACGGTCACGCAGCTCGTCGCGGTTTCGCGTCCACACCGCCGCTTGGTCTGTATCGAGATTATCACCGGCGCGAGGCACCGCAAACTCCAGAACAGTCAGCGTGCCAAGGTAGCGCCGCACGACGATTGCTTCTGCATCGGATGAGGTTGTTCATGCGAAATTCCAGCAATCCGTAGGCCTGAAAGAACCGCCAGCTGGCGAACCCCGATGCTGTCGCGCCATACGCCGGGTAACCGCAGAAGCGACGGATATCGGTCTTCTCCGTGTCGGTGAACGCCATCAGAGATAGGATCCGTCGCCGCGGGTGAACAGTACGGTGCCATTGCCAGCGGCGAGCATCGCGGCGGCGTAGCTGACCAGACTGTTCACCGACAGCATATCGCGTGCGAGTTCGCCATCACCGGCATGTCGGCGTTCGAGGCGGCGATCGATGGGTCGGCGCCAAAGCGCACATAGGCAAGCGAGGTGCTGGTGTTGGTCACCACGACCAAATCACCTCCACCGGCCAGGGGCACTGCTGCAGAGGACGTGCCCGCGCTAAGCGAAACCGTTCCGGTCGGCCGGAATGGCGTGATGGAGCCAATAGCCATGTCCTGCTCCGTGTCCGGTGGGTCAGCCGATATGCTCGACCATCACGGCGCGCTTGAACGCCGCGTTGGTGGCAGTCGGGATCGTGGTCGGATTGGTGGTGGTGTCGGACGGTGCACAATAGCCGCCGATCCAGTACCAGGACTGAGCAATGATCTGCTGAAGGCGGTCGATCGGCTCGCGCGTTACCATCGCTACATCATCGACAACGGCGACAATCGAATCCTTTGGCACCACGTCGTCGGCCGCCATCCCGGCAAAATCGCCCTCAATCAAGGCGCCTTGGCCACATATGATCGGACGCCGCACCATTAGGCCGGCGAGCGTCGGATGTGCCTGCACGAACGCCTCGGTTGTGGGTATGAATCGCAGCCCAAGGAAATCGTTCGTCATACCTTGGCGAAACACCTGGTTCGCCGACGTGGCGCCCTGGAACAGCTGCTTGAAATCCGGATCGGCAAACAACTGGCGGGCGGAAACGGGATCAAGATAGCAGTTGTAGACCCCGTCGATTTCCGGCACTGCGTTCAGTCGCAGCTTGGCGACCGCGTCGAGCAGGCAGCCCATTGTCAGCATGTCGGTTGCCGTCAGTGCAGCGGTCGTGGCGCGCTGTGAAGGCCGAACAATCACCGACGCGTTGGCAGCGGTGACGGCGTTGCCCGCGGTGCCATCGGAGACCGACACGTTTCCCGAAAATGTCAGGACGCCGGATGCACCATTTGAGGCGGTCGATACATTTGTCACATCGACGGTGACCCCTACCAGTGTGTATGCACTCGCACCTACGGTAACGGTCAGCGGGTTGGGCGCGCTTACTGGTTGTTGCACGCCATTCACAAAGGCGTTCTGAAATCCACGAACGTCATCGACGGATACAGCAATGCCGGGGGCTCCCAAGGTCGTGCGCACCCGCGTGCTGCCACCGAAATAGCTGCTGAACAGGGCGTTGCGCGCCAATTCGTCTAGGCTGCGCGCCGCTTGTTCACCGTTCACATAGGCATTCTGCAAGAACTGTGACGCGATGCCGACCCGACTGGTGACCATGTTCAGATCTGTCGTGGCCGCGTAATGGTTGATGGTGATAGTATACTGCTCCACACCCCAACCGGCCGGCGTCATACCGTTATCGAGATTGGTGTTCGTGCTCGCCGCCAGCGGCGTCGTTATGCTCGGCTTCAGGCCCGCACGAGTCCTGGTGAGTGTCTCACCTATGCCAACCGAGATTTTCACTCGATCGGCGCAGGCGCGATAGCCGATCCGCGACTTCAGCGCCTGCTGGAATTCGCGCTCCAGGAAACCCTGCTGAATAATCGGTTGCAGGGCTGCCGGAAAATTCTGAATACCCATTCGGGGATCCCCTTGGCTAGGTTGATGTGTGTTTCAGGATTGCCGCGCGTGCGGATCGGTATTCGTCATCAGTCATTTCGGTTGCCAATTTCTGACGTGGTGGCTGGGCTGGCGGCGGACTGGCTGGGCTGGATGACGATGCGCCACCGAACAGCCAGGGTTTCGCCCGCCTCAATTGCGCCATCAGCTCAGCGGCGTTCGCGAGCTCACCGTCGGAGGTCAGTTCGATCTTTTTAAGGTCGAGCAACTTCAAACCGTCCAGATCCACGATTCCGGCACGCACCGCCTCGACCTTAAGCTCGGCGCGAGCGACACGTGCGCGGGCTTCCTGCTCGGTCTCAGCCAATTGGCGCTCGAGTGCCTCAGCCCGGGCGCGCAGTTCAGCCATCGGATCGACCTCGGGTCCGGCGGACGTGTCGGCTTCTGTCATCAATTGCTTCCGTTGGTGTCCCGGTCAGCTGCTATGCGTGCAAGCTCGGCGGGTACATCCTCGATATCGAATGTGTCGGCGATCGCCTTAACCGCACTCTCGCGACTGATTTGACCAGCGCTCGCCAGGGTACTCAGGGTCTGCGCGTCCTTTTGCCGGTCATCGGCAGTGGTCGGATACCAGCGCGGCCAGTTGAGCGAGAGTCGCGCGATGGGATCCATCGCAGCGATCTCGCGTCCCATGACCCGTAGCCGATAGACCTGAGAGGCCCTCAGCACCATGCGCGCGAGTGACAGCAAGGCACCCTCGCCATAGCTGACGCGAAGATTGTCAGCGAGCCACACCAGGCCTTGATTCATCAACTCTAGCGCGCGGCCCGATTGGGCTGCGGTCAGGCGATCGGCATTCGCTCGGTTGCCATGCACGCTTTCCAGCGCCAGTTCACGAAGCGTCCTAACATACTCTATGACGGCAGCCGACGCCGTTCCACCGATCTCCAGTAGTCTGGCATCACCCTTTTCGCTCACGACAAGTGCGTTTCCGGCGCCCTTGATGATCTCGCTGTCCGTTGTCGCCGGCTCCTTGATCAACAGCGTTGGATCGCTGCTGTATTTCAGACCGCGACCGGCCTGGCTTAGCTGATAGTCGATCTCGATCTGGGTTTCGATTGCTGGACGGAATGTGCAGGCGCCGTCGGCGGCGTCACCAGTTGACGAAGGGCCAGGCAGATTGCGGATCCAGACCATCGGCACGAAGCCAAGGCCGTGTTGAACGCTGCGGGTATCGTCGATGTCAGCCTCGAAAGAGCTGCCTACCGGCAGCGGCACGAACCAGGTTTCGCCATCAGCATCCCAGCTACGCGTGAACCAGTAGTCGATAGCGGTATCGGTGATCTCATATCCGCTTGCAGCTAGCAGGGCTCCCGGCACCTTGTACTTTTCGGTTACCTGGATCAGCGTGTCCGGCTCCTGCGGATCCCATGCCGGGGTCAGATACGTCGTATCGAGAACGTCAAAGAAAATGCGCCCGCGAAGCACGCGCATGAGGATCGCGACAGAGCCGATAGCGCCCCGCATCGCTGCCTCGGTCATCGTAAGGTTCAGCCGGGTTTCCTTGGCGATATCGGCGAGCGCTGCACGGATCTCGCGATCGGCGCAATCGACCGTCGGGAAGTGCCCTTCGCTGAACAGCAGAGAAACACTATCTTCTACCACAGTGCGGCACAGCGCATACCGCACGCTGGGTCGGCGGTTACGCAGCGGAATATATTCACCTCCCGCTCCGCGCTCTTCGTGGAACTGGTGCGGCAACACATCGTACAGTTTGCCGTCCAGGACACGCTTCAAGATGTCCAGGGTGCGCGCCCGCGCCGGATAATGCGGATCGCGCGGAACCAGGGTGCAGATCGTTTCGAACATTGGATTGCTGAGTTGAATGACGTCGCGGCTAGCGTGCCAGGAGCGGCAGGGAAATTCGGCGTGCCGGCGCACCGGCCTCGGTCAGCATTGTGAAGGCGCGCGATAGCGCGTCGACCTGGTCGTCTTTGCGGCCGAACGGGAAGTCGCGCAGCTCCTCAAGGAAGGCGTGATTCCATTCGGCGCGGACGATGGCGAAGTTGCGTGCCTCCACTTGCGATGCCACTGGCGCCGCACGTGTTGTCTTGGCGCCGGTCTCGCGAGAAGTTGCTATGCGATAGCCCGCAAGTCGGCCAGTGAGGTAGGAGGCCTGATGCTTGCCTGCCTGTCCTGGGTCTTCCGGCAGACCGATCGTGACCGTTGTGCCATCAATGCGCGCGGCCTCGGAGATCGCAGCCTCCATCTCGTGCGGCGTGCCGCGCATATGGACCACATCCAGCACAATGAATCTGTCCCATCGTATCGCGTGCGAGCTTCACACCGGCGGTCCAGTCCGGGTCGTTGCCGCCAGTTGCCGCGGTTGCGGCAAGGTCCCACGCCCGCACGACCATGCCATCAGCGCGTTTTGGCGAGGCATCGAGAACATCGATGCAATCAATCTTGAACAGGCTGCCAACAATTGGACGTGGTGATTGCTGGAACAAGGCCGTCCACGCCCGTTCACCGATCGTATCGCGCCTGCGCAACAGGGCGTGTTCGTCTTCCCAGTCGGGCCACAGCGCAGTGCCGGCTTGACGTTGGAGCGGATCGTCATTCTCGGCCAGAGCAGGAAGGCGTAGCTGATGCCATTCGGCGGAATTCTGTGCGAGCAAGCGGCCAGCCAGATCATCTTCGTGCCATCGCGTCATAATCAGCACGATCCGACCGCGTGGCTTCAGCCGGGTGGTCAGATCGAAGCGATACCAGCTCCAGAGGCGTTCCCGTAGCACGGGACTGTCGGCCTCTGCCTGTGACTTGATAGGGTCGTCGATGACGACGAGGTCGGCACGACGTCCAGTCAGCGGACCGCGGATGCCGGCGGCGAAGTATTCGCCCCTGGTATTGGTTTGCCAGTGGCCTGCGGCCTTGCGGCCATTGTACAGCCCATAGCCGAGCAGATCCCCGTACTCTCGTACCAATTCACGCACCTGGCGGCCAAAGTGTTCGGCGAGGCTCGCCGTGTGACAAGTCGCGATCACCGAACTGTCCGGATGCTGAGTGAACCACCATGCTGGGAACAGCAGCGACGCATAAGTCGACTTCGCTGAACCCGGTGGCATCAGCACCATCAGGCGATCGATTTCACCTCGGCACAGCGAACCGAGCCGCTTGAGCAACAGACAGTGGTGCGGCGCCGGCTTTTGTCCAATCGTTGCCACGACCCAGGATGCCCAGGCGAGGAGGCTGGAACGGATTGCTAGCTTGTCAGAACTCCGCGGCTTGGTTCAGCGAGTCGTGCAAGAAACCCGGCATCGTTCAGGTGATCGGGTTCCGGGTGAGCTTTGCCGGGAATCTCGGCAGGGCCATGGCGCGGTGGTGTGACCTGCTTCGGAGTCAATTCAAAGAGACCGAAGCGGTAACAGGGATCAGCGAACTTGTCGGAAGGGCGTCTCGCTTGCGCTCACCGCCATCATGCCGCAATTGATATCCGAATTTGGGGCAGATGGGCAAGAAGATTTTGAAAAAAATCCTAGACCATCGACAGATCCGATTCTGGATGACCAGCTTTGGCCTGCTTGCATCTGTCCTCACCGGCGGATGTGAGACGGATTTGGGCGAACATCTCCAGTCCGGTCGTGTTCTGGGCTGGCACGGCTTGCAAGGTCGATGGGAGGGCCCTGTGGTACCGACAGAAGTCGCATGCGGCCCCGCGACGCATGGAATCATGTCGATTGGGGAGGGCGGATTCGGCCTCGATCCGTTCCAAAGCACAGCCGTGATCCGCGGCACGGTCAGCGATGACGGCCACCTCGGTGGCAAACTCGTCCGTCAGGGTACCGGGCACCAGGACCTTTCGATCGCCTTCGAGGGGATGGCCACGGGATCGGACGCGATCAGTGGCGCTTTACAGTCCGGTCGCTGCCGTTGGACGGTGACGCTGCATCGTGGGTAAGCGTGCCGCACCAAGGCATTAACGATAAAATGCCGCACTTTGACGGTGTACTAACCGATCCACCCCTATGACGGCTTTGCTGGCCGAGTCACATTTATTTGGCGTCGACCTTCGTTTTGACGCCAGTACGGCAGAATTGCTCGTTGACCGGGGGCGCAATGACCTACATGGACAAGACGCTTGGTGCGCACGTGACGGCGAAGGACAACGGCAGCGGCACTGGGCATACGGCCCGAGAGGCCCTGGTAGTCGTGATCGAAGACAACTTCAGCCTATCGAGCGCATTTCGGACCGTCTGTGAATGCCTGAACGTCGCGGTCGAGGGAGTACCGACGCGGGACGACCTTGGGTCCGTGTTACGCCTGCGCCGCCCGATGGCAGTAGTCGCCGAAATGGACGCTCCCGGCCAGGACGGATGCCACGTGCTGATGACCGTCGCCGCACATGATCGCGACCTGCCGGTCCTGTTGATCGTGGGCGACGATCCCACACTGCTTGGTGCTATTGATGCGGTAGAGGAAGTTTGGCAGCTTGCATCGGTCGTCAAGTGGCCGCGGCTGCTTGGCGTCGGCGCGGTGGTCGATTTCCTGTTCCGCGCGGGACGTAAAGGCGGATGCATGCGGCTGATGTCGACCTGATCCCGTCAGTCTGCTTCGGCTTGGAACGGGCAACCTTGCTGCTGCCGCTTTCGGGCAGCGACTGCATAGCCCCCGAAGGGCCGATCGGGATTCTCATTGGGAATGGCAATCGTGGCCTGATAGTCCGCCCAGTCGCGCGCTACCAACCCCGTTAGGTCGGCGGTGGTATCCGCGGTGCCAAGGGTCACATCGGCATACGCCAAGCGTGGCAATGGCTGGACCTGAACGAGTGGAAAGTCGCCCCGCAGGCGCACCGGCACATTAGTGCGCGTGAAGCGCAGATTGGTGAACAGCGGCCCGAACCAGCGGTCGGTTTCTACGATCCCCTCATACAGGCTGAACCCGCCAGGCGATGGTAGATTGGCGGGAGCGCGGATCAGTAGGCTCCAATTGGCCGCGGTACGGGCCATCAGTCCAGTCCAGATCTGCAAAGTGCCGGGCTCGGGGAGCGCGGACAGGAACGGCGGCGAGCATCCGATGAGGGATGCAGGTGCAGCCTTGTCGAAGCGGGCGGCAAAATTGGGGAACTGCGCGGCCGGCATCAGAGGAAGCCAATCCTGCCAGTCGGCACATTGCCAGAAGATATCGTGTCCATCCCACAGGAACTGCAGATCGATTGGTGGAAATATCCACCAGCCGAACCCGGCGGCCGCGGTGACTGCCTCGCAGTAGCGGTATGCACGCGTCGGCAACGTTCCTGCGGCGGAGCGGTCGGCACGCTGCGGCAACCGAGCCTCGTCGATAAGACGGTAAAAATGCACGATCGGGGTATTCGAGTGGTTCATGGCGGCAACCCAATCCCGGTTCATCGAGCGTCAGCGCGAGTAGAGTGCCCCGCGGCCGCAGGCCAGCGGCCGCGGGGCCATCAAGCGCCGCTGTCAGATCAACGAGTCGGCTTCACCGACGGCAGCCGCCAGCCACCGCCGAGGCGGATGCGGCCGGTGTCGGTCGTTGCAGGCAAATTGCCCGCGGAGGGTGACTTCATATTCAGATTCCCTTTTCATATGTGACGCCATCCCGGGCGGTTGCCAGCATGCCCGCGCGCAGGCTACCCCGGCCGCGCGTCGCGGTCGGTGTGGCGGTAGCCTGGCAAGGTCGGGAAACGATACGGACAAGGTTCGCCCGTTGACATCCGAAAGATACCTCGCCGCCAGCCCTCTGTCAAGGAAAAATTTCTTAACACTTAGAGCGAATTGGTCCACATCTGGATAGCGAGGCTGGCCAGGGCAACAGCCGCCCAGGTTACCAAGCCGAGCAGCAAAGGACGCGCACCCGCGCCGGTGAATGCCCGCCAGTGACCCTGCAACCCGACTGCCGCAAGTGCGACCACCAAGACCCAGCGGCCGACGAGTTGCACGCCAGGTCCGAACTGACCCATCAAACCCACTGTGTTCAACAGCGACGCGAGAATAAAGAGGATGATGAAGACCGGCACTGCCTGGTAGACACGTTGTACGAGCGAGGCCCTGTCGCCTTCGGGTCGCGCCTCGAACCATGGCATCAGCAGCCCGAAGCCAATGACCAGCGGGATAATCAGTGTGGTGCGCGTGAGCTTGACGATCGTCGCGATCGTTCCCGCGTCGTGGCTATAGGCGAAGCCGGCTGCCACGACCGCTGACGTATCGTTCACGGCGGTTCCTGCCCACAACCCGAAGCCGGGGTCGCTCAGACCCATCAGGTGGCCGATCGTCGGAAACATGAATACGGCAAGCATGTTGAAGAAGAATATGACCGAGATCGAATAGGCGATTTCTTCCGCCTTGGCGCGCACCACTGGAGCCAGGGCGGCGATCGCCGAAGCCCCGCAAATTGTCGTGCCGATCCCGATCAGGCATCGCATTCGCCAATGCACATTCATGGCTCGACCGATCAGCAAGGCGCAGATCAGACCGGCGCCGATGGTGACCAGGAGTACCGGAAGCGATTCCACTCCCGTGCGCAGGATGACGCCCAGATCCAGGCTGGCACCGAGCAATATGATGCCGCCTTTGAGGCACAGCTTGCTGATATCGCCCACGCGCAACGTGCCGATGTGCAGCGGTCCCCGCAGCGTGTTGGTGATCACCACGCCGATCGCGATTGCGATCACCGGAGCGCCCACGACCGGCGCGTAGTTTGCGGCGACGATGGCCGCCGCCGCAATCGCGACACACAAAAGCAACCCGGCTGCCAGTCGGACCCAGGCCGCCACAGCAACGTGCGGCGCAGTCGAAACTGCGATTTCCTGCTGAATCGCCATGTGGGTCACGTCTCCTCGGTAGCTGCCAGGCTGGGAAGCCTAGCCGAACTTGCGGAAATTGCCGAACCCACCCAGCGGGGGCGTTCGGCCCCTTGCACAAGAAATCGTCCGGCCCTAGCATTTTTTACAACTAAATCGACCATTGGTTGTGACCACCGCGAGCAACCTTTCGCAGCGCAAGGTGCTGTTATTCCAATTAGAAAATCTGCCCGGACGAACGACACATACGCTGCGGCCACTGCCGAACCATTGTTGCGCCTGAGATTGTTTGGCCAGATGCAGGTGGAGGACGCCTCTGGGCAGAACATTCTGCCGCGGTCGCGCAAAACCAGGGGTGTGCTGGCAGTGCTGGCACTGGCGGCGCCCAAGCCGGTACTGCGCAGCAGACTGACCGGGCTCCTCTGGAGTCAGCGAGCCCGGGAACAGGCAAGAGGGTCGCTGCGGCAGTCGGTTCACGAGCTGCAACGTGTACTGGGTCCAGACGCCGGTGCCTTGCTCCAAGCGGACCGCAATAATCTCATTTTGTTGGACAAAGGCCTGTGGATCGACGTTTGCGTGCTTGCTGCGGCGACGGGGGCCGATCCGCTTGGGCTGCAGGAGTTTCGGCCCACCCTGCTCGATGATCTCGATGGCCTGGATCCCGCATTCGACCGCTGGCTTGAGGAGCGGCGTCAATGGGTGACGCAACTGTCGTTGTCGGTGGCTGAGGCTGTGCTTGACGCACAAAGTGAAACAAGGGCGAGGATTGAGGCGGCCGAGCGATTGTTGACAATCAACCGGATGCACGAGGGAGCTTGGCAGGCGCTGATCCGCGCGCATCTCGAACAGGGCAACCGTGCCGCCGCTCGACTTGTTTTCGAGAGGTGCTCGGCCACTCTGTCATTCGTCGGCCTTGTCCCTTCGCGCGAGACCGAGAATCTTGTTCGCGGCACGCTGGCTCCATCGGCCACGAAGCCTCGCGCTGCCGGCAGGGCAATTCGCCTTTGCGTGATGCCACCGCGTGCACTCGACAGCAGCGGAGTGGATGGCTTGTTGCCGGGCTTGGCGGAGGAGATCACGGCTGCAGTATCCCGCTTCCGCTGGATTTCCTGCTTCGCGGAGGTGCCGAGTGCGAGGCAGATCGAACGGGCGTCGCCCGAGGCCGATGCGGACTATCTTCTCGACAGCACGCTGCAATGCTCCGGAAGGTATGTTCGTTTAATTTGCCGGCTGCTCGATGTTCGTGCAGGAAGTGACGTGATCTGGGCTCATCGATTCGATTGGGAGGTGGACGATGTACTGGTACTTCAGTCAGAGCTTGCCGCCGAAACGGCAGCACAGATCGACCTTGAACTGCTGCTTCGCGAAGGTGAGCGCCGGATTTCTAACGAGCAGGGAGAGGCAACTGCATTCGACCTTACGCTGCGAGCCATTCCCGCGATCTATCGACTAGAGCCCACCGGATTTCAGGCCGCCGGCGAACTGCTGGCAGCCGCCGCGGCCATGGAGCCAGCCAACGCCGCGGCACATGCGTGGTGGGCCTATTGGCATCTCTTCCTGGTCGGTCAGGGTTGGGCAGACGATCCGGTCGCTGCGACGCTGCGCGCGGGCGAACTGGCGGAGCGGGCCGTCACGCTTGATCCAGGCGATGCTCGTGCATTGGCGCTGGTTGGTCATGTCCGCGGATTTCTCCACAAGCGCGGCGAGGAGGCACGTGCGCTGCATGAGCGGGCGCTCTCGCTGAACCCCAACCTTCCCCTGGCGTGGTGCTTCTCAGGTCTCGCGCACTGTTACCTCGGCCGCCATGAGGTGGCGATCGAACAGATCGCGCGGGCCCAGCACCTCTCGCCGCACGATCCGCACGCCTTCTTCTTCGACATGGCGCTGATGATGCCGTATTATTTGCGGGGTGGTTTCGACGATGCGTTGGCCGTTGGGCGTCGGGCGATCGAGTTGAATCCTGGCTTTACCTCCACTTACAAGGGGTATCTGGCAACACTGGGCCAGCTTCGACATGATCAGGAGGCCAAGCGCATTTTGGCACGGCTGCTCAAGCTTGAACCGGGGTTCTCCGTCAGGAGCGCGCTCGAGCGATCACCGCTGATGCGCCAGCCCGATTTGGATCTCTACGCAGAAGGTTTGCGCCGAGCAGGCCTACCGGAGAGTTAGCTAGGCCGGCCGCGCGTCAGTCGGCATTGATATTGCACTCCCCACATCGCAGAGTGTCGCGATCAGCTTGTTTCCATCTGCCTCGACCATGGGAGTTCAGTTCATGAGGTGCACGACGAACTGGTGCTTCGGCGCGTTGCTCGCCGCTGGGCTGCTGGCCGGATCTCCGCCGGCAGGCGCGCAGGGATCAGGCTCCGCGACGCTCGACGCGGCGCGCTCCCGAGGCCAGGTTCTTTGTGGGATCGCCGGCCAAGTGCCGGGATTTTCGCTGCCGGACAGCCAAGGGGTCATGCGCGGCATCGATGCCGATTCCTGTCGTGCGGTCACCGCGGCGGCGCTTGGCGATGCGAACAAGGTGAAATTCGTGATCACCACGACGCAGAACCGCTTCACCAACCTGCAGTCCGGTGAGGTCGACCTGCTGTCGCGCAGTACGACCTGGACGTTGGGACGGGAGGGCAATCTCGGGCTGGAATTCGCTTGGGTGAACTACTACGACGGCACGGGGTTCCTTGTGAAGACGTCGGCCGGCGTGAAATCGGCCAAGGAGATGGACGGCGCCACCATCTGCGTACAACCGGGCACCAGCACCGAGTTGGCTATCAGCGACTACTTCCGGTTGAACAATCTGAAGTTCACCCCGATCCTAATTCAGGATCTCCCGGAAATTCAGGCCGCCTTCCTGTCGGGACGCTGCGACGCGTATTCGACTGACGCGTCGGCACTTGCCACGTTCCGTTTCAGCCAGGGACCGAAGGCGCAGGACCTTGTGCTGCTGCCTGAAATCATCAGCAAGGAGCCGCTTGGCGTGATGGTGCGCAAGGGCGACGACAAGTGGTTCGATCTGGTGCGCTGGACGTTCGTCGCGATGATCACGGCCGAGGAGAAAGGGATCACCAGCCAGAACATCGACAGCTTCGCCAACTCGACCGACCCCGACATCCGTCGACTGTTGGGACTGGAGGGCGACATGGGCAAGGCACTCGGCATCGATAACAAGTGGGCGTATAACGTCATCAAGCAGGTCGGCAATTTCGGCGAAGTATGGGACCGCAACATCACGCCGATGGGCGTGCAGCGCGGCATCAACAATATCTGGACCAAGGGTGGACTCCAGTACGCCCCACCAATCCGCTGATCACGGGATGTCGGAAGCAACCGCAGACCCACGTCTGGTTGGAGCACGCACCTCCCCCAAGAGGGCACTGCGTCTCTCGTGGTCGGATCCGCTGCTTCGTGCGATCGTCTGGCAGGTGGCCATCGTAGGCGGCGTTGTGCTGATCATCTGGTATCTGGTCGGCAATACCAATCGGAACCTTGCGGCACGGCATATCGCCACCGGATTCGCTTTCCTCCAGCGTGTAGCCGGGATTCCGATCGGCGAATCGC
The DNA here is from genome assembly GCA_963819855.1 of uncultured Alphaproteobacteria bacterium. GTDB lineage: Bacteria > Pseudomonadota > Alphaproteobacteria > Acetobacterales > Acetobacteraceae > JAMXLO01. The sequence continues at coordinate 55,821 of CAWFYC010000040.1, forward strand.
CGATCGCCTATGATCCGGCGGTGAACACCTACGGCACGGCGTTGATCATCGGCGTTCTGAACACCCTCAGGGTGGCTGCGGTCGGCACTGTGCTGGCGACGCTGCTTGGCACGCTAATCGGCATCGGCCGGCTGTCGGGCAACTGGCTGCTGGCGAAGCTGACCGCGTGCTATGTCGAGACGGTGCGCGACATCCCGGTGTTGCTGCAATTGTTCTTCTGGTACTCGATCCTTCACACGTTGCCGCCGCCCCGTGAGGCTTGGCACATCGGTCAGGTGCTGTATCTCTCCAACCGCGGCGCAAGGTTCGTAGAACTGGGATGGGATCCCGCCTTTACCTGGGGCGCGTGCGGATTTGTTCTCGGTATTGTCGGCGCGATCATCTGGAACGGCGTAGCCCGCCGGCGCCAGGAGGCGACGGGACGGCGACCACCCGTTTGGCCGGTCGCCCTGGTGCTGGTGGTCGGTCTTCCGCTGGTGATCTGGGGCCTGCTGGGCGCGCCGTTTCACCCCGATATACCCGTGCTGCGCGGCTTCAATTTCCAGGGCGGTGGAGCAGTGAGCCCCGAGTATTTCGCCCTGCTCCTCGGCTTGGTGATCTACACGGCTGCCTATATCGCCGAGATTGTGCGATCGGGCATTCAAGCGATCTCGGCCGGTCAGTGGGAGGCTGCGGGCGCACTCGGACTGCGTCGCGGGGCCGTACTTCGGCGTATCGTGCTACCGCAGGCGTTGCGCGTGATTATCCCGCCGATGACCAGCCAGTACCTCAATCTGACCAAGAACAGCTCATTGGCGGTGGCGATCGGCTATCAGGATATTGTGTCGATTGCCTATACAACGCTGAACCAGACCGGTCAGGCGATCGAGGGCGTCGCCATCATCATGGCGGTTTATCTCACGATCAGCCTTTCGATCAGTCTTTTCATGAACTGGTATAACGCGCGCATCGCTTTGGTGGAGCGTTGAGGATGAGCCAGACCGCTGCCATCGCCGATCCGCGCCGTACATCCACCCGCGAACGTCCTCCTGCTGGAGTGACCGGCCCCTTGGTCTGGATCAAGACCAATCTGTTCGGCTCCTGGTGGTCCACCGCGGTCACCCTGGTGCTAGGCTATCTGATCCTGCGTTACGCTGCCGAGTTCATTTCCTGGGCAGTGCTCCACGCGATCTGGAGTGTGCCATACGATGCCCAAGGCAGACCCGATAACACGATCTGTCAGAACGCCAAAGGCATCGGTGCGTGCTGGGCGGTGATCGCCGACAAATATCGCCTGATCCTGTTCGGCCGTTATCCCTACAATGAACAGTGGCGCCCGGCTATCTGTGTGGTGCTGTTTATCGGGCTATATGTCGTCTCGGCCATACGGCGCTTCTGGCGCAAGGAACTGGCGCTGATCTGGATTGTGACCCTTTTGGCAATTGGTGTGCTGATGTGGGGCGGCGTGCTGGGTCTGGCGCCGGTCCCCGAGGACGACTGGGGCGGATTGCCGATCACGCTGATCCTCGCGACATTCGGCCTCGCCTTCGCCTTTCCGCTGGCGATCCTGGTAGCGCTCGGCCGCCGCTCCACGAAGCTGCCAGCAGTGCGTACCCTGTGCGTGCTCTACGTCGAACTGATCCGCGGCGTGCCGTTGGTGGCGCTGCTGTTCATGGCCAGCGTCATGTTTCCGTTGTTCATGCCGGAGGGCGTGAACATCGACAAGTTACTGCGGGCGCAGATTGCCATGATCCTGTTTGTCGGTGCCTACCTCGCCGAGGTGGTGCGCGGCGGACTTCAGGCGCTCCCCAAAGGCCAGGTCGAGGCTGCTGACGCTCTCGGCCTCGCCTACTGGCAAAAGACCAGTCTGATCATTCTGCCCCAGGCCTTGCGGCTGGTCATCCCGCCCCTGGTGAACACGTTCATAGGCTTCTTCAAGGACACTTCACTGGTGCTGATCATCGGCACATTCGACCTGTTGTACATGGGCAAGATAGCGCTGAGCGACCCGCCCTGGCAGAGCTTTTCCACTGAGATCTATCTGATGCTGGCGGTCATCTACATCGCATTCTGCTTCGCAATGTCGAAATACAGCCGTGGGCTGGAGCGTGAACTTGCCCGTGCCCACCGCCGCTGAAACAGAGGATGCGTCAATGAGCCAGACCGCGCCGTCGGATCAAGTCATCGCCCACATGGCGGACACGACGGCGCCACCGATCATCGTCATGGACAAAGTGAACAAGTGGTTCGGGGCACTGCACGTGCTGCGCGACGTATCGCTGGCGGTCGCCGAGAAGGAACGCGTCGTGGTGTGCGGACCCTCCGGCTCCGGCAAGTCCACCATGATCCGCTGCATCAACCGGCTGGAGTCGCATCAGGAAGGCAAAATCATCGTCGACGGCACCGAACTGACTGATGACCTGCGCTCGCTTGACACCATCCGGCGCGAAGTCGGCATGGTGTTCCAGTCATTCAACCTGTTCCCTCATCTGACCATCCTGGAGAACTGCACCCTGGCGCCGATCTGGGTCCGCAAGATGCCGAAGGCCGATGCCGACGAACTCGCGATGAACTTCCTCACCCGCGTCAAGATCCCCGAGCAGGCAAAGAAGTATCCCGGCCAGCTTTCCGGCGGGCAGCAGCAGCGCGTCGCGATCGCGCGCGCCCTGTGCATGCGCCCGAAGATCATGCTGTTCGACGAGCCCACCTCCGCGCTGGATCCCGAGATGATCAAGGAGGTGCTCGACGTGATGATCGAGCTGGCGCTGTCAGGCATGACCATGGTCTGCGTGACTCACGAGATGGGCTTCGCGCGTCAGGTTGCCGACCGCGTCGTGTTCATGGACCACGGCGAGATCGTCGAAAGCGGCTCACCGCAGCGCATGTTCGAGAACCCGCAGACGGATCGCCTTAAGTTGTTCCTAAGCCAGATTCTGCGCGGCCACTGACGTAGTGGGACGGCAATTACTGGCGGCCTTCGCCGATCGGCGGCACTTGTCCGGTCATCCCGGCCAGGACTTCCGCGACATGGCGCACTTCGGTGCGGTGGCCCTCGCGCTGGAGGCGACCGGCAATGTTCAGAAGGCAGCCAAGATCGCCAGCGAGCACTATCTCGGCTCCGGTGGCGACGATGTCGCGGACCTTGTCGGACACCATGCGGACGGAAATGTCAGGGTATTTCACGCAAAATGTGCCGCCGAATCCACAGCAGAGTTCCGCATCTGCCATCTCGGTGACGCTCGCGCCGATTGTTCCCAGCAGGCGTCGTGGCTGCTCCTTGATGCCGAGTTCGCGCAGGCCGGAGCAACTGTCGTGATAGGTAACCGGCCCGCGGGCATGCCGCGTCGGCAGGCGTTGGACTCCCATCACGTCGGTGAGAAAACTGACCAGCTCGAATGTCCGTTCTGCAAGAGTATCGGCGCGCGCCCTCAGGTTGGGGTCGTCATCGAACAGATGTGGCAGGTGATGTTTCAGCATTCCTCCGCACGAGCCTGACGGCACCACGACGTAGTCGTACCCACCGAACGCATCGAGAATTCCTTCGGCGAGGTCGCGTGCAGTGGCCCGATCGCCTGAATTGTAGGCGGGCTGACCGCAGCAGGTCTGCCCCCGCGGCACCTCGACCTGGCAGCCGGCCTGCTCCAGCAAGCGGATTGCAGCGAAGCCAATCGTCGGGCGATGCAGATCGACCAGGCAGGTCACGAACAGGGCGACGCGCAGTCGGTCGGAAGGCACGTCAGACACCAGCCAGATTGCGTTGTACGTGTCCCGCCTCGACCAGCCGTCTGCGGGCTATGGCCACGTAGGACGGATCCATATCGATGCCGATGCCGCTAGCGTACTCCAATTCGGCGGCGACCAGTGTCGTTCCGGTGCCCATGAACGGGTCCAGTACGACGGCGTCGTCGCGGCCATGCAGTCGAATGCACCACCGCGGCAGCGCCACGGGAAACGTGCTCGGATGATGGAACTTCGCGGCCTTGCTCTGCACCGTGTCGTACGGGATGAACCAGGTATTGCCGCGACACCGCAGATCCCTGGCATGGCCGCGGCGCGCGATGTTCGATTTGTCCTTGAATGGAACCCCAATCGCCAGCCGGTCGAGCTTCACGTCGCCCGACAGGGTCAGGTGAAAGATGTGCTCGTGGTTGTGATGCAGGTAACGCTGTCCGCCTACGGGCTTGAAGTGACCCACTGCATCGCTCCTGGTGGCGATGGACTTGATCCAGGTGATGTGGTTCTGCAGTACGAACAACGGTCGCAGGCGAACGATCAGTTCGAACGGCAGCCATGGGGCGCTCGATGAGCCCGAGACATTCAGGAAGAAGGACGCGTCCGCCTTCATCACCCGGCGTACTGCGGATGCCACATCTGTCAGCCAATCGAGATAGTTTTCCTCGCTCCGCCTGTCGTCATAGCCGCGATAGGTCAGGCCGAGATTGTATGGCGGCGACGTTACGACAACATCGACTGATCCGGCGTCAACGGTCGGGAGCACCGCAAGGCAATCGCCACAGATGAGACGATGCTCACGTTGCGTGATGGGACGATCAGCCTCCGCGACTTGATCCATCGTGTCAGTGCATGCCGACCGGTATCACGCGCTACGGGCGGACACCAAGCGCCAGACCGGGTCGCGGGTCGAGAGGTTCCGCTCGAAGGTCCAGATGTCGGTGATCTCGGTCACGGCGTCCGTTCCGACCACCGGATGCCCGTCCTTGTCCTGCGTCAGACTGGTCTGATCGGAGACGAACCGGACGGCAATCGAAGCAACCGTGCCACGCAGGTCCGCATTTTCGACCGCGGCACTGTGGATGGCATGAATGGTGCTGACCTGGGTCTGGCCAGTTGCCTCCCGCGCAGCGATCGCCTGCTCGAAGCCGCGATACGTGTCGTCGGACAGCAGACCCTGCAGCGTCGCGCGGTCTCCGGCGGCGAACGCGGTCACAATGATGCGGAATGCTTTTTCGGCACCGTCGAGGAAGGCAGTCGGCTCGAAGCTGCGGTCCACGGAGTGCATCCGGCCGAGCGTCTGACCGATTGCGCTGGTCGGTTCCGGGACCGTGCGGGTGCCCGCCGGCGCCGGCGGCTCCGCTTGGGCATCGATCACCGGTGCGGTCGTGTTCTGGCCCGCCGGCGGTTGATATGGTGGTACCTGGCGCTCGAAACCCGTGCGCCGGCCCAGAATGCTGCGCAGCCGCAGCACCAGGAAGGCCGCGATCATCCCGAACAGGATCAGGTCGATCGGAAAACTGCTGCCCGCGCCCATCATTGCTCTCCTCCCGGTCACAGATAAGGGTGCGCCGCCCCGTACACAAACATTTCTCGCGAAGCGGCCGGCTTGCGAGCCAGGGAATCGGCCTGTATTGCCCCGTCATGATCCTGCTGCGCCACGGCCAGAGTGAGTTCAATCTGCATTTCACCGCCACGCGGCGCGATCCCGGCATCATCGATCCGCGACTGACCGAGCTTGGCCACCTTCAGGCTGCGGAGGCGGTCGGTCATCTCGCCGGCGAGCGGATCACCCGTATCATCACGTCCCCTTATACGCGGGCATTGCAGACCGCTGCCCCGCTGGCTCGTGCGCTCGGGGTGCGGGTGCTGATCAATCCGATCGTGCGGGAGCGCTACGCCTTCGCCTGCGACGTCGGTACGCCGCGGACCGAACTGGAGCGCGCCTGGCCCGAGCACGACTTTTCGACTATCGATGAGGTTTGGTGGCCGGCGATGGAAGAGCCTGCCACCTCGGTGATGGGTCGCGCCGCGCTGTTTCGCGCCGAGATGGCAGCGCTCGCGGACTGGGCCGACACGCTTGTCATCAGCCACTGGGGTTTCATCCTGTCGTTGACGGGCAAGAGTGTGACGAACGGCGAATTGCTGCGCTGCGATCCGAACGGGGCACCTCCCGAGCAGCTCACCTGGCGAGCCTGACCGCTCACGCGGAACAGGATGGCGTCGCCCTGCCATCCGTGCTACCCGGCGCCGCCACACGGTTGCCCCAGCCCAGGCTGGCAATGAGACGGAGATCGAGATGTCCGAGACGACCACGCCACCCCCGTCGGCTGGCCAGCCGCAGACGCCGCCATTGGTGGTCAACATCCAGTACGTCAAAGATCTTTCCTTCGAGGTGCCCGGTGCCCCGCAGGTGTTCACCCAGCTTCGTGCGCAGCCGCAGGTCAACATCAACCTGGATGTGCAGGCGCGGCGCGTGCAGGAGGGCCAGAACGTCTTCGAGGTCGCCATCATGATCCGCGCCGAGGCGCATGAGGCAGCGGCGCAGTCTGGCAACGGACAATCGGCCGCAGTGCCGCCGACTGTGTTTGTGGCCGAGCTGACGTATGCCGGCGTGTTCACGCTTTCCGGCCTTCCCGACAACGCGATCGAGCCGGTGCTTCTTGTCGAGTGCCCTCGCATTCTGTTTCCGTTCGCCCGCAACATCCTGTCGGATGTGACGCGGGATGGTGGCTTCCCGCCGGTACTGCTGCAGCCGATCGACTTCGTCGCGCTGTGGCAGCAGCGACGCGCACAGGCGCAGGGTCAGACAGGTACAAGCGCGATCGCTTGAGCCGCTACGCTTCAGGCCCGGAGCCATACCGGGCTGCTTAACCGCCCGACGAAGCTCGCGTGCGCGGCCAGTTCCTCTGCGCTTGGCACCATCGGGCGCGGTGTCCGGCTCCCCGAATATGTGTAGACTACCGGATCAATTGCCGCCTTCTCCGTGGCCAGTGAGAGACCGCGCTGGCGTCCGCCTGTGAGTTCCACATAGACATCGGCCAGCAGCCGGCAATCGAGCAGAGCGTTGTGCGTCGTGCGGGCGCTGAGATCAATCGCGAACCGTCGGCACAATGCGTCGAGGCTGTTCGGCATGCCGGGGAACCGCGCCTTGGCCAAGGCCAGCGTGTCGATCATGCGCGTCGCGGACAGGGCGGACCTGCCGATGCGCTCGAACTCCGCACCGAGGAACCCAAAATCGAACGGCGCATTGTGCGCGATCAGGTTGTCGTCGCCGAAGAATTCCAGCAGGTCGTCGGCAATCTCGGCGAACCGCGGCCTTCCGGCGAGGTCCGCGAGAGTGAAACCATGGATGCGCGTGGCGTCTTCTGGAATCTCACGATCCGGGTGGATCAGTGCATGGAAGTGGCGCCCGGTCGGCAGGTCGTTCAGCAACTCCAGCGCGGCCACCTCGATGACCCGGTGGCCCAACTGGGGATCCAGGCCGGTGGTTTCAGTGTCGAAGAGTACGGCGCGGCTCACTTGCGGACGTCCTGGATCAGCCGTGTCAGTGTCTTCAGCGAAGCGTGTCGTGACAGGCCTGTGTGGATTACCACGTCGGCGCGCCGGCGCTTCTCGGCATCGGGCATTTGACGCGCGATCACTGCCCTGACGTCGTCGTCGCTCATCCGCCGACGGGCCCTGATCCGATGCATCTGCACGGAGCGCGGCGCCGACACAACGATGATCCGATCGACCCGCTCATCGCCGCCGGTTTCCAACAGCAGCGGAATATCGAGCACCACGGCACGAGCGCCCCGTCTCCGGGCGCGCGCGACAAATGCGCGTTCCTCCTCCCGCACCATTGGGTGCAGGATACCCTCCAACCGAGGCAAGGCATCGGGCTTGCCCAACACCGCCTGACGCAGCGCTGTGCGATTCACCACTCCGTCGCGCACCGTGCCAGGAAACGCCGTCGCTATGGCACGCACCGCGCGGCCGCCACGTGCCTGCAATCTATGCACCACTGCGTCCGCGTCGAACACCGGAATGCGTGCGCGGCGAAACGCCCCGGCCGCAGTCGACTTGCCCATGCCGATGCCACCGGTCAGGCCGAGGATGATCATCGCGACAGCAGGTCAGCGGCGACGAACTGCCGAAGCTCCTCATCCACCAGGGGTTCAACGCCAAACCAGGCCTGAAAGCCGGGAGCGGCCTGATGAAGCAGCATCCCGAGACCTTCCACGCAGCGCAGGCCGCGGGCGCGGGCCACCGCAAGCAGCGGTGTTTCCAACGGCACATAGACATTGTCAGCCACTACGAGCGATGCCGGCGCGCGCGACAGATCGATGTCGAGCGGCTCATGCCCCACCATGCCGAGCGGTGTGGTGTTCACGACCAGCGCGTGGTCGGTAAGCGCGGCTACCCTGGCGTCCCAATCCGCCACCTGCAGCCCCGGCAAATCGCGGGCGAGGGCCTCCGCGCGAGCGCGGGTCCGGTTGGCGACCGTCACCGGTGCGCCCGCGTCAAGCAGCGCCGCGGCGACTGCGCGCGCCGAACCACCGGCACCGAGCAGTAGCGCCGGTCCGGCGGCGGGGTTCACGCCATGCCAACGCAGGTTGGCGACGAAGCCATAACCATCGGTATTGCTGCCTTCGATCCGACCCTCCCGGGATGCCAGCGTGTTGACCGCTCCGGCGCGGCGTGCGCTCTCGTCCACCGCATCGCAGATCGCAAAGGCGGCAATCTTGTGCGGAATGGTGACATTTGCGCCGGCAAACCCGGCTGCGAAAAGTCCGCGCATCGCGACCGCGAATTCGCCAGGCCGAATCGGCAGCGGGATGTACGCGCCGTCGATACCGTGGCGCCTCAGCCAGAACCCGTGCAGGCGGGGCGAGCGGGAATATGTCACCGGCCAACCGGCGATACCAGCGACTCGGGCGTGACCGGACAGGATGGACATGCCGGCACCATTCCAAGCGTCGCGCCGAAGATCAATGCTGGTTTCATGCAATCGCCATTGTGAGCAGCGCAGGGGCGGCTTGCCGTCGCGTCGGTTAGCTGCGCAGATTGCCACCGGTTCACCCCCACGAGTTTGCGTGATGCCCCGCGATGACAGATCTCAGCCAGAGCGCCGTGCCTCGGCCGGCGCGCCGGTGCGGCTGATCGAGGTCGGGCGGCGGTGGGGCGCCACGGCCGCGCTGCGCCGTGTTTCGATCGACGTCGCGCCGGGCAGCTTCACCGTGCTGCTGGGCCCGTCTGGATGCGGCAAGACCACCTGCCTACGGATCGTTGCCGGGCTGGAGACGGCAACCGAGGGGCGGGTGGAAATCGCCGGCCGCGATGTAACACACCTGCCACCTGCGGCACGCGGCGTCGCAATGGTGTTCCAGTCGTACGCGCTGTTTCCCCATCTGAATGTGGCGGAGAACATTGTCTTCGGCCTGAAGGCGCGCAGCGTTCCGCCGCCCGAGCGTGCGCGGCGCCTTGCGCGAGCGGTCGAAATCCTCGGCGTCGGCCATCTGCTGGAGCGCAAGCCCGGCCAGCTTTCCGGCGGCCAGCAGCAGCGCGTGGCGCTCGGCCGCGCAATCGTCGCCGAGACGCCAGTCTGCCTGATGGACGAACCACTGTCGAATCTCGACGCGCAGCTTCGCGCCGACATGCGCCGCGAGATCCTGGCGCTGCAGCGCCGGTTGGGAATCACCATGCTGTACGTTACCCATGATCAGACCGAGGCTATGGGCATGGCCGACCAGATCGTGCTGCTGCGCGATGGTCATGTTGAGCAGGACGCGCCGCCTGCGGAGATCTATGCGCGTCCGGCAACCAGGTTTGCGGCGAGTTTCATCGGTACGCCGCCGATGAATCTGTTTCCGCTGGAGCGGCAGGGAGCCGGGATGGTGATACGGGGAAGCGACGGTCCCGTCCTTACGCCGCCGTCGACCCGTGAGATCTCGGGCGGTATCCGACCAGAGAGTATGCGATTGGTCGAGCGGGGCATTCCAGCGCGGGTCGAGTACGCGGAATATCTCGGTGCCGACACGGTGGTCGCCTGTCGGGTTGGCGATGTACCGATGCTGGCACGGCTTCCGGGTCGCGTCGCGCTGGCAAGTGGGACGCAGGTGCACCTGGCCACCGAGGGGCCGGTCCACGTGTTCGACTCGGTCTCCGGTCATCGCATCGAAATGACGGCAAAGGAGACGGTAGGCGCATGATCAAAGCGTCCCGCCGCCGGCTGCTACAGACCGCCGGCGCTTCCCTCGCGGTTCCGGCAGCGGCACGAGCCGCCGACGCCGCAACCGATATAAGTTTCTATTTCCCGGTCGCGGTTGGCGGACCGATCACGAAGATCGTCGACGGCTATGCCGCCGACTTCCAGCGCGAGAATCCGTCGATTAAGGTGACGCCGATTTACGCGGGCAGCTATCAGGACACCCTGACCAAAGCGCAGACCGCGCTGAAGGCGAACGCCGGTCCCCAGCTCGCCGTGTTGCTGTCCACCGATGTATTTTCGCTGATCGACGATGACCTGATCGTGCCGTTCGATGCGGTAGCGACCAGCGACGCGGATCGCGCCTGGCTGGGCAGCTTCTATCCAGCGTTCCTAAAGAACGGCGAAATCAATGGCCACACCTGGGGTGTGCCGTTCCAGCGTTCGACCATCGTATTGTACTGGAACAAGGCTGCGTTCCAGGACGCCGGAATTGACCCGAAACGCCCGCCGGCGACGTGGGTCGAACAGGCCGAGTTCGCGCGAAATTTGACCAAGCGGAACGGCGATGCCGTGGTGCGCTGGGGCGTGCAGATCCCCGCCAGTGGATTCCCGTACTGGCTGTTCCAGGCGCTCGCCACCGAGGCAGGCGGCACGCTGGCCAATGGCGACGGCACGGAGACCGACTTTGCCGGCCCCGCATGCATCGAGGCGCTGCGCTATTGGGTCGATCTCTCCGGCAAATATCAGGCGCATCCGCCCGGTGTGGTTGATTGGGCCACGACGCCGCGCGATTTTCTCGAGCAGAAGGTGGCGATGATCTGGACCACCACGGGAAACCTGTCGAACATCCGCGCCAATGCGAAATTTCCGTTCGGTGTCGCCATGCTTCCCGCCGGCAGGCGGCGCGGCAGTCCGACAGGTGGCGGCAACTTCTATCTGTTCACAAACACGACGCCGGCGCAGCGCGGGGCGGCTCTGCGCTTCCTGCGCTGGATCAGCAGCCCAGAGCGCGCCGCACAGTGGGGCATCGATACGGGCTACGTCGCGACGCGTCCCGAAGCCTGGGAAACGCCGGCGATGCAGACCTATGCCAAGGATTTTCCGGCGGCAGCGGTGGCGCGCGACCAGTTGCAATACGCCGTCGCCGAGCTGTCGACGCACGACAACCAGCGGGTCACCCAGGCGCTGAACGACGGGTTGCAGGCGGCGCTGCTTGGACGCAAGGCGCCTGACGTGGCGCTGACCGAGGCGCAGGCCACAGCGACGCGCCTGCTGCGTCCGTTCCGTCACTGAGCAGCAGAACTGAGGGAGATGTCACCATGATCCGTCGCCGCACATTGCTGGCCGCTTCGGTGGGCGCCCTCGCCGCTCCCGCCATCCTACGGGCGCGGGGTGTGCAGAAGCTGACGTTCTATTATCCGATCGCCGTCGGCGGGCCCATCGCGGCAATTATCGACGGCTATTGCAAGGGATTCGAACAAGAGACCGGCATAGAAGTTGAACCGGTCTACGCCGGCGATTACGGCCAGACACTCACCAAGGCCACTACGGCAATTCGGGCAGGCGGTGGCCCGCAATTCTCAGTGCTGTGGGCGTCCGAAATCCACAGCCTCCTTGATCAGGATCTGTTGGTAGCTCTCGATGAAATCGGCCTGGATACCGACGCGAGGAAGTGGCTCGATGACTTCTATCCCGCGTTCATGGCCAACAGTCACGCCGAGGGCAAGACGTGGTCCGTGCCGTTTCAGCGGTCGACAGCGATCTTCTATTACAACAAGTTGGCGTTCCAGGATGCCGGCCTGGATCCCGAGAAGTTCCCGACCACTTGGGCGGACCTCGCGACAACGGCTGAAAAACTGACCAAACGGGATGCCTCCGGACGCGTGATGCGCTGGGGCATCAAGATGGCCGGCGATCTTGGCAATGCGCAGTGGACTTTCGGCGCATTTGCAAACCAGGCCGAGCAGAAACTGATGAACGACGCCGGCACGGAAGTATATTTCCACCAGCCCAAAACGGTGGACGCGATGACCTTTTGGCGCGGTCTAGCGACGGATCACCACGTAACGCCGGATGGCGTTTCAAATTGGCCGCAACTTTCACCGGATTTTCTTGAAGGCAATACGGCAATCATACAATTTACCACGGGAGGTCTCACCAGTTTCCGGGACAAGGCGAAGTTCCCATTCGGCGTCGCCGGCCTTGCGGGCAAGAACAGCCCCCATACCGTGGTCGGGGGTGCCAATATGTACTTCTTCAAGAACGCAACACCGGCAGAACGGGCGGCCAGCCTGCGGTTCGCGCGCTGGATCAGCCAGCCCGAGCGCGCCGCCGACTGGTCGATGCGTACCGGCTATATCGCCACGAGTCCGGCGGCCTACGACACGCAGACGATGAAGGATTTCATCGCCAAGGTTCCCGCCGCAGATGTTGCGCGAAGCTTCCTGCCGGTGGCGACGGGTGAATTGTCGGTGCATGAGAATCAGCGTGTCTACAAGGTGCTGACCGATAATATCCAGGCCTGCCTGAGTGGCATCAAGACCCCGGAGCAGGCGATGGCAGATGCGCAGACTGAGTCCGACCGTATTCTGAAGCCTCACAAGAGAGCCTGAGCAGCGTAGACGGATGCGGCGCGAGACAATCCACGCGTATCTGCTGCTGCTGCCCGCCATCGTCCTGCTGGTGGCATTCACTCACTGGCCGGCGATCGCCACGCTGATCGACAGCCTCTACGCCACGCCCCACGGCAGTCGGCCCGCACCGTTCGTCGGTGCAGACAATTACCGCGATCTCTTCGACGACCCGGTGTTCTGGCAGGCGCTGCGCAACAACGCCTGGTACGCGCTCGCGACCATTCCCGCCTCGATTGTGCTCGCTCTCGTGATGGCGCTGGCGGTGAACGAGGCGTTGCCAGGTCGCGCAGTGCTGCGCATGGCCTATTTCCTGCCGACCATGCTGCCGATGATCGCTGTCGCGAACATCTGGCTGTTCTTCTATACGCCGGATTACGGCCTGTTCGACCGCATCATCGCGGTGTTCGGCGGCGGCCGGCACAACTGGCTTGGCGACGCCGCGACCGCACTGCCGGCCATGATTGCCGTGGCGGTGTGGAAGGAGGCCGGCTTCTTCATGATCTTCTACCTGGCCGCGCTGCAGACCATGCCGACGGATCTCCGCGAGGCCGCGGCGCTGGAAGGCTCCTCGCGCTGGAATTATTTCCGCCGTGTCACCCTACCACTGCTGATGCCGACCACGCTGTTCGTGCTGGTCAACGCGGTGATCAATGCATTCCGGGTGATCGACCACATCGTGGTCATGACGCGCGGCGGCCCGGATAATGCTACCACGCTGCTGCTCTACTACGTCTACGAGGTGGGCTTTCGCTTCTGGGATACCGCCGCCGCAGCGAGCGCGACCGTGGTGCTGTTGGCAATCATGGCGATCGCCGCCGCGTTTCAGTTCGGCGTGCTGGGCAGACGGGTGCATTACCGATGATGGTCGCCAAGTTCAGCCCACTCGGCCGCAGTCTGGAAGCGCTGGCGCCTGGCTGCTTGGCCTGCTGTGGATGCTGCCGCTGCTCTATGCCGTATGGACCGCCTTCCATCCGGCGATCTACGCCACGCATTTCGATCCGCTGGCGCCCCTGACATTCGCCAACCTGAAGGCAGCCTGGCAGGCCGCGCCGTTCACCCGCTACCTGATCAACACCGTGATGCTGGTCACGCTGATCCTGGTCGCCCAGTTCGTGCTGTGCACGCTCGCCGCGTTCGCGTTCGCGAGGCTGACGTTTCCCGGCCGCGACCTGCTGTTTGCCGTGGTGCTGCTGCAACTTATGGTGATGCCGGACGTGCTGCTGGTGGAGAACTACCGCACGCTGGTGCAGCTTCACCTCGCCGACACCATCCTGGCGATCGCATTGCCGTATCTCGGGTCCGCCTTCGGCATATTCCTGCTGCGTCAAACCTTTCTGACCATCCCGCAGCCGCTCGACGATGCGGCACGGCTCGAAGGATGTGGGCTGCTCGCGAGGCTCTGGCGGGTGTATGTGCCGCTGGCCAGGCCGACCTACATCGCGTACGGCCTCGTGTCGGTCAGCTATCATTGGAACAACTTCCTGTGGCCGCTGGTGATCACCAACTCGGTCACCACGCGGCCACTGACGGTCGGACTGGCTATCTTTGCCACCACCGACCAGGGCATCGACTGGTCGATCGTCACCGCGGCCACGCTGATGACCAGCGCGCCGCTGCTGGTTGCCTTCCTGCTGTTCCAGCGGCAATTCGTGCAGAGTTTCATGCGCGCGGGGATTCGATGACCGCTCTCGCCGACCGTTTCGACATCGCCGTCAGCCTTGCCGCCGAGGCAGCGGCGCTTGCCCTGCGGATGCGGCCAACACCTGGCGCTTCATCGGCCAGGCTGAAGGGCGCGCAGGACTGGCTCACCGAGGCCGATGGTGCCGTCGAGCGCATGCTGTCGGAACGCCTCGAGCGCGCCTATCCAAGTGACGGCTTCCAGGGTGAGGAGGGCGGCAGTGCCCGCTCGGGCAGCCTGCGCTGGGTAGTCGATCCGATCGATGGTACCGCGAATTTCATGCGCGGCGGCAAACGCTTCTGCGTCTCGTTGGGCTGTCTTGAAGGCGATACCCCGTTGATCGGCGTGATCGTCGCACCAGCGCTGAGGGAAACGTTTGCGGCCTGCCTGGGAGCCGGCGCCACTCTGAACGGCGCGCCGATCCATGCTGCCGAGACGACGGACCTTGCCCGCGCTACCGTCGAACTCGGCTGGTCACAACGGCGCCCGCGCGAAGCCTTCCTGGCTTTGACCGACCGCGTCATCGCCGCGGGTGCCATGCCGCGGCTCAACGGCTCGGGCGCACTGGGTCTTGCCGACGTCGCGGCCGGCCGCACCGATGCCTATGTCGAACTGCACATCAACCTGTGGGACGTCGCCGCTGCGCTGACCATCCTGGCGGAGGCGCGCGCCACGGTCAGCCCGTTCATGGCCGGCGACGGGGCGACCGCGGGGAACCCAATTCTCGCCGCCGCACCCGGCATCGCCGCCGCGCTCTCCGCCGCCACCTCAATCCCGCTTTGACACCCAACCGCCGCGGCGCTTTGTTGCCGGCGGAATACCAGGAAGGCAGGACCGATCGTGTTACCTCTGGAAGGTATCCGTGTTGTCGCGCTCGAACACGCGGTGGCGGCGCCCATCTGCAGCCGCCACATGGCCGACCTTGGCGCCGATGTCATCAAGGTGGAGCGCCCGGGCGAGGGCGACTTCGCCCGCGCCTATGACAGCTACGTGCACGGCCAGGCGAGCTTCTTCGTCTGGCTCAACCGCGGCAAGCGCAGCGTCACGCTCGACTTGAAGCACACCGAGGCGGCAAAGGTGCTGGACCGGCTGATCGGCAGCGCCGATGTGCTGCTGCAGAACCTCGCTCCTGGTGCCGCCGCGCGTCTCGGCCTGAGCCACGCCGACCTCGCCCCGCGACACCCGAAACTGATCGTCTGCGACATCTCGGGCTATGGCGAGAGCGGGCCGTTCGCGCAGAAGAAGGCGTACGATCTGCTGATCCAGGCGGAGTCCGGCCTGATCAGCGTCACCGGCACGCAGGATACGCCCGTCGCGCGTCGGAATTTCCGCGGCCGATATCGCCACGGGGATGTATGCGCTGTCGGGCATCCTCGCCGCGCTGGTGCGGCGCGGACGCACCGGCGAGGGCGCCAATGTGAAGATCGCCATGCTGGACGCGCTGGCCGAGTGGATGATGTATCCGCTGTATCGGATGGCCTATGGCAACTCGCCGATGCCACGCCTGCCCACCAGTCATCCTGCGCTCGCGCCTTATGGCGCACATGAGACCAAGGACGGACAGGTGATTTTCGGTCTGCAGAACGAGCGCGAATGGGTGACGTTCTGCGCCAAGGTGCTCGAACGGCCGGAACTCGCCACCGACCCGCGCTTCCGCGACAACACTGCACGGCGCGAGCAGCGGTTAGAATTGACCAAGCTGATCGAAGAGTACTTTGCCGATATGACCGCGATCGAGGTGGTGGAGAAGCTGGATGCAGCCGGCATCGCCAACGGCCGACTGAACGAACCGCAGGACGTGTGGGAACACGTTCAGTTCACCGCTCGCGACCGTTGGCGCGAGATCAACACGCCAGGCGGCCCGGTGCGAGCACTGCTGCCACCGTTCACCTTCACCGACGCGGAGGCAGCAATGGGCGATGTCCCTGCGCTCGGCCAGCACACCGACGCGGTGCTGCGCGAGCTCGGTTACGCGCCGGCGGAGATCCACGCGCTCCACGCGGCGGGAGCGCTATGAGCGAATTCGATCCGAGCACGCATCGGATGGTGCCAGAGCAGCGCTGGTTCGACGACTTCCGGATCGGCGAGCGCTTCGTGCTGCCGAGCAGGACGATGACCGAGGCGCTGTTCCTGGCATTCCAGGCGGCGAGCGGCGACAACCATCCGATCCACTACAACATCGAGTATTGCCGAGCGCATGGCCTGCCGGGGATGCTCGCGCATGGCTTTCAGACCCTGATCCAGACTGCGCCGGGGGCCGGGCTATTCCCGTTCGTCACCGAGGACTCGCTGATGGGGTTTCTTGAGCAGTCGAGCCGGTTCCTGAAGCCGGTGTTCGCCGGCGACACACTGTATCCGGCGCTGGAGGTGGACGAACTGTCGCCCAACCGGACCTCCGGTGTGGTGGGCCTGCGCAGCACGGTTCACAATCAGCGGCGGGAGCTGGTGCTGGAAGGGCGGCAGCGGTTTCTACTGCGAAAGCGGCCGCTATAACCCCGCTGCGTCTGTGAGGCAGCCCCTATGACCCCGTCGATCAATGCTGACCGGCTGTGGCAGTCCATCATGGACATCGCCCTGATCGGTCCCACCCCGGAAGGCGGGAGTTGCCGGCTGGCACTTTCGCCGGAAGATGCCCAGGCCCGTAAGCTGCTGCTTGACTGGTGCAAGCCGCTCAACCTGCACTTCGAGCAGGATGCAATCGGCAACATGTTCCTGCGACGCAAGGGCAGCGACGAAACGGCATCGGCGGTCGCCTTCGGCAGCCATCTCGATACTGTGCCGACCGGCGGACGCTTCGACGGCGTGTTCGGCGTGCTCGCCGGTTTGGAAGTGGTTCGCGCCCTGGACGAGGCCGGCATCACCACGCGTGCCGCGCTCGAGCTAGTCAACTGGACCAATGAGGAAGGCAGCCGTTTCCGCCCGGCGATGATGGGCAGTCGCGTCCACGCCGCCGACATGGCGCTGGAGGATGCGCTCGCCATCACCGATGACAGGGGCATCAGCGTGCGTGAGGCGCTGCACGACAGCGGCCAGGCCGGTGCGTTGACGCCTTCGCCGCGCGGCTGGGCCTGCTGGTTGGAGGCGCATATCGAGCAGGGCCCGATCATGGAAGCGACGGGCGCTGATATCGGCATCGTCACTGGCACCATGCACGCGCGCTATTTCCAGCTCACCGTCACCGGCGAGCCGAGCCATGTCGGACCCACCACCATGGATCGACGCCGCGACAGCCTGGCCGCGACGGCGGAGATCATCCTGGCAGTTGAGCGCATCGCGCTCGCCGCCGAACCGAATGGCCGCGCTTCGGCGACCTGGATCGAGAACTATCCCAACGCACGCGGGAATGTCGCCAACATCACAAGACTGCACTGCGATGTGCGGCATGAGCAGGCTGAACGTGCGGTCGCCATGGAACAAGAACTGCGTTCGGCCATGGATGCGATCGCTGCCCGCAGACATGTGTCGGTCGTGATTGATCCCTACACGACCTTCGGGCCGATCGCGTTCGATTCCGCTCTTGGTGCGCTGCTGCGCGATAAGGCGTCGGCACGCCAACTCGCCACGCGCGACATGATCGCTGCTGCCGGCCATGATTCGGTGCTGATCGCGCCGCTCTGCCCCAGCGCCATGCTGTTCGTACCCAGCGTTGGTGGCATCACCCATAACCCGCGCGAGTATTCGACCAGGCAGCACCTGGCGCGCGGCGCGGAGGTCATGCTGGAGGCGATCCTGGCGCTTGCCGGTTAATCTGCCGTTCATTCTATTCGGATAGGCACTCGGAGCGACCGGCTGGAGGCTGTGCGTGCCAACATGACTGCGACGCTACTGCTTTGCACGTAATCGCCGAGCGCGCCGAAGGGCGGATGGAGCGGCCGGCCGGGGGGCCGCCTGTTAGTCCATCCGGCGCACATTGGTCGGTGGAACGAGGTTGGCCGGCTGCCCTGTTATGGATTGATCCAGATCAATGCGATCGCGAAGGGCCCGCCGGTAGCGTGATCATTGGGCACCGATGCATGCGGGGGTGACATGTCGTTGCGCGACAGGCTGATGTGGGCAGGCGTGGTCCTGCTCGGCACGATCTCGTTCGGTATCATCGCCTTGACGAGGGGCGAACCGGTCAATGCTGCGTGGCTCGTCATTGCCTCGGTCTGCATCTATGTCATTGCTTACCGCTTCTATGCGGTGTTCATCACCTCCCGGGCACTCCGCATCGACGCGACGCGGCAGACACCGGCGTGGCGTCGCAACGATGGGCTGGACTATGTGCCCACCCATCGGGTGGTACTGTTCGGCCACCACTTCGCGGCGATCGCTGGCGCCGGTCCTTTGGTCGGCCCCGTGCTCGCAGCACAGATGGGCTATTTGCCCGGCACGCTGTGGATCCTGGCCGGCGTCGTGTTCGCCGGCGCGGTGCAGGACATGACGGTACTGTTTCTGTCCACCCGTCGCGACGGTCGCTCGCTTGGCGATATTATACGCTCCGAGATGGGGCCGGTCGCAGGCGGCATCGCCGGCATCGGCATCCTGCTGATCTGCGTCATCGTGCTCTCTGTGCTGGCACTTGTCGTGGTGAAGGCACTGACCGGCAGCCCCTGGGGCACGTTCACAGTGGTCTGCACGATCCCGATTGCGCTGCTGATGGGCATCTACAGCCGCTTCATCCGTCCTGGCCGGATCGCGGAGATGTCGGCACTCGGCGCCGCGTTGCTGCTCTTCGCATTGGTCATGGGGCAGACCGTGTCGCAGACACCTGCACTCGCTGCCTGGTTCGACCTGTCCGGCGGCACACTGTCACTGATGATCATCGGCTACGGCTTCGTCGCCTCGGTGCTGCCGGTCTGGCTGCTGCTCGCTCCACGCGACTATCTGTCCACGTTCCTCAAGGTCGGCACGATTCTGCTGCTGGCGCTGGGAATCATCCTTGTGCGCCCCGACTTTCAGATGGCGCCGATCACCCGCTTCATCGACGGTAGTGGGCCGGTGTGGGCCGGCGGCCTGTTCCCGTTCCTGTTCATCACCATCGCCTGCGGTGCGGTGTCGGGCTGGCACGCCCTGATCTCCTCCGGCACGACGCCGAAGATGCTCGAGAACGAGTCGCAGATCCGCCTGATCGGCTACGGCGGGATGCTGGTAGAGTCGTTCGTTGCGATCATGGCGATGATCGCGGCCACGGTGATCAATCCCGGCGTGTATTTCGCCATGAACAGCGCAGCCGGGCTGATCGGCACCGATCCGGCACATGCGGCGCAGCTGATCTCCGGCTGGGGCTTCACCGTGACGCCTGACATGCTGACGCAGATCGCGCATGACGTGGGCGAGACCAGCATCATGTCGCGCACCGGCGGTGCGCCGACGCTCGCCGTAGGCATGGCGAGCATCCTGTCCGCGATGATAGGCGGCAAGCTGCTCATGGGCATCTGGTACCACTTCGCCATCCTGTTCGAGGCGTTGTTCATTTTGACCACGGTCGATGCCGGAACCCGTGTCTGCCGCTTCCTGATCCAGGATCTGGTCGGCAACGTCGTCCCGAGTTTCAAGGCAACGGAGTCGTGGACCAACAATCTGGTTGGGTCGGGTGTCACGTGCGCCTTGTGGGGCTGGTTCCTCTATCAGGGCGTGATCGACCCACTGGGCGGCATCTGGACGCTCTGGCCGCTGTTCGGCACGGCCAATCAGATGCTGGCGGCAATTGCGCTGACACTTTGCACCGTCGTGTTGTTCAAGATGAAGCGAGAGCGCTACGCCTGGGTGACGATCGTACCGACCGCGTGGCTGGTCGTGTGCACGGTGACGGCTGGACTGCAAAAAGTGTTCAGCGCCGATCCGGCAGTAGGCTTCCTCAGCCACGCGGCGAGGTTCGCCGACGCGGCCGCAGCCGGGAAAGTCCTCGCGCCGGCCAAAAGCATGGTCGAGATGAGCAGGATCGCTTTCAATGACTATGTCGATGCGACCTTGGCCGCACTGTTCGCCGCGATCGTGGTTGCCATGGTGGGATATGGCGTGATGGCCTGCATCCGGGCGATCCGCAATCCGCGCAGCACGGCGCTGGAGATCGGCGCCATGATGGCGGCGGGCGATGACTAGACTTCGCCTGGTCTGCGAGGTTGTGACCCAGACAGCACGCCTGATGGTGGGCGTGCCTGACTACCAGACCTACGTGACGCACACGCGAACCACGCATCCCGACAAGCCGGTGATGAGTTACGAGGAATTCTTCCGGGAACGTCAGACTGCGCGCTATGCCATCGGCAAGGGGAGGTTCCGGGGCTGCTGTTGAGCGACCCGTGACGCGGCGATCGTTCGGCGCCGCGCGATCGCCAGTTTTGGAAACCAACGGCGCGCACCCATCGGCCTCCCACCGCCGCCAGGGGAAGTCCGGACGCAGTGTGACCAGCCTGTCGTCCTCGAAGTTCGCCCGATTTCCGTTATCGAAATATGACTCTACCGCCATCCTTCGGCGAGCACTACGTCGTGCCGGGTCAGTTCTACATGATGGTAGGTTACCGTGTTCAGTTCGAATTGCGCGTCACGTGATGCGGCAACTGCCGCCGACAGAGTTGCGAACTCGCAGTGTCTGACCGACACCCACGGTCAAGACCGCCATATGCAGCACCTCTCCTGCCGCTTTCTGATGAGTTTTCCATGGCTGCCGTCAATCTGGTGTATGCTGCGGTGATTCTGGTCGGTTAAATCCCGATGTGCGAAGCGGTGTGACATGTGATGCGTGCGATGGTGTTGGATGTGGCGCACCAGTTATTGCGGGAGGTTGCCATGGAATTGCCAACGCCTGGTCGGGGTCAGGTGTTGATCCGTGTGCATGCCTGTGCGGTCTGCCGTACCGATCTGCATGTCGTGGACGGCGATCTGACCGAGCCGAAATTGCCGCTGGTTCCCGGTCACGAAATCGTTGGCACTGTTGCGACACTCGGCCCGGGCGTGGATCGCTTCGCCGTTGGCGATCGGGTCGGCGTGCCGTGGCTCGGCTGGACCTGCGGTGAATGCGGATTCTGCCGCTCGGGCCGGGAGAATCTTTGCGCGCAGGCACGTTTCACGGGCTACCAGATCGATGGTGGCTATGCCGAGTTCACCATCGCGGACCAGCGCTTCTGCTTTGCCCTCCCGGCGACCTACGGCGATATCGAAGCGGCGCCGCTGCTCTGCGCGGGCCTGATCGGCTATCGCTCGCTGCGCATGACGGGCGATGCGCGCCGGCTTGGCCTCTACGGCTTCGGTGCCGCCGCGCATATCATTGCGCAAGTGGCGCAATGGCAGGGCCGCACCGTGTACGCCTTCACCAGCCCCGGCGACACAGACGCGCAGGCATTCGCGCGCGAACTCGGCGCCGTGTGGGCGGGCGGCTCCGACCAGCCGCCGCCGGAGTCGCTGGACGCGGCGATCATTTTCGCGCCGGTGGGACCCTTGGTGCCGGCGGCGCTGCGTGCCGTCGAGTGTGGCGGCACGGTGGTGTGCGCCGGCATCCACATGAGCCCGATCCCAAGTTTCCCCTACGACATCCTGTGGGGCGAGCGCGTGGTGCGCTCGGTCGCCAATCTGACGCGTGCCGATGGCGAGGCGTTTCTTGCCTTGGCGCCGAAAGTACCGGTCAAGACGCGTCCATTGCCATACGGGCTGGAGCAGGCAAACCAGGCACTGAACGATCTGCGCGCAGGGCGATTGCAGGGCGCAGCAGTGCTCGTGCCATAGTTACGCAATAACAGCCGCACGAGGGACAGCGGATGATTCGGCGAATCGCCGCTTTCGTGATCGGCACGGTTCTGATGACCACGGTCCCAGCAACGCGCGGGCACACGCTAGGAATCTCCTCGAAAGTGTCACCGGACTGCGTCGTCAATATACTCGCCACCGCCGATGTGCTCGCCTCAGAGGCGCGGGCGCGCTCGCCGACGTGTTGCCCGCATTTCCGCTCATACTGCTGGCGATTGGCGTGATGGCATTGCCAGCGACCGAGGCGAGCAGTTCTCGCTACGACGCGCTCGATGCGTGGGATGTGCCGACGATACTGGCATCCCTCTGGGAGGGGCAGTTGGCCGCAGTGGCTGCGCTAGGGTCAGCATTGCCGGTGTTGGGACGTGCCACGGAGGCGGCAGTGGCGCGGTTGGCCATCAGCGGCCGGCTGGTTTATGCCGGCGCTGGAACGTCGGGACGGATCGCCGTGCAGGATGCGGTGGAATTGGTCCCGACGTTCGACTGGCCAGAGGATCGGTTGCTGCTGTTGATGGCAGGTGGTGATGCGGCGCTGCTGCGGTCGGCCGAAAATGCAGAGGATCGCGCGGATCTGGCGTCGGCGGCGGTCGCGAACCATGGCATTGGAAAAAATGACGTGCTGGTCGGCATTGCTGCAAGTGGCGTGACGAAGTTCACGGTAGCGGCTGTAGCCGCGGCGCGCGCGCGAGGCGCGCTGACGATAGGAATTGCAAGCAGCGCGCCAGCACCACTGCTCGAAGTGGCGGAGATTCCGGTGCTGATCGAGACGGGTGCCGAAGCGATAGCAGGTTCGACACGGATGAAGGCGGGAACGGCACAAGAGGCGGCACTGAATTTGTTCTCGACCGCCCTGATGGTGCGGCTCGGGCGCGTGTACCGCGGCCAGATGGTCGACATGCGGGCAAGGAACGCAAAACTGCGGGCGCGCGCGGTGAGGATGCTACGCGGTCTTACGGCCTGCTCGGCGGCGGAAGCGCATTCGGCTTTGGACACCGCGGGGGGCAAAGTGAAATTGGCGGTGCTGATCGTTCGGGGCATGCAGCCAACAGAGGCGGAAGCGCTGTTGGCGCGACATCAAGGCAGCCTGCGCGCAGCATTGGTTAACGAATGCGGTTACAACGTGCGGACGCGTTGACGCCCCCTATTCTCGCGCCTAGCGTGAGGTCCTCATTCGCAGCGGGGAAACACCCAGATGGCAAACAAACTCAAGGCTCGGCTTGCGTCCGGCAAGGCGTGTGTCAACGGCTGGCTCGCAATTCCGTCGGGATTTTCGGCGGAAGTGATGGCGCAGTGCGGCTGGGACAGCATCACCGTGGATATGCAGCACGGTGTGCAGGACTACTCCACGATGGTGCAGTGCTTCCAGGCAATGACGGCACATCCGATCACCCCGCTGGTGCGCGTGCCGTGGAACGAGCCGGGCATCATCGGTAAGGCGCTGGACGGCGGCGCCTGGGGCATCATCTGCCCGATGGTCAACAACAAGGCGGAAGCACAGGCCTTGGCGACCTACAGCCTTTATCCGCCAGGTGGCAAGCGCAGCAACGGTCCGATCCGCGCGGCGATGTATGGCGAAGCGTCCAACTATCAGAAGATTGCGAATGATGAAGTGCTGGTGATACCGATGATCGAGACGCAGGAAGGCATCGACAACATCGACGAGATCCTGTCCGTGCCCGGCATCAGCGGCATCTATATCGGCCCGTCCGATATGGGGCTGTCGCTCGGCCTGATTCCGACGCTTGATCGCGAGGAACCGCTGATCCTCGGCATCTACGAGAAGTTGCTGGCGAGCTGCAAGAAGCACGGCAAATTTGCCGGCCTGCACAACGGCACCTCAGCCTATGCGGCGCGTATGATTGGCATGGGTTTCCGGTTCGTCACCATCGCGAACGACAGCGGCCTGATGGCGCGCATGGCACGTGCGGAAGTAACGGCGACCCGCAAAGCGGCAGGCGACGTCGCGAGCTGAGCGGGGCAACGTGCCATGACCGCACCGCCAGTCATCCGGCTGCATCCTGGCGATAGCGTGGTGATCGCGCGCGCCACGCTGCTGCCGGGAACACCTGTGGCCGATGGGGTTGCGGCGGCGGAGCGTATTCCCGCCGGCCACAAGGTGGCGGTGCGGCCGATTGCGACCGGCGAGCAGGTGCGACGCTACGGCCAGATCATCGGTTTCGCGTCGCGGCCAATCGCACCCGGCCGTCACGTGCACGTACAGAACTGCGAGATGGGTGACTTCGCGAAGGACTATGCCTACGGTGTCGATGCGAAGCCGACCGACTACGCCAATACGCCAGCGAGCTTCGACGGCATCCGCCGACCGGATGGTCGGGTGGCGACACGCAACTACATCGGCATCCTGACGAGCGTGAACTGCTCGGCGCATGTCGCGGGGCTGATCGCCGACGTGTTCCGACGCAACCCGTTCACCGGTGACGATCCGCTGGCAGATTTTCCGAACGTCGACGGCGTGGTGGCGCTGACGCACAAGACCGGTTGCGGCATGACCGAGAGCGAACCACTGCGCGTGCTGCGTCGTACGCTGGCGGGCTATGCGCGGCACGCAAGTTTCTCGCACGTTGTCGTACTGGGCCTCGGCTGCGAGGTGAACCAGATCCGCGGCCTGATGGACGAACAGCGGCTGACCGACCGCATCCGCAACATGGACATCCAGTCGATGGGCGGTACACGGAAGACCGTGGAAGCCGGCGTCGCCTTCGTGAAGGAGGTGCTCGCGGAGGCAAACCGCGTGCACCGCGAACCGGTGCCGGCCAGCGAACTGACGGTGGCGCTGCAGTGCGGTGGTTCAGACGGGTATTCCGGCGTGTCCGCCAATCCGGCGCTCGGGGCGGCAAGCGATCTGCTGGTGCAGCACGGCGGCACGGTGATCCTGTCGGAGACGCCGGAGACCTATGGCGCGGAACACCTGCTGACACGCCGCGCGGTATCGCGTGAGGTTGGCGAGAAGCTCGTTTCATTGATGCGTTGGTGGGAGGATTACACGGCGCGCGAGGGCGCTGAGATGAACGCCAATCCCTCCCCAGGCAACAAGGCTGGCGGGCTGACCACGATCCTGGAGAAGTCGCTCGGCGCGATGGCGAAGGCGGGCAGCACCAATCTGGTCGATGTGGTGAACTACGCCGAGGCGGTCACGGCTAAGGGCTTCGTGTTCATGGACACGCCAGGATACGACCCGGTGGCGGCGACCGGGCAGGTGGCGGGCGGCGCCAATTTGGTGTGCTTCACCACCGGCCGCGGCAGCGTGTTCGGCTGTAAGCCGTCGCCCTCGATCAAGCTGGCGACCAACACACCGATGTATCAACGGATGGAAGACGATATGGACGTGAACTGCGGCACGATCCTGGACGGCGACGAGACTGTGCAGCAGTGCGGCCAGCGCATCTTCGAGCTGATGCTGCGCGTCGCGTCAGGCGAGCGGACCAAAAGCGAGCAGTTTGACTTCGGCGCTGCAGAGTTCGCGCCGTGGGTGCTGGGCGCCACGATGTAGGGCTGGCGAACGGCGGGGGATTTTCGCCCGCTGGTATTACTCCCCGGTTTCCAGCTACGCTCCACCCCAGCCGCCAATGCAGAGGGAGAAGTCCATGACCACGCAGACCAAGGGCCGGATCCGTCACGTCGCGCTGAGCGTCGAGGATCCCTGGGAGACCGCCGAATTCTACAAGCAGGCCGTTGGCCTACAGGAAGTTACCGAGCTCGACGGCCCGCTGGCCGAGGGCGTGTTCCTGACCGATGGGGTGATCAACCTCGCTATCCTCCACTTCAAGAGTGACGAGGCTGCGCAGGGCACCGGCAAGGATTTCGTCGGCATCCATCACATCGGTTTCTGGGTCGATGACGTGGTGGAGCAAGGCAAGATTGCGCGGAATGCGGGTGCCACCTGGATCATGGGCGACCCGAATAATCCGGACGGCTACGAAGTGAAGCACACCGACCTGTCAGGCATCATCTTCGACATCGCTGCACATGGCTGGGCCGGATCGCAGAAGAATCCGGGCGCCGACGACAACGTCGTGCACCCAAATCCGCGGCGTCGGCTGGCAAAGTTCGACGAGCGGCGTGCGCGCGCCCAGGCGAAGATTGCGTCGATGGGGGCGAAAGAAGTAGCGACCGCGGCAGAGTGATGCACTCGGAGCGCGACAGATCGAAGGTCTGACGGGACGCCAGCGCTTTCCGAACGGAGGACGCTGGCGTCCCGGTACCCTGCTGTGTCCGACCTACTCCGTCGGCTCGTGCAGCCAGCGCGTGACCAGGCCGGCGATCACCGCACCGACGATCGGCGCGAGCCAGAACAGCCAGAGCTGCGACACGTACTCGCCGCCAGCGAACAGTGCCGGCCCGGTGCTGCGTGCCGGATTGACCGACGTGTTGGTCACCGGGATCGACACCAGATGGATCAACGTCAGGCCGAGCCCGATCGGAATGCCGGCAAACCCCACCGCCGCGCCCTTCGAGGTGCAGCCGATGATGATCAACAGGAAGAAGAACGTCATCAGCACTTCCATCAGGAGGCACGACGTGAGGCTATACTTGCCGGGGCTGAGTGCCCCGTAGCCATTTGCAGCGAACCCGCCGGGCACCCAATCGGGCTTTCCCGATGCGATCAAGTACAGCACCGCCGCGGCCACGATCGCTCCGATCACCTGCGCGACGACGTACGGAATGACGTCCCCAGCACTGCATCGTTTGCCGGCCCACAAACCAATGGTCACGGCGGGATTGAAGTGGCCGCCGGAGATGTGCCCCACCGCATAGGCCATCGTCAGCACGGTCAGGCCGAACGCCAACGCGACGCCGAGGAACCCGATCCCAAGTGCGGGAGGAAATACCGCCGCCAGCACGGCGCTGCCGCAGCCGGCGAAGGTCAGCCAGAAGGTGCCGAAGAACTCGGCACCGGCACGGCGGGTCATGTCCATGATCGTTTCCCTCTGATGGTTGACGGCGCCGGCCAGACCGTTCAGCCGCCTGCAGTTATGCCCGATTCGCAAGTTTTTGTATCACACTGGCATTCCAACGCACATAGCCGCGCTGGACAAAGCCCAACTTGTCACGGACCAGCGTGTGCGCATCGGCCAGGCGGTGGAATGGGATCGATGGATACAGATGGTGCTCGGCGTGGTACGGCACACATCAGCAGGCGCACCGCTGCGTTGGTCAGTGTGGTGCGCGTGTTGGTCAGCCCGTTGCGGTCGATCGCGCACCCCGTGTGCTCCGCCAGCACATAGGCGCGCAGGAATGGCTGGCAAAGGAGCTGCGGCAGGATCCAGTAGACAAACGGCGTCTCCCAGCCAACCAGTATTCCCGACACCAAAGAACCACCGACCATCACCGCGCTCATCGCCCGCACACTGCGGATGATCGACGGCGCGGCCTGCTGCGACACATATGGATAGCGGCTCAGATCGCCGCGCCAGCAATCGGCGATTACCAACAGGCGCAGCCGCCGGTAGGGCGCACCGAGTATGCGTCTGACGTAGGCACGCAGATTGTTTGGCACTTCCATGTCAAGTTCGGGATCCTGCCGGGGG
The DNA here is from genome assembly GCA_963819855.1 of uncultured Alphaproteobacteria bacterium. Lineage (GTDB taxonomy): Bacteria > Pseudomonadota > Alphaproteobacteria > Acetobacterales > Acetobacteraceae > JAMXLO01. The sequence goes on from CAWFYC010000040.1 coordinate 83,310, forward strand.
ATCTGTGTGTGGCGATGATGCGCGAAGTGGAACGCCGTGTAGAAGTGAAGATTGAGCAACGACGGACACGCGGCCAGCCAGCCGGTGCCAGCCAGCAATGCAACATGGATGACCAGCCGCCGCGCACCCTGGGCATTGCCGCGCCCGGACAGCGCGCGCAGTTCGGCAGGGCTGAGGACGCGATCGGAGACCATGCTCATGCTCGGGTAGGTCAGCAAGTATTATGCCATCAAGCCGGCGGCGGCCATGCGCGCAGCCGCCTCGCCTGGAACACCGCCACTGCTTGCAGCGTGCGTCCGGCATGGCGGATCGACGCATCGGGCAGCCGCTCAATGCTGTCGAACACGGGAGCTAACTCGGCAGCTGCCCGCTCGCCGTGCTCGGGAGCCAGGATCAGCACGTCGGCACCGATGAAGTGCACCGGCGACCAGGCAATGCCGAACTGCCGGGCATCGCGGCTGAGCCCAAGCGTCGTCACCTCGGGACCGAGCGCGTAGGCGATCTTCCCGGCATCGCGCCAGTCCGGCACGCCAACGATCGTGCCGGCCCGCAGCAGGCCGCGGGCGGCAAGTTCGTCGCGCAGCGAGCCCCAATCGACCGCGTCGGCATCGGGGTCGTTGCGCATGACGGCGGCGATGGCAGGATGCATCCAGTCGAACCGGACCTGGGTCGCGACCATCACCATACCGAGAACCACGAAGGTGGCGGTTCCCGCCAACAGGCGCCGGACCGCCGGCTGATTCAATCGACCCGCGACCGCGTCACCCAACAGCGGAAAGAGCATCAGATAGCCGGGCGCCGCCCAGTGGAACAGCACCCGCTGGCTCGACCAGGCGGAGACCGCCGCGAACACAACAATTGGCGGAGCGGCCAGGCAGCACAACAGCCACGACCGCCACTCGGTCGGACCGCGACGCAGCGCCACCACGAAAGCCGCCATCATCGGCAGCCAGAGCCACGGCAGCACGAACAGCGCCTCGCCGGCCAGCGTAACCAGCGGGGCAAGCGGCCGGAGGTGCGTGCCGGCAGCGCGCCCCGCCTGAAAGCTGAACGAGGCCCAGCCATGCGCTGCATTCGATGCCAGCACCGGCACGAACATCAACAACGCGACCAAGGCAGCGAGCCATGGTTTCGATGTTGCCAGCAAGTGCCGATGGCGCGGGCTCGACAGTAGATACAGAACCGCACCTGCCACAGTCAGCACCGCCGAGTATTTCGACAGCAGTGCCAGACCCGCGCAAATCCCGGCTCCAAGCCACCATGCCAGTGCACCGCGTTCCAGCGCCTGCACGAGGCAGAGAGCGGCGCCCAGTAGCGCGCAATCCAACGGCCCGTCGGGCAGCACCCAGGTGCCGGTGGTCACCCCGAACACCGGCGACAGGTTCAGCAGCACTGCCGCCCACAATCCTGCTTGGGCGTCGGTGATCGCCGCGCCGAGCCGGTACATCAGCCAGGTCGATAGCGCGAACAGCGCAATGAACGGCAGGCGCACCGCGATCGCCGCCTCGCTGCCGAACAGATGCGCGGCACCCCAGCTCAGCCACCACGCCGCCGGAGGATGGTCGTAATATCCGAGGCTCAGCACGCGGCCCGACGCGACCATGTAGCTTTCGTCCACGCCAAGCCCCAAAGTCGCGCCGAACGCCAGGCGCAGCGCTGTCCCGACGAGGATCAGCAGCAGGATGATGGTGCTAGACGCCGCCCCACACCTCGCGCGCCACCTCGATGCAGAGGCGCAGCTTCGCCCACTGCTCCTCCTCGGTCAGCGTGTTGCCTTCCTCGGTGCTGGCGAAGCCGCATTGCGGCGACAGCGCAAGCTGCTCGAGCGGCAGGTATTTCGCCGCCTGGTCGATTCGTCGCTTCAGTTCGTCCTTGCTCTCGAGCGCGCCCGACTTGCTGGTCACCAGTCCAAGCACCACCACCTTGTGCCCGCGAGGCACGAAGCGCAGCGGCTCGAAACCGCCGGCGCGGTCGCTGTCATACTCCATGAAATACGCATCGGAATTGATCTGGTTGAACAGCACCTCGGCCACCGGTTCGTAACCGCCGGAAGCAACCCAATGCGAGCGAAAATTACCGCGGCAGAGATGCATGCTGATCACCATGTCATCCGGCCGCCCCTCGATCGCGCGGTTCAGCATGCCGGCGTAGATCGCGAGTAGGTTCTCGACATGCTCGCCACGCGCCTTCAGTCCGGCGATCTGCTCCGGATCGCACAGATAAGCGATGTTCACCTCATCGAGCTGCAGATACCGGCAGCCGGCCGCGCCGAACGCCGCCACTGCCTTGTTGTACGCCTCGCCGAGGTCCGCGAAGAACCCATCCATATCCGGATAGGTCTTCGCGTCGATCGCGCGGCGTCCGCCGCGGAAATGCACCACCGACGGTGACGGAATGGTCATCTTCGGCACTGCGCTCTTCACGTGGTCGCCGACGAACCGGAAGTCGTCCAGCATGACAGGCTTGGTCCAGCCGATTCGCCTGGTAACGCGCAGTGCATGCTGGATTGGCACCCCGCCCTTGAACTGTATCTTCTCCTCCGGCTCGTAGAGCTCGACACCGTCCAGGCCAGAAACAAAATCGTAGTGCCAATAGGCACGCCGGTACTCGCCATCGGTCGCGGCGCGCAGCCCCAGTTCCTCCTGCTTGCGAATCGCCGCCACGATGCAGCGATCCTCAACCTCGCGCAGCACGCCGGCAGACAGCGTCCCTGCCTTGCGTGCCGCGCGTGCCTCGGCCAACTCGCGAGGACGCAGCAGGCTGCCCACATGGTCGGCACGGAACGGCGGCAGGCTGCGAGGCCCGACACGGACCTGCGTGGCACCCGACGTGGACATTGGAACGCCCTCCTGAATTGCCCACCGTATGTCCTAGCGCCTGGGCAAGCGCATGAAAACCGCCAATGGTGTGCCATGGACCGCCGGCGCCCGAACGACTATCACACGCCGCCCGTCTCCGCCGGGCCGACACACTGACACGACCCGGACGATGTTCAACCGCCTGATAGTCGGATTGGCCGAATTCAGCCGTCGCCGCGCACTCGCTGTGGCGGTGGGCGGCCTGTTGCTGGCGGTGCTGTCCGCCTTCTATGCAGTGACCCACCTGGATGTCACCACGGACACTGACCGCATGTTCTCCAGCAGCCTGCCGTGGCGGCAGCAGGCCGAGGAGCTGAACAAGGACTTCCCACAGTTCAACGGCCTCCTGGTGGCGGTGATCGATGCACGTGAGCCAGAGCAGGCGGACGCTACAGCCGCCGCGTTGACCGGTGCGCTGGCAAAGGATCACGCACACTTCATCTCGGTCCGCCGGCCGGATGCATCGCCCTTCCTGCGCAAGGAGGGGCTGCTGTTCCTCGACACGAAACAATTGACCGACCTGATGGACCGCACCATCGATGCGCAACCGTTTCTCGGCCAGTTGGTCGCCGATCCCACCGCGCGCGGGCTGTTCTCCGCGCTTTCGCTGCTCGGCATGGGCGTAACCAAGGGCGACGTCGATCTCGGACCGTATTTCGCTTCGCTCGAGGCGTTTCACCACGCGATAGCCGATGCCCTGTCGGGTCATCCACGCCCGCTGTCATGGCAGGCGCTGCTGGGTGGCAGCGAAATCAACGACCTTGCAGGCAAATATACCTTTGTGTTGGCGCAGCCGAAGCTCGACTTCGGCGCGCTACAACCGGGGGGCGAAGCAACCGCGGCGATGCGCACCATCATTGCCGGCCTGGAGTTCGTGAAATCGGGCGCCGCGCACGTGCGCATCACCGGCCAGGTCGCATTGGCGGATGAGGAGTTTGCCTCCGTCGTGCAGGGTGCGGTGGTCGGCCTGATCGGCAGCGTCTTGCTCATCACGCTTTGGCTATTCCTCGCCGTCCAGACCTGGCGTCTGATCTTGCCGATCCTGGCCACACTCGGGCTTGGTCTGACGTTGACATTGCTGTTCGCCTCGGTGGCGGTTGGCACGCTCAACCTGGTGTCGGTGGGTTTCGGTATCCTGTTCGTCGGGATCGCGGTGGACTTCGCTATCCAGTTCTCGGTGCGCTATCGCGAACGGCGATTCGAATATCCCGACCCGGCCGAGGCGATGCGACAGAACGCAGAACGCACCGGAGTTCAGATCCTGGTTGCCGCGGTGGCGACGTCGGCCGGCTTTCTCGGCTTTGTGCCGACGGACTTTTCCGGCGTGGCGGAACTTGGCCTGATCGCTGGCGTCGGCATGTTGATTGCCTTCGTCTGCACGCTGGGTTTCCTCCCCGCGGTTATCACGCTGTGCCGTCCGCGCGGTGAGGAGGCGGTGGTCGGCTTCTCGTGGCTGGCACCGTTCGATCCGATCTTCGCGCGGCATCGCCGGCCGATTCTTGCGGTATGCGTGGCCCTTGCAGTACTCGCGCTCGCGGTTTCGCCGAGGCTCGAATTCGATTCCGATCCACTGCACACCAAGAACCCGAACACCGAGGCAATGCGCACACTGTACGATCTGATGGACAATCCGGTCACCAATCCTTACAGCATCAGCCTCATCGAACCGACCGTCGCGGCCGCTGAGGCGCTGAAGGCGAAACTTGTGAAGCTGCCCACCGTGTCGAAGGTGATCGACATCCAGAGCTTCGTACCGGATGACCAGCAGGCGAAGCTCGCGATCATCGCTGACGCCAACTCGATCCTGACGCCAACGCTGTTGCCGCACGCACCGGCCGCGCCGATCACGCCCGATCAGATCCGGCTGGCGGCGAAGACTGCGCTGGCGCAGATCGATCCGGCATTGGCCAAGTTGCCTCGGGACCATCCGCTTGCGGCGATCGCCGCCGACCTGCACGGCCTGCTGACCGCGAACGACAATGTCCTGTTTGCCACTGATCGTGCGCTGACACGCTTCCTGCCGGACCAACTGGACCGGCTGCGCACCGTGTTGAACGCTGAGCCGGTGATGCTCGCCTCGATTCCGCTCGACGTCGCGGACGACTGGCGGCTGTCCGATGGCCGCGCGCGTGTGCAGGTTCTGTCCACGCCGCAGGCGCGCACCAGCAAGGGTCTGCAGCAGTTTGTCGAGGAGGTGACACAGATCGCGCCGAACGCGGGCGGCTCGGCGGTAACCATTGAAGCGACCAGCGAAACCATCGTCAGTGCCTTCCGTAATGCGGCGTTGATCGCGATCGTATCGATCACGGTTATCTTGCTGATGGCGTTGCGCCGGGTGCTGGATGTCGGCCTGGTGCTCGCCCCGCTGATCCTGTCGGCTCTGCTGACACTGCTGGTGGCAGTGCTGCTGCCGCTGCCGCTCAACTTCGCCAACATCATCGCGCTGCCGCTGCTGCTAGGCGTCGGCGTGTCGTTCAACATCTACTTCGTGATGAACTGGCGGGCCGGACGGCGGGCGATCCTCGGGTCGGCGACCGCGCGAGCCATAGTGTTCTCGGCCCTGACCACCGGAACAGCGTTCGGTTCGCTCGCGCTGTCCGAGCATCCCGGCACCGCGAGCATGGGTCGGCTGTTGCTGATCAGCCTGGCCTGCACGTTGCTTGCCAGCCTGGTGTTCATTCCTGCGCTGCTCTCAAGCGTGCATGCGCGAACCGGACGTTAACCGCTCGAGCAGATACTGGGGTTATGCCTATCGTGCTTGTGGCGTTGCTGCTGGCTTTTGCGTTGAATTACGCGGCCGCCCAGCCAGCGGATTGTCCCACCGAGGCGGCGACCGGCCCGATGCTGCCGTTGGCGCTGGACCTGGCAGGTAAGAGGAACGGCGTGCCCCCTGGCACGACGGGGCAGGCCTATGTCGCGGTCCCGTTGACTCCACCCGGGATCGCGTGTCGCGACGCACCGCCGCCGCCGGCCGACGTCCTGCATGGCGAGCCGGGCGATCTGCTGCGCGGGCCAGGGACGCCACACGTGAGGGTCGAGGTGCAATGAGGTCGCTTATGCGGCCCCACACAGCCTTGTGACACGACAACGGTTGCCCACTACCGGTTCGCGTGCCCAACTGAACCGCTAAACCGTGTCGCCGGTGAGGATATCCCCATGCGCCTGTTGCCTCTGTTGTTGCCGCTGTTGCTCGGCGGCTGTCTCAGCTTCAGCAGCAGCAATCCACCGCCGCCATCGCACACCACGGTTGTCTTGCCGCCAGGCACGACCGTGGTGTGCCCCAATGGCTCGCAGCCGCCCTGCTGATTACATTGCGGGCCGTGACTGCACCGCCGCGATCCGAGCCACTTGTCGCATGACCTGACCGGCGAACAGCACGTGCGTGTTCATCGGCAGGCCGCCATCGCGCAACACCAGCGCGGTCCAGGTATTGCAGGTGTGGAATGCATCGTAGGTTTCCCGCGATGCATAGAACACGCCGCCGATGTAAGGACCGTCGGCAAGCCGCGCCACCGACCCGTCTGACGCCTTTTCCAGATCGTCCCAAAGTCGCGCGGCAATCTGATCGACGCCGCTCCGCGGCAGATGTAACGTCACCACCGTCTCGTTTGCGAATGCCTCGGTCGGCGCCGCGCGCAGCGCAGTCATCAGGATCGCACTCTTGCTGGGCAACAATGCCGTCAGCATCTCGGCGGACCCTGCATCGCCCGCCATGTAGAACTGCCGTTCGCCAAAGCCGAACACCATGTAGCGGACGCCAGGAAAGTCGTGTTCCAGTGATACCAGCGGGCCAATCATCTCATTCACTGGCAGGCCGATATCGGTGTGCCAGCCGCGACCTACGACATAGATCGTGGCTTCGCCGTTCGGTACCGACGCGTCCATCGGTATGACGGCGCAGCCGGCAAGCCAGCCGGCCAGCGCCGCGATCACCAGCACTCTCACTGCGCGCGGATCAGTATGTAGTGCATGGTGAAATTGAAGGTGATCGGCTCGGTCGCGTCGTGTAGTGGCGGTAGGTCGGCGTCGCGGAATAATCCCATCAGCGCCATGTCGAGCCACTGCGATCCGGACCGCCACTTCATCTCGACCGAGGTCACGTGACCGTTCGGATTGGCGACGACGTGCACGGTGACATTGCCATCCTCGCCGTTCATCGCCGCCTGTGTGGGATAATATTTGTGCCTGTTCACCCATGCAACGAGTTCGTTGCCCCAGTCCGAGCCGGCACGTGCGTCTGGCGTGGTACCCGTGTCGCCTTGTCGCATGGTCAGCGAGATGTCGAGGGTCGCGCTTCCCCCTGGTTTCCTCCGCGCCGGCGCATGGGCAGGGGGCGCTGGCTGGGTCAACGACAGATTCATCGGCGTTGGGAACGCCTCCGGACGGGCCGGCGCGCCTGATCGCGGCGGTGGTGCTGATCGCGGCGCGGGCGGTGGCGGTGGCCGTGGCACCATCATGGCGAGCGGCGGCACTCGCGGCGGAATTTCGACGATCGCCGGCGGACCCGCCGGCACCGGCGGTACGGGTATTGGCGGCGGTGCCGGCACCGGAGGTGGGGTGGGCGGCCGCGCGATCGCCACCGGGGGCGGCGGCTCGATCGGCGTGGGGAGGACTTGCGGTTGCGGCACAACCAGCCCCGTCGGCGGCATGGGTGGGGGCGTTGGCGCTGGAGTGGTGGGCTCTGCCGACACCGGCGCTCCGGGCTCTCCCTCAAACACCAACTCGACGGTAGCGGGTGGCGGCAGTCCCTCCCTCTGCCGATCATGGCGCGCATTTACCACCAGGAGCAGGAGCAGTGTCAGGTGCAGCCATAGTGAAATGAGCAACACCGTGCCCAGCCGTCGTCCATGGCGGCGCGATTTGGTCCACGGACGCTTGGCGTCCACTATGGAGGTGATTGCCTGATCCAAGTCCGCTTCCGACAGTCGCGTCCGCGCTGATGCAGTGTGATACGCCAATCCTACAGGATGCCGCTCCACCTGTGGACATGGCGACCTGGTCCGGGCCGGGCGCCCGACCTACGCCGACATGAAAGCCACGGCGTCCTCCTCGAACACCGCGCAGGTAAGTTTGCCACCGTTGCCCGCGCCGGTGTCGATACCGATGCGGTTCGGCCGAACCGTCGGCGAAGGACTGGCGGAATGGCCGTGCACCACGATGGCGCCAAAATCCTGCTCGCTGGCCAGGAAGCTTTGGCGGATGCCGAGTTTGTCATCCTCAGCCTGACGGCCGAGCGCCACGCCCGGTCGGATGCCGGCATGCACAAATAGGTAGTCGCCGTCCATATGGTCGATCGACAATGCCTGGAGGAAGGCGACGTGCGTCCCGGGAATCGCTGCTCGCCATTCGTTGCGCGGCGTGCCGTCCGTGATACCCCAGCTATCCAGCGCTGCCTGGCCACCGAAATGCAGCCAATCGGTCGCCGCCGCGCGTTCACCCGACAGTGCGTCCAATGCGGTGCGCTCGTGATCGCCCATCAGGTTTATCGTCGGCAGACCGATGATTGGCGGTCCCGCGGCCAGCAGAGCGACCACACCCGCGCTGTCGGGGCCGAGATCGATATAGTCGCCGAGATGCAGCATGATCGCCGAAGCCACCGGCCGCCGTGCCAGATCGTCCGCGATCGCGCTGTGTAGCATCCTGAGTTCCACAAGGCAGCCATGGATGTCACCGATCGCATAGACCCTGCGGCCCCGCGGCAACCGGCCGGGCGACAGCACGAAGTGCAAAGACGTGGCATCGGCGGTGGCGATGCGTGGCGGGCGCCAGGTCGGCACGGCAGCGGCATCGAGGTCGGCGCGGATGCGGGGCCGCGCGAGGCGGCGAACGGGGCGTCGCATGGCGTGCACTATGCCGTGTGCCGTTGTGCACGGGCAATGCGGCGCGCTAGGCTTCGCCCCTGGCACAAAGCACCGGAGGAAACCGTTGGCGAAGATCACCTTCCCCGTCGAGGCGGGCCACATCATGCTGTTTGCACGTGCCGTCGGCGATACCAATCCCGTGTATCAGGACGCCGATGCGGCACAGCGCAGCGAAGTCGGCGGCATCATCGCGCCGCCAACATTTCCGCAGGCGGTGGCGCAGTTCGACCCCGATTATCCGCTACGCTGGCGTCCGGGCCAGAAGTGGTTCGGTTCGGGCAAGACCGCGAGCGGCGTGGAGGACAGACCGTCCGGCGGCGGCGGGCTGCACGCCGAGCAACACTTCGAGTATCACCGGCCGCTGCGGCCGGGGGACGTGCTGACAGTGGAGACCAAGCCCGGCAACACTTGGGAACGGGAGAGCAAGCGCGCCGGCAAGCTGACGTTCCGCGAACGCATTACGGAATATCGCGATCAGAAGGGAGAACTGGTGGTCACAGCACGCAGTGTCGGTGTGACGACCGAACGTCCGGTGGAACGGAGCTGAGGAGATCGCGCCATGGCACTCAAGGCAAGCCAGCTCAAGGTCGGCGACACGCATGTCGAACGCGTCGCCGAGAACCTGTCGCGCACGCAGATCATCATGTACTGCGGCGTGTCGGGCGACTACAATCCACTGCACGCGGATGAGGTGTATGTGACGCAGAAAGCCGGCTATCCCAGCGTGTTCGCGCACGGGATGCTGACCATGGGTCTGACCGGCACGATGCTGACCAACTATGTCGGCGATGGCCGGCTGACCAAGTTCGGCGTGCGGTTCACAAATCAGGTGTGGCCGGGTGACGATCTGGACGCCAAGGCGACGGTGGCGGCGATCCGCGAGGAAGGCGGCAAGCATTTCGTCGATCTGACGCTGTCCACCACCAACCAGGATGGCAAGGAGGTAGCGAGCGGCAGCGCGACCGCGCGGATCGACGCCTGATCCGTGGGTGAAGGGTCACCGTACCGCACGGTCGGTCTGAGTGCCGCGCAGCGCGAGGCGATCGGGCGCGCCGAGCTGACACGCGTCGAGGCGCTGTGCCGTCATCACGGGGTCCCGCTGCACAGCTGGCTCGGGGGAGCGGTGCGTCCGCGTGTCCCGTACGCCATCACAATGCCGCTCGACGCGATGTCCGCCGTGCCGCCCGACGTTCGGCGTGTCGCCCTGGTCAGCACCGAACATGATCCTGCCAGGCTGATCGCACTGCTGGGTGCAGCGGCGAATACGTTGGGGCCCGTCGTCGAGCTGGCGTTGCACCTCGATGCCCAGCTCGCGCCCAATGCGCTGGGAATGCTGCGCGAAGTGGGGCGCCGGTTGAAGCTGGCCTACATCGCCGATCCGTGCGCCGATCTGGTGACGGCGTGCCGCGCGTTCGGCCGCGGTGCGCCGCCGCTGGCGGTGTCGGCGCATCGGCACGCGCCGCGACAGCTCGCCGGTGCGATGCGCGATGGCGGCGTGCAGGTCCTGCTGGTCGATCCGGTGCGCGTCGGTGGGCCAGAAGCGGTGCGTGCGTGGTCAACTGCGGCGGATCTGACGGGCGTCGAACTGGCGCTGGTCGCGCTTGACGACGGCGAACCGGCTGTCAACCAGTGCGCACAGCTTGCCTCGACGTTGCGGGCGGCCACGCAGCCGCTGGTCGCGGCACCCGCAGCGGGCACCGGCGGACATCTGGCGATCGACGGCCCGAGCGGAATGCCGGCGATCACGCGCATCACGCTGCACAGCGTCTCGGTGCCGATGCGCCAGCTCTACGTCAGCGCGCTGTATATGCGCCGGACCACCGAGCGCATCGTCGTCGAACTGGAGACGTCGGACGGCGCCCGCGGCTTCGGCGAGACCAACGGCACCGAGGAGGTGGCGCAAAGCATTACGCGAATGGCGACCAGGCTGCTCGGCCAGAATCCTCTCGACCGTCTGCGCCTGCGCCAGGGCATGGCAGGACCGACGGTCGGGTCGCGTAACGGGCTGGCGGATTGGCAGGCGCTGGCGGGTCTCGACATGGCGCTGTTCGACTGGGCCGGGCGGCACTTCGATATGCCGATCTGGCGCCTGCTGGGCGGCAGCAGCGGACGCGACTTCGAGGCGGTGGCGCATATCCCTGCGCTGCTGCTCGACGAACCGGTGGATCGGCGCGAGCTGCCGCGTTTGTTCGCCGATCCAGGCGAGGTTGCGCGAGATTGTCGATCATGCGCGTGCATCTGCGCCACGATCCTGGCTTCACCGCGTTCAAGATGAAGTGCACCGGCACCAGCCCGGTCTGGGATGTCGCCGTCCTACGGGCGCTGCGGGCGGCACTGGGCGATGACGTGAAGCTGCGGTGGGATCCGAATGCTTCCTATCCGCCCGCGCAGGCGACTGTGCTGTGCCAACAGCTCGAGGAGCTGAACCTGGAATACTACGAGGACCCGATCCACGGCATTCCCGGCATGACGCAGCTTCGCGCACGCATGAAGACACCGCTCGCCACCAACATGTGCGTGGTGAACTTCGATCATCTCGCGGCGGTGTTGCATCGTCCCTGCGTCGATGTCGTGCTGGCCGATCTGGTGATGTGGGGCGGCATTCAGAGCATGGCGGACCTGGGCGGCGTGACCCCGCTGTTCGACTTCGATCTCACCATCCACAGCGCGTTCGAGCTTGGTATCGGCATGGCCGCGAACCTGCAGGTCGCCGCAGCCCTCGATCCGGTGCAACGCGCGATCGATTTCGGGCTGGAGAACATGGTGCACGAGCTGATCGTGCCGCGCATCCCGGTGCGCGCCGGGCGCGTCACCGTGCCCGACGGTCCGGGTCTGGGGGTCGAGCCAGACTGGGGTGAGATCGAGCGATTCAGTACCGACATCACTGTCATTGCGAGCAGCAAGGCAACCAAGCAATCTTCATCCTAGAGCACTTTCATGTTGACCGGAAACGCAGCACGTATCGGAGGGACCTCCAATCATGCTGAAGATGCTCTAGGGTCTGTCATCAATTAAGCCAAACGACGCTGGCGACGAGCTGGACGGCAGCCAGGAAGTTCCGCGCGGTCTTCTCGTAGCGAGTGGCGATCGCGCGAAACTGTTTGATCTTGGCGAAGAAGTTCTCGATCAGATGGCGTGCGCCATAAAGTTCCCGGTCGTAGTCGCGCGGCGAAGACCGGTTAGTTCGTGGTGGGATCACCGCGGTCTCACCCGCGGCCGGCAGCGGCTCAATTACGCGAGCATCGGCGTCGAATGCCTTGTCGGCGATCAGCGTATCGGCCTGCCATCGCGGGCAGCAGGTGGTCCGCCCCCACTAGGTCGTGCGCCTCGCTGCCGGTCAGGAAGAAGCCGATCGGGTTGCCCAGGGCGTCGACCAAGGCGTGGATCTTGGTGCTCAGTCCGCCACGCGAGCGGCCAATCGCCTGGTCGTCGCCGGCTTTTTTGCGCCGGCGCTATGCTGGTGGGCGCGCACGATGGTGCTGTCGATCATCGCGTATTCGTAGTCGGCGTCCGCGGCGAGATGTTGAAATACCCGCTCCCAGACATCGCTTTTGGCCCAACGGCTGAACCGCAGGTGGACCTTGGTTTCGTCGCCGAACCGCTCCGGCAGATCACGCCACGGCATCCCGGTACGATCACGATACAGCACCGCCTCTACGAACAGCCGATTGTCCGCCGCGGTCACTCCGACGGACCCGTCGCGTCCCGGCAATAGGTTTTCGATCCGGTCCCACTGATCGTCACGCAGTCCGAAGCGCCGCATCGGTCAGCCCTCCTACAAGCTGACCGCCTATGAATCGAAGAAACTCCCGCGCCGGAACCGGTTACGTATCATCCGCCGCCGATTCACATCTGAGTGTGGCAATCGGGACTTACCGGCCGCCGCATACGGTGCCCGGGTGCCGCCCACCGACCGAAACCGGCTAATTGATGACAGGCCCTAGTCTAGTGGGCAAAATCTGACGCTTAGTACCTGTCGGCGCATAACCGCTGGCGATCAAACTGTCCCTATCCTGCCGGGTGAGAGTTGAGTGCGAATGAGTGAACCGTTCATCGACTGCAAATTTGGTCGCGTGGCCTTCGGCGACGATCCGGCCAGCTATCATGTGACGCGGCCCGGTTACCCTGATTGGGTATTTGAAACTCTGCGTGAGCGGTGCCATCTCGCGCCTGGCACGGCGACGTTCGAGATTGGCGCAGGGACAGGAACGGCAACTCGCCGATTGCTCGATTTCGGCGCGAATCCGCTGCTCGCCATCGAGCCAGACGCCCGCCTCGTGGCCTTCCTTCGCAAGAGTATCCAAGACACCGCGCTTTCGGTGAACGCATCAGCGTTCGAAGATGCGGACATCGAGAGAGCCAGCTTTGACCTTGGCGTCAGTGCCACTGCGTTTCACTGGCTGAATGAGGATGTCGCCCTGGTCAAGGTGGCCGAACTGCTGCGACCGGGCGGCTGGTGGGCGATGGTCTGGAATGTCTTCGGCGACAACAGCCGCCCTGACCCGTTTCACGAAGCGACCAAGACGTTCCTCCCCCGGCCTTTAAGCCCTTCGGTGGGGTCACGGGATATTCCGTTCGCCCTCGATGCCGAAGCCCGCGTGGCGGCACTGGAGCGAACCGGCACGTTCGAAGCCATCGAGTATCAGACAAGCGCCTGGTCGCTCGTCCTCGATCCGGACCAAACCGTTGCGCTCTATGGGACATTTTCCAATATAAACGTTCGCCCCGACCGCGATGCAATCCTTGCGGAGCTGGATCGGATCGCCCGCGGTGAGTTCCACGGCAGCGTAACCCGCAACATGACGACCAGCCTCTACACCGCGCGGCGTCGTTGACGCCACAGTAGATTGGCGGCGAAAAAGGGTGTTCTGACGGTCACAACCACCGCAGGTTCGTCTGCGCGCCGAGCAGATGCTGCCCGACGGTCTCGAAGTGCGAGCGTCTGCCCTGCACCTGTTGCGTCACGGTGTTCACGTCGCGAAAGCGGCGTTCGAACGGGTTGGCATCGAAGATCGCTGTGGATCCCGCCTCGTGGTACGCGACATCGACCACCTCTTTTGCCTGGTGAATGGCAAACGTTGACGCCTGGCGGATCGCGATGCGTTGCTCGGTCGTCAGTTCGCCCGCTAGTTTCACCGCCTCCTGCGTCTCGCGCAGCACCAGGATCAGCCAAGTCCGCGCGGACTTCAGCTTGGCGTCCGCGATGCCGATCGCGGACTGGATCACCGCACTGTCACGCAGCCCGGTCTGGGTCAGCGCCGGGGTCTTCCCACGGGCAAGCTCGATGAAAACGTCGAGCGCCGCCCGCGCGGTGCCAAGCGCGACCGCGGCGAAGCCGGAGGCATAGATCTGCATTGCGGCGAAGCGATAGATCAGCCCCGGCTCGAGCCGCTCCTCCGGCCGGTCGCGCGTTATCGTGTGTGCGTCATCGACGAACAGGTCCTGCACCGAATAGGCATCGCTGCCGGTGCCACGCAGGCCCATCACCTGCCAGATGTCCTTGATGGTGGCGATCTCCCGCCGGAACAGCATGGTGCGTTCCCATGGCCTGCCGTCGGGATGGCGCTGCGGCGTGCCATCGGCCTCGAAACACGGGCAATGCGCGCCAAGCCAGCTCGCGTGGCGGCTGCCGCTGGCAAATGCCCAGTTACCACTGATACGCCAGCCGCCGTTGGCGCGGATCGCCTTCGCGCCCGGACCCATGCCCCATGCCAGTACGTCGCGTTGGCCGCCGAACACTTCGCGCGCGACACTTGGTTCCAGATAGCCCGCGGACATCGAGCAGCCGGACCCTTGGTTCATGCACCAGGCGACCGAGGCATCGCCGCTCGCGATAGCTTCCACGCATTGGATGTAGGTCGCCGGATCCAGCTCCGCCCCGCCAATCGAGCGTGGTACCAGCAGACGGAACATGCCTTCTGCATGCATCGCGTCCAGCACGTCAGGCGGCAATTCGAACGCCGCATCGATGCGTGGGGCGGCCGCCGTCAGCAGCGGTGCGAGCTTGCGGGCCCGGGCGATATGGTCGGTCGCGACGCCGGCCTCGTGCACGTCCATCGTATCGTTTCCCCTGACGCTCCTTGCATCGACGCTACACCGTGGGCAGTGCGGCAGGCAAAGCGGGTGGACGGCATGGGCAGGCAGGGCGGAGTATGAATTCGCCATGGATGCCCACGCTGCGCTGCTGGAACAGATTGCGCTTGAGATGCGCGAGACCGCGCGCTGGACCGGGCGCGCCGAGCTGTCGCCGCGCGTGGTGGCGGCGCTTGCCAAGGTGCGACGCGAGGCGTTCGTGGCGTCTGGTTCCGAGCGAGCCGCCTACGACAACCGGCCTCTGCCGATCGGTCACGACCAGACGATCTCGCAGCCCTTCGTCGTCGCGCTGATGACCGAACTGCTCGATCTGCGGCCAGATGAAACCGTTCTGGAGGTCGGTACCGGTTCCGGCTATCAGGCTGCAGTGCTGGCAGAACTCGCCGGCAAGGTGTGCTCCATCGAGGTGATTCCGGAACTCGCCGCCGGCGCGGCGCGAGCGCTGGCCGGACAGGGCTACGACGCGATCGAATTGCGCGTTGGCGACGGCGGTCTAGGCTGGCCACAGCGAGTGCCGTTCGACGCCATTATGGTCACCGCCGCGCCGCCCGACGTCCCGCCCGCGTTGCTCGAACAGCTTTGTTCCGGTGGGCGCATGGTCATTCCGGTGGGGCCACGTCACGGCGATCAGGAACTGCTGCTGATCACCAAGGATGCGGCCGGAACGGTGACACGCCGCGGCATTCTGCCAGTGGCCTTCGTGCCGCTGACCGGTGGCCGCCGCGATTGACGTACCATAGGCACGCCGATACTACCGGCCGGTAGGCACCGCACAGCAGTGGAGCATGACGTGAGCGAACCCGAGACGTTGACCGTCGATGTCAACGGCTTTGCCACCCGCGTCTGGCGCAAGGGCAGTGGGCCGAAGCTGGGTTTCCTTGCCGGTTTTGGCGGGCTGCCGCGCTGGGTGCCGTTCCTCGATGAACTGGCCAAGGGCCGCACAGTCATCGTGCCGTCGCTGCCGGGCTTTCCCGGCGGCGACCGGGGTCATTCCGCGCTCGACACGCACCTGGATTGGCTGCTTGCGGTGCACGACCTGCTGGCGAAGGCGGGGCTGGATGGCGCCGATCTCGCCGCCAGTTCCGTCGGTGCGTCGCTGGCGGCGGAGATGGCGGCACTTTGGCCGGCGAGCGTGCGGCGTCTCGCGCTGATCGCGCCGTTCGGCCTGTTCGACGAGGCCGATCCGCCAACCGACCCCTGGGCGCAGCGCGGCGATGCGGTTCCCGGCCTGATGTGCGCCGATCCCGAAATCTGGAAGGCGCTGAAGGCGGTGCCGGAAGGGGCCAATTCGGTCGAGTGGCCGATCGAGCAGACCCGCGCCAACGAGGCCGCTGCGCGCATCTTCTGGCCACTCGGCAACACCAAGCTGGAGAAGCGGCTGAAGCTAATCAGTGCGCCGACGCTGCTGATCTGGGGCGAGAAAGACGCGATCATGCCGCGCGGCTATGCCGATCGCATCGCCAAGGGCATCGCCGGCCGGTCGGAAATCAAGGTGATCGCCGGTGCCGGCCATCTCGCCGAACTCGACAAGCCGACCGACGTTGCAGCCGCCATCATCGGTTGGACCAACTAAGGAACTCGCTCATGCCGCTCGATCCTGACGCTGAAACCCTGCTCGCCATGATGCGCGCGGCGGGTCGGCCGCCAATGGAGACGTTGACGCCCGACGAGGCGCGCCTGGGGTTCAAAGCCGGTCGCGCCGTGACACAGCCCGATCCGCAGGACGTGGCAGAGGTGCGCGACCTGTCATGCCCAGGGCCGCACGGTGCGGTACCGCTGCGCGCGTATCGGCCGATCGGCGCGAAGGCCGACGACGTGCTGCCCGTGCTGATCTATTACCACGGTGGTGGGTGGCTATTGGGCGATCTCGATTCACACGATGTGACATGCCGGCATTACGCCAACGCCGCGAAGTGCCGCGTGGTATCGGTCGATTACCGAATGGCGCCGGAATACAAGTTCCCCGCTGCAGTCGACGATTGTGCGGCGGCGACCGGATGGGTGATCGCGCAGTCAGACGCACTCGGCATCGATCGTAGGCACGTGGCCGTGGGTGGCGACTCGGCTGGAGGCAATCTCGCCGCGGTAATGGCGCTGATGGCGCGTGACGGCGACCTGCCGCCGCTGGCGTTCCAGTTGCTGGTGTACCCGGTCACCGATCTCGGGATGACACACGAGTTGTACGGACGTGTCACCGAGGGTGTACCGTTGACAGCAAAGACCATGGACTGGTTCATCGACCACTATCTGCATGGGCCGAAGGACCGCGCCGATTGGCGGGCCTCACCGCTGCGCGCGGCGGATCTGTCCGGCACCGCGCCTGCGCTTGTCCTCACTGCCAGCTATGACCCACTGTGCGATGAGGGCGTGGCCTATGCCGAAAGACTGGAGCGCGAGGGCGTGCGGGTGATTCATCTGCACTTCTCCGACCAACTCCATGGTTTCGTCGGTCAGGGGCGGATCATCCGTGCTGGTGGGATGGCGTTGGATATGATGGCTGCGGCGCTGAAGAAAGCACTGTGGCCGGAATAGATCGGCTACACCGACACCTTGCTGCGTACCCCGACCATCTGCAACGCGAGATCCGCCATCCGCCGGCACATGTCGTCGAGCGCGAGCCGGCCTTGCGGACGGTGCCAAGTGTAGGCCCAGGAGATCATGCCGCCGATTGCCAGCGCGGTAAGGTTCACGTCGCCGATGTCGAACTCGCCGACCGCGACGCCTTCCGTGAGCAGGTTGGACAGCACCCGGTCGAACTTCTTGCGCAGGGCATTGATCTCCCCCAGCGCATCGGCCGCAAGGTTCTTCTCTTCCCGGAAATAGATTGCGATGTTGGCCTGGCGCGACAGCACCACCTGAGTGAAATCCACGATTGCGCGATGCAGCCGCACGGTGGGCGAACCGGGCGACTCCGACGCGCACGCCACCGCCTCCAGCGACAGTTCGATGGTCGGCTTGCAGAGTGCGGCGAGCAAATCGGTCTTGCTGCGGAAATGCGTGTAGATGAACGGTTTGGTGACGCCGAGTTCGGCGGCGATGTCGTCGAGCGTGGTGCCGGTGAAGCCGCGCTCGTAGAACAGCTTGACCGCCTCTTCGAGAATACGCTCGCGCTTGTAGGCCAGTATCTCCTCGCGCATCGCCCGGTGATCCATTGTCAGCCCTGTTATGCTAGCCTTGTTGCGAGGCGATGGGAAGAAATGCGGCCAAGGAGGTAGATATGGCGGGATTGCTGGACGGCAAGTCGGCTCTGATCACCGGCGGTGGAGGCGGCATCGGCCGCGCCACGTCGCTGGCCTTCGCGCGGGAGGGCGCGCGAGTCGGGGTAGCCGATGCGGCGGAGGCGGCCGCGCAGGAGACGGTGGCGCTGATCAACAAGTCCGGCGGGCAGGCAATGACCCTGACCGGCGACGTCACCGATACGGGCGTTGTGGAGGCAATGGTGAAGTCTGTCGTCGCTGCCTACGGGCGACTGGACTGCGCGTTCAACAACGCCGGCATCGCCGGCTTCCAGGTGGATGCCGGCGGCAAGAAGACCCACGAATGGTCGGAGGCCGGTTTCGACCGGATGATCGCGGTGAACCTGAAGGGTGTGTGGCTGTGCATGAAGCACGAGCTGATCCAGATGGTGGCGCAGGGGGGTGGCGCGATCGTCAATACCGCGTCCATCGCAGGGCTGATCGGGCTGCCGACTTCGTCCGGGTATGTCGCGGCGAAGCATGGGGTGGTGGGGCTCACCAAGACCGCGGCACTGGAATACGCGGATAACAAGGTGCGCGTGAATGCGGTGTGTCCCGGCTACATCGAGACGAAAATGACCGCGGACACGATGCGTCGTCGCGGCGAGGAACTGATGGCGAAGGTCCCGTTCCATCGCATGGGCACGCCGGAAGAGATCGCCGAAATGGTGCTGTGGCTGTGCTCCGATCGTGCGTCGTTTGTCAGTGGCGCGGCCTACAACGTCGACGGCGGGTATATGGCGACCTGACGTGATCAGGCGTTGGTGATGCCGCCGTCGACGGTGATGGTCTGGCCGTTGACGTACGACGAATTGCGCGAGCACAGGAACCGGATCACCGACGCCACCTCGGCCGGGTGGCCGTAGCGCCTGACCGGGATCTCGTTCTTGTACGCTTCGCCCCGCTCGGCAATGGTTGCCACCGCCATGGGTGTGTCGATCAGTCCCGGTGCCACCGCATTCACCAGCACATCGGGCGCCAGCCTGCGCGCGAGGGACCGGGTAAGTCCCACCAGGCCGGCCTTGGCGGCGGCATAAGGCGGATAGCCCGCACTGCCACGCCGATACGCCACCGAACTGGTAAGCACGATGCGCGCCGGCCCGTCGCGGTTGTCGTAGCGCGTGCCAAACGCCACCGCGAGATCGTAAGCGTTGGTGAGGTTGGCGGCGATCGCGCGATCCCAGACGCCGTGATCGTTCGCATCGAACGGATCGCGCTCGAACAATCCTGCGAGGTGGATCAGCGCGGCGACCGGCGCGCCGGCGGCATCCAGTGCCGCGGCACACGCTTCCGGCGTTTCAAGCGCGGACCGCAAGGTGGCGATACGCGCGGTGCCGAGCGTCTCGCGCGCCTGGGCGAGGCGGTCTTCATCGATGTCCACCAGCACCAAGTGCGCAGCATGCGCCAGCAGCGTGCGCGCAGTCTCGACGCCGATGCCACCGGCGCCGCCGGTGATGACAATGCGCTTGCCGGCGAACTCGGACACCTCAGGCGGCCAGTCGAGAATAGTCGAGCGTCGCCATCACCTGCACCCGCCGCATGTAGCGCGGCTCATCGACGGTGTAGTCGCCGACCGCGTTGTGCACAGTGCCGATGTTGTCCCACATCAGTACGTCGCCGACCGCCCAGTGGTGCGCGTAGAGGTACTCGGCACGCTCCTGGTGGCGGAACAGAAAGTCGAGAATCTCGCCGCTTTCCTCGCTGTCCATGCCGTCGATGAACATCGTGTAGCCGACGTTGGCGTACAGCACGGTACGACCTGTGATGGGATGGCGGAGGAACAGCGGCTGCGACACCGGCGGCTTCTTGGCGCGCTGCTCAGGTGTCAGCGGTTTTCGCGTAGAGCCGGGCTTCGCCACCATCATGTCCCAGAACTTGGCAAAGTCGTGCGTCGCGGTGCGGCCTTCCAGCTTGTGCTTCAGCGCGTCGGGCAGGTCTTCATAGGCAGCGTGCATGTTGCGGAACTGGGTTTCCCCAAGCGGCTTGCCGTTGCGCAGCGGCACATGCCGCGCGTGCAGGATGTTGGCCAGCGCGATGTCGTGGCTGTACGACAGGTCGGTGTGCCAGCCCTGGCCGGCGTCGTTGGCGCCGATCTGTTTCCCGTCCTGCCTCATGTTGGAGAGAATCATCATCTCGGGGTGGTTCGGCTCGTGGTAGGCGTTGGCCACATTGATCTCCAGATCGCCGAACCGGTGGCCGAAGGCGGAGAGTTGATCCGGGTCGAGCGTCTGTCGCGGAAAGCACAGCACGCCGTGTTCGCCGAGGGCGCGCAGGATGGCGCGAGAGTCGTCATCGGCCAGCGGGAGGGCAAGGTCGATGCCGGTGATGCGGGCGCCGAGCGTCTGGCCGCTTGGGGTCATGTCCATCAGTGCCTCCTGAACGAACCTGTCACCAATGCCCACGGGAGAACGACTCGGTCAACCCCGGACGTTCAGGCAGTTCAGGCAGCGTCGTGGAAGATGATGCCCAGAGTCTGCCGAACGCCGCTGGTCACGCGGCTGACCCCATGACGCATGGTGACACGATGTACGCCGCGGGCGCCCTGGACCGGACGATGATGCACGGGGAAGATCACTGCGTCGCCCTGCGACAGCGGCACCACCGCGGCGCGCGACTGCGCTCGCGGCCGCTGCTCCACAAGCACGAACTCGCCGCCGGAAAAGTCAGTCCCCGGTTCGCTCAGCAGCACGGTCAACTGCAGCGGGAACACCAGCGGGCCGTAAAGGTCCTGATGCAGACAGTTGAAGTCATCCTTGCCGTAGCGCAGCAGCAACGGTGTGGGCCGTGTCTGACCCGCCGCGTGGCACTCGGCAAGAAACGCATCCAGTGTCCCGGGAAAGCGGCTCTCGTCACCCAGTGCGGCGCGCCACGCGTTGGCGATCGCGGCGAGCGGGCGATACAGCGCGGCTCGCAGGGTCGCGACCGGTTCAGGCAACGGATAGGCCAGATACTTGTATTCGCCGCGACCGAAATTGTGCCGTTGCATGACGACCCGGCTGCGAAACCGCGTCTCGTCGTCGTACAACCCCGCCAGGTTACGACACGTTGCGGTGTCGAGCAGACGCAGCGTGATATAGCCGTTCGCGGCAAGGTCGGCGGCCGCACGACTCTGATCGAGTGTCATCAGCGCAACGTAGGCATCGCCGATACCTCCGCCAACTCCGGAACTTGCTCCGGCTTCAGCGGTATTCCGCCCGGAGATGATGCACCAGCGGATTGTCCCGGTCCGGATGCATCGTCTGGCGGAACTGCCGGCTCGGCCGGCCGAGATGCCGCTTGCGATAGTCCGCCGCGTTGAACGCCGGCGAGGGATCGATGTCGCGATATGTACCCGCCTGCAGGAAATGCGCGAAAGGGTCGCGGTTGCCGGACATTTCTTCGGTGTGCTGCTCGACGTACCAGGCAACGTCGAACAGCGGCGTCGGGCTGAATGCCTGACTGCGGCGATGCATCAGATAATGCGCCAGCGCAACCTGCTCCTGTGGGATCGCGTAGGTCCCGCGGTACCACAGCGGATCGAAATACGGCACTGGCCGGCGGCCGGCCGGCTCGCCTTCGAGAACATAGTGCGCCACCGGATTGATCTTCAGGCGCGCCACCATCGGGTTGGTCTGCTGATACCAGTGCATGTCGAAATAGATGTTCGGCTTGCGGCCCTCGCGCCAGCCATGGCGGCAGAAGTGCTCGGCCGGATCGAGCTGCGCCTCGTGTACGTCTGTGCCGTTGATCAGATAGTAGTTGGGATCGATCAATCCCGATGCAGCGACAACGCCCAGATCGGGGAACGGTTCGCGCTGCTCGCGCAGCATGTCGTCGAGATAGTGCTCGAACGGATCGTCGCCGGCAGCGGGATCGTCGCGATACGGCGCCAGGTGCATCACCGACCACAGCTCCGGCATCGGCGCGAAGCGGCCGGACGTGCGCTGCGTCAGGAAGTGCGCCAAGGTCACGGCATCTGGAAGGATATCGTAGGCGTCGCGGTACCAGGCGGGATCGAAATGCCACACCGGCCGGCGCCCTTCATGATCGCCGTGGCGCATATAATGCAGCAGCGGGTTCATGCCGGCCGCGCGCACGTCGGGATAGTGCTCCAGGTACCATTCGGGATCGAAATAACGATTCGGCTTGCGGCGCTCGCGCCAGCCGAAGCGGTAGAAGTGCGCCAGCGGTTCCAGTTCGGCGTCGCGTACGTCCGGGTACTGCACCAGGTACCAGGCGGCGTCGAACAGACCGGAGGCGTCCAGTTGTTCGAGTTCGGCGGGATCGTCGGTGCTGTCGCTCACGGCGCGCTCAGTTGGCGGCGATGCCTTCGGCTCCGGCGTGGGCCCACTCCGCCAGAGCCGCGGCCGCTTCCGCGATCACCGGATCCCAGTCGCCAGGAGTCTTCTGGCGGAACAGGCGGGCGGTCGGGTACCAGGGACTGTCGCTCCGCTCGATCATCCAGCGCCAATCGGCGGCCTTGGACAGCAGGATCCAGACCGGCCTGCCGAGCGCCCCGGCGAGATGACCCATCGCTGTATCCACCGTGATCACCAGATCGAGATTGAGCATCATAGCGGCGGTCTCGCCGAAGTCGCCCGCGATGTCGGAAAGCCCGGGAAACTGTGACATCGATCCGACATCCGACTGCGGCAGCGGCTTCTGCAACGAGACGAAGCTGACGCCACGGATGCCTGCAAGAGGTGCGAGACGTGCCAGCTTCAGGGACCGCCGACGATCGTTGGGATGGGTCGGCCGGCCGGTCCAGGCCAGGCCGATCCGGCGTGTCCCCGCGGGCAGCGACGCGCCAAGCCGCTCGCGCCAGGCCGCCACCCGCACCGGATCGGCGAACAGATACGGGATCTTGGCCGGGATCGTCTCCAACGTCGTGTGCAGCAGGCCCGGCACGCTCGACAGCCGGCAATGCGCGGCATGGCCGGGCACATCGGTCCAGCGATGGCAGTACTGCTTTACCCCAGGGAGGCTCGCGAGCAACGGCCCCATCTCGGCGCTGCAACCCAGAATCAGCTCCTGACATCGCTCGGCGATCATCGGGATGTAGCGGGCGAACTGGATCGTGTCGCCGTAGCCCTGATCGCCCACCATCAGCAGCCGGCCGTTCGGAATCCGCATCCCGTTCCAGGCGGCCGAGGTCATCTTCGGCAGCGTGCCCTTGCCCGCCTCGGTCTGGTTGCGCCACTCGTATTCCAGCCAGCCGGGCTCAAAATCGCCCATCGCCAACAGGTTCTGGCCGAGTGCCAGATGGCCGTCGGCGTGGTCGGGCTTCAGCCCGAGCGCTCGTAGCAGGCAGGCGATGGCGTGCTCTCGGTCGCCCACGTCGGTGAACACCAGCGACAGGTTCACCAGGTGGTCGGCATTCTGCGGGTCGAGCCTGATCGCCTCCTGCCCGACGCGGAGCGCGTCCTGTATGCGATAGACCAGACGGTAGAGCGCGCTGAGATTGGCGTACCAGGTTGCCACGCCGGGCCGTGCGGTCACCGCGCGCTCGAGCAGCGAGATGCCACGCTCCGGATCGTTGGTGTGGGCGGCAATCATGCCGAGCAGGGCGAGCGCCGGCGCATTGTCTGGCGCGGTCGCCAGCACGTCGTTGCAGATGCCGGCGGCCTCGCCGAAGCGCTTGGCCTGAGCCGCGGCCTGGGCGCGGGCGAGAGCCTGATCCGCGGTCTCGGCGGTCGTGGTCGTGCTGGGCGTAGCGGCTCCGCTCATGCAGCTTGCATAGCAGTTCCTGCCAGTCCGTTCACCCATCGCCGCGCGGCGTCGAGCCTGGGCCCGGTCACCACAAGCGGTGCGCAGCCCGCGGCGTCCCAGACCCGCGAGGCAAAGTCCGGATACAGCGCGATTGGGCCGTTGCCGTTGGCGAAGTTCGAGCGATCGCCGATGTCGAGATAGGATTCGGCCGGCAGACCTTCCGCCAGCAGCACGGCGTGCTGCGCGAGCTCCACGTGGTAGTAGGTGACCTCGTCCATCGGTACCGGCGCAATCGTCGAACTATTGATCAGGTGCTTGGCCGGTATCAGCACGTCACCGAAGTAGATCGAGTGGTTGGGCGACAGGTAGAGATCGCGCACCGGTCTACCCGGGCCGAACGCATCCGCCGCTATCCGCACCGGCCACACCTTTCGTGGATCCGGATGACGGGTGCAGTCGACCGTGCGCCAGCCGATCCAAATGATCGGGTAGGAGGATGGTCCGGTGCCGATCACCTGCACCCGGTCGCCCACACTCAGGTTTTCGACGGCTAGATCGCCATGCTCAGCGCTGATGCGTGTACCGGCCGCGAAGCAGGGCGGGCTCAGTGACACCGTTCCGTCAGCCGCCACGTGCCATAGCGAAGGATCGGTGTAGTTGCCGGAAAACTGCAGCGTCGCACCGGTGTTCAAGGCCAGCACGTCGCTCGTCGTGTCGAACGTGCCGCTGCTCGCCCCTATTGCCTGGATGATGTCGCCCGGTGCGAAGTCGAATATCGTGGCCGCGAAGCTGCCAGCCTGGCCGATCGTCAGTGTGCCGGTGTTTGCGGTGAAGGACGCCGACTGACCCGCGTCGACGCCCTTATCCAGCACAAGTTCCGAGACGCCGCTGTCGATAATCAGCGAGCCCTTCTGGCCACTGCCCGTCGTGATGTTGCCGGCAACCTCGTAGACGCCGTTTGCGGCGTAGATGGAGCCGCCGTTGTCGATATCTCCTATAGTCTCGCCGACGCCACCGATCGAACCCAGATTGATGTTCGCCGCTGCCGGATCCAGCACGCCACCAGACTGCGTTACCACGCCACCCAGGCCGACCGAGAATCCGCCCGTCGCACTCACTGTCGCACCGGCTCCGATACTGAGCTGCGCACTCCCCTGATCGCCGATAATCAGCGCGCCGGATGTCATCAACTCGCTGCCGGTCCCAGAGAGCGAGATCGTGCCGGTGCCGGAGGCGTTTGGCCCAAGGTCGGCCGTACCGGCTGTGACTGTGGCGCCCGACATGATCGAGAGCGTGCCGGCGGCAAGCTCGCCGACCAACAGCGCGCCCCCGATCTGCCAATCGGATCCCACACCGCAAACGGTGACGTTCGCGCCCTCCGAACCGGCCCGTGCGGCGATCTCCGCGCCTGCCAGACCCGCCACCGCGCCGGTCGTGGTGATGACCGTGCCGCCGCTGTCGATCGAGAGGCTGGCGTGGCCGCCGTCGCCCACGATGAAGCGGCCGGTATTTTGGAGCAGCGATGCGTTGCCCGTGACCGTGGCATCGCCGCTGCTGCCAGATGATTGCCCGACCTCGAATCCTTGCGTGGCGTCCACCGAGCTGTTGCCGGTGAACATCGTGCCCTGGTTCTCGATCAGCAGGTGGCCTGTACCCGACGCTCCGACAGCGAACTGTCCGACATTGGTGTAGTTCGAGCCGGGATCAGTGACAGTGAGTGAACCCGTGCCGTCGGCGTTCCCACCAACGTACCCGGCGCTGTCGCTGGAAAACTGAGTGCCCGCCTTTACTGTGCCGCCCTGGGAAACGATGACGGAACCCTGGGCATCCGCCCCTATGCCAATCCGATCGCCTCCGCTATCGACCGTCGCGCCGGCACCGTTCACCTTCAGTGAGCCTGTTGAACCGGCGCCGGAGCCGACGATGATACTCGACTGCCCGGCGACGTGTGGCCCATCCGATTTCAGCACGCTGCCGGCCTCGACATCGATTGTGCCGTTGCCGGCGAGCACCGTGCTGGCCGTGGCAACCGTCGTTCCCGCTGTGGTCACTATGGTGGTGCCGGCGGCGAACGTCTCCGTGTTGCCGATCAACACGCGGTCGGTTGCCTCCGCCGTGCCGTCAGTGCTGATCGTCAGCGAACCACTGGCGCCATACGAGCCGACCGAGATGTTCTGCTGGCTGAACAGATCGCCGCCGCCGGTGATCAACCCGGTGCCGCTGCCGCCCGTCTGGATCGTGGTTCCACTGCCGCTGGTTGCGCTGTCCTGCGCGGAGCCAAAGCTGATGCTGCCGGAACTCTTGCTGTCGAGTCCGACGATGACCTTGCCTTGGTTCTCAATGACGAGGTTGCCGGTGCCCCCGCGCCCAACGTACATGAAGCCGTCGGCCGTGTAGGTCGACCCAGGGCCATTCACTGTCAGACTGCCGTCGCCCAGGCGACCGATCGCTGTTGCCGCGAGCACGCTCGAATCTTGCGTGCCGGCGACGACACTGCCGCCCTGGCTGACCGCCAGGGTCCCGTTGCCGAGCCGACCCACCTCGATCCCGTTGCCGTTCGTGTCAAGCAGCGCGCCCGCTCCGCTGACGTCGATAGTGCCACTCGAGAGCGTCGTGGGACCAGTCAAGCTGCCGCTGGAGGCGCCAACCTCGACCACGAAGCTGCTGGTCTGCGGTGCCTCGGTAACCTTCGCCACACCGCCTGCGCCGATGTCCAGAAAACCGGTACCGCCGTAGAGCGTGCCCCCCACGGTCGCAGCATTGGCAATGGTGAAGCCGGTGGTGGCGAGGACCGTGCCGCCGTTGTCGACGCTCAGCGTGCCGTTGGCACCGTTGCCGCCGATGCTGATGTTCTGCGCTGCTGTCAGTTTGCCATTCGACGTGACCGTGGCCTGCCCACTGCCGCCGACGTTGGGCGTGCCCCCGGAGAAGCCACTGCCGATGAAAAAGCCCGCGCCGTTGGTCGGTGCGTTGTTGATCGCGACGCTGCCGCTGTTTTCAACCAGCAACGTTCCGGTGCCAGCCTGACCCAGCAGGACGAAGCCCGTGAGGCTCAGCAGCGAATTGGGATCGGTGACGACGATGTTTCCGGTACCGCCCGTCACGCGCCCAACCTGCAGTGCCGATCCCTTATTGGAGTCGGGGGTGCCCGCCTCCACTGTCCCGCCTTGAGCAACGGTGAGGCCGCCGGTGCCGCCGTTGTTGCCTACGGACATCGGGTTGCCATTCAGGTTCAACAGGGAGCCCAGCCCGCTGACCGACGCGGAACCGATCGCCGCAGGCGTTGCGCCAAACGTGCCATTCAAGCCGATGTTGAGGACTTGACCGGTCTGGGGCGCCACAGTGGACTGATAGGTGCCGCCGTTGAGGATTTGCAGAGAGCCGTTGCTGCCTGCATTAATTCCTACGCCGTTGAAAGTGCCCCCGGTCGACACCGTTCCGCCGGCACCGATCGTTATCGCCCCGGTGCCACTGCTGCCGACTTGCAGATTGCCGGTAGCCGAAACGGTGCCGTTGGCGACTGATAGCGTGCCGGCCCCTCCGCTGACGGCGCCCGCCGTGAGCCCGCCCAGGGCAGCGAGGGTCCCGCCGTTTACTGTCAGGGTGCCTGCACCTCCCTGGCCGACAGCGACGTCATGGGCATTCCAGGTGCCACCGGCGGAGATCGTGCCGCTGCCTACACTCCCGGCGTTACCGCCAAATACGGCGAAAGCCCCCGTATTCAGGGCTGCCCCGCCGGTGACGGTCAAGAAGCCACTTGCTCCTGCAAGGCCGCCCGAAGGCCCGCTGAAACCGACGTTAAGAAACCCGGGAATGCTTCCATTTACCGCGGGACCTGCCTGCTCGGTCCACGTGGTGCCCAATCCCGTCAGGACCAGCGATCCAGACTGACCCGCGTTCGGGCTAACGCTATCGCCGCCGGTCGTAACGTGCGAACCGCTCCGTGCGGTAACGGTCGCGCCAGTTGACGAACCGATGCTGGTGCTGCCACCAGCCGTGAGCGTGGCCGCATCGAGTGTCACATTCGTATTGAACCCGCCGGCGAACGGCAGGAAGGGTGGGCTGGGTGTGCCGGCGACGGTGAGTGTGGCTCCGGACAGCAGCCAGGCCCCTGAGCCACCGAAGTTGAAGCCGATCGCGCTGGCCGATCCTGTCAACGTGCTGGTCGTGCCGCTGGCGTTGTTGTTGAAGTTGACATTGATCGTCGCGTCCGGTGGGCTGGCTGCCGGATCTTGACCGGTAAAGAAGTTCTGCCAGTTGCCCGCAGTGCCAAGATCGGTACTGACCTTTCCGGTCCAGCCGTAACTGCCCGGACTTACCTGGATAGTCGCAAAGCCAGTACCGAAATCTGTGAATGGGAAGAAAACCTGGGTTGAGCCAGCGGCGAAGCTGACATTGCTCATCACGTAGTCGCCGGCGCTGGTCACGACAGTCACAGTACCGGGCGAAGTCACACTCGCCTTGCTGATTGTTACGCCGGCCCCGAAATTGAATTCGATTTTGTCGCCCGTGTTCAAGTTCGTTATGGGGGCGGCGAAGCTGCTGCCAGGTGCAGCAAGGATCAGTTCGGCGCCGCCGCTGGAGAAGTTGATCGACTGGCTCGCGGCAACGGACCCGTCCAATCTGACTACTGAATTGGGCCCAAGATCGGTTGTGCCGACGCCCATCAGGCTACCGGTGATTTCCAGCGTCCCGGGGGAGAATACGTTGCTGGCAACGGTACCCAGCGCCTCCAAAGTGCCCAGGTTATCGATCGACGCTGCGAGCAGCCCGTCGCCGATCAGCGAGTGTCCGTTCTCCACCACGATATTGCCGGCGTCGAAGGTTCCGGACGTGCCGACATCCACCGACGAGTTCGCATCCACCGACAGTGTGGAGCCGCTCCACACCGCCATCGCACCCGAAATGAGGATGTTGCCTCCCGCGGTGGCCGAAATGGTTCCCCTGCCGGGCAATGGCGCGGCCAGAGATCCGCCGATCGACAGACCTGCCGCAGCGACCGTGCCGCTGTTGACCAGAATCACGCCGGCCGGATCGATTGCGGTATCGCCCGCCACAGGCGGACCGCCGGATGGCGACCAGTTTCCAGAGATCGTCCATGCAGAGGCGGTCGTTGCGGTCCACGTATACGTCGTGCCAGCCATAGTTGCCTCCCGCAATCCGTCGCTATTGCGGAATGCTAAGCTGTCACGACATGGAAAAGCAATGAGACGAAAGCAGAACGTCGCCGGCCTCGGAACGTTGTAGTCGCGCGAGTCTACCGGCTAGGCTAGGGACCGTCGCTGATCCTGTCGATCTCCGCCAGGTCGTCGGCTGAAAGCCGCCATCCCCCCGCCTTGACGTTCTGTTCCAGCTGCTCGGGCTTGGTTGCACCTGCGATCACGCTCGCCACGGGCGCCTGTGTCAGCAGCCAACTGAACGCCAGTTCCAGCATCGAGTGCCCGCGGCTCGCGGCAAAGTCGCCCAACCGCTCGGCAATCTGCCAGTTCCGTTCGGTCAAGTACCGATCCGCCAGCCTCTGCGTATTGGCCAGCCGCGTCCCTTCCGGCAGCGTGACGTTGCGGCGGTACTTGCCGGTGAGCAGCCCGCTCGCCAGCGGAAAGAACGGCAACAGCCCCAGCCCCAGCCTGCGCATCGCTGGCATCAGTTCGGCTTCGGGCCTGCGGAACACCAGCGAATATTCGTCCTGGCACGAAACGAACGCATTCAGCCCGCAGGTCTTCGCCGTCCACTGCGCCTCCATCACCTGCCAGGCCGCGAAGTTGGAGCAGCCGATGTAACGCACCTTGCCCTGATGGATCAGATCATCCAACGCGCGCAGTGTCTCCTCGATCGGCGTGCCCGGATCAGGCGCATGGATCTGGTACAGATCGATCCAGTCGGTGCGCAACCGGCGCAGGCTGTCCTCCACCTCGCTCATGATGTAGCGCCGTGAGCCGCCGACCTTCACCCCCTCGTCGTCCATCGGCATGCCGAACTTGGTGGCGAGCACGATGCGCTTGCGGTCGTCACCCAGAATCTGGCCCATCACGGTCTCTGAACCGCCACGCTCGCCGTAGGTATCGGCGGTGTCGAACAGCGTGATGCCGAGATCCAGAGCCTTGCGGATCACCTTGCGCGTCGCCTCCAGATCGATGCGGCCGCCGAAATTGTTACAGCCAAGGCCGATCGCCGACACGCGCAGTCCGGATGCGCCGAGATTGCGGATTTCCAATGCAGACTTCCTTGTTCAAAAGGTGAGCAGACGCGCCACATCCTTGCCGCGCTCGGCCGGCTCGTCAAAGTCGAGCAGCGGTCCGGCCGGGACGATGCCAGTCGGATTTATCCGCTTGTGGCTCTGGTAATAATGCCGCTTGATGTGATCCAGGTTCACCGTCGCGGCGACACCCGGGATCTGGTAGATGTCGCGCGTATAGGCCCACAGGTTCCGGTAGTCGATTACCCGACGGATGTTGCACTTGAAATGGCCGTGGTAGACGGAATCGAAGCGCACCAGTGTGGTGAACAGCCGGATATCCGCCTCGGTGAAAGTGTCGTCGCACAGGAAGCGCGAGTGCGTGAGGTGCTCCTCCAGCCAGTCCAACGTCTCGAACAACGGCGTCACCGCCTCCTCGTAGGCGGCCTGGGTGGTGGCGAAGCCCGCCTTGTAAACACCGTTGTTGAGCGTTTCGTAGATACGCGCGTTCAGCGCATCGATCGCCTCCCGCCGTTCCTTTGGATAGTAGTCACCTGGCCGCGCGCCCGCCGCGTCGAAGGCGCTGTTGAACATGCGGATGATCTCGGACGATTCGTTGTTGACGATGGTCTGCGTGTGCTGGTCCCACAGCACGGGTACGCTGGCGCGTCCGCTGTAATGCGCGTCGGCGCGGGAGTAGATCTCGTGCAAATAGCGGCTGTTGAACAGCGGATCCGGGATCACCCCTTCGCCTGGCGAGAATGTCCAGCCCTGCTCGGCCATCAGCCAATGCGTGACCGACACCGGAATGATCTGCTCCAGCCCCTTCAACGTCCGCATGACCAGCGTACGGTGCGCCCAAGGACACGCGAGCGACACGTAGAGATGATAACGGCCGGGCGCGGCCGAGAACCCGTCGCTGCCGGTGGGACCCGGACGTCCGTCCGGTGTCACCCAGTTGCGGAACGCGGTCTGCGCCCTTTCGTAACGGCCAGGCGCGCGGGCCGCCTCGGCCTTTGCGGCCTCAGGTTCCTGCTCCTGCCAGACGCCATCGATCAGCACGCCCATGATGGTCCCCCGTCCTCCCCGACGCCGGCCATGCTACCCCGCGCTGGCGGATCGCGCGATCACGGTGTCGCGGCGAGGTGCCGGAGCGCGCCGTGCTCGGCGATCTCGGTGACCAGCTTGCGGGTCATCGCCTCGCCGAAGGTGTGGAAGTCGTGCACCTCCAGCACGAAGCTGGCCGGCCCGCCAGTGACATTTTCCCGATAGTAGTTCGGCAGGCCGCCCGGCGGCTGGACATGGGCATAGGTCCACGATACCGGATGGTCGTTGATGATCGCCAGCCCGTTGATGGTGATCCCGGCCTTCACCGCATCGTCGCGCGCCTCCGTCACATCGCGGCCGGCGTTGTTGGTGCCGTCGCCGCATACGTCGATCACCCGCCGCTGCGTCTCGAAGCCGCTTTCCGCCAGCAACTGCACGCCACGGTCGATACCAGAGCTGATCGCGGTGCGGCCCCAGAACGAGCGCGGCGCGGCCACCAGCCTGTCGGCGAATGCCTGCGCCGAGGCTTGGTCGCGGATCACGCCCCAGTCCAGCACCGTGCGCACCTCGAAGCTGGAGGCGAACTCGACATAGGCGACGGCGATCGCGCCGATGTTGCCGCCCTGGATCGCCTCGATCACCTGGCGCGAGGTGAACGCTGCGGCATAGCCCTCCTTCTCCAGTTTGAACTCCGAATCGTCGATGCTGCGCGAGACGTCGGTGACCAGGACGAGCGTGAGATCGACGCTGTCGGCGGCGTGCACCGGCGGCGCGAGGGCGAGACAAGCCGCAAACAGCCAGACAACGAGGCGCATCGCCGACGTCTCCAGATGGCCCCACATCATGCGGCGGCGCCCCGGAAGATCAAAACAAAAATCCCGCGGTTACTGGCTGGCCCAGATGATGCGGTGCATCCAGGCAACCTCGGTCAGCTCGAAGCTGTAGTCGGGATGCGCCGGGTTGAGGCTGCGCAGTTCGACGCGGCGGGCGGATCGGCGGGCGAGTTGCTTCGTCATCACTTCGCCGCGCAGGGTGCGCACCACCACGCGGTCGCCGCGGCGGATCGGTGCGGCGGGCGAGACAACGACCATGTCGCCGTCGCGGAACACCGGCTCCATCGAATCGCCGCTGATCTCCAGCGCATAGGTGTTGGGATCACCGATCTCCGGCAGCGTGACCTCGTCCCAGCCGCCGCCGACCGGGTA
Source organism: uncultured Alphaproteobacteria bacterium (assembly GCA_963819855.1). Taxonomy (GTDB): domain Bacteria; phylum Pseudomonadota; class Alphaproteobacteria; order Acetobacterales; family Acetobacteraceae; genus JAMXLO01. The sequence continues at coordinate 115,473 of CAWFYC010000040.1, forward strand.
CCCGCCATCGTCGAAGAACCCGTCACCGCCCGCCTGGGCAAAGCCGATCAGCGGAATGCGCCGCGTTGCGTTGCGGGAGGCACCGTTGGAGGTAAGCGCGCGGGCACCCGACACCAGCGCGGTAAACGCCTCCAGGCTGGCACCGGTAGCGTCCAGCACCTTGGCGACACTCTCGGTGCTGGGCCACCGCGCGCGGCCGTCAGGCATGCGGCGCTTCGAGCGGTTGAAGGTGGTGGCATCCAATCCCGCGCGTCTGGCGAGGCCGGAGGCAGACAGGCCATTCTCAGCGGCGAGCGTATCCAGCGCGCGCCAGATGTCGTCATGCTTCATGGACGTGATCCCGTTGGGCAAATCGGCGAGACCACAGTCTCGTAGGATTTCTGGCGGAATGGAATAGGAAACTTAACCCTCACGACGGACGGCGGTCCCAAACGGCGGCATCATGCAGCCGCACGCGTCAGTCGGATGTTGCCGAAGGGATCGAGGGTGGCACCGACACCGCGCGGAACAAGACACGTTGCGTCGTATTCCTGCACGATCAGTGGACCGGTGCGAGGATGCGATGCCAGTCCGGCACGGTCGACCACGGGTGTGTTCACCCAACCCTGGTCGGGAAACCAGGCCTGCCGGTTGGCGGGCACCACGATCGACGATGGCGGAATGGCATCCGGCAGGCGCGGCCGCTCGGGGATGCCGCGCGCGATAACCGAGAGGCCGATCAGTTCCACCGGCTCATCCCGTGGCGCACGAAAGCCGTAGTTGCGTTCGTGCACCTCGCCAAACAGTTCGCCGAAATCGGGCGGAAATCCTCCATCGGGCAGTCGCACTTCAATCTCGCTTGACTGCCCGACATAACGAGCCTGGGCGGCAAGGCGGAACTGCTGCCGCTGCGGCGGAAACCCATCGCGTGTCAGGCGGTCCGTGCCGGTTGTGGCGAGTTCCTGGAGCACGGTTGCAATTCGCACATGATCGGCCTGGTCGATGCGCATGCGCAGGCTGCGCGTGGCATGATGCTCGGTGTCCGCAACCAGCAGCCCGAACGCGCTGAACACGCCGGGCAATGGCGGCACGATCACCCGCGTGATGCCAAGCTCGGCGGCGATCGCGGCGGCGAACAGCGGACCGTTGCCGCCGAATGCCAGCAACGCGAACTGGCGCGGATCACGTCCGCGCTCGACCGACACCGCACGGATCGCGCGCATCATCGACGCCGATGCCAGCCGCAGCATGCCGTACGCCGCTTCCTCCACCGACCGATGCAGCGGCTCCGCCAGCGATCGCGCGATCGCCGCGCGCGCCGCATCCGCATCGAGTTTCAGGGCGCCGCCGACCAGGCCGTCAGGATCGAGATAGCCCAGCACCAGATTGCAATCGGTGATGGTCGGTGCGGTACCGCCGCGGCCATAGCATACCGGCCCCGGTTCGGCCCCCGCACTGTCCGGACCGACCTTCGGTGCGCCACCCGCATCGAGCCGGCAGATCGACCCGCCGCCGGCACCCACCTCGGCCAGATCGATCGCCGGCAGCTTCAGCAGATAGCCGGCGCCGACCAGCAATCGCGATCCCGCCATCACGCCGGCACCGACTTCGAGTGCTTCGCTGCGCAGCACCTCGCCATTCTCGACCAGGCCCGCCTTTGCCGTGGTGCCGCCCATGTCGAACGTGATGACGCGCGGTTCGTCGAGCCTGTACTGCCAGCGCCGCGCCGCCCACTACGCCTGCGGCGGGGCCGCTTTCGATAATGTGCGCCGGCGCGACCGCGGCAAACTCGGCTGATGCCAACCCGCCGTTCGACTGCATCAACTGCAGCGGCGCCTCGATGCCGAGTTCACGCAGCCGCGCGACGAGCGACGTCACATAAGCGCGCACCACCGGCTGCACATAGGCGTTGATCACCGTCGTGCTGGTGCGCGGATATTCCTTGATCTCCGGCAGGATCTCGTGGCTGGCGGAGATTGCCACGTCGGGCAGCGCCGCGCGCACCGCATCGGCCACCGCGCGTTCGTGGGCCGGATTGGCGTAGGAATGCAGCAGACAGATCGCAACGCTCTGCACGCCCTCCTTGCGCAGCATGTCGATTGCGGAAGTAAGGCTCATCACATCGAGCGGCATGGCAACCGAGCCGTCGGGGCGCAGCTTCTCGATCACCTCCAGCCGCAACCGTCGCTCGACCAGCGCGCGCGGCTTGGTCCAGTGCAGGTCGTACAGTACCGGCATGCGAAGGTCACGAATCTCCAGGATGTCGCGAAAACCCTTGGTGGTGATCAGTGCGGTGCGTGCGCCCTTTCCCTCCAGGATCGCGTTGGACCCGATCGTCGTGCCATGCAGCACGTCCGCCACCGTCCCCCCGTCGGACGCCAGCAACGTGCGCAGACCATCGAGAATTCCCTCGCCGTAATCGTGCGGCGTGGAGGCGATCTTGTGCGTGATCACGCGCCCGTTTGCCGTGACCGAAACGAGGTCGGTGAACGTGCCGCCGATGTCGATGCCGATGCGCTGAGCCATTCCTCTGACCGCGTGTCCGTTTCGCTGGTCAGCGGACTATGCCGGGCGGATCAGGCGCGGTCGAGCGCCATCCGGATGCACTGCGCGAGATCCCCGCGGCGGTACGGCTTCAGCAGCAGCGGCACGTCGGGCCGGTCGCTGCCGGGGCGGTGCACGTTGGCATAGCCCGATGTCACCAGCGCCTTCAGTCCGATCCGAATCGCACGCGCCTTGTTGACCAGCTCGAAGCCGTTCATGCCGCCCGGCATGACGACATCGCTGAACAGCAGATCGATCGGTTCGCCGCCCTGCACGATGCCGAGTGCCGAGGGTCCATCCGGCGCGGTGAGGACCCGATAACCCAGGTCGCTGATCGTCGCGACCGCGAGTTCCAGCACCTCGGCATTGTCCTCGACGACCAGTACCGTCTCATGGCCGGTGGGCGTCGCACTCGGCATCCCGGTATCGCCGTCGCTCACCTGCCGTACGGCGTCGCACCGCGGCAGATAGAGGCGGAACGTCGTCCCTGTCCCTGGGATCGAGTTCGATCACCACGTGGCCGCCCGACTGCTTGATGAAGCCGTAAACCTGGCTGAGCCCAAGGCCGGTACCCTTGCCGACCTCCTTCGTGGTGAAGAACGGTTCGAATGCGTGCATGGCGACGTCGGGATCCATGCCGATGCCGGTATCGGTGACGCGCACCGTCACATAGGCGCCGGCTGTGAGATCGGGCGAGCGGCGCGCCTCAATCGCGTCGATCACGACGTTGCCGGTGGCGATCTCCAATTTGCCACCGAGCGGCATCGCATCGCGGGCATTGACGACAAGGTTGAGGATCGCCGCCTCGAACTGCGACGCATCGATCCGCGAGGGCCAAAGGTCACGTTCGAAGGTCAGGTCAAGAACGTTCGTCTCGCCCAAAGCCCGTCGCAGGAATGGCTCGCAGGCAACCAGCACCTCGTCGAGCGAGACGATATCGAGCGTGAACGTGCTGCGGCGGGCAAATGCGAGCAGTTGTTGGGTGAGCTTCGTCGCGCGGCTGGTCGCAGTCTCGGACGCATTCAGCAGTCGCAGGATCTTTGCCCGTGGCAGATCGCCGCCCGCATCAAACGCCAGTCGGATCATCTCGACGCTGCCGACGATGACCGCGAGCAGATTGTTGAAGTCGTGGGCGATGCCGCCGGTGAGCTGGCCGACTGCCTCCAACTTCTGGGTGTGCCACAGCACCTCCTCGGCCTTGCGGCGCTCGGCGCTCTCGATCTCCAGCTGGCGGTTGGCCTCGGTGAGCTCGCGAGTACGTTCGGCGACTAACAACTCCAGGCTCTCATTCATACGGCGCAGGGCCTGCTCCGCGCCGCGCATCCGCAGCAGCGCCTGCGCGGTGGCCAACAGCTCCTCCGGTTCGATGGGTTCCACGAGGAAGCCATCCGCGCCGCCCTCCAGCGCCAGCGCGCGATCATGTGAGCTGGTGACCGCGGCGGACGTGTGCAGCACCGCGATGCCGGGATGCGTAGCCTTGATGCGCCGGCTTATCTCGACCCCGTCCACGTCCGGCAGCATCACGTCCAGCAAGACTAGATCCGGGGCCAATGCAGAACATAGCTCGATTGCCGCCATGCCGGTCGAGGCTTCGGCGACACGATAGCCGTGCTTGCGCAATACATGCGCCTTCAGATAGCGACCACCATCATCGTCATCGACGACAAGTATGTTGGCGTTGCTGTCGTTCATCCGCTACCAACGGTCGCATCGACCCGCAGCACGCCACGGATGGCATCGATCAGTACGTCGGATGCAAGGTCGGATTTCGACAGGATCAGCGAAGCGCCGTGCAGCGAGGCGCGTTCCTCCGGCTGCAGGATCGCCGAAGTCAGCACAATGACCGGCAGGTCCACTAGCGAGGGGTCCGTCCGCAGGTGTCTCAGCACCTCGAATCCACTCATCCCGGGCATGTTGAGGTCTAGCAAGACGACGTCCGGGCGTTGTTCAACGAGGCGATCCATTGCGATCCGTCCGCCAGCGGCGATCCAAAGACTATAATGTGTACGCGGCAAGAGCTGTCGTACCAGGTAGTGGGTCACCTCTTCGTCATCGACCAGCAACACCTGCGTGAGCGAATGGCGTCCTGTCACACGGTCGAGAACGTCGATCAATCTTTCGCCATCCACCGGCTTCGCCAGATACTCGTCTGCGCCGAGATGTGCTGCCTTGCGCGCCTCGCCGGTGGAGGACGTGACGATCAACGGAATGTCGGCGCTCGCTTCCTGGTCGCGCAGCTCCAACAGAAGCCGCCAGCTCTCGTCGCCCAGCAGCATGATGTCGAGCAGAATGGCCTCCGGCTTCACCGTCTGCATCACGCGTCTGGCATCACGCACCGAACGGGCGTGCAGCGGCTGATAAACTGAACCCGCAAGCAGTCGTTCGATCGCCAGCGCATCCGCCGGATCGTCTTCCACCAAGAGCACCGGAATGCGACCGTCATCCAGCGTCCAGTTCTGTTCGGTATCCGGCGACTCGCCTGCGTGATAGATTCGCGGCACCGTCACGGAGAATGTCGAGCCCTCGCCGGGCGTGCTTTCGACGTCGATTCTTCCACCGAGCAACTCGGCCAGCTTCTTTGCCAACGGCAATCCGAGGCCGGTGCCTTTCACCCGGCCTTGCAGCCGATGCACAACCTGGCCGAATTCCTGGAAGATGATCTCGATGTCACTGGCGGCGATGCCGATGCCGGTGTCGCGCACGTGCAGGCTCACCGTGTCGGCGAGAGGATCTGCGGTCGCCCAAACGCGAACTTCCCCACGTTCGGTGAACTTGATCGCATTGGAGATGAAGTTGCGCAGAATCTGCGACACCTTCCCTTCGTCGGTGTCCAGCGGCGGTACGTCGCGCGGGTCTTCGAATACCAGCGCGACCCCGTCGCCGACCAGCAGCGGCCGCAACATGCCGCGCAGCGCGCCGAACAGCGCGGCGGCGGTGAATGGCGAGGCAACGACCACAGTCTTGCCCGCCTCGACCTTGGCGAGGTCCAGCAGGTCGTCAACCAGCTCGGTCAGGTTCTCCACCGCTTTGCGGATGAAGCGGATCTGCGTCTCCTGCTCTGCTGTCAGTTCGCCGTCGCTCCGCGCCAGCAGCAGCCGTGACAGCGCCAGGATCGAATTGAGCGGGGTACGGAATTCGTGGCTCATATGCGATAAGAATTTCGATTTCAGCTCGTCCGCGCGACGCAGATGGTCGGCGCGTTCGTCCAGTTCCGCATACAGGGCAACCACGCCGCGGTTGGTGTCCTGCAGCTCCTGATTGACTTGCTGGAGGGCCTCCTGACGCGACTGCAGCTCTTCGAGCTGAAGCAGAATCTGCTGATTTTGCCGGCCGATTTCCGCCATGGCGTTGGCCGGACCGTCCAACGCGAGGGTGTTCATGATGCGGTCAAGCAAAGCCGGTGTCATGGTCGGCGCCCGTCGCGGCAGCGTCTTGCCAATCGTCACCGTCGCGCCCTCGCCGGGCTTCGACTGGATATCGAACGCGTCCATCAGTCGCCGTGCGCCCAGCAGTCCGACGCCCATTCCGGTCGCGGATTTGTGCGAACCGGCCAGCACCGCAGGCAGGTCGGCGATGCCTGGACCGCGATCGCGCACCACGACCACGAAGCTCTGTCCCCCCGGCTCGCCGGTCAGACGGAATTCGATGGTGCCACCCCGCGCGTACTCGTAGGCATTGCGGGCTATCTCCGAGACCGCGGTGGTGATGCGTGTCTGATCCTGCGCGTCGAACCCGATCAGTTCCGCGAGCCGCCGCGTCCGGCCGCGGACCAGCACGATGTCCGTCTCGACGGCGATGGCTATCTGCAGCAGCCGGGTGTCCATGCGCTTCCCTACATCGCCGACCGGATCGCGACCACCGAGGCATCATCGCGGCCCCGCCGGTGATCGCGCAGCAGCACGCCGGCGATCAGCGAGGGATGCTGGGCGGCGAGCCCCGGGTAGCTGGCCAGATCCCAGCGGCTGGTCAGACCATCGGAATACAGAATGACCAGCGGATCGCCGGTGAAGTCATAGGTGAATTCCCGGATGCGCGGTGCCAAGTGCCCTGCCGTGCCATTGTGCGAGACCATGTGACGCGGCTTTCCCGCGTTGACCAGCACGGCGCTGATATTACCCACCCCGACGAAGCGGACGACGCGCGCGGCGCTGTCGATCCGCGCCACCGCCAGGGCGCCGCCGCGCGTCGGCGCAAGCGCACGATGCATCCGTTCGACGAGGTCCTCGCATGCCGCGTCGGCATTCTGCGAGAACGTACGTATGGCGGTCTCCGCTGCACGCGCCGCTTCGATTCCGTGACCGGAGCCATCAACCAGCATGATGGTGTGGCCGTTCACCGAGTTCTTCCACGTCCAGTTGTCACCGCACACCGGCTCGTTCGGATACGGCGCAAGCGCGGCACCCAACAGCGCCCGCGTGCCTGGCGGAGGGCGTTCGATGAAGCGGACCATGATTGCGCAGCCCTGCCCGGATCGCGAATAAATCCGGACGGTGTCCGCAAGCCGCGCGATCGCACCCAGCCCATTGCCGGGACTGCCGGCGGTCGAATAGCCGTCCTGCATACAGCGGTCGGCATCGGTTATGCCGCGGCCACGATCCAACGCCATCAGCTCCAACCCCGTGCCGTCGGCGTCGTCGCATTCGATGGCATGAATAGAGCCGCCGCCGCCGTGCTTCAGCAGATTGGTGGCGAGCTCGGTGACGACGATCGCCACCTGATCGATGCGTCCGCGCGGTAGCCCGATGCGACCGGCAAGGGCGCTGACCAGCCGGCGGGCCTCGGCAACCTGGCTCGGATCGGTAACAGCGGTGAACACGCTAGGTCCAACGCGCCAGAGTGACGACGGTGCCCTGACCCGGTGTGGAGCGGACTTCAAACTCGTTGGAAAGGCGTTTGGCGCCGCCGAGCCCGAGGCCCAGCCCGCCACCGCTGGTGTAGCCATCCTTCATTGCCAACGTGAGGTCAGCGATGCCAGGCCCCTGGTCCGCAAATGTCAGGCGCACGCCGCGACGACGGCCGTTGGCGACCACTTCGATCCGCAGCGTGCCGCCGCCGCCGTAATCGAGCGTATTGCGACCGATCTCGCTCGCCGCAGTGACAAGCTTGGTCTGCTCCACCAAGCTGAAGCCGGCGGAAACAGCGCGCGCCCGGACCGCCTGGCGCACCCTCACCACGTCATCCGAGGTGCGGATCGGCATCGTTTCATCGAATTCGGTCAGCATCGTCACGTTCGGGGCTGTCGATGATGCGCCGGATCAGCGCGAGGCCCTTGTCCACGTTCAGCGCGGTGCGCACTCCGGTAAGGCCGAGGCCGAGCTCTACCAGCGTGATCGCGACCGCCGGACGCATGCCGACGACAACGGTGACCGCGTCCAGCACGCGCGACATCGCGGCGATGTTGTTCAGCATGCGGCCAATGAAGGAGTCGACGATTTCCAGGGCCGAGATGTCGATCATCACGCCGCGCGCGCGATCGGCGACGATGCGCTCGGTCAGGTCGTCCTGCAGCGCGAGCGCCAGCCGGTCGTGCATATCCACCTGGATGGACACCAGCAGGCAGTCGCCGATCTTGAGGATGGGGATGTCGCCCATCCGCTATGCCCTCGGCGTGCCAGGTTGCTCGCGGTCGATGACTGTCTTGCCCGCGCGCCGCAAAGCCAGCGCCAGCGCATCCGCCATGGTCGCCTTGGACACCACGTTCAGCTCGAGGCCGAGATGCACAATCGTCTGGGCGATCTGCGGGCGGATGCCGCTCAGGATACAGTCGGCACCCATCAGGCGGGCTGCTGAGATAGTCTTGATCAGGTGCTGTGCCACCAGCGTATCGACCGTCGGCACGCCGGTGATGTCGATAATGGCCATTTCGGCCCCCGAGGTGACGATGCGCTCCAGCAGGCTCTCCATGACGATCTGCGTGCGTGCGCTGTCGAGGGTGCCGATCAGGGGCAGAGCCAGGATCCCGTCCCACAGCTCAACCACGGGTGTCGACAATTCCAGCAGCTCCTGCTGCTGGCGCGTTATGACGTCCTCGCGAATCCTTGCGTAGGATTCGATGGTATAGAGCCCCAATCGATCGATCAGGCGGCTGGCGGCCCAGGTCTCGCTGACGAGTTGATCGGCGTTGGACGCGAATTCACGGCGCAGCAACGCAAACAGCGGTTCTTTCAAAGAGAGGACGAAGACGGCGGTCTCGCTCGGGCTGAACCCCTGCACCGCGCGGTCTCGCGACAGGTCGTCCAGCACCTCGCGCAGCGGTTGCCACTCGGGAGCCTGGATATCGTCAATCTGGACGATCACGTTGGAACGACGCAGTTGATCAAGGAAGCGCCTTGCCAACTCGGCGGTTTCAGCTTCCCGGTGGGCATCGCCGAGTCTGGCGTCTCGCTTCTGGCAGACCAGCCACTCGGCCAGTAATCGTTGGTGGTGCTGGTCGATCAGCGAGAGAATAACGTGGCGGTGTTCGCTCATTCAGTGTCCTTGATCGGCAAAATGCCGCAACATTGTGGCCGACCGTGCGGTGGCGCGCGCGTAAAGTAAATGCCACTGGGCCCTTGCGCGACCGGCGGTGCCTCCATAAGGATAGGCGCTCGCTAATGTGATGGCTTTGCCTCGGCATGACCGGAACCGCGTCACCAGGTCCGACCTCCGAACAGGTTCACATCCTCGTGGTCGACGACGATCCGACTTTGGGTGAAGCGCTGTGCCGGGTGCTGAACCGACAGGGATATGTGACCACTGCGGCGACAGGTTTCGGCGCGGCGCTGGAAATTCTGGAAAGCGAACGGCATATCGACCTTTTGTTGGTGGACATCGTGATGCCGGACGGGGTCAACGGCCTCGCATTGTCGCGCATGGCGCGGCTGCGCCGGCGCGAACTGAAGGTGCTGTATATGACCGGCTACAGCATTCCTGGTATCGAGCGCGAAGCGCTGGGGCCGATCCTGCGCAAGCCGGTCGACGACCAGGTGCTGTTCGAAGAGATCACCCGGCTGTTGCTGCCGTAACGCCTATGCCGGTCCGTGCCAGGCCACGTCCGGTAGCCTGGCCCGGATCGTCCTGAGCGTCGCCCGCAGCGCCTCGGTTGCCGTCACGTCGATCTCCGGCGGGTCGCCGCGCGCCACCACGCCGTAGTCGCGCGCCGCGCCTTCGATCGTTACCAGCCCATCGCGCAGGTCTTTCGCCACCGGCGCCAGGTCGCGCTCCAGCGCTTCGCCCCAACCGCCGGCGCCTGGCAGATCGTGGCGGAACAACTGGCCCTTGCGCAGCGTCATCGTCAGTTTGGCATGCAGCTTCTGCTCGGTCGGGAGCCCGGGATCCAGCATGTTGCGCCCCGCCGCACCGGGGCCGCCACCTTGCAATCCGTATGGCCGATGCGTCTGGCGATCGGCGCGCACCTGCAGGATCCCCTCATCGGCCAGCATCCGCCAGGTCTTGCGCTGCGACATGCCACCGCGGAACTTTCCGGCACCGCCGGTGTCGGGCACGAATTCGTAGTCCAGCACTTCAAGCGGGTTCTCTGCTTCGATCACCTCCACGGAAAAGCTCGCCATGTTGGCGAACATCGAGGTGTTGCCATCGAGCCCGTCGGCCCACGGCCGCCCACCCCAGCAGCCGGACAGGAAATCCACGTAGATGAACGGCTGCAGCGCCTTGTCGTAGCCGCCGATCGTGATGCCGGTGTTGCCACCTTCGCTCGCCGCGATCACCCGGTCCGGATACAGCTTCGCCAACGCTCCGAAGCAGCAGTCGACGCCGCGAAACCCGGTCAGCCCGCGCGCCGCGCACGCCGCCGGCAGCTTGCCATGGGTGATCGTGCCAGGCGGCGCGATCACCTTGATCGGACGGAACACCCCGTCGTTGTTCGGCATGTTGATCGACAGCACCGACTTCACCGCGGTGAAGCTCATCGCCGCGGTGTAGCTCCAGGTGTTGTTGATCGCGCCCTTCACCTGCGGCGCGCTGCCGGTCCAGTCCACCTCCATCGCGTCGCCGCGCTTGCGCACCGTGCAGACCAGCGGGATCGGCACACCGACATCGATCTGGTCGTCGTCGATCCAGTCGGTGAACGTCGCCTCGCCATCCGGCAGCTCGGACAGGCAGTGCCGAGTGAGGCGTTCGGAGTAGTCCATCGTGGCACTCATCAGAGCAACGACATCATCGGCGCCGTAACGTGCGACCAGGTCGGTCATACCGCGCGCGGCGATCTCGCAGGCGGCAAGCTGGCTGCGGATGTCGCCCAGCACGCGGCCCGGCACGCGCACGTTGCGATCGATCATGCGGAACAGCGTGGTGTTCGGCCTGCCGCGCTCGTACAGCTTCAGCGGCGGAATACGCAGGCCCTCGGCGTAGATCTCGGTGCTGTCCGACGCATTCGATCCCGGCACGCGCCCGCCGACATCGGTGTGGTGGCAGATCGTCGCGGCATAGGCGATCGGCCTGCCGTCGGCGAACAGCGGCTTGAAGATGAAGATGTCCGGCAGGTGCATTCCGCCGTCATACGGGTCGTTGTTGATCAGGATGTCGCCTTCGGCAATGTCGTCGCCGAAATGACGCAGCACCGCCTGGAGCGCTACTGGAATGGAACAGAGATGCCCCGGCAAAGCGAGTCCCTGCGCGGCAAGCCGTCCCTGCGCGTCACACAGCGCCGCACTGTAATCCATGATGTTCTTCAGTACGCCCGAATAGGCGGTGCGGTAGATCGTCAGCACCATCTCGTCGCCGAGTGCGGCGATGGCATTGCGGAACAGTTCTTCGGTGATCGGATCGGATGTGGTCATGGCTCCCATCCGACCACCGATGGCCACCCCGGGCAATGGACTCGGCCGCGGCGGCGCGGTAGCTGACGGCCCGGAACAATCGGGGTGCAGTCATGCAGACAGCTCAACTCGATCCGCCGCCGCGGCTGCGCGCAGGATGCGTCGAGTTCCCCGTGCACCACATGCGCGGCGGCACATCGACCGGACTGGTGATCTCGGAGCATTGGGCACCACGGGAGCAGGCACTGCGCGAGGAACTGCTGCGCCATCTGATGGGCCTGCCGCTGGAAGGGACGCGCGCCGGTAACAAGCAGATCACCGGCTTGGGGCGGATCGTGCCAACGGGCAACAAGGTGTTCTTCGCCCGGTTGGAGGACGACGGGAACCAGCGGCGCATCGTCAGCACCTTCGCGCAGCTTGCGGCCGACAAGGCGGCGATCGACTGGAGCGTGAACTGCGGCAACATGACCGCGGCCTTGCCGCTCTGGGCCCTCGATACCGGACAGGTCGAGCCGGTCGGCGCCGCCGATGCACTCGAGATCGACATCTACAATACCAACACGGGCGTGACCGCCGGCTCTCGCATGCGGATCGCCGCGGACGGCAGGTTCGTCGCGGCGGAGATCCCCGGTGTGGATGGTGCGTTCCCTGGCGTGGACCTGTTCCTGGCCAACCCGGTGGGCGCCAAGACCGGTCGCCTGCTGCCGACCGGCCGGCCGGTGGACGAGGTGGCCGGCTACGCTGTTTCCTGCGTCGATGTGGCCGTGCCGATGGTGATCGCGCGCGCTGCCGACTTCGGCAAGACGGCGCACGAGAAGATCGAGGAGCTGGAGGCCGATCGCGACCTCATCACGGCGCTGCGCGCGGTGTGGGTCGAGGCCGGCCTGCGCATGGCGCTGAAGGGCCCCGACGGTGGGCCGATGACGGCAGATCAACTCGCGCACAGCGAGACGATCCCGAAGGTGTGCATAGTGGGCCGGCCGCAGGGCGCCGGCCACATCGCCGTACGCTATTTCACCCCGCAGACGGCGCATCGATCGATGGCCGTGTCCGGCGGCTGCTGTCTGGCGGCGGCGGCGCTGATCCCGGGTTCCGTGGCGCACCGGATCGCGCGTGGCCTGCCGCCCGTTGGTGCCACGTTCGGCGAGGTCGATGTCGGGATCGAGAACCCGGCCGGCGTGCTGGAAGCGACCATCGATGCCCGGATGACGCCGTCAGGTCTGGAGGTGAGGAAGGCCGCGTACCGGCGGAGCACGCAGCTCCTGCTGCGTGGTCATGTGCCGCTGTATCGGGCGTCCGATGCATTGCGCAGCGATTTGCAGACGGTGTGTCGGTAGGATGGGTAGAGCGCAGCGAAACCCATCGGGTGAACCCGTCAGACGATCCCGGCGACCGCGAGGACCGTAGCCAATCCTGCGGCCATGCCGCGGATCGATGGTTCGGGCGTCACATCGATCCATTCCTCCAGTGAATGCGCGCGTCCACCCGAACCGCCGGAACCGATCTTGATCGCCGGGATCCCCAGACTCATCGGGATGTTGGCGTCGGTCGAGGAGGTCTCGAAGCCGGGCTGAAACCCGTGCGCGCTGATCGCCGCATGCGCGAGGCGCACCAGGTCGCTGGCTTCGTCGGTGCAGCCGGCGGGTCGGTCGCCGATCTTCACGATGTCCGCTGTCACGGCGCCGTTCCGCGTCGAGCGCGCCGCGTTTTCTGCCGCGACCGACTTCGCCACCAGATCGAGGAATGTCGCCTCCAGCCGCGCCAGTTCGGCGGGTGATTCGGATCTCAGATCGAAGTCGGTCCATACGCTGTTGGGGATCGAATTGATCGACGTGCCGCCGCCGGTGACGCTGGCGCTGTAAGTAGTCCTCGGGCTCGCCGGCACGGTGACGCGGCCGAGCCGCGCGATCGCATCCGCCATGGCGAACATCGGATTAACCAGGCCAAAGGCGCCGTAGCTGTGGCCGCCAGGACCCTGGAAGGTGACGCGGTAGCGCTTGGAACCGACGCCGCCGGTCGCGATGCGATCCATGTCGGGACTGTCCACCGTGATGAAGGCGCTGATCCGGTCCTTGTAGCGGCCGCTCTGGAACAGATGCCGCATGCCGCGCAGGTCGCCCGGCCCCTCCTCACCGACATCGGCGACGAACAGCAGGTCGGCGCGCGTGCGCACGCCGGCCGCGTCCATTGCGCGCAGCCAGGCGAGCAGCACGGCCAGCGACCGGGTGTCGTCGCCGACCCCTGGCGCATAGAGCCGCGTCCCCTCGCGCCGGACGGTCAGGTCGGTGTCGGCGGGAAACACGGTGTCGAGATGGGCAGCGACGCAGATCAGTGGGCCGTTGCCCACACCAGGGCGCAGGCCGGTGACATTGCCTTCGGTGTCGATCTCCAGGTTGGCGAGACCGTGTGCGTCCGCCATCGCCAGGAACGCGTGCGCACGGGTCTCCTCCCGGAACGACGGCGCGGCGATCTGCGTGAGCGCGACGATGTCCTCAACCGTGCGGTCGTGTTCGGCGGCCAGGGTGGCGACCGCGGTGCGGTAGGCTTCGTTCGCCATGACCTCACGGATAATCGACTCGGCCTGACTGGTCATGGCAAGCGGTTCCCTTCTGCCCTTGCCCGGTATTGGCCGAGGCAGGCAGCGACCGCAAGAGAGGGCGCGCCCATGGATCTCGTCACCCGTCTGCAGCAGGAACTGCCGCCGCTGCCCCGTTGGATGGGGATCACCGTCACGGTCGCCGAGCCCGAGCGGGTGGTCGCCGAACTCACGGTGCGTGAGGATCTGTGCACCTCCGGCGACATCATGCACGGCGGCGCGATCATGGCGTTCGCCGATACTGTCGGCGCGCTCGGCTCGGTGGTGAACCTGCGAGAGGGGCAAGGGACGACGACGGTGGAGAGCAAGACCAACTTCTTTGCCGGCTCGCCGGTTGGGACGCGGCTGATCGCCGAGGCGACGCCGCTTCACCGCGGGCGGCGCACCCAGGTATGGGAGACGCGGATCACCAACGCCGCAGGGGCGCCTGGTGGCAAAGGTGACGCAGACGCAGATGGTGCTGTAGGCGGCCTGGGAGGCAATTCCCGCCTACACCGATCACGCCCATGCAGGGCCACGGTCCGTGCAACGACATGCCTTTGCCGATAGAATGCACAGTAAGAGCCAGCCTCATTGTCAACCAAGGAGCCGAGACCTCGGTGCCACATGAAGCGCAAATCGCGGTCCTGTTCGCCGATGTCTCCGGTTCGACCCAGCTATACGAGATGCTGGGAGACGTCCGAGCTCGCAGCATCATCGCGCGTTGCATCGCCGTCATGACCGAGGCCACCCACCGGCACGGCGGCACGCTGGTGAAGACGATCGGCGACGAGGTGATGACCACGTATCCCGATGCCGCCGCCGCCGCCGAAGCCGCCTGCGCGATGCAGGAAGGGATCACCGGCGAGATGGTGGTGGAAGGGCGGCCGCTCGCCATCCGTGTCGGCTTCCATTTCGGCCCGACCTTGTTCGAGGAGGCTGACGTGTTCGGCGACGCGGTCAACCTTGCCGCGCGTCTGACGAATCTGGCGAAGTCCGGCCAGATACTAACCACCGCCGCCACGGTGGAGCACCTGACGGGACCGCGGCACAAGTCCTGCCGGCAGATCGACCTCACCCAGGTGAGGGGCAAGCGGGAGCAGATTGCGATCTACGAGGTGGTCTGGAACACCGAGGGTGCCACGATCATGCGCGCGCCCTGGGCAACGCAGCACCGCGCCGGCGGCAGGCTGGCCTTTACCGCCGGCGGGACGCGGTTGGAACTGGGTGAAGGCCATCCGTCGCTGACCATCGGGCGGGCCGACCAGAACGACCTGGTGGTGCGCCAGCCAGTGGTTTCACGGCTGCATGCACGCATCGAGTACCGCAACGGGCGTTTCGTACTGACGGATCTCAGCGCCAACGGAACTTATGTCGCGGCAGATGGCGAGGACAGCAGCTACGTGCACCGCGACAACCAGGAGCTGACCGGCTCGGGGACACTGGGATTGGGCGAGGCAGTCTCGCCAGCGTCGCAGACGCGGGTGCGGTTCGATCCGGTGTAGCCAAGGGGGCTCGCTACAATCGTGCCTCGATGCATTCGCACAGTGTCCGCAACACCGTGACGCGTGCGAAGTACTTGTCGTTGGCGGGCACCAGTACCCAGGGCGCGAACGCATTGTTGGTACGATCGATCATGTCGCATACCGCGCGGTTGTATGCCGACGCCTTTTCGCGGTTGCGCCAATCTTCCGGCGTGATTTTGAAGGCCTTGAACGGCGACCTCTCGCGCGCACGGAAGCGCTCGAGTTGCTGCTCCGGCGTGATGGTCAGCCAGAACTTCACGACGATGCCGCCCGCCTCCGCAAGCTGTTCCTCGAAATCGTTGATTTCACCGTACGCGCGCAACCAGTCCGCCTCAGAGCAAAGCCCTTCGACTCGCTCCACCAACACGCGCCCGTACCAGGAGCGGTCGAAGATGGTGACCCGGCCCAGCCGCGGCAGGTGCCGCCAGAAACGCCAGAGATAAGGCTGCGCGCGCTCCTCTTCGGTCGGAGCCGCGATCGGGATCACCCGGTAGTTGCGTGCGTCCAGCGCCCAGACGACCCGCCGAATGGCGCTGCCCTTGCCGGCAGCGTCCAGGCCCTCGAACACAACCACAGCAGAGTGTTGGCCAAACCTGCGATGCCGCGTCAGCAGGTTGAGCGCGCCCTGGTGTTTTTCCAACGCATGTTGATACGCCTTGTGTGGCAGCGCCTGGCCGTAATCAAGCGTCGACAGCACGGTGCGGCCATCCAGCGGGGGCTCCGGCAGTGCGGGCTGTTGTACTGACGACGGCTTGGCTCCAGTTATCCGCCGCTGCACCGCATCGGCGATGGCGCGTCCGACGGTGAGATACCGATAGTTCGGGTCAGTGCCCTCAACGACGATCCAGGGCGCATGCCCGACACGAGTGTGGCGCAGTGCCAATTCGGACACCTTGCGAAATCTGTCATAGAGCTTGAACCGTGCCCAATCGGTCTCGCTGATGCGCCAGCGGGTCTTTGGATCGGCCTCCAGCTCCTTCAACCGCGCCTTCTGCACCCGCTTCGACAAGTGGAACCAGAATTTCAACAGCAACGCGCCCTCGTGCACCAGCATCCGTTCGAATCGTACGATGCGCTCGGCGGCGCGCAGCAGTTCGTCCTCGGTGATCTTGCCGGCGACACGGTCGAGGATGGGATCGGAGTGCCAGGCGCCGAACAGGATGCCGATCCGGCCGGACGGCGGTAACGCGCGCCAGTAGCGCCACATGCGTGGGCGATCCCGTTCCTCATCCGACATCTCGCCGAATGCAGTGGTGACGATGTGCCGCGGGTCCATCCACTCATGCAGGACGTTGAGGGTCTCGCCCTTGCCCGCGCCGTCAACACCGCCAATGATGATCACCACCGGGAATTCCGCATTGGCGAGCAGATCGTATTGCAGTCCCAGAAGGCGGGCGCGCAGGATCGGTTCCTCGCGGTCGTAGTCCGCCTTGCTGATCCGGTGGCCAAGCTCCGCCGATTCGAACATTCGCCGCGCCTCTCGCTGCTGCACTTACTGAGTTCCCGCCCCCAGATCCGTAGTTCGGGGGACGGATGCTTATGGTGTGATATTATCGGAGCTGGTGCAGAACCACAGCGCTGTCAATCAGCTGGCCCGGACCGACGGGACGACACCTCGTGATTCCCAATTGGCCATCGTCTGTAGCAAAAGCTTCAAAGGGCTGATCCTCGGCGTGGCGTTGTCGGCGGACGCGCGGCTGTTCGAGGCGGCCGAGGTGCATCCTGTTCTTCAACGAGCCCGCCAATCCATTCGAGTTCCTCTCGCCCGCCGCAGTCCCGGCGCCGCTGCTGAGCCCGGCAGGCCCCGCCTGAGACCGGCTTCGCCACCTGCAAATAACGGTGCCACATCAAGTCCACGCTTGCCCCAGCCAACTAAACGTCACATGTCTCGGGGCGGCTTTATGGCTATCGGTGCCGGCGATGGCTTGTCGTCCGCACCATCCTGCGTCATCGGTAACGGGCGATGATCGGCACGCATGAGCCTGGGATCGCGGGCTCATTAAATTCAAGATTTGAGAAAAACGCATGGCCGCCAGGAAGATCGAGGAGATCAGTGCCACCTTGGCAAAACTCGCGAAACCTGGAATGACCCACAAGCAGTTGCTTGAGGCTCCCCGCCTGGAACACCGGGAGGCTTCGAAGAAGGAGATTGTTCGAGCTGCATTCTATGCTGTTACGACAGGTGCCGACACGGACCTGAGCAAAGCCATGCAGTTGCAGCGTTTTGCTCTAACGGAAAGGTTGGGAGCCGATCGCGCGGATAGGGTTGGCAGCTGATCGGCTGACCATCCAGGCTGACAGGGCAGTCAAACCCGCGGCGACGCCAGGTGACCACTGTTCGTCGCCGGCATACGGCTCACGCTTCAAAAGGCCGCAGGCACGATCATCTCCGCCGGCACCGGATGCCGGACGTAGTCGGGGTGATGGATGCGCTTCGGCAGCACGATCGCTGGGCGCTCAACTTCCTCGTAAGGCAGCTGGTCGAGCAGGTGAGTGATGCAGTTAAGCCGGGCGCGCTTCTTGTCGACTGCCTCCACGACCCACCAGGGCGC
The DNA here is from genome assembly GCA_963819855.1 of uncultured Alphaproteobacteria bacterium. Classification (GTDB taxonomy): domain Bacteria; phylum Pseudomonadota; class Alphaproteobacteria; order Acetobacterales; family Acetobacteraceae; genus JAMXLO01. Next base: position 133,405 of record CAWFYC010000040.1, read on the forward strand.
CTCCGGAATATGTGTGCGCTCGAGCAGGACCTCCTTCACCTGGGTATACGCTTCCCAGCGCACGCGGCTTTCCAGATCCATCGGGCTGAGCTTCCACTGCTTGAGTGGGTCCTCGATACGAGCCAGGAAGCGGGCCTCCTGCTCCTGGTCGGTGATCGAGAACCAGTATTTGACAATCTTGATCCCGCTGCGCGTCAGCATGCGCTCGAACTCGGGCACCATCTCGAAAAAGGTCTCGTACTCCTGATCGGTACAGAACCCCATGACGCGCTCGACGCCTGCGCGATTGTACCAGGAACGATCGAACAGCACGATTTCACCGCCGGCGGGCAGATGCGGGACGTAGCGCTGGAAATACCACTGCGTCCGTTCACGATCGTTCGGAGCCGGAAGTGCCGCGACGCGGCATAGCCGAGGATTGAGCCGCTGGGTGATCCGCTTGATCACACCTCCCTTTCCCGCGGCGTCCCTCCCCTCGAAAACTACCACCAGCTTCTCGCCGGTATTGGCGACCCAATCCTGGAGCTTGACAAGTTCACCTTGCAGCCGAAACAGTTCGCGAAAATAGATGCGGCGCGATAGGGTTGATCCACCCTCGACGCCTCCAGACGAGCCGAGACGATCGTCGTCCATCTCCATCTCGAGCTCTTCGTCCCAGCTATCGATAAAATCCTCGCGCAACCTCGCCAATTCTTTGTTGCGGTCTTCTGATGTGCTGGTTTGATCGTTCATCACAGTCTCCCTGTACTGACCGCAGCCACTCGGGCCGGAGCGTGGGGCCCCTCGCATAGCTATTGATTCCGCCAGCGGTCAACTTACGGAGCAAATGCTGGCGCATCGAGCTGCTGCCCATTCTTTGGTTCTTGCAGGACGGAATGGCTGAAATCCAGCCGGGACAATTCGCGACTTCACCGGTGCGAAGCGACCGTCGCAAAAGTTTCACGGCGCCGGCGGTAGTGAGGGGGTGCGCAAGCGACTTGTCACAGATTGCGGCTGGAGCGGATGAGCGGGATACGGGCAGAATGGGATAGGAGCATAGAGGACACAGCGCCATGTCAGAACCGATCACACCAGCCGAACGGCGCAATCTGGATCCGCTGGCGAAGGTCTGGGACCCCGACACCCGGATTGGCGACATGCTGCAAGGCCTGCGTGGCCTGGTGGTCGGGATCGCCAACCAGGACAGCATCGCATATGGCTGCGCCGTGAAGCTGCGTGCGTTCGGCGCCGAGCTCGCGGTGACCTACCTGAACGAAAGGGCCGAGCGATACGTCCGCCCACTGGCGGAGCAACTCGACGCCAGGCTGATTCTGCCGCTGGACGTCGAGCAGCCCGGACAGATGGAAGCGGTATTCGAGCGCATCGGCGCCGAATGGGGCCGGCTGGATTTCGTCATCCATTCCATCGCCTTTGCCCCGCGTGCCGATTTGCATGGCCGTGTGGTCGACTGTTCGCTTGCCGGCTTTCAGCAGGCGATGGCGGTATCCTGCCACTCCTTCATGGCCATGGCACACCTCGCGGAGCCGCTGATGACGCACGGCGGCACCCTGCTGACGATGAGCTATTACGGCGCCGACAAGGTGGTGAACCATTACAACATCATGGGACCGGTGAAGGCGGCGCTGGAAGCCACCACCCGCTACATGGCTGCCGAGTTGGGCGACAAGGGCATCCGCGTGTTCGCGGTCTCGCCTGGTCCGCTGATGACCCGCGCGGCGAGCGGCATCGCCGCTTTCGACGAGCTGGTGGATGCGGCAATGGAGCGCGCGCCGGCGCGCCGCCTGGTGGACATTGCCGAGGTCGGGCGGGTGGTATCGTTCCTGGTCGGTGGCGCCGCCTCCGGCATGACGGGCGACACGATCTATGTCGATGCCGGCCTGCACATCATGGCCTGAGGAGCGAGCATCAGATGCGACTGGCGACCTCGGCCGCTGATGCGGCCATCCTGATCCCGGACGGAGCCCGCCTGATGTTCGGCGGCTTCATGGGCGTCGGCACAACCGACGCATCATGGATGCACTGGTGGAGCGCGCGGCGCGCGACCTGACGATCACCGGCAACGACACCGCGCGGCCCGGTGTGGGCGTCGGGAAGCTGATCGACGCGGGTTGCGCGCAGGAGCTGCGCCCGCCAGCCACCGTGATGTTGGAAACCCGTGTCGAACGCGACGGCGAGTTGATCGCCGATGGTCTCGCGGAGGTCCTCGCACCGGCGACGCGGCAGGTGATCGATGCGGATTCGCTGCCGGAACCGACCGTGCAGCGCGACCGCCATGTGGGTCGGCTTCTGGGGCCTGCGCGGCGCTGCCGCCGATGCCGACGGCCCTGGTCGCCCCCGAGCAGAAGAGCGCGCTGATGGGCGCGCTCGCCGGCGGGCGCGCCGGCGGGCGCGCCAGGCTGATCGTTCCGATCCTGCTCGGCAACGCGGCGAAGATGCGCGCGATTGCCAAGTGTCATGGCGCGGACCTAACCGGCATCACGATCGAGGACCGGCCGAATTACTACGCCGCATTCGTGTTCGATCCGGATGGCAACAACATCGAGGCGGTGTATCGCGGCGAGTACTACAGCGCGGATGTGTCCGCGGGGTAACCCGAGTGCATCAGGTCCGCGAGTTTGCCGTCACGGTCACCCGATCAGCACCGTGGGATATCCCTGCACGATGACGCCGCGGTGCGCGGTAAGATCGGCCATCCGACCTGAACAGCCGCGAGCGGAACGAAGCCCCGGCCGCTCAGCGCATGTAGCTCGAGTTCAGGACCCGCAGGCTCGCTCGATCCATTTCCACCTGATATCCGGGGCGTTTGCCGGGACTGCCGCGCCCGCTCAGCGGTGCATCCCGGTCGGTGAAGGTGACAATAAGCGAATTGCCCTCGGCGAAGACAGTCAGGCGATAATCCACGATGTTGAGCTTGGTCTGTGCGAACTCCGGCAGTGCTCCTTGGATGGCAAGAAAACTCATTCCCTGAATCGAGTCGAGCTGATGGATTGTCGCTGTGTTAGACATGGTTGGCACTCCTTGTGCGACGAGAAGAACAGTCAGTGCCGGCCATGCGAGCCTCATGGCAATGGCGTCGTCGTCCCGGTCGAGGGATCATAGGTCTTGAACTGTCCGCTCGGGGTACCGAGGTAGCCCTTGTAGCCCGGATTCCCTCGCGCGTCGTTGGCGATGCCGCTGCGATCAGTGGGTGAGAAATTGTCGCTGTTAAACTGATCGCGGGAGGGATCACTGGTCCGAACCGCCCGTCCTGTTGCCGGATCCTGGGTCGAATAATCCCCGTGACAGTGGTAGTCACCGGCCGGCTGGGTGCCAGGCGGGATCGGCGTGGAGGTCGGGTTGAAGCCTTGATCGGTGCCGGCGCCTGGGCCGGTAAACCAATACTGTCCATGCACGTCGCGGTAGACCATCCCGCCATACTCGCGGTTCGCGGCGATCGACTGAGGATTCGCGATGTTGAGTGCCGCACGCGCGGCCTGATCGGCATTGGCAAAGGGCCCATTGGTAGAGCCGGCCGGCGCCTCACCAGGGCCGCCGGTTGCAGCGACTCCGGCGCCTGCACCGCCTGAGCCTCCGGCTCCCCCACCGCCACCGCTACTGCCGCCGCCAGCACCTCCGCCACCACCTCCACCGGTCTCGCCGATCAGCACGGTGAAGCAGCCAAGCACGATCATTCCGCCGTGCGCGCAATTGTCTAGCATGCGCGCGGCAGGCAGGCTGCCGATGAACACGCCAGATGACCCCTTGACGATAATGTCAGGCGGGCCGACGCACGTCACCAGATCAGTCACCCGAGCGGCGGGCAGCCCTTGAATCAAGACCGTCGGACAGCCAGGCCCCGTTATCGGTCCGCCAACATGCGGCACGATGCCCGTTACCATCGGGCAGATATGCAGATCTGTCAGCCGTGCGGCGGGAAATCCCATTGCCGCAACTTATGAGCGGCATGTGACGAGGTGCAACGGCGATTGTTCACCCCGTTATTCTGCCGCCAGTCGAGGCGGCTCGGCTAGCTCCGCCGCCCGCGCCAGATCGACCGACAGCAGCCGCGAAACGCCGCGCTCCTGCATCGTCACGCCATACAGCCGGTCCATCCGTGCCATGGTCAGCGGATGGTGCGTCACCACCAGGAACCGCGTCGCCGTGTCCCGCACCATGTCCTCCAGCAGCGTGCAGAACCGCTCGACGTTGGCATCGTCGAGCGGCGCGTCCACCTCGTCCAGCACGCACACCGGCGCGGGATTGCAGCGGAACACTGCGAAGATCAGCGACAGCGCGGTCAGCGCCTGTTCGCCGCCCGACAGCAGCGACAGCGTCGCCAGCTTCTTGCCCGGCGGCTGGGCGTAGATCTCCAGCCCCGCCTCCAGCGGATCGTCGGAGCCGACCAGCGCGAGATGCGCCTTGCCGCCACCGAACATTCGGCTGAACAGCGCCTGGAAGTTGCGGTCGATCTGCTCGAACATGGCGCCGAGACGCTCGCGGCCCTCGCGGTTCAGGTGGCCGATCGAGCCGCGCAGCTTGGCGATCGCCGTGGTCAGTTCGTCGCGTTCGGCGTTGATGCCGGCGATCTGCTTCTCCACCGCCTCCGCCTCGACGTCGGCGCGGAGGTTCACCGGCCCCATCTCCTCACGCTCCTTCAGCAGGCGTTCCAGGCGGCGACGGGCTTTTTCTTCCGTCTCGGGCGACAGCTCCGTCGGCGGATCGGGCATCGCCGGATTGGCGCCGAGCCGTTCGGCGATCCGCTCCTGCATCGCGATCCAGGCACTTTCGGCCTGTGCCGTCACGCCCTCCGCCCGCACGGCGCCCTCGCGCGCCGCCCCTAGCGCCGCTTCCGCGCCGCGCGCCGCCCGATCCGCGTCGGCGGATCGCTGTGTGGCCACCGCCAGGCTTTCAGCCGCCGCCCGATGCGCCGTCTCCGCGGCTTCCAGCGCGTCGAGTGCCGCGGCGCGACGAGCCGCGACCTGCCCGGGCGCGGCTTGCAGGACCAGGTACTCGGCCTCGGCAACACTCCGTCGCTCCGTCAGATCGCCCGCCCGGCGGCCGGCATCGGCGGCCCGCTGCGCCCAGTCGGCGCGTTCCGCCGCGATCGCGCTCCGGCGCGCGCTACGGACCGCATGCTCGCGGGCGAGTGTCTCGCACTCCGCCCGCGCCGTGCCGTCCGCCGTGCGGGCGACAGTCAGCGCGGTGCGCGCCGCTTCGACCGCCCCGCGCAGCGCTTCCAGATCGGGCAACGCGTTCCGGGTATCCCGAGCCTGCGCCAGCGCGGCATCCGCTTCATCGCGCTCGGTGCCCAGATGGTCGATCCGGGTATCGACGGCGGCCAGCCGTGCCGCGATCTCCGTTGCCCGAGCACGGAGCTGCTGGTGTGCCGCACGTGCCCGCTCCAGGTGCTGTTCGGCGCCCGCCCGGTCGGCACGGGCCTGCCGCTCCGCAGCCACCGCGGCCTGGTCGGCCTCGGCGGCGGAGCCGCTTGCCTGATGCGCGGCCGCCGCTTCATCACGCGCCGCACCGAGATCGTGCTGCAACAACGACAGCCGGTTGCGCTGCTGCAGCCGGACCGCCGCCGCGGTCGGCGTGCCTGCCCGGATCGTGTAGCCGTCCCAGCGCCAGACCGCACCCTCGCGCGAAACCAGCACCTGACCCGGCGCGAGTCCCGCCTGCAATCCCTCGCCGATCCGGTCGTCGTCCACCAGCCCGGTCTGCGACAGCACCCGAGCCAGTCCCGGCGGTGCCTGAACCAGCGCCGCCAACGGTGTCACGCTACCCGGCAGTTTGGGAGCCGGGTCGAATGGCGGCAGTTCCCGCCAATGCCGCGCCGCGTCGCGGTCGGCGGCGGAGGTAAGTTCTTCGCCCAGCGCCGCGCCGAGTGCGGTTTCCAGACCTGGCGGAACGGCCAGTGCGTCGACCATCGGCGGCCAGCGCTCGCCATCCTTCACCGCCAGCACGTCCGCGAGCGCATTCGCTTCGGCGGTCAGCCTGGCCAGCGCGGTGGCCGCCGCCGCCTGCTGCTCGCGCGCGGTGGCAAGCGCCGGTCCGGTCCCGGCACGGCGTTGTTCGGCCGCAGCCAGGGTGCCGTTTGCCGACGCCAGAGCGGCTTCGGCAGCTATCTGCTCCAGAGCGACAGCTTCGAGCGCCACGGGATCGACCGCCTGGGCGGAAATCCGGTCGCGCTCGATGCGGACCTCGCCAAACTGCTGGTCCAGCCGGCGCCAGCGCTGCTCGGCCTCGGCAAGCTGTCGCATCACGGCCTGGGCGCGCGCATTAGCCTCTGCTGCCACTTCGGTTGCCCGGTTGGCATCCGCCTCCGCCGCGCGGACCGCCTCCGATGCTTCCGCAACCGTCAGGTCGGCCGCTTCGGCGCGTACTTCATACCCCGAATCTGCCTCCGCCAGCGCCGCATCTTCGGCGGCCAGCCGCGACTCGGCCAACTCGGAGTCGGTCCTGAGCTGCTCCGCGTGCGCCAGATCCTGGCCGAGCTGGCTCAGTCGGGTGGTCGCATCCGCCAGCGCGGTGCGGGTGCGCTCCTGTTCGGCGGCGATCTGTTCCTGCGCCACCCGATGCCGTTCCAGCGCGGTGCGGGCGTCGGACTCGGCGGCGCGCAACGGCGGCAGCGCCGCGGCCGCTTCGGCAGCCTGGGTTGCAACCTGGGTCGCTGCTTCCGTGGCGCCAGCCACAGCCATGCGCGCCGCATGCAGCGCCGCTTCAGCCTCCGTACGCACCGCCATGGCACAGGCGCGCTGGATCGCCAGCAGCTCCGCCTCCGCCTGGCGAACCGCGCCGGAGATGTTGCGATAGCGGCTGGCCTGCCGCGCCTGCCGCTTCAGCGTGCCAAGCTGCACCTCGAGCTGCCCCCGGAGGTCATCGGCCCGTGCCATATTGGCCTCCGCGGCGCGCAGCTTCAGCTCCGCTTCGTGCCGGCGCTGGTGCAGTCCGGTGATACCTGCGGCTTCCTCCAGCACCGCCCGGCGATCCTCCGGCCGCGCCGTGATCAGCGCGCCGACGCGCCCCTGGCTCACCATGCCGGAGGCATGCGCCCCGGTCGCCAGGTCTGCGAACAGCGTCTGTACGTCGCGCGCGCGCACCTCCTTGCCGTTCACCCGATACTCGCTGCCGGAGCCGCGCTCGATCCGGCGGGCGATTTCCAGCTCCGTGTGCTCATGGAACGGCGGCGGAACCGCGCCTTCGGTGTCGTCCAGCGTCAGCGTCACCTCGGCCAGATTGCGTGACGGGCGGCCCGCAGTGCCGGCGAAGATCACATCGTCCATTTCGCCCGCGCGCATCGAGCGGGTGCTCTGCTCGCCCATCGCCCAGCGCAGCGCCTCGACGACATTGGACTTGCCGCAGCCGTTCGGGCCGACGATACCGGTAAGGCCCGCGTGGATCTCCACGTTTGCCGGTTCGGCGAAGCTCTTGAACCCGGCGATGCGTATGCGGCGAAACTGGACCGGCAAAGCAGACCCTCCGCTAACCCTTAAGAATTACAGCAAAGTCACTGGCGGACATAGCCCCCGTGTAGAGCTTTCCGTTGATCACGAAGCTGGGCGTGGCTTCGACGTGCCAACGCTCCTGGGCATCCCGCGCCCGGCCGACGATCCAGTCCTGCAGTCCGGTGTCGGCGAGCGCCCGGTCGAACGTGGTGCGGTCCATGCCTGCGTCGCCCGCCAGCGGCCAGAGTGCGTCAGCCACGCTGCCGGCGCCGAACACCCAGCGGTCCTGGTTAGCGAACAGCGTGCCGATGAACCGCTCATAGCGCTCCGGCGGCAGGTAGCGTGCCACCATGGCCGCCTGCAGCGCCGCAATGTCGGTGGGGAAGTCGTAGAACACCCAGTGCAGCTTGCCCGGTACGATCCACTTGGTCTTGAGCTCCGGCAGTGACTCAAGGGCGAAGGCGGCACAGTGCGGGCAGGTGAGCGAGAAGCATTCGATCGCGGTCAGCTTCGCCTGGGGGTTGCCCATGCTGCGCTCCGCCCGAGCGGCGTCGGCCGACGCTGCAAGTGCCGGATAGGCTAAGGCTACGGATAGTAGGGCTCGCCGGAATATTGCCATGCTTGCCCCTAAATCTAGTAGCGAAGTGATACAGCCGGCAAGCTGTTCCGCTACACGTCCGGCAGCAGTTTACGGAATGCGTCGAAGCTCATTTCACCGGCAGTCTTCTGGCCATTGATCACGAAGCTCGGAGTCGAGTTCGATCTTCCAGCGATCCTGGTCCGCCTGCTGCTGCTGCAGAATCCAGCTTCTCAGATTGCTGTCTGCGATTGCCTGGTCGAAGGTCGCACGGCTCATGCCGGCCAGGGCCGCCAGTTTCCAGATCTCATCGGTGGTGTTGATGCCGCGCGCGAAGGCCCAACGGTCCTGGTTGGCAAACAGCGCGCTGACGAACGGATAGTACTGCGTTGGAGGCAGGTAGCGGGCGACCATAGCGGCGGTCAACGCCACCTGGTCCAACGGAAAGTCATGGAAGACAAAACGCACCTTGCCCGGCCCGATCAGTTGCTTCTCCACATCGGGCATCGTTTCGCGGGCGAAGGAAGCACAGTGGGTGCAGGTCAGCGAGAAGAACTCGAGCACCGTCACCTTGGCCGCCGGATCGCCAAGCGATCGCTCGGCCATGCGCTGGTCGCCTGCCGGGGAAATGGCCGTGGGCGTCGTCGGTTGGGTCGGAAACAACGGCGCCGGAGCCGGGGTGAACTGGCGCCAGCCGAGATAGCCAAGTACGCCGACGGCGACCGCACCTCCGGCAATCGTCAGGGTGGAACGGCGAGTCAGCGTCATGAGGACCTCGATTGGTTGGGGGACGAGAGCATCGCGCGGCCCAGCGTGGCCAGCGCGCTGCGCAGTTCGCCTTCGGGCAGGCAGTCCACGGCGGCATCGACCGCGGCGAGCTTCGACGGATCGGGTGGCGATGGCAGCACGGCGAGCGGCGCCAGCAGTTCGGGTGTCTGCACGAACCGCAGGACGGTCACTGTCTGGCTGCCGAGATGGGCATTGATCCGTGCGATAACCTCGCCGGCGAGATGTTGTAGCTCCATCGCGATCGGTCCGGCACAGGCGATAGTGAGCGTGCCGGCTGACAGCCGCCGAGGGGTAGTGACCGCGGCGATCGCCGGTCCCACGATGGCGGACCAGTCCGCCATCACCTGTGCGGTCGCGGGAGAGCGGCGGCGGAAAGCGGCGCGGGTCAGGCGCGGCATCAATGCACCGACCGGACGCGGACCATAGACGTGACGCTCGTCGCTGTTCATACCGCCGCTCGTGTCTTTCCCTGCCACCGCACTGCTCACCTGGTATGACCACCACCGGCGGTCGCTGCCCTGGCGCGCCGGCCCGGGCGAGATTGCCGATCCTTACCACGTCTGGCTCAGCGAGATCATGCTGCAGCAGACCACCGTTGCGGCGACGATCCCGTACTATGAAAGGTTCTTAACCCGGTTCCCCACCATCCAGGCGCTGGCCGCGGCGCCGCTGGAGAACGTGCTCGCGGCGTGGGCCGGACTTGGCTACTACGCCCGCGCACGCAATCTGCACGCTTGTGCCCGTGCCGTGGTGGCGGCCGGTGGGTTCCCGCGTGATCTTGCGCGCCTGCGGGAACTGCCGGGAATCGGCGAGTACTCCGCCGCCGCAATCGGGGCGATCGCCTTCGCGGCGCCGACGGTGCCGGTCGATGGCAACGTCGAGCGCGTGGTGGCGCGACTGTTCGCTGTGGATGAGGAACTACCCAAGGCGAAACCGCTGTTGCGCAGCCTCGCGGCGCGGCTGGGGGACGATCCGGTAGCGCATGCCCGGCCGTCGGATTTTGCCCAGGCGCTGTTCGATCTCGGCGCTACGATATGCACGCCAGCAACGCCGGCCTGTGCGCTGTGTCCCTGGATGGCGGGCTGTGCCGGCCAGCGTACCGGCATCGCCGCGGACTTGCCTCGCAAGGCGGCAAAGCGAGCGCGGCCGTTGCGCCATGGCGTCCATTTCTGGCTGACCGACGCGGATGGCAACGTGCTGCTGCGCCGCCGTCCGGCCGAGGGGCTGCTGGGTGGGATGACGGAGCTGCCGGGCACCGAATGGCGTGCGGAGCCCTGGGATGCCGCGGAGGCTCTGCCCTGGGCGCCAATGCCGGCCGCATGGCAGCCGGCCGGCCAGGTGCGCCACGGGTTCACCCATTTCGCGTTGATTATCGACCTGTATGTCGCCCGGGTCCCGCGCATCGCAGTCACCGGCTTTCAGCGACCGGTCAGGGCGCTGGACAACGAGGCGCTGCCGTCGCTGATGCGCAAGTGTGTGCGCATGGTGTGCGGATCGGCGGTTTAGCGAAATCTTCAGCATCGGCCCTGATGGTGCGGCGCAGAGTGCCTGTCAGGGCGCTCGAGTTGCGGGAGCATCCGTATGCAACGTCTGTCGCGCTGGCTAACCGCACGCTCGATCGGCACCAAGATATTCGCCGGTTTCGGTTGCGTGCTCGCTATTCTCCTGGTGGTGGCGGGCACCGGCTATCTGCGCTTTCTCGGCGTGGCGGACTCGTTCCGCGGCTACGCCGCCAGCGTCGCCGAAGTGGCGGTCAGCCGTGACATCGATCGCGGCGTGCTCGACATGCGCCGCCACGTGGTCGAGTTCGCACATGCCGGCGACGAGGACGAGGCAGCGGCCGCGACCGCGATTGCGGCGCGGGTCACAGCCGATATCGCCAAGGGCGCTGCGGCGATCGCCGATCCCGAGCGTCGTCGCGCCATCCAGGAGGTGGCGAACCAATTCGACGCATATCGCAAGGGTGTCGAGGAGGTCTTCGCGTTGAAGCGCGCGCAGGACAAGCTGTTGCGCGAGAAGTTCGACCCATCCGGCACCGAGGCGCGCGCGGCCTTCCAGGCGGTGATCGCCAAAATGGGCAGCGCGGGCGATCTCGACGCTGCCGCGCTGGCGCAACAGGGTTTGCAAACCCTGTCGCTGTTCCGGCTGAATGCAACCAAGGAGGTGGACCGGCTGCACGACGAGAGCGCGGTCGCGAAGGCGCAGCAATACGCTGCGGATCTCGCCGGCACGATGAATGAACTCGATCGCCGCACGGCGAACGCCGGGTACCGTGGCCAGTTCGACGGGCTGAATAAGCTGCTGGCCGACCACAACGCCGCCTTCGTCGAGGCGAAGCGACTGAAGGCGGAGCTGGAGGCCCGCGTCTATGGCAGCATGAAGCGATCCGCGGAATTGCTCGCTGCCGCGGCGAGCACGGTGCAGGCTTCGGGATTGGCCGAACAGCAGCGGGTCGAGGCAGCGACCCTGGCCGGCATCGATGCAACTCAAACCGTCCTGATTGGCATGGCGGCGGGCGGTCTGGTGCTCGGCTTGGCTGTTGCCTGGTTGATCGGTCGTGGCATCTCGCGCCCGGTGCAGAGCATGACCGCCGCGATGCATCGCCTGGCGTCGGGCGAACTCGAAGCCGAGATTCCGGCAGTCGATCGGGGCGATGAAGTCGGGCGAATGGCGCAGGCGATGCTGGTATTTCGCCAGAACGCGCAGGAAGCGCGCAGGCTGCAAGGCGAGGCGGAACGTGTGCGTGAGGCGAAGGATCGTCGGCAGGCCGCGATGGATCAGTGCATGCAGGACTTTGGCAACTCCGCATCGGGCGTGATGCTGACGCTGGTGGGCGCCGCAGAGACCATGTGCAAGACGGCGGACGAGATGACCAAGGCGGCGCACGAGACGCGCGATACCGCGGCGGCAACCGCGGAAAACGCGGCGACATCGGCGCAGAACCTGGGTTCGGTCGCCGCGGCGGCAGAGGAAATGTCGGCCTCGATCCACGAAATCAGTGCGCAGGTGGCACGTGCGACGTATGCGGCACAGGAGGCGGTGGAGCGCGCCTCGGTGACTGACGCCAAGGTGGGCGGCATGGCGGCGGCGGCCGAACGCGTCGGCGACGTAGTGCGGCTGATCTCCGACATCGCCGGGCAGACCAATCTGCTGGCGCTGAACGCGACGATCGAAGCGGCCCGCGCCGGTGAGGCCGGCAAGGGATTCGCGGTCGTCGCCGGCGAAGTGAAGGCGCTGGCGGCGCAGACCGCGAAGGCGACCGAGGAAATCTCAACGCAGATCGGCGCGATCCGCGGCGCGACCGGCGAGGCGGTGAACGCAGTGCGCGAGGTCAGTGCGGCGATCGGTCAGGTGAGCGAAGTGGCTGCCGCGATCGCCGCAGCGGTGGAGGAACAGTCGGCGACGACGCGGGAGATCGCTTCGAGTGTGCAGACCGTGACGACCGCGACCCAGGACGCATCACAAGCGATGCAGAACGTATCGGTGGTGTCAGAATCGGCCGAGGCGGCGAGTCAGAGCGTGCTGCATAATGCCGATGAGGTTGGGCAGACCGCGGAGGTGCTGCGGTCGGAACTGACGCTGTTCCTACAGGCGATCGCCAAGACCGATGAAGAGGATCGACGGCGCTACGAGCGTATCGATGGGCGTGATGCCACCGCGACGCTGCAAGTGCCGGGGCGCGGAGCGATGCGGGTGACGATCGCGAATGTCTCGCGCGGCGGCGTGGCGTTGCGAACGGAGTGGTCGGCGCAGGCTGGTACCGAGGTGAAGGTGGAGCTGCCTGGCGCCGGGGCGTCGGTGGTAGCGCGCGTGGTGCGCGGTGTGGGCAAGGTGTTGGTGCTAGCGTTCCGCCAAGAGGAAGCGATGCTGCATCGGGTCGATGCGGCACTCGATCAGATCGCGACGCGGGCGGCGGCGTGAGGGCGAGAACCTGCGGCTCGGATCGTCACGCCGTCATTTCCGCGAAAGTGGAAACCTAGACGAGCGGTACCGCCGTCAAACAAGCCTTAACCATGTTCTGGTTTGGTGCCCTGACCACCATCCATTCGAGGTGCTTCGATGAAATTGCTGCTGTCACCCCTGCTGTTCGCTGCTGTCGTCGGATTCGCACCAGCCGTATATGCTGCCGGTCAGGCGACGCCGGATGAGGCCAAGGCGATGGCGGTCAAGGCCGCCGAGTACCTGAAGTCCGCGGGACCCGACAAGTCATTTCCCGAGTTCGATGCCAAGGATGGCCCATGGCACGACCGCGATCTCTACGTCTACGTACTCGACAGCAAAGGCGTCATGCTCGCGCATGGCACCAATCCTGGCCTCATTGGCAAGACGGTACTTGAGGTAAAGGACGTCGATGGCAAGCCAATGACGCGAGAGACGCTTGCGGTGAGCGATGCCGGTTGGGTGCACTTCAAGTGGCAGAACCCGCTCACCAAGGCAGTCGAGCCGAAGGTCGTCTACGTCGTGCGGGTCGGTGACTATTTCGTAGAGGTCGGTGCCTACGCCAACTGAACTGATGGGCGAGTTCGTTCTCGAATCCAAGACCACCTACTACATCCGGTTTGGCGACTGTCTCATTGGAGTCGGCGCCTACGCGAAGTGAGTCTTCGATGCAGCGAGACGGACAATGCAACTGCTGAACAACCTGCCGATCACCGCGAAGTCGCTGATCTCGACCTGCATCAGCGCGCTGGTCGTGATCGGCATGGCCGCGGTGGCGATATCGGGCTTCTCTGCATTCCAGGCGGCCAACAATCTGCAGGGGACATCGACCGAGCTGATGAGCAACGCGCGCGGTGCCTGGATCGATCTGGCACACGGGCAGGCGGCACTCTACCGGGCGATCAATCTGAAATCACAGAACGTCGAGGTCAATCTCATCCGCAACGCGAAGAATGACGCGACGCAGGCGATCAATCGCTCCAGACAGAAGCTGGCATCGCTCAAGCTTGATGGACTGCCGATCGATAGCCAACTTGCGATCGACGCGGCCAAGGCGGTTGATGCGTACTCCAATGCCGCGATGCAGGCGGCCGAGTTCGTCGAGGAGGACGCCTTCAACGCCACGATGTTCATGACCGACGCCGAACAAAAATTCGGCACGGGGGAGCAGAAGGTTTCCAATCTGGTCGTCGCCTCGGTGGACCTGGACGACGCTATCGGGCAGCAGATGTCGGCAATGATGCATGCGCGCCTGCTGCTTACCGCGATCGGTGCCGGCCTGGCGGTTCTATTGTCGATCGCGGCGTCCACTCTGCTCGGGCGGCTGATCTCGCAGCCCATCGTGGCGATGACCGGCGCGATGCGCCAGTTGGCTGGCGGCGATCTCTCGACGGACATCCCGGCCACCGACCGGAAGGACGAGGTCGGCCAGATGGCACAGGCGATGGCGGTGTTCAAGGCCAACGCGCAGGAAGCGCGTGACCTCCAGGCTGTGGCGGACAAGGAGAACGTGCTGAAGGCACACCGTCAGGAGGCGATGGATCACCACACCCAGGACTTCGGCGCCACCACCGCCAGTGTCATGGAAAACCTCGCGCGTTCGGCGGAAACTATGCGCACTGCCGCGGCCGGGATGTCAGACGCCGCGCGTCGCACACGTGACAGCGCCGCGCGTGCCGCTGAGGGTGCCACAACCTCGGCAACAAATCTCGGCGCCGTCTCGGTCGCTTCGGAACAGATGTCGTCCAGCATCAACGAGATCAGCCGGCAGGTGGGACGCGTAAGCCAGGCCGTGAATGCGGCGGTGGAGCGTGCCGATGTCACCGATGCCAAGGTGGGGGGTATGGCCGCAGCGGCAGACCGCGTTGGCGACGTGGTGAAGCTGATCACCGACATTGCCAGCCGCACCAATCTGCTCGCGCTGAACGCGACAATCGAGGCGGCGCGGGCAGGAGAAGCCGGAAAGGGCTTCGCCGTGGTGGCCGGCGAGGTGAAGGCGCTGGCGACCCAAACCGCCAAGGCGACCGAGGAGATCGCTGCGCAGATCACCGCGATCCGCGCCACCACCGGCGAGGCGGTGACCGCGGTGCGTGACGTGACCGTGGCGATCGGCGAGGTGAACGAGGTTGCCACCGCAATTGCCGCCGCCATGGAGCAGCAGGCCGCGGCGACGCACGAGATCGCCGCCAGCGTCCAGACGGTGTCTGTCGCGACGCAGGATGTCACGCGGGCAATGGAGGAGGTGTCGTCGATCTCGGAGCTGACCGATGCGGCGAGTGCCAAGGTGCTGGCAGGTGCCGCCGAGGTCAGCCGTGACGCTGACACGCTGCGCGAGAACGTGACCCAGTTCCTGGATGCTATGGCCAGCACGGATGAGGGGGACAGCCGCCGCGTCGCGCTCGCCGCTTGATTGCCGGCGCCGCAGCAAGCACCATCCCGGCGAGAGCGAAGCTGGGAGGAATACGATGCAGGTGCGCGCCGCGGTTGCCCGCAGGGCGGGCGAGAAACTGAACCTGGAGACCGTCGAACTGGATGGACCGCGTGACGGCGAGGTGCTGGTGGAGATCAAGGCCACCGGCATCTGCCACACCGACGAATACACCCTGTCCGGCTCCGATCCCGAAGGGCTGTTCCCCGCCATCCTCGGCCACGAGGGGGCCGGCGTGGTGGCGGAGGTCGGCAAGGGCGTAACCAGCCTGAAGCCGGGCGATCACGTCATTCCGCTGTACACGCCGGAGTGCCGGCAATGCGAATACTGCCTGTCGCGCAAGAGCAATCTGTGCGTGGCGATCCGCGCGACGCAGGGGCGCGGCGTGATGCCGGACGGCACCAGCCGGTTCCGTGCCGGCAGCGAGACGGTGTTCCACTACATGGGCACCTCGACCTTCGCCAACTTCACGGTGCTGCCGGAGATCGCGCTGGCGAAGATCCGCGCGGACGCGCCGTTCGACAAGGTCTGCTACATCGGCTGCGGCGTCACCACCGGCATCGGCGCGGTGATGAACACGGCGAAGGTGGAGGCCGGCGCCCGTTGCGTTGTGTTCGGCCTTGGCGGGATCGGGCTGAACGTGATCCAGGGCCTGCGGATCGTCGGCGCCGAGATGATCGTCGGTGTCGATCTCAATCCGCGACGGAAGGCGATCGCCGAGAAGTTCGGCATGACGCATTTCGTCAATCCGGCCGAAGTGCAGGGCGATCTGGTGCCGTACCTGGTGGACCTGACGAAGGGTGGCGCCGACTACAGCTTCGAGTGCATCGGCAACGTCAAGGTGATGCGCCAGGCGCTGGAATGCGCGCATCGCGGTTGGGGGCAGTCGATCATCATTGGTGTCGCCGGCGCCGGCCAGGAGATCGCTACGCGTCCGTTCCAGTTGGTTACCGGCCGAACCTGGAAAGGCACCGCGTTCGGTGGTGCGCGCGGACGCACCGACGTGCCGCGGATCGTGGATTGGTACATGGATGGGCGGATCAACATCGACGACCTGATCACCCACACGCTGCCGTTCGCGCAGATCAACGAGGGCTTCGAGCTGATGCGGAAGGGGGAGTCGATCAGAACGGTACTGACGTATTGAACCCACGGAGCTCCGCAAAATGCAGGACAAATCGCGCCTCGATCCGGCATTGGTCGAGGAGTTTGTCGGCAACGCTCACGGCAATCTTGACCGGGTTCGCGACTTGCTGGGCCGGCATGAGACGATCGTCAACGCGGCGTGGGACTGGGGCGACGGTGACTGGGAAACTGGATTGGGAGCGGCCGCGCATATGGGCCGGCGCGACATCGCCCAGTTCCTGCTCGAGCATGGGGCAAGGATGGATATCTTTGCCGCGGCCATGCTCGGTCACCTGGAAGTTGTGAGGGCCACGATCCAGGCGTTTCCCCAGGCATCGCGATGGCGCGGACCGCACGGGATCACGTTGCTCAAGCACGCCGAGGCGGGCGGCGCCGCTGCCACGCCTGTTACCGACTATCTGCAAAGCCTGGGCGAAACCGTCTAGCGCGTCGCCCGACGAGCTGATGGGTTTCGCTGCGCTCTACCCATCCTACGAGTTTCCGCGCGCGGTGCCGTAGGATGGGTAGAGCGCAGCGAAACCCATCGGACCACGAGGCGTGCAGTTTCGAGTCAGCCCGTCAGCTGTTCGGCCCGCGCTCCATCGACACCGGCTGCCAGCGCCGCAGCTTGGTGTTCTGCAGCACCGCCGGGTTGACGCAGCTCATCGGCCACTTGCCTTCCAGCACCAGCGCCAGCTCGCGCCCGACATGCCGCTTGCGCGCGGGATCGAAGCGGGCTGACGCGGACGCCGTGTGCGCGCTGAGGATGACGTTGTCCATCTTGAGCAGCGGATTGTTGTTGCCGGGCGGTTCGATCTCCAGCACGTCCAGACCGGCATAGGCGATCCATTTTTCCTCGAGCGCCTTGATCAGTGCCGCCTCCTGCACTGTCGGGCCGCGCCCGGTGTTGATGAAGATCGCGGTCTTCTTCATCAGCCGGAAGTGCTTTTCCCCGAGCAATCCTTCCGCCTCGGGCCGCGCCGGCGCGTGCATGGAGACGAAGTCGGACTGCGACATCACCTCGTCCAGCGTGCATGGCAGCACGCCATGCTCGACCATGACCAGCTCCTCGATGAAGGGGTCATAGGCGATGACACGCAGGCCGAACGGCTTGGCGCGCTTGGCCACCGCGCGCGCGACATGGCCGAACGCGACCAGACCCAGCGTCTGGCCCATCAGGCGCGGAATCTGCAACAGCGCGGGGCGGCCTTCGCGCCACTTGCCCTCGCGCACCATGCGATCCTGCTCGATGGTACGGCGGAAGGCGGACAGCAGCAGCATCATCGCGTGGTCGGCGACTTCCTCGATGAACGTGTCGGGGCAGTTGGTCACCGGGATGCCGCGCTCGGTGGCAGCCTTCACATCCACGCTGTCCACGCCGACGCTGCCCAGGATGATGCCGCGGCACCGTTCCGGCAGGCCGTCGATGATCTTCTTGGTGAAGCGAATGCCCTTGGCGTAGACCGCATCTGCGTCCTGAGCGAACTTGATGAAGCCGTCTTCATCGGCGGGGCCTTCGACGATTTCGGCGTCGAGGCCTTCCAACGGTTCCATCTCCAAATCGTAGCCGCCGCCGGCGACGGTGAAGCTCGCGCCCGCGGGCGTCGCGATCTTGTATTTGGCCAAGTGTCGGTCTCCTTCTAGTGCTGCGGCGGACGCGCACGCACCGCCTTCTCGTTCACGTCGATGCCCCAGCCGGGACCTTTCGGCAAGACGAATTCGCCGTTCTCGATGGTGGGCACTGTGACATAGAACTCGTCGCGCCACGGCGCGCTGTCGATGTCGATCTCCATGACCCGGAAGTTCGGCACAATGGCGCTGAACGTGGCACTGATCGCGCTGCACAGATGGCCGTAGAAATTGTGGGGTGCAACATTGACTTCGTAAACGTCCGCCATCGAGGCGATCTTCAGCGACTCGTTGAGGCCATTCCATATCACGTCGATGATCGCCACGTCGGTCGCGTAGTGATCGAAGAACGGCTTGAACTCGCGGCGGCCATGCAGCGTCTCGCAGGACGCGATCGGGCAGGGGGCGCCGCGTTTGATCTCGGCCAGCGCCGGTGCGTCGTGCGTATCGATCTCCAGCCAGGTGAGATTGAATGGCGCCACGGTCTCGGCGATGCGCTTGAAGCCCTCGGTTTTGAAGTTGAAGTTGATGTCGAGATGGATGCCCATCTCCGGCCCCACTGCCGCACGGATGGCGCCGAGTTGATCGCTGAGCCCCAGCAGCAGCCTATTGTCCCAGTTCAGCTCCGGCCAGCCCGGCGTGCGGCCGAAGCCGGGCACATAGGAGGCAAGCCCGCCGCCGTCCGTCGGAATGATGTTGGTCTTCAGCGCGCGGAAGCCGGCCCGCTTCACTTGCTCGGCGTGGTGCGCGAGGTCGTTGTAGCTGTCCAGCGCCGGGACGCCCATCAACGCGGCACTGCGCACGCGGTAGGTACCGAAATGCGACCAGTAGACCGGGATGCGATCGCGTATCGGCCCGCCGAACAGCGCATAGACCGGCACGCCATAGGCCTTTCCGGTCACGTCGAGCAGCGCATTCTCGATCGCGGCGACCGCCTGCTGGTTGATGCCGCCGCGCGACTGGCGGGTGAGCACATGCAGATGCTGGGTGATCTGTTCGAAGCGGCGTGGGTCGCGGCCGATCAGCACCGGCGAGAGGCCGCGGATCACGTCCGACAGGCCGATCGAGCCGAAGCTTTCGTTGAATTCGGACCAGCCGATGATGCCATCGTCGGTGGTGACCTTGAGGAAGGAGAACATGCGCCAGCCGGCATCGGCCTGAAACGTTTCTACCCGCTCGATCTTCATGTTTCCTCCGGCGCGGCGGCTGGGCGACTTCAAGCACGCCCCTGCGCGAGCGGCAAGGCGCGCTGCGGCATTCAGATTGGTTCGCGCAGAAACCGATCGACCAACCGGTCGGCGCGGCTGCGTTCGGCGCGCTGTTGCGCGTGCAGCAGGTTGCGCGACGCCGAACCGAGATAGAAACGCTCGTACTGCTCGTTGCGGCTGGCCAGCGCGGTGCCGGAAAAATCCCAGGCCAGCCGGAAGATCCGCGCACGCTGCTCGGCGCTGACGCCGGCGGCACCGCCGATGAATTCGTCCAGCAACGGCCGTAGCGCCGGGTCGGCGAATTGCGCCGCCGTCGGCGTGGTCAGCAGATTGTGCGAGCCGAGCTCGCGGATGATCTCGTTCACCCGCGGAAACCAGCGCGGTAGGCTGGTGCGCAGCGCGATCAGCGGCGGCGCGTCGGGGAACCAGACGCCGTTGCCGTGCTCATAGGAATCCGCCTCGGCTGCACGGATGGCGGCACGGGCGAATTCGGCGAAGGTCCAGATCTCGCCAAGCATCTGCTGTGCCGCTGGCAGCGAGGCATTGATCGCCTCCGCCATGCGCGTGGCGATGCCCCAGGCAAAGGTCAGCTTGGTCTCCGCCCGGATCATCGCCTGCTGCATGATGTTCGGCCACCAGCTCGAGCGCAGGATGCCGTTGTAGACTGCAAGGTTGCCATCGATGAACACGCGATCCCGCGGGATCTCGACATTGTCGAAGATGACGAACGCATCCTGTTCGTCGAACCGGCTGGAGAACGGATGATCGAACCGCGTGCCCTGCACCGACACGCTGTCGCGGCACAGGAACTTCAATCCCGGTGTCGCCATCGGGATCGCGAAGCTCAGCGCGTGCGCGGGATTCGCGTCCGGCATGGGTGCGGCCGGGTACACCGCGATCTCATCGGCGAACGGTGCCAGCGTGGCGAGCACGCGGACGCCGCGCACCAGGATGCCATGCTCGGTGTCGGCCACCTTGTGCAGCGCCACCCGATTCAGGCCCAGCGGCACCGCGCCCTGCGCACGATCGACGGTCGGATGGATTATCGCGTGGGTCAGCGACAGGTCGGCGCGTGCCATGTGCTTCTGGTAGCGCACCAGGTTGTCGGCGCCTTCCTCATTGCCGTCGATCGACCACTCGTCGCACCGGCCGGCGAACCCGGCATAGGTCACGTTCACGTAGTCGGGCGTGCGGCCCATCAGGCCGACGGAATACTCGGCGATCGCCTGCAGTCCGACGTGGCGGCGCTCCAGGTCCGCGCGCGACCGTGGAATCATGTGGCTGACGTTGATCGCCTCGCCGGTTTCCGGATCCGGCATCAGGCAGGCATCGGGCTGTGCGTGCTGCAGATCGAACACCGCGGCGATCGCGTGCGCGGCCCCGGTCAGGGCGGGATGCGACGCCGGGTCGGTCACGCGTTCGTTGCCAAGCCAGACCTCGCGCGAATCCCGCAGACCGCGGAGGAACTGCTCGCCCGTGCGTGCCGGCACCCGCTACTCCTTCACCGCTCCTGTCATCGAGGAAACATCGTACTCGACGAAGAAGGAGTAAATCAGCGCCACCGGCAGCGAACCCAGCAGCGAACCCGCCATCAGCGAGCCCCACTGATACACATCGCCGGTCACCAGCTCGGTCAGGATCGCCACCGGCACGGTCTTCTTGTCGGTCGACTGGATGAAGGCCAGTGCGTAGATGAACTCGTTCCACGACAGCGTGAACGCGAAGATGCCGGCCGAAATCAGCCCCGGCACCGCCAACGGCAGGGTGATCCGGCGCAGGATCTGCAAGCGAGAGGCGCCGTCGATCAGCGCGCACTCCTCCAGCTCGTACGGGATCGACTTGAAGTAGCCGATCAGCAGCCAGGTGCAGAACGGCACCAGGAACGTGGGATAGGTAAGGATCAGCGCCACCGGATTGTCGAATAGCCCGAACTGATAGATCAGCGTGGCCAGCGGGATGAACAGGATCGACGCCGGCACCAGGTACGCAAGGTAGATCGCCAGGCCCACATGCTGGGCGCCCTTGAAGCGCAGCCGCTCGATCGCGTAGGCGCACAGCACGCTGGAGAACACCGACAGGAATGTCGAAGCGACTGCAATCCCCATCGTGGTCGTCAGCCAGCGCGGATAGTTGGTCTCGAACAGCAATACCTCGATGTTGTGCAGCGTCGGCGAATGCACCCAGAACGGATTGAACTGCTTGTAGTCGTACATCTCGTAGTCGGGTTTGAACGCGGTGATCCCCATCCAATAGAACGGGAACAGCAGCACGATGACGAAGATCGCCAGCGGGATGTAGACCGTGATCGTGGTGCGGAGCTGCGAGTCCCACGACAGCCGCTCCGGTCGGTCGATCAGCCGCGGTGCCGCGGCCTCCAGTTCGGCGGCAACCTCGGAGATTTCCTCATCGACGCGGGCGATGGCGTCAGTCATTTGCTTCACCATGCTGCCACTTGCGCCGCCCGACGCCGAAGAAGCACAGCAGCGTGGCGCCGATCAGGAACGGGATCATCGACACCGCGATCGCCGCGCCCTCGCCAAGCTGTGCGCCGGGGATCGCGCGCTGGAAGGCCAGCGTTCCCATCAGGTGGGTCGTGTTGAACGGCCCGCCACGGGTGATGGCATAGACCAACTGGAAGTCGGAGAACGTGAACAGCACCGACAGCGTCAACGCCACCGCGAGGATGGGCATCAGCAGCGGCACGGTGATGCGGCGGAATTTCTGCCAGCCAGAGGCGCCGTCCAGCAGGGCCGCTTCATACAGCGACGGCGAAATGGTCTGCAGCCCCGCCAGCAGGGTGATCGCGACGAACGGAATGCCACGCCAGATATTGGCGACGATCAGCGACCAGCGTGCAGCCCAGGGCGTGCCGAGGAAATTGATGTACTGGTCGCGCCAATGCAGCACGTCGACCAGCACGAAGGAAATGACGGAGAACTGCGGCGAGTAGATCCACCACCACGCGATCGCCGAAAGCACCGTGGGCACGATCCAGGGCAGCAGCACGACGGCGCGGATGAACGCCTTGAACGGCAGGTGGTGGTTGAGCAGCATCGCGAGCCACAGACCCAGCGCGAACTTCCCCGCCGTCGCCGCGGCGGTATAGAAGATCGTGTTGGTGACGGACATCCAGAAGATGTCATCGTCCCATAACGAAATGAAATTATCGAGCCCGATGAAGTCGCCCGGGTGGCCGATCGTGGTGTCGGTGAACGCCAGCCAGATGCCAAGACCCAGCGGATAGGTCAGAAACACCAACAGCAGGCCGATTGTCGGCAACAGGCAGAGGAACACCAGGAACGGCTTATAGTCGAACAGCCGCGTCACCCAGCCGTCGGGTTTGCGCGCGATCCTCAAATGCCCGGCAACGACTTCTACTGCTGCGTCCATTGCTCGTCCCGCCCTTCGGCGGGGGCGCCGTCAAGCATCGACGACGCCCCGCGCGTTACGTCTCAGCTCTTGTAATAGCGCTCGGCCTGCTTGGCCGCCTGCTTGGCCGCCGCTTCGGGGGTCATGCTGCCGGTGGCCACGGCGGCGAACATGTCGACGATGGTATAATTGGCTTCGACCGTCGCCGCCGCGGCGCTGATCGGCCCCTTGTAGCCACTGTAGAACTGCGAATTCATCGGGCCTTTGAACGCTTCGAGCTGCGGGTCCGCATCCCAGAACTTCATCTTGCTGTAGGCCTGGAGCGGCTGCGACCAATAGCCGTAACAGTTCGACAGCCACGGCCCGTACTGGTCCTTCTCCATCATGAAGCGGAGATATTCCTTCGCCGCGTTCGGGTACTTGCTGCTCTTGAAGATCATCGCGTTCATCGGGCCGGCGAATTGCGGCGACACTGGCGCGAGACCCTTCGGCTGTTCCTGGTGCCTGGTGTCCGCCGCCATCGCCTGAAGCTTCGGGTCGGGCGAATTCTTGATCACGTAATAGATCGACACGCCGTTGAAGGTGAACCCGATCTGTCCTGCTGCATAGGCCTGATTGTTGCCGGCGTCGTTCCACGAGATCGTGCCGGGAATCATCGTCTTGTAGAGTTCCGTCATGAACTTCAGCGCGGCGATGGTTTCCTTTGAATCGATGGCGACCTTGCCTTTCTCGTCCACCAGGTAGGCGTTGTGCGAGTGCAGCGCCCAGTAGCAGTTGCCATTGGCGTCACCCAGCGCGTGACCGAGCGAGAACCCGCAGGGGTGGCCATTCTTCTGCAACTTCTGGCAGAGATCCAGGATGCCGGCGTGATCGTCGGGAATCCGGTCGTAACCCGCCTCTTTCACCCAGGAGGCACGATAGACGCATGGTCCGGCGCCGCCGCCGATTGGCAGCGCGATCCAATTGTTGGTCTGCCACCTGGTGCCATATAGTTTGGCCAGGTGGTACCAACCGCCGTACTTGGCGCCGAGATACTCGGCGAGGTCGCTCACCTCCAGCAACTTCTCGGTATAGACATGCGGATCCGACGCGAAGCCGCACACAATATCGGCGCCGGCGCCAGTGTTGGCGATCACCGCGGTCTGCGGACGCAAATCCTCCCAGCTTACCCAATCGACCTTCACATCGATCCCGGTCGTGTCGATGAACTTCTTGGTGTTTGCCTTCCAATACACCTCGTCTGGATCGACGAACTTGGCGGGCCGCAGCACATGCAGCGAGGCGCCCTTCTCGACCTTGAACTCCGGCTGCTTCACGTCGGCGGTCGGCACGTCGTCGACCGCCGCACGTGCCCCGATGATCGGGATCGATGCCGCACCCAGCGCGGCCGCGCCGAGAGCCAGTGAATCACGCCGGGTGATCGCCATTTGATAGTTCCCTCCGTTGCCGGTCACGCCCGTCCTGGAACCTCGCGACCGGATGCGAGGGTCCGATAGGCGCCATATTCCGCCACACCGCGTGACGCGTAAAGCCAATGCTCCGAACTAGACCGCAAGCCGCTGGCCGGTACTGGCATCGAACAGGTGCACCAGAGACGGTTCGGGGGTGATGCGGATCGTCTCGCCCGGCTTCGCCGACACACGCTCGCGGAACGCACAAAGCACCGAAGTGCCGACAAACTCGGCAATCACCTGTGTCTCTGATCCCGTCGGTTCCACCACGTGCACCACAGCGGGCAATCCCGCCGGATTGAGCTGGAAATGCTCCGGACGGATACCGTAGACCGCCGGCTTGCCGTCCGATCCGTTGCCTTTTCCCGGCAGCGGCAATGCCTCGCCGCCGTCGACCCGGAACGCACCGCCTTCGATCTTTCCCTTCAGGAAATTCATCGCCGGCGAGCCGATGAAGCCGGCGACGAACAGATTGTTCGGCCGGTCATACAATTCGAGCGGTGCACCGATCTGCTCGACATTGCCCGCGTTCATCACCACGATCTTGTCGGCCATCGTCATGGCTTCGATCTGGTCGTGCGTGACGTACACCGTCGTGGTGGCCAGCCGCTGGTGCAGTTCCTTGATCTCGGCGCGCATCGCGACGCGCAGCTTGGCGTCGAGGTTGGACAGCGGTTCATCGAACAGGAACACCTGCGGGTCGCGCACGATCGCCCGTCCCATCGCGACGCGCTGGCGCTGCCCGCCGGAAAGCTGGCGGGGGTATCTGTTGAGATACGGCGCCAGGCCGAGGATCTGCGCCGCACGCTGCACCTGCTGGTCGATGGTGGCCTTCGGCACCTTCGCCAGCGACAGCGAGAACGCCATGTTGTCGCGCACCGTCATGTGCGGATACAGCGCGTAGTTCTGGAACACCATGGCGATGTCGCGCTCCTTCGGCGCGACGTTGTTCACCACCCGCGCACCGATGGCGATCTCGCCGGCGGAGATGTTCTCCAGTCCCGCGATCATGCGCAGCAGGGTGGATTTGCCGCAGCCTGAGGGGCCCACAAGGATGACGAACTCGCTGTCCTCGATCTCGACGCTGACGCCGTGCAGGACCTCGGTGGAGCCGAACGACTTGCGGACATCCCGAATGGAAACGTTGGCCATGGTCCTCCCTACTCGCAACCGTCATGGTGGGCACGGGCGCGCCACCGCAACGTCCGGCCATCCATGTCTTTTTATTGCCACGCTCGAAGGCGTGGATGGCCGGTCTTCGCCGGCCATGACGCGCCGCGTCAGAACTTCGAAACCCGCGTCTCCTTCGCGGTGATGAACTCCAGGAGTGCCGGCTTGCCGGCCTTGGTCTGCTCGATGCCGCGCTGGATCGCGGCCTTGATCTGGCCGGGATCGGTTACGCGCTCGCCGTAGCCGCCGAACGCCTTCGCCATGTCGGCGTAGTTGCCGGAGATGTCGGTGGAGCGGTACTTCTCGGTCGACACCGGCATCACCTTCAGCTCGATCGCCATGGAGAAGTTGTTCATCAGGCACGACAGGATGGGGATTCGCTCGCGCACCGCGGTCTCGAAGTCCATGCCGGTGAAGCCGATTGCCGCATCGCCCCAGAAGTTGATGCACAGCTTGTCCGGCTTCGCCAGCTTCGCGCCCATCGCCAGCCCCAGCCCCATGCCAAGCTGCGTGGTCTTGCCCCAACCGATGTAGGATAGCGGCTCGGTGGAGACCCAGAACGGCGAGATCTGGTCGCGCGGGCTGCCGGCGTCGTGGGTAATGATGGTGTTCTTCTGGTCGGTGCCCGCCATCAGCTCCCAGATCACGCGATACGGGCTGATTGGCGCCTCGTTGGAATTGAGCAGCGGCTTCCACTGCGCCATCCACTCCTCGCGAATGGCGACGATCTCGGCGACCACGTCCTTCGGATCGCGGTTCGACTTGATGGTCTGCTTCAGTTCGCCGGTGAGCGCCTCGAGCACCAGCGCCGCGTCGCCCAGCAGGCCGACATGGGCGAGCACGTCCTTGTTGAGGTGATCGGGATCGAGCGTCGCGTGAATGAATTTCTTCCCCTTCGGGAACTTGATGCCGAAGTTGGTTTCGGTGAACGAGCAGCCGATGCCGATGATCAGATCGGACTTCTCGACGAAGTGGTGCACCGGCTTCGGCACCGCGTTGCCGCCCGAGCCGAGCGACAGCGGATGGTTCTCGGGGAACGAGCTCTTGCCGCCGAGGCTGGTGGTGACCGGCGCGCCCAGCAGCTCGGCAAAGGCGCGCAGCTGCGGCCAGGCTTCCGACCACTGCACGCCGGTGCCGGCGTAGATCACGGGGCGTTTCGCCGCCAGTATCGCCGCCGCGGCCTTGCGCACATCGACCGGATCAGGCGCAGTGCGCACGTGCGTGACCGGCGTATAGTCGAGCTCGCCGATGTCCGCGCCCCATAGGTCGGTGGGGATTTCCACGATGCACGGTCCGCTGCGGCCGTTGCGGAGGCGGCTCATCGCCCGACGCATCACGCTGGCCAGTTCGCCCGGCACCACCAGCGGCTCGGCCGACTTCGATACGCCGCGCATCTCGCGCACAGCGCTGTAGTTCGGGTCGATATGCGCGATGCGCTGCGGATAGCCCTGCGGGATCACCAGCACCGGCACCGACTCGCTGAACGCCTGGGCGACGCCGCCATAGGCATTCTCGGTGCCCGGCCCGTGCTGCATGCAGAACGCACCGATCTTCTTGCCCGAGGTCACGCGCGAGATCGCGTCGGCCATGTGCAGGCCGATGCGCTCCTGGCGGACGATGATCGGCCGGATGTCGGCAGCGGCCGCATATTCCAGTAGGTGGTTGACGGGGTAGCCGCAGAGGATCTCGATCCCCTCGCGCTTCATGATTTCGGCAACAGCCTCGCCAACCTTCATCTGGACGTCTCCCTACCGGTAGGTGTGCCGGGAGGGTAGGCCGGGGGTCTGCGGGTGGCAACCGGTGCAGGCGCGCGACGGAGATACACGGTCAGGGATTGTGGTTCCGTCGTTCGGCACGTCCTGTGATAACCAGCTTGGTCAGGGTGCCAAATGGCCGGACATGCAATATCAGGGAACGCGACGAGGGATATCCCCACAGGACCTGGCGCAGGACCGCACCTTCTGGCGCGATCTGCTGGCGCGGCGCGCCCGTTCGCGCGGCCTGCCGGCGCATAGCGCGGGAGGTTTCCGCAACCGCCGCTTCGCGATCATCCGCAACGCCGCTTGGATCACCTTGTATCGCGCGAGGCTGCCGTTCCCGCAGGTGGGTGTGTTCCTCCGCTGCACCGGCCTTGCCGGCGAGGCATTCTTCACGCTGGCCGATGGCGCGCGTGCGGAGATCGAGCCGCGGCTGCGGGCCGACGATCGGATCGAATGCGGTGATGGAATGGGGCACCTCCCACCACCCGGGGATGATCGACATCGCGGCGATCCTGGCGGCGCCGCTACCCTGGAACGACCGCGCTGCCGGACAGCATATCGCGTGGCTGCTTCCGGTCGGCGCGGCGTGGTGGAGTTGCTTCGCGTCGCTGGCGGATGGTGCCGGAATGGAACCGACATAGCCCCTTCGACCTGTGTGACATGCTGGGCAACGGGAATTATACCAAATTCTGATGATGCCGACCGATGGCACCGCGCTGCGGCAACGAAGATGTCATTCCCGCGGACGCGGGAACCCAGGCGCGGCGGGACGGTGCCTGCGGTCCTGGGTCCCCGCTTTCGCGGGGATGACTGTACGGATGCACCGGTCGCATGAGTCGTCGGCTGCGAGATTTGGTATTAAGCTGCCGCGGCCATTCCGGCTTGTCAGGGGTCAGGAACCTGCACACGATGCATCGGAAGGACGGGAGGAAAACCTTGTCTCACTGCGAACCTTTCAGGGATTCGACCGAACACCTGAACGACGGCGAAACTCTGCAAGTTCGACTGGCCCGGGACGGTTATTTGTTCCTGCGCGGCCTGTTGCCACGAGAGGCGATCCTCCAAGTGCGTGCCAGGCTGCTGAACAAGGTAGCGGAGGGCGGCTGGCTGGCCCCAGGCTCGCCCGCCGCCGCCGCCGTCGCCAATTCTGCCGCCGCCTGCAAGGACCCTGAGCCGCGCTACATGTCGGTGTTTCGCGGCCTCTGGTCGGACGAGGCGCTGCATCGCCTGCGCATCGATCCCAGCGTGACTGCGCTGTTCGAGCGGATTTTCGGTGAGCGCGCCATGGCGCATCCGATGTTTGTCCAGCGCAACATTTTTCCTCAGTCGGATGGTTTCGACTTCACCACCGGCATCCATCAGGATCGCGTGCACATCGGCGGCGCGACCAGCTACGCGATGTGGATGCCGCTGGGGGACTGCCCACGCGAGATGGGTACTCTGGCGGTCGCCGCCGGATCCCACGCCGCGGGCATTCTGCCGACCAAGGTCGGTTCGGGTGCGGGAGGCATGGATATCGCCGTGCCGATCCCGGGCACCTGGGTCACCGGCGACTTCGCGGCGGGCGATGCCCTGATTTTCCAGGACGTGACGGTGCACAAGGCGCTGCCGAACCGGACCCGGTCGATCCGGATGTCGTTCGATGCGCGCTATCAAAAACTCAGCGAGCCGATGGCGGATGTGAACCTGCTGCCCTATGCCGGCTGCGGCGCCTGGGACGAGGTCTACGCCGGTTGGTCGAGCCATGAGGGGCAGTATTACTGGGAGGACCTGCCAATCACGATCGTGCCGCTAGACCGGTCGCATTACGAGCGACGCGACGCTATGGCATTTGAGATGGCCGAAGCCGGCGATCGCCGGGCACGGGACGCGATCCTGCGAATCATCCAGCGTGATCCGCTGCCCGAGAAGCGGGAACGCGCGGAGAAACTCCTGGCGCGGCTGGACGCAGGCTGAGGACGAGGCGGCGGACGATCCGTTTCCGACCCGAGTCAGGCGTTCGAGGGCTGGGCGGCCATACCAGATAGAGATGACGGTCACCACCGCGTGGTTGCCGACGGCTCTGCGCCCATGACAGTTGCCCAGCCGCCAGGATGCGCTCCCCGATAGCGGACATGAGCGCCCGCGATACTTGTCGGAACGGCGACGAAATCATAGCTTGTCTGAGCATGCGAGCTGGCGCATTGCGACAGGATTGCCCCAGTCTCCCTGGCAACGGTACATCCGCTGGCGTGCGTCCAGATCGCGGCCTTCACGTGGCTGGTCGCGCCGAACTGTGGTCACCGCGAGATTGGCTGGGACGGGCAAAAAAAGCAGTCATTTGACAGTCCACCGGCCGGCGGCCAAGTCGGCCCACATCAAGCCGCCAGCGTCAGGAGGTTACATAACAAGCAACCTGCCGCCCAGCGCTGGCGGCAGGTTGTAGTTGAGGGGCGTGCTGACCGACGGGAGACATATGTGTCGCGGCCCGCGGACCGCCTAGTGGTTGTTGCTGCCGGCTGCTTCCTGGATCTGGCGAAGTACCTCATCCAGGTTGAAGGCGGCTGGCTTCTGGCGTGGAGGGAATTGCATGAACGCCTGGATCTGCTGCGCCACAAGGGCTTGCATCTCATAGAGGAGATAGGCGTGAGAAATCACCCAGTCCCAATAGGTATTTGAGTTTTCGTCCGCCCTCTCGAACGGATCACGACGCAGGTTGAACATCTTTGGTGCGCGCAGCTTCACGAACGGCTCGAACCAGCACATGAGTTGGTGCGCCCGCTGCTCCGCCAGGACCATCTTCCAGTCGCCCATGCGCAGCGCCAGAATGTCGCCGTCGTCGCTGATGTAGAAGAAGGACTTTCGAGGGCTCGCTTTCGCCTCGCCGGTCAGATAGGGCAGCAGGTTGTAGCCGTCGATGTGAACCTTGAAGGTCTTGTCGCCGACAGTGTGACCTTCGAGGAGTTTCTTCGAGATCTCCGGCTCACCCGCCGCGGCAAGAAGAGTTGGTAACCAGTCCTGGTGCGAGCAGACGTCGTTGAAGACCGAGCCCGGCTTGATCTTGCCGGGCCAGCGCGCGAAGGCGGGCACCCGCCAACCGCCTTCCCAGTTGGTGTTCTTCTCGCTACGGAATGGGGTGATGCCTGCGTCCGGCCAGCTGTTGAAGTGCGGACCGTTGTCCGTCGAGTAAATGACGATAGTGTTGTCTGAGATCCCCAGCTCATCGAGCTTGGCCAGCATCCTGCCGATATTCTCGTCGTGGGCGACCATGACATCGTTGTATTCGCCCTGACCGCCGCTCTTGCCCTTGTGCTTCGGAGCCGAGTGGGTCCGGAAGTGCATGGCGGTGGTGTTGTACCAGAGGAAGAACGGTTTGCCGTCCTTGTGCACCTTGTCAAGGAAGGCGAGGGCATGGTCCGTCACTTCTTCATCGATGGTCTCCATGCGCTTCCTGGTGAGAGGACCGGTATCCTCGATCTTCTGTCCACCTTTGCCATCCGCCCATGCGTGCAGCACGCCCCTGGGGCCAAAGCGCTGCTTGAAGGCGGGGTCTTTCGGATAGTCCTCCTGCTCGGGTTCCTCTTCCGCATTGAGGTGGTAGAGATTGCCGAAGAATTCGTCGAAGCCGTGCGCCGTGGGCAGATATTCGTCCCGATCGCCCAGATGGTTCTTGCCGAACTGGCCGGTGGTGTAACCTAACGGTTTCAACAATTCCGCGATGGTGGGGTCTTCCGCATGGAGGCCGACCGAGGCTCCCGGCATGCCGACCTTGGTCAGGCCGGTGCGGATTGGGTTTTGCCCGGTAATGAAGGCGGCGCGCCCCGCCGTGCAGCTTTGCTGGCCGTAGTAATCGGTGAACGCCGCGCCTTCGTTCGCGATGCGGTCGATGTTCGGGGTGCGGTAGCCCATCTGGCCGCGGCTGTTATAGCTGATGTTCCACCAGCCGATGTCATCGCCCCAAAGAATGAGGATGTTCGGCTTGTCGGTTTTTGCCATTTCGGTCTCCTTTGCGTGGGTTGGTTGGTCGGAGCAGCCACAGCGATGTCTAACGCGTGGTCGATCAGCCCATGGCGGCTACCCCAGGTGCAGCAGCACGGCAGCGAAGGCGAACAGGCCAATCAGGGTGAGGAGGCCCGCCACCGCCAGGACCGGCGATTGCATTCCCTGCTTCAGTCCGGCGACGCGAGCAAACGACCCGCTTCGCAAATAGCGAGCGGTCCATTGGTATTGCCAGATCGAGATGACCAGTGCCAGGATGCCGCACGATATCAGCGCTAGCCCGAGATACATCGGGGCATTTGGGAAAAGCGACTGCGGGACCCCAGGCATCTGATTCATGCGCTCGAAGAACTGGACAATCGCGAAACCGAACCCGATGAGCGAGACGGCGGTCCGTATCCACGACATCATGGTGCGTTCGACGCTGAGTCGGGTGCGCAGCCAGCCGAAATGGGTATCGGCCGTCACCCTGACCTCGAACCGCTCGGCGCCTGCGTCGATGTTTGTATCTGCCATTCCTGGTGACCCCATTCACACCTGCCGGGGGGGATTGTTGCCGCGCCAGCCCAGCAGGATGCGCGTTACGATACCTCGGAGCACGAGGTAGGGAACAAATCCCAACCCTACCGCGACAATGACTGACTCGACCGGATAAAATCTATTGAGGAAGCTGATCTGGTAGATCGCGTCCATGACAATGCCAAGTAGAATGATCCTGGCGGTCGCGTTCAAGCCCTCCCGCAGCCGCCCGATTCGCTCATGCGGTTCACTCATCACGGTCCAGAAATACGGTGTGCGGCCGGCGCGCGCGTCCCTACGCCCATGCAGGATTGCCGCGATAGCTGCCATGAGTGGCTGCAGAATGAAGCGGAATGCCATGGGTCCGCTCGGTCGGTCGATGAGATCGTGCCAGATGCGCAAGATGATTTGTACCGTAATGCCGTGCCAAGCGATCCCGCTGATGATCAACAGAATGAGGGCGGCGAGGACCAGTCTGGCCAAGAGGCCAAGTTTCGGCGCGTCGTCGCCTGTCATGGCGATGTCTTTGTCTGCCTGACGATACAGCGGAAGCCGACATGGCTCATTCCGGTGTCGATCGGCTGCGCATGGCGTGCGGCCGGGCGATAACGACGGCAGTAATTGGGGGCACAGAGGTACGAACCACCCTTGACGACCTTGCGTGGAATTCGGGGTGCTGCGTTGTGCGCATCGTAGCTGTCCGATTCGCGAGCGCCGCGCGGATTCTCCGGGATGCAGCAGGGATGTGATGCATCGGTGACATGGCGCGCGGAAAACCAATCAGTCGTCCATTCCCAGACGTTGCCGATCATGTCGAGGAGACCGTAGCCGTTGGGGCGGAATGCCCCGACTGGGGAAGTTCTCGCGTAGCCGTCGGTCGCAAGGTTCTCCCGCGGGAATGCGCCCTGCCAGGTGTTGGCCATGTGCAGGCCGTTTGGCGTCAGCTCATCGCCCCAGGCGAACTCCGCGCCGTCGAGGCCACCACGCGCCGCGTATTCCCACTCTGCCTCGGTCGGCAGTTCCTTGCCTGCCCAGGCCGCATAGGCTGCGGCATCCTTGAAAGCGATGTGCACCACCGGATGCTCATCCAGGCCTTGGTTCGATTGGCCACGGCCGCGTGGCCGCCGCCAATTCGCGCCGAACTCGAACTTCCACCATTGTGACCAATCGTTGAGATAGACAGGCTGCCGAGGCGGGGTGAAGACCAGCGAGCCAGGCTTCAACATGTGCCGCGATGCGCCCGGATAGTCCTTGGAATCTGGCGCGATCTCCGCGACGGTGACATAACCGGTCGCGTCAACGAAGCGCCTGAAATCGCGGTTGGTGACCGGCGAGCGACCGATCCAGAACGAGGCGACGGTCACGCGGTGAACGGGCGCCTCCTCGGGATAGTGCTGATCCGACCCCATGCGGAAGGTGCCGCCCGGGATCAAGATCATGTCCTGGTTGAGTTCAGCCTTGGAAAGCCGGCTATTGGATACTGTTCCCACGGGCACGGTGAGGCCTTCGCGTCAGGTGTTGTCACGTCCATGATAGGGCACACGAGCTGTGCCAATACGGGCTGGGTATGACCAAAGCTGGGGTCACGCGGTTCGTCAATCGGCTGGATCTCGCAGCTCGAGGAAAAGATCGCCGGCACCGCCGCCCGCCTCGACGCCGAACCCCAGACCAGACCCGCGCCCGCCCCCCGCGCGTACCGCGCCCTCCCGTGCGAAGCCGACGCGCCATCACCGCGGCGCGCCCAGCCGCAGCAACCCACCGACGCGGCCTCCCTGCCCACCCCAGACAGGATCGCTGCCATGGTCCGTCGCCAGCGGATCGGTGCCGTCCTCGCCGATATCTGCCGCGATCTCGGCATCCCGCCGAGCCATCCGCTATGGCGAGAATTGCACCTCGCCATCAACCAATACGGCGGCAATTGGCTCCGCATGGTCTGGAGAGGCTCGATCGCGCCTTCCCGATCGCCCACATCGTCGCCCGGCTCAAAGCCCAGCCCGCCGCCCCGCCCGAACCGGCCGGCACGGGCCCGCCTCTCGCCATCCCCGCCTAGCTCACCGGCATCGACCGCAAACCGCCAAGGCGCCAGGCAGGCGAGGACAACCCTCGCCCGTTCGGCACCCTTTGTCACTACGGACGCATGGGCAGAAGCCTATCGAGCGGATGGTCCTTCGGATGTCGGCATTGAAGATGCGTACTAGATCGCTACTTCAGCTCCACGTGCAGACCGAGGCCGCAGTGGTCGGTTATCGTGACCGCGCTGGATGACTGCGAGACATAGGCGGTCCCTTTCTTCAGTTCCACTATGTCGGAGCGATAGACGGCGATATCGTACATCTTGGTGCCAGTGCTGTTGGTGCCCTTCTCCGTCACGTTCCAGTTATCGATCTTTTCGACGCTGCTGCCGTTGTTGGCGTTTACGTAGGCGTTGGTGTTGAAGGCGATGTTGAGGCAAGCGGCGGTGAAGTTGAAGTTGGGCTGGTTCGTGTCGCCGAGCACGACGTGGATGACGGCCCCGTTGACGTTCACATAGTGTGCGATTTCGAAATAGAACTTCTCGACTGCGTGCTTGCTCGTGGCGATCTTGTTCGGGACGTGTACGAAGCAGACGATAAGGTCGCCCACCTTGTAGAGAACAAAACCTTCTCCGGCCTTGATGAAGTTCGAGACGACTGTGGACTGGCTGAGGGCCGTGAAGGACTGGCACGCCATCTTCGCGGGGTGCGGAGTGAGGGTGACCTTGGCATCGGTGACGACGCTGGAGAAGTCCGAATTGGACGAGTCCATCTCGCCGCAGACCATGATGTCGGGCATTTCGCCGAACTCGCGGTAGAAGTTCTGCCACAGCAGCGCGATCTGGGAGCCGAATATGTTGAGCGGCTGCTTGTTGACGAGGGGTTCAATCGACTTGAGCTCCGCGGGACCCTCGATGGGCGTTGAGATGTCCATTGTGTCGGAAGGCAGCACGAGGGCCTGGTGGCCCTGGGCGGTGACGTATTTGTTTGTGTCCTTGGTGAAGCGCTGCAGGGTGAGCGCGCTGAGGCCGTGGTTCTTGCTGGAGTTGGCGTTGAACGACTGGTAGGCGATGACTGGCATCTACATGCCCCCACACTCGTGCGTCCAGCGAGCCTTAGCATGCAGGCGTCTGTGGAAACAAGGAAGGATGAAAGGATGTTGATGTTAAAGTAGGACTCCGGCCCCGCGCCGAACCGGAAGCCCGGGATCCAATGCATCTCCGGCCTGGGCCGACGCTGAAACCGGAACCCTACGACGCAGATTTGAATTCGGGCTGAGCGAGCCGGTTACCGCACCATACTGGAGAGAAAACGTTGCGCTGATCCGGCAGATCGAAAGCGCTGCAACTTCCGCTCACGTCCGATCGGTAGATGCGAATTTTCCCCTCGGTTGTTCATCCACTTGCCACGTCGGTGAACGTGCGACAGTCTCGCCATTCACCCCACCAAGCAGCGCTTCGATCGCGGACACGTGCCAACCCGCACCCGCCCTCTGGACACGTACCCGCCGCCCTCGCCAAGCTCCAGGCAAACAGAGGAGCGCCCCCGATGATCATCGACTGCCAGGTCCACGCCTATGAGGCGAACACGCCGAAGCGCCCGTGGCACAGCGTGCCGAACTGGCCCGACCACGTCACGGGCGACGAGATGGTGGCGGCGCTGGACAAAGTCGGCGTCGACGGCGCGATCTTCATCTCCGCGTTTGGCCTGTACCAGTTCGACGCCAGCTACGCGGTGGAAGTGCAGCAGGCGCATCCCGACCGGTTCGCCATCGTCAAGCCGGTCAACCCGGACGACCCCGCGGTGGCCGATGTCATCGCCGACTGGAAGAAGACGCCGGGCGCGGTGGGTATCCGCATCATGCTGCCCAAGGAAGCAGGGCGCGCGCCGGACGATCCCGGCCTCGACCGCATCCTGCGCGCGGCGGTTCGCTACGATCTTCCGGTCAACATCCTGTTCTGGGGCAACCTGGACGTTGGCACCGCGCTGATCGATCGGCATCCCGACACGCGGTTCATCATCGACCATCTGGGCATCATGCAGCCGCGCGTGCCGCCTGCGCCGCCGCAGCCCTGGGCCGAGCTGCCGAAGGTGCTGGAACTCGCCAGGCGCCCGAATGCGGTGATCAAGGTCAGCGGCGCCTGCACGCTGTCGCAGCAACCATATCCGTTCCCGGATATCTGGGACCCGCTGGCTCGTGTGTTCGATGCCTGGGGTTTCGAGCGTTGCCTGTGGGGCACCGACTGGACGCGTGCGTTCGCCGTCGTCAACTTCGAGCAGGCCGTCGAGCCCTTCCTGAACACGGACCGCCTGAGCGAAACCGAGCGGGCAATGCTGATGGGCGGCGCCTGTGCGAAGGCGTATGGCTGGTCGCCGCGGAAAGCCTGATACGCTTCTCAGTCCATTGGGGTGAGGTGGACCCGGCGATGCCGGTAGGCGGCAAAGTCAGTCGCTGCTGATCGACGAGTCGATTCTCGAGATCAGCTCCGGCGGCAGCGGTCCAGCCTCGGCCGCGGCAACACACTCTGCCATCTCCTGGCGGTTCTTCACGCCCAGCACCAGTGTGTCGATGTCGAGCGACAGCGCGTAGCGGTGCGCGATCACGGCGGGGTTCTCGCCCAACTCGGCACACAGACGACGGAAGCCCGCGGCGCGTGCGTAGTCGCGAACCTCCGGATGGTCGTCCGGCAGCGGCCGGTCGATCGCCGCGGTGAGTGCTCCGGCCTGCACCGCGCGGATGCCCATCACGCCGACCCCGTTGGCACGCGCCGCCGCCATGATGGCGCGTGGCTTCGCCTGGCCGTGGAAGAACTTCAACCCGCCTGGCGAGTCCAGCAGGTTGGCGATGCACTGCACGGCGGCTGGCGCGGGACGTTCGGCCAGCAGCCGCATGATGGTGTCGGGATGGCCGATGCCGGTCAGCCCCCAGGCGCCGATCACTCCCTCGGCGACCAGTTGCTCGAACACCGGGCGGACGTGCGCGACGAACACCGGATAGGGCGTCATGCGCGCACCGGCGTCGCCCCATCCCGCAGCGAACGCCGCGTCCGGCACGACGTTGGAGTGCAGGAAGAACAGGTCGAGCCGCGACAGGCGCAGTCGTCGCAGGCTGCCCTCGATCGAGCGGCGCAGGGTCGCCTCGATCTCCGCCGCCGGCGGATTGCCCAGGTTGCACTTGCTGGTGACGCGGATACCTGCCGGCAGGGTGCCGGCAAATGCCTCGCCCACCACTTCCTCGGCCTTGCCGTCGCCATAACGTGGAGCGAGGTCGAGCAGCGTGATCCCGGCGGCGACCGCTGCGTGCACGGTGGCGACGCATTCATCGAACGTGGTCGTCCCCCAGAGCATGCCGAGACCGCCGCCTCCAAGGGTGAGGGTGGATACCTGACCGAGCTGGCCAAATTGGTGCTGCTGCATGATCGGGGGTCTCCAGGTTGGGAGGAGGGGCGGAGCTCCAGGTTGGGAGTGAGGGCGGAGCATAATAGCGCAACTGCGAACGGCCCGACCGCGTTGACACTTCGCGCCTACCCGCTATAACCCCGCCTCTCCGGCCGCCGGGGGTCCTGACGGCCCGCTCCGTCGTGGGATGTCGTGTGATGTTCGCAGTGATCCGCACCGGCGGAAAACAGTACCGGGTGACGCCGAATGCGGTGCTGAAGGTCGAGAAGCTGGACGCCGAGGCCGGCGCCACCGTCACCTTCACCGACGTGCTCGCCGTAGGCAGTGACGCCGGCGTGACCCTGGGCGCGCCCACCGTGGCGGGCGCCTCGGTGACGGCGACCGTCATTGCCCAGGACCGGCTGGACAAGGTCATCATCTTCAAGAAGCGCCGCCGGCAGAACAGTCGCCGCAGGAATGGCCATCGCCAGCACGTCACCGTGCTGCGCATCGCCGGCTTCGAGCAGGATGGCCAGGCACTGGCCGCAGCGCCCGGAGCCGAACCCGCCGAGCCGGGCCCGGCTGCGATAGACGCCGCGGAATCGCTCGCCGTCGTATCCGGCGAAAACCCCGAGACCGTAGCCCCGGGCTTTGAGCCGGGGTCAGCCCCTGTCCGCGATCCGGGGCCTGCCCCGGACCCTGATCCGGGGACCGCGCCGCAGGAGTAAGCACGCATGGCACACAAGAAGGCAGGCGGCTCCTCCCGCAACGGCCGCGACACCGCAGGCCGGCGCCTCGGCATCAAGAAGTTCGGCGGCGAAGCGGTGATCGCCGGCAACATCATCCTCCGCCAGCGCGGCACCAAGTGGAAGCCGGGGACCAATGTCGGCCTCGGGCGCGACCACACGATCTTCGCGCTGATCGACGGCAAGGTGGAGTTCAAGCGCCGGGCGGATGACCGCGTGCACGTCTCCGTCGCACCGCTGCCGGCTGCCGCCGAGTAAGGCGCCGGACCCGATTGCGTATCGAGCGGGGGTCGGCGCCAGCCGGCCCCCGTTTTGCTGTGTAGCGAATGCCCGTTGGAGCGAGTGATGAAGTTTCTCGACGAGGCCAAGATCCACCTGCGCTCCGGCGACGGCGGCGACGGCGTGGTCGCGTTCCGCCGGGAGAAGTTCATCGAGTTCGGCGGCCCGGATGGCGGCAACGGCGGCAAGGGTGGCGACATCGTGTTCGCAGGCGGTGGACAACCTGAACACGCTGATCGATTTCCGCTACACGCAGCATTTCCGCGCCAGGAAGGGCGGCAACGGCGCTGGGTCCGACCGCACCGGTGCTGGCGCGCCCGATGTGGTGGTCAAGGTGCCGGTCGGCACGCAGGTCCTGGCCGATGACCGCGCCACGCTGCTCGCGGACCTGGACACGCCCGGCCGGCGGGTGGTGCTGTTGCGCGGCGGCGACGGCGGGTTCGGCAACACGCACTACAAGTCGTCCACCAACCGGGCACCACGCCGGGCCGACAAGGGCTGGCCGGGCGAGGAGCGCTCGGTCTGGCTGCGGCTGAAGCTGATCGCCGATGCCGGCCTGGTGGGGCTGCCGAATGCCGGCAAGTCCACCTTGCTCGCCGCGGTGTCGGCGGCGAAGCCCAAGATCGCGGATTACCCGTTCACCACGCTGCATCCGCAGTTGGGCGTGGTGCGCCTGTCGGCAGCGGAGGAGTTCGTGCTGGCCGATATCCCGGGCCTGATCGAGGGCGCGCATGAGGGGGCCGGGCTTGGCACGCGGTTCCTCGGCCATGTCGAACGCTGTGCGGTGCTGCTGCACCTGGTCGACGGCGCGGCGGGCGACGTGGTGCGTGCCTGGCGCACCGTGCGCGAGGAACTGGCGGCCTATGGCGGCGGGCTGGCCGACAAGCCGGAGCTGATCGGGCTGAACAAGGCCGATGCCATGACGCCGCGCGAGGCTTCGGCGCGGCGGACGGCGCTGGCGAAGGCATCGGGCCGCCGGGTGATGCTGCTGTCCGGCGTCACCGGAGACGGCGTGCCCGACGTGCTGCGCGCGCTGCAATCGATGATCAGCGCCACGCAGCGGGAGAAGGCCGCATGACTCCTTGCCTCTCCGCCGCTCAGCGTCTGGTGGTGAAGATCGGCAGCGCCCTGGTGGTGGACCACGACGAGGCTGTCCCACGCGCCGCATGGCTCGACGGCGTGGCCGTCGACATCGCCTCGCTGCGTGCCCGCGGCATCGACGTGATCGTGGTTTCCTCGGGCGCCATCGCGCTCGCCCGTCGCTCGCTCGGCCTGCATCAGCGGCGTCTCCGGCTGGAGGAACAACAGGCTGCCGCCGCTGTCGGGCAGATCCGTCTTGCCCAAGCCTGGAGCGAGGCGCTCTCCGCCAACGGTCTCACCGCCGCGCAGCTACTGTTGACGCTCGACGACACCGAGGACCGCCGCCGTTACCTGAATGCGCGCGCAACTCTGAACACGCTGCTCGGCCTCGGCTGCATCCCGGTGATCAACGAGAACGACACCGTGACGACCGCCGAGATCCGCTTCGGCGACAATGATCGCCTGGCCGCGCGTGTCGCCGAGATGACGCAGGCCGACCAGTTGATCCTGCTGTCCGACATCGACGGCCTCTACACCGCCGATCCACGTCGCGATCCGGTTGCCGCGCACATACCGATCGTCTCCGCCATCACCCCCGAAATCGAGGCGATGGGGGGCGCTCCACCGCCCGGCTACTCGTCCGGCGGCATGCGCACCAAGCTGGTGGCGGCGCGGATCGCCACCCAGGCCGGCTGCGCGATGGCGATCGCCTATGGCCACGCCGACCGTCCGCTCGCCGCGCTGGAAAAGGGCGCGCGCTGCACCTGGTTCCTGGCCGCCCCCGAAGGGCGGTCCGCACGCAAGCGCTGGATCGCCGGCGCGCTGGCTCCGCTCGGCGCGTTGGTGGTGGATGCCGGCGCGGCGCGCGCACTCGCCGCCGGTCGTTCGCTGCTGCCGGCCGGCGTGCGCAGCGTCGAGGGCGCATTCGAGCGCGGCGACCCCGTGGTAGTGCGCAGTCTGGACGGCAAGGCGCTGGCACGCGGTCTCTCCGCCTACGCCAGTGTCGATGCCGAACGCATCGCCGGCCATCGTTCCGACGAGATCGAAGCCATCCTGGGCTGGCGCGGCCGCGATGAGATCATCCATCGCGATGACCTTGTCTTGCTTTGAGCAGCGCGGCGGCGGCAGACTGATACCAGAGGAACGTCGGCGATGCATATCGAAACCGAAGCCACGCAGCATCTACAACGCGCCGCCGGCGCCGCGCGCACCGCCTCGCATGTGCTGGCACGCACGTCGCAACGCGAACGCAACGCGGCGTTGCAGGCGATGGCGGCATCCTTGCGGTCGCATTCCGCCGACATCCTCACCGCCAACGCCGCCGACCTGGCCGCCTGCACCGGAACCGCTGCGTTCCGCGACCGCCTCGCGCTGACCGAGGCGCGCGTCGATGCCATGGCCAAAGGGCTCGAGGACATCGCCCTGCTGCCCGATCCGCTTGGCCGCACGCTCGCCGACTGGACGCGGCCGAACGGCTTGCGCATCCGGCGCATCGCCACGCCGATCGGCGTGATCGGCATGATCTACGAGAGCCGCCCAAATGTCGGCGCCGATGCCGCTGGCATCTGCCTGAAGTCGGGCAACGCGGTGATCCTGCGCGGCGGCTCGGAAAGCGTGCGCAGCGCCGCCGCGATCAACGCCGCCCTGGTCGCCGGTTTGCGCGCTGCCGGCTTGCCCGAAGCCTGCGTGCAGATCGCGCCCAACGCCGACCGCGCCTATGTCGCGGCGATGCTGGCGCGCTGCCGGCCTGCTCGACCTGATCGTACCGCGCGGTGGCAAATCGCTGGTCGAGCGCGTGCAGCGCGAGGCACGCGTGCCGGTGCTGGCGCACGCCGAGGGCCTCTGCCACACCTACGTTCATGCCTCGGCCGATCACGCGATGGCCCGCCGCATCGTGGCCAACGCGAAGATGCGCCGCACCGGCATCTGCGGCGCCACCGAGACACTGCTGATCGACCGCGCCATCGCTCCGGCGTTGCTGCCGGCGATCGTCGCCGACCTGCGCGCACTCGGCTGCGACTTCCGCGCCGACGCCGCGGCGCGCGACATCGTGCCCGACCTCGCCCCGGCGACCGCAGCGGATTTCGACACCGAGTGGCTGGATGCGATCCTGTCGGTTGCCGTGGTCGACGGCGTCGATGCCGCGCTCGGCCACATCGCCCGCCACGGCTCCGAACATACCGACGCGATCGTGACCGAGGACGAAGATGCGGCGCAGCGCTTCCTCAATGGCGTGGACAGCGCGGTGGCGCTGTGGAACGCCTCCACGCAGTTCTGCGACGGCGGCGAATTCGGCTTCGGCGCCGAGATCGGCATCGCCACCGGCCGCATTCACGCACGCGGCCCGGTCGGGCCGGAGCAACTGACCACCTATCGTTATCTGGTGATCGGCACCGGGCAGGTGCGTCCCTGAACACCTGGCGCGAGCCGATCCCGCGCTTCGGCGACCGACGGCGGATGCGCATCGGCCTGCTCGGCGGCTCGTTCAATCCTGCCCATGCCGGGCATCGCCACATCATCGATCTGGCGCGACGACGGCTGCGGCTCGAGCAGGTCTGGCTGCTGGTGTCGCCCGGCAATCCGTTGAAGCCGCAACGTGGCATGGCGCCGTTTACGCAAAGGCTGGCATCCGCGCACAGCATCGCCGACGGCCGGCGCATCGTGGCCAGCGCGATCGAGGCGATATTCGGCACGCGCTACACCATCGACACGCTCCGCCGCCTGCTGCGGCAATTCCCCCGCGTGCGCTTCGTCTGGCTGATGGGTGCCGACATCCTGGAGCAGTTGCCGCGCTGGCGCCGCTGGCTGGAGTTCGTGCGCCGGGTACCCGTCGCCGTTCTGCCGCGACCCGGCTACAACAATCGCGCGCTGTCGGGCCATGCCGCGCGCCGGTTGTGGTACGCGCGACGCCCGTCGCGATCGGCTCCGGTTCTGAGCGAACAAACTGCACCCGCCTGGGTGTTTCTTTGCGTGCCGCAGCATGCTGCCTCGGCCACCGCGATCCGTGCCAGGGAAGGAGCCACGCCATAGTCAAGCCGCCGAAACCGTTCTCGCCCGCCCGACATCGCGCCGCACCGCGCAAGAAGGTCGCCAAGGCGACCCTGTCGGTTGCCGACAAGACCCCCGGCACGCCGCGCAAGAAGACCATCGCCGCGGGTCCGCGTCCCGCCGCGGCACGCCGCACCCGCAAGGCCGAACCTTCGGCGCTGCAGCGGCTGCAGTCTGTCATCGTCGGCAGCCTGGAGGACGACAAGGCGGAGAACGTCGTGACGCTCGATCTCGAGGGCAAGGCGTCGTTCTGCGATCGTATGGTGATCGCCACCGGCCTGGCGGATCGGCAGATCGCCGCGATGGCCGAGCACTTGTCGGAGAAGCTGCACGCGGCGGGACTGCGGCGCGTACAGGTGGAAGGCGCCGGCGGCGCGGACTGGGTGCTGATCGACGCCGGCGACATCGTCGTGCACCTGTTCAAGCCGGAGGCGCGGGCGACGTATGCACTGGAGAAGATGTGGGGGGCGGAACTGGACGAGGTGGGCTCCGGCTGATCAGAGCGACCGGTCGATGACGGCGAGCAACGACGCGCGCAGGGCCGGATCGGATAACGGGAAGCGCTGCCATTCCGCGCCGATGCGCAGGTCCGCGAACATCCCTGCGGCGTCTTCGTGGAAATGCAGCCAGGCCTTGCCCTTGCGATAGAACACGCCGCGGCGCGGTTCGCGCAGGCCGGGACGCGTGCGGATGGCAACGAGCAGTTCGTTCAAGCTATCGAGTGCAGCGGGGCCAGCGTGTTTCATCGTATCCACACGAATAGGATCGCGTGACCGCAGTGCCTAGTGTTGAGTCCGGCCGCACTGCTCCAAAGCAAGCCAGGAGTTCAACCACAGATGAAC